>CAZRCZ010000018.1:0-107745 GCA_964598765.1 uncultured Candidatus Sumerlaeota bacterium | reverse complement strand
TCACAAATGTAGAATTTAGGCTAAGCAATGGGTTCGGGGTCTGGCGGCGTGGTTTCCGTTCTCCTAAAACGACGAGGCCAACCGCGACCTGACGGGTTCCACAATGCAACGCCAAGGGGTTCCCCTGCTTTAACCCGAAAGCCCCTTGGTCGGGACGGGCATCGAGCTCAAGGTGGCGATGGATTCCGGCGCGTGCGTGATCGCGCGCAATGAGGGATCGGTGGTTCGCGCCACCGCCAATGAGATCGTCGTCAAGACTCTCCACGAGACGAGCGACACTTACGCCCTCCGCAAATTCGAGCGATCCAATCAAAACACCTGCATCAACCAGAAGCCCATCGTCGAGGAAGGGCAGAAAGTCAAGCGTGGACAAGTCTTGGCCGACGGCCCGGCGATTGACCACGGCGAATTGGCGCTGGGGAAAAACCTGCTCGTTGCCTTCATGCCTTGGGGCGGCTACAACTTCGAGGACGCGATTCTCCTCTCCGACCGGCTCGTCAAGGACGACACCTACACTTCGATCCACATCGAGCAGTTCGAACTCGACGCCCGCGACACCAAGCTCGGCAAAGAGGAAATCACCCGCGACATCCCCAACGTCTCGGAGGAGGCTCTGGCCAAGCTGGATCAAGACGGTCTGGTCTTCATCGGCGCGCACGTCAAACCCGGCGACATCCTCGTCGGCAAGGTCACGCCCAAGGGCGAAACCGAATTGACCTCGGAGGAAAAACTTCTGCGGGCGATTTTCGGCGAAAAAGCCGGGGACGTCCGCGACGCCTCCCTCAAGGTTCCCCCCGGAACCGAGGGAACGGTCATCGCCATTCATCAGTTCGCCCGACGCGACCGATCCACGGCCAACACACGCCGCGAAAAACAACAGCTTGCCGAAATCCAAAAGCAACATGAGCTTGACCTCGCCAACCTCGGCTCCACCTTCGACGCGGAACTCACGGCGGCGTTGAAAAAAATTGACGGGGAGGTTCGTCATCCGGAGACGGGAGCCATCCTGTTGAAGGCAGGCGCCACTCTCAAAAGCGGAGCCGTCCAAGCCGTCCAGCAATTGCTCAAATCCGGCCTTAATCCCGTCAGCGGCCCCATTGGCGCCAAGGTCAAAAATCTCTGGACCACGGCGATTCGCCAACAGGCCGAACTCGAAGAACGTTCCCGCACCCTCGCCGAGCGCGTCAAGGCCGGCGACGAATTGCCTCCGGGCGTCATCAAGCTCGTCAAGGTCTATCTCGCCGTCAAACGCAAGGTCGCCGTCGGCGACAAAATGGCCGGCCGCCACGGCAACAAAGGCGTCATCGCCAAAATTATGGCCGAAGAGGATATGCCCTACCTCGCCGACGGCACTCCCGTCGACATGGTTTTGAATCCCCTCGGCGTCCCCTCCCGCATGAACGTCGGCCAAATCTTCGAAACTCACCTCGGCTGGGCCGCTTACAAACTCGACCGCAAGGTCGCCACACCGGTCTTCGACGGCGCCGACGAACATCGCATCAAATCATGGCTCGACGAATCCAGCCTCGGATCCGCAGGACAAGTCACCCTCTACGACGGCCTCTCCGGAGAACCCTTCGACCGGCCCGTCACCGTCGGCGTCATGTATATGCTCAAGCTCGCCCACTTGGTTGACGAGAAAATGCACGCCCGCTCCATCGGACCCTACTCCCTCGTCACCCAGCAACCCCTCGGAGGAAAAGCCCAGTTCGGCGGCCAACGCTTCGGCGAAATGGAAGTCTGGGCGCTCGAAGCCTACGGCGCCGCTCACACCCTCCAAGAAATGCTCACGCTCAAATCGGACGACGTCTCCGGCCGCACCCGCACCTACGAGTCCATCGTCAAAAACCTCAACCCCCCGATCCCCGGTCTCCCGGAATCCTTTAACGTCCTCGTCAAGGAGCTCCAAGGTCTCGGACTCAACCTCGAACTCCTTTCCGCCCGCTCGGCGCCGGGCGCGGAGACCGAAGAGACCGAATCCGAAACCGATCTCTCTCCCGAACCTCACGAGACCGATGCCCTCGACGCCGACTCCGACCTCCACGCACTTGCCGACACCGCCGACGACGACGATGGATCTTTATGAGAATGTAGGGGCGACCCGGCGCGTCGCCCGCCAATCAACGACCAAAAGAACTCTTAACTCACTCGAAAGGACCAACCCAGCATGACGACCGCTTCTTCCTCGACCGGCAAACCGCTCTTCACCAATCCGCGCGCCGGAAGACAAACCACGGGACAACCTCAACTCCCTCTTGAACTCAGCAACGCCGTTTGCCGAATCTCGCTGGCTTCGCCCGACCAAATCCTCCGTTGGACCTCGCGCCAAAAACGCGCCTTCGACACTTTCTCCGGCTCCCAACTCTCCCGCTGGGATCAAGACCTCGGTCAAGACGCCGTCGGCGAAGTCAAGAAACCCGAAACCATCAACTACCGAACCTTCAAACCCGAAAAAGACGGCCTCTTCTGCGAACGCATCTTCGGTCCCGTCAAAGACTGGGAATGCGCCTGCGGCAAATATAAGCGGATTAAATACAAGGGAATCGTTTGCGACCGGTGCGGCGTCGAAGTGACCGAGTCGCGGGTTCGCAGGCACCGGATGGGTTACATCCGACTGGCCGCGCCCGTGTGCCACAGTTGGTTTTACAAGGGAGCGAGTTCCAAGATCGCCAACTTGCTCGATCTTTCGATCCGCGACTTGGGGAAAGTGTTGGCTTATCAGCAGTGGATTGTCGTTGAAGCCGGGGACACGCCTCTCATCCCCGGACAGTTGCTCACGGATGAACAGGCGCGCAATTATCGGGATGTCTATAGCGACCGCGTTCAAATTGGCATTGGAGCCGAGGCCGTCGGCAATCTGCTCAAGAAGATCGAGCCGGGCGAATTGGCCGACAGACTCCGGCGCGAGTTGATTGCGGCTCGGGGCGTCGCCAAACGGACCAGACTTCTCAAGCGGCTTCGGGTCGTCGAAGCCTTGCGCGGTTCGGGCAATCGTCCCGAATGGATGGTCTTGACCTTGTTACCCGTGATTCCGCCCGATCTTCGCCCGTTGGTGCATTTGGACGGCGGACGCTTTGCGACTTCCGATCTCAACGATTTGTATCGGCGCGTTCTCAACCGCAACAATCGCCTCAAACGGTTGGTCGAGCTTAAAGCGCCCGAAGTCATTCTGCGCAACGAAAAGCGGATGCTACAGGAATCGGTGGATGCGTTGTTGGACAACGGGCGGCGCGCGCGTCCGACGAAGGGACACAACAATCGTCCGCTCAAATCGCTTTCCGATTTGCTGAAGGGAAAACAAGGGCGTTTCCGTCAGAACCTGCTCGGCAAGCGCGTGGATTACTCCGGACGATCCGTCATCGTGACGGGACCGGAATTGAAAATGAACGAATGCGGCTTGCCCAAGAGAATGGCCTTGGAATTGTTCGATCCGTTCATCATCCATGAATTGCAGAGACTGGGACACTGCAACACGATCAAAAGCGCGAAGCGGATGATCGAGAAGGACGAGCCGGTGGTGTATGACATTTTGGATCGCGTCATCGCGACCCATCCGGTCATGCTCAACCGCGCGCCGACTTTGCATCGTCTGGGCGTTCAAGCGTTTTATCCGAAGCTGATCGAAGGAAAGGCGATTCGCCTTCATCCTTTGGTCTGCACGGCCTTCAACGCCGATTTCGACGGCGATCAAATGGCCGTGCACGTTCCGCTTTCGCCGGAAGCGCGGTTGGAAGCGCGTTGGCTCATGCTGGCGCAATACAACTTGCTTTCTCCGGCCAACGGACATCCGATCGCCAGTCCGACGCAGGACATGGTTCTCGGATTGTTTTATTTGACCCGCCTTCGCAAGGGGCGCAAGGGAGAGGGAATGGCGTTCGCCAATCCCGAAGAAGCGTTGACCGCTTATCTCTACGGAGCCGTGGACTTGCAGGCGGCGATCAAAGTCCGCATGGACGGGGCCGGTGACGGCGCGCGCTCCAAGGGGGGCAAACTGGAGGAAGCGACCGTGGGGCGATTGCTGTTCGCCCAGACGCTTCCCCCCGAAATCGGCTACTTCGATCCGGAAAAGGGCTTCTCGCACGAGACCATCACCAAGAAGACGCTGGGACGCATTGTCGGATTGGCGCATCAACTCTGCGGACCCGAGCGAACGGCCGAAATGCTGGATCGTTTGAAGGACCTTGGCTTTGAATACGCCAAGCAAGCCGGCATCTCCATCTGCATTGACGACATCAAAATTCCGGAGTCGAAATCGAAAATCCTTCAGGAGGCCGGGCGCGAAGTCGCCACGGTCCAACGCCGCTACGAGCAGGGCGCCATCACGAACGAAGAACGCTACTTCGACGTGGTGAACATCTGGTCCCACGCCTCGGAAGCGGTCGCCACCGAAATGACCGAGAAGCTGAAGAAGGATCAGGAGGGATTGAATCCCATCTACATCATGGCGCACTCCGGCGCACGCGGAAATATCACCCAAATCCGCCAGTTGGCGGGGATGCGCGGTCTGATGCAGAAGCCGACGAAGAAACTCACGGGAGGCGTCGGCGAAATCATCGAAACGCCGATCATGTCGAACTTCCGCGAGGGACTGACGGTGTTGGAATACTTCATCTCCACCCACGGCGCGCGCAAGGGTCTGGCGGACACGGCGCTGAAGACCTCGGACGCCGGGTATCTGACCCGCCGTTTGGTGGACGTGGCGCACGATCTCATCATCTCGCAAAACGATTGTCAGACGCCCGAAGGGATCGGCGTCTCGGCGATCAAGGAAGTGACGGCGCAAGGGGAAAGAATTCTTGAGCCGTTGCATTCCCGCATTGACGGACGAGTGAGCGCCGAGACGGTGAAACATCCGACGACGGGCAAGATCATTCTGCACCGCAACGAAATCATCACCGAGGCCAAGGCGATGGAGGTCGAAAACTCCGGCGTCGAGGAAGTGGTGATTCGGAGCGTGCTGACCTGCAAGACGGCGCGCGGCGTTTGCGCGCGTTGCTACGGCAGAAACCTCGCGACGGGCAAGCACGTCGAACTGGGCGAAGCGGTCGGCGTGATCGCGGCGCAGAGCATCGGCGAGCCGGGCACGCAGTTGACCCTGCGCACGTTCCACATCGGCGGCATGGCCAGCCTTCAATTGGAGGGATGGTATGAGGCGTCCGAAGACGGCAAGGTGCGTTACAAGGAAGGCTTGAAAACCGTGCCGACCGAAACCGAGGCCGGGCCGAGGAACGTCGTCATCGCGCGAACGGGCAAGATCGTCGTGGAAGACGCCGAGGGGAACGAAATCCAAGTTCTGCCGAGCATCACTTACGGCGCGATGATCAGCAAGAAAGACGGCGAGTCGGTCAAGAAAGGGGAGAAGTTTGTCACGTGGGATACGAACCAGACCCCGATCGTGGCCGAAGTCAGCGGCACGCTGAAGTTCTCCGATATTATCCCCGGCGTGACCGTGGCCGAGGACATTGACGCGCAGACCGGAAACATGCAACTGGTCATTCAGGAGCACAAGGAGGAGCGCCATCCGCAGATTCAAATTCTGCCGGTGAAGGGGGACGCCAAAGGTCACCCGTCGGTCTATAACTTGACCGTCGGAGCGATCATCATGCCGGGGCTGAAGGACGGGACGCACATCAAAGCCGGACAAATTCTGGCCCGCTTGCCGCGGCTTCGTCTCAAGAGCCGCGACATCACGGGAGGTTTGCCCCGCATTGACGAACTCTTCGAGGCGCGCAAGCCGAAGGACGCGGCCTTCATCGCCGACGTGGATGGCCGGGTCCAGATTCGCGGCATCGCCAAGGGAGCGCGGAAGCTCGCCATCGTCGCGGACGGCGGGGAGGAAATCGTTTATTCCATCCCGCTGGTTCGTCACTTGAACGTGCGCGACGGCGAACAAGTGAAGGCGGGCGATCTGCTGACCGATGGATCGGTCAATCCGCACGACGTTTTGCGGGTCAAGGGAGAGAAAGCGCTTCAGGAGTTCCTTCTTTCGGAGGTGCAGGAGGTCTATCGTGTCCAAGGCGTGCACATCAACGACAAACACATCGAGAGCATCATCCGACAGATGCTCAAAAAGGTGGTCATTCAGGACATCGGCGACACCCGGTTCCTTTACGGCCAACAAGTGGATCGCTTCCAGTTCAATGAGGTAAACGAGAAGACGATCAAGGACGGCGGAAAACCGGCGACGGCCACGCCGAAGTTGCTCGGGTTGACGAAGGCGTCGTTGGAGACCGATTCGTTCATCTCTGCGGCTTCGTTCCAAGAGACGACGCGCGTCCTGACCGACGCGGCGATTCGGGGACGTTACGATTACCTGCGCGGCCTCAAGGAGAACGTCATCATGGGCCTCTTGATTCCGGCGGGAACGGGGCTTGCTCTCTATAAGGATTACGAAGCCGTGCCCACGGTTGAACCGCCCGAGGAAGCTCCGGCGGAGCCAGCGTCCGAAGAGGGCGAGGAAGCATCCGCGAAGGCCGAGAAGTAAGAGCGACCCAGTCGGTCGCTCGATGCAAATCGCGCGCTTGAGGCGATCCGATGGATCGCCTCAAGCATTCATTCGCGCCGTCCGCACCGGAGCGCAATCATGCCGGTACCGTTTGAAATCATCGAGCCGCTTCTCCTTCGGGTTGAAAAACCCGGACGCTACACGGGGGGCGAATTCAATCAAGTCGTGAAGGAGGGACCGGAGGTCAAGGTTCGGCTTTGTCTCGCGTTTCCCGATGCCTACGACCTCGGCATGTCGTATCACGGCTACAATTTGCTCTACGAGCGGATCAACCGGACGCCGCAATGGGCGGCGGAACGCGCGTTCACCCCTTGGCCCGATTTTGATTCGCTCTTGCGCGAAAAAAAGATTCCACTTTATTCGCTTGAGACACGTCGCGCGCTTTCGGAATTCGACGTTGTCGGATTCACGCTTCAGCACGAAGTCAACTACACGAACATCCTGACGATGCTCGATCTGGGAGGCGTCCCCCTCGAGAGCAAGGACCGGACGGCACCGTTTCCGTTAATCATTGGCGGGGGCGAAGGGGCGTTTTCTCCCGAACCGATGGCTCCCTTCTTGGATGCCTTCGTGATCGGCGACGGCGAGGAGGCGATTGAGGATATTTGCCGTCTCGTCGAACAAGTTAAAGCCGAGTGGGTCGGGCTTTCGAGCCTGCCCGACGCGCAGACTGGAAAGTCCGCGCCACTGCGCGAACAACTGCTCACGAGGTTGGCGCAAATCCCCGGCGTCTATGTTCCGGAATTTTACGACGTGGAATACCTCGACGATGGGCGCGTCGCAAGAGTTCTTCCGAACCGCGACGGTGTTCCCGCCATCGTCAAGAAACGCCATTTCAACATCACGCAAGATTTCGGTTCAACGCGCCCGGTCGTTCCTCTTCTGCGGACGGTCCACGACCGATTCGCCATTGAAATTCGGCGCGGATGCGTGAACGGTTGCCGGTTTTGTCAGGCGGGTATGATCACGCGACCCGTGCGCGAGCGCTCCGTGGATCAAATTTGCGAGATCGCCGCCGAGGGAATCGCCAACACCGGCTACGACGAGGTTTCGTTGCTCTCGCTCAGTTCCGCCGATTACACCGCCATCGGGACGCTCGTGCGGCGGATGACGCGCGAGTTCGGGCCGCATCGCGTTTCGGTCACGCTTCCCTCGCTACGCATCAACGCCTTCGACGTGGACATCGCCGATGAGATTCGCGGCGTCCGCAAATCCGGTTTCACCTTCGCCCCCGAAGCCGGAACCGACCGCCTCCGCAGGATCATCAACAAGGAAGTGGATCAGGAGGATTTTCTGCGGATCATCGGGGAAGTTTTCGAGCGCGGTTGGCAAACCGTAAAATTTTATTTCATGGTCGGTCTGCCGACCGAGACCGACGAGGACCTCGACGGCATCGTGGAGATCACGCGGCGCGCCGCCGAGATTGGCCGTCGCCATCACGGACGCAAGGCCATCGTCAACGTCACTCTTTCGCCGTTCGTTCCGAAATCGAACACGCCGTTTCAATGGGAGGCGCAACCGCCGGAGGAGGAACTCAACCGCCGATACGAATACACGCGGCGCAAACTTCGCGGACCGAACATTGACGTGAAGACCAACGACACCGGGTCGTCGTTTATCGAGGCGGTGCTGGCGCGGGGCGACCGGCGCGTTGCGGCGGCTCTGAAACGCGCGTGGGAACTCGGTTGCCGCTTTGACGGCTGGGACGAATACTTCAACAAGGAATTTTGGCTGGAGGCGTTCCGGCAGGTCGGACTCGATCCGACGTTCTACGCGAATCGGCAGAGAAGCGAAGACGAAGTTTTTCCGTTCGATCATCTTGATTCGAGTCTCGGCAAGCGGTTCCTTTGGGCGGATCAGCGCCGCGCATGGCGATTGCGCGTCATGGAGCCGTGCGAGGTCGGCAAATGCGCCGGATGCGACGCATGCAATGAAACCATTGACCACGTTTTGGCGCTCCACCAATCGGGCGCGACCGACGGACAGGAGCGCTACACCAAGGACGTGATTATGAATCGCGTCGAGAAGGAGGAACGTTTGGCGCAAGGACGGCAACTCGACGATCCCGACGCCGAAAGTCAACTCCGCGCCGCCGCGACGCGCTACAACGAACGCGCGCAGGAGCTTGCATCCCGGGCAATGGGTTGTCTCGATAGCAATGGCGCAGGCGTCTCACCTGCGTCTTCCTCCGATGCGCCCCCGGGCGGCGAGGATATGGAATTAAAGGTCTTCTCCAATTATCGCCGGATTCAGCAACAACCCGTTCATCGTTTCGCCGAACCGGAAAAGGCAATGCGCCTGCGGGTCGTATTCACCAAACTCGGAACCTTGCGTTATCTTTCGCATTTGGACATGGCGAAAGTTCTGGCGATGGTTTTGCGCCGCGCCAAGGCTCCGCTCTCTCATTCGGAGGGATTCAATCCCAAACCGCTTCTCGGTTTTTCGCCGCCGCTGTCGCTGGGGGTCGGCGGACGGCGCGAACTTTTCGACGCGACGCTCACCGGGCGCGTGAACGTCCCCGAACTTCTTTCCGCAATGAACGCTTGCAGTGTCGAAGGTCTTTCCTTTCTTGACGCCGAAGAAATTCCCCTCGACGCCGATTCGATTGATGCCTCCGCCGTTGCGTCGCGGTTTTGCGTGGAATTAAATATGGCGCGATTAAATCTGACTCCTGCCACAATTGAATCCGCATTGACCTCATTTGCCGACGCCGAAAATTTTCCGGTCGAAGTGAAAAAGAAAAGCGGCATCCGAAGAATCAACCTGTGCGACTCGATGGAATCGCTGGAACTTCGCTCCGCCGATTCCTCCCGCGCCGAATTCGCGCTTTCCGTCCGTCATGCCGAAGGGCTGTTCGTTCAACCGCAGTTGGCGTTGGGATTTATTTTGGGGCGACCGTTGGAATTGGGTCAGGGCGTTCGCGTGGATCGCGAGGCGCTGATTTTGAACGAGAACCGCCGATCCACGCCGACGCGCGCCGATCTGGTTGAAATCCCATCGGCGTGAATCGGCGTCCATCGGCGGTTGAATCCAAAATATTGGAAGCTCCTTGCGAAAAATGATAATTTGTTCGTGGGAGATGATTGTCATGGGAGTTTTTCGAGTCCGCGTCAAGTTGAGCAACTGGCAAAATCAATTTCTCCCGCAGAATCAAAGAGGAGAGGACATTACTTGCGACGCGTTGGTTGATTCCGGCGCGGCGGAGTTGGCGTTGCCGACGGACCTCATCGAGCGGCTTCGCTTGCGGCAGACCGGCGACGTCAAGGTCTATACCGCCGACGGCGGCGAACACGATTACCGCGTGTTCGGCATCGTGGATTTGGAGGTTGAAGGACGATCCTGCCAAGTCCGCGCCATCGAGTTACCGCACGGCGCCGAACCGCTTTTGGGAGCCGTGCCGCTGGAGGAAATGGACTGGCACATTTCGCCCTTGGTGAAGCGGCTTCTACCCAATCCCAAATCTCCCGAGAAACCGCTACTCCCGCTTTGCTGAAGGTCTTGCAAGAAAAAATCGGTCGGCGCAAAATTGGTTGATGGATATATGGGTGGGAGCTACATGAAAAATTCAGTTTTCCCGTGGTCATCGAACAGGACGAAGATGGTTGGTTTATCGGCATCGTCCCGGATTTGAGGGGTTGCCATACTCAAGCCAAGTCGTTGCCCGAACTTGAGAAAATAATTCGAGAGGCGATCAGACTTTGCGTTTCCATTCAACGAACGCTCTGAAGTTGGCTCTCATTTTCGGATGCTGTTCGTGCAAGGATTCACAAGAGGGTAGAATGATGAACCAACCCGAACAGAAGATCGCCGCATTGACCGAAGCCGATCAGCTACGGCTGAAGAATCAGCGCGAGGTCATCGAAAAGTTTTTCGCGGACGACGAGTCAAAACGGAAATACAAAAGTACCGTTGGTAAACTGGGAACCATCCGCGCAGTTTTGCAAGCCGGAGTTTTCAAGCCTCATCAAACATACGAGTTACAATGCCTCGGCATTGTTCTTGGCGATGCGTTCATCCAAGAATTGGGAATGGAATGGGTAATGGTCGAAGACCAATTTGGCCGAGATCCCGCCGTGATGCTACCAAGGACAAGCATTATCCTATATCCCCTTACGATGATATCCAAGCGAGTTGAGCGAGGTGAAGAAGTGGATGTCTTTGAATTGTTCAATGGCATTGCGGCACACATCGAGGATATCCAACAAAAAGAAGCGTCAACCGAGAAAGCAAAGAAAAATTGAACTCCCAGAGCGGGAGTTCTAATGTATCGGGTTCGATTTCCGCTAGGAATCGTGAGCATCGGAATTCGGGAAGAGCAACGGGGTATTTTCATGGCTAAAACATACAAAATCGCGGTGATTCCGGGGGATGGGACCGGACCGGAAGTGGTCGCGGAGGGACTCAAGGTTCTTCGCGCGGCGCAAAGCAAATTCGGGTTCAAACTCGAAGCGCAGAATTTCGATTTCGGCGGCGAGCGATACAAGCGGACCGGCGAGACGTTGCCCGATTCCGCGTTGGACGAATTCCGCAAGTTCGACGCCATGTATCTCGGAGCCATCGGTCATCCCGACGTGCCGCCGGGGATTTTGGAAAAGGGGATTTTGCTCCGGACGCGCTTCGAACTGGATCAATACATCAATCTCCGTCCGGTCAAGCTCTATCCGGGCGTCGAGACGCCGATCAAAGACAAGGGACCGGAGGACATTTGTTTCACCGTCGTGCGCGAAAACACCGAGGGGCTTTACGCCGGGACCGGCGGTACGCTCAAAAAAGGGACGCCAGACGAAGTGGCGATTCAAACCTCGGTCAACACGCGCAAAGGGGTTGAGCGGTGCATCCGTTACGCCTTCAAATACGCGGAGCGGATTCACAAGGACGCCCCGTGGAAGGGATTGAAAAAGGAGGAAACCGACAAAGGATTGCGGAGTCAGGTCACGCTCGTCGGCAAGACCAATGTTCTCACTTTCGCGTTTAATCTTTGGGAACGCGCGTTCCATGAAGTCGGGAAGAAGGATTTTCCCTCGATCAAGCGCGAATACGCCCACGTTGATGCGACCTGCATGTGGTTCGTCAAGAATCCCGAATGGTTCGACGTGATCGTTACCGACAATATGTTCGGCGACATTATCACCGATCTGGGGGCGATGATTCAGGGGGGCATGGGGATCGCCGCCGGAGGGAACATCAATCCCGATCCGGGGGGCGTTTCCATGTTCGAGCCGATCGGCGGAAGCGCGCCAAAATACACGGGCAAGGGCGTCATCAATCCGCTGGCGGCGATCTGCGCGAGCGCGATGATGATGGACACGCTCGGCGAACACGCCGCGGCTCAGGCGATTGAGAAAGCCGTGATGGACCTGACCGCGACGAAAATCAAAAGCCTCAGCGCGGGGAAGATGGGGTATTCGACGTCGCAGGTGGGGGATTTGGTGGCGGATTTAGTTTCTGGTTAGACCGCAATTGAAGGCGAGCCAATTTCAGGGATGAAAAATATCATTCTATCGGGGGAGCGTTTCGGCGGGCGGCTTTGCGGTGTAGCGCAAAATCCAATTCCCGCTCCGATTCGTCGAATTCGCGGATCCGTTCGTCGCTGTAAATCTCGACCGGGAGCGTTACGGCCGGACGGAGCAATAATCCCTCCGGCGTGATCTCCGCAAGCAATTGATCGTCCCCTTTGAGACCGAGCTGATGGCGCAATTTGGAAGGAAGCGTCACACTCCCACGATTGGTGACGGTTAGAATTATTCTCACAAAACCAGTATCACAGAAAAATGGATAAGCGACAAATGTCTTTCTGAGAGACCTTTGCGCCTGCTCCTGTTGACCTTTCGGTTTAGTCCGCAGGACAATGGCAACTGTTATGAAACGGGAAACCGGCGCGATCCTGATTATCGCAATCCTTTTGAGCGCATGCATTGCGGCTCTAATTGACGATGGTTTACCGAGAGCATATCGCAAACGTCCATGCCAAGGCCCCAAGTGGCGAGGGATTTTTCCTGACGCGTCTAAGAAGGCCATTCGCGAATACTTGCGGCTGTTTTGTCGGGCTTTCGCCATCCGAACCTCGCGCGCTCTGAACTTCGCCCCTGACGATACAATCTTGGAAATTTATCATTCGCGTTATCCGTCACGAAGCTGGCCGGATATGCTTGAGTTGGAGATTCTAGGCGAGGAATTACGTAAGAAGTACCATATTGACTTCGTTAGTTTCTGGCGAGAAACCCTCACGCTGGGCGAGCTTTTCAGGCACGTTTACGCGACCGAACAAGACGCGTCGTCCCAACGCCGTGATTTATAGATTGACCCGTCTCCTCTCCCAGTCCTAAAACAATGGGGTAGGCAAAAAAAGCAGAGGGCGGGGCATGGCGTCCAAATATGAACTGACGTTTGAGGTTTGCGGCGATTACTTGCGCGCGGCGGCCACGGGCGCGAACAGCAAGGAAACCGTGTTGTCCTACTTCACCAAGTGTCTGAAGGAATGCGAGGCGCGCAAGTTCGACAAGTTGCTGGTGGTGGAGCGGTTGGCGGGTCCCAGTCTGGCGATCATGGACATTTACGTTTTGCTCGTTCAGTTGCGCGAGACCATGCCGATTGAATTGCTGAAGCTCGCATACGTTGATCTGATTCCGGAGCACCACGAGGCGATGAAGTTCGCCGAAACGGTTTCGCGCAATCGGGGCGCGAGGGTACGGCTCTTTTCAAACGAAGAGGAAGCCGTCGGTTGGATTCGGGACCCCGCGCTCGATTTGTAATTCATAGCGACAGGAATTTGAAAGCAAAATTCTTGCTCTTACTCCCGCTCTCGCCCACAATTCAGCGGTCCGCGCCGGATTTCCCGGATTCGGATTACCGAAATCAAGCGGGGCAAGTGTCCCGCTAACTTGGAGGATTTTCTTGGCTCCGCCGCAGATTCACCCGACCGCCATCATTGATCTCAAGGCCGAAATCGCGCCGACGGCCCGGATCGGTCCCTTCGCCGTCATCGAGAGCGGAGTGACCATTGGCGAAGGATGCACGATCGGTCCTTACGTTCATATTCAGGGACAGACCCTACTCGGGGCGAACAATCAAATCGGCACGGGGGTCACGCTCGGCCACGCACCGCAACACACGGGCTATAAGGGAGCGCCGACGCGCCTTGTCATCGGCGACAACAACGTCATCCGCGAATACGCCAGCATCCATCGCGCCTTTCACGAGGGGGAAGCGACGACCATCGGCAACGATTGTTTCATCATGGGATTTTCGCACGTCGGCCACGATTGCCACGTCGGCAATGGCGTCATCATTGCCGACACGGCGATGCTGGCGGGGCACGTCAGCGTCGGAGACCGCGCGTTTATCTCCGGTCACACCGCGATCCACCAGTTCTGCCGGATCGGGCGGCTGGCGATGCTCAGCGCGTTCAGCGGCATCGGACAGGACATTCCTCCCTTCATGACGGTCCGGGGCATTCCGGCCTGCATCCGCGGTTTGAACAGCGTGGGATTGGTGCGCGCGGGATTCTCCTCCCAAGTTCGCGTGGAACTTAAGCGTGTATTCCACTCGCTTTACCGTTCCGAGAAGACCGTTAAATCCGCGATTGATGACCTCGACTTGAACGTGCTGGGTCCGCAGGCCCGTGAACTGGTGGAATTTTATTCAACAAGCAAGCGAGGCGTCGCCGCGTTCGAGCGATACCGCCGCGGCGGCAAAACCCCCGAACCCGATGAGGACGGCGAAGGGGAATAGTCCCGAAGGTTCGCCTACTTCAAGGTTGAAAGATACTCGACCAGATCGGCGAGTTGTTGCGTCTTGAGGCCGGAGGAGAGTCCGGTCGGCATGAGCGAAATCGCGCTCTTGGTTCGGTCCAAAATGTCGCCCGGCGCGATGAAATGGAGCGTGCCGTCGGCGTCAACAAGTTCGATCGCGTCGGGGGATTCGGAGCGAATGTAGCCGTTCAGGTAGCCTTTGGTTTTGGATTGGATGATCCAGACCTGATATTCGGGGGCGATGGCGGCGCTGGGATTCAGGATGGATTCATAGAGCGCCTCGCGCGTCAGTTTCGCGCCGATCTTGGACAGATCGGGGCCGACATTGCGCCCTTCTCCGGCGATTTTATGGCATCGGAAACATTGCGGTCCGTCGGCGGAATAAAAGGCGGTCTTGCCGCGCGCGGAATCTCCCTTCATGCCGATCAAATCCTTGATCGGCGGGAGAGGTTTTCCTTCTCGGGTTTGCTCTTGGGGCAAAAGTTGATCGGCCATGAGGCGAACATCCTCGGCGTAGCTGGCGTGAGTGACCGTTGAGGCGTCGAACACCAGATCGGCGGGAAGTTCGCCCGCTTCCGCCATTTTAAGAATCAACAGATCGCCTGATTTTGTGTTGCCGAGTTGGCGGACCGCCTCTCGCCGCAGTTCTTTCGGCTTGGATTTATCGGCGAGGATTTCCTTGAGAAGTTGCTGGGCATCGTTGTTCCGGAGCGCGCCGATTCCTTGGAGGGCGGTGATGGAAATCTGCGGCAGATCGTCATCGAGCAAATCCTTGAGGTCCTTCAACATGGAAGGGGATTGAAATTGATTGAGCGTTTGAAGCGCGCGGAGGCGCGTTTCCAGCGGGAACCACTCGTCGCCGGCCATCTCCGCCAAGTCGGGAAGGAATTCCTCGAGGCGCAATTCAAGGATCAAATTTTCCGCCCCGTCGCGGAGTTCATCGGAGCGGAGCGCGGCGAGCAAGAACTCGTTCAGCTTGGAATTTTTTTTCGCTTGCGGCCATGCGCGTCCGCCGTCGCGGGAGAGCAATTCAAACGCGGTCAGCGTAAATCGAGGAGACGCTTCTTTGTGAAGCTGAGCCACAATTTTTTCCCCCGCCAAGTCCCCGCCCGCGACGGCAACAATCTTCATAGCTTGGAGGCGGTCGGCCTCGCTTCGGCTGGGATCGCTCAAAATTCGTCCGGACAATTCCATCGCTTCGGAGGTATGCAACTCAAACGCAATCTCCGCCAAGGGTTTGTTCCATTGTCCACCCAAAGCCGTTGAGATTTTGGCGAAACACGCGCTTTCCCTTCCGCGCGCGGCGATGCCGAGGGCTTCGCGGTAGAAACGATCCTCGCCGTCGAATTTTTGCGCCAACGCGACGATCCAATCCTCCGCCCAATTGGTTTTGACGTGCTGAAGCCGGAGAAGAATTTCACGGCGAACACCGGAATCGGGATCGTCCAGAAGCGCGGTTGCGGAATGAAGTTCTTCGATTCCAAGGGATGTCAAAACGCGAACCGCCTGAACACGAAATTCAGGACGCGGATCGCGCAAGGCTTCCATCACCGTTTGACGCCCGGCGTCGCCGCGAGGCGCGAGAAGCCAGAGCGTCCGGGCGCGCATGATCGAATTCCCTTTCTGGAAGACTTCGGCGAGTTTCTTGGTCGCTTCGGGGGTTCGGTTTTTGTTCAGGGCTTCGTAGGCGCGATAGCGGGTTGCTTGATTGGGGGAGGCGAGCGCGGAGAGTTGTCCTTCGAGCGAGGCAAAATCGGGCTTTTTGAATTTGTAAGGCGAGCCGGGAGGCGCGAGGCGATAAATGCGACCCCGCGTGAAATCGCGCAAATTGTGTCCGCCGACTCCCGCGTCATACCAATCGGCGACGAAGATGGAACCATCGGGGGCAACCGCCACGTCCACCGGACGGAACCAACCGTCGTCGGGACAAGAGAGAAGAAATTCCTTTTGCGCGGAGAATGCCGCGCCTTGCGGTTTGACCGGATAAGAGCGCACGACGCCGGGACCGGCGTCGGCGTGGATTAACGTTCCCTGCATTCGATCCGGCAAGAGCGATCCTTCATAGAATATCATTCCGACCGGCGAGCCGAATCCGGTCTTCAAAATTTTCGGAACAACGCCGGGCATGTCCTCGTTCCAATGAACGGAGTCCAAGTGACGGTCGCCGGAACGATGAGGCCAATAGCCGTAATTGCCCCCTTCCATGACGAACGCGATCCGGCATTGCTCGTTACCGTCGTCGTCATTGTCGGAAATAAAAACATTGCCGAACGAATCCACGGCGGGTTCCATCGGGTTGCGGAATCCCTCGGCGAGCAATTCGAGGCGGTTGCCGTCCAGATCAGTCCGCAAGACCGACGCGGCGAGATGATCGGCTCCCATCGCCTTGCCGACGCGCAGGCGATTTCCCTGCTTGTCGGTCACGTCCAATCCTTCGTCGCCATTGCTCATGTAGAGACGGCCGTCGGGACCGAACATGACGCCGTGAACGGCGTGATCGTGGTCCACGCCTTTGAAACCTGTGAGAACGACGGTCTTTTTGTCAGCCTTGCCGTTGCCGTCGGTGTCTTCGAGGTAAAAGAGTTCGGGGGACTGGCAGACGTAAACTCTGCGACCGAGAACGGCAAGCCCCAGCGGAGATCGCATGGATTGATCCTGATAAAACGTGGTCGCCTTGTCGCAACGACCGTCGCCGTCGGTGTCCTCGAGGATGCGGATGCGGTCTCCTTCCGGTCTCGCGCGGGGATTTTTGAAGAGACGATAATTCACTCCCTCGGTCACCCAAACGCGCCCGTCGGAGTCAACGTCCATCGCAATCGGATTCATGATGTCGGGTTCGGAGGCGAAGAGAGTGACTTCCAATCCGTCGGCAATTTTCATTCGCGAAAATGCTTCGGCCGGAGGCAGTTGAGCGAAGGCATAATTTAGGTGGAGAGCAAGAGCAAGAGTAAGAGCAAGATTACGATTACGATTAGGATTAGGATTTAGAAAAGGAATGTGGAGAGGCATGGAGAGTTCCTTAAAATGAAGCAAGGCCCGCGCGTTAATTTACGCGCGGGCCTTGCGATCTTTCAAGCAATCAAACGAATCGTATCGAGAGATACGATTCAGTCCTTTTTAGGAGGACTTTTTCGGAGCGGCGGGAGCTTTGGCTCCAGCGCCGGTTCCTCCGGCAGGCTTGGCTCCGCCTGCGGGAGCGGCACCCGTGGCGCCCCCCGCCGGGGCTTCGGCGCCGACGACGGAGAACTTGGTGGTTCCCTCTTCGCCGCCCCAAGCCAGACGGAAGGTTCCCGAACCCGGCTCGCCCTGCTTCAGTTCGAGCGTCAGGAGTTCAGCGGGTTTCTCGATTTTGCCCGAAGTCAGGGGGACTTCCGCGACGTCCGCTTTCGCGTCGTGCGCGGTTCCCCAAACGTCGGGTTTGGAATTGAAAACCAAGTTCCAGCCATTGCCGACCCGCTTGGCCCAAAGGCTGTAGCGTCCGGCCTTGATCGTCTTGTCGCCGAATTTCAGATCGGCGTCGGTTTTCAGGTTGGTGGCTTCATCCTTCCCCATGCGCCAGATGAGTCCATCCTTTAAGGTGGAGTTCATCTTCTGGTAGCCGGGGCCGCTGGTGGAAGGACGTCCGTATTCGATCAGGACGTTCTTTCCGGCGGTCGTGAGCTTGGTGATGCCGCGTCCCTTTTTCGCTCCTTCGAGAGGAATCTGGAACATGCCGCCGCCGACGTCAATCAAACCGCTGATCATCGGGCCTTGGCGCTCCATGTCAACCTTCATTTCCATCGGGTTATTCATGAGTTCCATCTGATAGGTCATGGTCAAGCCCTTGTCGGATTTGGCCATCTTGTTGATCGTGTGGGTTCCGAGGGGAGGGGGCAACTTGAGTTTGCCGGAGGCCTTGCCGCCGACGTCGAGCAACTCAAACTCCACTTCCATCGAGCCGCCCATCGGGCTTTCGCCCGAGAAAGTCCACGCGCCCATGAAATCCTTGGCGTCGGCCACCGGAAGGACCGGTTCGCCAACAACCTCCTTAATTTTGTCTTCGACGTATTTCTTGAGTTCCTTTTCATGTTCGGAACCGGCCTTGGCTCCTTTGAAGCCGGCTTCAAGCATCCCGCCGCCGACCAAAAGTTTGCCGGTGAATTGATCGCCGGCGATCTTAATCGTGGCCTGAACGTCCATGGACTGACCCATGGCTTCAATGAAGAAATTCAAGACGTGGTTTTCGCCGGAGACAGTGACGTTGTCCACCTTCATTTCGCCGAGCGACGATTTGACGACGGCCGTCATTTTGTCGCCGCTTTTCTCGGCGACCAGTTCACCCAGTTGCGGTCCGCCGGGCAGACCTTCCAGAGCGGTGACCCATTTTCCCGCAATCGCGCCCAATTCGGCGGGCGGTCCCGCCGGTGCGGCGGCCGGAGCGGCTCCCCCTGCCGGCTTCGGCTTGTCCGGTTGTTGCGCGCCGGCCAAATTGGCGAGCGCCCAGACGATCATGGCCGCCCAAACGAATCCGGCGGCGCGTTTCAATCCCAAATACATGTGTTTACCTCCCATGCGCTAGTGTGGTGGCTCCATAACGGTAGCCCCTTGTGGTAGCCCTATTTCTTAAGACTCTTAAGATGCGAGCATGGTTTGTTTAGCATTTCCGGCTTGGAGACACAATAGAGAAATGCGTGAGCATTTGGCAAGTCCACGGGCAATCCCGGCGGCATGAAAGGAGTTGAATATCCCGATGCCCCCGATCAGTCTCGCCATCATCCGTTAGATTCAACAACTAGATTCAACAACCTTGCGCTCGACTTGCCTAAATCCGGAATAGATGAAACGCATCGGCTTACTGATTCTTTTACGGAAAATTTATAAACGGCAGGAGCGTAAAGCAAAAGGTCGTAAACGCGATCACGAGGCAAACGAAATTTTGACTTTTCGCTTCTAATTTCCTCTCAAGCCACAGGGCGGCGAGCAGTTGGGCCGGAACGGCGAACATCGCCATCAGATCGAAATCAAACTGCATCCCCAAATCGGCGTTCCAGAACAGCGTGAAGAGAAGCAGTCCGGCCAACGCCGATCCGACGAATAAAATTTCGGTCCGCGCGAATTTCGCGATCTGCGCGAGCGCGAGCGGGAGCGCAAACAATAGCGGACAGGCCGACAGGATTAGGTTGAACAAATCGGAACGGTAGCGCTTGTCGAAAAAAATGTATTGGGCGATGACCAGCGGATGGGTTGCCGCGCCTGCTTCGGAAAACGAAACCCACGGCCAGTTGTCCTTGCCCCCTCCCATGTTTCCTTGCCAAGGAGAAGCGGGCAATCCCGTGCCGAACAGGTAAGCAAAGAGCAGAGTTCCGCCGAGCGGAACAAAGGTCAACGCCGCCAAACTCAACCCCAAGGCAACGCGGCGAACGCTCCATCGCGCGGGAGCATCTTCGTCCAGTTTCCGGAAAAACCAAATCAGCAACAGGCTCAACTGCGCGCCCGTGGCGAAGCAAGCCATACCGTGCGTCCAGACGGCGAACATGATGAAAAGCGTCTCCAGCCAAGGGGGACGCGCAAGACTCAAACGCAAATAGCGAACTCCGGCGAGCAGATAAATCTCCGTGAAGGCGTATGCCCAAGGCGTGGCTTCGGGATAACCGATGAAGAGCAACGCCGTCGGCGAAAGAAACAAAAACATGATGCCCGCGAAGCGCGGGAGACGCGGCAGAGCGGCGCGAACGAGAAGCATGACCCCCGCCAGATCGAACGCCCCCGCGAGGGCCGAACTGAGCCGGACTCCCAATTTCCGGTCGTAAACGTCGAATAGCGTCAGAAGTTGATAAGCGAGATAATGCGACCAGCGTCCGAGCGGCTCGCTTCCCATGATGAAGGGATTGTCCGCCAGCATTTGCCAAAACACCGAATCGCCGAGCATCGGCGGCGTCACGGACCAATGAAAGAAGAGAAGGCCGATTGCGAAAGATAACGCTAGGGCAATTACTACCTGCGCGATGACGTTTTGCTTTTGACTTAAGCAGAATTTCCACGAGGGTGGCTTGATCTGAGACATTAGTCTCTGCGCCACGAAGTAAATAATTGCCGCGAAGGCGACGAGCGGAAAAAAAATCGCCTCCGGTCGAATCTGATGCAGGGGCAATTTCCACAGACCCTTCGCGGGTTGATAAAAATTTTCCCAATCGGAGGCGACCGGTCGCGCTTCATAATAAAGCTCGGGAAGAATCGCGCCGAGAAAAAGGGAAAGCGCGATTACGCCGCCGGGCTTCTCGCCACGCGCCGGATCCGATGCAAGCGGCGTCTCTGGGTTCTCGGTGGGAATTTCTTGCGTCATGTCCGGTTCATTTTCAACAACGAGCTGGGGAGAGTAAACAGCCGATGCGATTTTTTCGGTTTTCGCCCTTATTTTCGTTATTCATTCGTCTAAAATTCGTCTTTTGATTGTATTTAAGGGGAGTTCCCCACCAGAGGCCAAAAAAAGATGCAAAAAATCGCATTTTGGGGGTTGACAAGATCGTGGGGATTCTACATAGTTCTTTCCCTAATAGGCCCAAATTGGCCCATTAGAATGAAAAAGGGAAAACAAAGCGCAAAGAAATCACGATGGCGCAGGAAGATTCCACTCCCAAACTTGAGCAGGTTTTCCTCCACAACGCGGAGATGGTGCTGGACGCCAAACTGCGCGTGGGCATTCCGGAGCGCTTCATGAAGGTTCTCAAATCCATCTGCCCCGAACACGCGGACAAGGTCGGCGTCATCCCAACGACGGATCGCTCGCTCAAGGTTCTTCCCTACTCCGCGTTTCTTGAACGGGTGGAGGAGTGGAAGGGGTTGAATGATCGTCGGTCGGATCATCGAACGATCAAGAATCTGGAAACCTCGTTGGCCGCGGTGATTACGCTGGACGCGCAAAATCGGTTTCGCCTGACCCCGGCGCAGGTGAAATTCTGCAAGATCAAAAGCAAGGTCTTGATCGTCGGGCGGGTCGGCTCGATGGAGATTTTCGATCCGACGGTCTTCGACAAAGTCACCGAAAAGGCCATGGAGAATTTCGATCAGGCCAGCGACGCGGTGGCCAATGAAAAGGCCGGCCTGAAGCCGGCGCAAAAGTTTGTGATTCAGGCGCAGGCGAGTCCCGCGCCGTGAACGTCGAGGCTCACCACGAGCCGGTATTAAGAAAGGAGGTCCTACAATATCTCGCCCCATCTCCCGGCAAAGTCATCCTAGACTGCACGCTGGGGCATGGCGGCCACGCAATAGACATTCTGAGGCAGTTGCGGGGCGAAGGCCTGCTGATCGGCATCGATAAAGATCCCCTAGCAGTCGAGATCGCGGATAGGAGGATTGCCGCGGCTCGAATCGCTCCCTCTCTTGTCAGGTTGGCCGTGGGCAACCACGCCGATCTGGCTCATCTCCCAGCTCTCGCCCATACTCCACCGTCCGGTGGGATCCTCCTCGATCTGGGCGTTTCGACCCCGCAACTGCGCAATCCCAAACTCGGCATGAGTTGGGATAGTGACGAGGCGCTCGACATGCGCCTCGACCCGCGAGCCGACACCCCCTCGGCGGCGGAGATTGTGAACACTTGGAGTGAGGAGGAATTGACCCGGTTGTTCCGGGAGAAGGCTCAAGAGAAATGGAGCCGCCACATAGCCCGGCGAATCGTTAAGGAGCGCCGCGACCACCCGATCCGAACCGGACGGGAACTTGGCCGGATCGTCGGCGAGGCGATTCCGCGCAAGGCATGGCCCCCGAAGATTCACCCCGCGACGCGGGTTTTTCTCGCCCTGCGGATCGAGGTGAATCGGGAGTATGAGAACTTGGAGGCCGTTCTGCCCCAAGCGTTGGAGTTGCTCGCTCCCGGCGGAAGGCTGGTCGTGATCAGTTTTCACGGCGGCGAGGACCGGATCGTCAAGCGATTCATGTCGGCGATGGCGACCCCGTCCGTTTCGGCGCCGTGGCCGTTGCCGCAACGGGGAACGGAAATCGAGCCGCGCTTGAAGATTTTGACGCCGCGCCCGATCTGTCCCACGCCGGAGGAGATTGCGGCGAATCCCCGGAGCCGGTCGGCGAGATTACGGGCCGCTGAAAAGATTTGGTGAGGCAAGGACGATCCGGCGGATCGTCCGCAAATAGGTAAAACGCATGACGCAGAATTTAATCAATCCCAATGGCGAAGTTCGACCGGAGCGAACCGGAAAGCGAATGACGGCCATCCTTTTTGTTTCGTCCACTTGCCTCCTGTTCGCCGTCGCGCAACTTCACCTTCAGTTTGCGATGGACGATCTTCGTCACGAGACGATCAAGCTTCAGGAGCGCAAAATGGAACTGCGCAGTCAGATCAATTCGTTGCGCGGGGAGGTGGAATCGCAAAAGAAGGGGGACAATCTCCTTCAATTCGCGCAGACCGAACTGGGGATGGTGCGCTACCCTCCTTCGGAATGGGAGCGGCTGACGATTCCGGCGGACATTCAGGCTCGCTATGCCGCGATGAGCGCGGCGTCGCTTGATGAGGGAAAAAGGGGAGATTCGCTTCGGAAGGATCGTTCTTGGATCAATTTCATCGCCTCCAAACTTGGCTTCGGAGGCAAAGCTTTTGCCGATGAAGCGAACACAATTCCCCGAATGGCGAACGAAAGGAAATAGACGCATCCGGCGCGGCAAGCCGGACAGATTAAAATTTCAGGTTCGGATCGAAGAAAGTTCAGTCCGAGCCAATAAGTTTCTCCAAAACCGCGCGCCTCGTTGCCATTCAGTCGGGAGTCTTCATGTCTTACTTTGCTTTGCAGGAAGATTCTCCCTTCGTCTGGTCCGGGGGACGCGGTTTCAAGGCGGCTTGAAGCTCCAGCGATGGTTCCAGCGTCCCGTTGTCACGCTCCCGTTCCAGCAGACTCGTTGTTCTTGTTGCAGTTGGTCTCGTTCCCGTTCCCGTGATTCTTGTCGCGTTGTCCGTTGTTGTTCCGGTTGTTTCAGTGGTGCCGCCGAGGAGAAAGTCAGGCCGAATTCCGCAGGTCGGGATTCGAAGCGGGGGTTTCGCTTTTATCTTCTTCCCGCCGATGGAAAGCGAACCCCCCCGTCTGATTTTTGTAGGTGGGGACTCCAGTCCCAATGACGGCTCAGGAGAGCCGTCCCACGGGTTTCGGATTTCCATTCAAATTAAGTTTTCGGATTTCAAGTTGTCATACGGAAAGATCAGCCGGCCTTGAAAAGAACTCATCGTCTGCGAATTCTGCTCGTGGCCGTTCTCTCGCTCGCGGCGTTCGTCGGCATTTGGGCGCGGCTCTACGTCGTCCAGATTCGGCGGCATCACAAATACGCCAACCTTGCCGCTTCGCAACACGGCAAGCGGATCAGCCTGAACCGCCGTCGGGGAGACATTCTGGATTGCAAAGGTCAAATTCTGGCGACCTCGACTCTCTACGACACAATCTCTTTCAATCCGGCGGTTCTGAAGGGAAAGGAGCTTCCCCCCCAAACCGCCGACCGTCTTGCGCGGCTTCTCAACCTTCCCACCGCCAAAGTCGCCGCGATGTTGGACCGGAATAAAGTCTCGATTCTCGCTCGAAAAGTTGAACCCGAAATTTCCGACGCCGTGCGGCTTCTTGCCGACGAGCTTGTCATTCCCGACGGCGTTATTTTCTCGGTCAAGGAAAGCAAGCGTCTTTATCCGCAGGGGGATTTGGCGGGTCCGATCATCGGCTACACCAAGATTGACGACACGGGAGACAACATCGGTCAAGAAGGGTTGGAATTGCGTTTCGACTCCAACCTGCGCGGCGAAAACAAGGAGACGCGCGTCCCGGTGAATAGTTGGCGCGAGGGATTGGCGCCGGTGGACGAACGGTTATTAAAGGCGACCTTGGGCGCGAACGTTGTCCTGACGCTCGACAGCCAGATTCAGCATTACACGCAGAAGGCGTTGCGGAAACGAGTCGGAGAAGTTCAAGCGCAAGCCGGAGCCGCGTTGGTCATGGATGTCAAAACGGGCGCCATTCTCGCCATGGCGACCTGTCCCGATTTCGACCCGAACGAATTTTCGCGCAGTGAAAGCGACCAGCGCAGAAACCGAATTCTGACCGATCCGATTGAGATCGGATCCGTAATGAAAATTCTGACCTACACAATCCTGATGGACAACGGTCTCCTTTCGCCGGATGAAAACGTGAACTGCGAGGGAGGATTTGCCTACGTCGCCGGACGCCCCATCACCGATACACACAAGCTCGACGTCGTTCCTTTCCGAATCGCGTTTGCCGATTCGAGCAACATCGCCGCCGCCAAGCTCGGTTTGCGGCTGGAGCCGAACCTCTACTATAATTCCTTGAAGAAGTTCGGAGTGGGGGACCGACTGGGCGTTGATTTGCCCGGCGAAAATTCCGGTCTTCTTCGCCCTGTGGATCAGTGGACGCCTCTCTCCCGAACTTCTCTCCCGATGGGTTACGAAACCAGCATGACCGCCTTGCAGGTTATCTGCGCGCTATCCGCCGTGGGAAACGAGGGGATGCGAATGCGGCCGCGCATCGTGGAGAAAATCGTCTCGGCGGATGGTCTCGCGCTCAAGGAATTTCCACCGACCGAAGCCGGACGCGCGGCCCAAGCGGAAACCTGCCGGACCATCGTCAAACTGATGGAAAGCGTTGTCGAGGAAGGGACCGGAACGGCGGCAAAGATACCCGGTTACAGCGTGGCCGGCAAAACCGGAACGACCAAGAAGCACAAGGAAGGGAAACATTACATCGCGTCGTTCGCCGGACTTTTACCCGCGAGCGAACCGCGCGTGGCGATTTATGTTTACGTGGATGAGCCGAATCCGAAGATTGAGTATTACGGCGGGAAAATTTCAGCTCCGATTTTCGCCGACATTGCCGAAAACGTGGTCCGAATTTTGGGTATCCCTCCCGACCGCCCGGATGAATTGACGGCCAAGTCCGCAACGCCCGATGGCGCGCAAGCCAATGCGCGATTGGTTTCGCTTCCAGTGGGCGACCCAACGAGTCGCCCCTACCCGCTCTTGGACGAAACTGTCGAAGGGGAGGAAGGATCGGACAGCGACGGAAAACCGAATCGGGAGATTGCGCTCTCGCTCAGTAGCCGCACGATCAAACTCAAGGCGATTGATACGAAAGGCAAAGCAAATGCAATCCCATCCGCGACTTCCGATGGCAGGGGCGTCCCGACGGGACGGCCGCTTGGTCAAAAGGAAGCGGTGATCTACGCCAAGACGCTCAGGGATCAGGCGCTCCCGTCCCTTGGCATGAGCTTGGACGAACTCAAGCCGGGCGTCATGCCTTATTGCGTCGGCCTGACGATGCCGGAGGTCGCGCGCGCGCTGAGCCGCGCTGAAATTTCCTTTAAGATGACCGGCTCCGGCGTGGCGATTCGGCAGTCTCCGGCGGCATGGTCGCCGGTGGAAAACGGCGCGCAGGCGCTAATTGAATTCGGACTTCCCTCGCAACCGGTCAGGGAACACAATGATGGAACAACTCGTACCCTTCTTGCAACGGCGGGGTTCCAACCCTCGCGGTAAAATTCCTTCGGATTTGCCGATCACCGACGTCACCGAGGTTTCCTCGGAATGTCGCGCAGGCTCGATCTTTGTCGCGATCAAGGGATTCAAGACCGACGGCCATCGCTACATCGAAGACGCGGCATGGCGGGGAGCGCGAATCGCCGTCGTCACCGATCTTCCGGTTCCCGTTCCGTCCGGCATGTCCATTGTGCGGGTGGATGACACGCGGAACATCGCGGGACCGCTGGCGCAATGGGTTTACGGCGATCCCTCCGGGAAAATGGACGTGGTCGGCGTGACGGGAACCAACGGCAAAACTACTTCTGTTTTTCTGATGGAGGCGATCTTTCGCGCCACTGGACGCAATCCCGGAATCATGGGAACGGTCGTGAACCGCTGGGCGGGGAAGCAAGAAGTGGCGCAAGAGACAACCCCGTCCGGTCCCAAAATTGCCCGCCAACTCGCGACCATGCTCAAGGACGGAGTGGATTCGGTGGCGTTTGAAGTCAGTTCGCACGCCATAGATCAACGGCGCGTGGACGGCATCCGATTTCGCGCCATGGCTCTGACCAATGTCACGCAGGACCATCTCGATTACCACAAGACGATGGAGGAATACGCCGCCGTCAAGATGTCCATCTTCGACCGAATGAGGGACGAAAATCCCGATGCCGTCGGCGTGGTGAACGTGGACGATGAGACCGGACGAAAACTTGCCGCCAAACTTCCCGCGAAAAATCGGCTGACCTACGCCGTGGAAAACAAGGAGGCCGACCTTCGCGCCGAAACGATTGAGTTTCGGGATGACGGCATGGATTTGATTTTGAATTTTCAAGGCCATCGTCATCCCATCGCAACCCCGATGCACGGGACGTTCAACGCGATGAATTGTCTGACCGCGACCGGATTGAGTCTGGCTTTGGGTTTGGATTGGAAGGGAATCACGGAGGGGTGTCGGATTTTTCGCGGCGCGCCCGGGCGATTCGAGGTCATCGGCGGTTTGCCGGGGGTGAAGGTCGTTGTTGACTACGCGCACACGCCCGACGCGCTGACCAAGCTCCTGCAAAACGCGCGGCGCAGTTTGACGCGCAATCGCCTGATCGCGGTTTTCGGTTGCGGCGGCGACCGCGACAAGACCAAACGGCCGCTCATGGGGGCAACCGCCGCTCAACTGGCCGACGAACTTTTCATCACCAGCGATAATCCGCGCACCGAAGTTCCGGAGCAAATTCTCGACCAGATCGTCGCGGGCATTCCCAAAAGCGGAAGTGTTTCATCCCAACACGTCCACGTCATCGAGGATCGCAGAGACGCGATTGAATCGGCGATTCGATCGGCGAAAGAAGGGGACGCCGTCGTCATCGCGGGCAAGGGACACGAGGATTATCAGATCGTTGGGACGACGAAACATCATTTTGACGACCGCGAGGTGGCGAAGGAAATGATCCGTAGGAGAATCGAATAGGGATGAACAGGATAAGAGACCAACAATCATGAGCGTAGCCATGCGTCCCAACTTGCGCTCCTTATCCGATTGGACGGTAGGCGAGATCGCACTGATCCTTGGCGCGGACGAGCCGCAAACGGGAAACGAGCGCAAATTCGCGCCGATCTCAAGCGACAGCCGAACGGCGAAGCCCGGAGAATTTTTTCTCGCGCTCAAGGGGGAAAAATTCGACGCGCATGAATTTTGTCCGATGGCCGTTCAGCGCGGAGCCGGCGGCTTGATTGCACGGCGCGATTATTCGACGGAGTTTGATTCCCGCCTTCCCGTCCTGCGCGTTGACGATCCGTTGCGGGCTTACGGAAGTTTGGCGCGGTTCCAGCGCGAAGCTTGGGGGGGAAAATTGATCGCGTTGTCGGGAAGCGTCGGAAAAACCACGACGCGCAGACTCATTTCCCGCGCATTGTCTCCTCATCTGAAAATTTTGGAGCCGATTCGCAATTTCAATAACCTCATCGGCGTTCCACAAACGCTTTTGCAACTCCAATCGGACCACGAGGTCGCAGTCATGGAACTGGGAATGAACCAGCCCGGAGAATTGGCGAGGCTGACGGAAATCTGTCGTCCCGACGTGGCGGGACTGACGCGAATCGGCATGACGCACGTCGGGATGTTCCACTCGCTCGATGAATTGATCGAGGCCAAACTGTCGCTCTTCGCTTCGTGCCCGCCGGGAACGCCGCTGGTGGTCAACGCGGGTTGCGCGAATTCGCGCCGCGCATTGACACGATTCGCGGATACGAATCCCATCACGACGTTTCAGGGGGAAGTTCCATCCTCCGAAACCACGTCAAATGGTAGGGGCGACCCGTTGGGTCGCCCGTCATTTTGGATCAGCAACGTCTCGCTTCTCGATGTCAGCGTCGGCTACCGCTTTGATTTGAATTCCTCTTCCGCGTCTTGGCGGGGAATTCGACTACGGCACTTCGGACGCCAGTATTTGGAGGACGTCGCCTGCGCGGCGGCGATGTTGAGCGCCGGAGGATTTGATCCCGGTTGGATCATCGAGGCGGTGGAAAATTTTCAAACCGAAAGTCTGCGCGGGCAAATTCTTGAGACGCAAGATTTGACGCTTATCCTGGATTGCTACAACGCCGCGCCCGATTCCATGGCGGCTTCGCTGGATTCCCTGCGCGAATTCGCGGAGCATCGCGCCAAGCGAGGCCGCTTGGTTATCGTTCTGGCCGACATGCTGGAATTGGGTTCACACTCCCGCTCCGCGCACGGAGCGTTGTTGCCTCATCTTCGTCCGCTCGCTCCCGCGTTGTTTTTCGGACTTGGTCCGGAAAGTTCGCGATTGGCCGAAACATTGAATAAAGAAAAATGGGATGCTCATGGATTTTCAAGCGCCGACGAAATGGCAAGCGCGCTAAAATCTGCTCTCCAATCCGGAGATCAGGTCTTTTTCAAAGGTTCGCACGGCTTCGCGTTGGAGAAAGTCGCTCAAAAAATCGCTCCCGAATTGGAGATCTCGCACTAATCTGATGCTCTTGTTTATCCTCGATTTCCTTCGTCTGCATTTGCGCGGTCAGGGGCAAGCCTCCGATCTTGGTCCTTTGCGCGTCTTTCAATACATCAGCGTACGGTCCGGCTCGGCGTTGGTTGTTGCCTTTGCCGCCTCTTTGATCTTGGGCCCGAGGGTGATCTCGGGGTTGCGTCAGTTGAAGGCTTCCCAATTCGTGCGCAAATCCACGGGAGAAAACGCCGTTTCGCTCCATGAAATGCACGGAGGCAAACAAGGGACCCCGACGATGGGAGGCATCCTCATCATTTTGGCCTTGTTCATCGCGGTCGCGTTGTTCTGTCGTTTGAGCAGTCCGGCGGTGTGGTCCCTGACCGCGATGAGTCTGGGATTCGGCGCGTTGGGATTTTGGGATGACTACGTGAAAGTCGCGCGCAAAAATCATCTCGGTATTCCACCGTGGGGGAAGATTGCAGGTCAAACGTTGTTGGGGGCGCTTTTCGGAGTGGCGTTGATGCGGGGCCGATGGAGCGTTTCTTACGAGACGACGGGAGCCGAAGGCTACGCTTATCTCCTCGTCCCGTTCTTCAAAAATTTTTATCCCTACCTCGGCGCGGCGTATTTGCTTTGGGTGGTGATCGTCATGATCGGCGCGTCCAACGCGGTGAACTTGACCGACGGTCTTGACGGTCTGGCCATCGGGACAACCGTGATGAGCGCGGTGGCCTACATCGTCATGGCCTATCTGGCCTCGCGGGCCGACTGGAGTTCGTATCTCTACATTCCTTACGTTCCCGACGCCGGAGAAATCGCGGTGTTCGGTTCCGCGTTGCTCGGCGCGTCGCTCGGTTTCCTCTGGTTCAACTCCCATCCCGCCGAAGTTTTCATGGGGGACACCGGCTCGATGATGCTCGGCGGGGCGCTGGGCGCGATGGCGCTTTTGATTAAGCAGGAAATCTTGTTGGTCTTGATCGGCGGAATATTCGTCGCGGAGGCGCTTTCGGTCATCATTCAAGTCGCCAGCTTCAAGCTGACCGGCAAACGGGTCTTTCGCATGTCTCCCCTTCATCACCACTACGAAAAGCTGGGACTTCACGAGAATAAAATCATTCTCCGATTCTGGACCGTATCCTTTTTGCTCGCGCTTTTCGGATTGGCGACGTTGAAACTGAGATGATTACTGCTGACAAGGAGACCCTTCTTTTCATGGCCGACAGGAACGATTCCTCTCTCTTGAAACAAAACCGCTATGCGGTCATCGGAGCCGGATTGAGCGGCAAAGGCGCGGCCCGCCTTCTGCTTTGGCTAGGAAAGAAAGTCGTGATCTTCGACGACAAGGATTGTTCGAGCGATCCAGAAGTCCAAACCTTGAGCGGGCGGGGCGTGACGTTCGGCTGGGGACGTCCGGTGAACGGAGGAGGCCGAGGAATTTTGGACGAGGTGGACGCCCTCATTCCCTCCCCCGGTGTTCCGCATGATCATCCCCTTCGCGTCGAAGCGCGGAGGCGCGGAATTCTTCAAGCGTCGGAAATCGAATTGGCGTGGCTCCGGGCGGACGGCGCGAAGATCGCCGCCGTCACCGGAACCAACGGCAAGACGACCGTGACGATGTTGATTCGGCATATTTTTGAGGCCGCCGGCAAGCGCGCGATCGAGGCGGGCAACATCGGCCACAGCTTTTCGGACGCCGTTCTCGAATCCGAAGACCACCTTGACGAAACTTGGTTTTCCGTCGAAGTCAGCAGTTTTCAACTCGAAGACTGCAAGCTTTTCGCGCCCGATGCCGCCGTCTTGCTCAACATCACGCCGGATCATTTAGATCGCCACAAGGGGATGGAGGAATACGCGCAAGCCAAGGCGCGAATCACGGCCAAGCAAACCGCCGATCAAAGTTTTGTCGTCAATCAGGATGATCCGTGGTGTTTGAAAATCGCGCGGGAAAGTTCGGCGCGAGTTCTTTATTTCTCGCTGAACCGCGAGGTTGAGCAGGGCGCGTGGCTCGACGGCGACGTTCTCACGCTGGTTCCGGCGCAGGGTCGTCCGCGACGCCTGACCGAGCTGGATCGCCTGCGCCTGATTGGTCTGCACAACGTCGCCAACTGTCTGGCGGCGGCGTGTGCGGCGTCCTCGCTGGGGATTTCGCATAAGGTCATCGGCGCGGCGTTGGAGACGTTTCGCGGCGCGCCGCATCGGCTGGAACACGTCGGCGCGATCGGCGGCGTGGATTACATTGACGACTCCAAGGCGACCAACATTGACGCGCAAGTCAAGGCTATCGCCAGCTTCGCGAATCCCGTGCATTTGATCGCCGGCGGGCGCGACAAGAACAGCCCCTTTGAAACGATTCTCCCTCAGATTCAAGACCGGGTCGTCCACGCTTACCTCATCGGAGAGGCGGCGGAAAAAATCGAGGCCGCTTGGGCTCCGGGCATCAAGCTGACGCAATGCGGAACGATGGACACGGCGCTGGAGCGCGCGACCGAAAACGCGCGCGAGGGGGAAGTCGTTTTGCTCGCGCCCGGTTGCGCGAGTTTCGATCAATTCGTGGATTACAAGGACCGCGGTCGCGTCTTCGCGCGATGGGTCCAGCAGAGGATGAACAAGGAGAACGCCCATGAACCGAAGCGGAGCTGAAAGCGTCCCGGTCGCCATATTTTTCTTCGCCATGCTGTTGGTGACGATGGGACTGGTCGGCGTTTATAGCGCGAGCGCGTCGCTGGCGGGATACGAATATCGCCAGCACGCGAGGAAGACGCATCAAGTCGTGGCCGACGGAAAATATCACGACTGGAGCTACCTGAAAAAACAACTCGTCTCGGCTGGGATCGGTCTGGCGCTTTTGGGTTTCTTCTATCACTTCGATTATCGCCGTCTCAAAAAATGGAGCTTCGGCATCATGGCGGTGTGTTTCGTCCTGTGCGGTTTGGTTTGGGTTCCGCATATCGGCGTTTCGTCCAACGGAGCGCGACGTTGGGTTCGGCTTGGATTCATGCAGTTGCAATCCTCGGAGTTCGCGCGTCTGGGGTTGATCATCTACATGGCCAAAATGCTGGACGATCGACATCGCTACATTAAAAGTTTTTTTTCCGGCGTTCTGCCCGCCATGGTGGTCACCGGCGCGTTTGCGTTGATTATCGTGCTTGAGCCGGATTTCGGCCAAGCGTTCGTGCTTTCGCTCGTGATCTTCGGCATGTGGGTCTGCGGCGAAGTCCGGTGGTTCCACCTGATCGGGCTGACCTCCGCCGGAATTCCCGCCGCCGTCGCCGCGTTCGTCACGCAACCGTATCGCATTCGCCGTCTGCTGGCGTTTCTTTCGGATGATCCCGAAATCCGAATGCGCGAGGGCTACCAACTTTATCAATCGCTGATCGCCGTCGGATCAGGGGGACCTTACGGATTGGGGTTGGGTCAATCCATGCAGAAGTATCATTATCTTTCGGCGGGGCACACCGATTTTATTTTTGCGATCCTTGCGGAAGAATTGGGATTCGTCCGCTGTTCGGTCATTCTCGGACTATACGTCGGCTTGGCCCTGCTCGGATGGCTGGTCGCGCTGAACACCTCGGACCTTTTCGGCAGTCTTCTCGCCACGGGCATTACGTTGATGCTTTGCTTGAGCACGTTCATCAATTTGTGCGTGGTGTTGGGGCTTTTGCCGACCAAAGGTTTGGTGCTTCCGCTCCTGAGCTACGGCGGCTCGTCGTTGATGGTGATGATGGCCTCGATGGGAATCTTGATGAACATTGCGCGACGCCAATTCGCGCTCCTGAGCCGCCCGTCGGCCATTGTCGCGCTTCCGGCGTGAGCCGAATAAAAAAGTTTTGTGAAACAAAACCAATTTTCGCCCGGCTTTTTGGTGGGGAAAGTTGGTTTAGAAAGGGCTGGATAATACAGATTTCAGCCGCAGGTTTCGCCGATGACGAAGCATGGAGAAATCGTGAAGTAGGCGCGGGTAGTGGAATTCGCGGGGTTGGAACGGATCGCGAGGATCGTAGTCGGAGAGCCTTCGGAATGGGATGACCGACACAAATTCAAAAGGTCTTTTACCGATTCAGCGGTATGGACGATCCGCATGCCTGAAAGGGAACAATCTTGTTGAATTGCTCCGCCGGAATCGAGGGACCCGACGCGGCGCAGTGTTTGTTGAACGCCTGAACGAGCGCGTCGGCGACCATCCCCGCGGAGCGGTTTTCGATCTCATGTCGTTGGAGAATGAACACGACCGCGCCGTCCTTGAATAGCGCGATGCAGGGCGAGGAAGGGGGATAGCCCTTCATCTGCTCGCGCGCCCGCTGGACTGCGTCACGCTCCTGTCCGGCGAAAACGGTCGTCAGGCGATCGGGGATAACCTTGTTTTGCAGGGCGAGCATGACGCCCGGGCGGGCGTTGCCGGCGGCGCAACCGCAGACGGAATTAACGACCACCAGGGCGGTTCCCTTTTGCGAAAGAACGGCATCCACGGCGTCGGGGGTCAGGAGTTCCTTGATGCCGACCGACGTCAATTCGTCGCGCATCGGTTGAACCGCCCCTTGATCATACATCGGACCTTGGGCCATCTGAAAAACGCTCATTGCCAAACTCCTCTTTCATCGTTCGTCATTCTCGGTTTTCTTGGTGCCGAAGAGAGGATTTGAACCTCCACGCCCTTGCGGACACAAGACCCTGAATCTTGCGCGTCTGCCAATTCCGCCACTTCGGCGCCGTTGCGAAACAAGATCATTTTACGCGCGGAAGGAAGGCGGAGCAATCTCTTTGTGGGCGAAAGACCCACGCAAGCCAAGTTTCCAACCACGGATCATTTCTCGCCGATCCATTTTTGGATCTTTTCCGAATCCCCCTTCCAATTCGCCTCGTTGAGCCGCAAAGCCAAGAACGCCTCGAAGAGTTCGGAGAGAAGCGTTTCGAATTCGAGGACGAATCGCGCGCGGAGGGGTAGAATTTCATCAAACGGAAGACGTCCCGATTTGGGCATTTGCAATCCGCCGATACCCAAGGTTTCGCCATCCAGCCCCGTAATCCAATCCGCGCCGTCGCAACTGAATTTGAGTTTTACCCTGCTCGGTTTCTTTCCCTCGCGCAGGGCGGTGGCGGCTTCGGCGGAGGTCGCCGGAGAATCGCCGCGCAGAACCGAGGATTTCGCGTCGCCATGCTCGGCGTCCAATTGAAGCGGGCTTTGAATTTCAATCTCGCAACGTCGTTTGCCCGGAAGATTCAAGACGGGATCGGTTTCCGCGCGATACCAAAGCCATATCAGGAATTCCCTGCCGAGGAAGGATTTCTGCTGGATGAGTTCGAGGGTTCCCATGGTCTTCGGTTTCCTTGGCAATGAGGCGGCGATTCTTCCATAATGCCCGCCGAACGATCAAGACCCGAAGGTTGAATGTTTTTATGCCCAGCGCCAGCACTGAAGAACACCGCAAACAGGCTCCGAAATCGGTCCGATGCGCCGTGGTGACCGTGAGCGACACCCGCGACGAAACCACCGATGGTTCCGGAAAATTCATCCGCGACGCGCTGACCGGCGCGGGGCACGAAGTCGCGCTGTATCGAATCGTCAAGGATGAGCCGGAGCAAATCCGAATCGTTCTGCGCGAGGCGGCGGAGACAAAAACCATCCGTGCCGCGCTTATCAACGGCGGGACGGGAATCGCGAAGCGGGACAGGACGTATGAGACCGTGGCGGGATTGATCGAGAAAAAAATGGACGGTTTCGGCGAACTTTTCCGAATGTTGTCCTTTGATGACATCGGTCCGGCGGCGATGCTTTCGCGCGCCGTGGCGGGGACCTATTCCGGCATGGTCATTTTTTCATTGCCGGGTTCCACCGGCGCGGTGCGACTGGCGATGGAAAAGCTCATTTTACCTGAACTGGGACATCTGGTTTGGGAGATGAGCAAATAGCTGGATTAGGGAAATCCAAGCGTTTCGACTCGGGCATAGCTCCAGACATCCCGCAACCACCGCGCAAGGGATGGAACCTGATCCGCCGGGCGGAGGTCCTTTCTTAGCAGAAGACTGAGCGAGGTTGATCGCAACCCCGATTCGCCGCAGGCGACCATTCCTTTCCATAGGGAAAGATCGTTGCGGAAATTGACGGCCACGCCGTGCATCGAAACGCCGTGACGCAGAGAAATACCGACGCTCAAGAGCTTCTCTTCGCCGACGTAGAGTCCCGGTTGCCGCTCATGAATTTCCGTCCGAACTCCGAACTCCTCGACAATCCAAATCCGAAAGGCTTGAACCAACGCCCGGGAAAATCGTCCCGCCGCCAATGATCCGCCGTTCACTTTGACAATCGGATAGACGATGAGTTGCCCCGGACTGTGGAGCGTCGTCATCCCGCCGCGATCAATTTGAAAAACCGGCGCGGAGGCCGCTGGAGTTTCCGGCATCGGCAAATCCGATTCCGCCGCGCGGACCCCTTGCGTGATCACGAGCGGATGCTCGCCGACCAACCATGAATCCGCGATCCGATCCGCGACCCGCTCCGCGTGAAGCCTCTCCTGCTCGGCCAAAATCGTTCGATATTCCCCAAGCCGGAATGAAATCAACCGCGCCGAGTCCCTTTGTTCCAACTCGCGGGCAAAATTTTCTTTCGCGGGAATCGTCGTCTTTTGGGTAAGCGGGAATGCGCGGTCCATGCGATCATCGTGAACCAAACGTCGAATGAGCGAAAGCGAAAAATCGGAGCCAACGCGGTTGAAATCTTCGCTGTAATTCACGGCAAAGTGTGATTACATAGAGGGCGGAAGAAGCGATCAGGCGAAACGAGATGGCGGTCAAAACACAGGAAGCACCTTCAAAAGTCGAATCTTCATCGGGCGGTTTCGCCGACGCGATGGAATCGCTCGTCCGGCAATCTTTTCAGGAGGGCGCGTCCGACATTCATTTGCGGGCCGGGTCGCCTCCGCGCATCCGCATTGACGGCGAACTGCTTCAGGTGAAGGGATTCGTTCCGACCGCCGACGGAATGAGGCGTTTTTTTCAGGGGATGCTGGGAGGCGAGCAGATCAAGGAATTCGACCGCGTGCTGGAGCTTGATTTCTCGCACGTCCTCACGGGCGTTTGCAGGATGCGGGTCAACCTCTATCAGGAGCGCGGAACGTTTTGCGCTTCGATTCGCCTGATTCCATATGTGATTCCCTCGATGGAAGAGATCGGTCTTCCCCCCTCGTGCGTCGCGCTGACTGCGCTTCACAGCGGACTGGTGATCGTCACCGGACCGACCGGATCGGGGAAGTCCACGACGTTGGCCTCGATGATCAATCACATCAACGCCACGCGCCGATGCCACGTCCTCACCATCGAGGACCCGATCGAATTCAGCTACGAGGAGCAAAAGGGGTTGGTCAGTCAGCGCGAACTCGACAGCGACACGCGAACATTCACCGCCGCCCTGCGTCACAGTTTTCGCCAAGACCCCGACGTCGTCTTGCTGGGCGAGATGCGCGATCTGGAAACAATGCAGACGGCGATTACGCTCGCCGAAACCGGTCACCTGACGTTCTCGACTCTCCACACGGGCAACGCGCCGCAGACCATCAACCGGATCATTGACGTCATGCCGCCGCATCAACGCGATCAGGTGCGCGTTCAGCTTTCGCAATCGCTGGCGGCGGTGATTTCCCAAAGGCTTCTCCCGCTCAAGGGAAAAAAGGGGCGGGTGGCCGCGCGGGAAATCATGATTTGCACGCGGGCAATCCGGAACCTGATCCGCGAAGGAAAAGCCAACCAAATTCTTTCGGCGATTCAAACCGGCGCCGAGGAAGGCATGATTTCCATGACCGCGGCGCTGGCGGATTTGGTCAAGCGCGGATTGGTCGAACACGAAACGGCGCGCGCCATCGCCGACGATCCGAAGGAATTCGCGGCCAAGGTTTCCGGGACCTGAGACAAAAGCTACGGGATCGGATGAAACGAATCGGCGGTCCTTATCTTTTGCCGTTGGGATCAGTGTGAATCTTGGGGAAGCGACAAGCATGACCGACCCTTCCGACGAACACTCCTCCCAAGCCCGCCGCCCGAGCTTCAGTTTGGATTCGCTGGTTGGCCAGACGCTGGACGAACGCTACGCCGTGGACGAACTGGTCGGCTTGGGGGCGATGGGGGCGGTGTTTCGCGCTCGGCACACGCGCCTGCGCCGGACCGTCGCGCTGAAAGTGCCCCGTCCCGAGCTTTGCTCGCGTCCCGATTTCCTCGGACGCTTCGAGCGCGAAGCGCTCACCATGGCCAAGATGGTCCATGAAAACATCGTCCAAGTTTTCGACGTTTTCATTTCGGACGATCCGGCCAAACCAAGCTACATCGTCATGGAGTTCGTCGAGGGGATTGAGTTCGAGAAGTTTCTCCTGACGCAGGACAAGAGTTTGACCGTCTCGGCGGTGATGGATTTATTCCGTCAAATCGCGCGCGGATTGGACGCCGCGCACGAGCGCCACATCATTCACCGCGACATCAAGCCGAAGAACATCATCATCACGATGCCCCAGCGCGTCGCCAAGATCATGGATTTCGGCGTGGCCAAGCTGGAGATGGAAAACGTCTTTGAAACGCACGAGGCTTCGGCCATCGGGACTCCGGCGTTCATGGCTCCGGAGCAAGTCGCGGGAAGTTCGATCACGCTGGCCGCCGATGCCTACGGGTTTGCCATGACGATCTATTACACCTTGACGCGCAAACTGCCGTTCGACGCGCGTTCGGCCTCGGCGTTTCTTTACGCGCAGGTTTCCTCCGATCCCGTTCCCGCGCACAAGCGCAATCCGCTCCTTCCGGCGGAGGTTCACAAGGCGTTGTCGCCTGCATTGTCCAAAAAGCCGGAGGATCGCCCAACCTCAATGCTGAGTTTGGCCGAGGGGGTCGCCCGCGCGCTTCGTCCGGTGGCCAACCGAAGTTTTGGTGATTTATTCCGGGACGGAGAAACCTATCCGCCGCAGGGGAGCGAAATGACGACGATCATTCCGATCTCGCTCCGGAATCTGGGATTCCACCAAGTGGGACCGCGTCGAACGTTGGGGGCTGGAATTTTGGCGCTCCTGCTGATTTTGGTTCTCGCATTCGGGAAAGGATGCCATCGGCGGCGGACCGTCGCTTCTATGGACCGTGCGCCGGCGGCTTCCGCGCCGGAGGGTTCTTCCTCCGTTACGCCGCCTCCTTTGTTTCCCGCGGCATCGAATCCCGTTGTTCCCGCCGAGATTGACGCGCTTACTTCGCGCCCACTGGCGATGGCGACCAACCATGCCGACGAAACGACCTCGACGGCGCTGGCAACGGGAATGACGCTTGCCGAGGCATCGGCAACCTCCAGTTCGCTCATGTTGGCGACTGCGACGCCAATCATGTCCAACACGCCGACGACCACTCCTAAACCAACCTCCAAACCCAAGCGAACGGAGACGGAGAAAAAGCCGTCCCCCGCCAAAACCGTCGCCGGCGCGGAAACCTCGCGCTGGGACGCGCAAGCCACCCCGCCGCTCAAGGATCGGGGCGAACGCGAAGGGGTCAAGCGGGCGATTGAAAACTTTTTCGACGCGCGGATCGAGAAACCGTGTTATCGGGGGCAATTCGACGCCGAAGGCAATGCGCTAGTCAAGTTGGGAGGCTCGACGGCCGATGAGTTGATCGAACGGATCAAAAAACTGCGCCGGACCAACGGCAACGTTTCGGTGTCGTTTCAGATCCGCGAGGAGTCGCGCTTTTGGGCGGATCGCGCCGAAGTCAAATTGGATTTGCGGGTTGAGGGACATCCGGAAAATTACCCCGATCCCAATTTCCGGAAGTTACTGCTGATTCCGCCTCAGCCGCTGACGGCGCGGCTTCAAAAAGTTGGTGACTCATGGCAACTGATCGGCTTCAATGGCCCTTTGGCGATTGATTGAATCTCGTAAATAGGAGGATGACCCATGACAATTCGATTCACGATTCGGAAATCCGCGACGGTCGCGCTTCTGGCCTTGGCGCCGATTCTGCTCTCGTTGACCGCGTGCATCTCGATCTATGACAACACCAGCCGTTTTCAGGCGACGCCGCCGCGCGAAGGAATGTCGGAGGTGGAATTGCTTCAGAAATGCGGCGCGCCCGATTTCGCGGGCTTCGTCGAGGACCAGAAAGTTTACGTTTATAAAGTCCGCGACAGCAAATTCATCATCGCCGTCGGGCAATTCGCCGGATACGATCTCGTCGTCACTTGCAAAGGCGGGGCTGTCAAGAATGTTCAGCAAGTTTCCCGCGGGCAGACGACCTGCATCTTCACTCCGGCCCCGTGGATCGGGATGGATTAAAATCCAATCCATAAACCCCGGACAAGTTTGAAAAGCGTCCGAGCGCGACATTTCCCAGATGGTGGAATGATGGACCTGAAGAGCGAACGATCCGAGTCAACCTTCATTGGCGACACGGAAGCGGGCGTCAGGCGAATATGCCATGAGCGTTTGCGATCCATGATTCCGGCCGAGCGATGGCGGGAATCGCAACAATTGAACGATTTGACGCGGCAATTCATTGTCGCCGGGATTCGGATGCGACACCCCGATTATGACGAACGGCAGATTCATCAGGCCGTCGCCCGCTTGGTCTGGGGGGATGAAGTGTACCGCAACGCGTTCCCGGGCGAAGAGATCGCGCCATGACGCGCGATGAATTTTTGGCGATTCTCTCCGGCGCCATGGAGGACATCGGCATTCCCTGCATGACCACGGGCTCGATCGGTTCGATGAATTACGGGGAATTTCGGACAACCCACGACATTGACATCGTGATTGATCCGACCGACGGGCAGTTGAGGGCGTTGGTGGAACGATTAAGTCCCTCCGTATTCGTTCAAGCCGACGCGGCCATGGAGGCAAAGCGCCGGCAGTCAATGTTCAGTGTCATGCTTCCCGGTTTACTTCTGAAAGCCGATTTGATCTTTCGAAAAAACAGGCCGTTCAGCGAAACGGAATTTTCAAGGCGGCGAACGGTTGAGCTTGCGCCGGGTTTGAGAATCTCGATTCTCTCTCCGGAGGATTCCGTTCTCAGCAAACTGGAGTGGTCCAAAATGGGCGAATCCGCGCGCCACTTTGAGGACGCCTTGGGGGTCGCTGTGGTTCAGTGGGGACGGCTCGATGGAAGGCCGCACGAATGTGGTCGGCGACCGTGGAAGGTCGCTCGTAGACACCGCGCGGAAGAGAGGGCCGTCGCTCAAACTGCTCCGGTCCAAGGTCCGAAAGAACCGTCTTCATCCTGAAATCAGAACCGGGCCTCCCACTGTCAAAGAACTTTGGTGAGCGTCGTCGCTCCTGATTGATATTCGGAACAAAAAAGGGTAGAAGACTCGGTTTAGTATTGGGAGGTCTTCATCATGGGAGCACTTACGGGGAAAGTCGCCGTCATCACCGGAGCGGGAAATGGCATCGGACGGGCGCACGCCCATCTCTTTGCGAAGGAAGGAGCGCGGATCGTCGTCAACGATCTCGGTTGCAAGCCCGACGGCACGGGGCAGAGCAATTCCGCCGACGAGGTCGTCAAGGAAATCAAGGCGATGGGGGGCGAAGCCGTCGCCAACGGCGAGGCCGTCGGCACGATGGAAGCCGGCCAGCGGATCGTCAAGGCGGCCGTTGACGCCTTCGGGAAAATTGACGTTTTGGTCAACAATGCGGGCATTTTGCGCGACCGCACGATTCTCAAAATGACCGAGGAGGAATGGGACATCGTGCTGAAAGTCCATTTGAAAGGGACGTTCGCTTGTCTGAAGGCCGCCGCCGACGTGATGAAGAATCAGGGAACCGGCGGGCGGATCATCAATACTTCTTCGAGTTCCGGATTGCTGGGCAATTTCGGCCAAGCCAATTACGGCGCGGCGAAGATGGGGATTCAGGCGCTCACGCGCATCGCGGCGTGGGAGTTGGCGAAATTCAAGATCACCGTCAATGGCATCGCGCCCAACGCGCTCACGCGCCTGACGTTCGATCTGCCCGGCGTGAAGGACAAATACTCGGTCGAGGCGATGGGTCCGCAACACATCTCACCGATCGTGGCGTATCTCGCCTCCGACGCTTCGGCCAATATCACCGGCCAGATGTTCGGCGTGGATGGCAATCATCTCTTCACCTACAAAATGATGACCAGCCACGGCGCGACCAAACGCGGCTCGAACGAGCCTTGGACCGTCGAGGAAATCGGTCAGGCGATTGACCGGATCGTCAGTTGGTAGAGCCGCGACTGAGACGCGGCTCCAACAGAGCCGTGATCGCCCCGAGGTAAAATAAGAGGATCAGTGAAAAATCCGCCAAGAGCGCGTGACGGTGATCCTCCATGGCATCAAGGAACGAGGCCGAGAGGGATTGCGTTGTGGCGTTGAGAAGGAGAAATCCAAACAACGCCGCAAGCGCGGCGTTTCTTTTGCGTTTCAGACTTAACATTGACCACCCGATAGTGAAGATCAACACGCCCCAAAGGGCATAGGCTCCTAGTAGGCGAACCGTAATCAGAAACGGAAGCGACAAAATCCAAGTCACGCCCCAGCACAAGGTTCGTCGCGATCCGCCCAAACGCTCAATCCCTTCGGGATCAAAGTAAGCGACCAACGAAGGCGCATCGGCCAATTCACGAGCGCGATCGGCAATGGCGGCGTGCAGACGACCCTCAACGAACGCCGGATGCGAGAGTAGAAATGAAAGATAGGCAAATCGCCCCCGGCGATGGAGCCAATCAAGGTATTCACGATCTCCCGCCCAGCCGTCGTAATAAAGTTTTCCGACCAGAGGCTTGAAGCGGGGCGGCAGTTCGTATCTTTGGACAAACAAATCGAAGTTCCCTTCGTCGCTCAGAATTTCCTTTGAGAGGACGTTGGTCAGCGGGGCTTCCAAGCGGCGCTCCTTGATGGAGGATAACCAGGACCAAGAGCCGAGCGCGACTAAGCAGAGAGCGATGCACGGGGTCTTCCATTTCTTTTTGGGCAGGATGCCCATGCCGCAAAACGGGATTAGGCAAACGGGAATGAAGGCGTTCGCGTCGCGGATTCCGGCGGCAAGAATGAGAATAGCGGCGCAAAGCGCCAACCACGTTTTAGATGGACGATTCCAAAATTCGAGCAGACCGGCCAGAAGCGCGACGAAGAGCGACACGGCCAGCGATTCGGTCATGATCAACTCATCCCACGGACCGGAATAAACGGAGATCGAAAGCAGGGCAAGAAAACCAACGACGGCAATTCCGGCGGGGAGCGTCCGGACGCAACGGCGAAACAAGACCAGAGCTAATCCGCCGAAGGCCAATCCGGAAAGAATCAGTTGAAGGTTGACTGCCCGTTGAAGCCCTTGGGCCAGACGGAGATCGGCCACGCCGGAACATAGACGCAGGAATAACGGATAAACCGGCGGACGTTGCCAGCGAATTTTCTGAAAGAACGGGACCGTTTCGATGACGGAATGAAACCGGTCATTCAGATAGCTCCGCGTGTCGGGATGGCGAAGATTGACCGTCGTCGGCGCAACGACCAGCAGGCGAATCTGCACGAAAAAAAAGAGCGTTAGGAGCGTTCGGTTTGCGCCAAAGGGAATCCTCCGCCGGTGAAATTCATGGCCGAGCGGCTCCGCCTTGGGTAAATCCGAAGTCACAAGCTACTGTGAGCCGGCGACGCTGACCGTCTGCGGCAGGCAACACTTGTGGATGATCTTGTCGCCGTAATGGTTTTTCTCCAAGAAATCCTCGTATCCGCTCTGTCCTTTCAGATAAACCCCGAAGAAAGCAACGCTGTAGGAGTCGGTGATCTCATGCGCGATGTCGGCGGGCAAATACGTGATTTCCTCGCCCGGGCGCGTGATCCGACGCCCTTTGCCGACACCGTCGCCGAAATTGGGATCGGCCTGAAACATATCGGTATAGGTGAAATGCCCGCCGTCCACGATCTCGACGAAATAATGCGGTCCCTTCGATTCCTCGTATCGGTGACGGATCGTTTGATTGGTCATGGCTCCGAGCGTCTTATCCTCGCTCGCAAGGAAAATCAGGAGTGGCGTCGTGAAGTTGGTCCGCGTCGGCCAGACCGGCGTCATCGGGATGATCGCCTTGACTCGCTTGTCGGACTCAATGACCGCGCCGCAGGTATAGCCGCCGTAGGAATGTCCCGCGACGCCGATTTTGTCCATCTCGACCCGTCCGGCGAACCGGCTGTCGGCCCCGGCGTTCATCCGCCCCATCGTGTCGATCAGAAACGAAACATCCTTGGGGCGTTCCTGCGAGGAATTCATCATCCGCCCGACGTTGTAGGGAATCACCTTGCCACCGACACAGGTCGCCGCGCAGTTTCCCGTGTGATCGGCGGACATGATGATATAACCGTGCGAGGCCATGTGATCGCACCAAAAAGCGTTCTGGGCGCGGATGCCGCCGTTGCCGTGGGAGAAAATAATGAGCGGAAATTTACCTTCGCGGACGCGCGCGTCGCGGACGGCTTCGTTCTTAAATCGTCCGTCAATCTCGTCCAATCCGACCTTAAAGAATTTTTTGAGCATGTCGTTTAATTCCGGCGACTGGCCACGCAGAAAGAAATCGGAGAATTTATTTTTGGGAAGCCCGCGCGAGTCGTCGGTCGCGGGATACCAGATTTCCGTCAGCAAAGTGCGGGGACCATTGGTCGCCGAGTCGGTTCGGCTGTTATCCACCAACTCGATCGTCGTCACGCCGACCGGATAGGCTCCCAATTTTTTCGGATCGGGCAATGACTCGGCGGCAACTACCCTTGTCCAAGCCACCGCGCCGATCAACCCAATGAGCGCAAGCCTTTGCCTCATCGCCCGCGTCCGCCGCAAAATATCGTTCGTGTTCATCCGTTCCCCTCCCATTTCTTTGTCTTACTCTTGCTCTTAATCGTAATTTTAATCTTAATCCCGGTCAGTGTCCTAATAAATTTTATTCGATCCCTTCGGAGTCGGATCAACGGGTGGTCTTTTACCCCGGGTTCCGCCTTCGGCTCCACCCTGGGCTACATTCATTCGATCCCTACGGGCCGAGGACAAAATTCAACCGGAATTTAAGTTCGCTACCTTCCCAACGCTTCGATTTCCCCCCACACTTCTTTCATTGTCGTCTGTCCCTGATCCTTTTCATACCACTCCCGAATCATCGGAATTATTTCTTCCTTCGGCAACTTTCCCTTGTTCGCGTCCATAATCGCCTGACACGCCGCCGGTCTGGCTCCCCACAAACGAATCCTCGCAAAATCGGCCGTGGCCGCGATGACCTTGGGAATCGCCCGCGCTCCGTTGGTCAAGAAATGCTCCATCAAATCATCATGCCGGTCGCGGTCCAAAATCCGAAATTGCAGTTTCGGATTCAATTCCGCCAGCCGCGCAATCGGAGGCAGATTCGTCACGCAATCGCCGCACCAGTCGCCGGCAAGGACCAAAACCCGCGCTTCCATCGCGAAGCCTTTCACCTCTTCGGCCACTTGCGGATCAACGGTCATCTTATCATGGATTTCCCTCATGCGCGCCACGTTCTTGTGCGAAAATCGCAAGAAACCCTCCCACGAAAGAGCGAGGTTCCATTTGCCGGGTAGCAGGATTCGGAGGTCGGTCGCGTCGGACATGTCTTCAATCTACGTCATCGGCCTCTGGTGAGCAGGGGAGATCATTAAACCGCATCGTGTCTCAGTTTTTCCCGGAGCCACGCGTTGACCAGCCTCTCGGTGGACACTCCGCGTCGTCTGGCAACGGAAATGATTTTGCTCGACAGGGACTTTTCGACGGGAAAATAACTCTTTTCCCTCCGAATTTCCGCCTTCATCTTCACGGGACGGGTCCGATCCCAATAATCGGCCAGATCGTGGGTCGCCCAAAATTGGGCGATCTCCTCGTAGCTCTCGGCCCGCGAAATGGCAGTTTTCCTTCTCTTCACTTTTGCCTGCGGCATTGTTGCTTCTCCCGTTTGGTCATTTCTCGCGCGGACAAAACCAACGCCCATCCGTCTTTCTTGCGAACGAAATACACCGTTAAATACCGTCCTGCCTCCGTTCGCCCAAAGGCTACGTAAACATTCTCGCCGACCCGATCTCCCTTTTCAACAAATCGAACATGTGTAGAATCGTCGAAGACTTCCTTAACCTTATTCCGAGCGACGCCGTGCTTCCTGAACAGTTTTTCAACAATGCTCTCCAGCTATATAAGCCCCGTAATTTTCAACTCGTCCCGCTCCCATGCAAGATGACAACGACTTCCAATAACCGAAAGCGCGGGAGATAATCAAGCCCATGCGCGTCTTAGTTCAAAGAGTCCGGTCCGCTTCGGTTGTCGTCGAGGAGGAAACAATCGGCGCGATTGACGCGGGCTTGCTTCTTTTGGTCGGCATCGGCCAAGAGGACGCCGAGGCGACGCTGGGGCCGATGGCTCAAAAAATCGTCAACCTGCGCATCCTTGCCGACGAGGCGGGTAAAATGAACCGCTCGCTCCTCGAAGCCGGCGGCGCGATTCTAGCCGTTTCACAATTCACGCTTCACGCCGATTGCCGGAAGGGGCGTCGCCCCAATTTCCTGCAAGCCGCCCCGCCGGAAACCGCGGCGCGACTCTTCGACCGATTCGTTGAAATTCTGCGCGCCGCCGGTGTCCGCGTCGCCACCGGACGCTTCGGCGCGATGATGGACGTTCATCTGGTCAACGATGGGCCGGTGACGATTTGGCTTAATTCGGAAGAATTAGGTTTTGGAAAGTAGCCCGCGAAATACACGAAAGAACTCAAATTTTTCGTGTCTTTTGCGTGCTTCGCGGGCAGAAAGCATCAACAAAGCACTCCAAGTCGGCGGGTTCATGCGCCGCCATGACCGTGACCCTGAGACGCGATTTGCCCGGCTCGACGCTCGGCGGACGGATCGGCGTGACCCAATAACCCCGCGCGCGGAGACGGGAAAAAGCTTCCAGTGTCCTACGGATGTCACCGATCAAGAGGGGAATGATCGGCGCTGAATCCTTGGGGATCGGAAATCCGGCGCGGGAAAATCCATCCCTCAAAATTTGGATGTTCCGCTGAAGCGATTCCAATCGGGTCCCATCGGTTTGGATAATTTGCAACGCGGCATGAGCCGCAGAGACGCATGGGGGGGCGATCGCGGTCTCGAAGATGAACGTCCGCGCGCGGTTGACCAGTAGATCAATGACTGACCGCGACCCGACGATCGCTCCCCCCTGTGAACCGAGCGCCTTGGAAAGCGTGACGATCTGAATGACGTGATCTCCAGCGACGCTGATTTCCGCGCACGTTCCGCGCCCCTGCGGTCCGACGACGCCCGTTCCATGCGCGTCGTCCACGATCAACCACGCGCCGAATTCCAAGGCGGCCTCATCTAATTGGGCAAGCGGCGCGATATCGCCGTCCATCGAAAACACGCCATCGGTCACGATTAGTTTCTTCACGCCACGCGGGGCCTTCCTGAGAATTTCGCGCGCGGCTTGGACGTCGCCGTGAGGATAAGTCCGAATCGTCGCGCCGCTTAGCCTCGCCGCGTCAATCAGGCTGGCATGGTTCAATCGGTCGCAGAGGAGCAGGTCTCCTTTTCCCGCGAGCGTCGGGATCAATCCCAAATTGGCGAGGTAGCCGGAAGAAAAAAGAAGCGCGGCTTCGGCTTGCTTGAACTCCGCCAAGGCTTCCTCCAATTCGACCGCCGGACGTGAAGTCCCCGTGATAAGCCGCGCCGCGCCCGCGCCGGTTCCCCAATCCCTCGCCGCTTTCCGCGCCGCTTCGATGACAGCCGGATGCGTGGCCAACCCCAAATAATTATTGGAGCAAAGATGAAGGTATTTTTTCCCCCCGATTACGATATGAGGTCCGGGAGCCGAATCGAGCGCGACGCACTCGCGCCACAAACCCTTCTTCCGAATCGAGGTGAGTTCCCCTTTCAATGAGGCGGAAATTCTTTCGCGTCTTTTCGCGTTTTTCGCGGGCATAAGAACCTCTCTTTTACCAGATTCATTGACAAATCTCCCGCCAATAACTTTGATAGGGGCGAATCCGAGCCGCGAGCGTGAGCGAGCGCCCAAAACAAAAGGATCGCGCTTTGGACGCTCCCTTACGGTCGCGGCTCGGATGACGCGACGATTCAAGAATTAAGAAGCCCGCATGTCCGATTTTCTGGTAGGTCTCGCCTTCTGGCTCGTTTACGAAATCTTTTCGTGGCCCATGCGTCTCGCGCTCGCGCCGATACCGATGAGCGCCGACGTCCGCCGGATGATCTCCCGCGTCGCGGGTCCGGCGATCATTGGTTTCACGGTTTGGGTGGCGGGGCATGTCGGCGTTCCGCTGGGATGGGGGGCGACGTGGCTTTGGTTCGCCGCGTTCATGTTTCTCGCCCATCGTCTCTGTCGTCTTCAAGGCATGGATCCGGACATGCAAGGTTTCATCAGTCTAATCTGGCCATTCTCCAATCCGCTGACGCGGCGGCGGGAAAAATTCGTCGAGATTTTCGGCTTGCTGATGTTCCTGACCTTTCTGGCCTACCGCCGCATCACTCCTGAAATGACCGTCATCGCCTTGGGGCAAGGGGGCGTCGGTTCGGAAAAATTCGACAACGCCATGCTCTTCTGGTCATGTTGGCACGCGCGATGGTTGCCCCCGGACGATTACTGGCTCTCCGGCCACCGCCAAGCCTATTACTACTTCGGCCATTTTTTCTGGGCGTGGATCGGACGGACCGGACCCTTCCCCGGCGAATGGGTTATCACGCTGGCGTTCTCGCGCCTCATCTCTTTAATCTGGGAAGCATCTTACTTATTAATCCGAAGTTTCGGCGGCCGCGCGATCTCCGCGTCGTTGGGAGCCTTCTTCATCGCTTGGGGAGGCAATCCGCTGGCGTTTCAAAAGGCGTTGGATTCCTACAATTACACGGTGGGCCGGGAAGCCGAACCTCCCGATAAGCGCTCTTTCATTCTCGCGCCGCGCTATCTCAAGGACCTGTGGAAACATCCAACCGACGTCTTTTCCAATTATGATTATTGGAAACCCTCCCGCGCGCTCCAAGAAGGCGACATCACCGAATATCCCTCATGGACGGCAATGCTGGGCGATTTTCACGCGCATCATCTTTCGTTCCCTTGGACGGTCGCGTTCATTGCGCTCATTCTGGCCGGTGATCGTTGGTTCCGATTGCGAATTGAAAAACCGCGATCGCCTCCCGAATCCGAACAAACCAAAAGTGAGGGTGAGTTTCAGTCTCGTCGCGCAGAACCCGCGCGAATTGTGCGCTTGGCGCTGTGGCTTGTTTCGTTCCTGACGCTCGGTGTCATTTCAGCAATTTCCAACCTCTGGGTCGCGCCGATGATCGGCATCGGATCGCTCGGGATATTGCTGTGGCGGATGGGTTTGGGATTAAAGCTGGGCAATCCAAAGCGATGGCTCCCGATTGGATTAGCTGGCTGTCTCTGGACGGGATTCGTGAGTCAGCATTGGTTATTTGCCTTTCTGGGATTCGCCGTCTTGGCGTTAGTGCTCTGGTCTCTTCGAGACTGGGCCCCGAGTCATGCCTTGAGACTCCTCATTGTCGCTTTACTCGGCGTGAGCATGCTGACGGGAATTTTTATTTCGAAAGGTTCGCTGGAAACGCCGCTTGCTGCTCCAAACGCGGAAGAACTGAAGAAAATGTCCGCTCTCCAAAAGCTGGAAGCCAAAAGTCCGGTCAAGTATCTCCCTCCCAAACTCCGCTCGACGCTTCCCCAGCTTTTCCGGCATTGGGGATTTCATTTCGGGGCGTTGGCGGCGGCGGTCGGCGTGACGATCCTCAGCCGAAAAAAAGCCATTTGGAAAAGCTCCATCACGCTCGCGGCGGCGGCAGTCGCCTTGATCTTTCTTTCCATCGGGCGAAGCAAGCCGATCCCTCCGACCCCGACGTGGCTCTGGATCGCGGTGATCGCCCTGCTACTGAATTTTTCGTGGGGCAAACGGGTTTGGTTTCGCCCTCTGGTCATGGTTTTCCTGATCGCCTCGTGCGTACTGCTCGGCGGGATTGAACTCTTTTTCCTCGACGACGCCTACACCGGAGATTTGGAGCGCTACAACACCTATTTCAAATTTTCCTATCCGATCTGGCCGATCCTCACCGCCGCCGCATGGATGGGAATTCAGCGGATTTGGTATTGGAAAATTCCCCGCCCCGCACAATTCGGAATCCGCGTCGCGACGCTGACGCTCTTCCCGTTCGTGATGGCGATGACCTTTTTCGGAATCCCCTGCCGGACGATCAAGGCGCAGGAAAACGACAAGTATCCCCGCCACGGAACGCTTGACGCCTTCAGTTGGCTGACCAACCTCAAGGATTACGACGACGAGGGGCGGATGCTGGCGTGGATCCGCAAATACACCCCGCCGCAAACGCGGTTCGCCGAAGCGGTGAAGGAGGAGGGCGGAGCCTACGTTTATGTGGGGCGCGTGGCGAGCATCGCCGGACGCCCAATTCCTCTCGGCTGGGAACACCACGAGGGACAATGGCGCGGATTCGGCAAAGGGGACGAATTGATTCAGGAAAATAAACGGAAAGTGTTGGCCCTCTACAACGCTCCCGACGCGGCGACGATGCGCAAGGCGGCGAAGGATTTGGGCGTCCGCTACGTGGTCTTCGGGAAAAGCGAACGCGAAATCTTCGGAGGGCGAGCCAACGCCGTTTATCAAGTTTTGCGCGAGGCCGGAAAGCTCGCGGCCATGTTTCCGATTGATGAACCCAAGTCGTTCGTCTTTGAAATGCCGCAGAATCCTTGATGCCCGCCTCTCGATTGCGTCCTTGTTCGTAATCTGAGTCGGAATCCTAATCTTAATCTTGATCCCAATCATGCTCTTATTCTTGCTCTTACGCTTTGCCTCGCCCCCAATTCCTGAATGCCTTTCATTATTCGGTAAAGGGAAGCGGGCTTAATTCCGAGATGAAGATTAGGATTATGATCAGGTTTAAGATTAAAAATGCGGAGCGCCCATATCTCCAAACCTCTTGCATCTAGCCTCAAGGTTGGCTTATATCCTCAGACTACAATGCCCCTCATCCCATCTCGATTCCCGATTGCCCCCGTCCAACCGAAAGGGGACCCCGCATGAAGCTGAGCGAAATGAAACTCACGCACATGGGCCGCGTCCGGACCGAAAATCAGGACGCGATCTTTTCGTTCCCCAAGGTCGGCGTGTTTTTGGTCGCCGACGGCATGGGAGGCGAACGGGCCGGAGCCGAAGCCGCGGCGCAGGTGGTCTCCTCGGTCGAGCGGGTCGCGCGGGAGTTTTTCATCTCCCAAAAACCGAAATCTCCCAAGGACATCGAGTCGCTGGCACGCCACGCCTTGGAGCAGGCGAGCAAGGAAGTGCTCGACATTGCCGCCCGGGAGCCGGAAAAAACGGGGATGGGATCCACCGGCTCGTTGCTTGTCTTGTATCGGGGAGTTTTTGTCGTCGCTCAAGTCGGCGACAGCCGCGTTTATCTCGTGCGTAACGGCAACGTACGTCAAATCACCCGCGATCAAACCGTCGTCTGGACCCTCTACGAAAACGGCATCCTGACCCGCGACCAATTGGAGACCCACCCCGACCGCCATCTCTTAACGCAGTGCATCGGCGGAGTGAAACCGGTCGAGGTTGACATCTTCGAGGACAAAGCTCAGGCCGGGGATTTGTTCCTGATTTGCTCCGACGGCCTCACGGGATACGCCGGAGAAAACGAAGTCACCAAATTGCTCGTGGATCCGGTTTACACCTTGGAGGAGCGGGCCTACCGGATGCTTCAAGCCGCGCTCGACGGCGGCGGCGGGGACAACGTCAGCATCGTGCTGATCCGGGTCGAATCGCTTGATCCAGAGGACACTTGGGAACCGATCATTCCGGCATTGCCCGAGGGAGCCAAGCCGTTGGATCCGCAAGAAATGATCCGCCCGGAACCGGAGGAGGTCGAGCTTCCGTCGCGCAAGGGTTTATACTGGGCTGGAATCTTGATCACTGCGGCGGTGATTACCGCGATGGTGGTCTTTGCGTTGAAATTTCAGACCGTTACCATGGAGGCGATCTTGGATACGCCTTTGGAGATCACCAAGGAGGAAATCGCGGTGCTGGATGGGGCGCGCGTCCCGGTCGCGGATGCAGTTCTTTCGGTCGAAGAAAACCACCTCACCCTTAGTTTGCCAAGGCATGGAAGATACTTTCTCTTGATCAAGGCTCCCGGGATTTTGGCGGATGAGGCCAGCGTCCTCGAACCCGCCGCTTACGCGGGAGAGCCCGTCCACATCCAACTGAATCCTTCGGCCCAGCTGACCATTGATTTTCCCGAGGATGAGGAAATCGCGACGGTGGAAATTTCGCGCATCCGGGTCGCGAACCCGGAGGTCATTTATCATTTCCCCAACAAGGGGGAAGAAACTCCCAAACTCGAATTCGACCTGCTTCCCGATACCCTCCATACGCTTGTCGTCACCAACAAGGCGGGCAAGGAATTTCGGCAGGATTTTAGGATCACGGGTGGCAACAAACAGGTCGTTCCGGTGGAGTTCTGAAATGAACGGGCCAAGCCGCAAAGTAGCCGATTTCCGGAAAGGCGTGAACCAAACCGAAGAAAATCGCCCTGCGTCCCCGCGTCATTGCGTCATTGCGTTAATTTCTTTTTCCATTCCCCTTTTCCTTCTCGCTTCCTGCGAGTCCAAGTCGGGTAAAGAGGCGCAACCGCCGCAAGTCCAGCCGACGGCCAAGTCCCACGACGCGAAGGCCACGGAGACCGCCGTCCCCACAGAAACCAAAGTCAGCGCGGGAACACTCCATTTCCCGGCCGATCGCTCGATGGGAACCCTGAAGGTTTACGATCAGGAAAAGGGAACGTGGAGCGATATGGGAGAAGCCAAGGGGGAGGTTGAACCCCCTCCGGGCAAGGAAATCTTGTTGGCCGTGAATCCCGACGCCGTCGCCGATCTTTCGCCGTTGGAAGGAATCGGACCGGCCGGCGTTCAAAAGCTCGTGATGGACGGATTGAAGATCGGCGATCAACAGCTCGCGCATCTCAAGGCGGTCCATGCCTTGAAGAAAATGAGTCTTCGCGGCGCGGAAATCACCGACTCCGGCATGGCCGGGTTGGAAGGACTGAACGATTTGGAGGAACTCGATCTGGGATTGACCTCCATCGGCGACGCCGGGCTAGTTCACTTGAAATCGCTTCCCAATCTCAGCGTGCTGGACGTTTCTTCCACCCAAGTGACGGACGCCTCGCTCCCGACCCTCAAAGCGATGAGAAAACTTCAGTATCTTGACCCACAAAGGACAGGCATTACCGCCAAGGGGATCGAGGAACTCAACGAGACGCTTCCGACCTGCGTGGTCGTTGTTCGATAATCCCAACCCTTTGTTTCGTTCGCGTCTCTCCTTGGCTGGAACACTTCCGGAGGTTTACGTAGCCAAATTTCATTGGGTCAGCCGGTTATTCGCCCGATGAAATTGGCCACGCAGATTCCTGAATTGCTCTAATTTGACCCGACGACCCAAACCTTGAGTGAAGCGCCCTAGTCTCCATCATTGGGCGTTGGGGAATGTCATCCTTGGAAAATTGGGGCGGATTCGGTTTTACCCTTGACCGGGAGCCACCCCCGACAAAGGAGGTTGGGTTATGAAGAAGCAAATCACGTTGGCCTTGGCGATCCTTGGCGCTTTTGTCGCCATCGGTTGGAGCGTTTACACCTCCGGGCTTCAAAAGCCGGGAGCCGTTGGCAACAACGGCGTTCATTCTCCCTTCCCTGATCCTCCGCCGGAGATCCGTGAGACGATGGAAAAACTATCCCGCGAGGGACCGCCCCGGATGCCGGAAGGAGACCTCTCCGACCCCGAAGTGCAAAAGAAAATGCGGATGCAATTTGAGGAAAAGATTCCGGCGGGCCAACAGGCGGAATTTCGGAAGTTCGGCGAGAAAATGCGCGAGCAAATGACTCGGATGCAATCCGCGATGAGTCCGGAGGAAATGTCCCGTTTCCGAGGAAAGATGATGTCCCGCTTCCAGAACAACGGGGGACGGGGTCCCTTCGGCGGTCCACGCAGAAATGGCGGCGGCGACGGCGGAACCAAGCCGACCCAGCCGACGGGTGGAGATGGAAACTGAGCGATGACTTTTTTATCGAGGGAACAAAACTATGGCGAGTCGCATTCCGCGACGCGCCGTCGGGGATTTACCCTGATCGAATTGCTGATCGTCGTCGCCATCATCGCGATCCTCGCGGCCATTGCGGTCCCGAACTTCTTGGAGGCTCAAGTCCGCGCCAAGGTTTCCCGCGCCAAAGCCGACCTCCGTTCGCTGGCCACCGCGCTGGAATCCTATTACACGGACAACAATGAATATCCCAATAGCTGGGTTTTTCCGGGCGATCCGGTCTTTCCCCCCGTTGTTTTGACCACGCCCATCTCGTATATCACCTCTTGGCCGGATGATGTCTTCCAACTCCAAAACGCGCGCCCGGCGGCGACGGGACCCTTCGCGGCGTTTGTCACGTTCTCGCACATCTATCCCTACGGCGCGATGCCGCAGGACATCGCGAGCCGATACGTGCTGGTCAGCATGGGTCCCGACACCGACATTGACACGTATCTTTCCACCAGCGGTCCGGGCAATTTTCAGCCCGATTTCATCGCGCTCGCCCACTATCCCGGCTGGACCCCGGACCTCTTTTCAGACAACGGAGTCATGGTCAATGCCGCCCTCTTCAAATACGTCAGCTACGATCCGACCAACGGTACCGTGAGTAGCGGCGACATCTACCGCTTCAGCGATCACCAAAATCAATAAGCCACAGATTTCACGGATTCCACGGATTTACCGGAAGAAGCATCTGCGTAATCCGTGAAATCCGTGGCTGTTCTCCGGGTTGCTATCCCCTTAATCCTTCGACGCCCTTTTGGAAATTCTCCAGTCCCCTTGCCATGCCCGCCATCGGGTCTTGGGGAGTGAGCTCGTATTCGAGCGAGCAGGGGCCGTCGAATTTCTGGGCGCGCGCCTCGGCCAAAAGTTCCCCTATTTTCAGACGACCGTCTCCCGCCGAAACCTCGGTCTTCTCATCCACGAAATCCTTGATGTGAAATCCGAAAACGCGCCCCTTGAGAACCTTGATTGCCTGAACCGGATCAATGTTGGAGCGAAGATAGTGACCGCTGTCGCAACAAATCCCGATGAGGGGATGATGGTCTTTGACCGCCGCCAGAATCGCCTCCGGTTTCTCCCATCGGCTTCCGGGACCGTGATTGTGAATCGCGATCGGAATCTTGAATTCGGCGACGAGTTTATCCAAGACTTCGAAACTGTTGGGCATGGGATCGGCGGAGATGGATCGCAGACCGAGCGTCTTGGCGAATTCAAATACTTTTCGGGCGGCGGCCTCGTCCTTGGTGAAGCCGACCACGCCGTAGCTGTCCGGCGTGATGCCCGCGTCCTCCATCCGCTTCTTCTCAGCGGCAAGCTGATCGGCGTTGAGTTTCAAATGGTCCACGTGCCCCGGAAAAAGCTCGATGTATTTGAGTCCGAGTTTTTTGGTATTGGTCAGCGCGTCGGGAAATGAGAACCCCCGAAAGCTGTAACTCTGCACCCCCATGCGGAATCCGCCGTAAGGGTCGGTTGTCTTGTCAAGGGCGAGCGCCCGAATTGGATCGGCGACGCCGGTGGCGCCCAGCGCGAGTCCCGCGGCTCCGGCCGCGCGAACAAATTCTCGGCGGGAATAATTTCTCTCGTTGATGTCGTTCATGGGAACGCTCCTTCTTGGTTCGGAAATTGAATCGGTCCTTGTCGTGGAAAAGCTTAACGCGCCGAACGGGATTGGCAAGAAACATTTTCGCTCTAAGATTCACCGAAGAGACACACAGAGGTATTCGGAATGGATTGAAGAAGAATTGGATAATGAACGGCTTAAAAGGAGAATAATCGCGAATGAGAGATACGAATCATGGCGAATCAAGGGAATCGCCGATTTGCGCGAGAGTCATAGCCCATTCATTTTCTCAATTACCGTTCGCATGTCAATTTCCTCTCTGTGTCTCTGTGGTGAAAAGCAGACCGATATTGGATTGCGTTTTGCTTTTTTCGCGGGTTTGCCCCTACTATTAAGAGGCGATGAAGTTTGTCCGCATACCCAACCGGCATTCTATTCTCCAACTTCTCCTTTATTCCCTTTTGACGGCGGGTTTGGCGTCGTGCGCCTTCACCCGCGTCAATGAGCGGAATCCTTATTTTGACAAGGAAGCCTATTGCGCCACACCTCCCCGGACGCTGGCCGTCGCGCCCGTGACGAATCGAACCGACGACGCGGAGGCGGCCAAGATCATGCGGACGGCCCTCTTCAGCGCGTTCGCGCCGCTCGGCTACAGCGACGTGGAATTGAAAAAAGTTGACGATTTTGTCGGCTCCAAGGCGATGACGTTGAGAATTCCCCCCGACGAATTGAATCCTTGGCATGTCGCCGATCCGAAGCTGGCCGATGCGGTTGTCTTCGCCGAGTTGGAAAACGTCTCGCGCTTTTATCTCCTGATTTACTCGCACGTCCGCATTGACCTCAGCCTGATCGTCGCAGACTCGCATACCAAGAAGTACCTCTACCGCAGTTGGTTCGTGGTGCATAATCGCCAGTTCTCCGTCCCCCTCAGCCCGTTCAGCATCGCCGACAGTCTTTTTTCCTCGCTCTGGCACATGCGGCGCGAGGAAGTGCAAAACTCGATGGATCAAACAGCCAAAGCCGTCGCCGGGCGATTTCAAGCCGCCGTCAGCGAAAATCTTTCCGATTCCCTCAGGGTCGCCAAAGTCGAAGTGATCGCGCCGCGCAAGGTTTTGCGCGAGGGGGAAAAGGTCGTGATCCGCGTTCAGGCCGCGCCGGGGCGAACCATGACGTTTAGCTTGGGACAGTTGTTTGCCCGCGGCGCACTCCATGAAACGACGCCGGGAAATTTTGAGGCGGAATATGTCGTTAAAAAAGGGGACGACACCCGTTACGTTTATGCGACAATTTTCTGGGACAATCCGACCAGACCCGGGGATAAAATGTCCTTCGCCGCCGACGATCAGGCGTTTGGAATAGACACCACTCCTCCGCCCCCTTTCGAAATCGTCTCACTGATTCGCCAACCCGGAAGGAAAGGGATTACGCTCCGATTCGCCCCCGAAAGGGCGCCGGAAAAAGAGGAGCAATGGGAAAAAGTGAAGTTCCATGTTTTTCGCGCCGACGCTCCCGGCGCCCCCTTGAAATGGATCGGCGATTGCCATCAACCCGAATACGACGACACAATGGCGCAGGCGGGAATTGGTTACGATTATGCCGTGACCGCGGAGGACGAAGCGGGCAACATCAGCCCCGGCGCGAAGCGGGTTTCGATTACTCCTTGACCGAACCCAAACGATGACGAAAAGACGCAAACTCCTCGTTTGGATCGTCAAACTCTTGCTCGCGCTTGTCGTTGCGTGTCTTGGTGTCTTGATCTACGCGCAAAGCTCTCACGCGCTTCGTCACGTCTGGTTGCCGATGGCCGCCGCTCGAATCGGCGGCAACTTGAGCGTCGAGGACGGCTCGCTTTCGATCATGGGCAAGCTGAAGCTCAAGGGAGTCGAATTCGATTTTCCCAATGGAGGCGGAAAACTCAACGTCGGTTCCCTCTTCGTTCACGTTGTCCCGTCCTCTCTTTTGCGTCGTTCCGCGCCGGTGATTGAATCGGTCGAAATTGATTCGCTCGCCCTTGTCGCTCGAACCGTCGGGTCGGGACGACCGAAACCGGAGAAGAACAAAACGTATGTTCAAATCGCCAAGGAAAAAGGCGCTAAGAAAAAAAAATCGTTGGCTGGACCCGTCGCAATTCTTCCCATTTCCGTTCGGCATTTTCGCGCGCGAAACGTTTCGGCGCATTGGTTCGAGGGAGACGAAGAGCGGGGCGGAGTGGATCGCGCCGATATTGACGTGGAAAATTTGTCGTCGGGTCAATCGGCGCAGGCCAAGATCAACGCCGATTTCATCATTGCGCCTCAAGAAAAAGACCGGACCCGATCCGGCACGCTGGCTCTGGATCTGAACCTCGAGCCATCCCTCGACTCAACCTCCTTGAGTTGTAAAGGAACGACCTTTGCCGCCGTGCAGGAAGGTCCGCCCAAGGCCGGCGGCGGCGTCACGCTGGGTCTCCGCGTGGATTCCGATCTTGAAGGTTCCTTCGATTCGCGCGGCTCCGTCAAAGGTTCGATTTCAACAACGGCTTCGACAAGCGAACGAAAAACGGGTTCCCTCTCCGCGAGCGTGGAGTGGGACCGGGATGGGAACAAGTTAAAATCGAAATTGGAACTGAAAGAGATCGAACGCGATTTGATGAATCCGATTCTCGCGGCCTTCGGGCCGGCACAGTTTGACACCGCGCGGCTTGACGGCTCGCTCAGCGTGGAAGGGGACGACCAAGGGTATCGGTTCGCTTCAACATTGGAAGGAAAACAATTGAGCCTGCGCGGGTCGCCGGATCAATCCCCGACACCTCCCCTCGACATTCATTCCGCGCATGGCGGGATTTGGAATCCCGAACGGAACGAATTGATTCTTTCCAAGGCCGGAGCGCGACTGGAGCGCGGAAATCAAACGCTGGGCGAAATCACATTGGACAAAAGCCTCGCGCTCTATCGCGGCGAAAATGCCGGAAGCGGCGCTTTGCAAAATCAACCCTCGGAGGTCGCGCATCTGAATTTTACGGTTCACGATTTAGCCGTGGATGATTTGCGTCCGTGGTTCGCCCTCGCCGACCGTCACGCCTTGGATGACGTCGAGGGGGGACGAGTGGAGGGAACGCTGGCGTTCACGGTTGACGCTTCGGGCAGGCGCGCGGATCTGCGCGGCGGCATGACGCTGGCTCAATTTTCCGTGAGAAGCAAGGAAGGCGATCCCTCCATTGGTCCCTTCACGGTCCGAAATCAAATCGTCGGCTCGCTTGAAAATCTCACACGGGGAAACTTGGAATCGGCGGCGACGGCCTTCTCCATGGACGGAAAGGACTTGGCCGAATCGCGTTTCAGCGGCGGTTTCGACGCCGAAAAGGGAAGCGTGCGGATGCGCGGTGACGTGGCGATTCCCGACGCCGGCGATTTCTTGCGGCGATTAGGAGTCATGATCGCCGATCAAAACTTAACGCTGGATGGAGGCGCATTGAAGGAGCAAGTGGATTTCTCGCGCGATCAAAAAGGAGAGAAATTCACCCTGAAGGAAACAAGTGAACTGCAAAAAATCAAGCTGATCGCGGAGAAGACGAAGGCAATCGAACGAACGATTTCCTCCCAATGCGAAATTGACCTCGATCCCGACCTGACTTTCGCAACAATCAAAAGCGCCGAGATAGCATTGTCCGAGCCGAATGGAACCGCCGTCGGAAATTTTGCCGTCGCGGGCGTTTGGCCTCTGAAAACTTCGCAAACCTCCAACGAGCCATCGCGCGAGGCTCGACTGAATCTCAAGGTTCGCGGATTGACCGGCGGCTCGGTCGTTGATCTTCTGGATTGGCCCGAAGCCCAACCTTTCGGCGACGCGCCCATGGACGCCGATTATGAATTGATCGTGGATCCCAAGGAAGGGCGATATGTTTCCAATGGGGAAATGCGCGTTGGTCCGGTGCGCTTCGCCAAAGGAGATCCGGACTCCGAGGAAATCCGTCTATCCCTCAAGAGCCAAATCGAGAAGAAGGGAGAGGAGATTAGGAACTTTCAGTTCGATCTGATTTCCCAACGCGAAGAAATTCCACCGGACAAAATTCAAATCAAGGGATCGGGGAAATGGGGCGAACGCCCCCGACTTGAAACCGTCATCCGCGTGGAGTCGCTTTCGCCGGAACTTTACGGCAAACAATTTTCGCCACCCGCGGAGCCGCAATCCGCCGAAAAAGAAACTGCCCCAAAAACTCAAGACCAAGAGAAAAATAAGAATGCGGAGCCGACGCCCGTCAAACCTTGGCCTTGGGATTTGAACGCCGACATTCAAATCGCCCGCCTCGATTGGCGCCAGACGCAAGTCGAGGAAGTTCAAGTCAAAGTCGTTTCCGAATCCGAAAATCTTCGCGCCGTCATCGAAAGAATGAAGCTCGACGGCGGAAGTTTGCAAGGCGAGATGGACTTCGGACGATCCGGGACTTCACCGACGCGAAGCTGGCGGCTGGTCGGCGAAGGCATTGATGCCGGACGGCTTATCGCCTCGCTGGAACCCCATCTGGCGGGCAAGTTCGCCGGCAAAGCCGATTTTAAAACCGAGGCCAAGGGAACGGGAGAAGGGGATGCGTTCCGCAAAAGCCTGCGCGGAACACTGGAATTTGATTGGAGCGAAGGCAAATTCAGCAACTCCGAATTGCTCGATCTTATCGCGCAAACGGCGGGGACCGATATTTTCAACCAACTGGCCTTCACGGGATTCCACGGCGAGGCGACTTTCGACGACGGCTGGGCGCGATTGAAGGACGTGGTGATGAGCGGCGTCGCCACACGCCTCAACGCCGAGGGGAGGATCGGTTTGGGCGGCGAATTGGACATGACGGTCCAGCCGGGGATCGGTCCCGAACTCAAGGGCAAGATCGGCAACAAAAATCCGGCGGTTCAATTTGCCGATGAACTTTTCCGTCCCTTCGCGGATTTTCTTTATCTCCCTTTCGAGGTCGTCGGGAAGGGAACGATCGCGGATCCGGTCTATTCCGTCCGCCCCAAACTTTCTCCCGAAACCGAGAAACTCGGCAAGGCGGTCAAGAAGGAACTGGATAAAATTCTCGACCAGAAGGACGACGTGGGGAGATCGCTCAGGGACGATCTCGGCGACGCGCTTGATGGTTTGTTGGGGAAGAAGAAATCGAAGAAGAAGGAGAAGAATTAAACGCAAAGACGCAAAGGCGCAGAGACGCAAGGAGGTTGAATTTACTGCATTGCGTCTCTGCGCCTTTGCGTCCTTGCGTTTAATTTCTTTATTCTCAGCATCGCCATTTTGTTGTCGCCGATCCATTTGGATCTCGGATTTCAAATCTCATGAAATTTGAGATTTCCCATCCACAGGATGGCAACGATAACAATTCCCCCTAGCATCGTCATCAGCAACGCCATTCTCATAAACGGGGGACGATAAATTAAATCAACCGTGTGATCCTTGCTCGTCGTTGAATTTGACGGAGCCGGAATCGCAATCTGCCGCCACAAACCCGATTGGTCCGGACCCGACGCGCGGATTAAAACCGAAGAACCATCCACCGTCGCTTTCCATCCGGACCAATCGGCGTCATGGATTTCCAGCATCGCGGGGCCGTTGCCTTCCCAGCGAACGTTCAATTTCAGTCGGTTCGCGCGGATTTCGGTGTCGAGAATTTGTCCCATGTCTTGCTCCGCCGGGTTCTCCGGCTTGAGGACCGTCCATTGCGTCGGGCCGCGATAGCGGCAAAGCATGGCAAAGCCGAGAGCGGAGAGCGGTTGGTAAATCTCGCTTAACGAGCGCGACCAGAGATAAAGGCCGCCAAGCTGGTCGCCGGGATTCAACTCCAGATCAACTCTTGCAGGGTGCGAAGACGACTCCGACGCGCCGCGCAATTCTTCGCTCTGCATGACGGTCCGGTTGACGGTCAGACCCTTCAGGTCCATCGGCAAAAGAGTCGCGGAGGACGTCGTCCGCGTGGCGTCATCGAGCGTTCGGTTCACGGTCACTTGCGGCGCGAGGGCGAGGCTCAAATTTCTTTGTCCTTCAGCGGTGGCAGTTTTCGCAGGAAGCGAAACTACTCTCCAGTCCAAATCGCCCGGCCAAATTTTCGTGACGCCCGCCCAATGGTTCGGTCCCGTTTGCCGCAGGTAGACGGCAACTCCCCAGATCGGAAGAATCGCCGATCCGAGATTGGCCTCGCTTATTGACGAATTCAACTCGGCGGGATGGGAGGGATAAATCAACCCAAAATGCTCCGCCCACGGCTGGCGCCCCTCCGGCCATGAGCATGCTGATTTCAACCAGCGGTCGTATCGCGAACTGCGCGCCGGCTCGTAGCCGCCGATGTCTTCAACGCCCCATAGCATCGGTAGGTTGGGCAAGGACCAATTCATCAAAGCCGGACGCCGAAAGTCGTAGCTCGATGCGCGTTGCCAATCGAGACTGAAAAACCGCCGTGGATTTTTGGAATGTGGCTCCACGATGAAGGGTGGCGCGCCGTCGGGAGGAAAAAGCTCTCGTGCTTTGATCCGCGAAAAATCGCTGGTTTCCCAAGTGGCAATGCACAGACCCGCAAGTCCTACAATCGCCATCAGACGCATCAAGAACTTATCTACCAGCGCATTGGCAGACCTTATCACTTGGAATTCATCCTGCAAATCTGCCGATCGATCGTGATCCATTAAAAAACGTGAGAGCGGATACGATACAAGAGCGAGCGAAAAGTATCCTTTCCCTTGGATCGCTTCGCGATAGAAAAGGCCAAAAGCCGCCCAATGGAAAGAACCAACCCACGCGAGCACCAAGTAGAGTCGAACGTGACGATCTTTTTGCGGATCCCAGAAAGGAGGGTGGAGTAGCACGAGGGAGAACAGAAAGCACAAAACCCCAGAAACATAGCGAAGTGTCGTATATCTGCCCGACTCCCCTTCGACCGTTCCCCAATCGCTCATGCTGATTCCCGCCGCGAGGATCACAAACCATTGCGTCACGCCAAGAAGACGACGCGGGTCGTGGAAGAAGTTGGTGGAAGGAAGAACCTCGATCAAAAACGAAACAATGGGGCGGAGGGTGAGAAGAAACGACCCAAGCGCGACGAGCCAGAGTCCCAGCCAAATTTTGAATCGCCTCCGTTCCGCCGGAATGATTCCCGCCGAGACGAACGCGAAAACGCCGATGGAGGCCGACGCTTCGGCGTCGGCAAAGCCGGAAGTCCATGGTCCGGTCAGAGCGAGCGCGGCTTCGCGGACCGAGCCGAAGGTTCCGTCGAGAACGCGCCGGGGATCAAGCGACGCACTCCGAGCCGTCTCGCGCACGAACGCCCATTGCGGAAGCCAACCCAACGCTCCCAACAAAATACCGATTCCCAGCGAAACCAGCAAAAAATGCGACCAGCGTTTTCGGTTCGGCGCGTCCACGGCGATCATCCAGACCGCAAAACCCGCCAGACCGATCCCGCCGTAGAGCGCCAACTGATGCGCTCCGGCGAGAATCATCAACGCGACCGACGCGCCGCCGAGCGAGAGAAACTTGCGGTTGCCCGATGACGCAAACTCATGGGCCGCCAGCATCCAAACCGGCCACCACGGAAGGACGTTGAGGTAATTTCCGAATTGCAACCGGCTCCATCCGTAATTCCCCGCAAGGCACAACGCCCCGCACCAAAGCGCAACCCAGAGCGAAATCCCCATCCGCCAAAGCAGAAGCGCGGTCATCCCCGCCCATAAGCCCAACTGCAAGGTCATCGGAAACGTAAAAGAAAAAGCCCCCGGCCAAATAAACATCAGCCAATTCAGAGGATAGGCCAGCGCGGATTGCGGATTGGAAAAGAGGGGCGTCCCGCCCAGAATGCACCGGTTCCACCACGGCCATTGCCCCGAGCGGACCAGTTGCGCCGCGTGCCACCGGAGCGGAAAAAAATACATGACGGTATCCATCGAGAGCGGAATCTCACCCCGAATGAACGTGGGAAGATAAAGCGCCGACGGAAGAAGCACGAGCGCGGCGACGCCCAGCGTCACGGCTCGGATTGGAACTGCGGGTTGGGTGTTTGGCGGTTCTTCCATCGAGGCTCAAGCCTACGAAGCCTCGCGTGTAGGCACAAGCGCGAAGACGCATCAAGAATTCTTGTGGGTGACTTCAGGATTGCCAATGGCGCGCATTGGCGTTTGGAGTCAGCCGCATTTCAGGAAGCCGAGCCACAAGCGCGGCAAGCGCGCAGAGACAAAGGCGACGCGCACGAGGGGGCTCCGTTTCGATCGCGATTCGGACCATGCTCCTATTTCGGAAACGCGCCTTCCGAAATTACATCGTCAATCTCGGCTTGAATCCGTCGTTGGCGTTTTCTAAAATCGAACTTCGTGCGCGATCCGGTTGATCTCGGATGGAGGATGCGTATCCTAGGCAAATCAGGCGGATTTCTCGCGCACCCCACCGTGGGCGACTAGCTCAATTGGTAGAGCAGCGGACTCTTAATCCGTTGGTTCGGGGTTCGAGTCCCCGGTTGCCCACCAAATCCTTGATCCCGCAATCCCTTGAAATCCTTGGGGTTGCGGGGTTTTACTTCTTGAGGATTTTGGGATTGCCGCCGGCGCGTTTCTTCTCCATGATGAAAAGATCGTGTGCGGACGTTTCGCCATTCGCCTCTCCAAGGATCAGCTGATCCAGTCTTTTCGCGAGATTTTGCCGAATCTGGATGCGAACGATTTCCCCGATTTCGCGGCGCGCTACAACGTCGCGCCGTCGCAAATGGTTCCGGCGATAGGACAAAGCGAGGGCAAACCCCATCCCAAACTTGCCTTGCTCCAATGGGGTTTCATCCCGCATTTCGCCAAAGACCCGAAAGGCTCGCTCGCTCCAATCAACATTCGCTCCGAGACCGTGATGGAGAAGCCGATGTTCCGCCGCGCGTTTGCGCGTCAGCGATGTTTGGTCTTGGCGGATGGATTTTATGAATGGAAGCGAGAAGGCTCGGCCAAGCGACCGTTCTTCTTTTCGCTCAATGACAGTCGCCCGTTCGCTTTCGCCGGACTCTATGAGACGCGGCGAGGAGAAGGAACGGCGGCTCCGCTTGTGTCCTGCGCGATATTCACGACCGAAGCAAATGAAATCTTGCGCCCGATCCATGATCGGATGCCCGTGATTCTTGATCGGGAGAGCTACGCGCTTTGGTGCGATCCCGAAATTCAAGACGCCGCCAAGGTCCGGCCACTCTTGAAACCCTACCCGGCGGAGCGCATGAACGGCTACGCGGTAAGCCTTCGCGTCAATAATCCGCGCAACGACGATCCGTCGCTCATAGGTCCGGTGGCCGCTGAGTGATGGCAGAGCCTTCGGGCTTGCGCCCGCTGGAATTTCGCGAACCGCGTGTGATCCGGGCGAGGGAAATGGCGGGGCCGACGGGGTTCGAACCCGCGACCTCCGGCGTGACAGGCCGGCGTTCTAAACCAGCTGAACTACAGCCCCGCTTCTCGTTGGGATTTCCTCCCCAAATGTCTTTGGAGCGAACGACCCATTTCCTTCGATCATCTTCAATGATGCGCGGGACTGTCAAGGATCAAACTCAGGCCGAAAATTTCGCGGCTCCCGGGAAGCTGATTCCATCTCCCGCGAATCTCCCGATCTGATTGACCTTCCGGCACAAGGTCTGAAATAATCCAAAGTTGGAGACGACAAAATGGGAAAGCGATACCGCCTCGCCGGATTGTGCGCAAGCATTTTGCTCGCGCTTGTCGCTTGGGAGATGCCCGTTGCCGCCCAGAATGTCGTGGAAGGAGCGTCCGCGTCACCGTTGAGCGACGCGCCAAAAATCGCCGAGGAGCTGGCGCAAACCATCGGGCGACTTCAATCCAATCCCGCCGCTCTGGCAAGTTTGCGCGACTTGGTGGCCAAGCGCATGGCGGATGCCCACAAGCCCGCGCCCGGCGCGGAAGGGGCAATCAGCTTTAACCGCCAGATTCGTCCGATCTTTTTGGCCAAATGCTATTCCTGTCACGGACCGGATGAGAATCAGCGCAAAGGAGGATTTCGGCTTGACGACGCGACGATTGCCTTCGACGCGTTGAAATCGGGACATATTCCACTGGTTCCGCATGATCGCGCCAAGAGCGAACTTATTCGCCGGATTACCACCTCCGATCCATCCGACCGAATGCCGCCGGTTTCCTCCGGCAAAACACTTTCCTCCGAAGAGATCGAACTTCTTGGCCGCTGGGTGGATCAGGGAGCCAAATGGGAAAAGCATTGGGCGTTCGTGAAACCCGAACGTCCGGCCGTGCCTGAAACCAAAAGCAAGGCTTGGGTTAAAAACCCGATTGATGCCTTTATCCTTGCGCGTTTGGAAAAGGAAGGACTGGAGTCTTCGCCCGAAACCGACCGACGGACACTGATTCGCCGGGTGACACTGGACTTGACCGGTCTCCCGCCGACGACCAAGGAAGTCGAGGATTTTGTCGCCGATGCAGGCGCGAACCCCTACGAAAAAGTGGTGGACCGTTTGCTCGCGTCCACGCGATATGGCGAGCACATGGCCCGCTATTGGCTCGACGCGGCGCGCTACGCCGACACCAACGGCTATCACATTGACAACGAGCGCTTCATGTGGCGCTGGCGCGATTGGGTGATTGATTCCTTTAATCGCAATGAACATTTCGATCAATTCACGCTCGAACAACTGGCGGGCGATCTTTTGCCGAACGCCACGCTCGATCAACGCATGGCGAGCGGATTCAACCGCAATCACATGATTAACTTTGAAGGGGGCGCGATTCCCGACGAATATCGGACGAATTACGTGATTGACCGCGTCAATACGACCTCGACGGTGTGGCTGGGGCTGACCGTCAATTGCGCGCAATGCCACAACCACAAATTTGATCCGATCAGCCGGAAGGAATTTTATCAGCTTTTTGCTTTCTTCAACCAAGTGCCGGAAGAGGGACTGGACGGGCGCGAGGGGAATTCGGTTCCGCGCATTCAAGCGCCGTTGCCCGATCAGGCGGTCAAGCTCGCCGCGTTTGAGGAAAAGATGAAACCGTTGCGCGAGCGGATGAACCGCCCTATGCCGCTCCTCGATCCCCTGCAGGATGCGTGGGAAAGAAAGAAAGGGGAGGAATTGAGGACGAAGTGGACGACGCTCGATCCGGCAGAATTCAAATCCGCCGGCGGCGCGGCGCTCAAGAAACTGGACGACAAATCCATTCTCGCCGGCGGAACGAATCCCGATCAGGAAACGTATGAACTCGCGGCGCAGATCAAAGCCGAGGGGATCACCGCGATTCGGCTTGAGGTCATGCCGGACGAATCGCTTCCAAAGAAGAGCGTGGGACGCGCCGACAACGGCAATTTTGTGCTGGGCGAATTTGAGGCGGAGATCGCTCCGCCGTTCGATCCGGGCGCGACGGAAAAAATCCCCTTCGCGCTCGCCAACGCCGATTACTCCCAGAAGGATTTTGAAATCGCCAAGGCCGTTGACGGCAAACCTGAAACCGGATGGGCAGTGGACGGAAAGGCGGAAAATCGCACGGCGGTTTTTCTTCCGGAACGCCCCTTCGGTTACAAGGGGGGAAGCTTATTGCGCGTTCGTTTCAAGACCGGAACCTCCCATGCGCATCACCACATCGGACGTTTCCGCCTGTCGGTGACGAGCGACGCTTCCTACGGCGTTTCGGAACTGGGTCCTTGGTATCTCAACGGGCCGTTCCCCGCCAAGGACGGCAACACCGCCTATCAAACCGCGTATGAGCCGGAGAAGAAGATTGATCTCAACGCGACCTATGAAGATGGCAAAGCCAAATGGGTCCAGCGACAGGATTTGAAGGACATGAAAGCGAACAACCTTCTCGGCGACGTTTGCGCGACTTATCTCTATCGCGTCGTCAAAAGTCCGGGCGACCACAAGATGACCCTTTCGCTCGGTAGCAACGACGCCATCAAGGTTTGGGTCAACGGAGCGGTGGTTCACGACAAGAACGTCCAGCGACTTTTGAGGCCGAACGAGGATCAGGTGACGGTTGACCTGAGAAAAGGGGACAACGCGATCCTGATGAAGGTCGTCAACTACGGCGCGAGCTACGCCTTTTATTTCCGCAAGGCCGACGAGCAGGTGGGCGAATTTCCGTTCGGCGTCGAGCAAATTTTGCTGAGCGACAGAAAGTCTCAAACTCCCGCGCAACGCGGTCAAGTGCGCGATTACTTCCGGCGCGGTCATTCTCCTGAATGGGGCAAGCTCGAAGCGGAGACGACCGCCGTCAACAACGAAAAGATCGAATTCGATAAACAGATTCCGACGACGATGGTGATGCAGGAGATTGAGAAACCACGCGAGACCTACATGCTGGAGCGGGGGCAATACGATCAAACCGGAGAAAAAGTTCAGGCCGGCACTCCCGCCGCGTTGCCGCCGTTGCCGTCGGGCCAGCCGGTCAATCGGCTCGCGCTCGCCAGATGGATGATTGATCCCGCCAATCCCCTGACGGCCCGCGTGACGGTCAATCGCTTTTGGCAACAGTGTTTCGGAACGGGCATCGTCAAGACCGTTGAGGATTTCGGAGTGCAAGGGGAATGGCCGAGCCATCCGGAATTGCTCGATTGGCTGGCGACCGATTTTGTTCAATCCGGCTGGGACGTGAAGCGGCTGATGCGCTTGATGGTCACGTCGGCGGCTTATCGGCAAAGTTCGCGCGTCAAGCCGGAGCTGTTGCAAAAGGACCCCGAAAACCGGCTTCTTGCACGCGGCCCCCGATTCCGCATGGACGCCGAGATGGTGCGCGACGGCGCGCTGGCGGTCAGCGGGCTTTTGGTGGAGAAAGTCGGCGGACCGAGCGTCAAGCCGTATCAGCCGCAGGGTATCTGGGAGGAGGTCGCCTACGGCGCGGAGTTCTCCGCGCAACGCTACGCGCAGGACCACGGCGACGCGCTCTACCGCCGGAGCATGTATACATTTTGGAAACGTCAGGCCCCGCCGCCGACCATGCTGATTTTCGACGCGCCGAACCGCGAGATTTGCACCGTGCGCCGCTCGCGCACCAACACGCCGCTTCAGGCGCTGGCGCTTCTCAATTCGCCGCAGTTCGTCGAAGCCGCGCGAGGGTTGGCTCAGCGAATGATGAAGGAGGGAGGCGTCGAACCGGCGGCGCGAATCGCGTTCGCGTTCGAACTCGCCACCGCCCGCAAGCCGACCCAACAGGAATCGGCGATTCTCCTGAAGGCCTTCACGGCGCAGTTGGAGGAATGTCGCAAGAACGCGGAATCGGCATCGAGAATTTTGGAAGTCGGCGAATCCAAACGGGATGATAAGCTGGACGCCTCCGAATTGGCGGCGTGGACCACGGTCGCCGGGATGATTTTGAACTTGGATGAGACCGTAACGAAGGGGTAGGGCGACTTAGGAGCGCATTTTTCACCACCAAGACACCGAGTCACCAAGAGAAGTCCGGCAAATCCGAATAATCAAAATCTTCTTGGTGTCCTCGTGCCTTGGTGGTGAATTTCAGGATGGAACTATCCGCACCTCGGATTCCAGTTCGATCCCCGTCTGTTCGCGCACTTTCGCCCGAACCAAGTTCATCAACCCTTTGATCTCCGCAGTCGTGGCCCCCCCTTCGTTAATCATGAAATTGGCGTGTTCCTCGGAGACCCGCGCTTTGCCGACGCGCAAGCCTTTCAGTCCGGCGCGGTCAATCAATCGCCCCGCGTAATCGCCCGACGGATTTTTGAACATGCACCCCGACGACCGCTCGCCGACCGGTTGCTCCATCCGCTTGGAGAGATTTTGGCGAATGCGCTCCTCGATCTTTTCGGGCGTATCGGGATGGAGCCGAAGCGTCGCCCCGAGGATCACGTCCTCGCGCAACTGACTGTGGCGATAGCCGAATGAAAATTCGCCGCGTCGGCGTGTCGCGGGATTTCCGGCGGAATCAATCACCTCGACCGAATCGGCGAGCGAGCAGGCGTCGAATCCCGCGATTCCGGCGTTGCCCGCCAGCGCGCCCCCGAGCGCGCCGGGGATTCCGGCGCAGAATTCGAGTCCGGCCAATCCGCGCTTTTTGGCGAAATTCATGATCGCGCCGAGTGTGGCCGCCGATCCTGCGTTAATCGTCTCCGCCGAATCCCCCATCGCAATGGCGCGAAATTCCATGCCAAGGTGGAGAACCGCGCCGTCGTATCCGGCGTCCTCAAAAAGCGTGTTGCTCCCGCCGCCGAGCATCATCCAGCGTGTGTTGGAAGTCCGCAACGCCTCGAGCAACGGAGACAGCGCCGCGCGGCGGTCAACTTCGATGAACCACCGCGCCGGACCGCCGACCCCCATCGAGGTGTGGGAGGCCAAGGGTTCGCGGGGTTTGATTTTGAGACTTTCGATGGCGGGAAGAAGGTGTTCTAGGGATTCGGATTGCAAAGTAAATAGACCCAAGAAAATTCACCACAGAGACACAGAGAGGTAGCCGGCGCGCCGTCGGCGTTTGAAGAAAATAAATCGTTGCCGTTACTTATTTCAATCCACTTCAATTCAACCGAACACTTCTCTGTGTCTCTGTGGGGAATCTTCTTCTCGATCACGCCGCCACGGGCTGGAAGGTCGGATCAAAATCCCGCGGAGGGGGCGTCTCGCTTCTGCGCAGGTCCTCCAAGATCGTTTCACCCAAACGCCAAACGTCTCCCGCACCGAGCGTGAAGAGCATGTCCCCCGACGCCAGACGCGGCTTGAGAAACGCCGCGACGTCCATCGTCGTCGGGACGTAATAAACTTGCGGATGCCCGTCGGCCACGACTTGATTGTAGATGCTCGATCCGTTCACTCCCTCGATGGGGTCCTCGCCGGCGGCGTAAACGTCGGTGACGACGATTAGATCGGCCTCGCGGAACGCCCGGCCGAATTCCGGCGCGAGGCTTGCCGTGCGGGAATAACGATGCGGTTGAAAGACGCCGACGATGCGCCTGCCGCGTTTGCTCCCCAACGCGGATCGCGCCGCCGAAAGGGTTGCTTTGATTTCCGTCGGGTGATGCGCGTAGTCGTCAATGATCGTGATCCCGTTGGAGGTTCCCTTGACTTGGAAGCGGCGCTTGGCTCCGGCGTATCCGGCGAGCGCGCGCGTCGCGGCCTCGAACGGACAACCGACGTCCAACGCGGTCAAGATCGCCGCCAGCGCATTGGCGACGTTTTGCCGTCCGGGAATTTTCAACCGCACGGTTCCGAGCGACTGCCCTTTGAATTGCGCCGTGAAGCGAATGCCTCCACTTTTGCTCAGATGGCGAATCTCCCGCGGCGTCATGTCCGCTTCCGGATTATCCACGCTATAGGTGAGCGCGGAGACGCTCATCTCGCGGACGAGTTTCATCACCGTCGGGCTGTCGGCGCAGGCGATTGCCTTGCCGCCGGGGCGGAGCCGTCCGAGAAAATCGCCGAAGGTTCCGATCAGATGATCCATGTTGCGGTAAAAATCCATGTGGTCGGCTTCGATGTTCGTCACGATGATCCGGTCGGGATTCATGTCGAGGAAAGAAGCGTCGCTTTCGTCGGCTTCCGCGACGACCCATTCGCCCCGCCCGTTGCGGGCGTTGCCGCTCAGCGCGTCCAGCTCGCCGCCGATGACCAGCGTTGGGTCCATGCCCCCTTCAAGAAGAGCGAGGCTGACCATCGAAGTCGTGGTCGTCTTGCCGTGAGTTCCGCTGACGGCGATGGACTTGCCGCCTCGCATGATTTCGGACAAAACGCGGGCGCGACGCCAAGTTGCAATCCCGCTCTCCTCCGCCGTTCGGCGTTCGGGATTTTCGGGACGCACGGCGGAGGAATAAACCACGAGGTCCGCCCCCGCGATGTTCTCGGCGCGATGCCCCTTGAAGATCGTCGCGCCTTGGCGCGTCAAGCGCTGGGTCACGGCGTTCTCGGAGAGATCGCTTCCCGAAACGCGGAAACCGCGCTCAAGCAGAACCGACGCGATGGCGCTCATGCCGATCCCGCCGATCCCGATAAAATGCAAATGGTGGTATGACTTTAAGTTTTCCATCGGCAACAACATCCTTTCAACGTGAGCAGTTGGAACTGGAACTGGAACTAATGCCGCAAATCCGGCTCGAATAAAGCCGGGTGAATTCAAGTTTGAGACCCCGCCAAGAGCCTCAGAATCGCTTCGACCATGTCCCGGGTTGCGCCCGGCTTCCCCAACCGAAGGGCCGCTTGGCCCATCCGTTTCATTATATCGTCGTTTCCTCCTAATTTCTGAATAGTTTCGGACAATTTTTGAGCCGCGTCCGGCGATTTTTCCTCGATCACGACCGCCGCTCCGGCGCGGGCCAGCGCTTCCGCGTTTCCCCGTTGGTGATCCCCCGCCGAATGGGGAAGGGGAATCAGGATTGCCGGTTTGCCCAGCGCGGTGATTTCCGCCAGCGTCAGCGCTCCTGCGCGGGCCACCACCACATCGGCGGCGGCATAGGCCCAATCCATTCGGTCAATATACGGCTTTAACGTCACCCGGCGCGAAACGTCGGGATTTTGGTTGAGCCACTCTCCGATGGCGGCGAAATGCGCTCTTCCGGTAGCCCAGAGGAAATGCCGGATATTTCCGGCACTTGGGAGAGAATTGCACATATCTCCTTGAAAATCAAGGGGCTTCTGGCTAAGTCGGGACAGGGCGTCCTGCAACAATTGATTCACCCCTTGCGCGCCGAGAGAGCCGCCGAAGCAAAGACAAATTTTTTCTCCGGCGGGCAATCCCAAATTCTTCTTCGCCTCTTCAGGATCAATTTTAACCACAAGCTCATCACGAACCGGATTGCCGGTTGAGAGCGTTAGCGCCGGAGAGAAAATTCCCTCTCTCACCGGAACACCGGTGAGAATCAGCGACGCCGTTCGCGCCAAGAATTTGTTGGCTTGGCCGGGGAAGGCGTTTTGCTCCTGAATAACGGTTCGCGCGCCGAATTGCCGCGCCGCGATGAGAACGGGCACGGACAGATAATTGCCGAAACCAATCGCGAGATCGGGTTGCAGTTGACGGACGTGGCGCCGCGCCAGCCGATAAGATTTCGCCATTTCGCGCAGGAACCGCAGTTGTCCCGTCCATCCGCCGGACCGTCCGGAGAGTGGAAGAATCACGGGTTGAATGTCGCGCGATTGGTAAATCTCGATCTCATTGGGGCGGTTGCCGCAAAAGTAATGGATTTGAATGCGCGGATCGCGCTCGCGCAAAGCCTGACCCAACGCCAAAGCGGGATAAATGTGGCCCCCCGTCCCTCCGGCGGCGAGTAAGATGCAAAACTTTCTTTCGTCGTCGGTCACCCCATCGTCCTCCATTTTTGATTTTGGCAGGATTTGAGAGGACGGGCAACTCTCTCAACATTCTCCTTCTCATGTTCCTTCTCATCCTGATCCCGGAAGCTGGAGAATGAGAAAGAGTAGGAGAAGGAGAATGAACAAAGTGGAAGATTCAAGTGTGTGTCGTTAGACTTGTGCCATTCGGCCGTTTCCGCGCGGCGACGTGAGAGAAACCAGATGCTCAAATTTCTCCGATTTTTCTGTGCCGCGCTCCTCCTCGTCTGGCTTGGCAACGTCATCACGATCAGTTTTTACGTCGCGCCGTCGCTTTTTTCCAATCAGAGCGGGCAGGTTCCCAACAGCGGCGTCGCGGGAGAGATCATCACGCCGTTGCTTCATGAAATGTATGCGACGGGATGGATCGCGGTATTTATTCTTCTTGTCGTTCATGGCGCGATTTGGAAGATTTGCCCGCCGCGCTCGACCAAGGTTCTCTTGATTTCCGGCGCATTGCTCGCGGCGGCGTGGGTCAACGATCTCTACGCCGGAACCGTTCTCATCCATCGGATTGAGGGGATCCGCGCCGAGTTGAAAAAGGAATTTGGCGGCTATCATCTTGCTCCCAAGGATAATCCGGAGCGTCAGCGATTCGGCAAACTTCACGGGCTTTCCATGATGCTCGCCATGTTGAATCTAACGCTCGGATTCGGCTCATTTTTTTGCGTGACGCAACTCATGGAAAATGAAAAGCATCCGGAGGGGTGAGGTTTTTCCGCCCGTGCGCATTGAGGGTCGTTTCAACTTTTTCGCGTGCTTCCGCATTCAACTGGCGATTTCCACCTTGCTGGGTCTGCTCGCGGCGGGATGGGTTGTGTGGCTCAAGGTTTATTGGTTTCGTCACGCGCCGGAGGGATGGGTTTTCTTCGGTTATCTTCAAGGGGATCAAAAGATTTATGCGGCGTTGATTCACCAAGCGGCCAAAAGCTCGAACGGTTTCACCTATGCGTTTCCTTGGGATTTTTCGGAGCATCCTCCCGAAATTTTTTTCCAGTTGCCGATCGCGTTGACGGCATGGGCGTCGCGGCTGTTTCCCAGCGTCGCGCTTCACGATCTTTTTGACGCCTTCCGTCTCATTTTCGGCGCGGCGATGTTTTGGGCGATGGGGCGCGTGATTCACCTCTACGCTCCCTCCCGTCGAATATTCTGGTTTGTTCTGACCGTCGCGGGATTCGGCGGCGGCATCGCTTGGATTCCGGCGGCGACGCGTTGGATTTCGCACGCGAATGGAGGTTTGATCGCGCTGATTGAATCCCTGCGCGAAACCGAAGGGGATTACACCTATTGGTCGCTGAGCCTCTTTCGCAATCTCTTTTACCCTTTCGAGCTTTTCTATCACTTTCTTTTCTTTTTCATGATCGTCGCGTTGTTGCGCGCCCAGCGCGGTCTCGCGCTGACGTTTTACGCGCTGGGGATGGCGTCCAATCCCTTTCTCGGCGCGCAAATGACGGCGTTGCTCCTTCCGGCGTTGATCTTGGATATGGCGAAGACAAAATTCCCTCGCCGCTTCTTTTTCTCCGCCCTCTCATTCGTTCCTCTCATTTTGTTCCTAGCCTACGACAAACTTTTCCTTTCCCATTGGGAAATCGGGCGCAATGTTCAGGACCAACAACTCGGCGCGCACCAAGAGCCTCTTTCCATGCGCGGATTGATCTTGGGACATGGACCCATGATCGCCGTTTTTCTGATCTCATGGCTGAACGCGGGATTTCGGAAACGCCAGTGGAAAAGTCGCGGGCGCAGGATCTTGCTGATTTGGATTCTTGGAACGTTCGTCCTGACGCAAAACAGCCGGTTCCTCTTCCAGCCGATCCAACCGATGCACTTCACGCGGGGCAACCTTTTCTTTCCGTTGATTCTCTGGGGCGCGCAATTTCTGGAATTCATCGGGCATCGAAGCTCATGGCGCAAGGGGCGCGGCTGGCTGATCGGATTGGGGATAGCGGCGTTGCTTCTTTTGCCCGATAATTTCCTGTTCGCGCTCATGCAATCGCGCTTCATCCCCACCGCCAACGATTTGATCTACACCCGTTCCGCCGCCGAAGTTGTCGAATATCTCAAGCACGGCAAAGGGCGGGTGTATGCCCATACGTTCTCTCTCAGCAAACTGATCTGCGCCGAAACCGGACGCCAAACCTATTGGGAGGATGAAATCGTCACTCCCCAATACAAGGAGCGCCAAGCGGACTTGGGCCGATGGCTCGCCGACGGCGACTTTGAGAATTTTGAAAAAAAGTATGACGTATCCGTTTTTGTTCTCAGCGAAAATCCGGCTGACCCGAAGGAAGCGGCGCTTGACTCGCGAGTGCGATCCGTTCTCCCCGCCGGCCGATTTTCAGTCCGATTCAAAAACTCCGAATATGCCGTGATGGAGAGACCATGACCGATCCCGTTCCCCCTCCCTTTCCCCGCAAAGCGGTTTGCCAATCCTGCCATCGGGAAATCAACGCGGAGGACGTCTTTTGCTCCCATTGCGGCCAACGGCAGGTGGCGGGCGCGCGATGGTATTACCAGCCGCTATGGATTCTGGTTCTCGCGCTGACGGTTCTCGGACCGATCGCTTTGATCTTGGTCTGGCGCTCGCCCGTAATCAAAACTCCGACGAAATGGATTTTGGGCGTCGTGATCGTCGCCGCGACGATCTTGGCCATCGTTTCCATGATGGACCTCTTTCAAGTCGTCATTAAGCAATGGAACCAAACGATGCGGGATTTGGAGGAGATTTGATTCTCATTTACGCCCCTTGTGCCTCTTTGCGGCCAACTCTCCGCAACTATTGTTTCTTCTTCGCCTCGTCCCACAACCTATCCATTTCCTTCAACGTCATCGCTTTGAGATCGCGCCCCGATGTTTCAGCCGACGCCTCGATCTTGTGAAACCGCTCGGTGAATTTTCGACACGCCTGACGCAACGCTTCTTCGGGATTGAGTTTTAAGAATCGGGATATGTTCACGAGGGAGAAAAGAAGATCGCCCAGTTCCTCCTCCATCCGCTCCTTCGGTTCGGTTTGCGCGCTGGAGAGAAATTCCTCGACCTCCTCGCGCACTTTCTTCGCCACGTCGTCGGCGCGCTCCCAATCGAATCCGACGCGCGAGGCTTTTTCCTGAAGCCGGTTAGCGCGCTGAAGTGCCGGAAGCGACGCCGGAACGCCGTCGAGAACCGAATGTCGCTCCCGTCCTTCCGCCTTGGCCTTGATTCGCTTTTCTTCTTTCTTTAATTGTTCCCAATTCGCAAGAACCGCTTCGGCGTCTTTCGCCTCGACCGAACCGAAAACGTGCGGGTGGCGGTCCAAAAGTTTTTTGCAAACCGCCGAATAGACGTCCTCAATCTTGAATCGCCCTTGACGCTCGGCCAATTCGGCGTGAAAGACCACCTGCAACGCGACGTCTCCCAATTCCTCGCACAACTCGGCGTCGCTTCCTTTTTCGATCGCCTCGGCGACTTCATGCGCCTCCTCGATCATATATTGCTTCAAGGTCTGGTGCGTCTGTTCCCGGTCCCACGGACATCCGCCCGGATCGAGCAGGCGTTTCATCAAAACGCGCAGTCGCGCAATCGGATCGGCGACGGATTCAATCGAAGGACGGTCAAAATCGGGGGGCGGCACGAGGTCTCCTTAATTGGGACACGGATACACACGGATTTCACGGATCAATACAAGAAATATAATCCGTGTCATCCGTGTCTTTCCGAGTCCAAAATAATTCAGGCTTTCTTCCGAATGTCACGGATGATCTTGAAATGATGATAGTTGTGAATGTCAATGAACCGCACCCATTGCGCCGCCGTGAACGATCCCAGCGCGGGATGCGGCGTCTTTCCCTTGCACGCCTCAATCTGGCCGAGTTTGGCTTCGATTCCCTTGACGAATCCCTGAACCATCTGAATGTTTTTCCGAATTTCGTCGGGCGTCTGCGATTTCGGAAGGACGGCGTCGGGCGATTTCCCCTTGCCCCGCGGAATGTAGCCGGTCCATAGCACGATCCGCCCGGCAAACGCGGGTTCCCCTTCCGTCGCGGCCTTGGGGGAACCGAGGAGCATGAAGATCGCGGTCAACATCCCCTTGGCGGCAACGGCCATGTGGTCCAAATGCTGACCGACGCTCCAGAGCGAAACGCCCTCGACCCGCAATCCGAGCGCGTCGTCGGGGGAATTCGCCATTTCGGTCATTTCATCAAATTGCCGCAGAACCTTTTGATACGTCGCTTGCAGTTGCGGCGACGCGGCGGGTTGAGATGCTTCCGTCATAATATCTCCTTTTCAATTCATCCCTCATTCCAAGCTGGAAGATTAAACACAAAGACACGAAGAAGGCACAAAGAATCACGAACAAAAGAAATGCTCATGAAAGTCTCCTTCTTCGTGTCTCCTTTGTGTCTTTGTGTTTAATAGATTCCGCCGTCGGTCATCGCCTGAACGAAATGTTGCGCCTTGATACCGACGCCGTCGGCGATTTGATGCCGGCAACTAAACCCGCAAGCGACAAGGCGGGTTCCCGGAGCCATGGCGCGAATCGCCGGAAAGAGGCGATCTTCGCCGACCGCGAGCGAAAGATCATAGTGATTTTTTTCGTAGCCGAAGCTTCCTGCCATGCCGCAACACCCCGATCCGATTTCGTTCACGCTCGCGCCCGGAATTAAGCCAAGCAACTCCTTCATCGCCTTCGTTCCGTAAAGCGCCTTTTGGTGGCAATGGCCGTGAACCAAAAATCGCGGTCCCGATTCTCCGTCCGCGTTTTTGCCGCGCGCGAGCGCTCCAAATTTTTTGGGATCAATCCGGCCCGCTTCGAGTTCGCCCTTCAGAAAAACGTCCATCATCTTCACGCCCGCCTGAATGCGCTTGGCGAGTTGAACGTTGTCAATCAGGTCTGGCAGGTCGTCGGTCAGGGCGCTCATGCACCCCGGCTCGCAGACGACGACCGGAATGTCTCCCAAGAGATAGTTGTTGATCTTCTTGAGGGTGAGCGTCCCTTGCTCTTTGGCCTCTTGCAGAAAGCCGTGCGAAATCAACGGTCTTCCGCAACATCCCGCGTCAGCAAGGATCACGCGGTATCCCAATCCCTCGAGCAGAGAGACCGCCGACTTCCCGAGTTCCGGCTCGTGATAATTCATGAACGTGTCGTTGAAAAGAACAACGCGCCGATCCGGAGGGGCGTTCAGCGCATTTTGGCTAGGCGCTTGACGCGCAAACCAATCGGGAAACGTCTCCCGCGCGAATTGGGGAAGCGGTCTGCGCCGATCCAAATTCAACACGCGCTCCATCAGGGCGCGCACCGGTTTTTGCTTGCCCATCCAATTTGCGGTCGCGGCAAATCGTCCCGACGCCCGACGGGCCATCGCCGGAGCGCGCGAAAAAAACCGCTCGCCGAGCGAAACGCCCCGTTTTTCGTGGTAGCCCCGCAGAAATTCCTCTTTCAACTTTGCCATGTCAACGTTACTTGGACATTCCGCCTTGCATCCTTTGCATCCGAGGCAAAGATCGAGCACGCCGCGCACGGCGTCGCTGGTCATGCCGTCAAATCCGAGTTGTCCGGTCATGGCCAGCCGGAGCGCGTTGGCGCGTCCGCGCGTCGAATGGATTTCGTCGCGCGTCGCCATATAGCTGGGGCACATCGTTCCGCTCCCGGTTTTTCGGCACGCGCCGAGTCCCGTGCACATTTCCACCGCTTGACCGAATCCTCCTTCATCCCGGTAAAAATAAGAGGTCCGAAAAGGGAGCGCGCGGTATTGAACTCCCATGCGAAGATTTTCATCAATCCCCTGCGCATCCACGATCTTGCCCGGATTCATCATGTTGTCGGGATCGAAGAGTTGCTTGATCTGCTTGAACGCGCCGTAAAGCTTGTCACCGAAGTAGCGCTGATTCATGAAACTTCGAACCAAGCCGTCGCCATGCTCGCCGCTCCAACTTCCGCCGTATTTCTTCACCAAATCAAACGTCTTCTCGGCGATGATTTTCATTTTCTCGATCTCGTCGGCGAGCTTGAGATTCAAGATCGGCCGGACGTGGATCAGCCCGACCGACGCGTGAGCGTAGGCGTTGACCGGAACCTGCATGTCTTGGCAAAGCTTCATCACCTCGCCGATGTAATCGGGCAGGACCTCCAGCGGCACGGCGGAATCGTCTATGAAGTCAATGGACTTGGCGTCCCCCTTGGCTCCCATCATCAAGCCTTGTCCGGCGGCGCGGACGTTCATCACCTTGGCCTGCTCTTCCGCGCTGAACATCCTCGGATGGGCGTAACCGAATCCGGTGGATTGCAATTCTTGAATCACGGCGTCCACCTTGCTTTGCGCGTCGGCGGCCTCTTCGCCGAAAAATTCGATTACCAAAACAGCGGTCGGGTCGCCCGCGATCCAATCGCAGATTTTGCTCGTCTCGTGGTGCCTGCGCGCCGGATCGAGAATGGAACGGTCGAGCAATTCGACCATCGAAGGCCCATGTTTGACGATCGGCGCGACGGCCCGGAGCGCCTCGGGCATCTTGCGGAAATGCGCCACGCACATCGCCTTGGCCTTGGGCAACGGGACCAAATTGAGCTTGGCCTCCACGACGATGGCCAACGTTCCCTCGCTTCCAACAATCAGCTTGGAAAGATTCCAGTCTTCTCCTTCCGGAAATTCATCGAGATTATATCCGCCGACGCGCCGCATGACTTTGGGATAACGGGCGGCGATTTCGCTCCGATTGTTCTGAACAATCTCCTTAACGCTTCGATAAATCCGTCCTTCCCGATCATCCCGCTTGGCAATTTCGTTCCACTGCATCGGGCTGAGATTTTTCAGGTGAAGTTCTTCGCCCGATGCCAGCAAAACCGTGAGTTCAAGAACGTGATCCACGGTTTTCTTGTAGATGATGGAGCGGGTGCCGGAGGAATTGTTCGCGATCATGCCGCCGACGTTGGCGCGATTTGAAGTTGCCGTCTCCGGCCCGAAATGCAGTCCGGTCGAGGAGATGGCGGAATTCAATTCGTCGCGCACGCGCCCCGGCTCCACGCGCAACCAGCGCTCCTCATGATTCACCTCAAGAATCCGGTTCATGTATTTGGAAAAATCTATGACGATGGCCTGCCCGACGGTCTGCCCGGCGAGGCTCGTTCCGCCGCCGCGCGGCAGAACCTTAAGTCCGCGCTGGCGCGCGACCTTGAGCGCGTGAAGAACGTCGGCGCGGTCGCGCGGCACAACGACCGCCATCGGCTCGATCTGATAGATGCTGGCGTCGGTCGCGTAAATCCCGCGCCAGACCGGTTCGAGATGAACCTCGCCGCGAACGCCGCTTTTCAGGTCCGTCTCCACATTGGTTTGATCTGGTATTGTTTTGGAAATCCCAAGCACGATTAGCGTCTTCCCTCGTGGCATCCACGTCTTTATCGTGGAAGTTTCAAACTGCGTGGAGAAAATCCTCCGTTATCTTTTCAACCACCAAGACACAAAGGCGCCAAGCAAGAGTAAGTCCCCTGATCTTTCCGTTTGTGTTTCTTCTTGGTGTCTTTATGTCTTGGTGATGAGTCAAAATCAAAAATTCGTTTCGGGATCCAGCTTGAGCGCCTTGATCGAAACCGGTTCCTTACGTCCCTTAACCTCGACCTCGCCCAGATCGCGGAATTGAAATCCATTGCCCGCGTGGTCGGTGACGTAGCGGCTCACGATCACGGGAAACCCCTTTTCCTTGCTCAGGGCTTCGAGTCGGAACGCGACGTTCACGCTGTCGCCGACGATGGTGAAGGATTGATTCGCCCCCGTGCCGATGTTTCCGAAGATTGCCTCCCCCATGTTGATCCCGACACCAATGCGAAACTTGTGCCCTTGAAACTGGGAGGAGAGACGGATTGAAAACTGTCCTGCCCGTTCGATCAAATCGCGCGCGGCATCCAGCGAGGCACCGACCTCCTTGGAAGGATCGCTAGGGTTGGGAATCAGCCAATAGACCATCACCGCGTCGCCGATGAACTTGTCCACGGTCCCCTGATGCCGCTCGACGATCTCACTGCTCTCGCGGAACCAATCCGAAATTAGGCGCGAAAATTCCTGCGCGGGGAGAACTTCGCTCATGCCGGTGAAATTTCGAATGTCGGAGACCAAAATCAGCGCGATCTCGTTGCGCATCGCCAGCGAAGTCGAGAAGAGCGACGTGTTCGTCGTCGCGTGCTCGCCGGAGGAGATGGCATCCGTCCCCACGTAACGCATCATCACGTTGCCGATGACGATCTGATCGCCGTCCTCCAAATCTTTCGGCGCGGTCAACCGCCGTCCGTTCAGCCATGTTCCGTTCGCGCTACCGACGTCGAACAGCCGATAGCGGCTTCCGGCGACGTGGCGAATTTCCGCATGGCGACGCGACGCGTTGTTGTCGTCCACGACGAGTTGGTTCCCCGTCGAGCGGCCAATGGTCAGCCGTTCGCCCAGCTCGATCACGGACTCCGCGCCCCCTTCGGGCGTGACAATGACCTTGGCTTTTTGGCTTGCCGGCTCCATCGTCGCTTATCTTGAATCACTCGCGCCATGCGGTCAAGCGGCGATCTTCGGCGTTGAAATAAATTGGCGTCTGGCGCCAATTTATGACATATACTTTTCTTTGCAGGGAAGCGTAGCGACATGGACGCTAAATGTTTCAATCACCCCGAAGAATTGGCGGTCGCCAAGTGCACCGATTGCGGCAAACCGATTTGTCGCGAGTGCCTTGTCTATCGGGAAGGATCGGTTTATTGCAGTGAAGAGTGCGCCATCCGGCGCAAGACGTTGGGGGATAGCCTGCACAGCAAACTTGAAAGGTCGCGCCAAGGACCCGGGGTGTTGATTCGGATGATTCAGATGTTGATTGCTTCCGCCCTTATTTTGGGTCTTCTTCATTGGCTGGGAGTCATCAATCTCAAGGAATACCTTGGCGATTTTTTCTGATCACGCTTTGTCCCAAACTTGCGACGACCGCGAATGAGGCGCGCCTTCCGGCTCAGCGACGCGAGAGAACTTCGACTCGGATCCGATGGACGATCCTTTGCCTAGAATCAATGCCGAACGGGTGCTGGAAACCTGTATTTACGTCAACGACCTAAAGACCGGGGAGGAATTTTACAGCCGCGTTCTGGGGTTGATCCCCTTTGCGCGGGTCGAGGGGCGGCACGTGTTTTTTCGGGCCGGTCACGGCGTCTTTCTTGTTTTCAATCCGGAGGTCACGCAACATTCGCATGCGGGAATTCCGGCGCACGGCGCGCGTGGACCGGGACACGTCGCCTTCGAAATGCGCGAGGCGGACATTCCGGCGTGGCGCGAGCGTCTGAGTGAAAACGGCATCGCCATCGAAACGGAATACACTTGGCCATCCGGGGGATTTTCAATTTATTTCCGTGATCCGGCGGGCAACAGCGTGGAATTGGTCACGGCGAAGGCGTGGGGATTGGAAGAAAGTCGGAAACCCTCCTAAATTCATGTATGGTTCCATGCCGGATGTAAAATTAAGCAAAGCCGCATTCGCCGGAGTGTTTCTGGTCAGCGGCGCGACGCTCATGAACGAGCTGTTGCTCCTGCGGATCTTCTCCGTGACGATGTGGTATCATTTCGCGTTTCTGACGATCAGCCTCGCCATGCTCGGGATGAGCGCGGCGGGAGCGTTGCTCTACGCCGCGCCGCGATTTTTCACCCGCGAGCGGATGGGAGGGCAATTGGTCCGGCTGACGTTACTTTACGCGCTCGCGTTGACGGCGGCGATATTTATCTACCTTCATCTCCCGCCTCCAAAAGCCCTGATGGAAAATCCGTTGCCGGGGCTATCGGTTCGCGAGCCATCGGTTTATATTCCCTTCTCGCTCTTTCTTCCCCCTTTTTTTCTGGGAGGATTTATTGTCGCGTTGCTTTTCACGCATCGTCCCGAATCGGCGAGCGGAATTTACTTCGCCGATCTGGCCGGAGCCGCGGCCGGTTGCCTCGGAGCGATTGCCCTGACTTCCTTCATCACCGGACCCGAAGCGGTCGTGGTTTCGTCGGGGACGATTTTTCTCGCGGCCCATTTGTTCGCCTCTGCATTCGGGGGACGCCGTTCGCGCGCGCTCTCTCTTCTCTGCTCCGTCCTTTGCTTCGCGTTTCCCTTCGCCAATCGCGGGACGAATCTTCTTCGGATCACCGTGACCAAGGATTATGTCGAGAAAGGAGTCGTCTTGGAAAGTTGGAATCCGATTTCGCGGATCACCGTTTTCGACGACATTTTCTGGAAGCGGGATGCGTCGGGGTTCGGTTGGGGAAAGACGGCGAACGCGGGAAGTTTCAAGCCGCGCGAGATGTGGATCGAGCAGGACGCGGGAGCCGGAACCCCCATCACCGAATTCAAGACCGATCTTCACCACTACAATTATCTCGATGAGGACGTCACCTTCGCGGCCTACGCCCTCGGCAAATTTCAAAACGCCTTCATCATCGGTCCCGGAGGCGGACGCGACATTCTTGCGGCGCTTCATTTCGGAGTTCCTCGCGTCGTCGCCGCCGAGCTGAACCCCAACATCGTCCGGATTGTGGATCAATCCTACGGCAATTTTTCAGGCCACATTTATTCTTATCCCGGCGTCGAGACGCGGATCGGCGACGGTCGAACATCATTGCGTCAGAGCGGCGAGAAATTTGATCTGATCCAGATTTCGCTCATTGACTCCTTCGCGGCCACGCTTGCCGGCGCGTTCGCCTTGGCCGAGAACAACCTCTATACCGTCGAGGCCTTCCGCCTTTACCTCGATCACCTCAATCCCGACGGCGTCCTGACGGTCTCGCATTGGCTCAGTCCCGGGACTCTGCGCATGATGGTCTTGGCTTGGAGCGCGCTGGAGAGAACGAGCGTCCGCGATCCGGGGGAGCACATCGCCGTCATTCAAAACATGGGAGTCGCCACGATGATCGTGAAGCGGACGCCGTTCACGGCGGCCGATTGCGACCGACTGACCCGCAACGACACGGCGCGCGGATTCGACGAATTGGTCATGGCGCGTTGTGCCGAAGCGCATCCGATTTATCAACCGTTCATGCGCGCTCCCGACAAGGAGCAATTCGCGCGCGACTATCCGGACGACGTCACGGCGACGACCGACGACCGCCCTTTCTTTTTTCAGATGCAGAAGTCATTCGGATCAAAGGGAGCGGGGGGACACTGGAAGGCATTTCGGCTGTTGGGGATGCTATTCATCTGGGTGGCCGCCGTAACCCTGTTGATGGTGATCTTGCCGATGGCGTTCCCGATTTTGGGAGGCCCTTCCCCGATCGAAGCTTGGCGAATTTTCCATTCCAATCTGAGCGCATTGGCTTATTTCGCGGCGTTGGGCGTCGCCTACATGATGGTCGAAATCTCGCTCGTGCAACGATTCGTCCTGTTTCTCGGCCATCCGCTTTACGCCGCCTCCGTCGTGCTCACCTCCATGCTTTTCTTCAGCGGACTGGGTAGCCTCTCGACGCGGCGACTCGCCGGTTCCTCTCGGGTAGTCGTCAGATTAGCCGCCGTTCTGGTTTCCGCAATCTGCTTTCTGGCGTTGCTGGCGATTCTTCTGGGTCCGGCGTTTTTGGCATTTCAAGGTTGGCCGCTTGCGGGAAAGGTATTCCTCTCCATTTTAATTCTTGGAGCGCTTGGATTCTTAATGGGCGTTCCTTTCCCCTGCGGGCTAAAGCTGATCGGAGCCGCTAGACGCGACGAGGTCATTCCTTGGATGTGGGGGATGAACGGGGCGTGTTCGGTCTTGGCGTCGGTCGGCGCGATGATTCTGGCGATTCGTTACGGATATTCTTACTGTCTCTTGCTGGGAATGGGGTGCTACCTCGCGGCGTTGTTGCTTGCGTATTTATCGCTGGGGAAGATCCGAAATCCAAACCGGGAAATGACTCAGGCTTCTTGAACGCGCGCGAGTTTTCCAAGCGCGCGAAGCAATTTGGATTGCTTCGGAAACGGATGCCCCAAATGTTGGGTCAATCCTTCGCCGTATTCAAAACCGGCCTGCTTCCCGCGATTTCGACCCCATTCGCGCATGGTTAAGATGTAATTGTCCTCGCCGTGCTGTTTCTTGAGCCAATCGCGTTGCGAGGCGTGGCAGGCAAGGAGCGCCTCCTTCTCCTTCATCACGGAACCCACGTCAATAACGATGGGCATCGCGACGACGTTTCCATTCGCGTCGGTTTGCGAGGTCGGATCGGCGTAATAAAGTTCGGGAATTGAATCCGGCGGTTTGTGTCTCCCGTGCGTCGGCCAATTCGGAGCGGGAGCGGCAAAGCAAGCCTCCCGCGTCAGCATCGAGGTTATTTCATGGTCCGCCATGTAATCCTGCCGCGCGTGCGTGATGACCGCGTCGGCGTGGTATTTGCGGAGGACCGCGACGATTTTCGTTTTGATCGCGGGGGAATAGGTCACGCGGAGATCGCCCACGCCCAAGCCGTCATAGGTCGCGCCGAAATGCCGCGCGGCTTCTTCGGCCTCCTTTTTTCGGATTTGCGCGATCTTTCGCCGGGGATGCTCCATGCTCCCGCAATCGCCGTTGCAGACCGTCACGAAATGAATCTCCCATCCGCGATCCCGCAGAAGGCAAAGCGTACCGGCGACGTGAATTTCAATGTCGTCGGGATGGGCCATCACGGCGACAAGCGAATGAATCATGGAAAATTCCCACGGAAGAACTCACCACAGAGACACAGAGAGGTTGGCTGGATCGGTCCCCGCATTTGACAAACTTCTCTATGTCTCCGTGGTGAATTTTTAATTGAAGGTTCGCTTCAGATACACCAATCGGCTTCCTTCCTTTTGGATTCCTTCGCGCCTGATTTATCCGAGGGCGCGGTTTCTCCCTTGGAAGGGGTGTGAATCCGCATCTGCGGCTCGCTGAGAATAACCTTGGAATACGGAGGAAGCGAACGGGTGATCCAGCACGAGCCGCCGATCACGCTTCCCTTGCCGATCACGGTCTCGCCGCCGAGCACCGTCGCGCCCGCATAAATGACAACGCCGTCCTCCAGCGTTGGGTGGCGCTTGGTCGTGCGGATGACGTTTCCTTGCGCGTCGAGGTGGAACGAGAGCGCGCCGAGCGTGACTCCCTGATAGAGTTTGACGCGCTCGCCGAGGATCGCCGTCGCGCCGATGACGACCCCCGTGGCGTGGTCTATGAAGAACGAGCCGCCGATCTTCGCCCCCGGATGAATGTCGCAACCGGTGACGCTGTGCGCGTGCTCGGTCATGATCCGGGGCAGAAGCGGAATGCCGAGGCGGTGAAGCTCGTGCGCGATGCGATAGGTGGAAATCGCCTCGAAGCCGGGATAGCAAAAAATGATTTCATCGAATGACGTCGCCGCCGGGTCGCCTTCGTAGGCGGCCTGAACGTCCTGCGAGAGGATGTGCCTCAAATCGGGCAGACGGCTCAAAAATTCCATCGTGTCGGCTCGCGATTGCGTTTCGATTTCCTCCTCGGTCCTTCGATCATGCTCGGCGTAGGCTCGCGCCAGAAGAATCTGCTGAAACAAATCCCCTTCGATCGCCTCCATCAATCCGCCCGCATGATACTCCGTGTCCCCCTGCCGGATACGCTGGAGCAAACGATGGTCGGGAAAAAGAATGTCCTTGACCTGATGAAGAATCGCGATGGCCTTCTCGCGGTTAGGAAGTTCCGATTGATGCAGATGATTGAGCGGCAACTCTTCACGATACGTTTCGACCAAGCGGCGGGTAATGGAACGAATGTCCAATGGAGCCTTCACGCCCTCGGATTGGGATGCCCTCGCGCCCTTGAGCGGCCTCTGATCTATTCGCTTCTGCATCGCTTTGACCTATTCCTTCCCGCCGACATTTCAGCCGCCGGGCTTCCTTTGAATCTAAGACACCCACGTCAACCGAGCAAGAAGAAAGCCTCCGGAACGCTTGGGTTTGCGCTGGATTCCCGCCGACTGGAGCATTATCCTGCTTTCTATTGATGGAGAAGCGGATGTTGCGATTTGAAAACAAGGTCGTGATCGTCACGGGCGCGGGATACGGCATCGGCGAGGTCATTGCGCTGGCGTTCGCGCGCGAAGGAGCCGACGCCGCGCTTGCCGCGCGGAGCAAGGACCGCTTGGAAGCCGTCGCCGCCGCCGTCCGCGCGATGGACCGCAAGGCCGAGGCCATCGTCACCGACGTGGGAGACGAAGCCTCCGTCGAGCGGATGATTGACCGGACCATCGGCGCGTTCGGACGATTGGATATTCTCGTCAACAATGCGGGCGTCGAGGGGCCGACCAAATTGGTCTCGGACGTGACGCTTGAGGAATGGGAAGCGACACTCCGGACCAATCTGACGGGCGCGTTTCTTTGCTCCAAGCACGCTGTCCGCAAAATGATTCGTTCCGGAGGCGGCGCTATCGTGAACATTTCCTCGGTGGCGGGAAGGATCGGTTATCCTCTGCGGACCCCCTACGCCGCCTCGAAATGGGGCATGATCGGCCTGAATCATTCGATGGCCGCCGAATTGGGGCCGAAAAAAATCCGCGTCAATTGCGTCTGCCCGGGAGCGGTCGAAGGGGAACGGATGAACCGCGTCATCGCCGCGCGGGCCGAAGCGAGGGGAATCCCGCTCGAAAAAGCCCAGCGTCAGGCCGTCAACGGTGTTCCGCTCGGCAGAATGGTGAGCGCCGAGGAAGTGGCCAAGGCCGTGCTTTTTCTGGCCGGCGACGAATCCTCCGGCATGACCGGCCAAGCCTTTACGGTTTGCGGCGGCTTGAGGATGCAATAAATCGGCGCAATTTCGATTGCGTCGGCGGGGCAAATTTTGAGATGCTCTCAGGTTTGATGGAGGGATGAAAGCATGACAACCAAGACCAAAGACAAGGATGCCGAACCCAAACCGTGGGATGAAATCGCCATCGGCGATCAGGTGAAGCACGCTCAATGGGGCGTCGGAACGGTGCTGTTTCGCTCGGGATCGGGCGAGCTCGCCAAGGCCATTGTCGTATTCCCAGAAGAGGGGCAAAAGAAATTGATGCTGAAATACGCCAAGCTCAAGAAGGTGGGATCGGCTCCGAAGAGCGAGGTCGCGGCCAAGATCAAGGCGGCCGTGGCGGCGGAAAAAGCGGCGGCTATCGAGGAGGAGGAAGTCGAAGCCAAACCCATTATGCCTCAGGATGAAGAGGCTCTGCCTCCGCCCGAAGGAGACGAGCCGGATATTTTCGAGGAAGACGAGGAGGATCGCTTCGCCGAGCGCGAGGAAGAGGACCGCGGGGGCGATGAGTAAAATTTCGCGCCAAGAGATCGAAAAGGTGGCCCGGCTTTCGCGCCTCTCGCTGACGCCGGAACAAACCGCCCTCTATTCCGATCAACTCAACGCGATTCTCGAATACGCCGGAAAATTGGACCAACTTAGCACCACGAACGTCGAGCCGACTTCCCATGCCCTCCCGCTGGTCAACGTCTTCCGCGAGGATGTTCCTCGCCCCAGCTTGACGCCGGAGGAGGCGCTTGCCAACGCGCCCGAACATGAGGCGCAATGTTTCCGCGTCCCGCCGATCATTCAGGGATGAGTTCCCACCCATCAACCCCCTTGCATGAACAAACGATTTCGCAACTGGCGGACCTTTTGGAAAGGAAAGAGGTCTCCAGCCGCGAGATCACCCAAGCTTTTCTGGATCGAATCGGCGCGGTCGAGCCGCACATCCAAGCCTATCTGACGCTGACGCCGGATTTGGCCTTGGAGCAGGCCGACTCCGCCGACGCCCGCCTCAAGGGCGGCGAGCGCGGACGACTCTTGGGAATTCCCCTCGGCATCAAGGACAACCTCTGCGCGCGCGGGATCAAGACCACTTGCGCCTCAAAGATTTTGGAGAATTTTGTCCCTCCCTATGACGCGACGGTCATCTCGCGCCTCAAATCGGCGGGCGCGGTTTTCCTCGGCAAAATGAACATGGACGAATTCGCCATGGGTTCTTCCTGCGAAAATTCCGCTTACCATCCGACCTACAATCCTTGGGACTTGGATCGGATTCCGGGGGGATCGTCCGGTGGTTCGGCCGCCGCCGTCTCCGCCGGAGAATGCGCCGGAGCGCTGGGATCGGATACGGGCGGCTCCATTCGGCAACCCGCCGCGCTTTGTAGCGTCGTCGGCTTAAAACCAACCTATGGCCGCGTCTCGCGTTACGGCTTAGTCGCGTTTGCCTCGTCGCTCGATCAAATCGGTCCCATCACCCGCGACGTGCGCGACGCGGCAATTTTGATGAACGCGATTGCCGGACACGATCCCAACGATTCCACTTCCGCGCCCGGTCCCGTTCCCGATTTCGAAGCGTCTCTCGGTAAGGACATTCGCGGAATGAAAATCGGCCTCCCCAAGGAATACTTCATCGAGGGAATGGACTATGAAGTCGAGCTGACCGTGCGCGAAGCCGCGAGAAAATTGACCGATCTCGGCGCGAGGCTCGTGGAAATTTCGCTTCCCCACACGCAATACGCCGTCGCCACCTATTATCTTTGCGCCACCGCCGAGGCGTCGTCCAATCTCGCCCGCTACGACGGCGCGCAATACGGCTATCGCGCCAAGGACACGCGCGACATCATCGAGATGTTCACGAAGACGCGCTCCGAAGGTTTCGGGGCGGAAGTCAAACGCCGGATCATGCTCGGAACTTACGCTCTTTCCGCCGGCTTTTACGACGCCTATTATTTGAAGGCGCTCAAGGTCCGGACACTCATGAAGCGCGATTTCGATTTGGCGTTCGAGGAAGTGGATTTGATCGTCACGCCGACCTCGCCGACTCCGGCGTTCAAACTCGGCGAAAAAATGTCCGACCCGCTTCAGATGTATCTCTCCGACGTCTTCACGATCCCCGTCAATCTGGTCGGGATTCCGTGCGTCAGTATTCCCTGCGGATTCACCAAGGCCGAGGACCTTCCCATCGGCCTTCAAATCATGGCTCCGGCGTTTGGCGAGGAAAAAATTCTTCAGGCGGCCTACGCCTACGAGCAGGCGACGGATCACCACCTCCGCCGCCCGCCGATCGAAACGGCTTTGGAGACAGAAACTTAAGTGGGACACGGATTGCACGGATGAACACGGAACAATACGAAACCGTCGTCGGCATGGAAGTCCACGTCGAACTCCTGACGAAGACCAAAGTCTTCTGCGGCTGTTCGACCGCGTGGGGACAACCCCCGAACACCGAAACGTGTCCGGTCTGTCTTGGCCTGCCCGGCTCGCTTCCGGTTTTGAACAAGGCCGCGTTCGAATACGCCATGCGGACCGCGTTGGCCTTGAATTGCGACCTGACGCGCCGAACGCAATTCGAGCGAAAAAATTATTATTACCCCGACCTGCCGAAGAACTACCAAATCTCCCAACTTCGCAAAAATCTCGGCGTCGGCGGGTGGCTGGAGATCAGCGTCAACGGACAACTAAAAAAGATCGGCATGGACAACGTCCATTTGGAGGAAGACGCCGGAAAAAACATCCATCCCGAGTACGAAGGGGCCGATTACAGTTTGGTGGACCTCAATCGCGCCGGAACCGCGCTTCTTGAAATCGTCAGCGCGCCCGACATGCGGACCTCCGACGACGCGATGGCCTACATGCAGACGCTCAAAAACCTGCTCGAATATCTCGGCGTCAGCGATTGCAACATGCACGAGGGTCGCCTCCGCTTTGAAGCCAACATTTCCGTCCGTCCCATCGGAACCGAAAAACTCGGAACCAAAGTTGAGGTCAAGAATCTCAGTTCGATGAAGATGGTCGCCAAGTGCATCGAATACGAAACCAAACGTCAGATTAAGGAAATCGAATCGGGAGGAAAAATAATTCAGGAAACTCGCGGATGGGACGACGACCAGACCGCCACATATTCCATGCGCTCGAAGGAAGAGGCGCAGGATTACCGCTATTTCCCTGAACCCGATCTGGTCGGAGTCGTGATTGACGACGCGTGGATCAAGCGCGTTCGTTCCGCGATTCCCGAACTGCCCGAAGCGCGCCGGCAACGATTCATCGAAAAATACGGTCTGCCCGAATACGACGCCGGAGTTTTGACTTCGAGCAAGGCGTTCGCCGATTACTATGAAACCGGAGTCAAGACGCACAACAATCCCAAGGCGATCAGCAACTGGATCATGACCGAGGTTTTGCGCATCCTGAACGAAACCGAACAGGAAATTTCCGCGTTCCCCGTGAAGCCGGATCATCTGGCCGGATTGGTCAAGCTGATTGACGAAAAAACCATCAGCGGCAAAATCGCCAAGGATGTTTTCAAGGACATGCTCGCCGGCGAAGGCGATCCGGAGGGGATCGTCAGGAAAAAGGGACTCGTTCAAATCACCGATACTGGCGCGATTGAAAAAATCGTGGACGAAGTTCTGGCAGGCAACGCGCAGACGGTCGAGGATTTCAAGAAGGGGAAGGACCGCGCGCTCGGTTTCCTCGTCGGCCAAGTGATGAAACTGAGCAAAGGCAAAGCCAACCCGCAGTTGGTCAACGATTTGATCAAGAAAAAAGTCGGCGGGTGAAGGCCTTATCCGATGAAGTTTAGCGAGCTTGTCAGGGAACTCGAAGCGCACGGCTTTAGGCTGATTCGGGAAAAGGGATCGGTTCGCTACTATGGAAAACCGCAGTGGCCTCGATTGGTCCGTGTGGATTATCATGGGTCGAAGGAAGTTCCCACGGGGACTTGCCATGCGATACTCAAAGCGGCAGGCATTCCGCGGAAATAATTGCCAAGAGAGGATACAACGATGATTGATTTACCCTACTCGTTGGTCATCGAGGCCACCGAAGAGCCGGATTTCTTCGGATTCTATTCGCCCGATCTTGAAGGATTCACCGGCGTCGGCCACTCCATCGAAGATTGCCTGTATCAAGCTCGCTGGGGCATTCGGGAGCACACTCAACTGCTCCAAGAAACCGGCCGCCCTGTCCCCCATCCCAACCCCGAACCAACCATTATCATCAGAAATCAGTTGGCGGAGATGAGGACTTGAATTTCCCTTCATTGACGTTTGGCTTTCGCTCCTGTCGGATTGATCCATGAAGGGCGCTTTAATCCCAACCGGACGGGAAATCGAAAAAGTTTTTTTGGTCGGTTTGCAGACCGAATCGGTGAAACGCGCCGAGGCGGACGCTTCGCTCGAAGAATTGCGACGGCTCGCCGAAACGACGACGGCCAACGTCGTCGGCTCGACGCTGGCCCACGTCCGAACGCAGGACCCGGCCACGTTTCTCTCCTCCGGTTTGGTCGAGATGATCGCGGGGGAGATCGCGGCCAAGGAAGCGGGGACCGCGATCCTCGACGACGACGTCACGCCGACCCAGCAACGCAACCTCGAATCGCGCTGGGACGTCAAAGTCCTCACGCGGAGCGAATTGATTCTCGACATTTTCGCCCGCCGCGCCCACACGAGCGAAGGGAAACTGCAGGTCGAGTTGGCGCAACTCCAATATCGCCTTCCCCGCCTAAGCGGGCATTACGTTGATCTCTCGCGCTTGGGGGGCGGCATCGGGACGCGCGGACCGGGCGAGATGAAACTCGAAACCGACCGCCGCGTGATTGACCGCCGAATTCACGCGCTTGAGGAAAAAATTCTCAAGCTCAAGGGGCGTCGCGCCACCCAGCGCGCCCGGCGCCAAGCCGGACCCTTCCCCACGATCGCGCTCGTCGGCTACACCAACGCCGGAAAATCCACCCTGCTCAACGCGCTGACCGGCGCCGAAGCGTTCGTCGAGGACAAACTTTTTGCCACGCTCGATCCGCTGACGCGACGGGGAAAATTGCCGTCGGGCTTGGGCGTCACGTTCACCGACACGGTCGGATTCATCAACCGCCTTCCGGCTCAACTCGCCGCCGCGTTTCGCGCGACGCTGGAGGAAGTTCAATACGCCGACGTGCTCCTTCACGTCGTTGACGCCGCCTCGGCCAATTACGAGAGCGAAATCAAAACCACCGAAGACGTGTTGAAGGATTTGGGCGCGGGCGCGACGCCGACGATCGTCGTCTGGAACAAAATGGATTTGCTCCCTGAAACCGAAGAGCCGCGATGGTTCGAGCTACGGCGCAAGGAGAGCGTCGCCATTTCCGCCCTGCGCGGGATCGGACTGGACCGTTTGCTGGAGCGATTGCAGACGCTGGTGGACGCCTCGCGCCCGCAAGTCTGGCTTCGGTTCGATTACAAAGAATATCGGGCGATCAACCAGATCGAAACTTCCGCCACGGTGCATCGTTTGATTCATCTCAGCGACGGGATTTACGTTCTGGCCTCCCTCTCGCCCGACCTGTTGCATCGGTTCGAGCCAAACAAATCCGCGCCACCGTCGAACCACTGATTCACACTAATTTTCACTAAATTCCCGTCATCTTTCACAGCGTCCCGCTGAAAATTAAAAATTGCGAAACGAAGCCAATTTGAACAGGGATGAACAGGATGGACAGGATGACAAAGAACAACCGCCATGGCGGCAAGGGCGCCAAGCCGGATGATTATGGAGAAGGGGACATTGCCGGGGAATTCCCTTAGCGGCTTCTATTGACCCTTATTGGTCCAAAAGGTAACGGCGATGCATCGGCTAATTTATTTCGGATTCCTCCCCGCCTGATTCACATTGATCTTGCAAGCTCAGCCGGCCTGCGAAAAACTCCAAGGGGAATGAGGAAAGCCATGATTGATCTCAAGACAATCCGAACCTATTGCGACCGAATCGCTTCGGAGTTTCATCCCGGCAAGATCATTCTCTTCGGTTCCCACGCCCGCGGTTCTCCGACGCGCGATTCCGACGTTGATCTCATGGTCGTTCTTCCGTTCAAAGGCCATGGGTGTCGAAAAGCCGCCGAGATTCGCCGTCGGCTCCATGCGCCATTTCCGTTGGACCTGCTTGCCCGGACGCCGCGGGAGGTCCGGAGGCGATTGGCGATGGGAGACGCTTTCATGACCGAGGTTGTCCAAAAAGGCAGGGTTCTTTATGAAGCCCCAAACGAAAGAGTGGATTCAAAAGGCCGAAGGCGATTTCATCATCGCCGGGCGCGCATATCGAACGAGAACCGTTCCCGTCTATGACGGCGTCTGCTTTCACACCCAGCAGTGTCTTGAAAAATACCTGAAAGCGCGCCTCTGCGAAGCAGGAATTGAAATTCCGAAAACTCACGACCTTTCGGCGCTCTTGGATTCGGTTCTGCCAGTCGAGCCATTATGGGAGCCGTTCCGGCCCATTTTGGAGGATCTGACGAGCTATGCCGTCGCTTTTCGGTATCCCGGTGAAACGGCAGACAAGGAGATCGCGCATGATGCGCTCAAGAAATGTCGGGGGATTCGTATTGCGATTCGCGAATTTTTTGGACTGGTGGAATCTCCTCGAAGGCGTCGAAAGCGGCGGTAGTCTCGTTCCTGTGAACGACACGACTGAATTAAAAATGTGGTCAACGTCCCGCCGCGCCCAAGGAATATCGGGCGATTAACCAGATCGAAACTTCCGCCACGGTGCATCGTTTGATTCATCGCGGCGACGGGATTTATGTTTTGGCCTCCCTCTCGCCCGACCTGTTGCATCGGTTCGAGCAACACAAATCCACGCCCCCCTCCAACTCGTAGTCGCCCGTGTATTGATCTCGCAAAAAGAAATTGCGAAACGGAGCCGATTTGGGACAGGGATGGGCAGGATGAACGGGAATAGTCCGGCGAAACTTTTTTTGCGAAACGAAGCCAATTTGAGAGCTAGGATATTGATTAGGATAGAGTTGGGTCATTGGGTTTCCTTTCGGCCACAGATTACGCCAATTGCTCAGATTGACCACGGGAACGAAAAAGAGAATGAGGACGAGAACGAAAAAGGATTATGGGAGGTATCCGGGAAGGCATCCGGCAGTCAATCGGCCGGGGAGGATTTTAGAGAGGATGGTTTTGCCGGGCGATTCCCGCAGGAGAACGTATTGGCTCTTAATGGATCGAAAAGATAAATCGGGGCGGAATGGGGTTAGAGGGCGGGAGGGGCGGTCCCCGCCGCGATCCGAACGAATGGGTGTTCGCCGCGCGGAGCGCGCCTCCCACGCTGAATCATTCTGGTGGGAATCGGGTTTGTCTGATTCGCCTGTTCAATGGTGTTGAATTAAGTTTGTGGTGAAGGTGGGGTTGTTGAAAAATCCTTTTTTTCTGTGACGCAGGCATCTTGCCTGCGATTTTCCCCAGCGGAAACGACGGTTCACAGGCAGGACGCTTGTTCCACGAAGACTTTTTCAACAGTCCCAAGGTCCCCGCAGTGCGACGTTCCGTAGTGCCCGTAGCACCCCGATCTATGCCCCGCCCCAGGTACTCATCGCTACTTGGACGTATTTCTCTTGGCACGCTTCGTTGCGGCAGATTTATGTCTGCGGCGTGCCTTATGGTCCTCGTAGGAGGCCACGATCGAATCAACAAGTCGAGAACAACCCGAGACGACCCGGGCAAGCACTTTCAATTGCTCCTTGCAAGCAACTGAATCCGTTTCTCTTGGATAATTGACGGTGTGCGAAATCTCGCCCCAGACCTCTTCGGCCAGCGTTCGAACCTGAAGTTCGCAGAGTCTTCGAGTTGTGCTGTTTTGCTTGATCACATAGTGAACACTTGTGTAAAGCGACTCATCACGTTTGACCTTGAGACGTAGAGTCTTGAACATCGTTTCGTATTCTAAATCCCAAGTCTTTGCCTCGGGCGTTCCCACTAGTACATAACCTTCGTACTTAATAACCTCCAATAGCATTGGATGTAGCTTTTCCATCTGCCGCATGTGCAAATGTAGCAGACGCACGCCAGCAAGATCGGGAACCTTCTCGAAGACGTTACCCTCGTTGATGTCGAAAGTCTTGCCTTCCTTCAATGCTCTCCGTGCCTTGCGCCGGAGACTATCGGCGAGATGCGATGGCTCTTTGGTCCTCCACTTTAGCGAGTGGATGAGTTTCTTGAGTTCAGGATGTGCCAATAGGCGGTTTTGGAAATTGGTTGCGTCAGTTTGGAAATCAAGGCGCTTTGCCTCGAACGCCTTGACCGCGCCAGTGATAGCCCTCAAGATATCGGCAGACAATTTCGCCATGACCCTTCAGGCAGTCGCTTCGATCACACGCTTCGCTAGGTCAGCAAACAATTTTTTCGCGTGTTCCTTCGAATCGACGTTCCCGCCTTCGACGCCCCAAATTGGATGACCTTGCTCTTGGGATCTAGTCACCAATGAGCCAAAGTCTTTGACCTCAACGAGTTTGAGTTTTGTCGGCTTTTCCGCGCTGGCATGTCCCAAGGCCTTCTGTAACGGTTTCCAAACGAAATCAATGACGCGAGGGCCGAGAGTCCCGAGAGCTACAAGAGGCGCGGAAGCCATCCGGCCTCCGTAGATTCGGAATCCTTGAGGAATAAAACCCAATAATGTAGGCGATCCGGCCAGCAAAACTGTGCCGTCAGGCGCCATTTCGACTACGCGCTTCCACGTCGCAACCCAATCTGAGAGCGCGTACCCCAAGGTCTTCAGCGCGCGTGATGAGAACAAGTCGCACGCGGCTGGTACGATAAAATGTGAGCAGTCGAGCAGAATCGCACGATTCAGCGGGCCTATATTTGGACCGGCATCAAAAAAGATGAAGTCTGCCCTGACCGCTTTGGCCATTTTATCAACCAAGCGACTGAGCGCACTTGTACAGAGGTACCCCCTTCGATTGCGATCTAGGCAAAGGTTCCAACATTGGGCTAAGCTGTTTTCAAACTCTGCTAGACGTATGTCTCCGACTGCCAAAAATAGTTCGCTAGAAATCTTCACCGGTTCTATGTCGCCCAAGCCACCGCTTCCCTCCGAAACGGCTTTGATCGCAGACCAAAGAGTATTACCAGCCTGGTTTTCGGAGTCGTCGAGCAACTGATCAAGATAATTTTCCTCCAAAAAAAAGGAGGACAGCGAACATTGCGGATCAGTATCGACTAAGAGCACACGCTTCCCTGCTTCGGCAAGCGCGAACGCAAGATTTACCGTGAGCGTCGTTTTGCCGACGCCTCCCTTGTGGTTGAACAAAACTAGGCGTCTTGCAGTGTTCGGACTGGCAGCCATTGTGGGAGTATCTACGCCACGCCTGCGGGTGCTCTCTTGGGCGGCTTGGACCGACGCCCCGCCTTGGCCGCAGCCATGATCTCCTTGGCTGCATCGTGATCGGGAAGCGCCTCGACGAAACGCTCACCATAGGCACTGATCTGCTTGCTACCTTTGATCGAGGGCACGAGGTAGCCAGACTTCGTTGCATTCTCAACTGCGACCGCAGTGTTGGAAAACGGACGATGCGCGGACTCCTTGCTAAGCTCCGTTATGTCCTTCGTTTTTATGTGCGGAGTTGATCGATATCGCGCAAGGTAAAACGCCAGACATGCGACCCGTTCAACGTCGGTTTGCGGATTCTTCTCATGCATAAAACCCTTCACCGTGGGAGCACCATCCTCCGAGAACTTGAACGAGGATGAGCGACTCAGCGTGGCTGACCGAACGGAAGGACGCAATTCAGCCTCGATTCTTGAAGGGTTACCTAAACCCAAGAAGACGCAGACTGTATCAATGAGCCGCTTACGCGAATCTTCGGGAAGCGAGGACAGGTCTGAAATTATCCGTTGTAAAACGCCAGCCTCGTCGAGTGCTGAGTTTGGATTCGGTTTGGCCAATATCGTTTGTGTCATATCAGTCATGGCGAGAGTATAGCCGTACACCGAAGCGGTTGCAAGCCTGCTAATTTCCTTCGGAGAAGGAGGAGATTCTGCCTCTCGGCTAATTTGGGAGATAAGGGGACAGGATATTTAATTCCATTTAGTTTCATCGCTTCCAGCCTCGGACATGGGGCGTTGGCACAAGAACGCATCGTGTTGTGGTCATTTGAAGGTCCATGGTTCCGTCCCATTTCCATCGTCTTTGGGAATCCGGGAATCGCGTTATTGAACCCTCACCCTGATCCGCGCTTTTCCTTCCCGAACCCGAACCTACCCCGAAACTACCCCTCCTTCCAGCGAATTGTTGGAAATCGGGCGTGAATCAACACGGATTCGCGCGGAGCGGATTTTATTGATCGCTCTTTTAGCTTGCCCAGTAAAATGGGAAACTGGTAAGCTGGGCGCATGAAGACGACTATAGATTTACCCGATGCGCTCGTGAAACAGGTCAAGCTTCGCGCGGTGCATGAGGGGCGGAAACTAAAGGACGCGGTCGCCGAGTTGTTGAAATTGGGTCTGAAGACCGGAACATTTGCCGATTCGCGCGAGGCGCGCGCCATCGTAGGCAAAGACAAGAAAACAGGGCTTCCTCTGATCCAATGTCGCCGCGCGGCTGATTCAAGAACGGAAATCACCCCCGAACGCGCGGCGGAAATCCTGAATGCTCAGGACGCGGATTGGTTCCATGCAACTGGCCGATAGCAATTTTTGGCTGGCGCTGGCGCTTTCCGGGCACTCCTTGCACAAATCGGCCGCGACGTGGCTGGCCGATCAATCGCCCAAGGATCCGGTCGCATTCTGCCGTTCCACCCAGCAATCGTTTCTTCGCCTGCTATCCACATCCGCGGTCCTCTCGCCCTATGGGATTCCGCCCCTGACCAATGCGGACGCATGGCGGGCTTATGAAGGGTTGCTGGCCGACCGGCGCATTGCGTTCGCGCATGAGCCGCCCGGTTTGGAATTGCGGTGGAAAGCCCTCGCGGCCCGGACAAGCTCATCGCCCAAATTGTGGATGGACGCCTACCTTGCGGCCTTCGCCATCGCGGGAGGGCATAAGCTGATCACGACGGACATGGCCTTCAAACAATTCAAAGGGTTGGATGTTGTCATCCTCTAATCCGCAGGCCGATCCGCTCCTATGTTTTGCTCGCTTTTGGGAATTGGGTACGGATGCACACGGATCGCACGGATTGAAGACTAGGCGCAAAAATTCTTTGCGTCCCTCCGTTTCTTGCGGTTCAATGGGAATGACATGAATTTGAGGCAACTCGAACTCCGGACCGTCACGCGCAGGCATTTCTTTCGGGAGTGCGGCGTCGGGATCGGCAAGATCGCGCTGGCGTCGCTGGTGTGCGGCGGGGCGTCGCCGATTTCGGCCTTGGAAGCGGCAGTCCGCGCGGTCAATCCGCTCGCGCCCAAGGCGCCCCATTTTCCCGCCAAGGCCAAGCGGGTCATTTATCTTTTCATGGCCGGCGCGCCCAGCCAGCTTGATCTCTTCGACTACAAACCGACGCTCGAAAAATACGACGGCAAGCAGGTCCCGCCGGAGGTCGTCAAGGATCAGCGCTACGCCTTCATCGAGCGGACCGCCGCGCTCATGGGACCGCAATATACCTTCAAGAAATATGGCCAATCGGGAGCGGAGCTTTCCGAGGCGTTGCCCTTCCTCGCGCAGGTCGCGGACGACATCGCCATCGTCCGCTCCATGACGACCGACGCCTTCAATCACGCCCCGGCGCAGATTTTCATGAACACCGGCGCCCAGCAGTTGGGGCGTCCCAGCATGGGATCGTGGGTCAGCTACGGATTGGGAAGCGAAGCGGTGGACCTTCACGCGTTCGTCGTGCTTAGCTCGGCCAACGGCCTGTCGGGCGGATCGGCGAATTGAAGTTGCGGATTCCTGCCGACGGTTTATCAGGGCGTTCCGTTCCGTTCCAAGGGAGACCCGATTCTGGACGTTTCCAATCCCCCGGGCGTTGACGCCAAGTTCCAGCGCGAGACGATTGATCTCATTAACAGTCTCAATCAGGATCATTTGGGCGTCGTCGGCGATCCGGAGATTTCGACGCGGATCAACTCTTATGAAATGGCTTATCGGATGCAGACCAGCGCGCCGGAATTGATGGACGTTTCCAAGGAAAGCAAGGAGACGCTCGAACTTTACGGGGCCGAACCCGGCAAACCGTCGTTCGCCAACAACTGCATCCTCGCGCGCCGATTGATCGAACGCGGCGTCCGGTTCGTGAATTGTTATCACGAGGCGTGGGACCATCACAGCGACGTCAAAGGCGGTCTTAAGGCGCAGTGCGGCCAGACCGACAAAGCCTGCATGGCGCTGATCAAGGATTTGAAACAACGCGGGCTCCTGAACGACACGCTGGTTGTATGGGGAGGCGAATTCGGTCGGACGCCGATGGTCGAGAGCAACGCCGCGCTGGGACGGAGCAAGGGGCGCGATCATCATCCGCAGGCGTTCACGATGTGGCTGGCCGGCGGCGGGATCAAGGCGGGGCAAACCCTTGGCGCGACCGACGACATCGGATTCAACGTCGTCGCCGATCCCGTCCACGTCCACGACTTGCAGGCGACGATCCTTCATCTGCTCGGTCTTGATCACACGCGCCTGACCTACAAATTTCAGGGACGCGAATTCCGCCTGACCGACGTGGAAGGAAACGTCGTGCAAAAATTGTTGGCCTAAAAATATAGAAAGAGAGAACCAAGATGCCGATCAAAATGGATTCATTCCCATTGCGCGTTTTTCGTCAATCGCGCGAGTTGATGTGGGACCCGACCGAACTGGATTACGCGAAAGACAAGGCGGATTGGAGCAAGCTGAACGATCAGGAGAAAGATCTGATGTTGCGGATGGTGCTCGGATTTTTGATCGGCGAGCGGGGCGTGACGCACGACTTGGCTCCCCTCCAAACCGCCCTTCGGCGCGAAAAGGGACGCATGGAGGAGGAAATGTATCTCACCATGCAACTGATGGAAGAGGCGAAACACGTCGAATTTTTTCAGCTTTGGATGAATGAAGTCCTTCCCGGACAGGTCGGCAAGGATTTCCCCTTTCCGCAAAACATGTATGGGACCCTCTTCACGGTTGAGTTGCCTCGGACGCTCGGCGCGCTCCTGAGCGACCGCACGCCCAAGGCGCAAATGCGCGCCTCGTGCCTCTACCACATGATCGTCGAAGGGGTGATCGGGGAGACAGGTTATCAAGTTTTCTACGGCGCGTTGGGCGAAAACGGCATCATGCGCGGATTGAATCAAGGGGTGCATCACGTCCAGCGGGACGAAGTTCGCCACATCGCCTTCGGAACTTATTTTCTCCAGCGGCTGATCATGGAAAACCCGGATTTGGAATCCTTCTTTGATGAGGAAATGGAGCGGCTCCGCCCGTTGGGTTCCGTGATCGTGGACCAACTTTTCTCCTCTTATCCCAAGGGGCAAATGCCTTTTGGTTTGAAAGAGGAGCGGTTCCGCGAGATCAACCGCCAGCTATTCGAGAGCCGGGTGAACACGGTAAAAAAGGGTCAGCTTGTCGCCGCGGAAGCTTGAGTTCTCCGGCGATGAGCGAAATTCAGCCTTCCTCTCGTCCCCTTTTCCGATGTCTCATTTCGTTCATTCTCCTGCCGCTTGCGGCATATTTCCTTGCCTTTTGTGTTTTAACCTTCCCGTTGATCCTGAAATTTTCGAGCCATTATTTTTGCGACGACGGCGACGGATTGATTCACATCTGGAATTTATGGTGGGTGAACAAGGCGGTCACGGAACTCCACCAAACGCCTTGGCACACGCACTATCTTCACTACCCCTATGGCGTGACGCTCCTGCCGCACAACTTGACGCCGTGGAACGGATTCATGGCGATCCCTCTTCGGCGCGTTCTTACGCTGAGGCAGACGCATAATTTCATCGTCGTCTTTTCGTTCGTGGTCGGGGGATGGACGGCGTTTCTGTTCGCCTACCAGACGACGCGCCACTCTTGGGGAAGCTTCATCGCCGGATGCGTTTTTACATTTTCCAATTATCACTTTACCCACGCGCAGGGGCATTTGAATTTGGTCGCGCTGGAGTGGATTCCGCTGTTCTTGCTCCTTTGGCGAAAACTCACGGTCAAGCCCAACGCATGGGTTGCCCTAGCTTCGGCCTTGACGCTGGGAGCCGTCGAGCTTTGCGATTATTACTATCTGTTCTACTGCGTTCTGGCCGGAATTCTCATGCTGGGATGGAGAATTGCGGAGGAGAAATCGGTCCGGTTTCTTGGAGACCGGCGGTTCGTCTTTTCTCTCGGTCTGTTTTCCATATTGGCATTTTTAGTCGCCGGACCGCCGGTCGTCGCTTTGCTTCGCATCAATGCGCATGATCCGTTGCTGGGGGAACATTCGGCCGAGGATTATGGAACCGATCTGCTGGCTCTGTTCATTCCGGGAGGGCATTGGCGGTTCGCGCAGTGGACGAAACTCTATTGGTCTTCGATCGCGGGAAACGTTCATGAGAACAGTGTCCACGTCGGAATCTCGCTTCTCATTTTATTGGGTTACGTCTGGGGAAACCGTCGGCGGCTGGGCGTTTGTGGCGCCGGACCATGGGTCTTCATGTTTATCGTCTTCTGGGTTTTGAGCTTGGGACCGAAGTTGCATGTCTGGGGCGGGACGTTTCCCAAAATTCCGATGCCGTATTCGTGGCTCACGCTTCTAATTCCCCCTCTGAAAATCTCCGGAATGCCGGTTCGCATGATGGTCATGGCGGACTTGGCGCTGGCGATGTTGGCCGGAATCGGATTCAAAGTTCTTCTTCAAGGGACGAAGCGCGACCGATGGCTGGCGGCAATCCTTCTCCCCTTGATTGCCTTCGAATATCTTCCCAGCCCTATCCCTGCGACGCGAATCGAGGTTCCCGACTACGTCACATTTCTTCGGGATTTGCCCGAGGGCGCGGTGATTGACCTGACCACTCCCGCCCGATTGCTTCCTTATTATCAAACGATCCATGAAAAGCCGATAGCGCTGGGCTACGTTTCGCGGATTCCCTCAAGCCTTGACGAGAAAGAGGAGGTTTTTTGGGACATGGTGAATCAAAAGAATTACCGGCGGTTGCGTGACGAAGGACATTTCCGCTATTTGGTCGTCTCGTCCTATGAATATCCGACCCGGGCGAATTCATGGATCGTTCCCCTATTCCACGATCCCGACTTGGGGATCGAACTTTTCGATCTTGCCGGCAATTAACGGAACCGGATTCTTGAGGGCGTTCACGACAAAAGTGATTCGCCTCGGAAAAACGAGAGCGTCATTCCACCGGCGTTCCGCCTGCGTCCTCATGAGGCGGTTCGGGGATTAGAAGCGCGATGACGATGGCGGGGATGTAAAGATAACCGACGTAAACCAGCGCCGTGTTGTAGTCCAAATCCTTGATGTAGGTTCCGAAAAAATAGGTCCCGAAAGCGGCGGCGAGGCGACCGACGTTATAGCAGAATCCCGCGCCCGTCGTGCGCAAGAGAGTGGGAAATAGAGGCGGCACGTAGAGCGGGAACAGACCGAAAATTCCCTGCACGAAAAAGTGCGCCACGGGAAGGAAATACATCATCGTTCCCCGGTCCCAACGCCAGTGATAGGTGATAAACATCGTCACCAAGCCTCCGAAAAACATTGTCGCGGCGGAGGCGCGATAGCCGAAGGTTTTGGCCATGAACGCGGCGAAAAAATTTCCAAACGCCGCCGTCAGGGTTGTCCACATGACGACGAGGGTGACAAAGTGTTGCTTGTCCGCCGCGTCCCAAGAAGCCAATTCGGGGAGTTTTTGAAGTTGTTGCGGCCCCCAAAAAATCAAAGCCCAGACCGTCGTCAGCGCGGCGGAGCAGACCAGAATCGTCAAGATCGTGGTTTTCAAAATCGCGCCGCGAAACAAATCGCGGATGCGGGGTTCATGATGTTGGGCGCGTTCCTTAGCCGTGTGCCATTCTTCGGGTTCGGGGATCGCCCGGCGGATCCAGAAGACCAGCAATGCGGGCAACGCGCCGACCAAAAAGACGTAGCGCGGCGACCGCGACGCCAAAATCATGCTGGCGGCGGACGCGAGAAAGTAGCCTCCCTGATAGGCAGTTTGCAAAACCGCGCTCAACCAAGGACGCCATTTCTTGGGCCATGTCTCCGAGATGAGGGATGACCCGGCGGCCCACTCGCCGCCGATCCCCAGCGCGGCCAGAAATCGGAAAATCAGGAGATGCCACCATGCGTGGGAAAAGGCCGACAGGCCGGTGAACATCGCGTAGGTGAGAATCGTCAGGCTGATCGTGCGGGAGCGGCCGATCCAATCGCCGACGCGCCCGAAGAGCGCGCCGCCGGTCGCCCATCCGATCAGAAACGCCGCCTGAATCAGCGAGCTGTGCTCGCGGACGCTCGCGCCCGAAGTGTCCCCGCCCGACGACTTGAGCAATTCGAGAACAAACGGCGCGGCGACGAGGGTATAGAGCGTCCCGTCCATCCCATCGAACAGCCACCCCAGCCACGCCGCGATGCCCGATTTCCATTGTAAGGGGGTGAGGTCGCGCAAGGTGGCGGCCTCGTTGGTTTTGAACACGGCGGGGGAGGACGGGGTTTGGCTCAAGCGGCAAATCTCCGGATTGAAGGATAACCGAATCCAAGGATCGGACGAACGATGCGTGTATTCTATAGACGCGGGGAAGGGAACTGACCAGAGAAAAATTGGCATACCACCCGATGGCTCGCCTTCCGGTCTCCGGTCATTTGACTTGCCGCCGTTCCGCTCTTGTGTTGAAATCGTGTTAAATTCAAAGGCTCGATCTTATTAAGCATGTGTCCGCCGGAATCAGCTTCATTGAACGAAACGCGCAAATCCCCGTCGAATCGTGTTCCCGAGGCCCAAGGGGTCTCGCCGCTGGGACCGTCAAGCCAGTTGGTTTGGGTCGAGGCGGATCCCGACGGGCGGATCATCTTTCGGACGGAAACCTCCCCGCCCCGAATTCTTGTGGTGGGCCGCGAATTTGGCGCAAGGAGACATGCCTTGATCGAGACGATCCGGGCGACATGGATTTTCGATCCGGCCTCCAATGCGCTTCGCGCGCTTTGTTATCATCAGGCGGGACAGACGCGAATTTTCTTTTTCGGTCCGCTTTGGGGAACTTGGATGGACGAACGCGGCCAGCGATGCTCTACGAACGACCCGCTCGGACTGATGAAAGCGGCCAAGGTTCCGGCGACGTTCGATCCGAAATCGGGGGCGTTGGCGGCTGAATTCAACATCACGACGCAATTCCGCGAGAGTTTTTCGGAGGACGCGCGGCTTTCATTTCAGGGAGGGGGAGAGATTCAACATCAGGTCGCGCTGACTTTCGAGACGCCGACGGGCAAGTTTCAGCGCGCGCAACTTTTCTTCACCGACCGTAAATCGCACGGCGGCGGCTGGTCGCTGGGATTGCGGGGCTTTCCGTTGGTGTGGCCGGAACCGTCGGCGGGGGAAAATCATCAAACCGCGCCACAGGCGAAATCTCCATCGCGGACCCCGTCCGGTTTTTACGACGCGCCCGGATCAACGGTCAATAGCCGCCCTCCGATTCAAAGGCAGGCGGAGAATGTGGATTCGTCCGACGGGTCCCGCTTGAAATTGAAACCTAGAAATCCATCATCGGCGGAAGCGCCGTTGAGAAACGCTCCGCCTCCGGAACCGACGCGGGAGGAAGTCGTGCCGATCCGGATGAAGTTGCGTCCGGCGACCGCCGCTCCTTCGCAGGTCTCACCTTTGTCGAATGAAAACCGGCGTTCCGCCGAAGAGACCGCGCCCCGGTTGAAATTGCGTCCGGCGTCGCCTCGGGAGGAATCTTCCCCACGGTTGACTCTCAAACCCTCGCCGATGGGATCGGTCAAGTCGCCGACCCCACCGGAAGCCGGCGCGCCGAAGAAGGGGCATCTCACGACTCCCATTCAGCAAATTCCGATTCAGGAGGCGGTCGAAAAAATTGCCGCCGAGCGGGACGTTGAGGAACAGTGGCGAATGATCGAGGCGAATTTGATGTTGGGTCGCTCGGAGCGCGCGTTTCCGCTGATCGCGGAGCACGGCGATCTGATCGGCGGGAAGGCGCAGGCGTGGCCGGCGGCGCGGCTCAAGGTCGCGCTCGGATATCTTCCGGGCACGCTTCTGCTCGATCTGATGAACGGATGGAGCGTGAATCAAATCATGGCCGTCGCCGAGGAAAATCCCGAGGCCGAAAAAATCATGGATTGGCTCCGCGAGAGGGAGCTGGGCCGCCTTCTGACGCTTTCCCTCAAAGACGAACCGGTCAACGGCGAGGAAGCCCGTCAAATTTTGGGAGTGGATCGCCGGGCCGACCCGCAGGCGGTGAAAAAAGTCTGGCGGACCCTGCTCGGATTCATCAACGCCGATCACGGACGGCAGAGCGAACAAGCAATTCACCGCAAAAAGGATGAAATTGCCAAGCATCTTCAATCGGCCCGGAACATCCTCATCCGCATGTCATGAAATACCAGCGCCGGCGGTGTTTTCGAGGCCAAAGCCCGGACATTTCGAGCATGACAAGGCCGCCTTGGGTCAACGCGCCGCCGCCGCGTTTTGAAGCGCGGGATAGCAAACCTTGACGGTGCTTGGCAAATCTGGTAAGTTATGAACGCCCAGACGAGACTGAAAGTGAAACCCCGTTCCCAACGGTCGGGGAACGGTCTATTTTTTTCCGGCGGAGAGGCTTGTTGAATGACGATGCATCAATTCAAAGTCGGCGACACGGTTGTCGAGCCGAGCATCGGTATTTGCCGGATTCAAGAGGTCCGGCGCATCACCGTGGACGGCGGCGTCGAGGAATACTTTATTTTTCAAGGTCCGCACGCCAAGGTCATGGTTCCTCAATCGCAATTGGTCAAGCGCGGCATCCGCAAGCCGATGAGCAAGGATGACGTGCGCAAAGTGACCGGCGCCCTGCGGGTTCCCGTTGCGATGCATCGGGGAGACGCCCGCGCCCAATATCTCGAATATCAGGACACGATGAGAAGCGGCGATCCGACGCGCATCTCCAAGCTTTTGCGACGCCTTTTCGTCCTCGATCAATCCGACAACCTCAAGGGCAAGGAGAAGGAATTGATGGAGCAGGCGTTGAGGTTTCTGGTGGACGAGATCACCTTCATTCAGGGCGCCTCCAAAACTAAGATCACCGGCGACATCCATGAGAGCCTGCGGCTGATGTATAAAAAGAAAATTCGGTTGGACCGAGGGAAGCCCGCCGCCAAGGATAATGATATGGCCACCGCGCGGCGGTAGCCGGTCGAATTCGCCGTCCCCACAATGTGCGGCATCGGGACCCAAACCTTTTATATTCCCCCTCTGTCTTATAGGCATCCTATAGCCCTAGGAGGCGAATGCCCCCGAACGGCAGGTGAAAGGAAAAGTCCTCCGGAGGTCTTGGCGCCAACTGATCACGCACACCTAAGAACACAACCGGTACCCAACACACACCACCAACATAATCCCACCCGCGCACGTTTGAACCGCGTGCGCTGTGTCAACCACAACTCAACAACATTCATTCTCCATTTCGCCAAGACCCGGAGGGCTTTGCCCTCCTAAAACACCTTCGGTGTTTTAGTTTTCAATCTTCCTGTCCACTTCAAACTGGTCGATCTGTGTTCAAGGACATTCGCCCGCTGTTCAGGCGCGGTCTTTTTGCTTTACAGAGATTCTCGATTGCGTTCAAATAACGGGGCAAAACTGGGGGATATTCAGGAAGAAGGGAACAGTTCCATGGGCAAACTTTACAATGACATCACCGAAACCATCGGGAATACGCCGATGGTCAAACTGAACCGCGTCGCCAAAGAGGCCGGAGCGGTCGCGGACGTTTATCTCAAACTGGAATTTTTCAATCCGTTGGCGTCGGTCAAGGACCGCATCGGATTCTCGATGATTGACGCCGCCGAAAAAGCGGGCAAGATCACGCGGGGCAAAAGCATTTTGATCGAACCGACCAGCGGCAACACGGGCATCGCGCTGGCGTTCGTTGCCGCCGCGCGGGGGTATGAAATCATCTTGACGATGCCCGATTCCATGAGCATGGAGCGGCGCAAACTGCTGAAAATTCTAGGAGCGAAATTGGTCCTGACCCCGGCGGCCAACGGCATGAAGGGAGCCATCGCCAAGGCCGAGGAACTGGCGAGCCAAATCCCCGACAGTTTCATTCCGCAACAGTTCAACAATCCCTCCAACCCCGAAATTCATCGCAAAACAACCGCCGAGGAAATCTGGCGCGACACGGACGGAAAAATTGACATTGTGGTTTGCGGCATCGGGACCGGCGGCACGCTCACCGGCGTCGGCGAGGTACTCAAGAAGAAGAAACCCTCGGTCAAGATGATCGCCGTCGAGCCGGAGAACTCGCAGGTCTTGGCCGGCAAAGCTCCCGGACCCCATCGCCTTCAAGGCATCGGCGCGGGTTTTATTCCGCAAGTTCTCAACACCAAGCTGATTGACGAGACCGTGCCTGTCAGCGAGGCCAACGCCGAGAAAACCAACCACGCGATCTGCAAAAAGGAAGGGATTCCGATCGGCATTTCCAGCGGAGCCATTGCTTGGGTCGCGCTCGAACTGGCCAAACGTCCCGAAAACAAAGGCAAGATGATCTGCGCGGTGATTCCGTCCTCATCGGAACGGTATTTGTCGTCGTGGGTTTACGCCAACATCAGCGTCGAGAGCGATCCGATTCCGCTTGGCGCGGCGGTTTGAGCCGGAGATCTTCCTCGCAAATCCAATGTGGGAGGCGCGGACTCCGCGGCGATCTACCTTGAGTTTTTTCCTTTCAGGTCGCGGCGCGGAGCGCCCCTCCCGCCTTCATTTGGGAATTCGCAGGCTTGCATGGAGCGTGATCGCCTTCGCATTAGCTTGGGGTTTATGCGCGGAGGGGGGCGCTGGAGAAACCGCCGCTCCATCCTCGTCCGAACATCTTCCTTCCAAACCTTGGCCGGACGGAATGGTCTGGATCCACGGCGGCGAGTTTGCGATGGGGGGAGTCGGTTCCGAGGCCCGCTCCGATGAGCTTCCCGTCCATCGTGTCCGCGTGGACGGATTCTGGATTGATGAAACCGAGCTGACCAACGCGCAGTTCCGCAAATTCGTCGAGGCGACCAATTACATCACCACCGCCGAAAAGAAACCCGACTGGGAAGAATTAAAAAAACAGTTGCCTCCCGGAACCGAGAAGCCGGACGAGTCCGTTCTTGTTCCCGGCTCGATGGTTTTCTTGGGAACCGAAGGCCCCGTCCCTTTGGATAATCCGGCGCAATGGTGGGATTGGGTTCCGGGGGCGAATTGGAAACATCCCTTCGGTCCCGACAAGTCGCTGGACAAGCCTCAGGACAATTATCCAGTCGCCATCGTTTCGTGGGGTGACGCGGTCGCCATATGCAAATTGGCAGGGAAACGCACTCCGCCCAAGGGGGG
>CAZRCZ010000017.1:0-113582 GCA_964598765.1 uncultured Candidatus Sumerlaeota bacterium | reverse complement strand
CCGCGCAAGTTTCCCGCCGGAACAATTCTCGAAGTGACGATGGGCTACGACAACTCCGCCGGCAAGCAGGGGAACCCCGATCCGGCCAAGGAAGTCAAATGGGGATCGGCGACCACCGACGAGATGAATTTAGGATGGCTGACTTGGGGTTACGCCGAGCCAACGGACAAGGATCCCGTTCCCAATCCCATCGGCGGCGGCAACGACGATCTCCCCCGTCCCCCCCGACGAGCCGGACGGGGATTGACGTTCTGAGTTTGTCGCACTCTTTGTGCTCTTCGTGCTCGCCGTGGCTGGAATCCGCCAATGGAGACCGAACTTATCATCCTTGAACATCCCGGCGCCACGCGCGGTGATTCCCGGCCACTGGCATCGGTCCGGAGGCGACCAACCGCTTTTGAACAAAGTCAGGCCGCGCATTGAAGCCCTCCAGAGTGCGGACGCCGAGCAATGACAGATCGCCTTGCTTGGCGAAGACGACCTCGTCCACGGTCTCGAAATCTCCGCAACGAATGGACGCATAACCTATATCACGGGTGATCGTCTGTCCGTTAGCCATTACAAACGGTTGATCCTTCTTCCTGACCCCTATTCCTATTTCCTCTAAAATGCCCGTGGGGATCCACGTCAGCTCGGAGCCGCTATCCACCATGAGACGCTTTACCTTGGCTTGCTTCGCGCCCTCTCCGGCTTTCGACAACCCGATGTCCACATGGAAGATTCCCATTCGTTTGTGTTTCTCCTGTTTTCCGTTATGCTTCATGGGGATCACCTGTATTCCCACTTCCGAATATCGGTGAATTTTCCCTTGATCGCGGCGGCGACGGCCATGGCGGGACTGACCAGATGCGTTCGGCCATCCTTGCCCTGCCGTCCCTCAAAATTGCGATTGGACGTTGAAGCGCATCGTTCGCCCGGTTGGAGAACGTCGTCGTTCATGGCGAGGCACATCGAGCAACCGGCCTCGCGCCATTCAAATCCCGCCGCCTTGAAAATTTTGTCCAATCCCTCCGCTTCGGCCTGCGTTTTCACCTTTTGCGATCCCGGAACGATCAACGCCTGTTTAATGGTCGGGCTAACCTTGTAACCCTTGACTACTTGTGCGGCGGCTCGCAAATCCTCAATCCGCGCGTTCGTGCAGGAGCCGAAAAACATTTTGTCAATTGCGATGCTCGTCATCGGGATTCCCTCGGCAAGACCCATGTATTGAAGCGCCTTGTGCGCCGAAAGCCGCGTGTTGTGGTCCGAGATTTCGGCAAGCACCGGCGTCCGTCCGGTTATTCCCGTCACCATACCCGGGGATGTGCCCCACGTCACCTGCGGCTCAATTTCTGCGGCGTTCAACTCGACCACACGATCATAGGAACAACCCGGATCGGACGGCCATGATTTCCATTGGGCGACCAAGGCTTCGCGCGAAACATTTTTCGGCAAATAGGGACGGTCCTTGAGATAGTCGAATGTCGTTGCGTCGGGCGAGATCAATCCCGCGCGCGCGCCGGCCTCGATGGACATGTTGCAGACCGTCATCCGCCCTTCCATGCTCAGGTTGCGGATCGCCTCGCCGGTGTATTCGATCACGTAACCCGTTCCTCCCGCCGTGCCGATCTTTCCAATGACGGCGAGAATCACGTCCTTGGCGGTGATGCCGTTGGGAAGTTTGCCGTTGACGCGGACTTCCATCGTCTTGGCTTTCTTCTGGAGCAACGTCTGCGTGGCGAGGACGTGCTCGACCTCGCTCGTGCCGATCCCGAATGCCAACGCGCCGAACGCGCCGTGGGTCGAGGTGTGCGAATCGCCGCAGACAATCGTCATGCCCGGCTGGGTTAAGCCCAGTTCGGGACCAATGACGTGAACGATGCCGCTCCGACGATCGTGCATGTCGAAACAGGCGATTCCAAATTCGTCGCAGTTGGTCGTCAGCGTCTCAACCTGCTGTTTGCTCATCGGATCGCGGATCGGAAGCGACCGGTCGGTCGTCGGGATGTTGTGGTCCATCGTCGCGAAGGTCAACTCGGGACGGCGCACCCGACGCCCCGCAAGGCGCAATCCTTCAAACGCCTGCGGCGAAGTGACTTCGTGGACGTAGTGCCGGTCAATGTAAAGGATTGCGTCCTTCCCCGGTTCGTCATTGACGAGATGCGCCTCCCAGATTTTTTCATAGATGTTTTTCGGCATCGGCGCGGATCATCCTTTCCCATGAGACTTCGGCGAGTTTTATTGTTCCCATGGTCTGATTATAGGAGGAATACCGCACGAGGGCAAAGGATATGCGATTTCACCTCCCCCTCCCCATCGTCGGCTCGAACGCCTTGACGTATTCCTCCATGCAAAAGTTGTCGGTCATGCCGGAGATGTAGTCGGTGATGACACGGTCCAGACCGTCGGTTTTGATCCGCGCCTGATATTTGATCGGAAGTTGGCCGGGGATTTCGCGGTAGAGGTTGAAAAGGCTGGTGACGAATCGCTCCGCCTTGCTTTGCATCCGAACGACGTGAGGGTGCATGTAGACGTTGCGGAACAGAAATTCCCGGAGCGATTGATGTTTGCGTTTCATGTCGGGGGACAATTCGGCGAGGCGCCCCTTGAATTGACGAACGTCCTCCACCGAGCCAATTTTGTTCCGGTCAAGCAGGGAACTGGTGTGCGCGAGAACGTCGCCGACCGTCGCGTCCATCATCCGCCCGATCATCCGGTAGATCACGTATTTGGAGCGCACGTCTTGTTTCAGCTTCAATTGCTCGTCGTTCCATAACTCCCACACCCAATCCACTTCCTTAAGTTGATGCGTCGTAATGAGACCCATCTTGAGCGCGTCGTCAACGTCGTGGTGGTTGTAGGCGATCTCATCGGCCAAATCGCAAACCTGCGCTTCCAGCGTCGGGGAGAGATGCGGCTCAAAGAGATCGCGTTGGGGAGAATCGTAAGCCGTCGTGTGTTTGGCAATCCCCTCGCGCACTTCCCACGTCAGGTTCAGTCCCGGAATGTCGTGATACCGCTCCTCCAAAACCTCGACCACGCGGAGACTTTGGCGGTTGTGCTCGAATCCGCCTCGGTCGGCCAACAATTTTTTCAACGCGGTTTCGCCCGAATGACCAAACGGCGTATGGCCAAGATCGTGCGAGAGGGCGATGGCTTCGGTAAGATCGGCGTTCAAACCCAAAGCGCGCGCCAATGTCCGCGCGATTTGCGCGACCTCCAAGGTGTGCGTCAGGCGCGTCCGGTAGTAGTCCCCTTCGTGAATCACGTAAACTTGGGTTTTGTATTCGAGTTTGCGAAACGCCGCGCTGTGGATGATCCGGTCGCGGTCGCGCTGAAAATCGGTGCGAAAGCGATCCGGCGGAATGGGGTGTTCCCGTCCGCGCGAATCGCGGCTCTTCATCGCGTAAGACGCGAGTTGTTCCGCTTCGGCTTGTTCGAATTGTTCCCGCAAGGTTGGAGGCATCGTCTTGGATCCCGTTTGATCGGTTCGCGTTATCGTATAACGCATCAAGTTTTATTTCAGCCTCAAATCTGAAAGCATCGCGCAATCTGTGGACGAACTGGACTGGTTGGACTCAAGCGGACCTATTATTTTTTCAATACATGGTTGGAAGATCGGTGGTTTTTCTCTTGGTGTCTTGGTGGCTTTGTGGTTTTTTATTCGGACAAATCTGAGGCTGGAGATGAAATGGAATGGAAAGCGAAATCAAAAACGTCGGATTTATCGGTTTGGGCGTCATGGGCAAACCGATGGCGCGCAACTTGATGAAGGCGGGATACAAGTTGACGGTCAAAAGCCGTCGCCCCGGACCGGTCGACGAATTGGTCGCCGAAGGAGCTAAATCCGCCGCCACGCCGCGCGAAGTCGCCGAAGCCAGCGATCTGGTCATTACGATGCTTCCCAACTCGCCGGAGGTGAAAGAAGTCTGCCTGGGCGCGAACGGCATTATTGAGGCCGCTAAATCGCGGAGCAAAGAAGAACCACCTTCCGCTTCCTCTCCTTCCGATTTTCATCCTTCATCCTTCATCCTTCATCCTTCCCTCACCGTGGTTGACATGAGCACCATCTCCCCGAACGTTAGCAAAGAAATCGGGCACAAACTCGCCGAGGCAGGGATTGATTATCTCGAAGCCCCCGTCAGCGGCGGCGACATCGGCGCGATCAAGGGAACCCTTTCGATCATGGCGGGCGGACCGAAGCACGTTTTCAACCGCGTTCTGCCTGTCTTCAAGGCGCTGGGGAAATCCGCCGTCCGGCTGGGCGAATGGGGCGCGGGTCAAACGACCAAAATCGCCAATAACATCATTTGCGCCACGACCATCGAAGCCGTCGCTGAAGCGCTGGTCCTCGTCGCCAAGGCAGGCGTGGATCCCGAAAAAATGTATGAGGCGATCAAAGGGGGCGCGGCGGCCTGCTGGTCGCTCGACAATAAGGTTCCCAAGGTCGTCGCGCGCGATTTCAAACCCGGATTCATGGTGAAACTTCACTTGAAGGATTTGAACCTTGCCCTCGACGCCGCGCGCGAACTCAACATGAAACTCCCGATCACCGAGCGCGTCCGCGAGATGCTCAAGGACTTGAACGAGCAAGGCTTGGGAGACGACGATAATTGTTCGCTTGTAAAAGTAATCGAAAAAATGGCAGGCGTCGAAGTCCAGCGACTTGGGTAATAGCGAACACTGCCGCAAAGAATACAAAGACAGCAAACGTCGCTGTCCAATCTTTCTTTGCGATCTTTGTGTTCTTTGCGGCCGTTTACCCTGATCCCTTTGGAACACCCAAGCTGAAATCCTCCATCTCCATCTCCAATTTTTGCTTCCGACGGGGGGGCAAAAAACTACCGCGAATCCCATTCAAAAGGATGTTTTTGAAAAAGGCGTTCGGCGGATTGAGCGTTGATGCGACGCTCAAGAGTTCATCGTTCATCGTGGCATTGAACAACGCCGGATCGTCGCAATTGATAGTGACGACCACACCCGCATCGTGCAGACGGAGTATCGAGTGGGACTCAAGATTCGGATAAACACCAAGCCGGATGTTGCTGGTCGGGCAAATCTCCAACGGAATTTTTTTCCCCGTCAGATATTCGACCAGCGCCGGATCTTCGATTGAGCGGACGCCGTGGCCGATCCGCTCGGCTCCCAGCGCGCGCAAGGCCCCCCAAACGCTTTCCGGTCCGGCCAATTCCCCCGCATGAGGGACACTGCGAAGCCCCGCCGACCGCGCCCGATTAAACCATCGCTCGAAAAATTCCGGCGGATGTCCCGCTTCTTTGCCTCCCAGACCTAACGCGACCACGCCGATTTCTTTCCCCTCGATGGCGATCCGCGTGGTGTAGTCGCTCGAATCCTCCGGCGTCCCGGAGTTGCGCACGATATCGAATATCCATTGGATTTGGACGCCAAAATCCTTTTCCGCTTGCTCGCGGCCCTTGGTGATGCCTTGCAGGTAAACTGCCTCCGAAACGCCCAGCCAATGGTGTGTGCTCGGCGAAAAAGTCACTTCTGCGTAGCGGATATTTTGCCGAGCCATTTCCCGACCGAATTCATAGACGACCAATTCATAATCCTCTCGCGTCCGGAGGCATCGTGTCACCGTGATGTAAGCCTCGATGAAGTGATCAAAATCCCGAAACGCAAACCAACGGCGCAATCCCTCAACGTCGTCTGCGGGAAGCGACACGCGATTGCGACGCGCAAGTTCCAGCAGGGTCACGGGACCGATGGCCCCCTCCAAATGAACGTGCAATTCCACCTTCGGAACGGAGCGGAGATATTCTTCGAGTTTCATCTTAGTGGATGAGTTTCTGAATGACCCACTCAGGGACTTGCGTGAATTGATTGGCGATGATTTCTGTCCAACCGACCTCATCCTCGCGCGAGATCATTTGCGTTCCGTATTGGACAAGAAGCCCGGCGTTCCAGACGATCAAAGCCATCACGACCATGGGACCGATCCGACGCCATCCTTGCCTTTCCAACAGTTCCAATCCGTATGCCAACCCCATCGCAAGATACGGATACGACGAAATGAAAAACCGGTTTCCAAATGACGCTCCTCCCCACCACATGGACCATGACGCCACCAGATAAACCTGCACTGCCAAACCGATGAGGCCCACAAATATCAACGAGCGTTCGGATTTCTCCGGCGCGGCAGTACGGACGATCATAATCATTCCCAGCAATCCGGCGATTAAAATGGGATGCCATGCCAACGCGCCATGACGACCACTGAACAGCGCGCCCCAAATATGGAGAGGAAGCACGTTCAAAGATCCCGCGCCGCGATTGAAATAAGGGGACGGGCCGCTGAGCCAATTTCCGTAGAGGATTTTCCAGACCGCCAGTTGCGGAAGCGCAACAACCGCCAAGCAGAGAATCATGCAAGCCAATGAGGTCAATCGGTAGGGGCGACCCGTTGGGTCGCCCGCTTTCTCGCTTCGCGCACCGACGAAACAAATCATTCCCCCCAGCGTCAACGCCCACGTCGCGTCCTGAAATCGCGTGATGACGAATAATCCCAGCCACACGCCAAGCAATGCCGCATTCCGAAGATTCGGCTGAATGATCCCGCGCTCAAAAACCAATAAGGACATAACCGAAATAAAAAAACTGACCCCGTGCGACATTGAGCCGTGCGCCCAAACGTAGAAACAGAGAGGCGTGGCAAAGAGGATACCCGCCATCGCCGTCGCGCTCACACGCCAATTAAACCGCTCGCGCAAACGCATATACAAAAGCCAAATCCCCAACCCGCCCCACCAAGCCGACGCCGCGCCGACGGCCCATTCGTAGGGGCGCGAAATGCCCGTCGCCTCGTCCGGCGCGACGATCTTCAAGAGCGCGTGAACGATCACGACCGCGGGTGACCAAAATAGCGCCGAGCCGATTCCGTAGCGATTGGCCGGTCGCCCCGTCGCGGGGGAAACCGGTTCGGCGGAAAACCGAACGCTCTCCCCTCCCTTCAAATCAAACGCGGCGTATTCATTGGCGAAATTCAAATCGCCGTCGTTGAGCATGGACATCAAATAAACGTAATTCCCAACCCCGTCGTGCCCGTGAATGGAAGGAAGAATCAGGCACGCCGAAACCAACGCCAAGATGACCGCAACCACGATCGGTTCGCGCTTGCCTGTTGAAGTGGGATTAATTTCCATGCTAGATATGATCTTTATCCGCGCTCCTTATTCCAACGCGGTGAGGTATGCTTATCCAATGATTCACACCTTTGCAAGCAGAGCGCGATTGTTCCTTCTTGTTTTTCCGGCGGTCCTGCTGGCCGTAATTTGCGGATTGAATTTGGCCCTCTCGCAGAATCAGCCCGCGCCCCCCGCCGCTCCCAACAATCCCGCTCCTCCTACGCGGATTCGCCCCCTCATCACCCCCAATCCCGCCGCCAACATCGGCCCTCCCAAACCGGCCATCGTCACTCCCGCGCCGACGCCGAACGGACCCGTCGCGCTCGATCCTTACGTCCCGCGCGGGCTGGCGCTCTTCATGATCGGCCAGCGAAACAGCGAAATTGAACCGTGCGGATGCGTGAAAAATCAACTCGGCGGGATTCAATTCGAGGCGACGCTTTACGCCCAAGTCAAACGCGAGTGGAGCCTGCGTCTCGACGTCGGCGGATGGAACGCGCCGATGATCACGCCGGAAGCCGCGATGAAAAGCTCCTACGCCTTGCGCGCGATGGGAGGCGATCTGGATTTGGACGCCGTCAACGTCGGACAGCCCGATCTTAATCTCGGCAAAGGATTTTTCGAGAATTTGACCCAGAAAAACCCTGACTCGACCAAAAATCTCGTCTCGGCCAACATTTTTCTCGGCGCGTCCCCTCAGCAACCGGCGTTCGCGCAATACAAACTGGTCGAGCGGAGCGTTCCGTCGGGACAGAAAATTAGATGCGCCGTCACCGGCGTCGTCAGCAACGTCAATCTGAATCGTCCTCCCGGTTTGCCGACGCAACCCGATCCGACCAAAGACTACAACGTCGTTCCCCCCACCGATGCGCTGAAGACCCTCCTTCCCGAACTCCGCAAGCAAGCCGAACTCGTCGTCGTCATGTTCCACGGCCAGTGGGCCGAAGCGGTGGAATTGGCCAAGGCGCATCAGGACATTGACGTGCTCGTCTGCTCCTCGACCGCGATGAGTTCCAACACCTTCGTCGCCGAAGGGCGCGTCATGATCATCGGTCTCTACAGCGCGCTCGGAAAACAGTTGGGCCGCACCGAACTCGTCCGCAACCTCGACGGCGCATGGAAGCTCGCCGACGCGCCGGTTTGGATGGGAGTCTCCCCCAAGACTCTTCTCGCAAATCAAAAATTGGTTGATCTCATCAACGACTACAAGAAGAACACCGCCGAACTCATCATTCAGCGCCCCAAGGACCCCAAGATGGTTTTCGCCGGATCGCACACCTGCCAAGCTTGCCACGCCTTGGAATACAAGACGTGGACCGAAAGCAAGCACGCCTTCGCGCTTCAATCGCTCATCACGAAGGGAAGCCAGTTCGATCCCGCCTGTCTCAAGTGCCACACGCTCGGTTTCAAGACCGACAACGGCTACTACAATTTGCGCGAGACCCCGATGATGGCCAACGTCCAATGCGAAAATTGCCATGGACCCGCGATGGAGCACGTCAAGCGGCAGAATCAAATCATGAACAAATACGTGGATAAACTTCCCGAGGACGCCCGGAAAGGATTCATGGAAGAGACCAAAAAATTCGTGCCTTCCCCAAAAGTGGAGGCGACCACCTGCGTCCAATGCCATCAAGGGGAAAACGATCCGCATTTCAATTACGACGCTTACGTTCCGAAGGTGAACCACAAGGCGCAGGTTGTGGCGGGTAAATAATCGGCATCCGAGGCGCGACCATAACCAAGGAGTAATGCGAACCGCTCCACGATCTTTGGTCCGTTAACAAGTCAGGCGCATGGAACAATCAGGATTATTCTCCAACGCCCGTCTCCGCAAGAATATTTAAGGCGGTTTGGACTGATTGTTCCGGCAGGCCGGTGGTTTCAATTGTTCGAGTATTTTGCGGTGTCGCGGAACCGAGCTTTTCAAATCGCTTGACGGCTTGCTGATAAATGGTCCAGCCGGCGTCGGAAAAATTTTCCCTAGGTCGGCTCAGGCGCGATTTAATTTCGGTTTCATCCGCGGTACAGAGCAAGAGCAGACTCGGAACACCCCAAGCCCGCGCGGAATTGAGGAACGCTATTCGACGTTTTTCTTCGGCGAAGCTCGCGTCCACGACGACGCGTTTGCCTTGGAAGAGCAAAGATTCGGCCTTTTTCAAACAGGCGTCATAGGTTCGGTCGTTCCATTCCGAAGTATAAATGCCGGAGCCGAATTCGGTCCTCGCGGTCTCGCTCTCCTTGATTCCCGCCAATTCCTTTCGCGTTTGATCCGAAGAAATCCGCGTGAATCCCGCCTTCTCAACCAATCCCCGCGCAATCGTGGATTTGCCCGATCCCGGAAGTCCCGCGATCAAAACAAGACAAGGACGCTCGGCGGGAGCGGAAAGTTCGCTCGAGGCGAGCAGAAAATGGGCGCGGGCGCGTTGCAAGGCGGCCTCCTTCACCTGTTTCGGAATCTCCGCCTCCTTCAGCTCGAAGCCTTCGACCTTGCCGCGAACCACGGCGCGATAAGAAACGTAGAATGGAAGCAACTCTTTCCCTTCCTCGTCTCCCGATGCCGAGAAATAGGCTTCAGCGAATTTTTCCGCCAGATCGGGGCGTCCGCGAAATTTCAAATCCATCACAAGAAACGCAATATCGGCGACCGGATCGGAGAACCGAAACCGCTCATTGAATTCGATGCAATCCACAATCACCAAATCATTGGGCGGCTTCTCTTCGGGGAATAAATAAACGTGATCCAAATGAAGATCGCCGTGTGTGTCGCGGGGAACGTGCCGTTTGGCGCGACTCTTAATCTTATTCATGAGTTTCTCGAGTTTTTCCGTCGTCGTTTGCTTCAGCTTCTCGAAAACGTCCGCGCTGATGGTTCGTCCGACATAGGGAGCAACTTGCTCGAAGTTCTCATGACAGTTCGCGGCAACGACGCTCCATCGCCCGAATTCCGCAATATGGTTTTCGCCGTCCGCTCCCGCGTAGAATTTGGTCAATCTTTCGGCGAGGATTTCCAAGATGTCAGGTCGAAGCTGGTCTGTTTTCAATAGGGACAGCAAGGTCCGGCATTCATCGAGTCGCTTCATTTTGACCGCCCATTCCACAGTTTCTCCTTTTCCGCCGACGGAGAGCCTCCCGCTGGATTGCATGATCGGAACGACATCCAGATAGACTTCCGGGGCGAGACGGCGGTTCAGCCGAACTTCCTCCCTGCAAAAATGCTCCCGAGACTCTAGCGTCGTGAAATCGAGAAAGCCGAGGTTCAGCGGCTTCTTGATCTTGTAGGCGAACTCGCCCGCCAAGAAGACCGCGGAGATGTGCGTCTGATGAACGGTGATCTTTTCGGCGGGATGAGGATAGGCCGCAGGGTTGGACAGGGCTTGAAGCAGATCGGAAAAATTCACGGTTGCCTCCCCACATTCCGGTCTAAATCGCGGGTAGAGTTTAACCCTTAATACAGATCATCGGCTCAAGTTTGGCGACTTTGCGCGCCAGACCGGCATCTTGCGCGGAATCCACGACGGCGGTCACATCCTTATAGGCGCCGGGGGCTTCCTCGGCGATGCCGCGATAGGAACGGCTTCGAATCAAAATACCGTGTTTCTTGAGTTCATCCATCACTCTGCGACCCTCCCATTGGCGCGTCGCCTGATGGCGGCTCATCGCGCGTCCCGCGCCGTGGCAGGCCGATTCAAACGCAAGCGGAGAGGTTTTGCCGACTCCCGCCAAAATATACGAAGCGGTTCCCATCGTGCCGCCGATCAGGACCGGTTGGCCAATGGAACCAAATTGAGAATGGATTTCGGAATGAGAACAACCAAATGCCCGCGTGGCTCCCTTGCGATGAACAAACAACCGCTTGGTTTTGTCGGCAATCCGGTGTTCCTCCAATTTGCAGGTGTTGTGCGACACGTCATAGAGAAGTCGCAAGTCGGCTTTGGGAAAAAGCTGGGCGAACGCCTCGCGCGCGAGTTGCGTGAGAATCTGGCGATTGGCCAAGGCGCAATTGATGCCAGCGCGCATCGCGCCCAGATACTCTTGACCCAACGGAGATTGGATCGGAGCGCACGCCAATTCCCGATCCGGCAAATCAATTTCGTATTGATTTGCCGCCATGACCATCCTCTTGAGAAAATCTGATCCAATCTGATGACCCAGACCCCGTGATCCGCAATGGATACTGATGATGACGTCGTCTTGGGCAATCCCATAGGAACGGGCGATTTCAGAATCCTCAATTTTGACGACGTGCTGGACTTCGAGATAATGGTTTCCCGACCCGAGAGTTCCCATTTCATCCTTCTGTCGTTTCTTGGCTTGATCCGAAACCTCGGAGGGATCAGCGCCGCTCATCTTGCCGCGTTCCTCGATGCGATCAAGGTCTTCGGGATGGCCGTAGCCGCGCTTGACCGCCCATTGCGCGCCCCCTTCCAGCATGGCGTCCATTTCCCTATCGGTCAGACTCAAATGCCCCGTGCTTCCGACTCCGGCTGGGATTCTTGCGAATAAAATGTCGGCCAACTTTTCCTTGACCGGCTCAATGTCCTCTGCGCTCAATCCGGTGTGAATATTGCGGACGCCGCAGGATATATCGAAGCCGACTCCTCCGGCGGAAACAACTCCGCCACGATCCGGATCGAACGCCGCCACGCCGCCGATGGGAAATCCGTATCCCCAATGCGCGTCGGGCATCGCGAAGGAGGCGACCTCAATTCCGGGAAGCGTGGCGACGTTGGCGACCTGATCGTAAACTTTGTCGTCCATGCCTCGGATTAATTCTTCCGTGGCAAAAATCACTCCCGGAACGCGCATCTTTCCAAAGGGTTCGAGACGCCATTCATTTTCGTTCGTTTGATGAAGACGGGTCGGGTCCATGAGAATTCCCTACCGATAGTTTACACGTCAACCACGCATTGGGCAATCCAAGGTCCGCCCGGTTCTTGTCGGACCGAAAGCGTGGTAACCGTCGCGCCTTTGATCTCGACCGCGGGATCGTGGCGGATCGGATCCACGCGCTCTCCCCTAGCCTCTCCGATTAGTTTTTCTCCATTGATCCGAACGGCGAATGAACCAAACAACATTTTGCGCGTCGCCATTTCGTAGATGACGGCATTGAGCCAATCCACGAGAAGCAATTCCCGATCAGGGGATTGACATTCGACTTTGACGCCTTCTTCAAGTTGGATCGACGCCGGATCGGCAACCACGGCGGTAAGAGCCAAGGCCGCCTGTTCAAACGCCTCCGCGGGCGTGGCGCCGATTCCGCGGATTCCCATGTCGGCTAGGTGGGGATAATGCTCCCAGCGATTTTCCACGCATACCCCCCTGTAGAACGAGCAAGATCACGATCCGATATCGGAACGAATGACCCTCGGGCTAATTCTTCTCGACCTTCACATTATCGAAAAACACTTCCCCCATCGGATAGCAAGTCAGGCCGGGACTCCCTTCGTGATACGGTTGCGGGTCTTCGAGTTCAATCGTCCATTTCTCAGGCTCGGATTCCCCCTTCTTCCAAACCTTGCCCCGGATGATTCCTTTGCTTCCCTCGTAATCCACTCTGGATTTCATGACATACCACACGCCCGGCTCCCATTTGTAGTCCATCATCTTGACGACGCGCGAGGGACGCGGAACCCAGCCGATGATGCGGAGCTGTTGCGTCGCGCCCATCAGATCGAACGTGTAGCGGGTGTTGATGATCCCCATGTCGGGAAGATCGTGTTCCCCTTTGTTGGCCTTCATCTCCGCCGTGACCGTGTAGTTTTTCAAATGCGGATCGGTCATAAAGACGTTGGAATGAAGGATTCGGGCGTCAAAAAGCTTTTTGAGGACGTGGTTGCCGTTATCCGCCACAACATTGTATTTGACTTTCGTTGCGCCGACCCACGAAACGGGCGTCGCGCCTTCGGGGATTTTTTCAAAGTCGGTATTGATCGGCAGACTCGGCATGACGCGGACGCGCGCTTGCCCTTTCAACTCGCCGACGGCCGCTTCGACAAGTCCAAATTGCGCGACGACCGTTGCGTCGGGCGTGAAGGATCCATCCGGCGTGAGCGTTCCCTTCAAACGGCCATCCGTCAAACTCCACGTCGCTGGTTTTTCTCCGATCAAGAGACCCTTGGAATCGAAGACGCGCGCCTTGAATTGCGCCCTCCCATCCTTGGGAATTTGAACGTCGGCGGGAAGGACTTGCACGAACGCGCCCTTCGCGTCCGCCGGACCGGTATCAGGAAGCGGCGCAATCGAAATCGGTTGGAGCTTGTTATCCTTCTTGCCGAGGCAATAAAGATTCTCGCGCGTCATGAAATAGATGCGACCCTTGGCAATCGCGACTGAACCGGTCAAGTCCATCGTTGCGCCGTCGGCGGCCTTCAGGTCCAACTTGCTGAGGACCTTGCCTTCTTTCTCTCCCGGCTCCAGAATTTGAAATGTACCGCCGACGTTGGCGTAGTAAATTTTGCCGTCGGCCCAGACAGGGGACGCCTTGGAAACCTTCCCCACTTTCAATTTCCAAAGCTGATTGCCCGTCTTGGTCTCCAAGCAAAGCATGTTTCCATTATTTTCGACTTCGTAAAGTTTGCCATCGTGAATCGCGGGAGACGAATAGCCGACGGCGGATCCTTCTTTCTCCCAGATGAGTCCTGTCTTGGAGATGTCGCCTTGGCCTTTGCCATCTATGCAGACGATCCGCCCGGTGATGTTCTCCTCGCTGTAGGAAGCAAACACGCGATCCCCTTCGACGACGCATGAGGCATTGACCGGGCCGTTCCCCATCTTGAAATCCCAAACGCGCTCGCCGGTGTTGACCTTGACGGCGTGAATGTAACCGTCGCCGCCGCCGACAATGACAAGACGCTGACCGCCGATTACGACGACGATGGGGCAACTATAGTTTGTGTCCAAAACATCGGTCACGGGCGTGGACCACCAGCGAACTTCGCCCGTTCGCTTGTCCACGGCCAGAAGGCGATTCATCGGCTTACCGTGGTCTCCCAAGCCGGAATTGTTGAATCCGACGATGACGATGTCTTGGTCAATGACGGGCGTGAAGGTCCTGCCTCCGAAACCGGAAATTTTTCCGAATTCCTCGCCGAGCGAATGTGACCAGACGACCTTGCCGTTGGCGTCGACACAGACCAAAAATCCTTGAACGCCATGGAGATAAACATTGCCCGTTTCGGGGTCTGCCGCGGGCGAACTCCATCCGACGCGTTCTTCAGGAATATCGGAAAGAAAAATATCCATTTTGTAAGTCCAAAGAATTTTGCCGCTGTCGGCATCAAGGCAAGCCAATTCCTCTTTGCGAGTTTCGTTTTGCCCGGTGAGATGCAGGACGTAAACATGCCCGCTCATTACAATCGGCGTGGAACGACCGCCTATGGGGGTTTTCCATAGAAGATTTTCGTCCTCCTTGGCCCAGCTTGATATCAATCCTTTGGCTTGCGAAACCCCGTTGTGTTCCGGTCCTCGCCAATTGGCCCAATCATTGCCGTCGGCCGGTTTGCCGGCGTTTGCCGTCGGCGCGGCAAAAAAGAACGCGCAGATTAAGGACGAAACCAGAATGTGGATGGGCTTGTTCATGATTGCTCCTTGCGATACGAGGGATGAATGACAAATCGGGTCGCTTTCATTTCAAATCTCGGCAATGTGCCCGCTCGGACCGCGTTCACTTCAGGACGGAAATTCAAGGAATCCTTGACCGCCGAGGCGATCCGCTCGGACAAAGATGGACCATTGGAACCGATCCCCTGATCGGATTCAATGGTTAAACTTAGGACGGCCAATCCTTCGCGCATGGAAACCTCGGCGCGGTATTCCGCCACTTCGGGAAATCGTCGGACAATCGCCTCCAGCGCCGCCGGATAAACGTTGTTGCCTCGGATCAACACCATATCGTCGGCCCGGCCAAGGATGCCTCCCTTCAAACGGATAAGACTTCGCCCGCAAGGACACGGTTCAGGCTCGGCGCAAACGATGTCGCCGGTCCGATAGCGGATCAGAGGGCTTCCCCAACGTCCGAGATTGGAGAGGATCAACTCCCCCTTTTCGCCGGGCGCACACGATTGTCCGGTCTTCAAATCCAGAATTTCGGCGATGCATTCGCTTTCAATTAAATGGATGCCGCCGGGATTTTCGGCGCACTCCATTCCCAACGAGCCGATTTCGGTCATGCCGGAGTGATCGAAACACCGCGCGTCCCAAGCTTCTTCGATTCGTTGCTTGGTTTCGCGGATGTTCCCGCCGGGTTCGCCAGCGACGATCAGCGCGCGAACCTTGGATTGCGTCAGGTCAATTTTGTTTTCCTTCGCAACTTCGGCCATGTGCAGAGCGTAAGTCGGTGTGCAACCAATGATCGTGATCTCGTGATCGAGGATGATCTTGATTCGCGCCGGAGTCGTCATTCCTCCCCCTGCCAGCGTGAGATGCCCTTGCCGAACGGCCGCTTCAAACCCGGTCCAAAATCCCAAAAACGGCCCGAACGAAAAGGGAAAGAAGAAACGGTCGTCGGATCGGATGCCCGCGAGATCATAAATGACCTCCCAAAGTCCCATGAGCCAATTCCAACTCACAGGAGTGTCGAGCCATCGGAGAGGCGTTCCTCCCTTGGTTCCGGAGCTTTGATGCATCCGAACGTAGCGATCAAGCGGATAGGTCAGGTTGGAGCCGTAAGGGGGATTTTGAGCCTGATCGGCGGAAAGTTCGTCCTTTGTGGTGAACGGGAGGCGCTGAAGTTCCTCAAGAGAGAACGATCCCCGCTCGAAACCAGCTTGCTTAAATTTACGACGATAGAACGAGTTGGTTTTGCATATCTCCGCCGTCATCGCCTTCAGCTTTTCGGTTTGAAGACGAGCGATTTCTTGGCGGTCGGCGCGACTTTCTTGAATCCAGCGCGACATGACCCAGCTTTACTTACCCGCTTTGCGCGCGATGGCGAACAGTTTGCTTCCATTGGCGACATAGAGCACGCCATTGGCCGCGACGGGGGTTGTGTAGGTGGCGTTCTCGACCGAGCTTTTGCCCAAAACCTTTTTCTCCGGTCCGGAGGCCAACACAACCACGTCGCCATCCTCGTTGCCGAGCAAGATCTTGCCGTCAATCAACGTCGGCGAACCCCAGACCGCCGCCAAAACATCGTGCTCCCATTTGGGCTGACCGGTTTTGAGATCAAGGCAGTAGAGGAATCCGGAAAGATCGGCCATATAGACTAGCCCGCCGCTGATCGCGGGGGTCGAAATGGAGCGTTTGATTTTGTCGAATTGCCAAATCTTGGCGGTATCGGTAACGTCGCCGGTTTTCGTCGCGTCAATGCAGTAAAAATGCCCGGGTCCTTCACCATGCTCCGGGTCTTCGCCGACGGCAATAAAGACCTTGTTATCGAGGAATACGGGCGTGCTGATGATGTGGTTTCTTGTCCCGCGCGGTCCAAGCATATAGACCGCTCCCTTGGGATTGCAGTCAAATTTCCAAATCAAGTCGCCTTTGTCCGCGGAAAGCGCGTAGAGCCAACCGTCGCCGCCGGACATATAGACTTGTCCCTTCCCGTTGATTTCACCATAGCCCGGATTGGACCACTGCCCATGAAGGATTTCCTTGCCGGGAAGATTGTTTTTCCAAAGGACCTTGCCCGTGTTTTTGTCCACGGCAATAAAACTTGGGGCTTCTGGCGAGGGAACAAAATGATGGGCCTCATCCACGCCGTTGCTGGTGATAATGAAGACTCGGTCACCAACGACAATCGGCGAGCAGTTCGACATATTGTGCGGGAAGACCCCCAATTCCTTCATCATATCCAATTTCCAAATGAAATCGGCGTCGTGGGGACCATGCAATTTCTCGTCCTGAATCTGGCCGTCGTTTTTGCCGTCCATGAACCCTTCGGTGTCGAGGCAGACGACCTCGCAACGGTTGGTCACGTAATAGAGCCGATTATTTTCGATGCAGGGGGTGGAGCATAATCCTTGTTCCGGCCAGTCGTTGACGCGACCGGAGGGAAGTTTGTCATGGACGGCCTGCCAAAGAAATTCGCCATCCGATTCACGGAAGCACATCAATATCCCCTTGTCCCCTTGGACGTTCGGATCTCGCGGGTTGCCGTTGTTTGTTCCGACGAAGACCTTTCCTTTATAGACAATGGGATTGCCGTAGGATTGGGTTCCAAGCGCGGCGGTCCACTTGACATTTTCCCCCTTCTCGACGTTCCACTCGGTCACGATGTTCTTCTCTTGGGTGTTGACCATGTTGCGGGAAACGGTTCCGCCCCACATCGTATAATCGGCGGCAATAAGGCGCGCCGTCGCCGTTCCGATCAGAACGGCCCAAACCCATGTTTTCAAAGACATTTGAGTTCTCCCATCATTTCGCCGGGAACACAGGCGGATTGCCTGTGCCTACGCTCCCCCAGCGAGTTCGGGGGGCCGACGTGTTCAGTCCATCACGTAACCTAGCATGGAGAGGATCGTCAAGGTGTTTTTGTCGAAAATGACGGGAGAGTTGCGCGATTAGGACGCCGTTTCAGCGCATAACGACCCGTTGCTTTCCGTGTCGGCGGCTGAGGATCGCCCGTTCGGTGACGGCCACGGGCTTTTGCAATCCCCGACCCAATAGCTCAAGCAAGTCGGTAATCGTGATGATGCCGGCCAATTTGTTCTTGTCCATGACCAGAAGCGACCCGATTTGGTGACCGCGCAGAAGATTGGCGGCCTCCTTGATGGTCGTGGTGGGTTTGGCGCTGACGAAATCGGAGGTCATCAGATCGGCGACGGTCGAGCCGTTTTGCATCAAACTTCGGTTTTTGCCCCCCAAGTCGCGCTCCGAAATAATCCCAACAGGACGCCCTTCCTCGACGACCACCAAATGATGGACGTGCTGTTGTCGCATTCTCTCGTTCGCCTCGTCCGCTTCGGCGTCGGCGGCGATGGTTTCAATCTTGCGGTTCATGATGTCCTGCAATCTCATGGTTGATTTCCCAGCCTTTCATGCGTTTTCGGTTTCAAGAAACATTGCGTTGCAACACCTGCAACTTCCCGTCTTGGGGTAAGCGTAAACCGTGCCGGATTTGCATGGGCGCTTTGATTTTCAACTCGATCACGCTGATCTGGGATGTTAGCTTCATGTGGATTCGAAGCGTGAAAACCACCAAAACACCAAGGCGCAAAGAAATGCAAAAAAATTCCAAGACAAAACGATTCGTTCGATTTTTTTTTATAAAGGTCGCGACGGCGGCATTGGTCATCCTATCCGCATTCAGCAAGGCCGGAGCCGAACCCATCGCCAAGCCCGCCAAGGTCGCCGAACTCGCCCGTCAGGTCGAGATTCGCCGGACGGCCTACGGGGTTCCGCACATCAAGGGGGAAACCGAAGCCGCCGCCGCGTTTGGGTTCGGGTATTGTCAGGCGGAGGATCACGTCTTGAGCATCATGCGGTTGATTCTGCGCGCGCGGGGAGAATTGGCGAAGAACTTCGGCGGACGGGAGAATCTCGAATCCGATTTCTGGAATCGCCAATTTCGCGTCCATGCCCGCGCGGAGGAAACGTATGACAAGCTCGATCCAAACTTTCGGGAGGTGATCGAGGGATTCGCCGTCGGATTCGATTATTACATTCAACTTCACCGCGACAAGCTTCCCGCTTGGGTTCAGCCCGTCACGCCGCATGACGTCGCGGCGCATGGCCTTGCCGGTGTCATGCGGTTCGCGTTTGATCGCGGGGGAATCATCGGAAGTTTTTTGAGGAAGCAAGGGAAGAAGACCGCGTGGGAAATGGACCAGAGCGACGGACAACAAGAAATGATCGGCTCGAATATGTGGGGCTTCGCGCCAAGCCGGACGGCATCGGGCAAAACGATTCTCATGGGAAATCCGCATCAACCGTGGGCGGAGGTCTCGACCTATTACGAGGCGCACATCACCGTCCCGGGGAAGCTGAATTTTTACGGCTCAACCTACGTCGGGCGTCCGATCCTTACTACAGGATTCAACGACAATTTGGGTTGGTCGCATACCGTTAATTACGCCGACCTTGAGGAGATCTACGAATTTGATCTCGATCCGGCCCATCCCGATCACTATCTCTTCGACGGCGGATCGGTTCCCATCAAACGCGACGACGTCACCGTCGAGATCAAAGACGGCGATAAATCGAAGAGCGAAGCACGAACCTTTTGGCACACGCCGCTGGGTCCGGTCATTCTGCGGACCGACGACAAAATTTACGTCTTTCGCTCGGCCTGCTACGACCAATTCCGCTCCTATGAACAGTGGTATAGGATGTCGAAGTGCAAGAATTTCGCGGATTTCCGGGAGGCGCTCGACATGCTGGAGATTCCGATGTTCAATCTCTGCTACGCCGACGTCGAGGGGAACATTTATTATCTCTGGAACGGGACGGTTCCGGTTCTGCCACACGAAGCGCACACCGATACGGCAGTCCATGCGTCGCGGTCGCCGGAAATCTGGACGAGGTTCCATCCGGTCGCCGAGCTTCCGCAACTTTTCAATCCCAAAGGGGGATACGTTCAGAACTGCAACGACCCGCCTTATCTGACGAACCTTCAAGCGCCGCTTGATCCCGCAAAATATCCCGCCTACTTCGGAGTGAACAAGCTGGGTTTGCGGACTCAGCACAGCCTTACGCTTCTGGACAACGACAAAAAATTCTCGCTCGAAGACGTGAGCGACATGAAATTCAGCCCGCGCATGTTGCTCGCCGAGCGGATGAAAAAAGATTTGATCGAAGCCGTGAACGCATCCCAACCGAACGACGAAACCCGTCAGGCTCTCGCCATGCTGGAGAAATGGGACAACACCGTCCGCGCCGAAAGTCGGGGAAGCGTTCTCTTCGCCGATTGGTGGCTCCGCTATTCGGAACTCCGAGGGACGGCGATCCGCCCTGATTCCTACGCAATCCCTTGGTCCGCCGATCAACCGATTTCCACGCCGCGCGGTCTCGGCGACAAAAAACGCGCCGTCGAGACATTTCTGAGGGCCATGGAAGAAACAAAGAAAGAATTCGGCGGATGGGATGTTTCATGGGGGGACGTGCATCGCGTCCGCAAGGGCAACGTTGACGTTCCGGTGAGCGGCGGAAGTGGGTTCATGGGTTGCTTCCGCGTGTTGGAATTCGGCAAGGAGCCGGATGGCAAATTGAAAGTCACCGGCGGCGACGGCTGGATTTTCACCGCCGAATTCACCCAGCCTCCCCGCGCCTATTCGGTCCTCGGCTACAGCGAAAGCGAGGACGAAAAATCTCCTTACTACAACGACCAATGCGCGCTCTACGCCGACAACAAAATGAAGAAGGTCGCGTTCACGGAATCCGAGATCAAGGAGCAACTTCTTCGGAGTTATCATCCGGGAGAGTGAAGGACCAAGGAACATGCCGCCCAAGGTGCGCGACCTCATCCGCGAATTGAAGGCGGCCGGATTTGCGAATCGAGGTAGCAAGGGTAGCCATCGGAATTTCGTCCATCCAAAGCTCTGAAAACCGATCACGGTCTCCGGCAAAGAAGGCGATGACGCTTTGCATTATCAGGAGAAGGCGGTTAGGATGGCGATAAAGGAGTCGAAGCAATGAGCCGGGGCGACAAATACGTCAAGATCGTGGAGTGGTCCGATGAGGATCGGTGCTTCATCGGTAGCTGTCCCGAACTCTTTTACGGCGGTTGCCACGGAACCGACGCCCGCGCGGTTTTCGACGAGCTCTGCGAGATCGTCGAGGAAAACATTCGGATTTATGAAAAAGAGGGGCGTTCACTTCCCCCTCCAAAGTCCGGTAGGGAATTCGTCAATGCTTTGCAAGGCATGGGGGAATGAGAAAAAGTCATTTGTCCTTTGTCTTCGGCAAGTTGGAAACTGGATTATCAACTCCAGCGATCTCGCATGAACCTTAAATCTCATTCAGGAGGTCTCCAATGAACCGTCTGGTTTTTTTTGTTTTCGCCGCCGTCTTGTTGGCCGAGTGCACGTTGGCGGCAGACAATTCTGAGGATGCGATCATTGGCAAATGGAAGGGCACGGGGGCAGGCGCGGAGGTGCGGTTTGAATTTGAAAAGGATCACGCCTGCCGGATCTACGGAGACGACACCCACCCCAAGGACTCCGTGATGGGAACTTGGACGTATTCGGATGGGAAGTATGCAATAATTATGCAGGATAAGGATTCGGGTAGGGAAAATAAAGGCACAGGGCAAATTGACGGCCAAGGCCGATTAATCATAACCGAAGACGAGGATCCTTCGGTCCAGTATTTTTTTGAAATTTCGGGACCCAGCCCTCCGACGCCGCACCCACAAGATGAAAAAAAGCCGCCTTCATCGAATCCAAGATCAGAGGGTTCAACTTCTGCTCAGATGCCATCCGAAGATACAATCCTCGGAAAATGGAAGGGCATGGGAATGATCGCGGGGACGCATATGAATTTCGAAAAAAATCATAGCTACGTCATGTCGGATGAGTGGGATCCGAAAGACAAAATGAAGGGAACTTGGACTTATTCGAACGGTATATACTCCATCATCTTGAGGGATGCGGCCAATGGCGAAGAGGGTAAACGCACGGGGCACATTGACGATCACGGAAGGTTGGACATCACCGAGGATCCGCGAGTCACAAATTCCGAGGAAGGCGATCCAACAATACACTTTATCTATGAAAAAGAGGGCGCCAAACCGCGTCCGGACGCGCCGGCCGGCAAGCCGCCCGTCGGCGAATGGCGTTATGCCTATACGTCGAAGTCGCCTATCCTTGCGGCCTCGCCTTCGCCGTTTGACGTCATGATTTTTGAGGGTAAGAACAAGGTGAAACTCAAGATGACGATGGCCGGCAAAGATTTTGATCGCAAGTATGAGCTTTCGGGCGACCTTATCTCGATTTCCACCGAGTCTTCATCCCTTCCAAAACTCGAATTCAGTTATCATTGGGAGGACAAGGAAGAGAAACTAATTCTTTCCACCCCACTATCGCCGCAAGATCCAGTCTACATGGAATGGGTCTTCTTAAAACCAGCGCAATTTTCCGCCTATGACCTGAAGGGAACGTGGTTAATTCAAATCCCGGAAGAGGGATGGACTCAGGAGGCGGAATTCACCAAGGATGGTCTCTTCCTATGGTCGGTCAAAGACAAGAGCGGATCGCTTCTCGGCAAGGCCAATCCCTAATTTCACGACTATTATCGGCTGTGGAAGGGACCGTTCGGCGACGCGATCACCGTGGTGACCTATGTTCCGGACATGAGTTCCCAGTCCTCGGGGATTTTCAAATACGAGAAGAACGGAACGGGATTGATTTTGACGCCCGCCGAACCGCAAGAGGATGGAACTTGGAAACTCCACGATGAGGGGAAGCGGATCGGAAAATTGAAGTGATCTATTGCTCGGTCCGCGAGACGATTTTTCTTTTCCGCAGAGCCGCGCCCCATGCTAGATTGACGTTGTGAAGATTTTCTCTTACACCATTCATCTTGAACCCGAACCGGAGGGGGGATTTACGGTGACGGTTCCCGCGTTGCCCGGATGCGTGACGTGGGGCCGTGACCTCACCCACGCGATTGAAATGGCGAATGAGTGCGTTCAGGGACACCTAGAGGCATTGGAAAAGGCGGGTTTGCCCATCCCGGAAGAGACGCCCCCGCAAACTTCCGTGGATGCGTTGATCCAAATCGTCCATGGCGCGCCGGTATGACCCGGCTCCCAGCCCTGACGGCCAAAGAAATGGCATCCGCGCTCAAACGGGCCGGTTTCATTGAACATCACCAAAGAGGAAGTCATCTTTGGTTTCATCACGAGGCGAGGAAGTTGATGGTCTGCGTGCCCATGCATTGCGCCGATCTTCCGCGCGGAACGATGAAGGCGATCATTAAACAGGCGAAACTCACCGAAGAAGAATTTCGCAATCTTTTGTAATGGTGGTCGAAACGAAGTGATATGATGACCGAACATAAGTCTTCGGGCAAAACTGCCAAGGGAATTCTCCTCGTCAACCTCGGCTCGCCGGAATCGCCGTCGGTCGGGGACGTGCGGAAGTATCTCCATGAATTCTTGATGGACGGGCGGGTGCTGGACACGCCTTGGCTCATTCGGAAATTTGTTGTTTCGTGTCTGATTCTTCCCTTTCGACCCAAGACGACCGCCGAGGCGTATCGGGCGATTTGGCGCAAGGAAGGATCGCCGTTGCTGGTCATCAGCCGCAACACGCGGGAACTTCTCCAAAAGGAAATCGCCGCTCCGGTGGCGTTGGGAATGCGCTATGGCGAACCTTCGATCCTGAGCGCGGTGCGATCACTTCTTAAACAAAGCGGCGAATCGCTCGGTGAGATTTTATTGATTCCGCTTTATCCGCATTACGCAATGTCGAGTTACGAGACGGCGGTCGTGGCGACGCAAGACGCCTTGAAGCGGCTCGATTGCAAAATTCCGCTAAGAACTCATCCGCCGTTCTACAACGATCTGGATTACATCGGAGCGTTGGTTGAAAGCGCCCTGCCGCATTTGCGCGATGATTACGATCATCTCCTTTTCAGTTATCACGGGCTTCCGGAACGGCACATGCGCAAAGCCGATCCGACGGGATCGCATTGCCTCACGAGGGAAAATTGCTGTTCGCTTCCCTCGCCCGCCCACGCAACTTGTTATCGGCATCAGGTTTTCGAGACAACGGGGGCGTTCGTCCAGAAGGCGCAAATTCCGGAGGGAAAATACTCGGTCACGTTTCAATCGCGGTTGGGGCGCGAGCCGTGGCTCAAGCCTTACACCGATCTTGAGCTTGAACGGCTGGCGCGGTCGGGAGTAAAAAAGTTGCGCGTGATCTGTCCGGCGTTTGTTTCGGATTGCCTCGAAACCTTGGAGGAAATCGAGATTCGCGGGCGCAAGACGTTTTTGAACGCCGGAGGCGAGGATTTTCGATATATTCCGTGTTTGAACGAGCATCCGGCATGGATTCAGGTTCTGAAAAAATGGACGGCATAAAAGAAAACCACGGAGACACAGAGGCACAGAGAAGATATTTCGCGCGTTGGCGCGCGAAAATCTCTGTGTCTCTGTGCCTCTGTGGTGAATTTCTTTTCATATTGCTCGGCGCGCCAATCTTCGCCGAGCCCGACGTCAACCGCAACGATTGGGCTGTGGCGCACCTCCGGTTTGAGCAGGCTTACCAAGCCCATCCTCCGAGCGCGGAAAAAATTGCCGAGGTCAATCAGGCGTATGATCGCGCGATTGGTTTCATGCTGGGCGGGAAGCTTGTTGATGCGGTAAAAAACATAAACGAATTAACGGCTTCATTGATTCCGGGCGCGTCCGCTTCGCCTGCTTACGCCATGGCGACTTCGCTCAAGATCACGGAACAACCGGCGATCTGGACCTACGTGGCTTTCAGCGTTGCCTTGTCGCCGCGTGTGATTTCCATGGTTCCCGCGCCCGTGTCCAATCCGACAACCTTCGAATACAAACTCGTGGCGCGCGCCGCCAATGGATCCCTCGCAATGGATAAAGAATTCAACGTGAAAGTCGCGTCCGGAACGGAGATCAATGAACTCATTACGATCTTCGCCAACGATGTTTCGCCCGGCATGTTCGACGTCGAGATCGAATGTCCTGACGGTTTCCGTGTCACACTAGGCCGCTGGTTGATCGTTCCGCGGCCGTTGAATGACGTCCGAAGCGAAAATGAGAAACATCTCGCTGAAATCAAGCCCCAGTCGCCGATCATGGAGCAGGCGTTGGCCGTCTGCCGGGCGCGAAACGAGCTTCTCCCTTCCGCCCCTCCGAACGCCGGTACACCTCCGGCCAAGTTTGATTTCAACGAATTAACCGCCGAACTCGACGAGGAAATCAAGGCACTGGCCGAAGGGAATGATCCTTATGCCCACCGCCTCGGCGATTATTGGCGCGTTCTGAAGGTCGGCGATCAAACGATTCCCTTTCGGCTTTACTCACCGCAACCGGCAAAAGATTCGGAGCCGTTGCCGTTGGTCATCGCGCTCCACGGCGCGGGCGCGAATGAAAATTATTTCATGGATCATTGCGGCGCGGGATTGCTCAAGAAACTCGCCGACGAGAAAAAGTTTATCGCCGTTTCTCCAGCCACCAAGCAGTTTTCCGATGATCCGGCAAATCTGGATCGCCTGATCGAAATTCTTGGTCAGGAATATCCGATTGACGCCAAGCGAGTTTATCTGATCGGACACTCGATGGGCGCGGGAACCGCGTCGAACCTTGCCCGCCAGCGCGCCGATAAAATCCGCGCGGTTTGTTGCGTTGGAGGCGGAGCGTTTAATTCGGCCGAAGGCAAATTGCCGCCGACTCTTGCCATTACCGGCGAACTCGACACGATTGTCCCGACGTTGAAATTGCAGGAAGCCGCGCAGAAGGCGAAGGATGCGGGGTTGCCGGTGGAGCTTCGCGTCGTTAAATACTACGGTCATTCCTTGATTCTGGCCGCGACACTGCCCGACGCGGTGGATTGGTTGCTTAAGCGGTGAAGTAGATTCGTGCGACTTCGATTTTCCAAAACTTTTATTCAAGGACTAATCGTCGTCCTCTACGGCGCGCGTTGTCCTGTTTCGGGATTTTCGGAATCCCCAACCGGCCTTTCGGCAATCCGCGTTCCCGATGGGTTCGTCGTGGAACAAGCCGCCCCTGCCGATCTGGTTTCCTATCCCATGTGCGCGGCATTCGACGAACGGGGTCGGCTCTTCGTCGCCGAATCCTCCGGCATGAACGTCAACGGCGAGGCGATGGCTAAGAATCCGGAATGTCGGATTCGACTTCTTGAGGACACGGATGGCGACGGCGTCTTCGACCGAGCAAGCGTTTTCGCCGATAAGCTCAGTCTTCCCATGGGAGTTCAGTGGTATCGGGGAAGTCTCTACGTCGCCTCGGCTCCCGATTTTGTCCGCCTCGACGACACCGACGGCGACGGGGTCGCGGATCGGCGCGAGGTGATCCTCACCGGTTGGAATGTTAAGAACACCGCAAGTCTTCACGGTCCCTTCCTCGGTCCCGACGGCTGGATGTATCTCACGCACGGACGACATGGTTACAAAATCCAAACCAAGGACGGGGAAACGCTGGAAGGTCTCGCCGCGCGGATTTGGCGTTGCAAACCGGACGGAACGCATTTGGAGCGCGTCTGCGGCGGAGGATTCGATAATCCGGTCGAGCTGATCTTCACTCCCGCCGGCGAAACGATCGGCACGATGACTTATTTCACCGATCCAAAAAACGGCCAGCGCGACGCGCTGATGCACTGGGTCGAGGGAGGCGTTTATTCCAAACCGCACGAATGCGTGAGCGAATTCACGCGCACGGGCGATTTCATGCCGGTCATGACGAAGTTCGCGCGAATAGCTCCGGCGGGGTTGATGCGCTATCGCGGTGACGGATTCGGCGCGGAATACGAGGGAAATCTTTTCAGCGCGCAATTCAATCCGCATCGCGTTCAACGGCATATTCTCCACCGCGACCGCGCGACGTTCCAAACCGAGGATTCCGATTTTCTTGTTTCGTCCGATCCCGATTTTCATGCGACCGATGTTCTGGAAGACGTCGACGGAAGTTTGCTGGTTCTGGATACCGGCGGCTGGTATGTGGATGCTTGTCCCCTTTCGAAAATCTCCAAGCCCGATTTTCGCGGGGCGATTTATCGGGTGCGGAAGGCCGGAGCCAAACCGATCGCCGATCCGCGCGGCCACGCTCTCAAACTCGAATCTCGCTCCGCGGAGGAATTGGCAAATTTCCTCCACGATTCTCGTTTTGCCGTCCGGGATCAAGCGTTGGAATTGTTGGTCGCCAAGGGCGCGGATTCGATTTCCGTTCTGGAAAAGATTCAGCGACGCGACAAATTCGCCGACGTCCGATGCAACGCCGTTTGGGGACTTTATCGGATCGGCGGTTCCCGCGCCGAAGTCGCGATCCGCGACGCGCTTAAGGATTCCGATTTTCAAGTCCGCATCGCCGCCGCGCGGTGCGTAGGATTGGAGAGAGATTCAAAGGCGATCGGACAGTTGTCGAAAATCGTGAAGAAAGATGTCCCGCCCGCTCGCCGCCAAGCGGCCACGGCCTTGGGACAAATCGGTCATCCCAGCAGTGCCGGAGCACTTCTCGTCGCCGCTGGAAGCGCGGAAGATCGCTTCGTGGAACACTCCGTCATCAACGCTTTGAACTCGCTGAACGACATGACTTCGGTTCAGGGTCTCTACTTCGATTTGGCCAAAGCACTCAATGGTCGGAACTCCAAAATACGAAAAGCCGCCCTCATCTCCTTGGATCAGGGTTCTCTCCCCCATTCATTAAGACCTGAGCAGGTCCGTCCCTTCCTTGAAGAAAAGGACGAAGATTTGCGAAAGACCGCCCTGTGGGTTGTTTCCCATTATCCCGATTGGTCTAAAATGGTGGCTGACTTTTTGCAGGGTCGGCTCTCCGAGCCGAATCTTTCGGCTTCCGAACTAACAGCCCTTCGAGACGTTCTCGTATCATTTTGCACGGATGCCGCAGTCCAAAACCTCATGGGCGACGCTCTTGGGAACCGCAACCTCTCCATGGAAGAGCAGTTGATGCTGATGGATGTGATGGAGCGAAGTTCGCTCAAGGACTTGCCGAAGGCTTGGATCGAAGCGGTCGGCGCTCTTCTTCGCGCTCAGGACGCGCAGTTGCAAATTCGCGCCGTAGGATTGATCCGAGCGCGCGGAATTTCCGACTTGGATTCGAAACTGGAATCTCTGGCCTCGGACCCAGCGCAATCGGCTGATTTCCGAATTGTCGCGCTCGGCGCGATTTCAAACCGCAAATCGAAGGCAATTGAGGACAACTTTGATTTTTTGACAGCTCAAATCCAATCTGACGCCCCTGCCACACGACGGCTTTCATCGGCGCAGGTCTTGGGAAAGACAAGACTCAACGATAGGCGGTTGCTTCGCCTTTCGCAAAGTTCTCTCCCGCTGGCCGACGCGCTGACCTTGCCCGCATTGCTTGATGCATACCGGGAATCGCAGAACACCGAAGTCGGAACCGCGCTCGTCACCGCGCTTCTCCAATCCCCAGCCAACGTGAATGCCTTGGGCGGCGGGCGGCTCGAAGCGTTGCTCAAGAATTATCCCGAAAGCGTGCGCTTCGCCGCGCAACCTCTTTTTGAAAGGATCAAGAAAGAGCGCGAATCGCGCGAGCGGCGTCTAATTGAATTGGAACCGCTTCTCTCCGGCGGTGACGTCGGGCGCGGACGTCAGGTTTTCTACGGGAAAAAAGCGGGTTGCGCCAGTTGCCACGCCATCGGCAACGAGGGAGGCAATCTCGGTCCCGATTTGACGACCATTGGCGCGATTCGGTCGGGACGCGATTTGCTCGAATCGCTGATTTTCCCAAGCGAAACCTTCGTCCCCGGCTATGAGCCGTTCCGAATCGAGACCGCCAAGGAAACGCTTTCAGGCTTGATCCGCGAGCAGGATTCGCAGGCGGTCGTCCTCGCCACCGGAGCCGACGCGCAAGCTCGGATTCCGCGATCCTCCATCCGATCCATCGAGCCTTCGACGGTATCGGTGATGCCGGAAGGCTTGGACACCGGCCTCGCCCAGTCCGAGTTGCTCGACTTGCTCGCGTTTCTCCAAGCCCAAAACGACGAGCAATGGCTTCTCTCCAAACCGCGTCAAGAAACGCGGATTCCGCTCTTCAACGGCAAAGACCTCACCGGATTTTACTCCTATTTGAAAGATTTCGGCGTGAGCAACGACCCCGACAAAGTTTTCACGGTGAAGGATGGCCTCTTGCGCGTGAGCGGCCAGCATTGGGGTTATCTCGCCACGAAGACCGAAGCGCGGAATTATCGTCTTGTCGCCGAATTCAAATGGGGTGAGCAAACTTGGGAGCCGCGCAAGCTGAACGCCCGCGACAGCGGCGTCCTGCTTCACGCCGTCGGTGAGGACAAGGTCTGGCCGAAATCCATCGAGTGCCAAATGATCGAGGGCGGCACGGGGGACATCATCGTCATTGACGGCGCGACGCTGACGGTCGGCGGAGAAACGAAAAAAGAAGGGCGATTTGATCGCCCGGGCAGAAACCCTTGGAAGGACGAAATCGGATTTCGCGGTCCCAACGAAATCGAAAATCCCCACGGCGAATGGAACACGATTGAAGTCCTTTGCGACGAAGATAAAATCAAAATTACCGTCAACGGCCACGTCACCAATGATGGCGTGAAAGCCGAACCGAAGCTCGGAAAAATCCTGATTCAATCCGAAGGCGCGGAGGTCTATTTCCGGCGGATTGATCTTTATCCGCTCAGGTAATCAGATGAGAAACCGAATTTACATGGAGACGACGGTTCCCAGTTTTCTTTATGAAAAACGAATCGAACCCGACATGGCCGCGCGCCAGAGGTGGACGAGGGAATGGTGGGACCATTGTCGTGAGAGTTACGAATTGTTCACGAGCGAAGCTACTATTGAGGAATTGGAGAGGGGGGACTTTCCGCAAAGGCAAGACGCGCCGGCACTTGCCAAAATGATTCCTCTCCTTGAAATGGATGAACCCGTTGGTGAAATCGCCGAAGCTTACATTCGCCATCGCGTCATGCCTGCAGAGCCGATTGCGATGCTCTCCACTTGGCGATGTCATCCTTCCATAAATGCGACTTTCTGTTAACATGGAATTGTCGGCATTTGGCCAATGCCAACAAATCTGCCCATATTCGGCGCGTGAATGAAAGTCTAGGATTTTTTGTGCCCGCGTCGGTAACGCCGCTTTAGCTTCTGTAAGAGGAGAAACGAAGATGAAGGACAATCCCACCATTGCCGCCATCCGCAAAGCGGGGATGAACATCTCGACCTCTGTCGGTCATGACGTAAAGAAATTGGTGGCACGATATCGTAAGACTCAACGTCGCCAACAGGTTCATATTGCGCCACAGACCGCCGTCGGACGCAAGTAGCGTCTGGTCTCCTCCAAAATGTGATTCCGAAAACCTTGTATTCCCCAGTCGAATAGGACGTATTCTGCTATGATCGAATTTGAAACAACCATTTCGGACAGTCAAGCCAAGAGCTTCTATCTCAACTTGGGCAAGCAGGGTCATGCGTTCCAACTTCCCCACAAATCTCACATCTGGATCTGCGACGGAAAGGGACGCTACAGCCCAGCTCAAATGCACCATGCGACCCAAGTTTGGGGAATGCTTAAATGCTGGTATCTTGACAATCGGGTAGAGACGGGAAATAGGGTCCATATAAGATTCAATCCCGAGGAAAGACATGAAGGCCAGCACGTTCTTCATCTCATTCCAGATTCGAGCGCGCCAATCTTGCTTGCATTACAGGCGGCCCGAACATTCAAGGGTGGTGGTGAGAGCGCAGAACAACAGAAGCTAAAAACATTTGTCGCGTCCAGACCCGGTCTGCTCTCGCTACCAAGTGAATGTCGAGGCGAATTAGAATACCCGCTACCTTCTGGTGACATAGTGGACGTCCTGTTCAAGACGGAAAAGTGTTGGGTGGGAGCCGAAGTTAAATCAAGAATATCAGATCAAGCCGACGTCGTGAGAGGTCTTTTTCAGTGCATCAAATATGACGCGGTCATCAAAGCTTACCAAGCCGCGATGAACCTACCATTACAAACTCGAACCGTTCTCATTCTTGAAAACTCTCTTCCAAGAGAACTGGCCGATCTTAGGGACATCCTCAAAGTAGAAGTAGCTGAAAGCGTGAATCCAAATGATCCCTGAAAAATGCGAGCCGTACAAAGACTTTGGGATCTTTCGTATCCATTCGCCCTCAAGTCAGCCGTTGATTAACTTTACTCTCGGCGTTCCATTCGCCGGAAATTCCACCACGTTGACGCACGCGTAATCCAGCGTGAAATGGAAAACGTGGGTCAAGGGCATGGCGAGAATGTGCGCGATCAGGACTCGGATCGGACCGCCGTGCGCGACGAGCGCAATTCGTCCCCCCGCGAACGCCTCCACCAGCGTATCCACCGCCGGAAGAATTCGATCCCGCAGTTGCTCGAAATTTTCTCCCCCCTCGATGGAATAGAGGGGACGATTGGCGTTCCACGCCTGATATTCCTCCGGATGTCGCTCGCGCATTTCCTCTTCGGACATCCCTTGAAGGATTCCGAATTTGCGCTCGCGGAAAACTTCCAATCGCCGGACCGGAAGACCCAACGGATCGGCCAAGGCATCGGCCAGAAAACCCGCGCGTTGCAGATCGCTCGAATAAACCGCGTCAAACGGAATGGAGCCGAGCCGTTGCGCGACGGCCACCGATTGTTGTTTGCCCCGATCGGAAAGAGGAACGTCCAATTGACCGTAAAAGCGATTTTGGAACTCCTCCGCCGGTTCACCGTGACGAATCAGATAGAGAGTTGTCTTCGTATTGGTTCCGGCCATAAGTGATTCAGATGCCTTGATTTAGCCTATCAAAAAAACCCGGCGAAGGGCAAAAGCGCGTTTCGGACAAGCGCTTGCTAATATCTGTATTCGACGAATTTTGCCCCTCTTTAGTTGACGAACGGGATAAGTCGTTATATTAAGGTTTTCGGTTGGTTGTCATGAAAATTCGGCGTTTTTTCAAAATCCCGACTCTCCCCCTTCTCATCTTGGCAAATGTTGTCCATGCTGGGGATCAAAATCCGCCGAACGTTCCCGCCGGAACGTCGTCGGATTGGTTGAGCCAAGTCGCCAAAAACCTCCAAGCGCGGGAGTATCACATCACTTGGAAAGAAAAGACTTCCGTGGCCGATCTTCAAGCCGCATATCAAGCCCCCAACCGCGCCCACAACATCCGCACTTATTTCACCTCCGATGGGATTCGCCTGATTCCCCGTGTTTCTCAAACCGCCACGGATCCCGTATCCGCGGATATGAATGAATGGGAGATGGATGTGGGCTTGACGGCATGGGGACGGGAGAGAAACCGTCATTTTGTTTCGGACATCAAACAGGCTGGGCGAGCTTCCCACAACCGCATCGAATACGCCAAGGGAGGAATAACCGAGTCCTACGTCAACGATGAGAAAGGCTTGGAGCAAATTTTTCGGATCGAGTCCGCCCCGCAAGGCGGCAATTCTAGGACGACCACAAACCGCTCATCCCGCAAGGGTCAGCAGAAGAGCGAAAATTTGATTTTGGAGTTGTCGTTCAAGACCTCGCTCCATCCGCAAATTTCCGCCGACCGACAATCCGTTGATTTCGAGGACGGAAATGGACAACGGGTGTTGCGCTACGCGCATCTGCTCGCCGCCGACGCAAACGGGAACGAGTTGGAATCGCACATGGAATTGTCGTCCCAAGCCAAGGCGGATGAATGGACGGTTCGATTGGCGATTGATGACGCCAACGCTTATTATCCCATTACCGTGGACCCCCTCTTCTCCGGCGTTGCCGACAGCTTGCTGGAATCAAATCAGACTAACGCTTGGTTCGGCTTTAGCGCCGCCGGAGCGGGAGATGTCAATGGCGACGGTTACGATGACGTTATCGTCGGCGCGCCGACGTATGACAATGGCGAAACCGACGAAGGCGCGGCGTTCATTTTTCTTGGTTCTTCCACGGGCATCGCCTCGGCCAATCCCTCGACCGCCGCCACAATGATCGAAAGCAATCAGGCCGGCGCGCAGTTGGGCTACAGCGTCGCCGGAGCGGGGGACGTCAACGGCGACGGCTACGCCGACGTGATCATCGGAGCGCGGTTTTACGCGAATGGCCAATCCACCGAAGGAGTCGCTTTCATCTTCCACGGCTCCTCGACCGGCATCCCGAACGGCAATCCTTCAACCGCCGTGACGATGATCGAAAGCAATCAGGCGGGCGCGCAACTCGGAACGAGCGTCGCCGGCGCGGGAGACGTCAACGGCGACGGCTACGATGACGTCATCGTCGGCGCGCCTCGCTATTCCAACGGGCAAACCAACGAAGGAATCGCCCTCGTTTTCCATGGTTCCGTGACGGGAGTGGCGTCGGGCGATCCGTCCACTGCCGCCGCCTTGTTGGAATCGAATCAAGCCAGTTCGCAATTCGGCATCAGCGTCGCGGGAGCCGGGGACGTCAACGGCGACGGTTACGCGGACGTCATCGTCGGATCTTCCTTCTACACCAATACCAAGACGCAAGAAGGGGCGGCGTTTATTTTTCACGGTTCCACCACGGGAATTGCATCGGGAGGCCCCTCCGCCGCGTCCTCGACATTCTACTCGGTTCAGACCAACGCCCAATTGGGAACCAGCGTCGCGGGCGCGGGTGACGTGAACGGTGACGGATATGCCGACGTGATCATTGGCGCGCCACTTTACGACAACGGCCAAACCGACGAAGGAGCGGCATTAGTTTTTCTTGGCTCATCCTCCGGCGTCGCCTCGGGCAATCCCTCCACCGCCTCTGCCACGCTGGAAGCCAACGTCGCCAATTCCCGCTTGGGAACCAGCGTGGCCTGCGCGGGAGACCTCAATGGCGACGGCTACGCCGACGTGATTGTCGGAGCCAGCCGCTACATCCGAACCGTTTCCAATGAGGGGGCCGCTTTGGTCTTTCTCGGCTCGCCATCCGGAATTGCATCGGGTAATCCAAACACCGCCGCCGTGTTTCTTTATTCCGGACAATCCAACGCTCAATTCGGATTCTCCGTCGCCGGGGCGGGAGACGTGAACGGCGACGGATATTCCGACATCCTAGTCGGAAGCTATCAATACGATCATCCGGAAGTGGATGAAGGAGCGGCCTTCATTTATTTGGGATCGCCCAAAGGGGTGGCTTCGGGCAATCCTTCCACGGCCGCCACGCTTGAATCCAATCAGGATTCCGCCAACTTGGGATTGAGCGTGGCCTCGGCGGGAGACGTCAACGGCGACGGCTATGCCGACGTGATCGTCGGCGCGCCTTATTACGACAACGGCCAAACCGACGAAGGCGCGGCCTTTGTTTTTCTCGGATCGGCCAATGGGATTGCCAACGCCGATCCCTCGACCGCATCGGCAATTCTGGAATCCGATCAGGCCAACGCGATCATGGGATGGAGCGTCGCCTCCGCGGGAGACGTCAACGGCGACGGCTACGCCGACGTGATCGTCGGCGCGCCGGGATACGCCAACGGCCAGACCAATGAAGGAGGCGCACTGATCTTTCTCGGATCATCCGGCGGCGTTGCGTCGGGAAATCCGACTACGGCCGCGGCCGTTCTTGAATCCGATCAAGTCAACGCCTTCATGGGATGGAGCGTGGCTGGGGTAGGGGACGTCAATGGAGATGGATACGGCGATGTCATTGTCGGCGCGCCGTTTTACAGCAATGGCGAAGTCAATGAGGGAGCCGCATTCATTTTTCATGGGTCTTCCACGGGTATTCCCTCCGGCAATGCGTCGAGCGCCAACACGATGATCGAATCCAATCAGGCCAGCGCGCGATTGGGATACAGCGTCGCAGGAGCGGGCGACATCAACGGCGACGGGTTCTCCGACGTGATCGTCGGAGCGCCCTACTACGACGATCCGGAAGTTGACGAGGGCGCGGCTTTTGTCTATCTCGGAACCCCGAGTGGCATCGCTTCGGGCAATCCCTCATCCGCCGCATCCGTGATCGAATCCAATCAAGACAGCGCAAATTTGGGTTACAGCGTCGCCGGAGCCGGAGACGTCAACGGCGACGGGTTCGCCGACGTCGTCGTCGGCGCGCCCAATTACTCCAACGGCGAATCCGGCGAAGGGGTCGCCATGGTTTTCCTTGGATCGGTCTGGGGGTTGGATACGGGAAATCCGCTTCCGCTTCCTTCGGCAATTTTGGAATCCAATCAAGCTTCGGCTCAAATGGGATTCAGCGTGGCCGGGGCAGGCGACGTGAATGGCGACGGTTATGGCGACGTGATCGTCGGCGCTCCTTATTATGCCAACGGACAATCCAATGAGGGCGCGGCGTTTATTTTTCTTGGATCCACTTTTGGCGTGGCCTCCGGCAATCCCGCCACTGCCTCGGCGATCCTGGAATCCAATCAGGCTGACGCCGGCTTGGGTTACTGCGTCGCTTCCGCCGGAGACGTAAACGGCGACGGCTACACCGATGTCATCGTCGGCGCGCCCTATTACGACAACGGCCAAACCGACGAAGGGGCGGCATTCGTCTTTTACGGGAATAAAACTAAAGGTTTGAGCGCGATTCCCCGCCAGAGACTCGCCGCTGATTCCGCTCCCATCCTAATCGGACTGAATTCCGATTCGATTAACAGCTTCCGGCTTGCCGCGATTGGCCGGGTTCCCTACGGGAAAGGAAAAGTGAAACTGCAATGGGAGACCAAACCTCTTGGAACAAGTTTTAATGTCGCGGGACTCCAAGAAGGCGCGAGTTGGGCCGACACCGGACTCACTGGAACGAGCCTCGACGAACTCGCCTCTTCCCTCCCCTCCGGAACGATGAATCATTGGCGGCTACGCATTCTCAACCAACCGCAACAAGCTCCGTGGACGACGCACGGTCGTTGGATGAATCAATCTTCCGACGGATGGCAACTCGGAGACGTGCGGACCGTCGGGTTAATTCCTTCTCCAACCCCAACGCCGACCCATACGGCGACGCCCTCGCCCTCTCCGACGAATACTCGCACGGCGACACCAACGCCTTCGCCGACACGCACGGCGACCCCCTCGCGGACAAGATCCGCCACCCCTTCGCCCTCTTTCACTCGCACAGCGACTGATACGCCCACTCGAACCGCGACCTTAACGCCGACCGACACGGCAACTCCCAGCCCGACGCAAAGCGCGACGGATACGCCGACAAGCACCGCCACGCCTTCGCCAACCATGTCGGCAACAGAGACCCCGACGCGGACGGCGACGCTTTCGCCGACCCGAACCGCAACCTTGTCGCCGACCGACACCGCCACCTCCAGTCCCACTCAATCCGCAACGCCGACCGTCACTGGAACGCCGACCCCTTCGCCCACGCGAAGCGCGACTCCGACACCCAATTTCACCCGAGATTGGGACCTTTACGAATAATCCATCTCCAACCTTTTTAATTTCCTTCAGGTCTTTTACATTGATGGAGGGGAATTTGCGAGGAGCATGGAGTAATGGCGAAATCGTCAGGAGTGAAAATGGGCGTAGCCGTCCTCGTGTTGGGGTGCCTCGGCATTGGCGCATGGTGGCATTGGAGGGACGGCGCGACGATCCAGTATCAGAGTGAAAAGCTGGAGCGCGGACCCATCGAGTCCACCGTTTCAGCGACGGGCAACTGCAACGCCGTCGTCAGCGTCCAAGTCGGCAGTCAAGTTTCGGGCAACATCAAGGAACTCTACGCCGATTTCAACACCAAGGTCACAAAGGGACAACTCGTCGCCTTGATTGACCCTGAAATTTTTCAGGCCAAAGTCAATCAGGCCAAGGCCAATCTTCAGGCCGCGCAAGCCGCAGTGGAAACAGCCAAGGCAACGCAAATCAAGGCCGACGCCGATCTGGCGGGGGCGCGTTCGGGTCTCGCCAACGCCGAGGCCAACGCCGAGAAAGCCAAAGTCGCCGTAGCCGACGCGCGCAACAAACTTAATCGTCAACAAGCTCTGTTCGAAAAAAAACTGATTGCCAAAGACGACTTGGAGACGTTTCAGGCCACCTCGGATTCGTCCAAGGCCGCTCTTGAAGCCGCCAACGCCCAGATTGAATCCGCCAAGCATACCATCGAATCCTCCTTGGCCCAAGGCGAGTTGGCCAAGGCTCAATTGAAAACGGCGACGGCTCAAACCGCGCAAATGCAGGCTCAACTCGATCAAGCCGAGATTGATCTGAAGCACACCGAAATCAAAGCGCCCGTGGACGGAACGGTCATTGCGCGCCGGATGGATGCCGGACAAACGGTCGCGGCTTCCTTTCAAGCGCCGACCCTGTTTGAAATCGCGCAAGACCTGACCAAAATGCAAGTGGACGCCAACATTGATGAAGCCGACATCGGTCGGGTCAAACTTGGCCAAAAAGCAACCTTCACCGTGGACGCTTATCCGGGGGAGCGATTCGTCGGAAAAGTCACCCAAATTCGCGCCGCCCCGATTAACACGCAAAACGTCGTCACCTATGACGTGGTGATCGAGGTCCCTAATCCGGAATTCAAGTTGTTCCCCGGCATGACGGCCAATGTCCGAATTCTCGTGGATCGCCGCGAGGATGCCCTCAAGCTCCCTAATGCCGCGCTCCGAGTGAAACTTCAAACCGACACCAAACCGTCGGCCCCTGCCGGAACCGCCGGGGGCGGAGCCTCCGCCGGCGCCGCAAAAGGTCCCGGAGCCTCTTCACGCTCGCGCAAACCCCTTGCGCAGGCCGATGTCTGGGTTTTGGCTTCCGCAGGCGACCCCAAGGCGATCAAAACTCAACTAGGCCTTTCGGACGGTTCCTACACCGAAGTGACGGGAGGCGACCTCAAGGAAGGGGACGCCGTCATCGTAAGCGTGATTAACAAGAAGGCGACACCGACCCCAACCGGCGCTCCGGGATCGCCTCGCACGCCGAGATTCTAGGTGCGAGAAGCCCGATGCCCAGCCTCATTAAAATCGTTAACGTGTCCAAGACTTATCGCGCGGGCGAGGTCAATGTTCAGGCTCTTCGCGGCATATCCGTCGAGATTGAACGGGGCAGTTTTGTGGCAATCATGGGACCTTCGGGTTCCGGAAAAACCACATTCATGAACATGTTGGGCTGTTTGGATCAGCCGACGGCCGGAACTTATTTGTTGGAGGGAGAAGACGTAAGCGGGTTTGGACGCAACCAACTGGCCGAAATGCGCAACTCCAAAATCGGTTTTGTTTTTCAGCAATTCAATCTGCTGGCGAGGACGACGGCCATGGAAAACGTCGAACTCCCGCTCCTTTATAGCGACCAAATTCATAAGGATTCGCGGGAACGAGCCCTAAAAGCATTGCGCGTGGTCGGCTTGGCGGGACGGGAGAATCATTTCCCCAGCCAACTTTCCGGCGGTCAACAACAGCGCGTCGCCATTGCCCGCGCCCTGATCAACGACCCGAGTCTCATTCTGGCCGACGAGCCGACCGGCGCGCTAGACACCCATTCCAGCGCGGAAATCATGGCGGTCCTGCAGGAGCTGAACCGCGACAATGGAATCACAGTCATCGTCGTCACGCACGAACCGGATGTCGCCCAATACGCCGGAAGGGTCATCTATTTCCGCGACGGCAAGATTGTGCGCGATGAGAGGATCGCCGCGCCGCGCGACGCCGCGGAGGACCTTAAAAACCTTCCACCGCTCGAATCCCAAGCCTTGGAGGAGAGCCGGACTTGAGACGCAAACTTTTCGCCAATTTTCGCATGGCGTTTCGCGCGCTCCGGGTCAACAAGATGCGCTCGGCCTTGACGATGCTGGGGATCGTCATCGGCGTCGCTTCCGTCATCGCCATGGTTGCCATCGGGTCGGGCGCGACCGAACGCATTCAACAACAAATCGCCAGCATCGGAAGCAACGTCATCATCGTTCTCGCCGGAAGCGTCACCAGCTCCGGCATTCGAATGGGTTCCGGTTTTGCCTCCACCTTGACCGAGGATGACGCCCGCGCAATTCAAGATCAATGCCGTTCCGTCCGCGTTGCCGCTCCCTCCAGCCGTGGCGGGGGGCAAGTCGTCTTCGGCAACAACAATTGGGGCACGACCATTCAAGGCGTCACGCCTGATTATCTCGAAATCCGCGACTACCAAATCATTGATGGACGTCCCCTCACCCAGCAAGACGTGGACTCCTCGGCCAAGGTGGTTTTGCTGGGCAAGACCGTCGCCGACAACTTGTTTTTCGGGACCGATCCCCTCGGACAAGTGATTCGCGTCAAGAAGAGTCCGATGACCGTCATCGGCGTTCTGGCTCCCAAGGGTCAATCGCCGACCGGTCAAGATCAGGACGACATCATTCTGCTCCCGCTTAGCACCGCCAAGAAAAAGGTTTTGGGCGTGAACCAAGCCAATGCGGCGTCGGTCGGTTCCATCATGGTCCAAGCCACGGACTCGAAGACCACCAAGAACGCGCAAGAAGAAATCGAGGACCTCCTTCGCCAGCGTCATCGGATTCAACCGGGACAGGACGACGATTTTTCAGTCCGCAACATGGAGGAGCTTTTTGCCGCGCAGGAAACTTCGGCGCGGGTCATGGCAATCCTCTTGGCGACGATTGCATCCGTTTCACTCGTGGTCGGCGGCATCGGGATCATGAACACGATGCTCATTTCCGTCACGGAGCGGACGCGCGAGATCGGACTGCGTCAAGCCATCGGCGCCAAGACGCGGGATATTCTCATGCAGTTCTTGTTGGAGGCCGTCACGCTATCGGTGTTCGGCGGGATCGTCGGGATTTTGGTTGGAAGCGGAGTTTCAGTTCTGATTTCCAACTTTGCCCAATGGAGCACCAAAATCAGTCCGGGGTCCATTTTGCTGGCTTTTGTTTTCTCCGCGCTTGTCGGCGTTTTCTTTGGCTACTACCCCGCGCGCAAGGCCGCGCTCATGAATCCGATTGAGGCGCTCAGATATGAATAACGAAGTTCAGATATGTTCGAAATTTTCAGGATACCGTGATTTCGCCAGCGCGTCGTCGTAGGAAATCAAACCGCGCTGATAGAGAAGACGAAGCGATTTGTCCATGGTCATCATGCCCGTATCCTTTGCGGTCTGCATGACGGTGGTGAGTTGTTCGGTTTTTGCTTGCCGGAGGATTTGGCGAACCGCGGGCGTGCCGATCAAGATTTCGGTTGCGGCAACGCGCCCCTGTCCCCCCGGAATCGGCAGAAGTTGTTGCGCGACGATTCCTTGAACCGTGTTGGCGAACATCAACCGGACTTGATTTTGTTGATGAGGCGGAAACACGTCAATCACCCGATCCACGGTTTGGATCACGTCGGGCGTGTGAATGGTCGCCAAAACCAAATGACCGGTCTCTGCCGCGGTCAAGGCCGTCGAAATCGTGTCGAGATCGCGCATCTCGCCGACGACGATCACGTCGGGGTCTTGGCGAAGGGCGTGGCGCAACGCGCCGGCAAAGCTCTTCGTATCGTGTCCGATTTCACGTTGCTTGATGACGCTTCGGCGATTGTGATGGAGATATTCGATCGGGTCCTCGATGGTGACAATCATGCATTGACGCTCGGAGTTGATGAGGTCCACCATCGCGGCCAACGTCGTGCTTTTACCGACGCCGGTCGGCCCAGTGACCAACACCATGCCTTGTTGCTTGCGCGCCAATTCCTCGATCACCGACGGCAATCCAAGTTCGCGGATGGTCCGGATTTTTTCCGAGACGACGCGGAAGGCGGCCTCGGTCGCGCCGCGCTGTACGTGAACATTGACGCGAAACCGCCCCGCCGAGGGAACCGAGAGAGAAAGATCAAGTTCCTTGTCCCGTTTGAACCTCTTGATCTGCTCCTCACTTAGAAAACTTCGGATCAACGTGTTCAATTCATCGGCGGACAGCGCGGGCTTTTCCATCGGTACTAGCCGCCCGTGAATGCGGACCATCGGCGGGCTGTCGGAAACCAAGTGTAAATCCGAGGCGTTTAACTCGACGACCTCGGCAAGCAAGGTTTGAATGTTCAGGTGTTCGTTGGTTTGAGTCATCGCCAAATCCTTGGAAAAAGGAATTTACCACCAAGACACCAAGACACCAAGGAACAAACGCGCGTGGTTTTGGAGAAATCTTTTTTGAATGGGTTTGAGGTCCTCTCATTTTATTTTGTTCTTGGTGATTTGGAGCCTTGATGGGGAATTGGAAAAATGGTCAACTTTCTCGCACTTATTGAAGATTTCTTGCCGATGCTCTATTTTCATTCCTTAATTTTTGGGGTTTACCCATGATCCTCATTCTCGATTTCGGCTCCCAATACACTCAACTCATCGCGCGGAAAATCCGTCAAATGAAGGTCAAGAGCGAGATTGTGCCGTTCAATCATCCGCTCGTCGAAATTCGCGCCGCCAAACCGCAAGGAATCATTCTGTCGGGCGGTCCGGCCAGCACCTACGCCAAAGGCGCCCCTAAATTAAATCCCAAGGTTCATCAGCTTGGCGTTCCTGTCTTGGGCGTATGCTACGGGATGCAGGCGATCTCGCGCCAGCTTGGTGGGGAGGTCGTCCGATCCGAAACGCGCGAATTCGGACACGCGCATCTTCACCGTCTCAAGCCCGATCCGCTTCTGAAGGACATTCAGCCGACCACGCGGGTCTGGATGAGCCACGGCGATCGCGTGACGAAAATTCCTCGCGGGTTCGAGACCATCGGCAAGACGGAAGATTGTCCTTTCGCGGCAGTCAGGGATTCCAAGCGTCGGCTTTGGGGTGTTCAATTCCATCCCGAGGTCCATCACTCGGAAGAAGGGAAGCAAATCCTCGCCAATTTTGTCTTCGGAATTTGCGGCGCCAAACCCGATTGGACGATGGGACATTTCATTGAAACGGCGATTGAACAGCTTCGGGCGCAATGTGCCGACCGTCGGGTCGTTTGCGCGGTGTCGGGCGGTGTGGATTCCACGGTGCTTGCGGTCTTGCTCAATCGCGCCATCGGAAAGCAAGCCCATCCCGTTTTTGTGGACAACGGCGTTCTCCGCGCGGGGGAGGCGGATCGCGTCGTCGAACGGTTCAAGGAAAAATTGGGCATCCGCGTCCAACACATCCGCGCCGCCGAAACATTTTTGAGGACGCTGAAAAACGTTTCCGATCCGGAGCGAAAACGAAAAATCATCGGCAAGGTTTTCGTTGACGTTTTCTTCCGGGAACTTGGACGCGCGGATTTTCTCGCGCAAGGAACGCTCTATCCCGACGTGATCGAATCCGTATCCACGCGCGGTCCCTCCGCGACGATCAAGACGCATCACAACCGCGTCGAGCGAATCTTGGATTTAATTCGCGCCGGACGGGTCGTCGAACCGTTGAAGGAACTCTTCAAGGACGAAGTCCGCGCGGTCGGACGGGAATTGGGATTGCCGGATGATCTGCTCGGACGGCATCCATTTCCGGGCCCCGGATTGGCAATTCGCATTCTAGGCGCGGTCAGCAAACCCCGTCTCGACCTTCTCCGCAAAGCCGACGCGATCCTGATCGAAGAACTGCGCCGAGTCGGGCTTTACGATCAAATCTGGCAGGCATTCTGCGTCCTCTTGCCCGTGAAATCGGTCGGCGTGATGGGAGATGAGCGGACCTACGATCACGTCGTCGCCGTGCGCGCCGTGACCAGCGTGGACGGCATGACGGCGGATTGGTTTGAAATGCCGAAGTCGGTGTTGGGAAGAATTGCGAATCGAATTATCAACGAGGTGCGGGGGATCAATCGAGTGGTCTATGACGTTTCTTCCAAACCGCCGGCGACCATCGAATGGGAATGAAGATTATCCTCAGATTTCACGGATTACGCAGATTCGTGGACTGTCGCCTCTCTCACGAATCTGCTAAATCCGTGTAATCTGCGGACGAAACTTGGCGTCCCCACGGGGATTCGAACCCCGGTTACCGCCGTGAAAGGGCGATGTCCTAGGCCGGGCTAGACGATGGGGACGCATTCGGAACGATGGTGAGCGCGGAGAGAATCGAACTCTCGACCAACGGCTTAAAAGACCGCTGCTCTACCGACTGAGCTACGCGCTCGCCCCTGATTTCGCGGCCCGCGTGGCCGTTCGCCTTCGCCCGAAGGGATGCCTCTGGAGCGGACGCCGCAACTCAAGCTTTTGATTTTACGTTTCGCGGCGGGCATGGTCAAAGGATTTTGATGAAATCCGCTTGCGGGGAATTTTTCCTCTCTATATCATCAACCGCTCAATTGGCGCGCCGTTGACGGATGGATTGCAACGCGATCTTTGACCGACGGGAGGACCTCGAACCTTGAAGCCCCATGGAACCACGGAGATTCGGAACATCGGACTCGCCGGACATTCCGCCGCGGGCAAAACCTCGCTGGCCGAGGCCATCCTTTTCTCACAAAAGCAAACCGAGCGGCTCGGCTCGATTTCGGCCGGCACGACCGTCTCCGATTATGACCCGGAGGAAATTCGCCGCCAGCACTCCATTAATGCATCACTGATACCCGTCGAATTTAAGAACGGGAAAATCAACTTTCTGGACATGCCGGGAAGATTGGACTTCGTCGGCGAAATCAAGAATGGAATCAGGGCTTCCGATGGTCTTGTGTTGGTGGTGGACGCCGAAGGAAAAGTGGACGTCGGAACCGAATTCGTGTGGGAATATGCCGATGAATTTGGCGTGGCTTGCCGGGCGGCATTCGTCAACAAGATGGACAAAGAGCGGGCCGATTTCGCAAAAGTTCTGGAGTCTCTGACCAAGGCCTTCCCGGTTCGCGTCGTGGCCGCCACCTTGCCCGTCGGCGCGGCGACGGGATTCAAAGGAGTCATTGATCTCATTCGGATGAAGTTCGTCGAGGAACAGGATCGCAAAGCAAACGTCGCCGATATTCCAGCGGACATGACTTCCGCCGCGGCGGATGCGCGGGCCAAACTGGTCGAAGCCGCCGCCGAAGGGGACGACGAATTGATGATGAAATTTCTGGAGGATCAACCCCTGAGCGAGGAAGAAGTTCTCAAGGGACTTCGGGGGGGGATGAGACAAGGACGCGTCCTTCCGGTTCTTTGCGGTTCCTCGACGACGCTCAAAGGAATCGTTCCTCTGTTAACCTTCATTCAAGATTGTTTCCCTTCGCCGTTGGAAGGATCGCCCGTCGAAATCAAGAAGAATGAGGCGGAATCCCCGGAAAAAATGAGCGTTCGAGTCGAAGGACCGACAGCGCTTTTCGTCTTCAAAACTGTCTCTGATCCGTATGCCGGGCATCTGAGTTTTTTCAAGGTGATGGGAGGCACGGTCAAAAGCGAGAGCGCCTTGCATAATCTCAATCGAGGCAAGAGCGAGCGGCTGATGCACGTCTTGAGCGTCTGCGGCAAGAAGACTGAAAACATCGCCAACCTTCCGGCGGGCGACTTGGGAGCCGTCGCCAAACTCGATTCCACCAAGACCAATGACACGTTGACCGAAAACGCGGACGCCGGATTTCTCTTCACGCCGACTCCCCTTCCCCAACCGACCGTGCAAATGGCCGTGATTTCCAAGGAAAAAACCGACGCCGACAAGATCGGCATCGGCATCCATCGCTTGATGGAGCAGGACCCGACGCTTCACATGCACCGCGATCCGCAGATTCATCAGACGATCCTTTCCGGCATGGGAGAAACGCATCTCGATGTGGCCGTAAAGCGCCTGAAGGAAATTTCCAAGGTCGAAGTCGAACTGCAAATTCCCAAGGTTCCCTACCGCGAAACAATCACGCGAAAGGCCGAAGGTCAGGGGAAACACAAGAAGCAATCGGGAGGGCACGGCCAATACGGCGATTGCTGGGTTCGGTTTGAGCCATTGCCCGAAGGGTCGGGCTTTCAGTTCGAGTGGGCCATCGTTGGCGGCGTGATTCCAACCAAGTTCTCCCCCTCCATCGAAAAGGGATTGATTGAGTCCTTGGAAAAAGGAGTCCTCTCCCGTCATCCGACCGTGGACCTTAAGGCAATCTGCTACGACGGTTCGTATCACACCGTGGATTCCTCGGATATGGCCTTCAAGGTCGCGGCTTCGCTGGCGTTTAAGAACGTCATTCCCAAGGCCGGCCCCATCATTTTGGAACCGATCATCAAGGCGACAATTTTGGTCCCGGAAGAATTCATGGGAGACATCATGGGGGACTTGAACAGCCGCCGAGGACGCATCTTGGGCATGACCGCCGTCGGTAAACGCCAAAAGATCGAGGCGCTCGTTCCGATGTCGGAAATGTTCACCTACAGCCGCGATCTGCGCTCCCGAACGCGCGGTTCCGGTACCTTTGAAACAACTTTCGATCATTACGAAAGGGTTCCGGGAGAAGTCACGGAAAAAATCGTCGCCGAGGCTCAGAAGGAAAAAGAAGCCACGGAGTGACGACGGTAGTCGTTGCAACGGCGGATCGGCTTCGGGTATGGTTTCCCGTGCCGTGGGTCGGTTTCCGCCCCGGAACGCAATGTCGAGAAATGGGTCTCTGTTGAAACACAAATTCCGCGCAATCCTTCCGTTTGTATTCGTTTTGACTTCCGTCGTTTCGGTGCTCTCCGAAGAAAGCGCTTCGAACTCCACGATGGAATTTGAACATATTACGCTGGATGTCATGAACGATCAGAAATTGGTTTATCGCATCGAGGCGGACAAGGGAACCATGGACGAGGACACTCGCATTTTCGAACTCGTCTCCCCGCATGTTCGCATTTACGATGACGATGCCGGGATCAAACAGGAAATGGTCAGCACGGCGGGAAAGGCGTGGCCGGTGACGGCGAAGACCACGGATGAAGCGGGAGTCGAGCGGGAATCAACCCGCTACGATTGGTCCTTAAACGGCAATGTGGATTTTCGCTCCGCGGACGGTTATATCGTCAAGTCCTCGGAGCTTGTTTTTGACAACGAGAGGAGCACTTTCACCTCCACCAAAGGGGTCGAATATCGGATTCCAACCGGACGAGGAAGCGTGTTTGAAGGACAAGCCGAAGAATTTGAAGCCGTCATTGACGAAGCCAACGGCGCATTGAAGCAATGGAAATTGACGGGACACGTCCAACTGACCACCCAAAAGGAAGAAGAAGAACAGCCATGAAGAACTTTTGTCTCGCCCTGATCTTGACGGCGGTTTATTCCGTCCGATTGGGCTTTTCCCAAGACGCTCCTAAACCGGATAAGAAGACCGAATCCAAGGGCGAAAGCAAACCTGCGGCCAAAACTCAGTCCAAGAGCGAAGGCAAACCCGGAGAGAAGCAGGAAAGGAAAACCGAGGTCAAACCCAAGGCCAAGCCCGCGCCCAAAGCAGGAGAAAACCCGCCGCCTCCCAAGGAGGGAGAACAAGCCGAAGCCCAGCCCAAAGAAGACCCCTTGACCAAAATTTTCGGCGAAGGGGAAACCAAAATTGTCGCCAACAAAGTCACCTCCGAACTTGATCCGGAAAGCAATGAACTCAAGATCATGCGGATGGAGGGAGACATCAACATCACCTCCGACGAGTTGAACATTGAATGCGACGACTTGGTCATTGACATGGATAAGAATGAGATGATCGCGCGCGGCAAAATCGTGAAATTCAGCAAACAGGACACCAGCGGAGTCTGCGGACGGTTCACCTACGAGATCGAAGACAAGAAGACGTATCTGGAAGGCCCCCCCAAACCTTCGATCCGCCAAACCGACTCCAACGGGCGCGTGACCCAAACCACGGCGGGCAAAATCACCATGATCCAAAACGACAAGGTGAACAGCGTCAACTGGGACGGCAAAGCTGAAATCAACATTCTGCCGACCAATGAAGAAAATAAAGCCAAGCCCGCCGCGGCCCCCGAAAAGACGGAGAAAAAAGGGGAGACCGCCCAAAAGATTGACAGCGCGTCCACGGATAAAATCCGCAATCCGGCCATCGGCGGCAAATAGATCTTCGGCGAAATCGGATCGCCACCATCAATTCGGCGGATCAAGATGACGCTCAAGCACATCGTCACCGGCGCGGCGGGCTTTATCGGCTCCACTCTGACCCAACGACTTCTGGATCGTGGAGACGAAGTTGTCGGCGTGGATTGCCTCACCGATTATTATTCCGAAAAGATCAAACGGGATAATCTGGAACCTCTCTTGGCGCATCAGCGGTTTCGGCGGGTGCGGAAAAACGTTCTCGACACCGATTGGCCTGCCTTGCTGGAGGGAGTCGGCACGGTTTTTCATCTGGCCGCCCAACCCGGAGTTCGCGCGAGCTGGGGGAAAACTTTTAGAAGCTACACCGATCACAACGTCCTTGCGACGCAGACGCTTCTGGAGGCGGTGAAGGAAAAAGGAATTCGAGTTGTTTACGCCTCCTCGTCGTCCGTCTATGGCGACGCCGCGTCCCTTCCCATGCGCGAGGACGATCTTCCCAAACCCTTCTCCCCATACGGGGTGACGAAGCTCGCCGCCGAGCATTTGTGTTGCCTCTATTGGCGGAATTTCCAGACGCCGACCGTTTCGCTTCGGTTCTTCACCGTTTATGGTCCCAAGCAACGCCCCGACATGGCCTTCCATCGTTTCATTAAGGCCGGCCTTCGCGGCGAGCCGATCACCCTTTACGGCGAAGGAGAGCAGACTCGCGATTTCACCTACGTCGCCGATATTGTGGATGCGTGCCTTCAAGCCGCCGTGACGGGAAGGGAAGGCGGGGTCTATAACCTCGGAGGCGGAAGCCGAATTTCCATCAATCGGGCGCTCGAAATTCTGGAGCGAGTCCTCAACCGCAGGTTGAAAGTGAATCGTCTCGAAAAGCAAACCGGCGATGTCCGCGACACCTACGCGGATACGTCTCTTGCCCGCGCCGACCTTCAATTTCATCCCTCACGAAGCTTGGAGGAAGGTCTGGCGCGTGAGGCTGAATGGATTGAATCAAAGTTGACTTTGTTGGATTAAATTTCCTGAATAAGAAGACCACCTACCGAAACTCAAAAAATCCACGAAGTTGCGCAAAAGGAAAAACAATGTTGTCTTTGCGGCTCCTTTGTGTCTTTGTGTTCAGGAATTCATAAGGTATCCTCGCTCATGCCCCGCAAAATAAAAGTGGCCGCGGTTTCATCCCTTCAAGCCGCCTCTCCTCCCTCCCGCGCGCTACAGGCATGCCGCCGCCAAATTGACGCGGTTGACGAAAGAATCATCCGCCTCTTGGATCGGCGCGCCCGCGTCGTCCGTCGGATTGGCGCCCTTAAGGCGCGGCAAGGTTCGGCGTTCTTCGACGCCGGACGGCATTTGGAATTGCTCAATGGCATCAGCCGACGGGGATCGGGCGATTTCCCGCGTGAGGGATTGCGCTCGGTTTATGGAGAAATTCTTTCGGTTTGCTTGAATCTCGAATCCCCGCAAACCGTCGCGTTTGTCGAACCTGCATCGGCCTTCACGCACGTCGCCGCCGTTCGCGCGTTCGGACGCTCTGCAAGGTATCTTGGATGTGAAACGATTCCCGCCGTCTTTTCGGCAGTGAAAAAGAAGTCCGCCCATTTTGGGGTCGTTCCGATTGAAAGTTCGTGCCGGGGCGTCATCCACGCAACCGTGGATGAATTGATGAATTCCGAATTGTCCATCTGCGCTCAGCTTTACGTCCCCATTCGTTACGATTTGTTGGGCATGGGGAAACCGAATCGCATCACACAAGTTTTTGCTCCACGACGCGCCTTATTGCGGTGCCGTGTCTGGTTGAGGGAAAATTTGCCCGGAACCGAGTTGGTTGAAGTCGCCGGATTCGCCGAAGGAGCGCGACGCGCCTTGAAGAATGAAGCTTCGGCGGTCATCGGCCCTACCATGCTGGGCGAACGCCACGCTCTGCCGGTGATTGAACGCGAAATCGAAAATCATAAGCATGAAATCACGCGGTATCTCGTGATCGGCGATCAAAATCCTCGTCCCTCCGGCCACGATCGAACGTCCGTCATGCTCTCGATCAAGGACGAGCCGGGGGTTCTTTTTCATCTTCTTCAATCCCTCGCGGAGCATAAAATCAACCTGCGAAAAATCGAAGCCCGTCCGATCCACCGTCGTGATTTGGATTACGTCTTTTTGGTGGACATCGAAGGGCACATGAACCGTCCCGAAATTCGACAGGCGGTCGAAAGTCTTCGTCCCCACTGCGTTTATTTGCGCATTCTCGGTTCTTATCCGGTTGATCGCCAAAGCGACCCGACCCGCGCGCGATGAGACCTACGGCCCGCCCTTCTGAAAATTCAGCAAAGAACAAGACAACCTTTATTGCTTCGCGGCGCTTTTCGAAATCTGCTCCTGCAATTGATGAAGATGTTGGATTGCTTTTGCTTCCCGCGAGCCGAGCTTCAGCGCGGTCTGATAGGCAAAGACGGCGTAATCTAAAATTCCAACGCCTTCCAATGATTCGCCCAAACTCTGAAACAAAGCCGGATCGCGTTCCCCTTGCTCAATTTTATCCATCGGCGGAATGACTTCATTGCGAAACTTGACCGCCCGGTCGGTCAACGACTGTGTTTGGGCAAGAAATTCTCTGTCGTCGGGAATCATCTCCCGCGCGCTTCCAAGCAGTGCATGGGCATCATAAAGGATCGGGTCAATGGCGAGAGCGCAATGCAATTGCTCGTAGATCAGGCGAAACAGCTTTTCGCGTTCGTCAAGCGGCAAGGGACCCTTCGCGGATGCCGCCGCATCCAGAAAAAGATGAAACCGCGCGTTCGACCATTGGTAACGCGCCTTTTCGCAATATGGGTTCATCTTTATGGCGGCCGCAAAACGATCCAAACCCTCCTCCGTCCGACCGGACGAGCACAACTGTTGTCCCTCTTCGGCGAGCTTGTTGGCCGATTCGGCCAGCTTCAGCCATTCCCTCATTCTCTTCTGATAATCGGCTTGCTTGGCCGAATCGCGCGTCATTTTATCGGCGAACCAAAGGAGTTCGGTGGCCGAGAAAAAGGCCCCGCGCTTGGCGAATTCATCGGCCAAGTTTTCAAAGTCAGCCGGATCCCCCTCGCGCCCGGCCAGCCAGCGCCGACGTTCGATCAGATACTTGAATTCCGCTTTCGACGGAATGGGATCGGCCAATAATGCGGAAAGATTGAGTTTGGAGGTTTGGCTCTTTTTTTCTCCCGGCTCACCTTTGGCGATCCCGGCCACGGCGACAACGAAAATGGACCCGGATATGATTGGCGTTGCGCGCATCACGCTCCAAGAGAAGCGCCCCAACTGACGAAGAACCGAAGTCATCGGTCGCATAAATTCAACCTCGCGAGGTCGAGAACATAACACAATCGCCCCGACGCCGTATATCCGATTCGGAATTTTGATTGACACGGAATTCATCCAAACCAATAGTGTTAGGCGTTTGAGTCGAGCCAGACACGGAAGAAGGAGCCAGACCATGACCGATTTGCCCAAAAAATGCGTCGCCGAAGCGATCGGGACCTTTATGCTTTGCTTCGTGGGGGCCGGAGCGATCGTCTCCAACGAGCTATTTCACGGCATCGGATTGCTGGCCATTGCCATCGCCCATGGATTGGCGCTTTCCATCGGGGTTTCCTCGACGATGAACGTTTCCGGAGGCCACCTAAACCCCGCCGTCACCACGACGATGCTTGCCACCGGGCGGATTGATCCCCTCGACGCCATCGCTTACATTCTTTCCCAATGCGCCGGAGCCACCATCGCGGGCCTGGCGCTAATGATTATCTTTTCGCGCATTCCGGGCGGAGAAGAAGCCATCAAGACCACGGGACTCGGAACTCCCGCGCCGGGCAAGGACGTTTCCGCCATGACGGCCTTTATCACGGAAATTTGCCTGACCTTTCTTCTGGTCTTCGCGATCTTCGGCACGGCGGTGGACAAACGTCATCCGTCGCTGGGGGGTTTCGGCATCGGTTTGACCATCGCCGCCGATATTCTGGTCGGCGGGCCGATCTCCGGCGCGGCGATGAACCCCGCGCGGACATTTGGACCCGGCTTGGTCGGCGGCGTGTGGAGCGCGCATTGGGCTTATTGGGCCGGTCCGATCCTCGGAGGTCTGATCGCGGGATTGCTTTACCATCATGTGATCATGGGGCCGGAGAACAAGGCCCAAGCCTAGCTCACGATCTCCCTAATGCCGAAGGTCGGCTGGGCCGAGCGCATGCTGAGAAACCTGCGCGGCTTGGACATTTCTTGAAACGCAATCCCGAAAAAGCGACGTCGAAATCTCACGTTTCACCTTTGAAATCCGAAATTTCAAAGGACCCCCAGCCACCGCAATTTTGGTCTCCCAAGCGACCCACGCTCGCCGCCGCGACGGTTTTGCTCGTCACGACGCTTGCCATGTTCGGCGACCTCCTTCTCTTCTCGCGCGGGAAAGTCCCTTCAAATCCGCAGACCGATCTCGGCCTTTATTTCATTTTCTGGCGCGACTTCGGGTTCAGCGAATTGCTCCACGGCAACCTCGCGTTATGGAATCCTCATGTTTTTTGCGGGACGCCGTCGCTCGGAGGATTTCAAGTCGCCCTCCTCTACCCGCCGAACTGGATTTACATGATTCTTCCCTTGGCGACGGCGATTAATGTGGACATATCGTTTCATGTCTTTTCGCTCGGCTTCTTCATGTATTGCTGGGCATCGCGCAGGGGACTTTGCTGGAGCGCGTCGCTTTTGACCGCGCTTTTGATCATGTTCGGTAGCGCCAATTTCCTTCATGTTTTCGCCGGTCATTTGACAATCCTTTGCGCGGCGGCGTGGACGCCTCTGATCTTTCTGGCAATGGACGGCATCTTGAGCGAGCGTATCCATTCTCGGACTCTGCTCGGCATCTTCGCTGTGGCAATGCAGATTTACGCCGGACATCCTCAATACGTTTTTTACGGCGGCGTGGCTGTGACCCTCTATTTCGGATTGGAATGGATGCGTTCGCAACATCGCATGGAAAAATTGGCCGCGTTCTTCATCGTCTATCTCGGCGGAGCATTGACCGCCGCGGTCCAACTCGCGGCCAGCGCTCATGCGGCATCGGAAAGCACACGGGGAGGCGGAGGGTTCACCTATAAGGAGGCCGGATTTTTTTCGTTTCCTCCGGAGAATTTCATCACGCTCCTTGTTCCTCACTTTTTTGGCACGGGATTGCCCTCGGCCAAACCGGGCGACATGCAGTATTGGGGCCGATTTTATTCTTGGGAGATGACCTTTTTTTTCGGCGTTTCAGGTCTGGTTCTCGCACTCCTCGGCGCGATCCGCGGCGACCGACGAGTGCGCCGACCTTTTCTTCCTCTCGTCGTCGTCTTTGTCATTCTGGCGATGGGAAAATACACTCCACTTTTCGCTGTGCTTCACGGCTGGGTTCCCGGCTTCGACCGTTTTCGTGGGAATTCCAAGTTTATCTTTGAGGCATCCATTGCCCTCTCGATGCTGGCAGGCGTTGGATTTGAATATGTCCTTCGATCCGCGAAACCCTTCGGACGGCTCCCTCTCTCTCTGTTCGTTCTGTCATTGATCCTCGTCTCCCTTGGCGTTGCGATCAGTCGGTCGGCGACGCAGGGCGCATCCGGGACATGGGCAGGGATTCTCGCCTCCATGGGCGCCACAAATGAAACCTACACCAACCCCACGCTGTATGGGGCCTCGGCGACCATTGAAGGATCGGCAAAAACGGCGACGAAGGGACTCATTCTCTGCGCTTTGACCTTAAGCTTGATGGGCGGACTTCTGTATTCGATTCGGTTCTTCTCTCGCGCCTCTTACGGTTTATTTCTTCTTGCCGCGCTTGAGGTTCTGATTTTCGCCCGTTCCCATCGTCCGACTTTCGATCTGGAACCGGTTTGGCATCCGGAAGCCTTGAAAACTTTCCGCCGCGACCACCCCGGCGAGGATCGCGTCTTTCTCACGGAAGGGAATACCAATGTGGTCATGTCCGCCGACTTGGACGGCGTTTCGGGTTACGATCCGCAAACCAACCGACGCTATTCCGAATTCTTGGACGCCCTATCGGACCTTCGCCTAGAGCAAAGCGCCAAGCTTCTGCAAATGCTACGTTGCCGTTATGTGTTCATCGCGCAAAATGCCAAGGCGAAGCTTGCCACCTTAAAAAGCGTTCTGCCTAGAGTTCAACTCGTGGGAGAATCTGATCAGGCGGTTGGATTCAAGGAGTTTTGGCGCGTCTATAATGATCCCGCCTTTGATCCTGCGAGAAAGGTAATCTTGGAAACTCAACCCGATCCCCTCCCTGAGGCCGCCGCGAGTCAAGGCACGGCCCGAGTGACTGATTTCTCAACCGATTATCTCGACGTGGAAGCCGACGTCGCGCATCCCTCCATCTTGCTCGTCACCGACGGTTACAGCAACGGTTGGCGTGCGATGGCTTTGTCGGGTAGCGTTCAACATGATTACACGATCATGCCCGCGAATTACGTGTTGCGCGCAATCCCCTTGCGCGCGGGCAAGCATCGAATCCGCATAGAGTTTTCGCCTCTCGCCTATCGCGTCGGGAGATGGGTTTCGATCTTTTCCATTTTCGTCTACGGATGTTTGCTCGCTTGGCATCTCAGGTCGCGATACAAAGGGCAAACCCCGATCAAATCAAGATTCACATTCTAAGTGTGCGAATCATGAGAGAGAATTCCGCCGAATCTCCGCTACGGGACGGAAATTCTTTCTCGTCTTCTCTGCTTCAATTGGATTTTCCGTCCTGCGCTTTTTTATTGCTATTGGTTTTGATGATGTTCGGCGACACGTTATTTGCGCGGGATTGGACGGTTCCCTCCCAAGCCGGAACGGACCTTTCGCTTTCCTTCGCTTTGTGGCGCCAGTTCGGTTTTGGAGAGCTTCGCCGCGGTCATTTGGCTCTCTGGAATCCTTACCTACATTCGGGAACGCCATTCTTCGGCAACTTCGAGTCCGCGCTTCTTTATCCTCCAAATTGGATTTACATCCTTTTGCCATTGCCGAAAGCAATCAATATTGAAATCGCCTTCCATGTCTTTCTGGCCGGATTGTTTACTCATCTTTGGGCGCGGAGACGCGGCTTGGGGCATCTGGCCGCGTTGCTGGCCTCCGCGTTATTCATGTTCGGCGGACCGTATTTCATGCACATCTCCGCCGGTCATTTGAGCGTACTCGACACCGCCGCATGGATTCCGATGCTCTTTCTGATCACGGATGAACTGCTTCAACGTCCCGGCGTCCGCTGGGTGCTATCGGGCGTTGCGGTTGTAGCCCTCCAGATTTTCGGTGGGCATCCCCAAACCGTCTTCTATTCCGGGATTGCCAGCGCCATCTACATTGCAATTTGCCTTCCCCAAGTCGAAAACAGGCTAAAAGTCGTCCTGAGTTGTTGCTCCATTTATCTTGGGGCGGCGCTGATCTCCGCGGTCCAACTGCTGGCCGGTTGGCAGGCAGGTAGCGAAAGCACGCGCGGAGGAAGCGGATTGTCTTATGAAGCGGCTTCGTTTCTTTCATTCCCCTCTGAAAACTTTGTGACACTCTTCATCCCTTGGTTTTTCGGGTTGAGCGCCGTCTCTCCCGACGCGCCGCACTTGATCTATTGGGGACGCTTCTACAACTGGGAAACCACGCTGTTCTTTGGCGTATGCGGCTTGGTCTTGGTCGTGTTCAGCTTAATGGGCGGAACGGATGGATGGACGCGCAAGGGCGCGATGATGATTATCGCCCTCTCAATCTTGGCGCTCGGGTCAAACACGCCGGTTTTCAAAACCCTCTACCATTGGGCGCCGGGCTTTAATCGCTTTCGTGTCACTTCAAGATTCATGATCGAAGCCTCCCTCTTCCTCGCCATGTTGGCGGGAATGGGTTTCGATCACTTGATTCAATCGGCAAAATTCCGCCCCCGATTGGTCTCGTCTATTTTCATCGCGGCTTTGCTCGCTATCGCGTTGAGCGGCATGATTCATCGTTCCGGAAAGAACGGCGAATCGGGATGGTGGGGACAATTCATTTCCACCCGTTCCCACGGAGATGATTCCCCCGTGCCTTCCGAAGTTTATCATGCAAAGGATTTCATTCAGGAATCGGCGATTTTTGCCGCCCGTGGGATTTTCATTTGCGGCCTCACCTGCGCGATTCTATCCGCTCTCTTGTTTTCGCTTAAATTCAGCGGCAAGGGAATTTATGGAATAACCTTCTTGGCTCTGGCCGAAGTTTTTGTTTTTGCAATGTTCGCCCGATCACAATTTGATCTTAATCCCATCGTCAACCCGGATCCGTTGATCCGATTGCGCCGGGATGATTCCGGCGATTTCCGCGTATTTCACACCGGCGACCATCCCAACGCGCCAATGAGCGCGAGCCTTCCTTCCGTCGGAGGAACCGATCCTCAAATTAGTCGGCGGTATGATGAGTATTTGCGTTTTGCGGAACGTCTTGCCCCGAACGAGGTGTTTCACCTTCACGCCCTCCTTCGATGCAAATATGTTTCCCGCGACGAAGCGGAGGGCTATGATATTCGACAATCAGCGTATGATCCCCTGCCGCGCGTTCAATTGGTGGGCAAGTCGCGAATCATGTCGGACGGCAAGGCGATTCTTGAGGCAATGGGACAATCGTCTTTCGATCCTAGGCGCGAAGTTATTTTGGAGTCCACTCCCGTTCCAGAGCCGGAACATGGGGACATCGCCGGAGTCGTCAACCTTATCGAAACGGGAATGGATCATTTGGTTGTCGAAGCAAACACACATCAATCGTCCATCCTTCTTATTACTGACGCCTACAGTAATGGTTGGCGAGCGTTGGGTTTACCGGGAAGCGCTCAGAAAAACTACACGATCCTGCCCGCCGATTATATTTTGCGGGGAATTCCCCTGATGGCGGGACACCATCGAATCCGCATCGAATTCTCCCCCCTAGCCTATCGGATCGGGAAGTGGATTTCCCTGAGTTCCATTCTCCTATTCGCCGGCCTTGTAGGGTTGGAATTAAAATCGGCGGCGAACGGGCGCGGTCTGCCCCGGCGCAATAATTCTAATTGAACGAAACCAACATGGAAGAAAAGACCGATTCCATCTCTTTCCACGAGAGGCATCCGCTTTTCCTCTCTCGTTTTACTTCGGAATATCTGTCCTACGGCTTTCTGCTGATTTTGGTTTTGGCGATGTTTGGCGACACCCTTTTCGCATCCGATTGGTCCGTCCCCTCTCAAATTGGAACCGATATTTCGATTTTTTTCGCCCCTTGGCGGCAGTTCGGATTCGATGAACTCAGCCGCGGACACCTTACGCTTTGGAATCCTTATCTCCATTCGGGTTCACCGTTCTTCGGCGATTTTCAATCCGCCTTGCTGTATCCGCTCAATTGGATCTACATGGTCATTCGGTTGCCGAAGGCCATCAATCTTGAAATTGCCTTCCATGTATTTCTTGCCGGGGTCGGCGTCCATCTGTGGGCGCGCCGGAAAGGCATGAGCCGATTCGCCGCGTTCTTAACCTCGTCGCTCTTCATGTTCGGCGAGCCTTACTTCGCGCATGTCTCGGCGGGTCATCTGAGTCTGATTGGTTCGGCGGCTTGGACTCCTTTCCTTTTTCTGGTCGTGGATGAACTGATTGAATTCCCGAGGGCAAGGTGGATCCTCTCCGGAATTGGCATTGTGACCTTGCAAATTCTCGCCGGACATCCGCAAACGGTTTTTTATTCGGGCATCGCCGCCCTCCTCTATTTTCTCCTGAATGCGTTGAACGTCAAAGGATTTGAAAAAGCGTCAGTAAGCTTCGTAGCGATCTATCTCGGCGCGACCTTGATCTCCGCCGTTCAACTGCTCGCCGGATTCCATGCCGGAAGCGAAAGCACGCGCGGCGGCGGCGGACTGTCCCATGACGCGGCGGCGTTTCTGTCCTTTCCCCCGGAAAATTTTGTGACGTTGCTCGCTCCTTGGTTTTTCGGATTGAGCAATGTTTCCCCCGAAGCGCCTCACATGATTTATTGGGGAGGATTTTTCAATTGGGAAGTCACCCTTTTTTTCGGTATTTCAGGCTTGGTCTTGGCCGTCGTCGGCGCCATCGGCGGGAATAACCCGTGGACGCGCAAAGGATCCATTATGGTCTTCGCGCTGGTGATTTTGGGGTTGGGATCCAACACGCCGCTCTTTGCCTTGCTCCATCGTTGGTTTCCGGGGTTCAATCGCTTTCGCGCCTCATCGCGATTCATGATTCAAGCCTCCTTGTTCTGGTCCATGTTGGCCGGATTCGGTTTCGATCGGCTTCGCGCGCAACGGCGGATCAACCTCGTTCCGGCTGTAATTTTTTTGATTCTTGGGATGTTTGCGCTCGGGTTCGGTCTCGCCGTTCATCATTCGGGAGAATTGGGCGCGTCAGGCTTTTGGGGAAGATTCGTGATTCCCCGTTTCCCTGCTGAGATTTCCCATTTTCCCTCCCGCTTATGGCAAATGGAAAATTTTATTAAGGCAACTTCCGCCTTCAGCTCCAATGGCTTGCTGATCTGCGGTTCGACTCTTCTTGTGCTGGCCCTGCTATTTTTTTTCCTGAGATACAATGCAAAGGCGATTTACTGGATAGGGATGCTTGCCGTCGCGGAGGTATTCGTTTCGTCGGCTTTGGCCCGCTCCAAGTTCGATCTTCATCCCATTGTTTATCCCAAGTCGCTCATCAACTTGCGCCAGAGCAATCCCGGTCCTTTCCGCATTCTCTACTCCGGCGATTATCCCAACTCCCCCATGAGCGCCGGACTCTTTTCCTTCGGAGCGTCGAATCCTCAAATTTCCAGACGCTACAACGAGTTCCTTTATTTTGCGCAAAGTTTGAACCTAACGGACACCTTGCGACTCGAAGCCATGCTTCGCTGTCAATTCATTTGCCGCGAGGAAGAGGGAAGGGATGACTTGCGGCGCTCCCCTTTCGAGCCGCTTCCCCGATTACAGCTGATTGGCGAAACTAGAATTGTTAAGGGACGCGACGCGATTTTCGCCACGTTGGAGAACCCATCTTTTGATCCACGCCGCGAAGTCGTTTTGGAGTCCGCTCCGGATCCCGAACCGGAGGCGGCGGAATCCGATGGAACCGTCGCCATCACCGATTCCGGGACGGACTACTTGGTCGTCGAAGGCGTAGTGGCGCGGGCGGCCCTTCTGCTCATCACCGACGCTTACAGCAACGGCTGGCGCGCCTACGGATTGCCGGGAAGCGCGCGGAAGAAATACGAGATCATGCCGGCGAACTACGTTCTCCGCGCGATTCCCCTCCCGGCGGGCAAACATCGCATCCGGATTGAGTTTTCGCCGCTTCCCTATCGGATCGGAAAATGGATTTCGATTATTTCGGTCGCTGGATACGCGTGCGTTCTGTGTTGGCAATTTAGAACTGCGCGTCACTCTTCAAAGCCACGAATTGACCCCACGCCACCGCCGCAATAATGAGAAGCAACAGAACCGCCTGCGCCGACGCCGCTCCGAAGTCAAAATTCAAAAACGCGCTGGAATAAATCTGCTCCACCATCACGGTCGTCGCTCCGGCGGGTCCCCCTCCGGTCATGATATAGACCCTCTCAAAAACCTGAAAGGAGGCAATCGTGTAAATCACCATCAGATAAAGGGTCGTTGGTTTGAGAAGGGGAATTGTGATCCAACGCCATTGCGCCAAACGTCCCGCTCCATCCAACCGCGCTGACTCGAAAAGCTCTCCCGGAAGCGTCGAAAGCGCCGCGCCATAGAGAAGAACGCCGCTCCCGGGAATGGTGATTGCGGTGGAGAGAATGACCCCGGTCAGCGCCCCTCGCGGAGATTTCAGCCACGGCCACGGGCCCAGACCCACGCATCCAAGAATGCGATTCATCAATCCCTCCCGATCCGGCGCAAGCATCCACGTCCAAATCATGGCTAGAATCACGGGCGAGACAAGATAGGTTAAATAGAAAGTCGTGGTCCAACCCGAGCGAAACGCCGGGCGAAAAGGGGCGACGAGAGCCGCGATCGCCAACGTAAGAACAATCCACGCGGGGACGACGGCAAGCGTGAAAAGAAGCGTGTGGCCGAGCGCCCGAAAAAAATCGGGATCGCGCAGAAGACGGCGATATTGTCCCAGTCCGACGAACCGTTCCTCGAACCAATCCCATTGGTGAAACGATAGACGCGCCACTTCAAACGCGGGCGCGAAGAGGAACAAAACAAACGGAATCAGCGCGGGCGCCAACCACAACCAAGGCGAATCCGCCAGACGCGCCGGTCGAAGCCAAGAATTGTTCAGGCGCATGGCAGAAGGCGTGACCTCAGGATCTTCCGTGCCGACGCGCCTCTTGCTCGATAATCCCTTGAAGCTCGGCGTATTTTTGCTTGGTTTCCTTGACGTCGGCCTCGGCTTCCTTGGCCTTCATTTGCAGGTATTCTTTCTCGACGATTTCCCGAATCGGAATTTTTTTGGACGATATCCTGAAATCCGGAGTCTGGGTCAAGGCAAATACCCGCTTGAGAAGATCGTCCGGAGAATAAGGCTTGGCGACGAAATCGTTTGCCCCGATGCGAAGGGAATACTCCTTGTCGCGCTGGGTCGCCTTGGCCGTGACGATCACGACCGGCAAGCGGGCCAAGGCCGGATTCCGCCGGATGGATTGCAAGAGTTGGAATCCGTTCATCTTGGGCATCATCACGTCTATCAGAAGAACGTCGGGTTGATACTCGACGAGCTTCTTGATCGCCTCTAAACCGTCGCGAGCCATCGTGATCTCAAACTTGGATCGGAGCGCCATGTCCATCAGTTTCAGCGCGTCCTCCTCGTTGTCCACCAGCATAACGCGAGGTTTGAGATCGCCTTGAGGCTCAATCGGCGCCGGCTCGGCGGCGGCTCGCGAGGGCGAAGGTTCCACGCTCTTCTTGAGAAGGACAACCGCGGGCTGAGCCGTTTTCACGGGCGCGGACGGAGGCGCGGCAGGCACGGCTTTTGCCGTGGGGGGAGGGGGATGATCCACCGTCTCCCCTCTCCCCGCCCGTCGCTCAACCTCGGCCAGAACCTCCACGGAAAATCGCTTCTCCCGCAACGGCGGTTTCTCGTGTTCAATCGTGAACTCGACGTTCTTGAGCACACGCGAGGGATCAAGCGGTTTGACCATGAACAAGTCCGCTCCGGCGGCGTATCCTTTTTTGAGATTTTCCTTCGATCCGTGACCGGAGAGAAAGAGAATCGGTATCCCGCGATAGTCCTTATGATGACGGATCGCCTCGCAGAGTTGAAATCCATCCATCATCGGCATCTCTACGTCGAGAATCGCCAAGTCGGGCTGGACGTCGTTCAGTTTGTGCAGGGCGTCGAGACCATCGAACGCCTCGACCACTTCGTAGCGTCCCTTGAGCGTCGAGCGCAACAACGCCCGCAGATCGTCGTCGTCGTCCACCAGAAGTATGCGATAAAGCGCCATCAATTCGGTTCCGCGTCTATTTCATCCGCAGTATGGAATTCTTATACTCCGCTTTTCCCCGACTGGCAACTCGATCCCATTTTTTTTTTCGCGCGTGCTGTTTTTTGATCGTGCCAATTGCTCCCTTTTCAATTAGGACTTACATCATGAAGCCGCCTGAAGATCGATTTCCAAGTGTCCCGTTGAGCTTTCCCGTGCGCCCGCACGCGCTTGTTCTTAACTTCTCCCTTTGCGCCGCCGTTCTCACGCTGTTCGTTCTATGCGATCGAACCCCTTTTGCGGCGGTTGAGGTATTTGTGTCGCCCAAGGGAACCGATTCCGCATCGGGGTCGCGCGAGGCTCCGGTCGCGAGTTTGCAAGCCGCGCGGGACCGCCTGCGCGAAATGCGCCGACAAACTTCATCCTCCCATACCTCCGCATTCGTCACTCTGGCCGGCGGCGAGTATTTTCTGGGTTCCGCATTAAACCTCAATCCCTCCGACGGGGGAGAAGCCGATGCTCCCGTGATTTGGCGATCCGCTCCCGGCGAACGGGCGCGCATTTATGGAGGACGCGAAGTGACAAATTGGTTTCCCGTCACCGACCCGGCCATCCGCCAGCGTCTCGATCCATCAGCGCGCGACGCGGTTCTGCAAGCCTCTCTTAAAGATCAGGGCGTCACCGATTTTGGACGGATAACTCCTCGCGGTTTTGGCCGCCCCGATGCTCCCGCCGGGTTGGAATTGTTCTTCGACGACCACCCCATGACCCTCGCCCGTTGGCCCAACGACGATTGGGCGCGGATCGCCGCCGTGCCGGATGGACCCACCGGCGGCAAATTCACCTATGATGGCGACCGTCCGGCGCGCTGGAAAACCGCGTCCGACCTCTGGCTCCACGGCTACTGGACTTGGGATTGGGCCGAATCCTACGTCAAGGTAAAGTCCATTGATTTGAACAAGCATGAGATCGCCACCGAGGAACCGCACGGCGTCTATGGTTACAGCGCGGGCAAGCGCTACTACGCTCTGAACTTGTTGGAAGAACTTGACGCTCCAGGGGAGTATTACCTTGACCGCGCGACGGATATTCTCTATTTCATCCCACCCTCGCCCATCGCCAAATCCCGCGCGATGGTCTCCCTCGCCGAGGGACTCCTCAAGCTTGAAAATGTTTCGCATCTTCATTTCGAGGGAATGGATTTTGAATTTGCGCGCGGGACGGCAATCACGGTTCATGAAGGCGAAGATGTCCTCATCCGCGATTGCTCGATACGCAACATGGGAGGCACGGCAATCGAGATTACGGGAGGCCATGCGCACGGCGTCGAAGCGTGTGAAATCGCCAACCTCGGAACCTCCGGCGTCAGCATGACCGGCGGCGACCGCAAAGCGTTGACTTCCGGAAATCATTTCGTCACAAACTGCGACATCCATCATTTCGGCCAATGGGTCCGGACCTATTGCCCCGCCGTTCTGATCAACGGCGTCCGCAACCGGATCGCGCATAATCTCATCCACGACGCTCCCCATAGCGCAATCATTCTCACCGGCAACGAGCATTTGATCGAATACAACGATATCCACCACGTCTGTATGGAGACAAGCGACGCCGGAGCGTTTTATATGGGACGCGATTGGACCCAGCGCGGCAACGTCGTCCGATACAATTATTTTCATCAGCTTGGTCACGGCGACGTGCAGGCGATTTATTTGGATGACTGGTCGAGCGGGACCAACGTCTTTGGAAATCTTTGCGTCGAAGCGGGGCGCGGCGTGCTCGTCGGCGGCGGAAGGGACAACACCATCGAGAACAATATTTTCGTCCGTTGCAAGCCCGCGATTCACGTTGATCAGCGCGGTCTCGGTTGGGCGAAAAATTACTTCGACGGACGCGATACGACCCTCTTCGACCGACTCGATGCGATGAATTACCGCGAGCCTCCTTACCGCGATCACTACCCCGAACTGCTGACCCTCCTCGGCGATGAACCGGCCAAAGCCAAAGGAAATAAGATCGCGCGCAACATCAATTGGGACGGACGCTGGCTTGATTTGCTGGATGGACTCACGTCCGAAGGGATTCAACTGACCGGCAATCGGACGGAAGGGGATCCGGAATTTGTCGCGCCGGACACAGGGAATTTCCGGCTCCGTGATGGCGCCGAAGCGTTGAAGAACGGATTTCGGCCTCTCCCCTACGATGCCTTCGGACCCGTCAAGAAAGTCTCCAAACCTTGATTACCTCCGATTGACCGGCTTCCATTTTGTTCCGTTGGCTTCGATCAATTGCGAGTTCGAGAGGGCGTCGCCGAGAAGATTAAAATCCCGGAACGCCCAGACCAACTTTTTATCGGGCGTGACTTCGATGATCTGCGGATTGTCGGGTCCGGCGTGGCAGTTGCCGATCACGCGATTGCCGTTGGGAAGGACTTCGAGCGTCGTCACCCATGCCAATTCAATGCCGGGGAGATCCTTGCTCGTCACATTCCAAACGATCTCTCCCGATTTGTTGACCTCAAGAACGCTGTGACCGTTGCCGGTTGCGACGAGCGTGTTGCCGTTGGGCAATCGAAGCGCGCCGAAGACCGCCGTTCCCGAACCTTTGTGATCGAATTTTCCCCCTTCCCCCGGAATCGCAAATTCCCAAACGATCTTGCCCGCCGGATCGTATTCGCGCACGCGACCATCTCCTTCGTGGCAGACGAGATAATTTCCCGAGGCGAGCTTGCGCGCGAGGCGCGTGTCGCGGTGGGGATCGGGATGATCCACCTTCAATTTGATCTCGTGGACGATTTTGCCGGAGGAATCCACTTCGATGATTCTCGCGGGACCGCTCTCGGCGATCATCGTCACGCCGTCCGATAAACGCTGGAAGGTGTGAACCTGCACCGATTTTCCCGCGTTGCCGTTCATCTTCGCGGCGTCGTAGGACCAGACGATTTTTCCGCCGGACATTCCCTCCGGCGCGACCTCGACCAATTGCGCCCAATCGGTTTGAAAAAGGATATTCCCGTTTTCGAGCATCTGAAGATCGTGCAGATTCGCGATCTTGTATTCCCACGTCATCTTGCCGGTATCGTCGAAAATGGCGATGCGCCCCTTGGAGGCATCCGCCGCAAGGACCGTGTGCTTGACGCCGTGAAGTTGCGTCCAAGTCGGCTCGGCTGAAAATGAAGGTGAGATCGAAAGCATCGCCGCGCACAAGAAGAGAATTAGGAATCGTAGGGGGGGAAAAAAATGGGGCATGTTGATACTCCTTGGATTCAAACGACTCTATCAAGGTGGTTCGGATTTATCCGCAGATAAGTTAGGCTCAAGGTTCGGCAAGGAAGCGAGGGCCGGTCGGTAGCCAATAAAATAATTGCAAAACAAAACCAATTTGGACAGGGATGGACAGGATGAGCGGGATTTCCAGAGGGGCGTTGCGAGCGGACCATTCGTTTGACAAAACGAAATCAAATAATGTCACACTTTTTGACGGAGATTACTGATTGGATTGGGCTTATGGCATGACAAATTAACCTCCGGAACGCCAAGAAGAAAATCATCCGCAGATTTCGCCGATGACGCGGATTTTGAAAGGAGAGGAGTGGGTCAGGGGAATGCATGGAGAAAGGATAGCCGAGACTAATTTTCGGCGGGATTCCCTTGGGAGCGCTTATTGGCGCTTAACGGATCGAAAACGAAGAATTTTCAACGGTAGATGAATACGCGGCGGTGTGAGTCAAAAGCCGAAATCCTTGATGGGTCAGCGCCCCCGGTCGCACGTCCCTGCTCACTCCGCTTGTCCATCCGAGTTGCAACTTTTGGGGTTTCCGGTTGCTAATCATCCTGCTACTGTCCTGCCGTGGCTAAAATCAAGATGTTCTCCCCCACCCCCCCCGCCGGCGAAATGCCGCTCGATCGCAAGGCGATTTTCGGCTGGGCAATGTTCGACTTCGCCAATTCGTCGTTCACGACCGTCATGGTGACGGCGCAATTCAGCATTTATTTCATGAACTCGATCGTTCCCGCCGATCCCGACTCGGTGAGCAAACTTCATCCCCTCGGGACGCATCTGCGCGGCGCGGACCTTTGGGGGCAGGCCAACGCGATCAGTCAACTCCTCGTGATTTTAACCGCGCCGCTCTTTGGCGCTTTGGCCGATTTCAGCGGGGCCAAGAAAAAATTTCTCTTCATGACTTATTTCGGCTGTTCGATCTTGACGATGGCGCTCGGATGGATCGGTCCCGGGCAGGTCTTGGCGGCAATGATCCTTTTCATGGCGGCCAATTTTTTCTATTCGAGCGGCGAGAATTTCATCGGCGCGTTTCTGCCGGAAATCGCCCCGCAACGCCTCATGGGGCTGATCAGCGGCTTGGCGTGGGGATTAGGTTACGTCGGCGGGATCGGTTCGCTTTTGGTCGCCGCCGCGATCACCAAGTATCTCGGAGATGAACAAGGTTCCCCGTGGATTTGGATCATGATCGGAATTTGGTTTTTGATCGCGGGGCTTCCCACGTTTCTTTGGGTAAAGGAACGTCATCAGCACGAGAAAATGCCCGCGGGGGAAAACATCTATACCGTTGGATTTTATCGTCTCGGAAAAACGCTGAGAGAGGCCCGCCATTTTCGTCAGTTGTTTCGATTCCTTTTTGTCTTCATGATTATTTCCGTCGGATTGACGGCGGTGGTCGGCTACGCCGGAAAAATCGCGGTGGACACCCTGCACCTCAACATGGGGCAACTGGCCATCTTTCTGATTCTTCCGAATGTCATGGGAATCGTCGGCGCGGTCGGATGGGGACAGCTTCAGGACAAAATCGGGAGCAACCTCGCCATTGTGCTTTCGCTCTTCACTTGGCTCGGCGCGCTCGGTTTGGTTTTTATGATTCCGCCAATTTCCGATTCGGCGACTCCGCCCCATTCCGCGCTCGTGTTGTTTTGGTCGGCGGGAGCGCTGGTCGGAATCGGGATGGGGGCGACTTCCTCCTCCTGTCGGGCGTTGATCGGACTTTTCAGTCCGGAGGAAAAATCCGGCGAATTTTTCGGTCTTTGGGGTTTGTTCGGCAAGCTCGGCGGATTGCTCGGTCCGCTCGTCTTCGGCAAAGTGACCTACTTGTCCGGCGACATCCGCGTCGCCGAGTTGACCATCGGCGTCTTCTTCGCGTTGGGGGCGGTCTTGATGTTTTGGATCAATGAGAAAGAAGGGCGCGAAGCCACCCATCAACAAATCACTAAATAGGATCGCCGAAGATTCACCACAGAGGCACAGAGAAGTTTCTTCAAAGCTTGAAGTTGACAAATAAATGGAAGCGCCTTCATTTGCTCGACGGCCGAACGCACATCACAATCCTCTCTTGTTTCTGTGGTCAATTCCTCATTTTTGGGATTCCGTTTTATTCAACGCCGTCGCCAATCGCACCGTCTCGCGGCTCAATTCCTCAACGCGTTGCGCGATCTTGTCGGAGACAAGCGCGCCATTGGCGAACGCCGAACGGTCCGCGTAGACGTATCGGGGGATGATGATGCACCGAAAATCGAACATCAGACTGTTGAATAGACTCATCGGCGACATGTAGCCGGACAAACCGCCGGCGGCGAATAGTCCGCCCACGAGTTTGCCGTTCCATGCGTCCCCCGTCAGTTCGATCAGATTTTTCACGGCGGCGTTGAGATCGTAATTGTAGATTGGAGCCGCGGCCAGAATCGCTCCCGCCGAAGCGATGGCCTGCGTGAGCGGCGCAACCGCCTCGTGCTCGTAGGCCGATTCTCCGTCGCAAAGCGGTAGGGTGTAATCCCGAAGGTCAACGAGACGATTGGGCGCGTCGAGGGCGTTCAATCTCCTTTTGGCCTCCCCTGCGAGGATGCGCGAATTGCTTTCCGGGCGTAGCGAACAGCTAAGGATCAGGATTTCGGGGATCGGCGAGTTGGTTTTCATTTGGAATGATTACAGCATAGAGAATAGAAAGAATTATCACAGAGAGAAACAGAGGCATCGAGGTAGCCCCAAGAATAAAATGAACCGCTTATACCTCCCCTCTTCCCCTTCCAATGAGCTAACTTTTGTGCACGCGCCAGCTGGGATGGGTGATGCCGAATTTTTTCACGCGGGCGTTCATCCGATCCACGGAGATGCCAAGCAGTTCGGCGGCCTTGCGCTGGCTCCAATCGGCGCGTTGCAACGCCTGCGTGACCAAACTGCGTTCAACCTCCTCCAGATCAACGCCCCCTTCGGGCAAAATAATTGCTCCCGAAGTGGAATCGCCGCCTGAAAAATTCAGTTGCCGCAAATGACCCGTCTCAACTTTCTGCCCGGCGAAACGGATCGCCAGACGCTCGATGACGTTTCGCAATTCTCGAACATTCCCCGGCCAAGGGTTGGCCTTCAAGGCATCCAGTGCGTCGGCGGCGAACTCGATGACCGCCAAACCGTGCTTTTCATTCATGCGCTCGGCAAACCAGCGCGCCAGCGCCGGAATGTCTTCCGGATGGGCGCGCAATGGCTGAACGTGGATCGGACAAACGTTGATCCGATAAAACAGATCGCGCCTGAACCGATTGGCTTCGATTTCCCTTTCCAGTTCCTTGTTGGTGGCGAAGATCAGGCGGCAGTTGGCCTGGATTGGACGCTCCCCGCCGACGCGGTTGAATTTTTGCGTCTCCACGGCGCGGAGAAGGCGCGCCTGCGCCTGCGGTCCCATTTCCCCGATTTCGTCCAGAAAGAGAGTGCCCCCCTCGGCCAATTCAAATTGTCCCCGCTTGCGCGTGACCGCTCCGGTGAACGCGCCCCGCTCATGGCCGAACAATTCGGAGAGAAAAAGATTTTCATCGGGAAGCGCGGCGCAGTTGACTTCGACGAACGGTTGGGAGGCGCGTCGGGAGCGGCGATGAATCGCGCGGGCGACCAGCTCCTTGCCGACGCCGGTTTCGCCGGTGATGAGAACAGTGATGTTGTTCGGGGCGATTTCCGCGATGGTCTTTTTCAGTTCGGTTGTGCAGGCCGAGGAGCCGGCGATTTCGTCGAAATCCCTTTGCCGATCCAGCGAACGCCGGAGACGATGAACCTCGCCGGCCAACCTTCCTTGGCGCAAAACGTTGCGCAGACGAAGCGCGATTTCCTCCCGCGAAGTTTCCTTGGTCAGGTAATCCGCCGCGCCGCGCCGCATTGCCTCGACCACCGTTTGCAAATCGCCGACCGACGTGAGAATGACAACCGGCGGGGCGGTTCCTTCCACGCTATCGCGTCCCTTCTGAATTTCTTCGATCAACTCCAACCCATCACGCTCCGGCATTCGGAGGTCGGTTAGCACAAGATCAAAAGATTGCTGAGACAAAACCTCCAAGGCTTTGGTCACGCCAAGGGCGATTTCCGTCTCGAATCCGTCCAATCCCAAGTTCTTCGACAATCGCCCGGCGAAAACGGAATCATCCTCGACGATGAGAACGCGCGGAATGGGTGAATCAGGATTGGGAGTCATGGTTTTGTTGCCGCCGTGGGCGCGGGTTCGGCGGGTTTTCCGCCGTAGGAGGTTTCCGTCTTGCTCATGCTCGACCGCAACCGCCGGATTTCCTCCGCAAGGGCCGACGGTGATTCCTTCGAATCAATCGTTTCTGTCGTCGGCGTGGCGTCGGTCCGGAATCCCGCCGCATGGCGCCGCTCCTCAAGACTATTGAGGTCGAGGCGGGGAAGAATCAACTTGAAAAATTGATGCGCGCGCGCGCCCGCCGGCGTGTCGGCGTAACGGTCCATCAGCATTCGAAGTTGGTTATAAGCCGTCTGCGTGTCTCCGGTCCAATACGCCCGTTCGGCCTGTTGCATCAGGACTTCGGCCTGCTGGGGATGTTCGGCGGCGGAAATTTGAATCGCGTCGCGCGTCAGTTGATCCAACTGCTCGGCTTGTTTGCGCAATCCCTCCGGCATGGCGCGGCGGCGCAGATCGGCCAACGCCTGAACCACTTCGACGTATTGTCCCCCCTCATAAAGGTCCATGAGCCGCGCAAGTTCCTTCTCGGCGCGGAGGTCGTCCACTCGTTGGAGTTGAGCGGAGGCGTTGGCCTTCAATGCCTCGGACTTCATCGCCGATTCGAAGCATTGATGGGCTTCTTCGAGCAACCCTCCCTCGGCGCACCACTCGCCGAGTTTGTATTGGGCAAGCGCGTCCTCCGGTTTGAGTTTATTCTTCGCCTCGAAGTAATCGCAATACCGCAGATCGCGTTCCGCGCTCCCCGCAAGGACGAGATCGGCGCGCGCGAAGGTCCGGCGCGCCTCCTCGATTTTGCCGTCATGCAAGGAAATCCATCCCAATTCATGCCACAGTTCGGAGAGTTTCTTGCGCGATTTTTCTGGGTCGGCGGGCATCCCGTATTTTTCGTAGAGTTCAATGACCCGCCCCAGTTGATTTTCTTTTCGCGCCGACTTCTCCGCCTCGGACAACGTGACGGCAATCCGGTCGCGCGCGATGTTGGGACTGACTTCCAGCAGTTGATCCAAGTAAATCTTCAACGCCTCCTCGTATCGTCCCGCGTCCCGTTCTCGCCGCGCCCAGAGTAGAACCATCTCCGCCCGTTTCCCTCCGGCCTGATCCTTGTCCAATCGCCGAAGCTCCACGACCAGATCGAGCGCCACGGAAAAATGCCCGAGGTCAATCGCCAGATCAATTCTTTCACCGAACCAGCCGATGATCTGCTCCCGGTCGTTTTCCAAAATCTTCGGATAATCCCTGCCCAAATCGTCCAGCAATCCCCGGACCAATTCGACGTCGTCGAGCAAGAGATGCCAATGAAGCCGGACGAGCAGAAGGTCCGCCTGTCGGGGCATTCGGGCAGATTGAATCCGCTTCAGCGCGTCGCGGAGGAATTCCCGATCTTGCGCGCTCAATTGCGGAATGATCGCGTTGATCGAATCGGCGTGGACAAACATGACGGCGGCCAGCGCGTCCGGATTGACCTCCTGCCGCGCGGCTTGGCCGAAATGAAGAACCGCCTCGGCGACGCGGTGATCGGCGATTTCATCCCTCGCTTGAAGCAAGAGATGGTCGGTCGGCGTCCCCGGGATAATTTCGCGGATGCTCTCCAGCGGAACCGTGATTTGCGCGGGACCGTCCTGAATCCGAACCATCGTGTCGGTCTTGCCGACGACGATTCCCTCCTCGATCCGGCCGTTCTTGAAGATGATCCGGTCGGCGAGCGCGGACGACGCCGGAACGAAGGAGGCCGTCAACGCGAGGCAAAACGGAAGGTGATGCGCGAAGATTTCCCGTTTCAAATTTCGGGCAGGGATTCGAGAAATTGATTCAGTCGTTGAAGGTCTTCCTTGTCGTTTTCGCCGAGATGAACCCCCAAAACGCAGGCCCCTTCGGAAACTTTTCCCCTGATTTCAAAATTGATGATCTTGCCGAAGAGGCGCGTCGGCGCGTCCTGCGCGGGGAAAACGCAAATCACCCGGCAAAGCCTCGGTCCGCGGATAATCCGGCTGTAATCGCCGGTAGTAAGGTTCGCCACCTTGATCCGCACCCCTTCTCTCGAGATGTCGCGAGCGAATCCCTTAAGGACCAGCGGCGTAAAACTGACTTCGGGGAAAAGAATTTGGAGGTTGGCCGGGAGGTCCACGCCGATGCGGCGGATTTTCCGTCGTTCCATGGTTTCCTTGGCCATGACGCATTTCCTTCCCGTTCGAGTCAAATTCGCCGGGCGGCCAAACTTCCGCCAGACTGAAATCTGCGGCCAAATTACTCCTTTCTCCGAAGCCATGCAACCTTGTTCCATAACACAAGGAAGACGCCAAAAGCACAAAGTTGGAAGAGGAGCGATCCGTGAAATCCGCGTTCATCCGTGGCCGATTTTTTCGCGCCAGGTTAAATCCCCGCCCCATCGCCGTAGTTGATGTTGCAATATTGCGGTTGTTTGCCGTCGGCGGTGCGAAGATGGCGCCAGCGTCCGGCGCGGCGGTCTTCGCCCGGCAAAACCGGAGTCGTGCAGGGAAGGCAACCGATGCTCAGATAACCCTTGGCGTAGAGGGGATGAATCGGAACGTCGTGCTCGCGGGAATAATCGTCAAGTTGCTCGAAGGTCCAATCGAAAAGAGGATAATACGTCGGAATGCCGAGCCGTGGATCGGAACCGATCGGTTCGAGTTTGGCGCGCGCCGAGCCCTCGACGCGCATCAGCCCCGACATCGTCGCGCGGATCCCCTCCCGTTTGGCGGCGTGAAGAAACGGCTCCTCTTTCCGCATGTTGCAACACTGCGGCTGGCCGTCAATGAAGTTGTAAAGCTCGACGCCGAATTTCTCGCGCTGTTGTTGCGGGGTCATCTCGGGATAGACGGTCGTGATCTTGAGTCCGTATTTCTCCATGAAACGGTCGCGCAGGGCGAGCGTCTCGGGGAAATGAAACTGCGTGTCCACGAAAAGGATGAACGTCTTGGCCTGAATCCGATGGATCATGTGCATCAGCACGCCCGCCGGTTTCTGCATACTGGCCAACAGCAACAACTTGGAACCGTAAATTTGATCCATCGCCCTGACGCGCTCCAAGGCGTCCAAGGCGGCGAATTCGTCGGTGGAGATGGTCTTTTGATCTTCCCGGCTCATGTTGAGCCGTCCATTCTAGCCGGGATGATTGCCTTTCGGCAATGGTAGATCAATCCGCGGAAATTGAGCCTTTCAAAGTGGCATAGGCATCCTGCCCATGCCACGTCTCGGTTTTTCCTTTGTGCTCTTTGCGCTCTTTCGCGGCGCTTCTTCCTTCTCAATCTCCAATCTGAAGTCTCCAACCTGCAATCTGCAATCAACAATCCTACCGGTGTCTGTGGTGCCCGTGAATGTGATACGGCGTCCGGGACGGCGTGATCGTCACTCTCGCCGTCGGCGTGGGGGTCGGGGTTGGCGTCGCGGTCAAGATCGGCGTTTGCGTGGGAGTCGGAGTTTGAGTCGGCGTGGCGGTCGGGGTTCGCGTTGGGGTCGCGGTCGGGGTTGGAGTTGGAAGAGCCACGGCATTTTGGAAGATATAGACCGATCCGTTGCCGGAGACGGCCAGATTGCTCCCCAGCGCGATCATGGCCGATCCGAATTGTCCCCCGGTCGTGGGAACGGGATTGGAGATGGTGTTGAACAACGCGCCGGACGCATCAAAGAGATAAACGGCGCCGGATTGGTTTCCCACTCCGGGCGCGCCGACGGCCAGATTGAAACCCGTCAACCCTGTCAACTGAATCGGCGGGGTGGTGGGAACAAATGACCCCACGATCGCTCGGGGATTATTCGGGGTTGACCTTCTTGTCCGAGCCGGAGACGCCCGCGATCCGGCGGCAATCGGACCCGGCGGCGGCGCGGGAAGCGAAGCCAACGAGACTCCAAATTGCGACAGCGGGTCCGCATTGGGATCGCGGGCAAAGGGACCCGTAAGGTTTCGGGTCAGGGTATCGAATACGTAGGTGACCGACGCGCAGTAGCTTGTGTCGCAGAAGCCTGAAGCAATGAGGAGATCGGTCCCGGCGACGGACAACAATCCGCCAAAATTTTCATCCACAGCTCCATGTGGGTTCGCAATAGTCGTCACCAAGTTGCCCGTCGTAGCCTCAAACAAATAGACGGCGCCAACGTTCGGTCGGTAGGTGGTCTCATCGGGATCCTCACCATAGGCCCCAACGGCAAGCTCGTTCCCTATGACAGTCAAGGCGTAGCCGAAGAAACCTGCCGGGGCTGGATTGGGACTGTGAATTACCTGTAGTAGATTCGACGTTAGGGCGTCAAACATGAATACAGCACCGGCATTGAACTCGCGAATGGGGCCGGGTTCTTCTTCATAATAATCATAATCTCCCACGAAAATATTGTTCCCGAAACCGGCAACCGTGGCACCGAACCTTGTTCCCCGTTCTGTTCCGTAGGAAGGAGGCGGGTGGTAGAACGTGCTGAGCAAATCGCCGGTGGAACCATCGAATAGGAATGCCGCACCTAAATCGTAGTAACTTGAAAAGAGGGGGGGTGGACCAAAGTAATCGCCATAGGCGCCAATCAACACATCGCCACCGACGGAGGAAACCGCCACGCCGAACATGCCGCTCCACGTGGAGATTGGGTTTGTGAACTCGCGACGAAGCGATCCGGTTTGCCCATCAAACAGATAAACCGATCCGCCGAGCGGACTGTAGGTTGACTCTACTGTAGTATCGCGCGGCGACCCGATCAAGATGTCATTGCCTAGCTGGGTGATCGAATTTGGAAAAATGCCAAAGTAAGGATTCTGCGCCGGATCGGGATTGGCAATCGTGACATAAGTCTGTTGGGCTGAGGATGTTGCAGGGAAGACCCAGACTCCGCAAACGAAAAGATGCAGTGCTGTCAAAAGCTTGGCAGGGGAACCTTGGAAGTTGCTTGACATTTTTTTCGTCTCCTTTCGGCGCGTCGGGCGCGCGGTCGTGGTGAAAATTGGGACCTCGATCCGGCAACGCCGGATCGAGGTCCCGTCCAGTTTCGGGTTATCGGGTCATTCCGATCTCCTCGTTAATTGACGATGTTGCTGGAAAGGTTAATGTTGGCGGGCGGGGTCCCCGGATCGGCTCCATTGGTTTGAATCGAAGGAGTCACGAACGCGGCGTCGTAGAAGATATTGCCGGCCACGAACCAGCCATTCGTCGGAGCGGGTTTTGCGGAAGACCCAGTGGGTTCGGCGTAGGTGAAGCCATACTTTTGAGGATCCAAAGGCAAATTGGGCGGTATGGGAGGAAGCAATGGAGGATAAAAGGACAAAAGGGCGACGGCGTCGGTGATGGCCGTATTGTTGTTGTAGGAGCGATTCCCTATCACCATCAGGAGATCGGAAGTCGTCGGCGTTGCCACATTGGCCAATGACCCCGTGACCCTGATCCCGGTTCGATCCATGTCTCCGAGTCCGGGGGCAAGAGCGTTGGAGTGGAACGTGTTGTTGTTGATGCTGAGATGTCTGGAAAGCTTACCTGGGTCCGAACTGACCACGTGCGCGCCCGCTCCCCCGCAGAGCATGACGGTGCAATTGGTGACCTCGATGTTTTCGTTGACGATCGAGCTGTCGGTCCGGGCGCTTTCGATCCGGATGCCGTTGATATTCTCCATTGTCGGGGCCATGGTCCCATCCGGATTCTTCGGATATTTGAGGCCGGCCAAGGAAACCCAACTGTGGAAAATTTTGACCTCACGGCAACGATCCACGAAAATTCCGTTGTTTTGCGCTCCATAAACTTGGACGTTCTGGACGAAAAACCCGACGCCGCTCATGTGAATTCCATAGCCCCGGAAGGCGTGCATCGTCGTGCTTAGAATAAAACTTCCGCCATCTTTCATATTGTTCTTTTGGAAGCCATTGATCGCGATGCCGGCGCCGGTTCCCGTCGTTTCCGAACCGCCGTTCCAGATCTGGCCGACCACCATGTTGAACATAAAGAGGGAGTTTGCCTTCGCGTCTTGATAGGGTGTCGTACCGGGCGCCGGGGAGTCAAACTTGATCCCGTAAACCCCGCAGTTTTGGATGGCGCCGTTCAGGACCTGCATGTCGCGCGTCCATTTGGGACTGTCATCCGGCGTACTGTCCGGCTTGCTGTTGTAGATACCATATTTGTGATTTTCGATGACGCAACGGTCAATATAGGGGGCTTGGTAACCGTTGGTGTCAACACCGCTTCCACCCACTTGTTGCGCCGTGGCATCGTTTGTGATCTTTGTGAATCTCGTGATATGGAGTCCAACGAGCCTGACCCCGTCGCCGCGGATCTGGATCACGTCAAAACCGTCATTATGGGTGGTGCTGTTTCCCATTTGTATGGTGGTGCCGACATTTGCCGTGGTATAGCCTCCTCCTTGAACCGCGCCGCGAATTTCTACTCGCGCTCGGACCGGAAGGGGTGAGGCCATGGTCAGATCGATCTCGCCGGGCGGCAATTGGATGATACCTCCATTAGAAGTTTCGTAGTTGCCATCAAAGTAGGTCACTAAGTTATTCGTCAGGACGTTGCGCAAATTGGTTTCGTTAGCCACCAAGGTCCAAAAACCGAGATTGCTTTGGACGATCATCTTGTTGGGTTGGGCTCCCAAGATTTGGAGATTGAAACATTGGATTCTGCCGGCCACATCCAGCGTTTGTGCAGGTGGGTTCACCAACACGCCCACTTTTCCACCTTGGATCGTCATCGTCCCGTCAGCTTGCGCCCAGTTGACGGTTCCCGGGATCGCATTGGTTGTTCCTTTTAAGACGTCATTATTTGCCATTTCTCGTTTTTCCATTTCTGTTATCGGCGTTTTGGCCTGTGGCTCAAAGCCGAATTCTGCAAGGTAGGTCGGGGTTGTAGCCCGACCCGTCGGCTTAAAAAAGCCGACCTACGTCCCGGTTTTCAGCCGCGCCAGAAAGTTTCAGCCCTCCAATCCCATCGAGTCCGGGGGGGAAAACGCGCCCAAACGGGAGCCTGAAAATCCTCCTCTGCTAAATCGGAATTAACGCAAGGACACGAAGCCGCGAGGACGCGTCCCAAGATGTGGAGAGGGACGACGAGAAAGATGCCAATATAACGAGAGAAAGAGAGAGAGAGAGAGAGAGAGAGAGAGAAGCAAAAACCGCGCCGGAAGGGAAGAAAAGGACGAAGGAGAAAGAGCGGAGGACGAAAGTATGAGAAACGAAGAAATCGGGAGCGGGAAGGTTAGGGGATTCCCATGCTCTCGAAGGAGTGATTGAAATGGGAACTTTTGGACGGTCGTCATGCCGGGCGCGCCTCACTCCGCGCCGACGAATCCGCACACCCCGTTTAACCCTTGCTGTTATTCTTTATACAACGCCTGACCCAAAGTGGCAACAAAAAACGAATGAGAAAAATTCCTTGGACGCGAAAGAACGCAAACAACACAACGAGGGAGCGAATCAGTTTCCGCTCGCCGGTTTCACCGGCCCGACGCCGTTCCCGTCGGTGTCGTCATCCGGCATTGCGGGAGGAGGGGGATCGCCGTCGTAGATGAGGAAAGTGCGATGTTGGCGATAGGCTTCGCGGATGAATACGTAGCGATCCACGGCGGCTTTGTTGACCGCCCTCAAATCGTCGGAGGCTCCGGCGCGTTTGTTCACCGTTTCCAGCGCGTCCATCGAGGTTCGGGTCCCCGCGCCGATGGAAAAGACGGGGAGGATAATTCCGACCAAACTCTTGGTGATGGAAGTGGTGAGCGTGCCCAGACCGTCGCGCAACGTGCTCGGTCCGAAGAAAGGCAGAACCAGATAGGGACCTTCGCCGATCCCCCAAACGGCGAACGTCTGCCCCAAATCTTCCTCGTGGCGGGGCATCCCGAATTTGGTCGCCGGATCGAACAATCCGACGACGCCGATGGTGGTGTTGGTTGCGAACCGTCCGACATCCGAGCCTGAATGTTTCGCCTTGCCCTGAAGGAGGTCGTTGACCGCGTTGTCGGGTTCCGAAAGATTGTGGAAAAAATTATCCACGCACTTTCTCGCCCGTTCCGGGAGCATCCAGTTGTAGCAGTTGGTGACCGGCTCCATGACGTAATGATCCAGCTTGTCGTTAAAGACATAGAATCCCCGGTTCATTTTTTCCAAGGGGTCGCGATCCCCCTTCACTTTGGAGGTGGTCGCGCAGGCGGGAAGAAAGGCCGTCAAAACCAGAGGGACAAGAATCGCGCGAGCGCGCGCCATTCCCCTTTCCCGCAACAGGAATATCCGACTACACCGGCCCATCACGCCGGAATCACGATGGATAGGATGAATTTCATAACCGCGATGGAGCCGTCTTCAAGTCGTTGATTTTCTGGGTGAGCTTTTGCATCAATCCGTCGAATCCCTCCTTGGCGAGAATGCTTTCATATTCGGCCCGCTTCAAGGCCAAATCGCTGACCCCGTCGGCGACGACGTTGATGATCTGCCACGCTTCTTCTTTTTTCTCCATCACGTAATCGAGTTTGTGCTCCTGACCGTCTCCCGCGGTCAAAACGGTGCGCACCAAGACCTGTCCGCGCTCGGTCGGTTTCTCGGAGACGGTTTTGAACTTTTCACCCCCAAATTTGTCGAAATTGGAAGCGTAGCTGGCGACGGCAAGCGTGGTGAACGCTTCAAGGAAAGAGGCTTTCTGCTGGTCGCTGAGCGTCCCCCAATTTTTCCCCAGCGCGACGCGCGCGACCACGGGGAAGGAATGGGTGGACTTGATGACGGGGGCGAGTTTGTCGAATCGGCCTTGATAACCGAGTTTCTCTCCCTCCTTCATCGTGTCAAGCAGGGCCGACTGGAGGCGCTCCACGACCGCGCTCGGTGTCTCCTTGGCGGGCGCTTCCTTGGATTTCTCCTCCGCGAAAACGATTCCCGCGAGCGAACTCAAGGTCAAGACGATTAATAAATAACGAGCCATCCATCTTTCCTCACTATCTGAATTTAAGATTCCGCGACCGGCTTCGGACGCATCACCCCTTGCGCTAGAGCGGGCAGAACGACCAAGACACAAATCAGACCCATCGAAACGCTGATGGCGTGGATACGTCCCAAACTCGCCATCCCTTCGTGCGTGGCCAGCGATAGATTGACAAAAGCCGCCAGCGTGGTCAAGGCGCTGTAGAAGACTCCCGCCGACACGCTGGCGCGCTCGGCGACGGCTCCGGTCACCGTTTCCTTGCGCATTTTCCGGACGATGTGAACGCCGTTGTCCACTCCGACTCCGAGCAGAAGAGGCAAGGCGATGACGTTGGCGAAATTGAACGGGACGCGGAGAATCACCGTTGCCCCCGCCGCCAAGACGCCGGCCAGAAGAACCGGAATCATCACGAGCATCGCGTCGCGGAAACTACGGAAAACAATCAGCAAAAGAATCAGGATCGCCGTCAACGCCAAACCCGACGCCTGCTGAAATGCCCGGATCACACCCGACCCCAAGGTCAGAAATTCAATCGCCGATCCACTGATGTTCGGGAGCACGCCGGAGACCTCTTTCACGAACCGCCTCATGGCCGTCGGATCATTGAGGTCTTCCTTCGGATAAACTTCGATCCGATATTCATGGTCCGGGCTAATCCAGCGTTCGAGCAAATCGGGAGGCAAATCCTGCGCTCCGACCCCTTTGGCTTCCAAGGCCGTCGAAAGGTTTTGAAGCGAAAAAGGAAGCAACCCCAAAAGATCGTGTTGAAGTTTCATCAGGCGGTCGGTCTTTTCCTGATCGGGCCAAGCTTTTAGCTTTTCGGTCAAAGCCTTCAAGGTGTTGCGCAACCGCGTCGCGGCCGTCCGTTCCGTTTCCGTTAGCGTCCCCTTGAGGTAATCCTGCATTTTGGAGAGATAGTCGGTTATGGCGCCGAGTTGGTCTTGAAACGGAGGATCCATTTCCGGTTGGGCCTCGGCGAGCGGCGGCCCCAGCATCAAACCGAGGTCTTCGATGACCTTCAATTTGTTTTCCTGATCGGTGGGGATATAATTCCGGACCGTCATGACGTGGTCCACGCTCTTCAATTCGGACAGTCGCTTGGCTTTCTCGACGGCGTCCTCCTCGCTGGACGCCAGCGAATCAATCGAAAATTCGGGACCGGCGTTTTTGAGCGAAACGACCTCCTTCAGGGTCGAAACCGACTCGCTGTTCGGGTCGCGCAGATTCAGCGGATTGTAATCAAACTTGACCTTGGGGATCAGTGCCAGCGACGCCGCGCCCAAACCCAAAGCCGTCCATCGCACCAAGCGGGCATTGCGAGCCAGCGCGCCGTTCACGGAATCGCGCAATCGCGTCGCCGCCGAGCTCCCCGTCCCCACCCGGACCTTGACGGGAAACAATGTCACCAACGCGGGCAAAACCGTCAGACTCAGCGCAACGCTCAGGAACATCCCGACGCCGGAAATGATCCCCAACTCCGAAACTCCGGCGTAGGCGGTCCCGACAAACGCGAAGAATCCGATGGCCGTCGTCATCGCGCACAGAATCAGCCCGGGGGCGGTGTCGGCCACAGCCTCGCGCAACGCCCGCTCGGAAGAATTTCCCTCCAACATCAACTCCCGATACCGAAGACAAACGTGGAGGGAATGGGTAACTCCCAAGCCGATGTAATAAACGGCGAACGCCACCGAGATCATGTTGAGATGGCCGATTGCGACCGCCGCGAACCCCGCCGTCATGATGAGTCCAAGCACGAGCGTAACAAAAATCGCGGACACAAGCCGGAACGAACGCAAAGCCGCAAGCAGAATCGCGAGGACCAAGAGAATGGAAAGAGAGCTGACCAAGCCGAGACTGTGAAAGACCGCGAGGATTTCCTCGTATCCAAGGGCTTCCTCGCCGGTGATCCGCACGCGGACTCCCTCGGCGGGATCGGTCTGCAATTCCCGTCCCAACCGACGGATCGTCTTCAAAGCCGGTTCGACGGGCAGAGTCTGGCGCTTGTCCAAAATCGGCTGGACCATGAGGAATTGATAGTGCTCGTCCACGAGGCCGTTGCCGCCGTTCATCACCTCCTGCCAAGAAAGCGGCGCGCTTCCGCCGTCAAGCCAAGAAGAAGTGGTCGTCTCGATCCGGTTCAGCACGGGAGAGAGATCGAATTTTTCCCCTTTGCCGACCGCCTCAACCGCGCCGCTCAGGAGCGAAAACAAACCCCGAAGGGTCGGATCGGTCGAGAGGCGCGACAAGAACGGCTGGGCCTTGGCCACGCTGTTGCTCAGCTCCTCAAGGTCGTCCGGACTGAAGAAAAGCAATCCGTTTTTGCGGAAAAAGTCTCCCCCGGCGGGAGCATAAACAGTTTTGAAGACGGCGGTTTCCTCCCTCAGGCGCGCTTCCAACTTCGCGGCGGCCCCGTAAGCCGCTTCCGGCGTGTTGGCCGTCAGCACGATGACAAGGTTTTTGTCCTGCTTGGGGAAAGCTTCCTTGAATTTCTGAATGTTGCGTTCGAGATTGGGGGGAGGAGGGATCATTCCGGAAGTGTCGGTGTCCACGCCCAAATGAGCGAGCGTGAACCACAAAACCGCGCCCCCACCGAGAAAGGCAAACAAGACCACCCGTCCCGGCCAACGCCCCACCAGACGGGAATTCACTTCCAAGATTTGTTGAAGAATTTCGGAGAGGCGTTTTCTCAAAACGTGGCTTCCGCGGTTGTGGAATTCTCAAACCTCGCGGCTTCCATAAACGCACTCGTCGCTCCGCCCGCGAAGTTGATAAAAACTTTAGCCGAAACACCTCCCAATGCCAAGTCTCAATCGCGGAAAATTGGAAAAAAATTGGAGAAAATTTCGCTTCAGCCTCTCTTTAATTGAATCTTGCTCGGGACAACGCTATCAATAGAGGCAATGTCTCAAGTCCCGGATGCGGTCTTCCGGCATCCAAGGGAATGACGCCCAAGGAAATAAAACAAACGTGGAACCCAACGCCGTCCAAAACCTAGAAAATTACACCAGTCTGGTTGATCTGGCGCGACACAACAAACAGGTCTTCGCCCGCCAAATTTCAACCGCCGTCCATCATCTTGACGAAGTCCGCACGCTTGTCGTCGCCATCCTTCAAGACACCTATCACGACATGCGCATGGCGATTCTCGTGGACACCGAAAAACGGGAAATCGCCGACATCCGCGCCGTCATGTTGCGCTATCCCTTCACGGTTTGTCCCGAGGCGCCGGAGGCTTACCGGCGGCTGATCGGACTGAAACTTTTCGAGCCGGGAACGCTGAAGCGCATTCACGCACTTATCCCCCGAAGCGACGGATGCACCCATCTTTACGCCGTTCTGGACGCCTGTTTGCGCGCGCTATTCATCGGCGGGAGGGGAGGCAAAAAGAGCGACAGCGTTTATGAGCGCGAATGGAGCAAACTCACCATGGAACAACGCCGCGCCGTGAACATGCGCCTGCCGATGTTGAAGGGAACCTGCGTCAGTTTCACCAAGCCACCTCAGGAGGAAGTCCCGATCGGGCATCTTAAAGGTGAAGAGTAAGGCGTCGCTCCATCCGCCCGGAAACGACTTGCGCCTTGACAGCCCCAAAGCCGCAAAGCGAGAATCTCCAGTTTGAACTCTGAGAAAAAGGACAACGACACCGCTCATGGCTGAATGGCTTTTCACTTCCGAATCGGTCTCCGAGGGACATCCCGACAAAGTCTGCGATCAAATCTCCGACGGCGTGTTGGACGCCCTGCTGGCGCAGGATTCCCATTCCCGCGTCGCCTGCGAATCGTGCGTCACGACGGGACTGGTCGTCATCTGCGGCGAGATCACCTCCAAGGCGACGATTGATTATCAACAGGTCGCCCGCGACACGATCCGCCGGATCGGCTACACCTCCGACGATCTCGGCTTCAACGCCGACGGTTGCGGCATCATGATCTCCGTCCACACCCAATCCCCCGACATTGCAATGGGCGTGGACGAGGGACACGAGAAGGAACAAGGCGCGGGCGATCAGGGAATGATGTTCGGCTACGCCTGCGACGAAACCCCCGAACTGATGCCGATGCCGATCATGATCGCGCATCACTTGGTCCGCAAACAGGCCGAGGTTCGCCGGGCGGGAACGATTCCCTATCTCCGCCCCGACGCCAAAAGTCAGGTGACAGTCCTCTATAAGGACGACAAGCCCGTGCGCGTTCACACGGTCGTCCTTTCAACTCAGCACGCGCCAGATGCCAATCAATCCGACATCCGCCGCGACGTTCTCAAGCACATCATCGAGCCGGTCGTTCCCAAGGGGATGCTCGACAGGGAGACGATCATTCACGTCAACCCGACCGGGCGGTTCGTCGTCGGCGGACCGCACGGCGACACCGGCCTGACCGGACGGAAAATCATCGTGGACACTTACGGCGGGATGGGACGGCACGGCGGCGGCGCGTTCAGCGGCAAGGACCCCACCAAGGTGGACCGCTCGGCGGCCTACGCGGCGCGATGGATCGCCAAAAACATCGTCGCGGGCGGCGCGGCCCGCCGGTGCGAGGTGCAAATCAGCTACGCCATCGGCGTCGCGGAGCCGGTTTCGGTCAACGTCAACACGCTCGGCACGGGGCGCGTGAGCGAGGAAAAATTGATCGAAGCCATCCGCGCAACCTTCAAACTTTCTCCCGCGCAGATCATCAAGCAATTGGATTTGCGCCGTCCGATGTATCAACGGACGGCGGCTTACGGTCATTTCGGCAGGCAAGGCGAGGGATTCCTCTGGGAGGAAACTCCCCACGCGGAGGTATTCGCGAAGTTGAAGTGAACTTCAACTTTTCATAGGATGAATCACCACGAAGGCCAAAAGACACCAAGCCTCAACCCTCACCCGTGAAATCCGCGGATTCTCCTTGGTGCCTTGGTACCTTGGTGTTTTGGTGGTGAAATAACGCCACGTCATCGGGCGCGGACATGATCGGAAATCCGGCAAAAACAATCTTAGAGGAAAATTTGGATGAGGTCCGCGAGCGAATCGCGCGTTCCGCCGCCCGAGCGGGCCGTCGCGCCGAGGATGTTCGTCTCGTCGCCGTCACCAAATCCCATTCCTTTGAAGCCATCGCCCGGCTTTTCGAGTTGGGGCAAATGGACGTCGGCGAGAGTCGGGTTCAGGAATTGAAAGCAAAATTTCGCGCCTTTAATCCGCCGCCCTCCGAGGGAACTCCGTCGTCGCCGACCGTCGGACGCTGGCATCTGATCGGACATCTCCAACGCAACAAAGCGGCGTTCGTGCTCGGCGTCGCGGATTTGGTTCATTCCTTGGATTCGGTCCGGATTATTCGGGAATTGGAAAAACGAGCCGCCGAGCAAATCGCCCGTCAACGCGTTCTCTTGGAGATCAACGTCTCGGGCGACCCGGCCAAGACCGGCGCACCGACCTCCGACTTGCCCGCCATGCTCGACGCGCTGGCGGAATCGCCGCATCTCGTCGCGGAAGGCTTGATGACCATCGCCCCTTACGACGAAAATCCGGAAAAGGCGCGCCCCCATTTCGCCCGCCTGCGCGAACTCATGGCGTCCATCGGCAAGCCTCCCCATTTCCATCCGATCCACCTTTCAATGGGCATGAGCGGCGACTACGAAGTTGCGGTTGAAGAGGGGGCGACGCTCGTCCGTATCGGCACTGCGATTTTGGGTGAAAGAGTTTCCACCTAACGTGGGCGAATTCCCCGGACCCAGTCGCGCGATGCAACGGAGTCAGTCCGCCTTCTAGGGTCTGTCCGCCAATGAGTCTTGGGTATGTTGTAGGTGGGAGGCGCGGTCCCCGCGGCGGCAATTCCGTTACGCATTTTTGTAGGATGTCGCGGCGCGGAGCGCCCTTCCCATCTTGATTTTGGGAATTGTCGGACAATTCCTAGGATTGTGAAGCCCATTCGGAGTAAAATTTCCCATGGCGCCGATGGCTCTTTCGATCCGAAACCTTTGCAAATCCTTTCGTGTGCCGAGAATCGTCGGGATAAATGGCGCGGGGCATGATCCCCGGCGTCGGCGTGACGGACGGCATGACCGCCTCGACGTCCTGCGCGACGTGACGTTCGACATTCCCCAAGGCCAAACGCTCGGCGTCGTCGGAGCCAATGGATCGGGCAAGACGACGCTTCTGAAAATTTTGGCCGGCGTGATGGTTCCCGATTCGGGGGCAACGGAGATCAATGGCAAGATCGGCGCGTTGCTTGAGGTCGGCGCGGGGTTCCATCCCGATCTGACCGGCGAGGAGAACGTCCAACTGAACGCCGCGATTCTGGGTTTGAGCCGCGCGGAGATGGCGAAGAATCTGGCCGAGATCATCGCCTTCGCGGAGTTGGAGCGGTTCATGGACATGCCGGTCCGCCACTATTCCTCCGGCATGATCGTCCGGCTCGGATTCGCCGTTGCGATTCAGATGAAACCCGACATTCTTCTGCTCGACGAGACGTTCGCCGTCGGCGACGCGCACTTCAAGGCGCGCGCGCTGGCGCGAATCCGCCAGATGCGGACCGAAGGGGTGACGATGCTGTTGGTCAGCCACAACGCCGAGCTGATCATCGAATTGGCCGAACGGGCGATTTGGCTCGATCGCGGTCAGGTGGCAATGGACGGAGTGCCGCATGAGGTCTTGGCGACTTACGGGCGGAAGTGCGGCTCGGTGGTTTTGAGCGGCGAGCGGATGGGAAGCCGGATGATTGGACAGGAGGCGTTCATGCCGGTCCGGGCGGAGCGTTCGCCCGTTCGGATCATCAGCACGAAGATTCAATCTGAAAATTCAAATGTGAAATCTCAAATTTCAGATACCACAACCCCACCGGCCGATTCTTCATCCCTCATCCTTCATCCTTCATCCTTCCCGGTCGAAAGCCGTGATCCTCTCAACTTGCAAATCACGCTCGAATGTGAAGCCGACATCAATCCCTCAGATTACATTCTGGACGTTTGGTTCCTGCGCGACGATCACCGAGTTGTAGCCCAATCCCGGACGACGCTTGAAGGAGCAAAAAATCAAGGAGCATCGGGACCGGCTTCGCTCTCGCTGCGATACGATCCGATCTCGCTCGGCAACGGCGAATACGAAATCACGCTGACGATTCTGCGGCGTGGGGCGGAATTAGCCGGAGAAGTTTGCGACCGGTTGACCCTGCAGGAAAAATTCAAGATCGTCACCCCTCTGCCGCTCGATTTTCGAATCGCGGCGGAGGTGGAGGCGAAATGGGAGCGATGAGAACCTCAGGCAGAGTCGCAGAGATCGCAGAGCAGAGCAATTGGCATCCTCGCAGTCTTCTCTGCGATCTCTGCGTGAGATTTTACACTCACCCGCCGACGATCAAATCCTTCAACTGCGCCCAGCCGACGCGCAGATAATTCGCCAGCTCCCGCGGCGAGCGCGCGGACCAAAGCGTCTGCGCGATCTTCGAGGGGCGGAGATAAAAATCGCGCATCGCCTTCCGGCGGAGTTTCCGGAAATCCTCGATGGAAAGATACAACCCCGGCATCGCCGGATTGTCGTAGGCTTCGCGCGGGATTTCCCCTTGGCGGATCAATCCCTCCTTGACGCAAGTCTCATAAAGGGGCGTCCCGGGAAAGGGATAGGTGTAGAAAAATTCCAAAACGTCGGGGTTCAGTTTGCGCGCGTATTCCATCAACTCACCAATGGATTCCCGCGTGTCCCACGGAAGCCCCATGAGCAGATAAACGCTCGATTTGATTCCCGCCTCGCGCGTCATCGCAATCGCCTTGAACGAATCCTCGACCTTGGCCGCCTTGTCAATCCGGTCAAGCGTTTCCTGATTTCCGCTCTCGACGCCGAAGGCGATAATCCAGCAACCCGCCTTTTTCATCCAGCCGAGGACTTCGGGATTGAGCGTGTCCACGCGCGAGTTGCACGCCCAATCAATCTTCAAACCCGAATCCAAAATCGCCTGACAAAGCCTGATGACCCATTTTTTGTTCTGCGTGAAAAGATCGGAGCGGAAGAGGAAACTGCGGATGCCGTGCTTCTCGACACACTCGCGGATTTCGGCGATCACGTTTTCCACCGAGCGATACCGATTTTTTGTTCCCGAAACTTGATTGGCCAAGCAATATATGCAATGAAATGGACATCCGCGATTGGTCAGGATCGTCGTTTGCAATTGGCCGTTGTCGGGGCGGACATAGAGCGCATTTTTGGACAGATGCCGCGCGGGAAACGGGATTGCATCGAGATCGGCGATGAACGGACGATCCGGATTCTGAACGATTTCACTCCGTTCATTTCTCCACGTAATCCCTTGAATTTGGTCCAGCGGCTTTCCTTCGCCGATTTCTTTGCAAGTTTCCTCATATTCTCCGCGCAGAACGACGTCCAACGCCGGATATTTCTCGAGCGATTCGCGGTCCAGCGTGTTGAAGTGCGCCCCCTTGGCGACCGTGAGAATTTTTGGATCCACTTTTTTCGCCAGCGTCGCGGCCTTCGTGTCGTCGTCGAGGCTCGGCGTGGTGATGCTCAGGAGCAGAACGTCGGGCGCGAACGAATGGAGTTCGCGCTCCAGTTCGCTCCAATCCATTTCCTCCCCCGGATAATCAACGACGCGGCATTCGCATCCGGCGGCTTCGAACGAGGCGGTCGCGTAAAGCAGATCAATCGGCGGTCGAAGCGAAATCGTTTTCAGATTCTTGATCGGCGTCTGGCAACGATCCTCGCGGATGAATTTCCCGGTTGGGGGGACGATTCCGTAAACTTTCCTTCGTGGGGCCATGGCAGTTCTTGCGAATCAGTTTATCCCCATTGGCCGATGGGGTCAAGCCAGCCGCGGGTTTTTCGCGTCCGCCGTCGCGGTTTGGGAAGCAGGTGGAGGTTGCTCCGACGGGAAATACGCGGAAACGCCGCTTGGCGGTCCCGCGGACGCCGAGTCCCGTTCCCTCGCCACGGTCGGGACAAAGGGAAGGGACCTCGGAACGGGAGGCAATCCCAATATCTCCCTTGCCCGATTCAAAGAATCATCAATGTTTCCGAAGATGTTTTCGTCGCCGACTTCATCCCACAAGCCCGAGTGCTCCAAGGCGAAGAGGGGCTGGGCATGCACGCCGGATAAAATGAGATGGGCGCGCCGATTGCGGCAGAATCGAAGGAACTCCCGGAGAACGTGAAGCCCCGTGGCGTCAATGACCGGAACGTGTCTCATCCGGATAATAATGACGGAATGGTGTCCGTCGGTCAGGCGCATGACGTCCTTGAAACGATCCGCCGCGCCGAAGAAAAATGGTCCGCTGATCTCGAACACCTGCACGGAAGGGGGAACTTGTCGAAGCTCAATGGCGTTGGGGTCGGGAGGCTCGTCGTGGTCGTCCCCCAACTCCTGCGTGATCACGCCGACGTTTGAGATTTCGGCCATTTTGCGGATGAACAAAAGCGAGGCCAGAACGATCCCCGTCTGGACCGCCACCGTCAGGTCCACCAAAACCGTCAGGGCAAACGTGATCAGCAAAACGGCGATGTCGCTCCGGGGCGCCCGGAATAATTCGACGAAGTGCCCGACTTCGCTCATGTTGTAGCTGACCACGACCAGAATGCCCGCCAAGGCCGCCAGCGGAATGAGCTTGGCGACGGGAGCAAACAGCAGAAGCAGAAGAGCCAACGCGACAGCGTGAACGATCCCGGCAACGGGCGTCTTGGCTCCGCTTTTGATGTTGGTGGCCGTTCGCGCGATCGCGCCGGTGGCGGGGATTCCACCGAAAGCGACCGAAGCCATATTGGCGACTCCCTGCGCGACCAATTCCATGTTCGGCCTGTGGCGCCCTCCGATCATGCCGTCGGCCACCGTCGCCGACAGAAGCGATTCAATGGCCGCCAACAGCGCGACGGTGATGGCGGGCTGAATTAAATCCCGAATAGCCGACGGTTCGAAGCGCGGAAATGACGGCGTGGGCAAGGTCCGGGGCAAATCTCCGAAACGCGAACCGATCGTCTCGACGTTCAGATGGAATACAACGGCGACCGCCGTGGCGGTCATCATGGCGATCAACATGCCCGGAAGACGCGGAGACAATCGCCGCGACACGGCGATGATGAAGATTGTGCCGACGGCCAGTCCGGTCGCGGCAGGATTGATTGTGTCGAGATGCTGGAAATAGGAGCGCCATTTTTCGATGAATCCCGAGGGCGCGGATTCCATCGTCAGGCCAAGCAGGTCCCTGATTTGCGTTGAGAAAATGACGACGGCAATGCCGGTCGTGAATCCCGTCGTGACCGGATGCGGAATGAATTTGATCAGTCCTCCCAATCGCAAGAGACCCAAGACAATCAGGAGCGTCCCGGCGATCAGCGTGCAAAGGATAAGCCCGTTGTAACCAAATTTGCCGACGATCCCGGCCACGATGACGACGAAGGCTCCCGTCGGTCCGCCGATTTGCACCCGACTCCCGCCGAGCGCCGAAATCAACAAGCCCGCGACGATGGCCGTGAAGATGCCTCGCTCGGGCGCGACCCCGCTGGCGATGGCAAACGCCATGGCCAACGGCAAAGCCACGACGGCGACGGTCAGTCCGGCGGTGAGATCGGAGAGGAATTGAGATTTGTCATAGGTCTTCAGAGTGGTAAGAAGTTTGGGTTGGAGCATGATTTTACGTCCGTCGGAGCAATCTGAGATGGAATTCCGGTTTTCATAGAAAATCCGGGGCGGGACATTTTTTCACAAGACGTAATCGTTGGAAAGCCAATTCGTGGTTGCCGTTCCGATGAAAATCAAACGCGGTCATCCGAAAATGCAACCTTGACCCTCTCCCGAAGCTCCGGTTAGTCTGACAAAAGGAGGAACGTTCCATATCGCGAAATGGCGAGGGAACGCCGCTACTTCATGCCCCAAACCGCAGAAAATTCCCCGCCGCTTCACAAAGTTGAGACCGTCAAGGAACAGAGCCACGGATTGGCCGGAACCATCGAGGATACCTACGAGGGGGAAAGCTCGCATTTTGAGGACGCGGACGTCGCGCTTCTCAAGCACCACGGAACGTATCAGCAGGACAACCGCGACCAGCGTGCCGCGCTCAAGAAGGCCAAGCAGGACAAGGCTTGGATTTTCATGGTCCGCACCAAGATTCCGGGAGGTCGGCTGAGAGCGGAACAATATCTGCTCGAAGACGAAATCGCCGAGAAGTGGGCTTACGGCTCGCTTCGCATTACTTCGCGCCAAGGACTTCAGCTTCACGGCGTCGGCAAGCAAAACCTTAAGAACGTCATCAAGGCAATTAATGACGTTCGACTGACGACGTTGGGCGCGTGCGGCGACGTCACCCGCAACGTGATGGCTTGCCCGGTCTGCGATTTGGATTGGCGGGCGGGATTGGAAATGGAGGCGTTGGCCAAGCGGATCGCCGACCATTTCGCGCCGCGCTCGACGGCCTACTTTGAAATCTGGTGCGACGGAGAGCGGTATGGAGAAAAAGTCAAACCTAGCCGCGAGGAACCGATCTACGGCAAGACTTATTTGCCGCGCAAATTCAAGATGGGGGTCGCCGTTCCGGAAGACAACTGCGTTGATCTTTACGCGGATGATTTGGGCATCGAATTCGTTCATGATCGCCGGAACGTTTTGGCCTACGATCTTTTGGTCGGCGGCGGGATGGGCTTCACTTTTTCCAAGGATGAAACCTACCCGCGGCTGGCCACGCGCGCCGTTCGGACTGCGCCCACGGAAATTCTCGAAGTGATCGAAACCATCGTCAAAATCCAGCGCGATTTCGGGGGACGCGTGGACCGCAATCATGCGCGGCTAAAATATCTGCTCGACGACCGGGGGATGGACTGGTTCAAGGAGGAATTGTTCCGCAGGTTGGGGCGCGAATTGCCGGAGGCCGGACCGCAACCGACTTATGAGGTCCACGACCACCTCGGCTGGCACGAAGATCCGCTCGGAAAGGTTTTCGTCGGCATTTTTGTTTTGAACGGGCGCATCGCCGACACGGAGAACGCCAAAATTAAAACCGGATTGCGGGAGGTGATTTCCCGTTTTCGCCCGGAAATCCGGCTGACGCCTCAACAAAACGTCGTTCTGGCCGGATTGGATCCGACTTTGCGCAACGAGATTGATAAAATCCTTGGCGATCATGGCATCGCGCCGGAGCGAAGCGTCTCCAAGATTCGTCGCCGCTCGCTCGCCTGCCCCGCGCTCCCGACGTGCGGTTTGGCATTGGCCGACTCGGAGCGCGTCAGCCCCGCGATTTTGGATCAGCTTGAGGAACTCGGCTCCGGCGACGCGCAAATTGAATTCCGCATGACCGGATGCCCGAATTCGTGCGTGCGAACGCCGACGGCTGAAATCGGAGTCGTCGGACGCGGCCCGGGCAAATACGCGGTTTACCTCGGCGGCTCGCCGCAAGGAACGCGACTGGCTTATCTCTTCCGCGAGATGGTCAATCTGGATGATCTGCCGCCGATGTTGCACTCTTTGATCCAATCGTGGCAAAAAGCGGTTCATGGCGGAGAAAGCTTCGGCGATTGGAGCCATCGTCTCGGACGCGAGACGGTGGAAAACCATCTTTCCGTAACGGCCCAGTGATGCCGCCATGTGCGCGTTGAAGATTCCCGACAAGCCCTACACCATCGAGGGGATCATGGAGGATTTGCGGACGCAACTCGAAGGGGAGGAAGGCTCACGCGCGCGGGATGCCGCCGTCGCTCGCCATTCCGGCGGCGAATTCGACGCGGAAACTCAACAGTTGCTTGCACGGGTTTCCTCGTCGGCGAAAGTCGCTCCGCGCTATCAAATTCGCTCGCATCGTCGTTTGATCGGCAAAATCGTTGACCCGATCAAACGATTCTTGCACTGGGGAACTCGTCCCTACGTGGACCTCCTGATCGAGAATCAGGAACGCTTCAATCAAACCGCGCTTGAATTTTTGAGAGCGTTGAATTCGCGCGCCGAGGCTCTCACCGACCATCAAAACAAGACCAATGAAATCTTCCGGGAATCGCTCCGACGGGCCGACGCTTTTGAAGCACAGCAGGAGCGGATCAATCGCGCGTTCGAATCGTCGCGGGAAAAGATCGAGCCGTTCATCGGGCATCAGGAAAAGACCAACGAGATTTTCCGCGAGGCGCTCCGGCGGGCCGATGAATTCGGGAAGAATCAGGAGAAGATCAATCAAGTTTTTGAGTCGGCGCGGGCGAAAACCGAGCCCTTTGTCGGGCATCAGGAAAAGACGAACGAAATTTTCCGCGAGGCGCATCACCGCACCGACGCTTTCATCGAAGATCAAAAAGCTTTGAACAAGACTTATTCCAAAGTTGCGCAAGAGTTTCAGGATCGCTACGACGAGGAACGATTTTTCGCGTCAATTCCCGAAGCAAAACGGCTGGAAATGCTGGATCGTCTGCGCGGAACCTTTCAAGACATTTGGGGACGGCACCACGAATACGTCGAATTTTTCCGCAACCGCCCGGGGCAGATTCTCGACATCGGTTGTGGACGAGGCGAATTTCTGCACATGCTTCGCACCGAGGGGATCGAGTCGTGGGGATGCGAAGTTGATCCCCTTATGGCTGAGATGAGCCGCAAAAGAGATTTGTCGATCCGCGAAATGGACGCGCTATCCGCGCTTCGTTCCGTTCCCGACGCAAGTTTGGGCGGCGTCTTCGCGTCGCAGGTGATCGAGCATTTTTTCCCAGGCGATCTCTTGATGTTCTTGAAATTGTCGCGCGAAAAAATCGCGCCGGGGGGCGTTTTCATCCTCGAATCGCTCAATCCGCAAACGCTCGGCGTTTTGTCCAAATCGTATTACAGGGATTTGGAGCACAAGCAGGCGGTGGACCCCGATTATCTGGCGATGTTGCTGGAGCTTGCGGGATTCGCGGACGTTCGGGCGCAAAAAATCCGGGAATTCAAGATGGAAGAAAAACTTCCAGAATTGCCCACCTCGGAGGATTTGGGGATCACCCCACAGGCTCACGCGCTTCTCAAGGAAATCATTGATCGCCTCAACCGGCGGATTTGGGGTGCGCAGGATTATTACGTCCTCGGCGAGGTTCCGCGTTCTCCGGCGACGTCATGAAAATCGCGCTCCTGAGTCCAACTCCCGTTCCACCGACGTTCGGGGGGATGAACCGTCTTCTCGACGGTTTGGCCGACGCCTTGCGCCGTCGGCATCCGACCGATTTGGTGACGATCCCCTTCGACGAGCGGACGCGCGACGGCGTTCTTCGAGGTTACTACGATTTTTATCAGCTCGATCTGAGCCGCTACGACCGCGTCATCAGCTACAAGGCTCCGGGCTACATGACGCGCCATCCGAATCACGTCGTCTATCTCTCCCATCGTTTGCGAGTTTTTTACGATTTGTTTGAACCCGCCGGAGAAGAGCACGAAAAAATGCGCGAACTGACCCATTGGATGGATGGTTGGGCGCTGGACAAAAAACGAATTCCGCATTTGTTCACCGTCGGCGAGACCGTCTCGCGCCGACTGTGCAAATATGGCAATATTGATTCTACGCCGATTCATCATCCGACGACGTTTCAAGCGGTCGAACCCAAGAAGGGGGAGTATTTTTTGTCGGTCGGGCGATTGCACCCTTGGAAGCGGGTGGACTTGATCGTCAAGGCGTTTCGAAAAAGCCGCGCCGATTGTCCCCTTAAAATTGTCGGTGAGGGACCGCAGGAGGAAGAATTGCGCGAACTTGCCGAAGGCGATCCGCGCATTGAATTCGTCGGTAAAGTGGACGACGCGCAATTGGCCGAATCGTATTCGTCGGCTCTAACCACGATTTTCCCTCCGATCAACGAGGACATGGGTCTCATCACGTTTGAATCGTTCCTCGCGGGAAAGCCGATCCTGACCACGACCGATTCAGGCGAACCGGCGTTGATCGTCGAAGAGGGAAAGACGGGATTCATTGCTTCGCCGACGGCCGAATCGCTCGCGGAACGAATGGATTGGATTTGGGACAATCGGAGCAAGCTTGAAGGAATGACGGAGTCGTGTCGGACGCGGGGAAAAGAAGTGACATGGGATCGGTTGGTGGATTCGTTGCTTGGAGCGGGGGACAGGATTGAAGGACGCAAGCGCGAAAGCGAGCACGAGCAAGAGAAAGAGCAAGCCAATGGCACGCGCATGGGTTTTTCAAGACCGCCGGAGCGCTCCGCCATTCGCCTGTTGGTCACGGACAATCAAATCATTGACCCGCCGGTTGGAGGAGGAAGGGTCCGAATTTTCGAACTTTACCGCCACATGCCGGAGGATTTCACGACGACCTACGTCGGCGCGTTCGATTACCCCGGTCCCGGACCGCGCGATCAAAACCTCGCTCCGAATTTCCGCGAAATTCTCACTCCCCTGACCGCGCGACATTTCAAAATGCACGGCGTTTTCTCGCGCCTCACACGCGGCGACGCGACGATTGACGTGACGATGCCGGTCTTGGGTAAACTCACGCCGAGGTATCGCCGGTTGATCGAAAAGCATTTGCCTGACGCCGACTTCCTCATCTGCGCCCATCCGTGGATGTTTCCGTTTCTTCCGCCGAACGATCTCCCGCTCATTTACGATTCGCAAAACTGCGAGGCGGTCGTTAAAGGCCAGCTTCTGAACGGATGGCTCATGGGACGCTATCTCAAATCGAAAGTCCGAGAGACGGAGCGAAAGGTCGTCGAGCAAAGCCGGTTGGTTTTGGCGTGCAGTGAGGAAGACGCCAAATCATTTTGCGAAATTTACGGAACCGATCCGGAAATAATTTTGGAAATTCCCAATGGCGTGGACTGCAAAGCCATTCAGCCCGCCGATGACGCCGCTCGTCGAAGGGAAAAATCACGGCTTGGTCTGGTGGACGCGGCGGACGGAGTGGATAAGGTGGATAGGAAGTTCGCCATTTTCACGGGGAGCAATTACGTTCCCAATCTTCAAGGGGCGGAATTCATCGCGTTTGAAATGGCTCCGGCGTTTCCTGAAATTCAATTCGGCATCGTGGGCGGAGTTGGGCCTTTGCTGAAGGAGCGCCATCCCGACCGTGAATTGCCGAAGAACGTCCTGATCTTCGGCTTTGTGGAACGGGAAAAGCTTTTGTCGCTTTATCGCGCCGCCGATTTCGCGCTCAATCCCATGAGCCAAGGTTCCGGCACGAATCTCAAAATGCTCGATTACATGGCGGCGGGATTGACGATCCTGACGACTCCCGTTGGCGCGCGCGGGATCAAGGGAAAGACCGGGGAACATTGGATTGAATCGCCCAAAGCGGAATTCATCGCGGAATTCAGGAAAATGATTTCCGCGCCCGAATGCGTGAAGGAACTCGGCAAGGCGGGACGCGTGCTGGCCGAAGCGCGATATGATTGGAAATTGATTGCCGAAAGACTGGCGGGGCGGCTGAGGGAGGAAGTGGCTCCGGCGTCTCGCCCTTGAGCCAATACGGATGTCCCCCAATTCGAGAGGCCATCCGCGCTCATTTTTTTTCTTGCTCTTACTCTTGCTCTTGCTCTTGCTCGATAATTAAATTGGGAAGATTTATGAAGCGAGGATGGAAAAGATTAAGAGCAAGAGTAAGAGCAAGATGTTACAATTCAAAACTAACTTCCGAAGGCAATCGGACTTCTCATGAACATTCTCGTCGTCTCAACTTACCCCCCGATGCCGTGCGGGATCGGGGCCTACGCCGCGCAGGAAGTTGCGGCGTTGCGGCGCGAGGGAAACGCCGTGGACGTATTTTCCCCGCCGGAGGGAGACGGCGACCTTCAGGGCGATCTTTTGGGGGGATGGAAAATTCTGCGCCTCGTCAAACACCTTTGGGCTTACGACTGCGTTCACGTTCATTACACCCCCAGTTTTTTTTACAACGGCGCGAGCCGATGGAACAAAACGCAAACCGCCTTCGCCTTCTGGCTGTTGTCCCTGCTTTACGGATCGCGCCTGCGATTTGTGATTCACGAAACCGCCTACAAAATTAACGAACCGATTAAAAACCGTTTTCCTCTCTCGTGGTTGGAGAGGCGGACGTGGAAGCGGGCCGGAGAACTCATTTTTCACTCAGCGCGGGAGCGCGACGCCTTCGCCCTCCATTATCGTCTGCCCGAGACGCGCCCGAATTTTTCCGTCCTCCCGCATGATCGCCACTTCGTTCCTTTTTGCTCCGCCGACCGCACCGAGGCGCGCAAACGACTCAACGTCCCCGAAAATAAAATTCTCTTTCTTTGCATCGGCTTCATTCAGCCGCACAAGGGCTACGATCGCGTCCTTCGCGCCATGCGCCACGTCGAATCTCCTAACGCGCTGTTGCGGATCGTCGGCTCGGTTCGCATCCCTTGGCAACCCGCGCTGGATTACGCCCGTGAACTCCACGCTCTCGCGGCGCAAGACTCCCGTTGCGAATTCATTGAAGAATTCATCACCGACGAACTTTTCGACCTCTGGATCATCGCCTCCGATTACGTCGTCGTGCCCTATCGGGAAATCTGGTCGTCCAGCATTGCGGCGCGCGCCAAGTTGCATCAACGTCCGATGATCGCCTCCGAGGCCGGAGGTTTGCGCGAACAGTTGACCGAAGGATCGTATTGTTTTAAGACTGAGAATGAACTGGTTGAAATTCTCAAGAAGGAGGCTTCAAAAGAAGGTCCATGATCAAGCGAATTGAGAGCTCATTCGCGCTTTTGGCCGTGTCGGCGGCGATCGGTTGCGGCGTGATATTGCTCGCCGGGTGCGCGATGGCGGAGAAGGGCGGGTCGGAAAGCCCATCCCACAGGCCGAACGCAAAATCGACGGCCAAGGAAAGTATGCCCGGTGTTCCTCCTCCGTCGCTTTACAAGCGGCTCGGCGGCGAGGAGGCAATCACGGAAGTCGTGGACGAACTTTTGAAGCGCGTCACCGAAGACCCGCGAATCAAGCAACGATTCGAGGGGGCGAATACGGCGCGGCTCGGCCACATGTTGATCGAGCAACTCATCGCCGCGAGCGGCGGACCGAAAACCTACACCGGTGGCGACATGAAAACGGTCCATCGCGGCATGGAGATCACCGGCGCCGAATTCGACGCGCTGGTCGGCGATCTGGCCGACGCGCTCAAAGCCTGCAAGGTTCCCGAATCGGAGCAAAAGGAGTTGCTGGGCCTTCTGGCTCCCATGCGCGGCGACATCGTGGATCCTCTTTCTCCCCTCGACAAGCGCATGGGACGAATCGAAAAGTCGCTCGGAGACATTCAGGGACGGCTGGGCGAAATTCAGGGGGATGTCAAAACCATTAAATCTTCGCCAGCCACCAAACCCGCCGAAGCGCCGAAGACTCCCATCCAACCGGACGAATCGTTTCATCCCCCGAAGTGGTTACCTTCGGAATTGGCAGTCGCCAAAAACGTCATTGCGCGCTATGCCAAGGAGCCACTCAAGACAGAAGGGGAAAACCGACGCGACCTGCTCGATCATCCGCTTCAGCAGACCCGATTCCTGAATCAAGCGGGCGAACTGATTGATCTCAACACGGTCAAGGGAAAGAAAATCGTGCTGGTCGTCATGCGAGGATTTTCCGGCGTCTTTTGTCTTCATTGCTCGTCGCAACTCGTGGCGTTGTCGGAGAATTTGGAGCGTTTCAAACAGCGCGGCATCGAACTTTTCGTCGTCTATCCGGGAGAGGCAAAGACAGTTCCGGCGTTCGTCAAGGCGACCGGCAAATTGCAACCCGGCTTCGCGCCGCCGTTTCCGTTGTTGCTCGACGTGGACCTTTCCGCCGTGCGGACCTTCATGATCGAGGGAAATCTGGCCAAACCGACGACGATGATCTTGGACGAAAGCGGAATCGTCCGCTGGGCTTACGTCGGCAAACAACCCGCCGACCGCCCGTCGGTCGAGGCGATTCTCGCGGCGGCGGATCGGTTGAAAAAGTGAGGGCGCAACCTAATAGGTGGCTTCAAAATTGAGTCCGAGTCTTGTTGATCTTAGCGCCGAAGGCGCGAAATGTCACAGCCTAGGGCGAAGCCCTAGGTCCGAGATTTATTTTTGCGGAAGCCCTGAAAGGGCGAAATGATCGCGCAGTCGAGAAGACCAATGAAAAGTTTCCGCGGGATAAAATTCATTTCGCCCTTTCAGGGCTTGAACCATAAACCTCCCCTTCACCTAGGGCGTTGCCCTAGGCTTTGTCATGGCACGCTTTCAGCGTGCAATTTGTCGCGCGCCGGGCGCTCCCTTACGGTCGCGGCTCGGATGGCGATTGGGATGTGGATATCAACGTTGGTAATGGGATACGTATAGAGCCATGAACGCTCCCGACGACGATAAAACCCGGCCCGTGACGGCCAAGGAAGTTCTTCCGACCATCGGCGAGATCACGCTGGAACGGATGATCGGACGCGGGGGAATGGGAACGGTTTATCTGGGGCATCAACCGTTCCTCAATCGCCGCGTCGCCGTGAAAATTCTCTCCGTTCCTCCGGGCGGCGAATCGTCAAAGATCGTCGAGCGGTTCAAGCGCGAGGCCAAAATGCTGGCCGCGCTTTCGCATCCCAACATCGTCGCCTGCTATCAAGCCGGAACGATGCCCGACGGCAATTGCTATCTGGCGATGGAATACATTGACGGGTTGAACCTGCGCGAATGGGCGCGGAACAACGGTCCCCTGCGGGAATGTGACGCGCTTGATGTCACGCGAAGCATCGCGCAGGCGCTCGATTACGCGCTCGCGCGCGGGATCATTCATCGGGATGTCAAACCGGAGAATATTTTATTGCGCCGGAAGGAAAACCCTCCCGCCGACGATCCGTTTCCCTTCGTCGCCAAGCTGGCCGATCTGGGACTGGCGCGGACCTTCGAGACCGACGCCGATCAATCACGCCTGACGATGGAAGGGGCGATCATGGGAACTCCCTCCACGATGTCCCCGGAGCAATTCAACGATCCAGACAACGTGGATTTCCTCTCCGACGTTTACGGTTTGGGATGCGCGCTTTATGAGGCGTTGACGGCAGAGCGCGCGTTTCCGCAGAAAAAGGCGACGGAAATTTTGATGCGCAAGGTGTCGGGAGACGCGCCCAATCCGCGCCGTCTTCGCGCGGAGTTGTCGCCGGAAATCGGCGACTTGACCCAATGGATGTTGGCTCCAAACAAGGAGGATCGCCCGCAAAGTTACGCGCAACTCGGACAGCGATGCGAGGAATTGCTCGTGGGTTCCTCCTCGCCGACGGGCCGACCTGTCGAATCGCAAGCCACACAAACGGCGATCCCTCCATCCGCTGTCGAGCCATCGCCTCGATCCGGCATCACGGGCCGCGTTCCCGGCACAAACACGGGGATGAAATGGACGATTCCCCTTCTGATTTTCGGCGCGGGCATCGGCGTCGTCCTCTTCATCACGACGATGAAGGGGCAATCATCACGGCGCGATGCGGATCGGAGGGGCGAGCCGGTGGCTCACCCCTCCTCCAATCAATCCTCGCCCACAACGAATCAAACGGAGACGACCCGCCGGGTCGTCTCTACGGGGGAAAATGTGTCGGAGTTGCCCTCGACTGTGACAACTGCCGACGGCGCGTTCATTTCGAAGGACCCTTTCAAGCCCATCGCTCTTCCTTTCGAAGCCGAAGGTTCTTCGCTTTTTGACGACAAGGCGCTCGATCCCCTCGCCGCTTGGGAGATCAAATCGGGCGAGGCGCAATGGGGTCGCGAGGAGGAAGGCAACGGCGCGATCGGTTCGGGAGGCAAGGGACGCCGAGGCGTCGCTCTTGGTTCCGGTCCTTGGCGCGTCGAAGGAGTTTTGGGCGTCGTGTCGGACGAAGCGGGAATCCGCGTGGATTTGAAGGACGGCGGCTCGCTCGCCGTCGCGGTTCAGAACATCGGCAAAGGTTGGCTCGTTTCGATGGTTCCTTTCAAGGACGATCCTGCCACAGGACAGCCGGCGCGCCTGCCTCCACTGGCCGATCCTTCGCCCTGGACGATGCCGGAGAAGGACCTTCAATTTTCCATCACGGCCGCGCATGGAGAAGTGGAAGTCCAAATCAACGGCAAGCCATTCGGGGGAGTGAAACTAAAAGGAGAAATCAGTGGGATTTCCCTCTACCTCAACGGCCGATCCTGTTTGTTTCGTAGTTTGACTTACCACAAACCGATTTGAAATTGTCGTCTTGCGAAGGACTTTGCCCGACGGAAATTGTTGACGCGACGATGACGGCTCACGAATCTCAATCACAAATTCGTTGACATATCCTCCGCCTCACTCTTTGATGTTTGCCTCATTCTTCGGCGGAAGCCAAGCAAGGAGAGCAAACGGAATGTTGAAACGAGCCAAAATCACGATTGTCGGCGCGGGGAACGTCGGCGCGACGGCGGCCCATTGGGCGGCGGCCAAGGAACTGGGGGACATCGTTCTCGTGGACGTCGTCGAGGGGGTTCCGCAGGGCAAGGGGCTGGACCTCTACGAAGCATCTCCCGTCGAGGGATTTGACTCGCGCATCGTCGGGAGCAACGATTACGCCCCCACCGCCAACAGCGACGTCGTCGTGGTGACGGCGGGATTGGCGCGCAAACCGGGAATGACCCGCGACGACCTCGTGAACAAAAACACGGAGATCGTCAAATCGGTCATTGAGAACGTCGTCAAACATTCCCCCCATGCGATTTTGGTCATCGTCAGCAATCCGCTGGACGTGATGACCTACGTCGCGCTGAAGGTCAGCGGATTTCCGAAAAACCGGGTCGTCGGCATGGCGGGCGTCTTGGACACGGCTCGATACCGCTCGTTTCTCGCCGAGGCGTTGAACGTGTCGGTCGAGGACATTCAGGCGCTCGTCCTCGGCGGCCACGGCGATTCGATGGTTCCGCTTACGCGCTACACGACGGTCAGCGGAATTCCGGTCGAGGATTTGCTTGCCAAGGACAAACTTGACGCCATCGTCCAACGAACGCGCGACGGCGGAATCGAGATCGTCAATTACCTCAAGACCGGCTCGGCTTATTACGCGCCTTCGGCGTCGGTAATCCAGATGGTCGAGGCGATGATCCGCGACAAGAAGCGCATTCTCCCATGTTGCGTTTGGCTGGAAGGAGAATACGGCCTGCGGGATGCGATGGTCGGCGTGCCGGTGATTTTGGGAGGAGCGGGAGTCGAAAAAGTGATCGAGATCAAATTGACCGACGACGAGCGCAAGGCGCTTCATGCTTCGGCCAACCAAGTCAAGGAGCAGATCGCCAAGGTTCGTCTCTGATGCGATTTCAGCTTGAGCGCCGGGGTGTCCTTTTGGTTCTCTCCGCGCCGTCGGGCGGAGGCAAATCCGCCGTGCTGAAACAGCTTTTGGCAAAGGATTCCGCGCTCGGTTATTCGGTTTCCTACACAAGCCGCCCGTTGCGGGGCAACGAAGTGAATGGACGCGATTTTCACTTCGTCGCCCTCGACACGTTTCAGAAAATGATCGCCAGCGATGAGTTTTACGAATACGCCCAAGTTCATGGGAACATGTATGGAACGTCGGCGCGGGTGATCGAGGAGGCGCTCGCGGCGCGTCGCGACATAGCAATGGACGTGGACGTTCAAGGGGGATTGAACATCAAGAAACGCCAACCCGACGCGGTGTTGGTTTTCCTCATGCCTCCTTCGATAAGCGTGCTGGAGCAACGGCTTCGCTCGCGGGCATCGGACGCCGAGGAGCAAATCCAACTCCGCATGGCCAACGCACGGCGCGAAATCGAGCATTGGGCGCAATATGATTACGTCGTCGTGAACGAGAAATTGGAGGAGACCGTCGCGGCGGTCGAGCAGATTCTCCACGCCGAACGACTCCGCGCAACGCGGCAAACCTTGAATCGGCATTCCTAGTTTCCGCGAAAGATTGTTGTTCCCGCGATCGGCTCGATCCATGAAATCCATTGAAGATTTCAGGGCGAGCCGATCAACTTATCCTTCATTTCAAACAGGTAAATATCCTCCCTTTCGGCGGCGAGCCGGTATCCGCGCTCGATGAGAAACCGCTTGAATTCCTCGTCGCTAACGTCGGTCGCCCATGCGGACCGAGCGTCGAAGATCACGCAATCCCATTCTCGCGCCGTCATAGCCTCGGCGTTGATCCCGTGAAGCCACTTTCGCCCTCCGAGATGGGAAATGAGGCTGGTTTCCGTGAGGACGGAGGCCCACGGCGGGATCATCGCCATCAATTCCTTCGCCGCGCGGCGACTTTCCGAAGGCTTCGCGATGGCCGACATGAAATTCATTCTTCCCATGGCGAAAGGCCAGACTTCGAAGCCAACGTTTGCGATCAGCGTCGGAAGCGTCAGCCAAGCCAACAGGGCGCGTGACCGAGACGGATGTTTGATCCAGCCCGCGATGCGTTGCGCACCTTGGAACGTTCCGTAAAAGAGAAATGGGACCAACTCGGCGTGATACTGGCCAAGGATGACATATTGGCCGTGATAGCGCGCGAGCAAATTCTCTCCCAGCACCGGAATGAAAGCCAACAGAAGCCCCGGGGAAGAAAACGGCAGGAATCCCAAGGGAAAAAACAATTTGAAAAGATAGCTCAATTTCCGAAGATCGCCGAAAACGTAGCTTCCGATCCGGAAGGGATGGAGCAGGCAGTTCTGCAAGATTTCGCCGTAGGACTGCCCGATCATCGGATCGTATCTCGCCGAAAGAAAACGATTTTCGATTTGAAATACTTGTCTTCCGCCAAAGACGGGTATCAACATTCGGTCGGCGATCAAAAACCAAGTCAAAGCCGCCAGCGCGAGAATCGCGCCCCTCCCCTTCTCCGGTTTGAAAAGGAAAAGATAGAATCCGAATGCCGCCAGCGTCAGTCCCGTCGTTTCCTTCGCGCAAAGGGCGACGACGGCCCAAATCCAAAACTGCCGCCATGCCTTCCTTTCGTGAGCAAGGAGAAGAAACGCCAATGGCGTAACCGTGAAATCGTTTTCATGAAATCCCCAGAGGTTTACCCCATGCAACGGCGGATACATCAGATAGAGCAACGCCGCCACCAAACCCGCGCGTGGCGAATCGAAAAATCGCCCCGCCAAAACGGACAAGGGCCATGCGCCCAAGCCAAGCGCGATTGTCTTCACAACCAATAAGGTTTTCGCCGACTGCCAAATCGCATAGAATGGGACGACGAACAGGAGCAAAGGCGAAAAGTGGTGGGAAAAATGAGAGAAAAGCCCGAATTCATTTCCCTCCTGAGAATTGAACAGCAGTTTGCCCTCGTGAACCGTGGACCAGAATGATTGCTCGAAAACCGAGAGATCGTAGCAATCCCCCATTAGGTTGAATCGGTGAATGGACAACGATGCAAAAACGACGACGTATAGGATAATCAACGTCGCCAAGGCGAAAGGATAACCAGAGAGTGTCGCCGATGCGGAGAAGGAAGATTTGACGGTGGGAATTCGAGCGGACGCGGACAATACAATTCCCTTTCAATAAACGATCCCGAAATTTCCGTTAGGAATAGATCGCCTCTTCCAGCATCAAACAGAGCGCGTGATAAATCGGCAGGTGGCGTTCCTGAATTTCCTGCGTGTTGCCTCCCGGCGCGAGGATCGCCACGTCGCAGAGCGATTTCATTTTTCCCCCGTCACGGCCCAGCAATCCGACCGTCGCCATCCCCTTGGCGCGGGCGACCGTCTGAGCGTGGATTGCGTTGCGCGAATTGCCCGAGGTCGAGATCGCCCAAAGCGCGTCCCCGGGTTTCCCCAACGCCCAAACCAACTGCGCGAATGCGTATTGCGCGTCCACGTCGTTGGCAATGGCAGAGTGAATCACCCCTTGATCGGGCAACGAAATGGCCGGAATTCCCCCTTGGAGATGAGCAACCAAGTCCTTCTGCTCCGGCCCGAATAATTTTTGTTCCGCCGGCGAAAGTTTGCGTTCCTTGGCGAGCGATTTTAATAGCTCTCCGGCAATGTGGGAGGAATCCGCCGCGCTTCCGCCGTTGCCGCAGAGAAGAATTTTCCTTCCGGCGCGAACCGATTTCTGGAGCAGATCAAAGCCGCCGCGGATTGAATCCGCGCACGGCTGGAGGTCGGGATAACGGCGGACGAGGTCATCGAGAATGGCTTCGGGCGTCGGCATGGCGGTAGCTTGACACGGAGACCGTCGGAGCGCAATAGCGAGCATGAAGAGAAAACTGAAGCTGGCTCCGGACCTGTCAGGTTTCCCTCAATCCGAGAACCCTTGGCTCCGCAGAAAATCGAGGCTCCGCTTGATTTCCTCCATCGGCGGACGTTTACATTCGTCCTGTTCGACGATCAACGACCGAACGCCCGCCTCGCGTCCGGCTTCGAGAATTGCCGGCATGTCGAGCGATCCATGTCCGACCGGGGCGAATTCCCCGTCGGCGGGGTCGCGGTCCTTTAGATGAATCGAACTGAGGCGCGATCCCAATTGACGAATCAGTTGAACGGGATCGAGTCCGGCATGGCGCGCCCAATATGTGTCCAACTGCGCCGAGAGATTTTGCGGCTCGGCTTGCGACAATATGCGCTCAAGTCCGTTGGTCCCGCTCTCTTGCGTGAATTCAAAATCGTGATTGTGATACGCGAGGCTGAATCCCCGTGGGCGGAGTTGCTCGCCGATGCGGTTCAAGATCGCGCCGATCTTCTCGAAGGCGTTCGATCCTTCGCGGCGTTTTTCATCCAGCCAAGGGCAAACGATCGCTCTGCATCCGAGCGTCTCATGGTCTCGCATGACCCGATCCAAGTTCGATTCCAGATCTTCCAACGCAACATGACTGGAAATGACTCCCAATCCCATTTGCCTCAGTCGCCGCGTAAGTTCCTCCGCCGAAACTCCGTAAAACGCGAACGGCTCGATCCAGCGGTAACCCGCTTGGGCGACGCCTTGAAGCGTTCCGAAAAAATCCTTCGCGCACTCCTCGCGCAAAGTCCAAAGCTGAAGGCCGATGGGAATGGTCATGGTGGAAAGAACCTAGTGGAACCCGGAGAAATTGTGGAGACTCTTTTTCTGCCCCCAAAGGACACGAAGCGCTCGAAACCGAGGAGATGAGAATGGAAAACGCCTACCCAATTTTCCTCAACAGATTCCGTATCTCCTGCGCGTCGGGGGGATCGGATTCGGTGGCAAGGTAATCCTTGAGGTCTTGGCGCGCCAGATCGAATTGCTCCAAATTATATCGCACCAGTCCGCGCTCGCGTAGCAGGCTGTTGACCGACGGATTCAGCACGAGCAGGCGGTCCAGAATCGGTAGCGCCTTGGCGTATTGCAGGGCGTTGAGATAAATCATTTTCAAATTGGTCAGAAGGCGCGAGAGGACCGCGCCGTTGGAAACGATGTCGAGCATTTCGTCGCGGAACGGAATCTGTCCGCGCGACATCGTTTTGACCCCTTCCTTGCATTGCTCGACCGTCAGGATGCGTCCCTGATTGTAGCAATCCACGAACAGGGGGGGCTGAATGCCGAGCACCTTGACCAAAAAGTGCATCGGCATCGCTGTCCCGCCGAGCGCGATCCCAGCCCGCGAGCCGACGATCATGTAAACGATCGAAAGCGAAATAGGGATGCCGAGCTTGCGCTCCAGCACGCGGTTGAGAAACGAATTGCGCGGATCATAGTAATCGGTCTCCGTCGCGCCGCGCAGTCCGAGGTCCTTGATGACAACGCTGGTCAACGCCTCGATCTGGCGCATGACCTCGGCGTCGGGACCGGCGCGGGCGACGACGCGCGCCGCCAAGGCATTGAAGCCGTCCAGAATCGGCTCGATCTCAAGGTCCGGCGAGTCCACCTTGGCGATGACGAGCGTCGCGCGCGCCAGATCAATTTCCTCGTCCGGACCGGAAACGGCGGCGCGAAATTCCAGCAGGGTCTGATCGGGAAAAGGAAAACTCATTGCCTTGGCCTTCTCACTCAATCTCGCCCGTCCGGTTCATTCTCCATGGGTTTGGAATTCCATCCGGCCTGCGAGGAATGAATCCAGACCCCCATCCCGCCGGGGCCGTCGAACCGCTTGACGACGACGCGACCGGAATCCGATTTCTGCTCGGCAATTACCGTTCCCTTGCGCATTTTCCACTTCATCCAAACCGCCATGATCGTTCCCGCGACCATCGCCAAACCGGTCATGGCGATTAACGCCACTCCGAAAAACAATCCCGCGACGACGGCTCCGGCCAACGCGACAACCCCGCCGATCGCCCGGAAGGCACGCGCCGAAAGCCCGGATGGAAGAGCGCCGGAATCGGAAACGGCGCGGGGAACGCTCTCCCCCGGAGGAATCACCTCGATCTTGGGGCCGGGCGCGCTCATCCTCGTTTCATCCTACCCTTCTTTTTCATCGTCTTCCCCGCGGATTTTCTTGAACCTAAGTTTCGCTCGACGCGGATCCCCGCGCCGTGGTGTTCCTCTCAAAAATAGCCCCTTACACGCCCCCTTGCCAATCGAAATGTGATTGGGGATATTTCCGCCGGTCTCCGAAGCCGCTCGGATGGGACGTCTTTATGGATTTTGAACTTGCATTTTTTGGTCGGAGGCCATGGACACGGATTGCACGAATTGGTTCTATTCCGAAAATTCGTGAATTCCGTGCGATTCCGTGTCCAAAATGGCGGGTCTCAAGCATGGCTCACGATGATTCGACCGAACACGCAGACTCAGAAATCTCCCCGTCGTCCCCGATCCCTCGGGAAGACGCCGCCGATTGATCCCAAACTTTTGGCTCCTCCTTCCTCGACGCTTGCCCTTCTTGCGCGATGGGAAACCCGCGCCGACGAACTCAGGGCCAAACTCGCCGAATTCGTCGCGCTCCTGCTTGACGCCAATCGGTTTCAAAACCTGACGGCGGATCGGACGCCGGAAAAACAATGGACGGCGCACGTCGAGGACGCCCTCCACGACGCGGGCATCATGGAGGAAAATTTCGGTCGCCCCGGAGCAAACTCGCGCATCCTCGACGTCGGCTCCGGAGGCGGAATGCCCGGATTGGTTTGGGCGGTTCTCTGGCCGGAAGCGTCGGTGGTGTTGCTGGAAGCCAACGGAAAAAAAGCCCGTTTTCTGGAGCGGGCGATTCATCGGCTCGGATTGTCCCGCGCGTGGGTGATTCAAGACCGAGCCGAGACGGCGGCGCATCTGGCCGCCAACCGTGAACAATTCGATTGGGTGACGGCGCGCGCGCTGGCTCCCCTTCCCGTTTTGGCCGAGTGGACCCTGCCCTTCGCCAAATGGGGTGGCCATGTTTTTGCGATCAAAGGGGATGAAATCGAAGAGGAGATGAATTCAAGCCGACGCGCGTTCGGCCTTCTCGGCGCGCCGGAGCCGCCCCGGATATTTCCTTATACGCGGTCAGATGGAAAGACCTGCCGACTCCTCGCCTTCCACAAAACGGCCATGACGCCCTCTCCCTATCCCCGCAGGATCGGCGTGGCGTCAAAAAACCCGCTTTAAGGATGCACGAATTCGTGTTCCGGTTTGCGGACGGTGAGGACCGGACAAGGAGCCTTGCGGACGACTTTTTCCGCCGTGCTTCCCATAAGCATATGTTTGATCGCGCCCCAGCCGTGCGTCGCCATGACAATCAGATCGGCGTCGGTTTTTTTGGCGGCGGCGATGATTTCCACGAAACCAGTTCCAATCTCAACCGATCCCTCGGCGGCGACGCCGTCCTTAGCAAGTTGGGCGACCAGTTGATCCATTTGTTTTTTGGCGGAATCCTCCATCGCCTCGCGCAGGCTGGTCAGGTCCACGGCGATCTCATACGAGGCCGCGTAAGTTGGAACCGAGACAACGTGGATCAAGCTCACCTTGGCCCCGAATTTCTTTGCCAGTTCGACGACGTAGGGCAAGGCGTGCTTGGCGTATTCGGAAAAATCCGTAGGATAAAGAATTCGGCGAATTTCAATCATGGATATCGTCTCCTTTTCTGAATGTCTCTCAGGTGTTTGAGATCGGAAACACGCCCCGCCGCCTTCTTGCTCGCGATGAGATCGTTCAACGAAATAAAATATTCGGGGATGTCAAAAAACATGCTCTTCACCCGATTGGCCCAAGCGGAAGCGAATTCAACTCCCTTGATTTGGGTCAAAATGTCCACGCGAACGGGCGCAACGCCATTTTGATACCAGACGCCTTTCTTCATAAACGTCTCCGGAGTCACCCCATCACGTTTGAGCGGAGCGCCAAATTTGGCAAGCGCGTGAGAAAGCTTGGTTGCATTCTTTGGCGAATTACTTACCCATAGGTCAAGGTCCTTGGTGCATCGTGGCTCGCTGTATTTCATCACGGCATAGCCTCCACGATCAAATACTCAACCTCGAACTCGTATAAGTTTTGTAACAGTTCTTTGTAGGACGGATTTTCTTCCATGCTTGACCTGCTCCGCCAGCTCCACCAATTCCCACGCCGCCCGAAAGATCGCGTCGTCCCCCTGCGCCTGCCAAAACTCGACGTCAAAGGACCTGTCAGGAAATCCTCCGCACCCGAGCCGGGTTTTCCATTTTTTGCGTCTAAGTGCGTTTGTCCCGCCGGCCACCAATCAACCCCGCCTTGCTTCTAATGTTCCATACCGATGTTCCATACCGAGCAACGGTCGAGCAAGATTCAAGCCCATTCCTGCAACCGATTGCAACGTTAAACCGGAGCCTTGGCCGTAATCAGCAAGCTTCCGGCCGCTTCCCGGACCAATGGGATTTGCTCGCAAATGGCGCCGTAAATCTGAATCAGCGGAATGAACGGCGATGGCGTCCAAGGATGCAACCAATCGTGGGGCACGACGCGAATGTCCTTAAATCCAGCCTCACGCAGCCAGCGCGCCAGAGTCCAGCGGGTGAACGCCGTTTCCGTTTCCGTATTGTGCAAGCGCCGCCCGATCCAGCGGATGTTGCGTTCGGTCCAAATCTGGGGGTTGAGGATGTTGGGTTCGGCAAATGCGAGACGCCCCCCCGGCTTCAGCAGACGGCGGAATTCGGCGAAAAATTCCGGAACCGGAACATGATGCAGGATGCTGGAACCAAAAACGGCGTCATAAGAGGCGACGGGTTGTTTGCCTTCAAGCAGATCCTCGCAGACCAATTCGACCCTGCAGGCAAATTCTCCGTTTTGTCCGGCGCGGGCCAGAAGCTCCGGGGAAATGTCGAGGGCGACGATTTGAAGATCGGGGTCGCCAGCCAACCGGGCCACCTCGCGCGTAAAGACGCCCGTCCCGCAACCGACCTCCAAGACACGTCCTCCTTTGGGTGCCGCGATCCCTTCAAACAAGAGGCGCGCGCGACGTCCGACTCTTCGGCGTCCCGCCGGAGTATCCCATCCCCAACGTCGTTCGGCGTCCTCGGCGATGGTTTTGCCATGCTCAATTTCGTGGGCTTTGCGCGGTTCGTATGGGATTTTGGCGGGCACGCGCTGGGGTCTCAAATCTTCAAACTGAAATCTCAAATCGCTGGATAGGCATTTCTTATAGCATAACTTGGGAGGATCGTCGCAAGGGATTGATGAAATTGGATGGGCGCGATTCGGTCTTTCGCTCGACTTTTTAGCCGGCTTGGTTCAAAATCAGCAAATATGCCCACGACGGAAGGAAGTGCGATGGAATTCATAAAGAAGTCCAGTTTGTCCGTTATCTTGGTTCTAATCGGCTTCAGGGTTCAGGCCGAAAATCCCGCGCTTGTCGAAACGGCGCGGTTTCACCACGTTCATCTCAACGCGACCGATCCGGCCAAGACGATCAAGTATTACGAAAAATTTTTCAGCGCCGTGCCGGTCAAATATCATGACGCGAGCGACGCATTGCTGACCAACCTCTCCTTCATTTTATTGGCCAAGGTTCCCTCACCCGCGCCGAGCGACCTGCGGAGCGCGATCTATCACATCGGCTGGGGGGGAATTGACGGTCCCGCCGAATTTGAGTGGCGAAAAAAGGAAGGGATGGAATTTGAAACTCCCGTCCGACCACTCGGCCCTTACCACTACATGTATGCTTATGGTCCAGACCGCGAATTGATCGAGGTTTGGACCGGATTCAAACACAACCGATTCGGACACGTTCATTTGCTTGCCGAGGACGTCAACGCTACGACGCATTGGTATATGGACCAACTCGGCCTGAAGGGGACGCGCCGCGACTTTCCCAAACCGCCGCCGCCCAAGGAGGACACGCAGGGCGCGAAGATCGCTTCGCTTTGGGCAAGCCAAGTGACAAGCGCCAATGTCACGATCAACATTTTCGAGAAACCGGGCGATCCCAAACCGATCTTTTGGACGTATGACCCGATCAAGGACTTCGAGCCGACGCGCGGGCGGGTCGTTGATCATCTCGCGTTTTCGTATCCCTCCATCGAGCCGGTCTTCGAGCGGATGAAGGCATCGGGCGTTCAGATTGTCGAGCCGATCACGTTGAAAGACGAATACAAGATGAAAAGCTTTTTCGTGATGGGACCGGACAAAGTGCTCATCGAGATCGTCGAGGATAAACCCCTTCCGGAAGGAATTTGGCGGTAAGGCCGGATGGAAACGCTCAAACCCAACGCCCGACTAGGGGACATTCTGACCCAGTGCGGATTGGCCAGCGCCAGCGAGATTGAGAAAGCGTTGGCCGTGTCCAAGGCCAAGGGAATCCGTCTGGGGGAAGCGTTGGTCCAGATGGGGGTTCTTTCGGAGGATAAAATCGTCTGGGCGCTCGGCGTGCAGTTCCAACTCAGCTACGTGGACGTGGATAAGGAAATGGTGGATTGGGATTGGCTTCAAAAAGCGCCGCTGGACCGTCTCAAAAAATTCCGGATTCTGCCGCTGGCGCAAATCAACGGGCGCGTCCACGTCGTCGTCGCCGATCCGACGGTGTCGGGATTGGTGGAGGTGTTCGCCGAACTCTTTCCGGAGCGCGAGGTGGAGATGCAACTCGCCGACGCCCGCGTCATAGAACAATTTTTGGACGAAGCGGGGCATCGAGTGGAGCGCGCCAACCAGCCCGCCAACCTCCCATCAGGCCTGACGCGCGCAAACCTCATCCTGAACCATTGGATGGAAGCTTTGGGCGGCGCAAAAATACATCACCTCGCCGCGCTACCGAATTTGCCAGACGAAAATTCGTATCGAATTCTTTCCGCTCCGGAAGTGACCGACCGCGACCAAACGACGAGCCGAGCGGAAGTAGAGGAAATTTTCTCCATCATCACCAATCGCGGCGCCTCGGTTTTTGAAAGGGAACGGTTGCACACCTTTTGCATACCGGGATCGCGCGAGGCAGGACGGCGTCCGATTCGAGGAATCGCCTTGACGGGAATCAGCGGCCATTTGTTGGCCTTTGAAGGCGTTCCTCTTTCCCCTCCGCCATTGGACGGGATCGGCATGAAACCGCTCGTTCTTGCCGCCAATGATCCCTTGGCTCTCAAGGCTCTGCTTTATCGGGAAGTCGCGAGTCATCGGAACGCCGAATTCCAAACATCGCCTACTCCTCCCATTTTGGCATTGGAAGTTCGAAGCGATCATTGGGCCGAAGGATTGTTCCAAGTCGAAATCCCCATGGCGGCCGAACGTCTCGCCGTCATGCGACTTTTGACAAAGGCCGTTCCCCAAGCCCTTCATATCGTTGAGGTGGAATGTTTGGATGAATTGGAAATCTTCCTCGAGGAACCGATCATGCCCGATGCCGGAGTTCTGATTTTTCTGATCCGCCAACCCAACGCCGAACTCAAAGGTTTTGACGCGCAGGTAGATATTTGGACCATGACGATCAATTCGCTTTCACAAAGCGGAGTGGAACAGCTCCGCTCAGTTTTATTGGGGAGCAAGGAATAAAAATGTCCGACGCCTCTTCCCCCGTCAAACCAATCCCCGTTCCCGGCGACAACAATTTGGTGACGTTGCTTCTCCACGCGCTTGAATTCGGCGCCTCCGACGTTCATCTTTCGGCGGGCTACGCGCCGATGTTCCGATTGCACGGCTCCATCGTCCCGACCGACAAGCCGGTCTTGGAACCCGACGCCCTGCACAACATGCTTTACGATCTGCTCGACGACGATAAACGGAAGCGGTTGGAGCGCGACAAGGAACTCGATTTTGCCCTGCAACTTGGCGATTCGGCGCGCTTTCGCGTCAATTGCTTTTACAACATGAAGGCCGAAGGAGCGGTGTTTCGCAACATTCCCTCCAAAATCAAATCGTTCGAAGAATTGGACCTTCCGCCCATTCTGCGAACGGTTTCGGAAAAACCGCGCGGCATCGTTCTGGTCACGGGGCCGACGGGATCGGGAAAATCCACCACGCTGGCCGCGATGGTGGATCACATCAACGCCAACCACAGCGTTCACATTCTCACCATTGAGGACCCGATTGAGTTCGTTCACAAACCGAAGCGAAGCGTCGTCAATCAGCGCGAGCTTGGCGCGAACACCCACAGTTTCACCGCCGCGCTTAGGAGCGCGTTGCGCGAGGACCCCGACGTGATTCTCGTCGGCGAGATGCGCGATTTGGAAACGATCTCGCTCGCGTTGACGGCGGCGGAGACGGGGCATCTGGTTTTCGGAACCCTGCACACCCAATCCGCGCCGAAGACCGTGGATCGACTCGTGGACGTTTTTCCGCCGGAGCAACAGGGGTTGGTGCGGACGATGTTCGCCGAATCGTTTCAGGCGATCATCTGCCAGACGCTCATACCGAAGAAGAGCGGCACCGGGCGAGTCTGCGCGATGGAGATCATGATCGGCACCCCCGCGACGCGCTCGCTTATTCGCGAATCGAAGACGCATCAGTTGCCGACGATCATTCAGACCAGCCAAAAACTCGGAATGAAATCGCTGGATCAAAATCTCAAGGATTTGGTCATGCAAGGAGTCATCACGGAAGAGGCCGCCTTGGAGAAGGCGAACAATCCCGATTTCATCTCGCGAAAAGTGGGAGAAAAGGCCAACCAAGAAGCGGGGAGTCAGCCGGGGCTTCCCAGCGCCGCGAAAGAAGCAACTTCGACTTCGACTCCGACGCCGCCGGCTCCACCGCCCCCACCTGCCTCGCCCGCACCTCCAGAGCCAAAAGGGCGCATCGGCAAAGCTTCCGGGACGATGATGCCCACACTCGATTGAGAACCACCCCATGCCGAAAATTTCCTTGAGCGAAATGCTCAACGACATGATCCACAAGGACGCTTCGGACCTTTACCTTGCCGCCGAGGCCAAGCCGAAATTTTCGCTTCAAGGCCAATTCGTGGATGCAGTGGACGTTCTTCTGACCGCCGAAGACACCGCCGATTACGCGGCGGAGATTTTGAATCCCGACCAGCGCGAGGAATTCAAGCGGGAGATGGAGATCAACGTCTCGCACGCCTTGGGAGAAAACGGACGATTTCGGGTGAACATTTATCATCAACGCGGATCGGTCGCGTTGGTTCTCCGCCGAATCAAGGTCGAAATTCCGAAATTCGACGAGTTGGGTTTGCCGCCGCAACTGGGCGAATTGGTCCTTCAAGAGCGCGGATTGATTTTAATGACCGGCGCGACCGGATCGGGCAAATCCACGACGCTGGCCGCGATGATTGACTATCGCAACGAGCGAATGGGAGGACACATCGTCACGATCGAAGATCCCGTGGAATTCGTGCATCGGAACAAGATGGCGCTGGTCAGCCAACGCGAGGTCGGCATTGACACGCATTCGTTTCAAATCGCGCTCAAGAACACGCTTCGCCAAGCGCCCAAGGTCATTTACATCGGCGAAATCCGCGACCGCGAGACGATGGAGTTCGCGCTCCACGCGAGCGAGACCGGCCACTTGGTTCTCGCCACGCTCCATTGCAACAACGCCAACCAGACGCTAGAGCGGATCATGAACTTTTTTCCGCACGAGTATCATCCCCAGCTTTTGCTTCAGTTGTCGCTGAATTTGCGGGCGATTTTGAGCCAGCGGTTGATCCCGAAGATCGGCGGCGGGCGCGCTCCCGCGCTGGAAATTCTTCTCAACACCCCCTTCATCGGCGAGTTGATTTCCAAGGGGGACGTTTCCGCGATCAAGCAGGCGATGGGCGCGGCCAAACAGGAGGGCTTGCAGACGTTCGATCAATCCCTGCACAAACTTTGCAAGGCGGGGGTCATCAGCGAGGAGGACGCGCTCCGGTTCGCCGACAGTCCAAATAATTTACGGTTGATCCTGCGCGGAATCGGCGGCGTTCGGACTTCATGAACAGGGATGCGCAGGATGAACGGGATATTCTTACCATCGGTTTCACCCTGACTATTTCTTGCTCATACTCGTGCTTATGATCGTGCTCGAAGGCAAAAAATACGAGGTTCAACTTTTCTGCTGTTGATCCCCGGAAGGAGGCGCCGAGTTTTCGCCCGATTCGCCGTTGCCGATCCCGACCGCGCCGACGATGGAGCCGATGGTCCCCCAGAAAATACCCGCGACCACGATGTCCTTGATCTTATCAATCGGCTGGCCGGTGTCGTCGGCTAGACGCCCCATGATGAGAATTCCCGCGCCGATGGCGAAACCGAGCGCGGCTTTGGGAGTAAGCATCGCCTTGCCCGCCGCGCCGACGAACACGCCGAGAATCGCGCCGAAGACGACACCGCCGATGAGACCCACGACCGGCCCGGGAACCGGACCCATCGAAAGGTCTGTGACGCCGTTGAATTTCATGCCATACCAGCACCCCAACGCCCCTCCGGCCACCGCGCCAATCACGGCGCCGATGGTGGGATTGCCGTCGAATTTCGGTTCTTCCGTTCCTTGCGGTTTGTTTTCGACCGGTGTTTCGGCCATGATTTCGCTCCTTATTCGCTTGCTCTTAATCTTGCTCTTGCTCGATGCTCGTTCTCTTGTTCACCTTTGCCAGTCCGCGTCAGTCATAATCCTAATCTTAATCCTACATCTTAATCAAACCCCACTTTTCCGAATCACACCTTCTTTGCTCCCCGTCGGAGTGGCTCGAAGTTGGTAGGCCATCGGGTCTCTTTATCAAAAATCGCTTCCCCCAATTCCGCCCGGCTGACCATCGAGCCTCCCGGCTCGGCGACGCTCCCACCGCCTAGAAAAACGCCGGTCAGGTTGGCTCCGCACAAATTGGCCTCGCGCAGATTCGCCCCCAGCAGATTGGCTCCCTCCAAGTTGGCCTTGCTGAGATTGGCCCCCTTCAGGTTAGCGTTGCTGAGGTTCGACCATCGCAAATCGGCCCGGCTCAGGTTCGCCCCCTTGAAATCGGCCTGCGCCAATGATTTGTTGGAAAGATTGATTCCTTCCAACGACCGCGCCTCGACTTCGAGAATCAACTTGCCTTGTCGCCAATCCAAAATTTCGATCACAAGGGATTCTCCGCCGCCTCAAATCGGAACGGAGTCTAAGCCTCCTCCGACGAAAAGAAAAGGAGAATGCGGAGCAAGTTTCTTGCTTCGCTGAAATGGACGCAACTTTCGAGCATTCTTCACGGATCCCATTTTGATTCTTTAGGCGTGTTCGGAACCACCGCCTTAGGAAGTTTATCTCTTTCATTGACAACCGATCCCTCCGGCGCGAAATTGAAGTCAGGCAAGGGCAAGGATTTCAAATCTCGAATTTGGAATCTCACATTTAAGATATTTAATCGGATTCAAGGGAGGATCACGACCATGACGACCGCAACCGCTCCGGCGGAAACCAAAAAGGACGCCAAAGCAGTCATCAAGCAAACCAAGCTTTTCATTGACGGAAAGTTTGTGGACGCCGAATCGGGCAAGACGTTTGCCACGCTCAATCCCGCGACGGGAGACGTTTTGGCCGCCGTCGCCGAAGCCGACAAAGCCGACATTGACAAGGCGGTCAAGGCGGCGCGTCGCGCGCTGGAAAGCGGTCCCTATCCCCGCATGAGCGCGCGGGATCGCGGTCGCCTGCTCCAGAAAATCGCCAATCTCGTCAAGGATCACGGCGAAGAACTCGCCACGCTCGAAACGCTCGACAACGGTAAGCCGATCAATGAGTCCCGCTTCGTGGATATTCCGATGGTCACCGGCACGTTCGAGTATTACGCCGGATGGGCCGACAAGATCGAGGGGAGCGTCATTCCGGTCAACGGCAATTTCCTGAACTACACGCGGCGCGAACCGGTCGGCGTCGTCGGGCAGATCATTCCTTGGAATTTCCCGCTCGGCATGTTGGCGTGGAAGGTCGCGCCCGCGATTGCCTGCGGCAACACCATCGTTCTCAAACCCGCCGAGCAGACGCCGCTGACGGCGTTGCGCTTCGCCGAGATTTGCGCCGAGGCGGGCGTTCCGGCGGGCGTCATCAACATCGTTCCCGGATTCGGCGAGACGGCCGGCGCGGCGATCACCGCGCATCCCGACGTGGACAAGGTCGCGTTCACCGGCGAATGGCGCACGGGACAGATCATCATGCGCGCCTGCGCGGGAAATCTGAAACGCCTCTCGCTCGAACTCGGCGGCAAATCGCCCAACA
>CAZRCZ010000016.1:0-118063 GCA_964598765.1 uncultured Candidatus Sumerlaeota bacterium | reverse complement strand
AGGATCGCGGCCCGCCGGGGGGGCGTGCTCCGTTAAACCTTTAGGCGGTGAGCGGAATGTAGGGTGGCGAAACGCCGGGGGGGACGGTGAGGAAATCCACTCCCGGTTCGGCCTGCTCGATGGGCGTGTCGCGGTAAAGGTCCCACGTCAAATCCTCCGCCTTGCCGCCGACCTTTTCGAGCGTCTGATAGATCGGAACCGTGCCGATGGGAACGGGGGAATTGCGGATGATCCATTCGCGGGTTTCGTGGATGCTCTTGCCCGTCGAGAGGTCCATGACGGTGTCGGCGCCCCAGCGAATCGCCCAGACCATTTTCTCGACTTCCTCCTCGATGGAGCTTGTCACCGCCGAGTTGCCGATGTTGGCGTTGATCTTGACGAGGAAATTCCGGCCAATGATCATCGGCTCGCTTTCGGGATGGTTGACGTTTGCGGGGATAATGGCGCGTCCGCGGGCGACCTCGTCGCGGACAAATTCAGGTGTGATGATTTTCGGAATCGCCGCGCCCCACGATTGGCCGGGATGTTGACGGGCGATTTCAGCGGCGAGCGTTTCGCGCCGCATATTTTCGCGGATGGCGATGAATTCCATTTCGGGCGTGATCTCTCCGCGCCGGGCGTATTCGAGTTGCGTCACGCGGCGTCCCGGTTTAGCGCGGAGGATCGGACGGGGATTTTTCCAGCCGAGAGTGGCCGGATTACATTCCGCGAGCGATTCTTCAACGTCACCTCGCGCCTTGATCCATTCCAACCGAATCGGTCCCAGTCCGCGCGTCACGTCAATTGGAATCGCCGGATCGGTGTAGGAACCGGAAGCGTCATAAATCGTCACCGGCGGATTGATTTCATCCGGTTGGCCGGGTCTGCCGGAACGCGTCGGGGATTGCGAAATTTCGCGCATCGGGACGCGGATCGAGGAGTGAATCCGTCCGGCGACGTAAACTTTTCGGGCGTTCGGAAATCCATCTCTTGTAATTCGGGAATTAAGCGAGAGTTCGACCGTTTCATTCGTTTTGTCCGTTTTTCGCCCGCTTCCGTTGACCGTATTTGCCTTTGCGATTTGAGTCGTCCCGTTGGATTTCATTCTTCGATCCCTTTCCCACCCGCGCGTTTTTTCACGATCAATTTTGCCATAGCCCGATCCCCTCGCCTAGCGTAAATTCAGGATCTCATTATCCGCGCGCATCCTGTTCATCCGTGTCCAGCATACGCTCCCTGACGGTTGCGGCTCGGATTCCGGTTCAATTTATTTTTCGGGCGCGCTTTTTTTTTACCAAACCCATCGTCGGCGCGACAAGTCAAAATAGTTGAAATGATTGGTTGACAGATCAATCAATTTATTCTAGGCTTGACCATCATGGCGAGGAACGAGGGACAGAACCGGGCGATGCGGGAAGCGATGCGGCGGCGATTGCTGGATGCCGCGCTGGAACTTTTCGCGGTCAAGGGCTACCACGCCGTCGCGCCCAAGGACATCGCCGCAAAGGCCAAAGCCTCCAGCGGCATTTTTTATCATTATTTCCGGAACAAGCAGGCGATGGGCCGGGCGTTGGTCGCGGACACGGAACAGGTTCTTCTTCGGCAAATTGCGCCGCATTTCCTGCGGGGCAAGACAATCGAGGAAGGATGCAGGATCGGATACGGCGCGATGCTGGATTTCATGGACCGGAATCCGCGATGGTTTCAATTTTTTCTACAGGAGCGATCCAATCGAGAATTAAAACCAACGCTCGACGCGGCGCGGGATCGCTTGATGGAGATGGCGGAAAAACTTTTGATGCAGGCGCAAAAGACCGGAAAAGTTCGGTCGGAGCTTGATCCCAAAGTGATGATGCATCTAATCAATGAGATGGGATTCGAGGCGCTACGGCTCTATTCGGAAAAAATCGCGCCGCGTGAGGCGATTGTGGACACGTTGGCGCGGTTTGTCGTGAGCGCGTTGAGGCCGAGAGCAAAACGGCGGGCGCGCAAGGCGGAGACGGGCGTTCGCAGGAGTTTGGTGGACGGGGTGGGAAGAATTCAATACGTCGAATCAAACCAAGCGGGACTTTGAGTTTCCCATGATACAATCAAAAAAAGGAGCCGAATCATGAAAATTAGTTTGAACGGAAAATGGGGTCTCAAGGAGGCGGCCATTTTCGCAGTTGCCTTATTCCTCGCAGTGGTTACGTTTTTGGCACTCTTGACGTTTTTGGGAACCACCACGATCGCGCGCGGCGACGACAACGCGCCCAATCCCGTCACCTATTCCAAGGACATCGCGCCGATCATGTTTCAACACTGCGCTGAGTGTCATCGTCCGGGCGAAGCGGCTCCGATGAATCTCCTCAGCTATGAGGACACGCGTCCGTGGGTGAAATCCATCAAGAAGAACGTGGTCAGCCGCAAGATGCCGCCGTGGTCCGCCGATCCGCACTACGGCAAATTCATCAACGACATCAGTCTGCCCGAAGAAAAGATCAAGCTCATCGCCGACTGGGTGGATCAAGGCGCGCCGCTAGGGGACGCGAAGGAAGTTCCTCCTGTTCCGCAATTCAAGAATGAATGGAAACTCGGCGCGCCCGATTACATCGTCGAGTTGCCGGAATACTCCCTTCCGGCCTCCGGCCCCGATCAATTTCCCAATCTCTCGGCCAAAATCAATCTCCCCAAGGACGTCTGGATTCAGTCGCTCGAATTCCTTCCCGGCAACCGCCGGATCGTCCATCACATCGTCCTTTATCGCGGCGAAGGGGGAATGATGAGTAGCGGTGGATCGAGTCAGGACGGACTCGGAACCGGAGCGTTTTCCGGTTGGGCGGTCGGCACGCCTCCCGTGACATGGCCCGAAGGGATGGGACATGAACTCAAGAAGGACGACACGATCACGGCGAACATGCACTATCATCCCTCCGGCAAGCCGGAGACCGACCGGACGCGCATCGGATTTTATTTCGGCAAAGGGGAGATCAAAAAAATCATGTGGGCGGGCGCGCCGTTGCGGCTCGATTTCCTGATTCCCGCCGGCGCGGAAAACTTTGAAACCTCGGCCTCGATCAACATCGAGGACGACATCTACGTCACTCAATACTTCCCGCACATGCACCAGCGGGGCAAGGACATGAAATACACGGCGATTTTCCCCGACGGGCGCCGAGAGGTCATGCTGAGCGTCCCGAACTACGATTTCAACTGGCAGTGGAATTATTATCTGGAGAAGCCGCTCTTCCTCCCCAAGGGGAGCAAGGTGGAGATTCTCTCCCATCATGACAATTCCGCGAAGAACCCGAACAATCCCGATCCAACCAAGGATTTGTGGTTCGGCGAGGAGAGCAACAACGAGATGATGATCGGCGCGTTCGCCTATTACGTCGCCGAGGGCAAACGCCCCAAACCGTGGAACGCAAACGCGGACGTGGAGCGTTTCCTCGCTGAAAAGGGGGGCGACACGTTTTACCGTCTCTACTTGGCGCCCGGGACCGTTCCGCTTCCGATGGTCTTGAATTTGCCCCGCGAGGGCAAAGGGGCCGATTTCATGGCTCTGCCCGGCGAGGTCATCTCGACGCTTCCCGTGCCCGTGGAATGGAAAGGGAATGATTTCCGTCTGACCATTCCCATCGGCGAGATGGGCAAGATCATCTTCAGCGGAACCCTCAAGGAGGACGGCAAGATCGCCGGCAAAATGGAGACCGACAACGTCTTCGGCAATCGAGGCGACCGCGTGAACCGGCACGTCGAATTTGTCGGCGTGAAAAAAGGGGGATCGCTCAAGACCGCATCGGCGAAATGAGGCGCGGCTCGGAATTTTCTTGGCGGTTGGTTAATTGGCTTCGTTCCGCAAAGAAAGAAATGCGTTGCCAAGATTTGCGATGACGTCGCTTGGCGTCATGGCGCGAACGCCGAGTTTAGCCGCGGCGCGGTCGGCGGCAAGGCCGTGAAGGAAAACTCCCAGTCGCGAGGCATCGGCGATGGGGCAACCTTGAGCAAGCAATCCGGCGAGCAGGCCGGTCAGCACGTCGCCGCTTCCCCCTTTGGCAAGACCGCTGTTGCCGCTGGGATTGATGAACCGTTGGCCGTCGGGCGTCGTGATGATCGTTTGCGAACCCTTGAGCGCGACGACGACCTTGAACTCGCGGGAAAGAGAAATGCACGCATCGAGCCGGTTGGATTCGATTTCCGCGACGGAAGATTTCAGTAGCCGGGCCAGTTCGCCCGGATGCGGCGTAAGGATCGTCGGTCCCGCGCGGCATTTGAGAGCGTTCACATCAGACGTGAGCAAATTGATCGCGTCCGCGTCCAACACCATCGGCGCTTGAATTCCACGAATCATGGCGGAAACAAATTTTGCCGTCGTAGGACGCTGACCAATGCCCGGACCCAGCGCGACGGATTGAACATTTTCCGATTCGCGCAAGGCGGTTTTAACGTGAGTAGCCGTGAACCATCGCTCGCCCCCGGGCAAGGGACGTTTGACCGGCTCGATCAAATGCGATTCAAAGATTTCGCCGAGCGGTCGCGGATAGGAGGAGTAAACCAGCCCGACGCCGGACCGCGAGGCCGCTTGAGCGGCCAAAATCGCCGCGCCGGTCATTCCTTCGCTTCCTCCTAAAATCAGAGCGCCCCCAAACGTCCCTTTGTTTCCCCAAGGCGGACGAGGAGGCAACATCGCTTTGGCGTCTTGGATTTCCATGACGCTTGCTGAAATCGCGGGGTCCCTCAAAAGATCGTCGGGAAAGCCGATGTCGGCAACCGTGACGACTCCCGCCGAGCGCATCCCCGGATCGAGAACCATTCCGATTTTGGGAAGCCCCATCGAGACGGTTAGCGCGGCGCGGATGTGCGGACCAAGCGGCGCGGCGACCGATTGCGAATCGGCAAGCAAACCCGACGGAATATCCACGGCCACCACGGGAATTCGAGTAGAATTGACGGCTTCAATCGCGTCCGCGAGGAATCCGGTGACTGGTCCCTTCAATCCCGTTCCCAAGATGGCATCCACGATTACATCAAAGCCGCGGAGTGGCTCGCGCAGGGAATCCGCGGTCGAAATGATCTCGACGGGAAGATCGCCCGGAAGCTTTTTGGAATTGTCCAGCGCGTCGCCGGAAAGTTGGTCCGCGCCGAAAAGGGCAAAGACCGTCGTCTTGACGTTTCGCTGATGAAGAAGACGCGCCGCGACGAACCCGTCGCCGCCGTTGTTGCCCTTGCCGGTGACAACGGCGACGGATTGAGGTTCGAACCGTTCGACAACTTCGCGGGCGACAGCCTCTCCCGCGCGTTCCATCAATTCCAGACCCGGAATGCCCCGCTCGCGGATCGCAACGGCATCAATCCGTCTCATCTGCGCGGCGGTGACGACTTTCAACATGAGGGTCGTAATTGTTTTTAGACAGGATTTACATGATTGACAGGATCAAAAATGCGGAAATCCTGTCAATCCTGTTAAGCCTGTCCATTGTTGATCCTATCTATTTTTTCGCGCCGGATGGTTTGCCATCCCCCGGCTCAAGGCCGAGAACCCACTTGATTCCGCCGAGAAGGTGGGCTTGATACGTGGGATCGGTCCAGACGTCGTCGCGATGGCCGAGCGCGGTGGTGAAGGATCGCCCCTTCTCGACCATCCGGCACCACGACAACGGATAATCCCCTCCCTTTTCCATCTGTTGCGGCGCGAGATCGCTCTTGTCGGTGTCCACGCTCAAGAGGACGTGAACGCGGTCGCGCGAAAAGGATTCGGGGCGATATTGATAAAACTCGTCGGCCAGCGTCCAGCTTCCGCCGAGCATTTTCGTCGCGGGATGATTGGGGTCCTCAACCTTGAGGGTGAGCTTCTTGTCGTTGGGATGATGTGTCTTGAAATACGCTCCGCTTAGGAGTTCGCCGTATTCCGGCCATTTGTAGAAACTATCGGTTCCGCAATGGATGTGAACGGTTCCCTTGCCTCCCTTGACGAAATCGAGGATCGCTTTCTTTTGGGCGTCGGTCAGCGGCGGATCGCCCTGCGTGAAGAAAACAATGGCGTCGAATTGCTTGAGATAATCTGCGGTGATGATCGAGAGATCGGCGCTCTTGGGGTCCTGTTTGTATCCTTCGATGCAAACGGCCTCGAAAACGCCGCTCTTTTCGCCCATTTCCTTCAAAATCTTCTCGCCGACGGGAAGCGACGGATGCTTGAATTTTTCCCAATGCGTGAGCATGAGAATTTTGGCTTTCTTGGCGTCGGCGGCATGGCCGAGGCTGGGAATGAGCGTCGCGGCAAGAATCGCCATTCCCGCAAGCAATGCGGAAGTCTTTTTCCAATTCATGATAATTCCTTTCCTGATCTTCGCGCCCTCCGGGACGCTACGGTTCGATTCATCTGCGCCCCAAGTTTCGGCGAGCGGAACGGTGGAGTCAAGCCCGCGTTGAGGGAAGATGCGGCGTTGGCGCGATCTTGTGAAGTTGGGAGCGCTTGTGATAGATTGACATTCAGCCATGAGCTTTGCTTCCAATTGCCGAAACAGCATTTGGAGTTCCAAGAGACAGGCGGCTTTCACTTTGCTTGGAGCCGTGGGAGCCGACTTCCTATTCTATCATCATCCCGTTGGATGGAGTGCGGGCGCATGGTTGATCCTCATCACGTCACTCACCGTCTTGCGTTGGCCCCGAACTGCGTTTAAGCGCCTTGGAATAGCCATTCTAAATGGGCTTGCCGGCTTGGCGGTGGCCATGGTTCTCCAGCCGGGACTGATCTCAACCCTGCTGGGAGGGATGGGGATTATAACGCTTGCTTTGGCGGGTCGGCTCGGATGGTTTGCGGGGTTTGGATCATGGATCGCGGCGTATGGGGGCTTTGCGCGAGAGATGATCTTGCGTCCGATCAGGGATTGGCAAACATGGAAGCGCAGAGCCGGCAAAGAGTGGGATTTGTCACGCCCGCTCAAACGGTTCGCTTTCCTTTGGATGATTCCGATTTTGCTTAGCATGGTCTTCGTAGGTTTATTCTCGATGGCCAATCCAATCATTGATATCTGGGTCCAACGGCAAATGGATCTCGTCAGAGATTTCCTACGGGGGTTTGATTTGCCCGGCATTGATCGTATGGTGTGGTGGATGGTTTGGTCCGCGTTTATTTGGACATTGCTTCGTTGCCGTCCCTTTCGCCTAAAATTCGACTTGGGGTGGACTCGGGCGGTTTCTTCGATGGGCCTGAAACCAAAAATTTCCCCCGGCGATTCTCTCCTGAACGCAACGCTTGTGCGGTGTCTTGCGTGGTTTAACTTGGTTTTCGCCGTTCAAACGCTCCTCGACGCAACTTATCTGTTTTCCGGTCGGCGGCTCCCCGAGGGTCTGAGTCACGCGGAATACGCGCACCGGGGAGCGTATCCTTTGGTTGCGACGGCGCTCCTTGCCGCGGGATTTGTGCTGGCCGCGTTTCGCCCGGGAGAACGCGGCGACAAAATTCGTCTCGCCCACCGCCTCGTGTTCGTCTGGCTGGGACAAAATGTTTTTCTCACCTTCACCGCCGCGTGGAGATTGCACCTGTACGTCGCCGTTTATACGTTGACGCGGCTTCGTTTGGCGGCGGGCATTTGGATGCTGATTGTGGCGATGGGCTTGATTTGGATCATCATTCGGCTCGCTACGGGGCGCGATAACGGCTGGCTACTAAAGGTCAATGCCCTGACCCTCCTCGCTGTCTTGTATCTTTGCTCCTTCATCAACTTGGAAGCATACATCGCAAATTACAATGTAAATCACTGCAAGGAGATGCGCGGCGAAGGTCCTTCCATAGATGTTTTATACTTGGCGGAATTGGGCGAGGAAGCCTTGCCGGCCCTTCATCGTGTAGATGAACTAATCCTTGATCCCCATCGTCGGCATCAAACGAACCAAGCTTTGGTGAGGGTCGAAGATATTCTGAAGAATAATTTGGCCGATTGGCGGGGTTGGTCCATTCGTCGTGCGCGGTTGCGCCGCTACCTTGTTCCTCATCTCGACTCGTGATCCTTTCGAAGGATTGGACGTGCCTCTCGAAACGGATTAAGAGTCAATCCACATTTCGGGTTCGACTCAGATCGGACCGGCGCTCAAGCCGCATCCGGAGTTCGGATTTCGTTGTAGAGCGTGTCGCGGCGGACGGGGATTCGGCCGGCCTCGCGGATCAGTTTTTGCAGTTCCTTGACCGACATGCCTTGGGGCGTTTTTGCTCCGGCCATGTGATAAATCGTCTCCTCGACGACCGTCCCGTCCACGTCGTTCGCGCCGAAATGCTGGGCGAGTTGAGCGATCTTGGTCCCGACCATGATCCAATACGACTTGATGTTGTCGAAGTTGTCGAGCATGAGCCGTCCGACGGCGACCATGCGGAGATCGGTCGCGCCGCTCGGCTTGCGGATTTCGCTCATCTCGGTGTTTTCCGGATGAAACGCCAGCGGAATGAAAACCTGAAAACCTCCGGTTTCGTCCTGCAAATCGCGGAGTTGGATCATGTGATCCACGCGGTCCTCGATCGTTTCGCGGTGGCCGTAGAGCAACGTGGAATTGCTCTTGATGCCGAGCTGATGCGCGATCCGGTGAATATTAAGCCATCCCTTGCCGGTCAATTTCTCGCCGCAAACTTCCTTGCGACTGCTCGGCGTGAGGACTTCGGCGCCGCCACCGGGCAGCGAACCGAGTCCCGCCTGAATCAAATCCTCCAAGACTGCCTTGACATGTTTGTGGCCGATTTTGGAAAGATGCGCGATCTCGACGGCGGTGAAGGCTTTGAGGTGAACGCGCGGCAGGCGTTGTTTCAGGCCGCGAAGCATTTCGAGGTAGTATTCATAGGGAAGATCGGGATGAAGTCCGCCGACGATGTGCAATTCGTCGCCGTCGGGAGGCATGTCGTTCACCGCCTTGGCGAAAATTTCCTCCAGCTTGTAGGTCCACGCGCCGGGGGCGTTGGCGTCGGAGCGGTAAAACGCGCAGAACCGGCAGTGATTCACGCAAACGTTGCTGTAATTGATGTGGCGGTTGACGTTGTAGTAGGTCTTGTTTCCGTGGCGTGCCTCGCGGACGCGATTGGCCAACGCGCCGAGTCCAAGCAAGTCGTGCGTCCGGAACAATCGGACGCCGTCGTCGAGCGTGAGCCTCTCCTTCCGGTCTAGTTTCGCGTTGATCGTTTCAAGAAAAGGATCGGCGAAGCTGTTCCATTCAACGGCAGTGGACGAAGTGGACGGTGTGGTCAATGTGGGAGCGAGAATCATTGGTTCAAGCCTAACTAAATCGAGAAATGGGGTCAAACTTTACTCCGACCTTGCAAGAATCAGCGTGAATCGGCGCGGATCGGCGGCTATTGTTAATGGCGGATTCGTTCGGGGAGAGGGATGGAATTGGGGATCAGGGACAAATTTGAGCGGCGGGGTTCCTTTACGGCTCTGATCTTGTTCGCCGTGGTAGCCCTGTTTTATTCGATTCTCTCTTACTGCAATGGCTTCATCTACGACGACCACGAAGTGATCGAGGCGCAGGCCGCGCCTCATTCGGTTTCCGACGTGGCGCGGATTTTCGCCGAGCGGCATTTCTACAATCTCCCCTATTACCGTCCCATCACGCGGACGACGCTTCTTCTGCAAAAGACAATTCACGGCGAGCGGCCGGGGCCATTTCATGTTTTCAACGCCGTTTTGATGGGTTTGGGAGCCGCGCTCGGTTATGCCCTCGCGCGGCGTCCCGTTTTTGGACTGGGCAAAGCCGAGGCGACAGCCGTCGCAGTCCTGTTCTCGATTCACCCGGTCGCGTCATCGTGCGTGTATCCAATTTCGTCGGGACGCGAGACTCTCATGCCGGCGGTATGGATTCTGGGCGCGATGGCCGCGCACTTGAACGGCGGCGCGAAATGGCGCGGCGTCGCTATCCTTGCTTTCACCGGAGCGCTCTTGAGCAAGGAGCAGGCGGTCGTGGTTCCCGCGCTGTTCGTTCTTGCCGATCTCTTGAAACTTACGCCCGATCCCCCCGGCAAAAGCGTCGGCGGGTGGGTTCGGCGTTATATTGCGCTGGGACCGATTCTAATTCTATATTTCGCCATTCGCCGGAAACTTTTCGGTGGAGGCGAATTTTTGTTCGGAACGCTCTGGGGACCGCCGTTGGCCGCGGCCTATGCGTTGCAAACCATTTTCGCGCCGACATGGGAATTGGTCTATGAGCCGACGCTTGCGCGCTGGCCGTCGGTTCCCCGCCTGATCCTTGCGGACGGGGCGACGCTCCTCCTTGCCTATTTGGCGATCCGCTCCGGCAAACAAAAACGATCCGTCGCATTCTTTTGGCTCTCGTGGTTTTTCCTCGCGCTCCTGCCGACGTCCAACCTCCTGCGGCAGGAGGCCCAATACGACGAGCGCTATATTTTTCTGTCGTCTTTCGCCGTGTTCGCCTTGGCCGCGTCGCTCCATGGGGAATTCATTCCCCACTCGCGCTTCCATTCCGGCTTCGATTGGTTGGGTAGGATTCTTGCTTGGACGTGTGTTGTCATTTCCTTCCATCGCGCGACCTATTTCAAGACCGATCTCGCTTTTCATGAACAATGGCTTCATACCGATCCCCAAGCGTTTAACGCCAACCTTCAAATGGGATTCATACGGCTCGGAGAGAACAAGAACGACGAGGCCATCCGATACTTCGGGAACGCGGCTGATAAATTGCCCGATTCCCCCGAGGCGCTCGCGGGTCTCGGAGTTGGTTTCAGCCGCAAGGGAGAACGGAACAAAGCCGCCGAGCTGTTCCGGAGGGCAATGGAGGTGCGTCCCGAATATCCTGACGCCCATTTTAACCTTGGCGTGGTTTTGACCGAGATGGATAGAATTGACGAAGCGATCGAACAATATCGTCTGGCAATCCGATACAAACCTAACCACGCCAACGCTTATTACAATCTCGGAACGGTATTGGGAGGAAAAGGGAAGATGGATGAAGCCGTGGCGAACTACCGCGAGGCGGCGCGCCTGCGTCCCGAGTTTGCCGACGCCCATTTCAACCTTGCCAACACGCTCATCAATCAAGAGAAATTCGCGGAGGCCGTTGAGTCCTACCGCCGGGCGATAGAACTCAAGCCGGACAACGCTTCGTTCCACCTGAATCTGGGCGTCGCTTTGGCTCGTCTGGGGAGGTTCGACGAGGCCATCACTGAGTTTCAGGTGGCGGGAAAGCTGGATCCCGGCAATCAGGACGTCGAATACAATCTGAAAAAGGCCGTGGACGGAAAGAAAAAAAGCGGTCCAAAATCCTGAATTATCCCTATCCAATCTTGCTCATCGGGTTTATATTTCGGCAAGCGCGGCGTGGATTCGGGCAAATTTCGCCGCGCGGACGGATCATTCTTATCTCCGAATCAACCGGGAGTTTTGCGGTGAAAGTTCAGTTTGTTGACCTCAAACCTCAATACGAGGAAATCAAAAATGAAATTGACGGCGCGATGCGGACCGTCATTGAAAATTCGTGGTTCATCGGCGGGAAGCCGGTCAAGGATTTCGAGCAGGCTCTGACGCAAAGTTTCGGGCGCAAGTTCGCCTGCGGCGTCGCCAACGGTACGACGGCAATCTCCACGACCCTGCGGTCGTTGAAGATTTCTCCGGGGGATGAAGTCATCACCACGGTTCACACGGCGTTTCCAACCGCCGAGGCGATTCACCAAGCGGGAGCCAAGGTTGTTTTTTGCGACATCGAGGAAACTTATACGATCTACCCTTCAGCGGTCGAGGCGGCGATTACCCCCCGAACGCGCGCGATCATTGCCGTCCATCTCTACGGCCTGCCCGCCAAACTCAACGCGCTGACGGCCATCGCGCAAAAACACAGGGTTCCGCTGATTGAGGATTGCGCGCAGGCGCAGGGCGCGGCTTATCGAGGCAAGCCCGTCGGAACATTCGGACTGGCCGCCTGCCTTTCGTTTTTCCCCTCAAAAAATTTGGGAACGTTCGGCGACGGCGGCGCGGTCGTCACCGACGATCCCGCGGTGGACAAATACGTTCGCATGTTCACCAACCACGGGCGGCTCGAAAAATACACCCACGAAATTTTCGGTTCCAATGACCGGCTTGATTCGCTCCACGCCGCCATCTTGCGCGAAAGGCTAAGAAAATTGGACGAGTGGAACGCGAGGCGAAGGGTCGTCGCCGGGTGGTATGAGGAATTGTTGGGCGGCGTGGAAGGAATCAAATTGCCCCGGGCGATTCCCGAAGCGACTCCCTGCTGGCATCTTTACGTCATCCGTCTCGCCAACCGCGACAAGTTGATGGAACACTTGAGCGCAAAGGGAATTTCGACGGGACTTCATTATCCGATTGCGCTACACCTTCAGCCCGCCTTCCGCGAGTATGGATTCAAGGCGGGAATGTTCCCCGTCGCGGAGAAAATCGTCGAGGAGATCGTTTCTCTCCCGATGTATCCGCATCTGACGCGGCAGGAAGTCGAATACGTCTGTGAGCATGTCCGATCGTTCATCGGAAAATAAAAGCGGAGCATCGCCTTCTCCGTCATCTTCCTCCCCCGCGCTTTTTCTCTCATTGGCGCTCGCCGTCATGGGAATGATTTTATTGATCGGGCAACGTGAAACCGCGCCGGTTGAGAACCGGGAAATCCGCATTCTGAACGTCATCTCCGGGATGATCGAGTCCGGCGATTATCTCACGCCGCGGCTTCATGGACGGGCGCGGTTCAACAAACCTCCATTTTACTATTGGCTCGGCGCGGCGGCCCAGCTTGCGACGCGGCTTCCGGACCGCGTCGCTTATCGGTTGCCGTCGGTTTTGGCCGGATTGGGCATGATGCTTTGCGTCTATTTGTTTTGCCGTTCCGCAGGACTCGAGCAGGCGGCGCCGGTTTCGGCGCTTTCGCTTTCAGCCATGATGCTTTTCACGGCCAACGCCCGGATCGCCAATTTCGACATGCTCTTGGGAACGGTCTCGTTCGCTTCGGTTTCAAGCCTGCGCGCCTACTTGAAGAGCGGAAGGTTTCATTGGCTCCTTTGGTCCGGATTCTTTTTTGCCGCCGCGCTCCTGACCAAAGCGACGCCCGCGTTTGCCGCCGTGACCCTGCCCTCTTTTTTGCTTCTGATGTTTCAGGGGAAGACGGCTTTGTTCCGAAAGCCGTCCTTCTCGATTTACGCATTCTTGATTCCCGTGCTTCTGGGATTTTCATGGGAGATTCTCATGCTCTCCTTCAGTTCGGAGGCAAGACAATCTTTTCACGACGAAGCCCTGCTTCCCTTCGGCGTTGCCGATGAGGAGCATCATACGGCGTTGCACTACAGGAATTTCTTCTTCTACTTCTTGAATCTTTTCAAAATCGCCTTGCCGACGATCATCTTTCTTCCCTTGCTCGTCATTCGGGCCGCGCGGGGCCGGCTGTATCGGGAGAAACCAACCCTGCGGTGGGCGGTTGCCTCGTTGGGATCCATCGTTCTCGTTTTCTCGCTGATTCCGCAAAAACAGATCAATTATATGACCGTCATTCTTCCTTATCTGGCCTTGCTTTTCGGCGAAGCGCTTGCGGCTCAAGATTGGAACGCGCTCGAATTGCTCTGTTCGAGAATCGCGGGCTATGCAATGTCCGTTGCCGCGTTGGTCTTCTCGGCGCTCTTTTTTGGGTATTTTGAGGTTGTGGTCGAGCGTCCGGTTCTTGCGATCCTTGTTCCGATAATTCCGATAATCCTCGGCGTCGTTCTAATTCTGCTTTCCTACCGGCGGGCGGTTCGCTACCTTTTTCCGGCGGGGCTTGCGCTGTGGTGGTATGTCTTGATGGTCTTCTATTCGGGTTTCAACATTTGGGCGACGCAATTCAATACGGGGGAAATCTATCGGCAACCGTATTATCGCGCCGAGCATTGGAATAAACTCTTCGCCGATTATCCCCGGCTCCAGCGCGTCTTTCGAGTGTCATCAAAGTTTAAGGAAGAAAGGGAAGAGGATGACGAATCCTGAAATCAGCGTCGTGATTCCCTGTTACAACGAGGAGGACAACGTCTTCCCCTTATTGGCCGAGCTTGATCCGGTGATGAAGCAAATCGGCAAGCCGTATGAGATCATCTACGTCAATGACGCCAGCACGGACGGCACGGTTCAGCGCCTCAAGGAGGCGATGACGAAGTATCCTGAACTGCGGATGGCCGAGCATCGTTTCAATTGCGGCGAAAGCGCGGGAGAATTAACCGGATTCGAGAACGCCCGGGGCGAGATCATCGTCACGATTGACGCCGACCTTCAAAACGATCCGGCCGATATTCCGATGCTCCTGCGCGAATTGGAGGACTGCGACGCCGTCGCCGGCGTGCGCGGCAAACGGCAGGACACATGGGTCAAACGAATCTCCTCGCGCATCGCCAATCGTTTCCGCGGTTTCATGCTGAATGACGACGTTCACGACGCCGGATGCACCTTCCGCGCGCTTCGCCGGAAAACAACCCGTTGCGTCGTGCCCTTCAAGGGAATGCACCGGTTTCTCCCGACGATCTGGCGATGGCAGGGATTCAAGGTCAAGGAAGTCCGGATCAATGATCGCCCGCGGCACAAGGGCGTTTCCAAATACGGCACGATGAATCGGCTGTGGGTGGGGATCAGCGACATTTTCGGAATGCGGTGGTTCCGCAAGCGATTCATACCGCCGAATCGTTGAAAAAGAATTGAGCGACGTTTTAGGAGCGATACGATCTCACCGCTCGGCATATTTTCATTGGCCCCGCGATTCATCGCGGGGAACGACGAACGGACGGTTTTCCCCAACCGTTTTCAACGGTTTTTCCCATTAAAAACCGTTAAAACGGTTCCAACAAGAGCGCGCCTCCGCAACCCCGCGATCAATCGCGGGGTTAATGAGAAGGGAAGGCATGGACATGGGGAGACCCTGTTGATTTTAGAAGGAGGAGTAAGATGAGAATTTTGGGATTTGACGTCGGCTGGTGGGATGCGTTCGGGTTTTTGGGAACCATCTCCTTCACGTCGCGATTTTTCGTGCAATGGATCGCCAGCGAGCGGGCAAAAAGGAGCGTCGTGCCGATATCGTTTTGGTGGTTGAGCATTCTCGGCTCCTCGATTCTTCTCGTCTATTTCATCGGCATCCGAAATCCCGTCGGGACGCTCGGTTATCTACCCAACCTGATCCCCTACACGCGCAATCTGATTCTGATTCATCGCCACAAAAAAGCGCTCGAAAGCGGAGGAGGGCATTGAACATGAGCAAAGAACTCCACTGCGCCGTCATCGGTTGCGGACTGATGGGCGCGCGTCACGCCGAGACGATCCAACTAACCGAAGGCTACAAGTGCGTCTGCGTTTGCGACGCGGTGAAGGAAAGCGCGAGCGCGCTCGGCAAAAAGCTCGGCGTCGAGGCGGTTTTCGATTACGCGGAGGTTTTGAAACGCAAGGACGTCAATGGCGTCGTTATTTGTCTGCCCAGTTCGATGCACGCCGATTACGGAATCCGCGCCGCCGAAGCGGGAATGAGCGTCATCTGCGAAAAACCGATTGATATATCCATCGAAAAGGGACAAGCCCTGATCGCCGCTTGCGAGAAGAACAAGGTTTTGCTGACGATCATTTCGCAAAATCGCTTTTACGAGGGAGCCATTGCTTTGAAGAAGGCGCTCGACGAGAAATTGCTCGGGGATCCGCTTTTGGTGAACGTCTCGATCAAGTGGCATCGCGACGACGCCTACTATGCCAAAAGCGATTGGCGCGGGCGATTATCCGGCGAAGGGGGCGGCGTGCTGATGAATCAGGGGATTCATTACACCGACCTTCTGCTTTGGTATTTTGGCGGGCCGAAAGCCGTCAAATCGTTAACCCGCACCTCGCGCGACATCATCGAGACCGAGGACGTTGCCGCTGTTCTCTTGAAAACCGAATCAGGCGCGATCGCGACGATTTCGGCCTCGACCAGCGCCTATCCCGGTTTTCCCGAGCGAATGGAAATCCACGGAACACTCGGAAGTTGCGTTTTGGAGCAGGGGCAAATCGTCTATTGGAAACATAAGAACGACGCTCCCAAACCGGACGCAACGTTTGACGCCCCCCATCCCGCGGATCTCAACTCCAAACTGGTTCAATTTCAGCGTCAATACCTCGACATTTTGGACGCTTACCGAACAGGCCGCGAGCCGCTCGTCAAGCCGCAAGAGGCGCTGGAGGTGGTGAGGACGATCCTTTGGGCTTATCGGGAAAAAATGTAGATTTTGGACACGGACGGACACGGACCAGAAAGAGCGATCTGCCGCAAAAGAACGCAAAGAAGACAAAAACTTTTTTCTTGGAATTTTCTCCGTGTGTGTCCGTATTCGTCCGCGTCCGATTATTTCGGCGAATTCCCTTCCGAAAAGTGATCGAGCTGAATGTGTTCCCCGTCGGTCGTCAGGCGCAGAGTTCCGATTTGGTCAGTTCGTTCGACGGCGATCTTGCGAGCTTGGAACCGTTGAAGAACTTTCGGCGAGGGATGCCCATACGGATTCCCCGCGCCGACGCTGATGAGCGCGATCTCCGGAGTGAAGGCGTCCAGAAATTCCTCGCCGCTGGACGTCGCGCTTCCGTGATGCGCGACCTTGAGAACGTCAATGTCGCGGGCGAGTCCGCGTCGAAGAATTTCCCTTTCCGCCGGAGCCTCGATGTCGCCGGTCAGAAGAAATTCGATCTTTCCATAATCCATCAGAAGCGTGACCGAAGCGTCGTTGTTGTCTTCGCCGTCGGAAGGATTGAGCACGTCAATCCGCGTTCCCTTCAATCCGCCGATTCGCTCGCCGACGCGCGTGTGATGAACCTTCACTTTTTTCTCCACGAGGAGTTGCTGAAGCTCGCGGAAATCGTCCGTCTCGGCGGTGTCGGGGCCTTCGATGAAAAGATTCACTCTGAAATTTTCCAACACCGCGATCAACCCGCCGATGTGATCGGCGTCGGCGTGCGTCGAAACAGCGAAGTCAACGTGATCCGTTGCGAGCCAGCGAAGAAACGAAACCACGCGGTCCCCCTTGTTGTGTTTGCCGCCATCCACGACGCCAATTTTTCCATCAGGAAATTTTAGAACCAGACAATCTCCCTGTCCGACGTCCAGCATATAGAACTCCAATGCTCCCGTCGGGGCCGAACCGCCGAGAACCGGAAGCCAAACGATGACGGCGATAAAAAGTCCGACGCGCGCAACGGCGTGAACTTTTTGGCGCCGGCTGGATCGGAAAAACGCGCCGCGTCCGCGAAGCAAATGCGGCCCCCAAAGCATAACGGGATAATAAAGCGCGATCAGCCAAATCGGGAGGGGATGAACGCGAAACGACGCCCAAGGAAGGGAACTGAAATACGCGACGAACTGATTGAAGAGAACGATGACTGGATTCAAGGCGTGTCCCAAAATCCACGCCACCGGAGCAATCCAACCGAGCAATGCGATCAACACCGATCCCATGACGATCAACATTCCGAGAAAGATAGCGATGGGCTGTATCAAAAAACCAATTAGGCTGACTTGGTGAAAAATGGCCGCCGTGATCGGAAGAAGACCGATTTGAACAGCGGTGACGGTGGCAAAAGCCAGCCAAATGTATTGAAGGAAGAATTTTTTCATCCAAGGTGGAGTTGGGTCATCGAGTCCCGGATCTTTCGGAGTCCGGCCGGAAGGAATGAGAATTTCATAGATTGGCGAGACAAAGAGCGTAACGGAGCCGACGCAAAGGTAGCTCAGCAACCAATCCGATCGAATCAAATTGCGCGGATCGAGGACCAGTGTAAAAAATGCCGAAGTTGCCAGCGCCGAAGGTATCGAAGTGGTTCGCCCCAATCCCCATGCCCCCATGAGAAATGCCCCCATGATCGAGGCGCGCAGAACGGCGGGATGAAATCCGGTCAGAGCCGCGTAAGCCGCCAACGCGGGGATTCCGGCTAGAGCGCACCATCGGGGAGGCAGACCCATCAACCGAGCCGAAACCAAAACCATCAACAAAATGAATCCGGTGTGAAGTCCCGACACGCACAGGAGATGCGCCAGTCCGGTCCGAACAAAATCGTTGTTGGTTGATTTGGAAATTCCGTCGCGCTCGGCGAGAAAAAGCGCGCGCGCCACGTCGGCTTGCGGCTTGGATAGAGCGGCGTTGAGATTGGCGCGCATCCACGAATGGACGCGATCCACAGCACTGTAAAAGAGGTTTCGCCAGCCTCTTTGTCCTTCCGAAATTTCCAGATCATTCGGCCCGGCAAGTTTGAGCATCGCCCCAACGCCGCGCCCGCTCAGATAATCCGCCTGATCGAAATCTTCGGGCGAAGTCGCGTGTTGCGGTCGAAGGATTCGTCCCCATGCCACGACCCGCGATCCTTGAACGGGAGGATTCGCAGAGGCGGAATTTCCCTTTTCAGAATGACTGGAATAAACCATGACCGAGACTTTGAGCGGGAACCGGACTCCATCGCCTTCCAAAGGAGCGGCTGAAAGAAAGGCGTGATCTAAAAGCAGAGTGAAGCCGTTGACCCGGCGGTCGGGCCATTCGGCGATCCGTCCCTCGACCCGGACCAGCGCGAATTTCTCCATTTGCCGGGCGACAGCTTCGGCCGAGGAATCGGCGCGGAGGACGCGGTTCGAACTCGCCCAACCCAAAAGCGCAAGGACGAGAAAAATCAGATAAGCGGCGTTCGAGGCGGAGTGATGCTGGCGCCGATTCCAAATCAACGCGCCGACGACCGCGAGCGCGATCAATCCCGCTGGAAGAATCAAACTCCACCACGGAACAAAAATTTGCCGTCCCACGACCAATCCCGCGACGTGGGCCAGCGCGACGAAAACCATTGGACGGATCATCCAAGGTCGCTCGCGTTCCAGCGGAGCGCCCGTGTCGGGAACAACGAAATCCTGAAAAACTTCGTCCGCCGGATCGTCGTTCTGTTCGCTCATTTATTGTTTTGTTCGCGGAACCGGCGAATCGCCTCCATCGGATCGGGGCGCGGCTGATCCGCGACGAGCGACCACTCATAGGAAATCGCCATGCGTCTCCGCCACCAAGGAAGAAGCGTCGGGATGAGAAGCAAAATTGCCAATCCCCCTAAAATACAAGGCGGGCTAATGAGGTCGAGATTCGGATCGTCACTCCAGATGTGATAGAGAACCGGAACCGGCGAGGCGTCCATGAGAATGTCCGCAAGGTCGCTCAAACCGGGAACGGGATAATCCCGACCGGGAGACGCGACCGCCTCCAACGTGTAACCCAAAATCGGCGCGCCGCCCCACAGCAGGAGAAGGGTCAGAAACAAACCGATGGTCGCGGGGTTGCGTTGCTCGACAAAAAGATTCACGATCCGCGTCAGCGCGATCATCAAGAACAATCCCGCGAGAACGACCGGAAGCCCGCTCCAAAAGTGCGGAAGGAATTTGCTCGTCCCCTCCCACGCCGCTCCCATGCCGTAGCCGAGGAAAAGCCATGACGCGATATAAAGGGCATGGATCAAATAGTTTTCATGGACGCGGCGAAAAATGGGAAATTGTTGGCGGATTCGCCAGACTTCATCGCCGCGCTCGATCCGTCCCGCCGAAAAGATCAAGATTCCCGCCACGTTCAGAATCAATCCCAAGAAAAAGAAGATGTCCAGCATGGCGACGATTTGCGGAGGCGTGATCAAAATGACGTTGAACGCCGACATGCGAAACGCGAGCGTCCCGGCGACGACGGCCAGAGCAAGGGCGTAAAAAATGGTGTATTGCGCGTAATTGAACAGCCGGTTGTTCGGCTCGTAGAGCCGGCGCGAGGCGGCGATGGAAAAAACCGCGATGGCCGCCGCGAACGGGCTGGCGATGATCAAACCCTGCAACCACGTTCCCCCGACCGCGAGCGACAGCGAGGGAATGATCCGGCGATAAAACGATCCGACGACCGAGGTGGTGAAGAAGTAAATCAGAAACAGCACGCCGATCAGCGAGCCGTGAACCGAGCGGGAGCGTTTGTAGTTGGTCGAGTTGAAAATTCCCCATGCCGAAACCGCCATCGCCGCCATGAAAAGGAGGCCGTTGAATCCCAAGATGTCGCGCAACGAGACGCCGCCGAAGATGAACGTCAGCCCCAAAATCGGTAGCGTGCATGCGAAGATGAGAAGAAGAAAACAGGCGGTCGTGAGCAGGCAACCCGTGACGAACGTCCGCGCGTGAAGCGTCGTCACGCGGAGGAAATCGAACGTGTCCTTTTCCTTTTCCGCCGTCGCCAATCCGGCGGTCAGCATCGGCGCAATGAAAAGCGCGATGAATCCCTCGACGATGCACATCCCCTGAAAAATCGAGCCGCCGATCTTGCCGACTTGTTGGATTTGATCGCGCCACGAGAGGTTCTGAAACCGCATCGGATATTGCAGAAACATGATGACGCAACTGACTCCGCCGAGCGCGGCGAGGTAGGCGATCAGCGACCACGAAAAAAGTTTTCCCCGCATCCGCCGCCGAATCTCCCGCACGAGCAGGGGATTATCCAACAACCACGACAGCCAGATGGAGGATCGAGCGCGAGCGTATAGGCCAACGGGTCCTTCAGGCGACATATTCACCACCAAGGCACCAAGACACCAAGATTTGCAATAGAGAAATGTTCAATTCTGATTGTTCTAATTCAACTCTGCGGTCGCGAAATTCCAGATCGAAACCAATGTGACTCGAAGCCCTCTCAAAAATATCCATGGAATCCTTGGTGTCTTGGTGACTTGGTGGTAAACAAACTCTGCAGAAGATCACAATCTTCCTTGCGCCGCCAGAGCGATCTCATTGCACTGCCCCTTTGGTGATCTTCATGAAGATATCCTCAAGGTTCACCTCGACCTCGCGGAACGACGCGACCTTGACGCCGCGTTTGACCAATTCCTCCATGAGCGAACTGACGTCCTCCAGCTCGATCGCGACGGAAACGCGCAAGATTTCGCCGTCGCCCTCGACCTTCTGGACGCCGGGAAGCGCGCTCAGAAAGTCCGTCGCCTGATTCACGTCCGATTTGATCTGCACCTCGACCACCCGCGCCCCTTGGAGTTGTTGCGTGATTTCGGCGACGGGACCGGCCACAAGCAGTTTTCCCTGCTCGATGATTCCAATCGTGTTGCAGAAGTCCGCCAACTCGGTGAGGATGTGCGACGAAATCAAAATCGTTTTGCCCATCTTGCGAAGCTCCTTGAGCAACTCGCGCAGTTCGATCCGCGCGCGCGGGTCCAGCCCGCTGGCCGGCTCGTCCAAGAGCAAAACCTTGGGATCGTGGACGAGCGTCTTGGCGAGGCAAAGCCGTTGCTTCATTCCGCGCGAAAGCGACTCCACGTAGTCCTCCTTCTTTACCATCAGATCGGTCAGTTGCAGAACGTCGTCAATGATCTTGACGCGCTGGGAGGGATGAATCTTGTAGGCCATGGCGAAGAAATCGAGATACTCCCAGACCTTCATGTCGTCATAGACGCCGAAGAAATCGGGCATGTAGCCGATCACCCGCTTCACGTCGTCCAGTTCCCTGACGATGTTGTAGCCGCAGATGTCGGCGTAGCCGTCGGTCGGCCGGGTGAGCGTGGCGAGCATCTTGATCGTCGTCGTCTTGCCCGCGCCGTTGGGACCGATGAAGCCGAAGATGTCGCCCGTCCCGATTTCGAGGTTCAGGTTGTCCACCGCCGTCAGACTGCCGAAGCGTTTGGTGAGGTTATAAGTTCGGATCATGGTTCTTTTGTCCCTTCGCCGGGTTAGAGATTCCCCTTTTTATGAGACGATGAAGTTGAGATTTTATTAGAATTACCACAGAAACTCGGAGAGGAAATCGGCGCACGGTCGGCATCTGGAAAAAATAAAAGCATCTGCAATTTACCTTCAAAAAGTGATTCTTTTGATTTCAGTACGCTAATTTTCCCTCTTACTTAAATCGAATCGGGGACCTCTCTGTGCCCCCGTGGCGAATTTTCCGATGAATTCATGGTTTCGAAAACTTCCTCGACCTCAGTTGCCTTTTGAATTGCCTTCCAACGCCGCCTCATTCTGCGCCGGAGAACCGACGAAACTCAAGCTCGCTTCCAAGGAGCCGATCGCCACCCTTGCCCCTTTGAGACTGCGGAAACTCCCCATCGTCGTTTGTTTCTCCCCTTGCGGATCGCGCGCTTCCAAGCGCAGGCGGACTTGACGCCCCGAAGGATTGACCCACTCCGGCTTCACCCGAATGGATTTCAATTTGGCGCTCATGCCGCTGTCGGCGCCGGTCTGCTCCGAGGCCGCGTCCCACGCGCCGGTCTCGTAATTGAATGCCCGCGCGGTCAAATCATAATTGTAGCCGACGAAATTTCCGTGAATCTCCCCGTCGGTGAATCGGGCCGAGGAGACCAGCGGTGGAGGAGCGAAAAGCACTTCGATCCATGAATCGCTGAGCGCGCAGAACTGATCCGCGCGCTCGTAAAAGGTCGTGCCGTTGGAATCAAAGTCGTAAACCTCCCTTCTCAATGTCTTATCGGAGGAAAAAGTAACTTGTCCCTCGATTTCCACCGGTAATTCGATTTCCACCAACGAACAAACTTTTTTGAAATTCGGCTCCGGCTCGATTTTGACCTCGCTCGTCCATTTCGATTGCCGCGCCATGATCCTGCATCGCCGCTGGGGATTTTGAAGCGGCAGGATCGGATAGGTCGAGTAAGCTCCGTCACGAATTTTATCCGAGGCGTCCACTTGATATTTGTCCAGTTCGAGCGGCTGTTTCGGCGGATCGGCGGGGACGTTGCTTTTCACGCCTGATGACCCGTTGAAGGTCCGATCCACGCTCGCACCCGATTGAATGTCCCCCAGTCTGAATTTTTCTTGTCCCACGTAAAGCGTCGCGTCGGACAAGTCGGCCTCGGTCTTGTTTTCAGCATGAAGACGGACCGATGAACCGTCGCCCGCCAGTATCGTGACCCGACCGATCACGCTTCCGTTGATTTCCACCGGTCGCTCCCCCTGATAAAAGGCCGTCGTCCATTGCTCGACTCGGTTGATCAGATCGTAGCCGCCGTCTTTTCGAGCGTAGGCTCGCGCCGCGCTTGACGTTTCGGCGGCGACGTTCGGTCCGATCATGCCGATGTTTTTCAAAAACTGGAATTTCCCCGGATCGGGCGGATCGTAGTAATGCAAGAGCGGCAGGACGGTTCCTCCGTTGGGAGCCGAGAATCGGTAATTTCTCCCCGCCGGAGAAAACTGGCTCGCCGTCCACAGCAACAATCCCTTGGAATCGGCGGATCGCAATTGAAGGATTTCCGCCGACGCGTAAAGATGATCGCTTCCCTTGGAGAGGATTCCATAGACGTAAATCGCGACGAAAAAGAAAACGGACAATCCGGGGATCGTCGCCCACGCCAATTCCAATCGCCGTTTGCGTCGCAGGATGTAAAAATTGACCGGACCGACGACGATCACAAAAAGCGCGATCAATCCGGTCACCATCCAGAGCCGGGGAAGCATCGGGACTTCAAACGGCGGATTGATCTCCGACGTGGACCAATAATGCCGCGCGCGCAAATCCTCCGGCGCGGGAGCCAAGAGGCAGGATTCGAGAACCCGTTGCATTTGAATTCCGACCGGGGTTCCCATCGAGTTGCCGCCGAGCGCCGCCGGGTCCACCCCCAGCGCGATGATTTGCCCTTGACCCAGCGGTCGCGCCAGCGCGATCGGACCAACCGACGAATTCCAGAACGTGCGGGCCGACGGATCAATCTTTTCCCACTGCGCGATGAGTGTTTTGTCGTTTCCCGATCCCGGATAAATTTCCTCCAGCCGCGCTTCGCGCGTCGTTGCTGGAATCCCCGGCAATCGCGGTTTCAACCATGGATCGAGCTTGATCCCCTCCAAATTGCGCGGGAGTATGACGACTAATTGGCCTCCCGACGCAATCCACTCCTCCAACGCCTTCAGTTGCGGCTCGCTCAATTTGTTGTGAATCCGATCCCGCGCAACGACGACCCGCACGGTCGAATAGCTTTTCACGTCCGAGGGCAATTCCTCCAAACCGATCCTTTGAATGTTGGCCGAATGGGAAACCCAGCAAGGAAAATTCACGTTTTGGTTCGGGTCTTTTTCCAAGAGAACCGTCGGCGGGACGAATAGCTTGTTGCGCAGATTCTGGCCTTGACGCGCCCCCAGCGGAATTTCCGTCCGGGCCAACAGTCGCCCCTTCTCATCGTTCATTTCCACGATCAGCGGCGCGGGATTGTCGGCCAGTTGAACCGAAAACTCGATCTGCTTGCTTGATTGAAACGGAAGCTCGACCGCCTGAGCATAGCGGACCGCTTGGGCGTTGTTGTCGGTGACGATGGCGTGGACTTCCCCTTTGAAATCGCGGGGCTTCTCGCCGCCATGTTGCGTGTCGGGAAGATTTGTCAGCACGATCCGCAGGGGAGTCCAAGTCCCGGAGGCATACGTTGCTCCAAATCCCAAATTGAATCCGGCGATTTCCACCTTGCTCCAACCGACGGTCGCGGTTGCCCAGCAAATGATCAGACCGGCGAAAAAAGCAACGCGCCTCATTCCCGAATCACTCCCTCGCGAGCGATGAATTGAAAGGAAACCCAAGATTCCGGCCTTTTAAGAAACAAGTTTCGAATCCACTGTAGAAGAATGGTTTGCGCGCCTTCAAGAAAATCCGGTCGAACTGCCCAGGACGCCAAGAAGAAAATATATCCTCGGATTTCGCGGATGACGCAGATTGGCGTCTTGGCGGTACAAATTAAGATGGAGTTTCATCCCAAACATTTCTAAAGTTGATCCCGAAATTCAGAAGATGAAAGGATCAACCCATGTCGGATAATAAGTCCATCACCGCCGCCGCGACGTTGTCGCGCCTGCTTTCAGCCTGCCAAGCGCAGACGGAGAAGTGCGTCAAAAGTTGTGCCGAAAAAAGACGATTTCATCAGGTTGCCGTCAACAAGGCCACGCCACTCTGGCTCATCGGCCACATGGCGAACACCGCCGAGTTCATCGGGAATTCGATCGGCATGGGCGCGCCGACCGGCGCGGTCAAGGAACCGTGGCGCAAGAAATTCAGCCCGGACTTTTTCGGGGGGGACAAAATCACGACCAATGCCGCCGATTATCCCGCGTGGGACGAAGTGGTTCAAGCCTATTCCAAAGTGATGGCGGGTCTGGCCCAAAGCGTCGCCAAGCTCAGCGACGAGCAACTCCTCGGTCCTCCACTGGGAAAATTGCCCGAGCCGCTCAAGCAGTTGGTCTCCACCGTTCAGGATTGCGTGACGCTGAACATCATCCATGACAGCCACCATCGGGGACAATTCGCGCTTCTGGCCAACGCGCCGGAGTGATTGGCCGGAGCCAATCCGACAATCCAATCACAATCCGCGCAGATAAAGATTGATTGAGCCGGCGCGCTCGGCGAGAGCCAACGCCGGTTCAGGTTCGATTGGGATCAGTTTTCCCCGGGAATTAAGCCAATGGATGGACAGCCCGGTTTCCGCAATGCAATCGAACAGTTGACGCGGATCGCCACCGGCGCGGCGAATGAATTCGGGAACAAACTCGCATAATATTCGGATTTGCGGATTGCGCCGAAGCATCTCGCGCGCGCCAAGAAGAACCGAAATCTCCGCTCCCTGCACGTCCATCTTGACAAAATCAATCCGCGGCTCGTCCGCCAAAAGCGCATCCAAGCTCCGGGCCGCGACTTTGATGGAATCTCGACGCTCGTCCGGAGGAAAGAAGAGCCAACCCACCATTTTGTAGGTTCGGGGAAGACCATCGAACAACGGGGTGATTTTGTCGGGCGCAAAACGACGGCTTGTTCGATGATCCCCCCCATGAAAGCCGGAAAGATGCAGGGATATTACTCCTTCGCTTTCCCAAGCGGCGACTGAATGGAGATGTACGTTGGCAAACTTCGAGCAGTCCACAGTTCGGGCCAAGGCCTGAAAATTGCGCGGTTCCGGCTCGATGGCATGGACTTTCCCCTTGGGTCCGACTAGGCGCGCCAAACCGATGGTCTGAAATCCAATGTTGGCTCCCACGTCCACCGCGACCATGCCCGGTTTCACTTCGTTTGCGATGAATTTGCGGACCGTCCTTCCCAACAGACCGAATTTCCACGTCAAGGCGGTCAGATACCGGTCCAATGTGAAGGGATAAAGCCGATCCTCGCCGATTCGCACTTCCCGAATGCCGATGGGAAATCGGTTGATCGCCGCCAACGCGCGGGATCCCATGCCGGCGCGGAAAAGCCCACAGGAGGGTGATGATCCCTTCGGACGCTCTTGCTCCGGCGCCGGATCGGAGTCCGCGACGGAAGAGGATTGGGTGTCGGCAGGATCCAAAGTGGTTTCCGTTTTCCGCTCAGTATGCGCTTGAAATGAGCGGGAAGCAAGTCCGCCACCAACGTGGATCGGTCCGATAAGTTGACACCATTGGGACCGGGGATATAAACTTCATTTGCGCCCCAAATTTCCGCCGGTTGGCGCGGCTTGGAGTTTGTCCCCTTTGAAGCCGGAAACACCCCTTCCCTCCCCCTTCCCGCGAGCGTTTACGCTGATTGAATTGCTGATCGTCGTGGCGATCATCGCCATTTTGGCGGCGATTGCGGTGCCGAATTTTCTCGAGGCGCAAACCCGCGCCCGCGTCAGTCGAGTTAAAAACGACATGCGCGCGCTGGTCACCGCCATTGAAGCCTACACCGTGGACAACAACGCGCCCCCGATCCGCCACAACATCATTCAGGCCAGCATGAAGCCCTCGGTTCCTGAAGTCGGGAATCGGCTCGAGCAAATGTCGGTCCTGACGACGCCGATTGCCTATATCACCTCCTTGCCCGTGGACGTCTTTGAAACGACCATCCCGCCTCCCAACGACGTCATAGATTATTGGGACCCGACACAGGCTTCGTGGCTCGTTAACAGCCGTTACACGATCAACGATCCGCGCCGCGTCATCCCCGGCGAGATCGGCTATCTCGTGGTCAGCGTCGGGCCGGACGGCTACATGGGTCCCGTTTCGGGAAACTTATACGGTTGGCCGCGACCTTACGGCAATGCCCTCGATTATTTGGGAACGGTTTACGTCGTCTATGACCCAACCAACGGGATGCTCTCCAAGGGCAACATCTATGACAGCGGAAGGGGATTGGACGGCACGCCTCCCTACTTGATGGAGCATTTCGGGCTGTAGGGGGACATTGAGTGAGACTTATTTGGACGCGGATGGATGCGGAGGAACACGAATCAACCGCGCCAGCGGATCGCCGACGACGATCTGTTGCCAACTAAGAACCGGAAGCGAAGCGTAAGCGGCTTCGACGAAACTCATTCCACGCAGAAGAAATCCCCCCAACAAAAGTTCATTGTTCGCGGCGGTGAACGAAAACGGCTCCCAAACATTGCCGACGCCGAGCGTCCCTCCAGCATGGATGAATTCGGCAAGTTGGGTTTGCTCGTGTCCCGCGCGGTCCCCCGCGCCGCCGAAATCCCGACCGCTGAAACTTTCCAACGTGTTGAAAATCGCCCCCGGAAGAAATCGAAACGTCGAAATATACGCTCCCGACGAAGGCATGTTCGGGTCGCGGTCGTTGAGGCCATAACTGGCATAAGCGAGAACCGGACCGCCCACCTTGTCGCCGGTCAGAAATTTGGGGCTTCGATCATAAATCGCCTTCCATCCGGCGGCGTTGAGCAAATCGGCCGTCCGCTCGTAATCCCCTTTATCCAAATCGCCTTGCGCGTTCGCGTCCAGAACGATCCGCGCGGTTTGCGGGTCCGCCGTGATTTCATGCGCGCGGTCAATCGCGGCGATGACGTCCTGCGCCGTTTTGCCGTCCAGGCGTGCGACAAGATAAATGTCCCCCGGCGTCAACCTCGCCGAGGGAAGCTTCGCCGAAACCGCCTCCCATCCTCCCTGCGCGGTCTCGGAATCGGAGCCGACCTTGACGATGTCGCCGAATTGTTTCGGTTGCGTGATGAAGTGGCGGTCAAATTGCGCGATCGGTTCCGTTTTGCCGTAGTAGGGATTGACGATGAAACCGTCGGCTTTGCTGTCAAACGCGCCGCCGGATTCGTTCCGCTCCAAATCTTGCCAAAGAAGCGTCATCTCGGAGTCCACCGACGCGGCGGTGAAGTCGCCGCGGTCGATCCACTCGGCGCGCATTCCCCCCGCGTCGTCGCCAATGAGCGGATGATTCATGTCCTCGATCCGGTGCGGGATGCCCTTGGTCAGGACGATGCAGATAATCCGCTCCGCCATGCCCGGATTGGCGGCGAGTAACCGGCGCAGGGGAAATCGGATGAATTGACGGTAAAAATCGTAGGGAACGGTGTGACGTCCGACCAGTTCGCGCTCGGCCAGATCGAACTCCGCGACGCCCGGGCGCGATTGAAGGTAATGATCGCGGATCGCCTTGGAATCGGCGTCGAAGTGGTTATAGACAAGGAGAACTTGGTTCGGTTCGAGGGCAGGAAGCCTCGTATTGATTATAAAGAAATTAAATAGGGACCATAACCATGCTAGCCCTAAGTTCGCTTTATTTCTCATGGGGGAGATTTTCCGATTTCAGTTGGGGGAAAAGAAAATCATACAGCGCGTCGGCGACGACCGCGTGGCCGGTTTCGTTCCAGTGGGCGTCGTGGCGCCAATAATAAGGTTTTCTGGTTTGAGACTCATACCGCGTCAGAATCGGTTCGAGGTTGAGATATTCGATTTTTTCTCCGTCAAGAAAATCGGAAAGAATCTCGAAGGGTTTTTGAAGATCGTATTTTGATTTTCCGCCGCGAATCAAATCCTCGCTGTTCAGACCGGAGACTTGCGCCGAATGGGAGAGCATGACCTTGAGCGGAATATGACGCGCGTCGGTTTCGCCCTTGAACTCCCGCAGAAAATTCTTCGTGTAGTCCCAAGCGTTGTTCCAAAGCTCGGAATACGGACCCCGGCGATAAACCTCCGCGTCGTTGGAAATCATCTCCTCCTTTTTCAATCCCCTGTGAAAAAGATAGAGATGCCCAACGTAATAATCGCAAAGACGGTCGGCGAGAAAATGGTTTAGGTAGGACCACTTGAAGCGTAGAAAAACATCCAAGAAATGAATACGCGCCGTGACGACGTGCGCGCGATAAACGCCGTTGAACCACGCCCAATACCGGTCGTTCAGCGGCGGCGAATTTTCGCGAACGTCATTGCCCGGAAAAACCGAAAGAACCACCATGTCGGGGGAGTATTTCAGTCCGGGGTCGCGGAGATAATTGAGTTCGATCCCCGTCCCGATTCCGCCCCTGCTCAGCGCCATGACCTCGAATCGGCGATTCGGTCCGCCGAGGGTCGCGTTGAGTTTCTTTTCCAGAAGTTTATGGAAGGTTTTTTCCAGCGCGACTTCCTTCCCCTCGACGTAGGAATCGCCGATGACGAGAATCCGATAAACGCCGTCCGGTTTTTTCTCGTCGTATTCGGCGTCGCGCCAACCTTTGGAATTGATCCGGACCGGAACCTCAAAATCCTTCACGTTGTAGGGAAGATAGCCCATGTATTGCGTGACGGAGCCGGGAGTTTTCAGATCGTATTTCAGCCAGATGTTGCCCGGCACGTATTCCCTCGGACCGATTCCGGCGAGGCGCAAACCGATTTCCGCGAGAGCCACAATCGCGCAGACGCTCAAAAAAGCGGTGGCGACGCCAAAATAAAATCGCCGCGCCGAACGCGGAGTCATCATCATCACGGCAAACCCCAAGAGCAAAGCGATGCCATCCACGACCAACAAAAACCGCAACGCGGCGGAGAGCGTGAATCGCCATTGCCTCGTGTCGGGAGGATACGCGGCGCTGGCCGGGAAGGGACGCTCAACGTCGATTTCTTTGGACCACATCAAGCCCAGTTGCAACGGGGCGGTCGTGAGCGAATCGTGCGTGTATTCCAGTTTGACGTCGTGGAGTCCGGGCGCGAGTTCGGTGGCGCCGACCATCGGAAAATCCTTCTCGGCTCCCCGTCCGGCAATCGGTTTTTCGTCAATCCAAAGACGCGATTCCTCCGCCGCGGCAACGTCGAAAAAATAAGTTCCCGAATAGAGAATACGAACTTTGCCGAGGTATCGGACTTTGAATTTCGGAGGGAGACTCTTGCGCAAATCGGCGAATTTGCAATCGGTCGGCGGGACTTCGTAGCGGACGAAGATCGGATTTTCGTTGCCTGATCCGTCGGCGTTGAAATAATGGGCGGTCCAGCCCGATTTGGGGCGGATTTGTCGGTCGGCAAAGAGGCCGAGGATCAACGCCGCGATGAGGGCGAGATTAAGCCGGAGGAATTTTTTTCGCCGTTCGTCCGCCATACCGCCGAATCCAACGGGATGAACGGTCTTTCGTCAAGCCAAATTCAATGCAAGGGTGTTTAAGTATGTCCCGACCCAATCGTCAAAACAATCCAACTGTCCGCGCGTTTGAAACGGTGGCCAAGGATTATTACGCGGAATCATTCGAGCGATTTCCGGTCTCCGGAAGCGGCGCGGGATTGGCGCGATTCGATTCCGAGTTGGGGCGCGCCACGCCGAAAATCTTTGAAGCGCAAGCCAAACTCACGCGAAGGACGCTAGATTCCCTTCTGGAAATGCCGATACACGACTTCGAGGGGAACGCATGGCTCGACCGCCTGACGCTCCGCTCGCACCTTCTCACCGAACTCATGGAACTGGACGATCTGAAAACATGGCGGACGAATCCGTTGTCCCATCTCGACCGCGCCGCCGAGGCGATTCATTCGTTGGTCGTGCGCCACGCGGATAATTTGAAACCCGTCGCTCCGGCGATCATCTCCCGCATTCGCGCCGTGCCCCGCCATTTGGATGAAGCCGTGGAATGTCTTCGCGATCCCGTTCCGCTTTGGACGCATCTCGCGCAACAATCCGCGCCGGGCGTGTGCTCGCTGTTGCGTTCATTGCCGGAACCGCTCGCCAAGGCCACGGGACAGAACCGCGCAACGTTCGAGCGTTGGGTAATCGCCGCCGAGCAAGCGGTTCAGAACTATGCTCAAAGAGTCCTGCGGATCAAGCCGGGATCGCCGACCGGATATTCCATCGGGCGCGAGCGATTCGAGGCGTTGATCCGTCACCGGCTGGGGTTGAACTGGACGGCGCGCGAAGCAGTCTCCTCGGCTCATGGATTGGCCGACAAACTTAAACGCGAGCTTCAAATCGAAGCGCGGCGATTTCATTCGCGAAAAAGGCCCCACGAGATTTTGGAGGAGGCCGCGCATCAATGGCGCTTCGACGGCAAGGATTTGCTTGACGCCTATCAAATACAAATGGCGACGATGAAAGCGCGGTTTCAGGAGGCCGGCGCGATGACGTTCCCCGAAGGGGATCGCCTGCTCGTCAAGCCGGTTCCCGATTTCCTCGCCCACCAAATTCCGACGGCGGCTTATCACAGTCCCGGTGCGCTCTCCAAGGACCAAACCGGCGTCTTTTGGGTCAACGATCTCAGTCTGCGAAAAGAAACGGAGCGGGAAAAGCGATTGGAGATCGAGCAACATTTCGGCTTGGAACTGACCGCCGCGCACGAGGCTTATCCCGGCCATCATCTTCAATTCGTCATGCAACACCGCCATCCGAGTTTGGTCCGCAAGCTGACCCACCACGCAATCTACTACGAAGGCTGGACGCTCTGGTGCGAGCAGATGTGTGTGGATTTGAAGGTTTCGGATAATCCCTATTTGCGTCTGATTCAACTCCACGACGCGCTTTGGCGCGCTTGTCGGATCATGATTGATTGCGGCCTCCACGCCGGAACGATGAGCTTCAAAGGAGCGTGCGAACTTCTCCAGCGTGAAGTCGGATTCACCCCCTCGCGCGCGCGGATTGACGTGAATTGGTATTCATTCTCACCGACGATCCCGATGAGCTATTTGCTGGGGAAAATGGAACTGTTGCGATTGAAACGACGGAAGATCGAACAGGAAGGTTGGAGTCTGAAAAAATTCAACGATTGGGTTCTCGGCTTCGGCGCGATTCCGTGGAGTTGGATTGAGGCGAGCGGGCTTTAAGCCATTTCGCGATCAGTCCGAGATACATGTCAACCTCCGCTTCCTCAACTCGATTCGGAATCTCGAAATTCGTCAATGGGTGGAAAGATTTTCGCCGCCGATATTTGGGGCCGATTCTTCTTTTGCTTTTGGCGGCGCGATTGGTATGCGTTTGGGTTTGGCTCCTTCTGCATCTTCCGGTCGCCGTGGATTTTTCGTATCCAGAAGGGGCGGTCGTCGCGCGGGCTTATGACGCCGCACAAGGCAAGCCGGTTTATCAGAATTGGAGGCATTGGCCTCATGCCTTTGCGCCCTACGCGCCGCTGACCTATTATCCTGTGGGATGGGCGGCGCGGTTGATTTCGTCCCATCCCCATCCTCGGTCAATTTATTCCATTGGTCGGCTTCAATCGTTGCTCAACCTTGCCGGGATCGGGGTTCTGATCGCCGGGATTCAACGGCGGTTGGGAATGTCGGGGCTTTGGCTAATTCCGGCGGTCGCGCTTTTTTTCGGTTGGGAAACCAACGCGGAATTTGCCGCGAGTTACCGTCCCGACGCGCCGCAGGTTTTCTTCTCTCTCCTCGCGTTTTGGATCGCCTTGGGAGGACCACCAACGCTTCGTCGCGTTGCGTTCGCGTTGCTTTGTCTTTCAATCTCGCTTTGGCTCAAGCCTGCGAGTTTGGGGATGTGTTTCATCTTGGGATTTTGGATATTGCGCGGGAGAGGATGGCGTCAAGCCCTCGGAGCATTGTCGGTTTTTTTCGCGTTCAATCTCATTCTGGCGATTGTCTTGAATCACATTTCAAATGGGATGCTGTTTCTGAACGTCGTTTCCGGCGCGGCCAACGGGATGCGTTGGCAAAATCTGGCCGAAATTTTGCGGCGCATCGGGCCTGTTCCCATGATCGTAGTTCTCTTGGCCGTCGCGCTGTCGGTGCGAAGACTCGTTCGCCGTTCGGATGAAAGCAATGAGAGTCTATTTTCCCTCGCCGTGTTGATCGGCTTGGGGATGACGTTGATTCAATGTCTGAACGTCGGCGCGGGGACGAGCTATTTTTTGGAAAGTTATGCCTTGGCTTGTATCGCGCTCGCGTTGGGATGCCGTCAACTATGGTACGCGCGCGGAAAGAAATGGAGAATCGCGCGGGAAATCGTGCTTGCCTTGATCATCTATTTCATTGTCCTCAAGGACGGATTCTATGGAACGCGGAGCGTGGTTCTCAATTCTCAAAACGTCGTTCAATCATGGAAGACGCCGGAAATCATGGCCTTCCTTCAGACCTACGAAGCGCCCATCCTGACCTCTTATCCGTATTTGGCCGTCGCGCGGCCCGCGCCCCCTACCTTGAACGACTTTGCGCAGTTCATCGAATTGAGCATCCGGGATCGAATTCGGGACGGCGAAGTGATTGAGCGCCTGCAAAAAAGAGAGTTCAAACTGGCCATCCTTCAATCGAATCTGTTGGCTCGCTCAAAGGAAAATCCACTACCCGCACCCATGGTGGACGCCCTGTTTTCCAATTATCGTGTCAGTAAGACGATGGATTCGGGGATTAAATATATGGTGATTCTTGAGCCGATCTCCGGCACTCTGCCAGATTGATGCAAGACTTGCGAACTCCGCGATGAACCCAGCTCCACTGCAACCCTATAGCCGCTTTCTCGAACTCAATGGCTCGCGCCACCATTATCTCGATTTCGGCGGAGACGATCTGTCGCCGATCATTTTTATCCACGGAACCGGCCTGCTGGCTTCGATGTGGCTTCCCTACGCCGAAGCCCTGCGCGATCGGTCTCATTCCTACGCATTGGATTTGCGCGGGCATGGCGACTCGGACAAAACCTCCGGGCGATTTGATTGGCCGACGCTGGGCGACGATTTGGCGGCGTTCATCCAAACCCTTCATCTCTCAAAACCGCTCTGCGTCGGCCATTCGATGGGCGCAACGACGATCCTTCTCGCCGAAGGCCGCCATCCGGGTATTATCGGACGCGCCGTCCTGATTGACCCCATCATTTTGGAGCCGGCGATGTATCGGATTCAGCCGAACCGTCAAACCCATCCGATGGCCGCAGGCGCGCTCAAGCGACGCGCGGTGTGGAATTCCCGCGAGGAAATGATCGCTTCCTATCGGGAGAAATTTCCGTTCAAGACGTGGCGGAAGGACCAACTTGAGCTGTTCGTCGAGCGCGGAACGGAGAATTTACCGGAGGGAGGCGTCAAGCTAAAGTGCCCTCCGGAGACCGAGGCGCAATGTTATCTCGGAAGCCATGCCTTGGACCCGTGGCCGCTCTTGTCGCAAATCCAAATTCCGATTCTTTTGTTGCGCGGCGATTCACACGATGCGCCCGAAGGAGTCAAAAAGACGCTCGCGCCGCTTGAAAAAGTCCGCGACGCCCTGCCGGACGCCGAATTGAGCGTGGTTCCGCGCAGTTCCCATTTTCTCCCGATGGAAAACCCCGACGCCGTGATTTCCGCAATTCTAAAATGTTCCAAACGATGAGGGTGAAGACTCCAAGAGGAAGTGATAGAATCCCAAGGATATTTTTGCCGCATGGCAAAATCCCGACCCCAACAACAAGGAACGACATGATGTCCCGACCACCGAGCCGCAATGGAAAAATCAATTCTTCCCCTCTCCCTTCGAGGGGAATCGTTGATCTCTATTTCCTTGACGCCCGAGCCAAATTAATCGAAATCGCCGCGTTTTTGGATCGTGTCGAGCGCGCCGCCGCCGTTCACGGCGAATCGGCCCCGGATTTCCGCATGGAGAGTTTGAAGAAGGGCCTAGCCCTCGTGGCGGGCAAAACCAAAGACAAAGCCAAAGCCGTCCAGATGATCTTCAGCGATCCGACCGAAGCGCCGCTTGCATCGGCGGCGGGAATGAAGGGAGCCGTGGGAGCCTACGATTCTCGACGAAAATCCGAACCACAAAGTCGGAAGGCAAAACAATGAAGAACGACGCCCGCCAAGCGAAAGGCTCCGCGCTTCTTCCTAATTCATCCTTCATCCTTCATCCTTCATCCCTCTAGCCTATGCGCTACATCGAACCCCACGCCCACATGGTTTCGCGGACAACCGACGATTACCAAAAAATGGCGGTGGCGGGGTGTGTGGCGGTGACCGAACCGGCGTTTTGGGCGGGATACGACCGGAGTTCCGCTAAGGGGTTTTACGATTATTTCCGCCTGCTCACCGAATACGAGCCGACGCGTGCGGCTAAGTTCGGAATCCATCATTATACGTGGCTCTGCATCAATCCGAAAGAAGCCGAGGACGTTGGTCTGGCGCGCGAGGTCATGGGGATCATCCCGGAATTCATGGGCAAGTCGAACGTTCTCGGCATCGGCGAGATCGGCCTCAACAAAAACAGCCGGAATGAAATCACCGTTTTTCAGGAACACCTCGATCTTGCCGCCAAATTTCGTTGTCTTGTTCTTGTTCACACGCCGCATCTGGAAGACAAGCACAAGGGGACGCGCCTGATCGTGGACATTATCAAACGTGATTCGCGGATTTCGCCCGATAAAGTTCTGATTGACCACATAGAGGAACACACGGCGGGGATGGTCCTAGACGCCGGACTTTGGGGGGGCATCACGCTCTATCCCGAAACCAAATGCACCCAACCCCGCGCGGTGGATTTGATCGAGATTTACGGCTTGGACCGGATTTGGGCGAACTCCGCCTGCGATTGGGGCGTAAGCGATCCGCTGGCCGTTCCCAAACTCGCGTTGGAAATGAAGCGGCGCGGCCACACCGCCGACGCGATTGAGCGGTTGATTTTCCGCAATCCCTGCCGGTTTCTGGGCCAATCGCCAAAATTCATCTCCACTTGAATTTGGGTTGCGTTCTAATTTCCGTCTGCTTTGATCACTGTTTTCCCATTGCCAAAACCGCCGGTCTGCGGGTAGATTGGGAAATTGGAATTGCAAGGGAAATGGCTCTTGACTTTCCCCGCCGTGTTGGGCAATTGACGGAGTCTTTAAGGACGAGGAGATGAGGACCATGAAATTGAAAAATTGGATCGGGACCGCCGGCATCTTGTTCGCCGCCACGCTGGCGAAGGCCGATGACAACGCCCCGGCGGGAGTCACGTTCGCCAAGGACGTCGCGCCGATTATCTACAACAACTGTGCCTCATGCCACCACGCGGGCGAAATCGGCCCCATGTCGCTGATGAGCTACGAAGAGGTCCGTCCTTGGGCGAAATCCATCAAGAAAGCCGTGTTGGATAAGACCATGCCGCCGTGGCATCCCGACTCAAGCAAGATGAAATACAAGGAGGACCGAAGCCTCAGTTCGGCGCAAATTCAAACCATCGCCAAGTGGGTGGATCAAGGTTCCCCGCTGGGCAACCTCACCGACGCCCCCAAGGCTCCCGAATACAAGGAGACTTGGACGATGGGCAAGCCCGATTTGATTTTCCACGCCACGCAAGATTTTACAATCCCCGCCAACGCAAGGGATATTGACATCGGCTACAAGGGATTTGTTTTCGACACTTCCGCGCTGACCGAAGACCTGTGGATCCAAGAGTGGGAAATTCGCGGCACGGCGCAGGGGGTCATCCACCACGCCAACCTCGCCCTTTCCCCCAAGCCCTTCAAGAACAACGGCTCCGGCGACGTCATCGGACAGGCGGCGACTCCCGGCGGCGATTACATCGGCAGTTTCCTTCCCGGTTGCCGTCCGATGCGCTATCCCGATGGGACTGCGTATCTTCTTCCCAAGGGATCGAATCTGGCGATTCAGGTCCACTACAACGGCAGGGACAAGGAAATGACCGACCACATCATGTTCGGTGTGAAATTCGCGCAAGGACGGATTGACAAGCGCGTGCGGATCGTCGGCTTGATCGGCGTGGACAACGACATTGACATCAAGCCGAATCAGGAGGATTACGTCCTCTCGGCGGAAGCCAATCTCCTCTACGACACGCTCATCCTGAGCAGTGGCGCGCACATGCATCTGCGCGGTTTCAAATACACGATGGAAAACGTCCTGACCGACGGAACGAAGAAACTCATCACCGACGTTCCGCGCTACAGTTGGCAGTGGCAATCCAATTACTGGCTGGCCGAGCCGATCTTTGCGCCGAAGGGTTCCGGCATCCGCACGACGGCGCACTACAACAATTCCGCCAGCAACCCGGAAGTCAAACATCCCGATTTGGAAGTCCGGAGGGGAGAATGGACCGAGAACGAAATGTTGAACGCTTGGTCGCATTGCGTCATCGCGGATGAGAAACTGGGATTGAACATCAAGGACGGCCACGTGCTCGGCAAATTCCCCGACGCGCAGGAAAAACCGCATCCGGTCATTCTCCAGACCCTGATGGCCAAAAAACTCAGCGCCGACGGCAAACTCGTGGACCAACCGATGGTGGCGGACGTGGACAAGGTCAAGGCGGAGTTGAATAAGATTCAACAGGCAAAGTAATTTAAAAACTTATTAGGTCGGGATTGCATCCCGCCCAATGGCTGATCGCCCTGTTTCCGCGAAACTGCCTATATTCCGGATGCAACGAGGATACCTAGCGCGAAAAAGAAGTATGCTCAACCACACGGAAAGGAAACTTCGTGCGGGCGAATGGAGGGAGGGATTCGCTCTTGACGTTCATACGATCTCAAGTGGTTTTTTGGGCTACGATGAGTTTGGACACGAAATGTTCGACACCAAACGAAGCGAGATCGGCGAAGCGCTTTATCGGTTGAAGTATAAGGGGGACTTCTCGGTCGTCGGCGCAATCGTTGAATCCGCCGTTGCGTTTTGTGTAAGGAGGAATTGGCGGCCCGATCTCGTCGTACCCGTGCCCCCTTCCAATCCCTTCCGAAATATTCAGCCTGTCTCGCTCATCGCGGATCGTTTGGCAAGGGGACTTGCCGTTTCTTGTTGCGTCGAATGTCTCATCAAGATCAAGGACACTCCCCAGCTAAAGGATATTCTTGATTTTCAGGCGCGGATCGAGCTTCTTAAGAACGCCTTTCGCGCCTCCAAGGAATTGATGGAGGGAAGGCAAATCCTCCTTTTCGACGATCTTTACCGATCCGGAGCAACCGCACGATCCGCCACCGCTACTATTTTGAATCAGGGGAGAGCATCCTCCGTATATTTCCTTGCCCTGACGCACACGAGGAGCAAACGATGAAGCGCGTTTTCATTCAGGGATCGAGGCGGATTTCAAGGTTGAGTCCTGAGTCCCAAAAAAGATTGGACAACATTATTGAGCGGGGTATGACAGTTTTGGTCGGCGACGCCAATGGAGCGGACCGCATTGTTCAACAATACTTCGCGCGTAGGCGTTATGCAAACGTAAGGATTTACTGCATGAACGGCGACCCTCGAAACAATGTCGGTCATTGGGAAGTCGTCGCCGTGAAATCGGAGCGTGCCGAGAAGGATTTCGCGTTCTACAGCCAGAAGGATTCACGAATGTGCGACGAGGCGGATTGCGGATTTGCGATATGGGACGGCAAGAGCAAAGGAACGCTGAACAGCGTCGTGAAACTCGTCGAGCAAGGGAAGAAGGCGCTAGTTTACCTCTCGCCTCGCGGGGTATTTTACACCGTCAAATCTCTCGCCGACTTGAAGAAACTTCTACGGGATTGCGCGCCCGAAGACGTAGTGAGTTTTGACCGATCCATTGCGCTCAAGAAGCGTCTGAACAGTCTTGATGAAGGTATTGATTTACTTTTTCAGGCACAAAAATCTGTTTGATGATCAATACCTCTCCGAACAAACGGAAGGGTTCAGCTTCGCATGAGTGGTTTTGAAAAGAGGGCCAACCGCAAAGCGATTAATTTTCTCCTGCTGGTGATTGTATTTGGATTGGGCGTTGCTCTCGGAATGACGGAAGCAGGATGGATCAACTTCAGCCCGCTAACGAGACCAGCCAAAAGATCCCAGAACAGGATCTGCAGAGATTGCCGAAGCGATCTTTTCCGCCGATTTTACGGCGATTTCGAGCCGCTGGACATCCGAAAAGCTCGCGAATTGAGCGTTTATCGTGTTCGGAAATTGGATGATGATAGGACGACAAATACCCTTGATCAAAAAAGCCTGAAAGCCATCGAGGTGGGACAAGACGCGTGGATGCTGAAGCATCTCAGAGTTCGGAAGGGTCCCGTCAAAATGTCGGCGGAGTCAGGTCTTGATCTCGCCAAAGTTCTTTCCAATTCGATCTTGTACGGAATATCCCCCGGCGGCCTCCCCGAGGACAACGTGATTAAAGCCTGTGTGTTCGAGGCCGATATCGTCGTCCACATTTTGGACCAGTATGGCAGTCACTATGATCTGCTTTTCTGTTTTGGTTGCGATAAAATGCAGATCAACGATGGCGTGGTTCATGAAAAGTATGAGATTGACATAGATGGGTTGCACAACGACCTCTTGACCATTTTTCGAGCCTATTTCCCCGACTTGGATCCCCCATCGCGCAATCCTTTAGGAAATTGGGCCAAATAGTGCCTTTGCCTTTCCACCTGTCCATGTCGTGATTTAGAAACGCGCAAACAAAAATGCCGTGAAATCCGATACCTCTCCCGCGATCTCCGCGCGTCTGCGTGAGAATTTTCCTTGGCGTTCTTTGCGGCGGGCGCAGGTCCGAATTTTACACGACCCCTCTCTTGCCCATACCATAAAACGCGGTTGGGACGCCGAAGGTGTCCAATGTCAATAGCCGTGGGTGAAACCCACGGAAACAGGCGCGCAACAAGGGAAGACCCTGAAGGGGTCGAATAAATCGGGAATGCAAAAATTTGGTTCGACCCCTGCAGGGTCGGAATAAAAACGGGGGGATTGGGGTCCGTGGGTTTTACCCACGGCTATTGACATTCGACCGCTTCGCGGTCGTCTTGCGGATTGGTGTCGGGTCTGGAGACCCGACCTACGATCCGGCAAAGGATTGATTCGGAAAAGGCGATTGTTCCTAACGGAGGACGACAAGAGAACGGAGGGCTTGGTTCACGGAATCCGAATTGGGGAATCGGGAGCGGAGATCCGGGTCCAGCACAATTGCGCCATCCTCGAGAGTGAAGCGATGCTCTTCGACGGAGCCGTCCTTCCGGGTAATCCGGACGCGGTGGCCGGCGCGGTAGGCGCGATAATGTTTTCCCCGGACGCCGCCCGAAAAATCGTATTCCCGTTTCATTTCATCGGTATTCTTATCGCTCTTCTTCGCCTTCATAAATCCTTCGTTCCCTCCGTGTCGCGCGTCGGCTTCCGATCAGGCGGATGCGGTCACCACGCTCAGCATACCATACCACGAGAAGTTTGTCATTGCCGGCGAGGCCAATGTCCGCCCACCGGTCTTCCTTTTCGGAATGGAACGGGTCGGGAATGGTGATGGCAAAGGGATCGTTGAAAACCGCCTTGGCTTCCTCGAAGGAAATGCCGTGTTTGAGTTTGTTCTTCTCCGCCTTTTGCCCGTCCCATTCGAATAACAACTCGGACATTGCCACACGCCCCGCCTGTCCCGCCACGGATCATTTCCGCGTCCGCAAAAATGGCTCTGTTCTCCGTCGAAGTCAACAAAGTTCTCCTTAAATCATGGCAAGGAGAACAAGGAGCGAGTAGGGTGGCGCAAAGGCAAATACCCCATCAATCCAACCATGAAAAAACCGATCAAAGCCCCAACCGTTGACGCCTACATCTCCGCGGCTCCGAGGGAAGCACGGAAGAAACTCCAAGAGCTTCGGGCGGTCATCCGCAAAGCCGCGCCGAAGGCCGCCGAGCGCATCAGCTACCAAATGCCCTACTACCACTACAAGGGGCGGCTGGCGTATTTCAGTCTCTGGAAATCGCACATCGGATTTTATCTCCCGACGCCGACCATCGAGGAACACCGCCGCGAACTGGCGAAATATGAAACGACCAAAGCCACCATCCGATTCCCGCTGGACCAAAAACTTCCCGCCGCGCTCATCCAGAAACTGATCAAGGCGCGAATGAAGAGGAACGACGAGAAAGAGAAGGCGAGGGAATGGAAGACGTGCAGTCGCGGACACAAGTATCGCGGAAAAGGGCCGTGTCCCGTCTGTTGGCCGGGGAGCGCAAAAAAGTAAATGCTCTTCGGAAAATTCGCGGGACAGGCATGCGAACGAACCCCCGTGAGCCGGTCTCCGAATTTCCCGACAGGTAATTAGCCATCAAAACTGACGCCATCCGAGCCGCGACTCCGCTTGAAAGTTCTTCTTTGATCCGCGCAAACCGATTTGCCGCGCAATGCCCCCGGATTTCGGGTATAAGGAATGGAACGAGGCGCGATATCCGTGGAAGGCTCTTATCAGGAAGACCGACTGAGTTATCGCGGGAAGATTAACCGGGACAAACCGGCCGTCCTGTTTCTTCCCGGCATTCACGGTGATTGGACGCATTTGGGCCGAGCGCGTCCATTGCTCTCTCAAAGTTTGAATCTGGTTGAGATTGCGTATCCGCGCATCGCCGATTGGGAGATCGAGGATTTCGTCCGGGCGGTCGAAGCGATCCTCGATGAGATCAAGGCCGATCAAGTTCACGTCGTCGCCGAATCGTTCGGTTCGCTCGTGGGATGGGAGTTGACGTTGCGTCAACCTCGGCGGGTAAAATCGTTGACTCTCGTCGGCGGATTCGTCCAACCCCCCGGCGTTCCCAAGGTCGGTCTGGCGCGGTGGGGATTGAGCGCGTTGCCAACGCCAATTTTTGAAAGCGGCATTGATCTTTACACCGTCTTGCGCGGACGAAATCGGAGGAAGAAACCGGCGTCGCCCCAAAAAGCCGAATCCGTCGAATCGAACGGCGTTCTCTATCCTGCCTCGCGGACGCGCAAGGGCCGACTCGCCCTTGTCAATCGTTTGCGGCTGATTCAATCTTCCGATTATCGCGGACGTTTGTCGGAGGTTCGCGTCCCGGTGCGTTACGTCGGCGGGGACTGGGATTGGATCGTGCCCGTGAAACGCGAAATCGGAACGCTGGCTTCCATCCTCCCCGGCGAGTGCCGATTTGAAAGCCATTTGATCCCGCGCGCGCCCCATGTCATTATTTCGTCGCATCCGGAGCCGACCGCCGAACGTATCATCGGCTGGGTGCGCGAGGCCGAGCGCGCATGAAGGAGAATCGTCATCATGGCTAAACGATCCAATAACGGCTCCTCGAATCGGGGCAATGGCGCGTGGAAGCCCCAGCCACGCATCCTCAAAAAATCTTCGCCTCCCCGCGCCCGCGGAACGAGGGATCATTCCCCGCACCCGCCCGATCGCTATTATCCTGACCAACTCCGCGAAGCGGAACGTCATCAACTCGCGGAGCGTCGAAAAGCGGCCGGACTCCCATCCGCCGAGAAAGAAGACAACCGCCTTGGCGTCGCGCTTTCGGGAGGAGGCATACGGAGCGCGACTTTTTCGCTGGGGCTTTTTCAATCGCTGGCGCGGCGCGGCCTGATCCGCAGAATTGATTACCTTTCCACGGTTTCGGGCGGCGGCTATTTCGGAGGATTCTTGGGAAGCCTCTTCACCCGTTCGCGGATTGATCGGGAATCGGGCAATCATGAGAAAAAGCGCGCGGGTGACAATCGGCGCGTGGAGGAGGTGGAGGCGACGCTCGCCGATTCACGCTCCCCTTCGGTGCGATTCTTGCGCGAGAACGGACGCTACCTTTCGCCCAACGGAACGGCGGACCTCTGGACCGGCGTCGCGTTCCAACTCCGCAACTGGGTGACGATCCACTTGACCCTTTGCGTCCTGTTCCTGATGGTCTTCATGGGAGCCGACGCGCTTCGGGAGGTATTGAGCCACGTCGGGCCATTGCGCGAAATTCTGGCGCGGTTTCCCCTTCCGGCCCCTCATGCGGGATCGAGAATTTGGTGGAGTCCATGGGTTTGGACCCCTTTGCTTCCCTTCATCTTTTGGGTCTTGCCGATGGGTTGGGCGTTTTGGCTGACGCCCCTGCGATTTCACCGAAGAAATTGGCGGCTGGGATTGGCGTTTTGGTTGACCGTCGGTCTGGGATTGATTTATTGGATCGCGCTTCCCTACGTTCCCGGAAGCGCCGACCAACCGCTCGTCTATCTGGCGGGATTGACGATGGTGATCGTCGCGGGTTTCGGTGCGCTGTACTATTTCATCGCGCAGGCCGCATCGGGAAATCCGCAGGAATTTTCGCCGCAGGAAACCGCCTCCCGCATCCGCCGAAATTTGACGACGGCCCTCGCGGAAGGATTGATCGTCACGGCTTCGCTCTGGATTTTTTCGGTGATTGATTCCCTCGGCCAAACGGTTTATGCGGTGGTCCATCACGTCGGCGCGACGGCCTTTCTCTTTAATCTGAAATCCTTCCTTGCGCTCAGTCTTTTGGTTCTGCTCGCCGGACTCGCGCATCAAATCAAAGCTTTGTTGTCGGGGTCGTTGACCCATTCGTGGATAAGCATTTTGAGGACCGCTTTCGTCTGGATATTGGCGGTGTCGTGCGTGCTCTTCACGTTGGTCGCCGTCAACGCGCTGGGACACGGTTTCGCGTGGCGGTGGAAGTCGCCTCATGGGGATTTGGGTCGGGTGCTTTATGAGGGGGTCAAGGCAAGCGCGGAACAGCAACCGAATCCAGCGGGCAGGATTGAAAGCCTGCCTCTAGGCGAAAGAAGCCTTCCGGCGATTCTTTTCTTCTTCTTCGCCTTCGCGTTTTGCGGATTGCTGGTCGGTCTCTTCGTGAATTTCGTCAATCTTTCCTCGTTGCAGGCGCTCTACGGAGCGAGACTTACCCGCGCTTATCTCGGAGCGTCCAACCGCCGACGATGGAAACCGGAAGGACAAAACGTCACCGACATCATTCAAGGGGATCAGGTTTATTTCCACGATTACGCGCCTCAGCGACGGGGCGGCCCGCTTCATCTTCTCAACATCACCCTCAACGAGACGGTGAGCGGCAAATCCCAAATCGAATGGCGGGACCGAAAGGGACTGGGTCTCACCGTCGGACCCTGCGGCATCAGCGTCGGCAAGTCGGACCACGCCGTCTGGAAACATCCTCCCGGCTCGCGGGTTGACCGAAGGACGACCGAAAGCGAAATGGTCGCGGACCTTCGGGACGATTGGTTCGTGGAATATCTGGAGCGATGGTTGCCGGAACGCGACGTCGTTTATCGCGCCGACTCCGAATCCAAACGGGGTCAATTTCAAATATTCAATACGGTCAACCGCGTGGAAACGCTTTCGCTTGGATCATGGATGTCGGTTTCGGGCGCGGCTTTCTCGACGGGAATGGGACCGGCCACCAATCCCGCCGTGAGTCTGCTCCACGCCTACTTCAACCTTCGGCTCGGCTACTGGTGGAACAGCGGCATCGCGCCCCATTCGCGGAGCATCCGGACGCCGATCGGTTGGAGCCGGAAAATCGGCGAGGGATTCAGCGCGCTCTTCCCCGCGCAGTCCTATCTCCTTGACGAATTTCTCGGACGCTTCCACGGTCCGGCCCGCAAGTATTGGAACCTTTCCGACGGCGGTCACTTTGAAAACACGGGAGCGTACGAATTGATCCGCCGCCGACTCCCCTTCATCGTTATTCTGGACGACGGTATGGATCCCGCCTATGAATTTGCCGATCTGGCAAATCTTGTGCGCAAGGCGCGGCTCGATTTCGGAGCGGAGATTCGATTCTTCAACGAGGATGACATTCGTCGTTACGTCCATCACGACTTCCGTTCCGTCATTGGAACATTGGAGCAATTGCGCGAGCGTAACTTGGAGGGGATTCCAACCGGCGCCGCCATCGGACCTCATGCCGCGCTGGCTTGGGTCTTCTATCCGGTGGAATGCGGAAAAGAAATGGAATTCACCGGAAAATACGGCGCGCCCGCTTCGGTCATTTTGGTCGTCAAGCCGAGCCTGAGCGGCAACGAAACCGAGGACCTGCTGAATTACAAGAGCGCGATGGAGACTTTTCCGCAGGAGCCGACGGTGGATCAGGATTTCGACGAGGCGCAATGGGAGAGCTACCGTGAGTTGGGTGAACACATCGGCGAGGCAATTTTTTCGCGCGTGTCTCCCGGCAGGGAAATGGACAAATGGCTCGGAATTCTTGCCAAGCCTTGGACGGAAACCGAAGCATCGCCAAATCTCCAATCGAACAAGACGACCGATTTGTTACGATCCGTGACCGAAAGGATGCGCGCATGAAATTATCGAAAGGGATTCGATTCGGGTTTGCCTTGTCCACGCTCGGCCTCGTTTTGTCGGCGTGCGGACGCAAGGAAGAACCGGCGGAAAAAAAGCCGACCATCGGTTTCGTAATGAAGACTCTCAACAATCCGTTCTTCATTGACATGGAGAAGGGAGCGCGGGAAACAGAAAAAAAATCGGGGGTCAAGCTCGTCGTCCAAGCGGCCGAGCGCGAACTTGACATCGAAAAACAAATGCAGATCGTCGAAAATTTGATTCAACGCAAGGTTGACGCCCTATGCATCACGCCCAGCGGCTCCAAGGAAATTGTGCCGGCCGTGGTAAAGGCGAACCAAGCGGGAATTCCGGTCCTCATCGTGGATGCCCGCGTGGACGCCAAGACCGCTCAGGCCGCCGGAGCAAAAACGACGACGTTCATCGGGTCGGACAATTACGCGGGAGGCAAAATCGCGGGAGAATTCATGGCCAAGGCGCTCGGCGGCAAGGGGAAGGTGGCCGTTCTCGAGGGCATTCCCGGTCATGAGACGGGCGACGCCCGCCTAAGGGGATTCAAGGACGGAATCGCGGGTTCGCCCGACGTTCAAATCGTCGCGTCGCAAACGGCGAATTGGGAGCGCGATCAAGGGTTCAATGTTTTTCAAAACATTTTACAGAGCCATCCGGACGTGAACGGCCTCTTCGCTTGCAATGACCTGATGGCGCTTGGCGCGGTTGAAGCCATTGCCGGCGCGGGAAAGACGGGGCAAATCAAGGTCGTCGGATTCGACGCGATTGAGGACGCGCGAGCCGCGATCAAGAAGGGAGCCATGCTCGGTTCCGTCGCTCAAAATCCGGCGGAAATGGGGCGCGTCGCGGTGGAAAAAGCGATGGAAGCAATCAAGGGAACTTCCATCCCCGAGAACCTCGACGTCAAACTTGAAATGATTGAAAAATAAATCTTACGCGTGAGTCGCCCGCGCCACGCGGCCGGAACGTCCGTCTAGTGAACCGATGCGCTTTCCCGCCTGAATTTTTCGTATTCGTCCACGACGTCCTCGACTCCAAGCCACGGTTTGTAGAGGGCGCGATACTGGAGACGATAAAGTTGGTCCTTGCGCGGATGTTCGATGAACCATTGAAAATCCCACGCCGGGTTGCCCTCTCCGCCGCCCGACGGCGATTGCGTCAACCGCACCAAATCCTTTTGGTGAAACATGACTTCCCAAACGAATTTCTCGAATCGTCCGTAATAGAAGGGGCGCGTGTATTCATCTTCCGACTCATTGAAAACAAGCGTGAGGTCAAACGGGGTGTCGTGTTCGAAGTCCCGGCGGTCGGTGGAACCCCGATGCGTCGCCGCTTCGCCGTGTTTGGGCGAGTGCGCCCTGATCCATCGCTCAACCAAATCCCCCTTGAGGCGTCCGGTGAAATAAATCGCCGGGTCTCTCGGTTGGGCGATGTAGCTCGCCCAAAATACGTTCAAATAGCCATGGGGAAAATTATCCTTGCGCGGAACGCACTCGAACGTGACATCAATGTAATGGGGAGCATGGAATTCAAATCTCACGCAACTTTCCAATCCCGTTTCCGGCAACGCCGCCTGATACAACTCATACGTTTGGTCGTCAATTTTCCGGATTTCCATCGGCTGGCGGCGCGGTTCAAAACGCAGATCGTCCGTTTCGGGATTCTTGCCGTTGAGAACGTGCTCCAGATTCAATCCGGCATAAGACTGAACAAACGGACTCGGTCGATTGCCATAATGAAGTTCGGCCAACCCGTTGTATCCCGCCTTGTGCGCGGTTCCCACGGCATCATTGCCCGCCAATGCCGCATGAAGCATTTGCTCCTCGCCGGCTCCCCATTGAATCTGAACCGAAGGACTTTTCACGAGCTCATATTTGATCGTCGGATCGCTCAGCGTGGTTGAGCCGTGCTGGACGGTCCGAGCGGCGCAACCCGCAAACGCGAAAAGAATCGGGACCAACCCGGTGAAGGAAGCGCGAAGAAGGCGTTGAGGGATCAAGAGAGTCCTCCTGAAGGGAAATCAGTGTCCGAATGGATTTCGCATACTTTTACAAGTTTTTTCGGCGGGAGCAAGCGGAAGAATAAGAAAAAATGAATTTTTTGAAATTCCAGTCCGATACGAAGCCGGATCATCCTTGACACCAGACGAAGCGGAGCGGGAAAATGCTGGATTCATGGCGGTATCCGGGGCATATGAGCCACACCAAATCAATCCCAACATCCCATCCTCACGAAACGGGACAGACTGACAGCGCGTCGGCTCCCAAGGAAACGCCCGCGCGGCGTTCCCGGCTAGGACGCCCGCAGGATGTTCCCTCTCTCGCTCTCATCAAGGAATCCACGCGGCGAAGCTACCACGGCACGTATAAGGAAATTTTCGATCCCGGCGCGCTGGACCGCAAAACCAAGGAATTGATCGCGATTGCCGCCTCGGCCATCACCGGTTGTCAGGGATGCCTGATGGGGCACATTCGCAAGGCGCGCGCGCTGGGGGCCACGATGGACGAAATCAAGGAATCGGTCGGCGTGGCGTTTGCCGTCAACGCCGCCACGGTGGTGGACAATACCGACGTCGCCGCGGCGATGTTAAATCTTGCCGAAGAGGAGCCGGGAGAGAAGAATTGCTGATCAGCCCAAAGATTCATCCGACCGTTGTCTTTATCTTAATCCCGTAGGGAACGAAGGAAGGTAGCCACGGGTGGAGCCGAAGGCGGAATCCGTGGACAACGTCTCCCGCCAGCTCGACCCTGTAACGGTCGAGCTGAATTTATCGAGCCGATCCTAATCTTCACGGAGAAACGAGCTACCCGGAGGCTGGAACAACAGTTATTCGGAAGGAACCTGAGTAAGGGCCTCGGAATTCTTTTCCGCGCCCGAGCCGTTGGTTCCGGCCAAAACCAGATTGGTTCCCTCAAGGTTGGTTTGAGCCAAGTTGGCTCCGGTGAAATTCGCGCCCGCGACCTTCGCTCCGGCCAAAGACGAACCGCTCAGGAACGCCCCTCCCAGATCGGCGTCGGTCAAGTCGGCGTTGGCGAGACTGGTTCCCTCCAAATTCGCGCTACTGAGGTTGGCGCGGGTCAGCACGGCTCCCGACAAATTGGCGTTGGTCAAATTGGCCGCGCGCAGAAACGCGCCGGTCATTCGCGCGCCTTCCAGATTTGCCCCCTCCAAATTGGCGTTGCTCAAGTTGACCCGCCGCAGGTCGGCTCCCGCGAGGTTCGCCCCCGCAAGATTCGTGGAGCGCAGAAACGCGCTGGCCAGCCCGGCTCCCTCCAGATTTGCTCCGGCCATGTTGGCGTCGGTCAAAACCGCGTTCCCCAAATCGGCGTCCACCAGCGTCGCTCCATGGAAATTCGATCCCTCCAAATTGGCATTGGTTAAAATCGCGCGTGTCAGATTGGCTTCGCCCAAGTTCGCGTCCGACGCCGTGGCCGAGCGAAGAAATGCGCTGATCATATTGGCGTCCTTTAAGTTCGCTCCGGCGAGGCAGGCATCCGTTAAAACCGCGCTTCGCAAATTGGCGTCGGTCAGGTCCGCGTCGGGAAGATTGGCGCGGGTCAAATCGGCGGCGTAAAGATTGGCGCGCTTCAAGTTCGCTTTGCGCAGTTCGGCGTGGCGAAGATCGCATCCGGCCAAGTCCGCGCTTTCGAGCGTCTCCTGTTTGACCGTGCGCAAAACCTCGCCGCTTTCACGATGCCTGATGTCAATTTGCCCCGGCGTGGCGGGAAATTCCATAGCCTCCGGTCGCCGCGCCACACTCGGCTCCTCCTGCGGCAACTTCGCAAGCCACCGTTTGGCCTTGTCATGATTGGGGGAGAGTTGCAGAACTTTGCGCCAAGCCTCGCCGGCGCGGTCGGGATTGCCCAGCTTGAAGCACGCCGCGCCCAGCAGGAAATTTGCCTCGATATGATCGGGATAAAGGCTTAGCAGTTCGTTGCACGTCCGAAGAACGCTCCGGTAATCCCCCGTCTGGCCGAGCGCCCGCGCGCGATCCATGAGATAGGCGGTCTCCGCCGCCGGAAGTTTGTTCAGCCAATTTTGAGCTTTGGTGAAATTCGGATCGAGTTTGAGCGCGCGCGTCCACGATTCCCGCGAGCGACTGAACATATTCAGCTTGAAACACGACGCTCCCATGAGGAACAACGCTTCGACGTTGGAGGGATCGCCCCGCAGAACGTCGTTCAGCGCGTTGATCGCGCCCTGATAATCGCCCGTCTGGCCCAGTTCGCGGGCAAGGGCGATGGGAGAGGCGGCGGTGGCAATCATGGCAGTTTAAGTCCCCTCTGAGCGCAGGTTGAGGAAGAAATCCCGCGGGTCTTCGAGTAATCTCAAATTCCCGCAGGCAATCCATCACGGATAGAACGCCTCAAAATTATTCCCGTCGCCCGAAGCCGTCAAGTATTATTCCGAGACCGCAAGACAAACGTCGGCCGCGCGCTGTCGTCGGACTCTTACTCGAACAGTTCCCAATCCTGAACGGCGTTGGGCGTCGGCGTCGGCTGACCGCAACTGATCCATGACGCGATGAACATGTCGTCCACCTTCAGCCACGTCGCGCGGTCGGGATTGGGATCGGTGTCCCAATTCACCGTGTCGGTCGCGCGGATGTAGATCACCGAGGGCAACGACGCCGGAAGAGCGAATGTCTGAGGCTCATTGGTATCGCGCGCCTTGATGATCGTCACCATCGGCGTCCAACTCAATCCGTCGGTTGAATAACTGAAGCTAAAGTCATCCTGACCGGTCGTATTGGTCCCGTGATACGCCTCGACTGAGAAGATGTGAATGTCCGAACCGGAGGTGATCGGGATCGTCCACTTGTGCTTCAACTGCCAGTATCCGCCGCTGTAGGCTTCGGTCAGCATTTCATACACGTCATCGCTCGCCAATGTCGCCGTGTAATCGCCCGCTACCGTGCCGATCAGCGGCGCGTCGGCGTTGGCGCGGTCAATGAAGTAGCCCGGAACGCACGGCGTCGGCGTGGTCGTGGCTGTGCGCGTGGGTGTCGGTGTCAGCGTCGCCGAGCTTGAGGCCGTCGGCGTCGCTGTCCGGGTGGGAGACTTCGTCGCCGAACTTGTCCGCGTCGCCGAGGCCGTGCGGGTCGGAGTTTTGGTCGCCGTCCGAGTCGGCGAAGGCGTGGCCGTTCGCGTGGGGGACGTGGTCGCCGTGCCGGTCCGCGAAGCCGTTGCCGTGCGCGTCGGAGACAACGTCGCGGTTCGCGTCGGCGAAAGTGTGGAAGTTCGGGTAGCCGAGGCCGACGCCGTAACGGTAGGCGAGAGTGTGGCCGTGCGCGTCGCGGAGAGCGTGGCGGTCAAAGTCGGCGTGAGGGTCGAGCTTCGCGTGGCCGTCGGGCTCGCCGTCGCGGTTCGGGTCGGGGTGGCCGTCGCGGTCTGCGTTGGCGTGGGCGTCAGGCCGCAGGTGATCGTCGAGGTGATGAACATGTCATCCACGCTGAGCGTCGTCGCGCGGTCGGACGAGGGATTGGTGTCCCACTGGATCGTATCCACGGCATGAATGTAAACCAGAGGCGGCAATGCCGAAGGCAAGACAAAGGTCTGATACTGGCCATCGTCCGCCGTCTTGGTTAGGGTGAACATCGGGATATAGCTGTTGCTGTTGTCCAAGGAATAACCGAACTCAAAGTCATCCGGCGCGCCCACCGCGACGTCGTGGAATGCCTTGACCGCGAAAGTGTGAACGTCCGAACCCGGCGTGATCGGAATCGTCCATCGGTATCTCAGTTGCCAATGTCCCGCGGAATAAACTTCCGTGACCGATTCATACACGCCGTCATTGACCTGCGTGTTCGTGTAGTCGCCGACGACCGTGCCCGTCAGGAACGGCGCGTCCGCATTGGCGCGGTCCGTGAAAGTTCCGGGAACGCACGGGGTTGGCGTCAGAGTGGCCGTGCGAGTGGGTGAGGCCGTCGCGGTCTGCGTTTCGGAAGGTGTCGCCGTGCGCGTGGGCGAAGGCGTGGCCGTGATGGTGGGGGAGAGCGTCGCCGTGCGCGTCGGCGAAGGCGTTCCGGTCGTCGTTGGCGTCGGCGTGGCCGAGGTCGTCGGGCTGGGCGTGGCCGTCCGGGTCGGGGAGGACGTGGCGGTATCGGTTGCCGTAGGGGTCGCCGTTCTCGTCGGCGACGGTGTGGCGCTCATCGTTGGCGAAGGGGTGGCGGTGCCGGTCGGAGTGGAAGTAGCCGATTGCGTTGGGGTCGGAGTTGGAGTCTGCGTCGCCAGAATCGCCGTCGCGAGCAACAAAACATTGGTGGTCGGCTCATTCGTGTCGTCCGAGGTAATCGTCAGATACGCAGTCTTCGGGCCGACGGACGAAATGGGATTGAACGCCACGTCAACGGTTCGGGTTGCCCCCGCAAGGATGGGATTTTCGCCCGAATCGGCGGTGATGTTGAAGTCGCCGGCGTCGGCTCCGGTAAGAGAAACGCTTCCGATGTTCAGGTCCCCCCCGCCCCAAATCGAAACAAATCCGATGTTGCTGACGTTGGCCGTCTGGCTGGCGCTGGGACCGGAGCCGAGAAGCCGCGAACCGAAATTGAGCGTGTCAGGAACAACGTCAATCTCCTGATCCACCGCGTCTCCCGTAAGGTCCACGTTGACGATCGGCTCAAGGGTGTCGCTGGAGGAAATGGTGAGGCTCGCCGTCTTGGTTCCACCGGGCAGGCTCGGATCAAAGGCGATCTGAATCGTTCGCGTGGCGCTGACCGCCAGCGTTGTCTCGCCGGTGTCCGAGACGATCGCAAACTCCGAAGAGTTGGTCCCGGTGAGTGACACCGAATTGATGGTCAAACTGGCCGTGCCGAGATTTTGGATCGTGATCGTTTGGGAGGCCGTTTGGCCGGCGTCCACATCCTGACTCAGGAAATCCAAGGCTCCGGGCAAGACGACAATGTTGGAGGCGGGAACGGTGAGGGCGACGCGCAGGATCGGATGATAGGCGGCGTTGCCGTTCTTGGTGGAATAAAACCCGACGTAATCGGAAACCCCGTCGTCATCCGACAAGGGGGTATAATGAAACTTCATTTGCGTTCTGCCCCGGCCCGGTCCGCCGGCGCGGTTGATCGCGGCCACGCCGGAGGGATTGAGGGGACTTTGGGTTGTGTCGCCGTCAAAAGCGCCTACAATCAGATCTCCCGCGTTGGAAACGGTGGAAACGACGGCAAAATCGTCGGTCTTTACGACGGGCCTTCCATAAAGCCCCGTATTGACCTCCATGATGGGAGGAGGGGAAAAACCGGGATCAATGCTTCCCTGAGCGCCTCCTCGCGTCAAGATCAGCGAGGCGGTGCTGAGGGTCGCGTTGGAAGGTATGAACGTGGTGTTGAAATCAAGAATCGAGCGAATACCCCGATCAGGGAGGGAACCGTCCTCCAAGTCTCCGATTCGCAACGCGGTATTGCTGGTGTTGGCTTTGGTGGCGTTGAGGTTTCCGTTGGTGGCGTCGCCCGAAACGTAACCCTCATGCCCGGCGGTGGAGGTGACGTCCAACGTAAGATTAATTTGCGGCAGGCCGAGGGTTGCCTGACCGAAAATGGAGCAGACGAAAAGGGTCTTCAGAACCCACTGGAGACTGGATGCCTTCACGAGCGTGTGTCTGCGAAAGTTTTTCCCGGTCATGGCCAAAACCCCCTTGCGGATGTGATTCTGGAAGCCTCGTCAACCTTGGCTCCGAGGTCGAATTCGGATGAATTCGTCGGCGAGCCTCACTTTGCGCTAAAGTTTCATGCATGTCAAGCCGATAAAAACTAATTGGGGTAAAATCCGACGCTTCCCCGTGCCGTCCCCGTGGCTCAGGCGGTACGCCTGTGAAGCCCATCCCGCTTGGGAAGAAACCTAGGCAACATGCTTTCGGCGCGAAACGGAAAAGGCTTGCTCAGCCCCCAAATCCGTCCGCCCCGTTTAGTCGAAGAGTTCCCAATCTCTGACGGCGTTGGGCGTCGGGGTGGGGCAGACGATGCTCGACGCGACGAACATGTCGTCCACGTTGATCGTGATGGCATGATCGGCGGTCAAATCTCCGGTTCGGGCGGGTTTGTTGTCCCGGACACGGATGTAAATCACCGACGGCAGGGATGACGGCAACAGGAAGGTCTGCGTCCCGTTATCGTCCGCCGTCTTGGTCACGACCAGCATCGGGATAAAGGTCGTGCCGTCGGTCGAATAGCTAAACGTCACGTCGTCCAGACCGTTGGCCGTGTGGAACGCCTCGACGGAGAAGACGTGCTGATTGGCGCCCGGTGTGATCGGGATCGTCCATTTGTGCTCCAACTGCCAAATCCCGCCGCTATAGACTTCCTTGATTCCTTCATAGACGTTGTCGCTTCCGATGGTGTTCGTGTAATTGCCCGTGACCGTTCCGACGACGGGGAGGTCGGCGTTGGCGCGGTCAATGTAGGTCGCCGGTTCGCACGGGGTCGGCGATGGCGTGGCCGTCGCGGACCGAGTGGGAGACGGGGTGCCGGTGCGCGTCGGTGAAGGCGTGGATGAAGCCGTCGGCGTCAAACTTGCGGTCCGCGTGGGCGAAAGCGTGGCCGTCCGCGTCGGCGAGGGTGAAACCGTGGAAGTGGGCGAAGGCGTGGACGTGCGCGTCGGGGTCGGGGTCAGGCCGCAGGTGCGGGTGGATTTGACGAACATCCAGTCAATGTTGATCGTGTCGGCCGAGTTGCTCGCCAGCGTGGTCAGACGGAAGTCGTCAACCACTCGGATATAAATCACCGGCGGTAAGGAGGACGGAAGATCAAACGTTTGCGTCGCGTTGTCGTCCGCCGTCTTGGTGACGGTCAGCATCGGCGTATAAGTCACGTCGTCGGTCGAGTAGCTGAAGACGAAGGCGTCGTTTCCAACCTGAACCTGATGGAACGCCTCGACAAAGAAGGTGTGAACATCGGAACCCGGAGCGATCCCCACGCTCCACTTGTGCTCCAACTGCCAGACGCCGCCGATCAGAACTTCCTTGATTCCTTCATAGACGTTGTCGCTGGCGAACGTGTCGGTGTAATCGCCGCTGACCACGCCGGAGACCGGAATATCGGAAACCGCGTAATCATTGAAGATTCCCGGCACGCAGGGGGTCGGGGTCTGCGATGCGGTCCGAGTTGGCGAAGCCGTGGCCGAGCGGGTCGGCGTCAAACTGGCCGTGCGAGTCGGGGAAAGCGTGGCCGACCGGGTCGGCGAGGGAGACGCCGATTGCGTCGGCGAAAGCGTCGCGGTGCGCGTCGGCGTCGGGGTAGCAGTCTGGGTCGGACTCGGCGTCGGGCACGGGAAATCCGACGAAATAAACATATCGTCAATGAAGAGCGCCGTTCGGTTATCGGTCGTGGCCGTCGGCGCCGTCGCGGGGAACGGAGGACTGTTGTCGTGAATGCGGATATACACAACCGAAGGCAACACCGACGGAAGAGCGAACGTCTGATGCGCGTCATCATCCGCCGTTTTGGTGATCGTGACCATCGGAATATACGTCACGTCGTCCGTCGAATACTCGACGCTGAAATAGTCGGTTCCATTCGTATCGTGATAGCCCTCAACGGAGAAGACATAGTTCTGGCCGCCGGGCGTGACCGGGATGGTCCACTTGTGGATCGCCCGATTGATGCCGCCCGTGAAGGCTTCCTTGATGGACTCATAAACATTGTCGCTCGCCCAAGTGTCGGTGTAATCCCCCGTAACCGTGCCAACCACCGGAATGTCCGCGTTGGCGCGATCCAGAGCCGTATACGGAGTGCACGTCGGCGTGGCGGTCCGCGTCGGCGAAGCCGTGGCCGAGCGGGTTGGCGTCAAACTGGCCGTGCGAGTCGGGGAAAGCGTGGCCGACCGGGTCGGCGAGGGAGACGCCGATTGCGTCGGCGAAAGCGTCGCGGTGCGCGTCGGCGTCGGGGTAGCAGTCTGGGTCGGACTCGGCGTCGGGCACGGGAAATCCGACGAAATAAACATATCGTCAATGAAGAGCGCCGTTCGGTTATCGGTCGTGGCCGTCGGCGCCGTCGCGGGGAACGGAGGACTGTTGTCGTGAATGCGGATATACACAACCGAAGGCAACACCGACGGAAGAGCGAACGTCTGATGCGCGTCATCATCCGCCGTTTTGGTGATCGTGACCATCGGAATATACGTCACGTCGTCCGTCGAATACTCGACGCTGAAATAGTCGGTTCCATTCGTATCGTGATAGCCCTCAACGGAGAAGACATAGTTCTGGCCGCCGGGCGTGACCGGGATGGTCCACTTGTGGATCGCCCGATTGATGCCGCCCGTGAAGGCTTCCTTGATGGACTCATAAACATTGTCGCTCGCCCAAGTGTCGGTGTAATCCCCCGTAACCGTGCCAACCACCGGAATGTCGGCGTTGGCGCGATCCAGAGCCGTATACGGTGTGCACGTCGGCGTGGCGGTCGCGGTTCGGGTGGGCGAAGCGGAGGCCGAGGATGTCGGTGACAATGTTGCCGTTCGAGTGGGCGAAAGCGTGGCCGTTCTTGTCGGCGAGCCGCTGGCCGTGCGCGTGGGGGAACCGGTGGCCGTGCGAGTCGCGGTGCGCGTTGAGCTTCGGGTGGCGGTCAAGGAGGCCGTACGCGTCGGGGAAAGCGTGCCCGTGCGGGTCGGAGAAAGAGTCGCGGTTCGAGTCGGTGACAAAGTCGCCGTTCGAGTGGGCGAAGGCGAGGCTGAACTGGTTGCCGTCAAGGAAGCGGTTCGGGTCGGGGACTCGGTGGCCGTGCGCGTGGGCGAGGGACTTGCCGTATCCGTGGGAGTCAAGGATGCGGTCCGGGTTGGAGACAAGGTCGCCGTTCGCGTGGGCGAAGGCGAGGCTGAACTGGTTGCCGTCAAGGAAGCGGTTCGGGTTGGGGACTCGGTGGCCGTGCGCGTGGGCGAGGGACTGGCCGTATCCGTGGGAGTCAAGGATGCGGTCCGGGTAGGAGACAATGTCGCCGTTCGAGTGGGCGAAGGCGTCGAACTGGACGTGGCGGTCAAGGAGGCGGTGCGTGTGGGGGACTCCGTCGCCGTTCGCGTCGGTGAGGAAGTAGCAGTGTTGGTCACGGTCAACGAGGCCGTTCGCGTGGGGGACAAAGTGGCCGAGCGCGTCGGGGATGGCGTCGAGCTGGAGGTCGCCGTCAACGAAGCCGTCCTTGTCGGAGACAAGGTTGCCGTACGCGTAGGCGAGGGCGTGGAACTGGACGTCGCGGTCAATGACGCGGTTCGCGTGGGAGACAACGTCGCGGTGCGCGTCGGAGATTCGGTTGCCGAGCGCGTCGGAGAAGGCGTGACGGTGAAGGTCACCGTCAAGGTTGCGGTCTGGGTTGCCGAAAGCGTCGCCGTGCGAGTCGGCGAGGGGGTCGCGGTCCGGGTGTCGGTCGGAGTCAGAGAAGCCGTGCGGGTTGGTGAAGGAGTAGCTGACCGGGTCGGACTGGGCGTGGAGGAATCGGTCGGGGTTAGCGAGGCGGTTCGGGTGGGGGAGAGTGTTGCCGTCCGCGTGGGGGATTCGGTAGCCGTGCGCGTTGGAGACTCCGTCGCGCTGGCCGTCGGCGAAAGCGTCGCCGTCCGCGTGGGAGATGGCGTGGCCGTTCTAGTCTCGGTCAGCGAGGCCGTCCGCGTGGGGGAGAGCGTCGCTGTCCGCGTTGGAGACGGGGTCCCCGTGCTGGTTTCGGTTAGCGAAGCAGTCCGCGTGGGAGACAAAGTTGCGGTACGCGTCGGCGAGAGCGTCGCCGTCCGGGTGGGGGAAGGAGTTGCGGTCGTGGTTGGAGTGGGCGTGGAGCTTCGGGTTGGCGTCGGGGTGGCCGTTTCGGTCGGCGTGGGCGTCGGCGTCACAGCGATGATTGTTAACACCCCGTTCGTTCCAAAGTCGGTATTGTAATGGTAACTGCTTCCCGAAAAGTCGTAAATCAGACTTTCGACCGTCGCGGTGCCCGCGGAGAGAATTTTCACTTGGAACGTCGTGCTGATCGGATCGCCGCCGGCTTTGCCGCTCCCGCCGCATTTCCTGTAATTGATGTTCGTCGGGTCATTGATCCAACCGCATGCGTCTCCGTAAATCTTGTCAATCGGCGAACCGATGGCGGAGACCGTGTAGGTCGTTGAAACTGAAATAACTTGAAAGAGGATATTGGGGAAGTTGACGAAGTCTTCAATCTGTTCGTAACCTTGGGTGGCCGTTGCGGCGCTCAAGGTGTACGTGTAAGTCGAACCGACAAGGACGCTTGTGGGACCGGTCAAGGAATAAACGCTGTTCCGGTTCTGTGAAACAAGGTGCTCGACGTAGATTTCGCGGGGGGTCGGCGTGCTGACCGTTCCCAGCGTGTCGGCGGTGGCCTCGATATGGTATCGGCGGGCTGTATCGTAGGCGGCGGCGTTTCGGGTGAGTTCAATATTGAAATAGAAATCGGCCGACGCCCCGGCCGCCAGCGATGGTTGTGTTATCACCGAAGGGGAACCGGTTTGGAGGTTGATGTAAGTGGCCGAGGTATCCCAAACGTAGGTGACGACGACGTTGGTGGCCGTCGCATCGCCGGTGTTCGTGACGCGCCCGCCGACCAGAAAGATGTTCGGACCGGTGGTGACGTCGTTGCTGTCAAGCCCGACGACGTTGAAAGTGATGGGATCAATGGTGAGGACGGCGGCGGCTTGTACGGAGGAAGGCCAAGCGGCAAAAGAAAAGGCTAAAGAGGCAACAAACCACCCCAATGCCCTTCGCTTCCAAGCGGTATTTCCGGATGCGATACTCAAAATCAACAAACCCCTGTTCCCAATACGGGAAGTCCTTCTAAAATAGCTATGGTCGAAAGAAGCAAACTCTTCTCGTCACTACTCGAATCTTTAGCCGCGCGGAAACTGAACGCGCGATTCGTCCCCTAAGAGGAAGGGGATTGTGGCTTAAAGTTTATCCCCTGTCAAGCCGATAATTATATTTTAAGTGTAGTATATTGTCCTCATTGGCGTGTCAGGGAATCCCCTACAGCAATGGGGATGCTCATTCCGTAAGAAACCGGTCAAAGGCTCCAAAATTCAACTTGGCAATCGTGATCCAACGTTCCCGATTCCACAACGAACCTTGGGTAACCAACCTAAGCTTGTCGTAATAGAGAGCCAAGTTTGCGACTTGGATTCGGTTCTCGCCTGATTCTAGGGTTTCTAGGTATCCGGTCGGAATTTCGCGCCGAAAATGAGCCGGGCGCCAAACTTCACCCGCGACGGCGGGCAATCGCGCCATGAGCGGATCGGCAATCGCCCATGGGTCAATCAGATGAACCCACGGACCGTCGTTGTAGCCGGCAAAGCCGATGGCGGACTCGACGGCGACTTTCCTTGGTTCGCGGCGGGATTGATGCAGGGCGGCGGCACGGACAAGCTTGGGCATTTCAAACTCCGGCCCCAAGCGCAACAATCCGGTCATCGGATAGTAATAGCCCCGCTCGTCGGATACGCCCCGCGCCTCAATGAGGCGGTCCCGGCTTGGAGGATAATTCGGACCGCTTCGGATCGGGGAAAGAGGATTGAGCAATCCGAGAATTGCGACGGCAGTCGCGGCGACGACGCAGGTCCGCGCCGACAGTTCCCGCCGGGAAAGCAGGATGACTGAACAGAGCAACGGAGCCGCAAGGAATCGCCCGCTCATGAAATCCCCGCCGATCCGAACGACGTAAAGCAGATGGAGTATGATCCCAAGCGTGAGGGACCGCGCCGGGCCGTCGCCGCTTAATCCCGCGGCGATCATTCCTCCCACGATGGCAAGCAACGTGATGGGATCGAGGCGAATGGAATTCAGAAGATAATAAAGCCCCCGATTTGCCAGCTCCAACGCCGGAATTCCCGCGCCAAGTTTCGCGTAAGCCGTGTTGGGAAATGGGAACCCATAATAAATGAGAGAAAAGATTTCCCACGCGACAAAGGGAACGAAACCCGAAGTCATGATGCCAAAAGCCTTGAAGGAACGGATCCGCGCGAATGAATAGATCACCGGAGGCAGAAAAATGAGAAGCGCGTCCATCCGGTTCGTCCCCGCCAGCGAGGCGATTATTGAAAGAAGGAAAAGGGTTTTGATTCGCGGGCGGAACCTCAACAGTCCGAAGAAAAATAGAGCGAGCAGAAAATGGGTGAGGGCGTTCTCCAATCCGGAAGTCGAATAATCCACGAACGCCTTGGAGACGGTCAGGATTAGAAGAATGGGGATGGTCGAGAGCGGCGTTTCCGCGATTGCGAACGCAACCAAAGCAACCGTGCCCACTGAAAAGACGAACGAAAGCGCGAGGCTCGTAAAATAAGGCTCGCGGGTGAAAAAATAGAAGACCGACACCAGCAACATCCAAAGAGGATGCGTGTAAGTCTGGACCCGCTCGTCAATGTTCCATCGCAAGCCGCGGCCGTGAACGAAATTATCCACGGTGCGGAAGCTGATGTAGGCGTCGTCGCAGACCCATGCGTTGACAACGACGACCACCGCGAACTCGACGATCAACGCCGCCGTCAACCAATGGCGGCGGGCGAACGTCGCGAATGCGCCGCCCGATTTTTTAGCTTCGTTATTCATCGCCGGATCGCGGAACCGTCGGAGCGGAATTCAAAATCGTCTTCTCCATAAATTCGGCGGATTGAATTTTTTGATTGAGGTGGTCCTCCCAAATCCGAATCAACCAGCGCAACAGCGCGGAGCCTTCTTTGGATGGGATGACAAAACCGTGATCCAATCGGGGGGGAGTTTCCAGCGACGGAACCAATCGCTCCACGAGCGAGCGGGGTAAGGCCATGCTTCGATCCGCGCCGCCCGAAGGCGTTCGCTCGATGACGGTCCCTTCATTGAAATCGTAGGCCAGTTTCGCAGGGAGAGACTTGCCTCGCAGAACGTCAGCCAATCGCGGAGGGTAACCCGCGTGATGAAGAAGGCGCAGAAGCAGGCAAGCCGTCAGTGACCCGGGCGCGGAAGAGGTTTCAAGCTTGGCAAGATAATCCGCCGCTTCCTCGAAGAAACAGGGTTCCGGTGGCGAGGCACTCGCCACCGCGCCAAGGATTTCGAGTCCGAGAGAGGCAAAGGCCAGCCGATTCAAATCGCGCCGCAGATACAGCCATGATTCCTCCAAATCCACCGAGCGCAGAATCCCCAAGGCATCCGATGCGGCGGGCAGGCGCAACGAGACCCGGACGCGGGCGAAGAGATCGAGCGCGGCGGCGACCCGCCCCTTCAGTCTTCGCGCGCCTTTGGCCAGAACGCGCGCGACTCCCTCGTCGCGCGTCAGGAGCCAGACGATCAACGTGGATTCGCTGTAGGGAGAAGTCCTGAGAACTATAGCCTCGGTCATCGCGAGCCAGACTATCTCACGACGGAATGGAAATCATTTTTTTCCGCCTGAACCGGGATACCCGGGAACCGATTCCTTGAGCCATTGATTGATTTGCCCGGCAACGAAGGCCGTCCCCGCCGGATTGAGGTGATGGAATTCCTCGTCCAAATAAAACCCTGCGGCCTTTTCCTTTCCCTCCCGAATGAAGGCGGGGCGCATGTCAAGAAAGGGGATATTTAGCACCCTCGCAAAGCTCCGGATCCTTCCCGCAAGGAAGAAGTAGGAGGATTGATTGTTGGATTCTCGGATGTCGTCAAGCGTGGGGAAGAGAACCACGCCGAATCCCGCGCGGCCCTCACGCGCGAGATCGCGCGTTGCGGCGAATATCGCCAGCGACACGTTCATCAACTCCTCGCTTTGGACGAAAGCGGAATTTCCTCCGCGAACGTCTCGCGGAATCACCAAGGCCACGGAACGCGCGACGGGATCATCTTGTGCAAGAAATCGCAAGAAGTCCCCGCGTTGGAGCATCGGGGCGTTGGTTTCGATCTTGGCCGGAATCGGCTGATTGCCCACTTCAATTCGCCCCTCGCGCAACTTAAACGATGGAGTCGCGTATCCATTGGGAAGCCGGTCCGATGCCATGCGGTCTAGGTCATTGGGAATCAATGCGAACAAAATGAAATCGGAGTCCATCCGCGTGATTTCGCGTTTCAACCAAAGGAAACATTGACCGACGGAATATGCCGCCTGACCCATGTTGACCGTCTGAACGGCGGGATTGATTCCCTCTAGTTTCGCGGGATACGTGTCTTCATCGCCGACACCGTAGCCCAGCGTGAAGGAATCTCCGAGACAAACAACCCGATACTTGTCGGGCGGTGTTTGAGGGGAGATTTCACTCAGTCCGCGAAACCCCTGTGAATTGATCGTGAGGTTTCGTCCCTCGCCGTAAAAATCCGGGATTCTCTTCCCCGGAATATGCTCCCACCCCAGCTCGGAATTGTAGCGCGTGTGACGGTCTTCCTTCATTTCAATCGCGCGCGGTTTCGATTGCCGGTAAGTGCGGTAGTCCGGAATAAGAAAGATGAGGCGACATATTCCTTCGAGAAGAACCAATCCCATCGCCACGGCGACAATGCTGAAGAGAAACCGCTTTTTGAGACTCAAGGGGTTTTCCCTCCCTTTGCAACAGCCGTTTCGTCTGAAAGCAGTCGGTTGGCAATGGTTTCCGCGACAAGCCGATTTCCCTTCTCGCTGAAATGATGCCATGGCTCATCGAGATAGAGAGCCGGAATCCGGTCCAGCCCAACGGCCTCGAAGGCCTCGCGCAGATCGAGATAGGGGATGTTGTTCGTCGTCGCGAAATCCTTCACAACGCCCGCGATAAAAAGATAAGTCTTGACGCTTCCCTCGTCGGAAAAATCGCGCAATTCCGGCATTTGGACCAACGCGAAGCTTTTTCCCTTGGCTTTTTGCATCCGGTCCAATTCGCCGAAGAACGCCAGCGTCAATTCGATCAACTCCTTGAAGCGCTCGTCGTTCAATTCGTCCGGATGGGTCTTGCGCGAAGGGACCAGCTTTGCCACGGCGCGCAGAAATCCGCCATGTTCGCCGAGGAACTGAAGCGTTTCCCCTGTTACGAACATCCGGCCGCCGGTTTTGGTTTTGGGAGGGATCGGAAGATTTTCCACGACGATGTGGCCTTCCCTCAGGTGGAACTTGGGAAGCCAATAGCCGTTGGCGGTCCGGTCGTTCAACATCCGGCTGATGTCATCCACGATGAAGGCGAAAAGGAGAAGATCGGCGTCGAGTTTTTCGCCGTCACGCTTGAACCACTGCCAACATTGCCCAATCGAATAGCCCCCTTGGCCCATGTTGATCGCCTCGATTTCTGGATGGAGCGATTCAAGTTGGGCGGGATAACTATTCGCGTCGTCCACGCCGTATCCGAGCGTGAAGGAATCGCCAAGGCAAACGACCCGAAATTTGCCCGGCGGTTTTGGGATCGGGTTGTCGCGCAACCCGCGAAAGCCCGCTTGATTGATCGTGACGGATTTGCCCGGACCGTAAAGATCGGGAATCTTCTTGCCGGGAATTTGGACCCATCCGATTTCCGAATCGTAGCGACAATGGTAATCTTCCTTAAAGGAAACGGCGGAAGGTTTGCTTTTGCGCCAAGCGATGTAATCCCAAGGCAACCACGCCCAACCACATAGTCCCTCCAGAAGAATCAGAAACAAAACGCAGGCGAGGACGGAAAAAAGAATTCGCTTGGAAATCGAAGTCGGGGAGCGGGGATTCAAAAAAATTTCTCCATGACGCTGTCGGCAAACAGGATTCCCCGGCGGCTCAGACGAAGCCGATCGGCGTCGGTTTCGATCCAACCGATCTCTTCCAATTGCTTCAATTCGTTTTGGTAGAAGGATCGAATCCCGTCCGTCGGCCACGGGTTGGCCGTCGCCTCGATCCATGCGTCCAGTTCCGACCAAGTCGTTCCGCCGATTCGCCGCAGGGCGAGCATCATTACTTCCCCCGCAACGGAACGGACCGAACGCGATCCGTTTTCTTGAGTTATCTCGTAAGGTTGGGAGGCGATTTTCCCACGAAGATAAGCGTCAAGATCGCGGGCATGGGCGTAGCGATGTCCGCTTCGGACGCCGTGCGCCGAAACCCCAAAAGCGTGAATGTCGCATTGCCGCCAGTATTTGGAATTGTGGCGGCTCTCGCGCCCGGATCGCGCCCAGTTTGAAATTTCATAGTGAACATAACCCGCATTTTCCATGCGCCCGATCAACCACTCAAGTTGCGCCGCTTCGATTTCAGGATCGGGCAAATTCAATTTGCCTTCATCCCGCCATCGTTTGAACGGCGTTCCTTCGTGCAGGGTCAAACCGTAAACTGACAAGTGCTCCGGTGAGAACGACAACGCTTTCTCTACGTCGGCTTGGAAATCGGCGAGCGATTGATCGGGAAGACCGAACATCAGATCAACCGAGACGTTCTCGCAACCGATCCGTCGAATCAAATCCAGAACGCGCCGCGCCGATTGCGCGTCGTGATCGCGACCCAAAATTTTCAGGAGGCGGTCGTTGAATGATTGAACCCCGACGCTCAGGCGATTGACGCCCAACTCCAACGCCGGAGCCAGACGTTCGGCCTCGGCGGCGGTGGGATTGACTTCGAGCGTGATTTCCGAATCGGGCGCGAGACAAAAAACGCCGCGCAACGCGTCGAGAATCGCGCCCAATTCGCGCGGTTCCATGAGGCTCGGTGTCCCGCCGCCGAAATAGATCGTTTCGGCATCCGGCTCTTCGGCACAGTCCGGTTGTCTCGGATATGCCCGGATTTCCTCCAGCAACCTTTCAAGATAACGCCCGGCCTTCCCGAAATTTTGATGCTCCCGCCCGAACGTGTAGAAATCGCAATAAGGACACTTGCGGGCGCAGAAAGGCCAGTGGATATAAATTCCGGCGGGCAAACGCGGTTGCATCGTCATCGCATCCCCCCATCATTTGATCCATCATGGAGCCAACCGCCATGACGCCAAGGTCGCCAAGAACGGAATCGGTTGCGGACTTTGAATTGCGGATTGCGGATTGATAAATGTCTCACGACGTCGTCTCAGTCCGATCCGTGCCATCCGTGAAATCCGTGCTCTCTTGCTTGGCGTTCTTGGCGGCTTGGCGGTTTCTCAATTCTCGGAAAATCACAATCGCAAACATAAGTCGTTTCTTTCCCTTGGTCATTCCCCGACAAAACCGTATGATACGGTATTCGGCGATTCGCCGAAAGGAAAGAGCGAGATATTGAAGGGATCGCATTGGCTCGCCGATAAGGAAATCCTTTTCTCATGTCCGAGAAGAAGAAGCTGACAATCCGGTGCAAAGCCTGCGGTTACGAAAACGTTTTCGATCAACCCTACGCATTTCACGCCGGTTTTGGTAATCAAGGTTTTCGCTACAACGACGCCGGAACAATGACGTTGATCTGGAGTTCGTTCGACGCAAAATTTAGGCAACTGTTTCCCGGAAAACATCCGTGGGCGCTGACCCAATCGCAAAGGCTTGCGCTTGAGGAGAGGCTGAAACCGGCGCCCCACGGAGGCCGGTGGAAATTTTCCAATCCGGCGCGATGCAAGAAATGCTCCGCGCCGATCTCCGGTCCCATGACGGAGACAATCTACTATTTGCAATACCCGGACAGTTTGGATTTGGACCATGAGGCCACGTCCGGATTAAAATCGTGCATGATTCAATCTTATCCCTCCGAATCCGCAATAAACTAATCGTTGCCATAAAGCACACGTTGGATTACCTTCAAGACTATGATCCATTATCGGTGGAATGAGGCAATGAACGAATGGTTGAAGAAGAATCGCGGCATTAGCTTCGAGGAAGTGGTGATTCAAATCGAATTGGGAAACGTTGTCGCCACGACGGAGAATCCTCATCAGTCCAAGTATCCCAACCAGCATATTCTGATCGTCAACATAGAAGGATATGCTCACATCGTTCCGTTCGTGGAAGAAGGGATTGAGCGCTTTTTGAAAACCATCATTCCAAGCCGGAAGGCAACCAAGAAATATCTGAGAGGGGAATAACATGCGAAAACGGAACCTTAGGTTGGACGCCGAAGAGCGTGACATTTTGAGAGCGTTTGAGCGCGGGAAGTTGCGTCTGCTTCCGAATCAGGAGCAAGAAATCAGGAAACACCGCCAATACGCCCGCAATACGCTCCGCCGGATGGCCAAGGACAAAAGGGTCAATATCCGCATTTCCTCCGACGACCTGACCGGCATTCAGAGCCGGGCGCTGGAGGCGGGCATCCCCTACCAGACGCTCATGGCCAGCGTGCTCCACAAATACGTCACGCGGCAACTGGTCGAGCGGGGATGACGCGAATCTCGCAATCCCGGGACAGGAAACGCTCCTGTGAATTTTCAAGAGCACTACGCGACATACGTTCTTGGGTTGGCTCCTTGCCCGTTCTTAATCGAAGCGGCAATGGAGGCTCTTGAGAAAGGTAACGATTCGACTCACCTCCGAATTCTGGCAGGCGAAAATCCAGATCACTACAATGTGTTTGAAGTCGAGAGCCAAGCGAGAAAGTCCCTCAAAGAACTGAATCTAAAAATACCCGAACCGATTGAAGCCGCGGATATTCTCACCCGCTTTTGGGCGGGATGTATTGTGGACGGTAACGTCTCCCCGCAAGGGGGAGCGAGAGAAATCGTCGGGATTTATGAACAAGCATCTGGCTTTCTCCCGACCGAACATTACGCTGGTCAGGCATTGGACATAGCGCGGCTCTTTGACTTGAATTCTCTATCCTATGCCAGTCCTCCCGATCTTTATCATGCGCTTGATCCCGCAGGCGTAGTCGAGACCGCGAAACAAGAATTGGACCGAGCAATACGCGATGAAGCGGAGCGATACTTGCGCGAACATGGCGTTTGAGGTTTACTGGTTTCGATTTGAAGGATGCGGGAGATACGGCCAATGATCGCCATTGTTGACTACGGCATGGGAAATTTGAGAAGCGTCTCCAAGGCGCTGGATCATCTCGGCGCGCCCAACAAGATCACGAGCGATCCCCGCGAAATCGAAACCGCCGACCGGTTGATCCTGCCCGGCGTCGGCGCGTTTGGGGAGTGTGTGCGCGGCGTCCGCTCGCGCGGATTGGAGTCGGCGATTCAAAATTTCGTCGCGACGGGAAGGCCGTTTCTCGGCATATGCGTCGGAATGCAGATTTTGGCCGAGACGAGCGAGGAATCGCCCGACGAGCGGGGTTTGGGATTGGTCAAGGGAAGCGTGCCGAAGTTCAAGCCGGGACTCAAAATCCCACACATGGGTTGGAACACGATCCGGCGGGAAAACGGCTCCGCGCTCTTTCGCGGAATTCCCGACGACCCGCATTTTTATTTCGTCCACTCTTATTACGTCCGCCCTCAAGGGAAGGACGCCGGAACGATCGCCGCCGTCTGCGATTACGGCGAGACGTTCCCCGCGGCGATTGAGAAGAGGAACATCTTCGCCACGCAATTCCACCCCGAAAAAAGCCAGACGTGGGGATTGAAACTTCTGCGGAATTTCGCGGAATTATAATCATGCCGCTCCGTCCCCTGACCATTCGCGTTCCGGCCACGACGGCCAATCTCGGTCCCGGCTTCGATGGGTTGGGCATGGCGCTGAAACTTTTCAATGTTTTCCAGATCACGCCCTTGGCGAAGGGACCCAATCGCATCGGCGGCACGGGAACGTGCGAAGGGCTGAAGGGAAGCGAAAACGTTTTCTTTTCGGCGTATCGCCGGGTGTTCGCGGCGGCGAAAAAAAATCCGCCGCCTCTTGCGGTTGAAGTTCGCGGAAACGTCCCGATGTCCCGCGGATTGGGGTCCTCCGCGACGGCAATTGTCGCGGGGGCCATGACGGCCAACGCATGGTTGGAAAACCGCTTCACGAATGACGAACTTCTCGCGTTGATGACCGAGGAAGAGGGGCATCCGGACAACGTCGCGCCCGCGTTTTTGGGAGGACTGACGGCGGCGATGCGCACCGATTCGCGCGTGTTGGCTCTGCGCGCCAAACCGCACCGCGCTTGGCGAGTGGCGTTGCTGGTTCCCGATTATCCGCTTTCGACCGAGAAGGCGCGACGCGCGATTCCGAAGATGATTCCTCACCGCGACGCGGTTTTTAATCTCACGCGCGTTCCTTTGGTCTTCGATGCCCTGACCTCCGGAAAACAAGCGCAATTGAACTTGGCGTTGGAAGATCGGCTTCACGAGCCTTACCGCAAGAAATTCATCAAGGGTTACGACGCGATCCGGTTCGCCGCGAAAAAAGCCGGAGCCTCGGCGGTTTATTTGAGCGGAGCCGGACCGACGATGGCGGCCTTTTGTTGGGGAGAGGCCAAAGCCCAAGAGGTTTCCGCCGCCATGCGGACTGCCGTGCGCGGAATGAATTTCTCAGCCGAGGCCATGATCCTCAAACCTCACCTCGACGCGGCGATCATTCGATAGGCTCCTTCCGAAGATTTTCATAAAATTGCTTCAGTGCCCGGTCATTGGGCATATAGCTCAGCGCTTCCTTGCATGATATCCTCGCGCCCTTTACGTCGTTTAACTGGCGGAGTTGAATGAACGGAATGTATCGGACGGCGAACCCGAAATCCTCCTCCGCGTCGTCGGTCCATTTGGCGTCGGGCTTGCCGTCCTTGGAACGGGTTTTGAGAGCCAGGTTCCTTGCCTTTTCAAATTCTTGAATCGCCTCTTTCCACCGTTCCTCCTGAATCAACGCCCGCCCCAGCATGACGCGGAGGGGAAACGAATCGGGATTGTTGGCGACCCCTTCGCGCAAAAATCGCTCCGCCTGCGCCAAGTGATCGGACTGACGGTCCTCTTTCATCAAGAGCCACCCGCCGACGATGTAAGCCCGCGAGTGGTGGGGATTGGTGACGGTCAGGATGACATACCACGGGAGGGTCTCCTTGCTTTCCGCAAACCGATGTTTGCCCCAAGGATGGACTTCGCGGTCAATATCGCCGATGAATCCGCGAAAATCTTTCTCCGGCGCGGGGATCCATTGCAAGGCATGGGTCGTCGGATGATCGGCGTGTTTGACGATCGGCTTGGCAAGAAGCATGGTCTCCGTGGTTCGACCTTCCGTTAGGGCGATGGCGGTCTTCATCTTTCCGCGCTCGACGTCTTTTTCCTTTTCATCCACGTGGGGTTGGAAGCGGATGCCTTGATGTTCGTAAAGTTCGGTCTTGATCCAAATGAAATCGGAGAGGCTTGTGCGGAATTCGCCAAGAATTGCGGCCAGCGCGCTGGAATTGACCTCTTGCCGACCCTCCTCGTCGGTGACGTAAGGTGATGGAAAATCCTTGGAGCTTCTCAAACCCGGGCAAAGCGCCGCGATCACGATCAAGATAACAATCCCGACGAGCGGAGCAGGATTGATCATTCCCCGCAGTGATCGGAGCCGAAAGTTTCGGTGCGTCCCGTTCGTCTTCACAACGGTCTTCTCCTAAACAGCGCCAAAGTCAATCCGGAAAAAAAGAGAAACCACAACAATCCATAAAGTAGAGCGGCGCCAAATTGAAACGGCGCAAGAGGATCCCCTCCATTGACATAACGCTCAAAGTGATCCAAGAGCGAAAAATCGGGGAGAATCCCAAGGGCGCGAGTCGAAACCGCGCTCTCCAGCAACGCCTGATGCGCGGCGTTGATCGCCAGTCCGCCGAAAAAATAAGAAAACAACCCTGCGACCACCGCAACGCTTGATGGAACCAGAAGCGACAAGGCGAAAAGCATCATGGTCAAATCGGCGAGCGACAAAAGTTGCAAGAGAAAAGCCCCGGCCAAAGCCGCGAAATCTTGAAAGGGGAGACGGGGCGAAACCAGAAACGTCACCAGCGAGCAAAGAATGAACAGAGCCGCCGAAACGCCGAACGTCGGCAGAAACTTTCCCCAAACCACCTGATCCCGATCCACCGGTTTGGCCAAAACCGGGTAGATGGTGCGGGATTCGATCTCGGCGGGAAGCTGGCGCGCGCCGATGATGACGGCCAGCAGGGCGGCGAGCGAGGAACTCAGGGAATAACCCAAGCTTGCGACGAATGGCGCCATGTGCGCGGAGCCGGATCCCAAGAACCGCGCCGTCACCGCCCCGGCGACAAAAAGCGCCATCACCAATGCCAAAAGATAGACGTCTTTCCTTCTTAAGACCTGCAACCAGACGGTCCGCATCAAGGGGATAAGAGGGTGAAGCGCGGCGGCGGAAGTCATGGTCAAAGCGGACGCCTCCTGAACATCAAATAACTGAGGGCCAAAAAGATGACGACATAGGCCGCCGTGTAGCCCGTGAGAAGAAACAGGATGCCGAACCCGATTGGGGGCCAGCCATGAATGACCTTGTCGGACAGATCATACAGCGCCGCTTGCGGCACGACGTAATTGATGATTTTCAGAATCAACTGGCCGACCGGACTGGTGTATTCGTAAACGACGGTGATGGTGCTGGTGAATATCTGGCCGAGAAGAAAGATCGCCAAAGCCATCGAGATGGAGGCGTCTTGATTGAAGCCGAGCGAGAGCGCGAACGAGAGTCCGGCGGCCAAAACGATCAGCAGGAATTGAAGATAAACAAACTGAAGAAAGATCGGCCAATGAATCGTGTAGCGCATGAGGAAATTGCACGAGAGAAAGACCCCCATGAATAGCGCGAAGCAAAAGCACCCCGCGCCGACGACGCCAAGGAATTTTCCCATGAGAAACTCCGTGCGCGAGACCGGCTTGGCCAGCACGGTGTAAATCGTCCGCGAGTCGAATTCGCGGGGCAATTGGCGGGAGGCCAGCACGATCACCGTCACCACGGTCGAGACGCTCATAATCTTGAGCGCGATCTCCTGATAAAATTTGTGGAGTCCGGCCATGTTGAAAAACCGGAACGTCGCCCCCCATCCCAACATGAGGACGGTGAGCAGGACGATGCTGTAGATTTCCTTGCGCCGAATCGCTTCGGTGAAAATCGTCTTGGCGATGAGATTCAGGCGGCGAAACATGGAGGAAATGCGCAAGCCTTGCTCCATTCGGATTTGTTTCTAATCTTGCTCTTACTCCTGCTCTTGCTCTCAATCGTGGGTTGAGAGCAAGAGCAGGAGTAAGAGCAAGAATTAGAACGGGAGGTCCACATGAGACAAAACCTTATTCGTCACCCCGTCGTCCCCGGCCGGATCAAATGCATGAAATATCGTTCCAACGTCAGCGCGGGCGCGCCGTCTTTGCCCTCGTTCTTCCGCAGGCGTTCCACCAAATCCGCCATTCTCTCCTCGGCAACCTTGCGTCCCTTGTCAATGATGATGACGCGGTCGCAAAGCTCCTCGACTTCGTGAAGCTCATGGGAGGAAAAAAAGATGGTTCGTCCCCTTTTTTTTAATTCGAGAAGCGTTGCCCGCAAATCAAACCGCCCCACGGGATCGAGGCCGGAGGAAAGCTCGTCGAAGATCAGGAGATCGGGGTCGCTGATAATCGCCTGCGCGATGCCGATGCGTTGTTGCATTCCCTTGGAAAAATTCTTGATGAGCGTTTCTCCCTTGTCGGCAAGCCCGACCTTTTCCAAGAGTTCCGGAATTCGCTTCTTGAGCGTGGCGCGATCCAACCCGTGCAACCCGCCGTAAAGCTCCAGAATTTCGCGGGCTTTCATGAACGGATAATAGAGCGTGACTTCGGGGAGGTAGCCGATTCGCCGACGCGATTCAACCTTGCCCGCCGTTTCGCCGAAAACGCGCGCCTCGCCCGAAAGAGGAAAGACAAACCCCATGAGGGTTTTAATCGTCGAGCTTTTTCCCGCGCCGTTGGCTCCGATGAAGCCGACGGTCTCCCCTTGCTCAACGGCGAAACTCAATCCGTCCACGGCGACCGTCTGCCGCGCGCCTCGGCCGTAACCGACCCGCAGGTCGTTGACTTCAATAACTTTTGAAGAATTCGCATTCATAGAGAGCGTCAGCCATCGCCTTCGTTGGGCGGATCAATAATTCTTAATCTCACTCTTGCTCTTGCTCGTAAACTTAGCCGTCCCTTCGCGCTTCCCAGAGCAACATATTTTAGGTCAAATTATCCGAACCGCCAACTCAGAACAGCAGTTCGTAAATTTGTTTGACCTGCTTGGCCGTGGCCGTCCAAGAAAATCGCGCGGCGTTTTTTAGCCCCTTTTCCTTCAGGTATTCCCGCAAATCGTCGTCGAGGAGCGCCCTGCCCAACATCGTCACCATCTCCTCCGCGTTGTCGGGATCCACCAGCAGTCCTCCCTCGCCGCAGACTTCCGGCAAGGCTCCGGCGTCGGCGGCGACGACGGGAACGCCGCAAAGTTGCGCGCGGATGACGGGAAACCCAAAACCCTCGTTGCGGGAAGCCATGAACAACGTCGACGCCCCCTCGAATAAGACATGGCGCTCCTCGGCGTTCAACCCGTGGAGGACCCGCGCGCGAAAGGACAATCCCGTTCGGGCGATCAGGCTTTCGATTTCCGCCACGTATTTCTTCTCGTCAATGATGTCGAGAAGAAAATGAACGTCCATTGCGCGGGAATCCCGATGTCCCAATTCCGCGAACGCTTGAATCATGCTCGGAACGTTTTTACTCGCGCCGGCGGAACCGGAATAGAGAACGTATTTTGCGGGAAGCCTGAGTCGTTCGCGGATCAGCGCGTCGGTTTCAGGCTCCGTCTTCTTCCGGTAAAGTTCCTCGACGCCCGACGGAACGACGATGGTTTTGTGAAAGACGTCTGGAAATATCTCCACCAACCGTTGGCGCGTGGCGTTCGAGACGCACAAAATCCACCGCGCCCGAATCATCGTCATCGGATAGAGGAACCATCCGCCGATGCGGTCCCACAATTTCAATCCATGACCGTCCGACGGACTAAACGGCACGATGTCATGGACCGTGATAATCGCCGGACATCGCGCGCCGAGCGGCACGAGCGGGAAATGGACGTGGAGCAAATCGAAATCGGAGCGGCGCAGGGTCAGTCCGAGCCGGGTCAGCCCCTTCGCGCTCAGGGGACGCCCGCGGACCGGCTCGACGTCGAAATTTCTTCCGACCTTGAGTTTGCGCTTGAATCCGCCGCTCACGAAAACGGTGTAGTCGTTTTCAGGGTCCTGCTGGGCAAGCGCGGTGAGCAGATTTTCGCTGTATTGGGCCAGACCGTAGCTGGACGCCCCAAGGAAGCGGGCGTCAATGCCGATGCGCATGGGTCAGATCTTGTAGTCGCGCCGTCGGGCGATTTCCTCTTTTTTCTTCTGAAAGAGCGCCTGATAATCGAACGATCCCTCCGGCGGATGATTGGGCATCGCGGCGATGACGTCGGTCACCTCCGCGTCAATGTCGGCCTCGCGCGCCAGATCGTCCAAAATCGGTTTCTCCACCCAAGCGGTCACCTGCCGCAGGTTTTTCTTGGTGAGGATGAACCGCTTGCGAATCAGCAACGTGGCGATCTTGGTGGCGATGGAGTTGATGCGGTCTTCGGAGAGTCTCATCAGAGGACAAACCCCCGGTCGCGGGCGATTTTTTGCTTGGTTTTGCGCAACGCTTGGTCGTAGCGGATATTGGTCCGGCGCATTTCGTCCTGATGCGCGTCCAGAAGTTTGCGCGCCTCGGTCTCGATTTCTTCCTCGGTTTGCAGGTCTTCGGTGATGATCTTGCCTACTTCGCCGATGACGGCGGCGCGCTCCCCTTGGATTTTTACGTCCGCGTTCGCCGACAGCGAATCGAGGATCAATCCGGCCAGATGTTCGATTTTTTCAGGTCTGAGTCGCACGGAATACCGTCATTCCTTTGGGTCAGGCGTCATCAAGCCCTTCCATTCTACCGAGTCGCGGCGAGAAGTCAACGATGGGGCGTCGCGGCGACGGATATGGTTCTTGGGGAAAAAATGAAAATTGCGAAACGAAGCCAATTCTAGACAAGGAATGTTGATTGGGGTGAAGTTGGAGGATTCGATCCTTAAGAAGCCATGTGGCATGGGCGTCTTGATCATGGATCGTTCACAAGCCGCCCGCGCCACTCCTTTCCCGCATGTTCGAAGAGCGCATGGAAAAAAGAGTCCGACCATTTCATATTCCCCCCCTCCCGAGCGGGTTCTTTGTGACGGTTTCTCCATCCCGCCCTATAATGTATGGATGAAACGCGGCCGAGTTGTTGCTTTCCTTTTCGCGCTGAGCAGTCTCTCCGCGCGGGCGCAATGGTCGCAGGAGGCCAAACTCACCGCCTCGGACGGGATGGCGGGGGATTTGCTGGGCCGCGCGGTCGGGATCAGCGGCAACGAGGCGATTTGCGCCGCTCCGGTCGCCACCGTCGGGACCAACGTCGGTCAGGGAGCCGCTTACGTCTTCCGCTACAACGGATCCGTCTGGTCGCAGGAACAGAAACTGACCGCCTCCGACGGCGCGGCCAACGACGTTTTCGGTTCGTGGGCGGCGATTGACGGCAACGTCGCGGTGTTGGGGGCGTTTGGGGCGAGCATCGGCGGCAACGCCGGGCAGGGAGCGGCCTACATTTTCCGCTACAATGGATCGAACTGGGTTCAAGAAGCCAAACTGACCGCATCGGATGGAGCCGCCGGGGACAGCATGGGATATTGCGTCGCGGTGAACGGGAACGCGGCGGTGATCGGGGCGCGCGGAGCCAACTCCTTCACCGGCTCTGCCTACGTCTTCCGATACAACGGCTCGGCTTGGGTTCAGGAGGGTGAACTGACGGCTTCGGACGGGGCGTCGGGGGACAGCTTCGGTTACTATGTCGGACTCAGCGGCAACGTCGCCGTCGTGTCGGCTCCTTATACGACCATCGGACCCAATACGTATGTCGGTTCGGTTTACGTCTTTCGCTACAACGGATCGAGTTGGGTTCAGGAGGCAAAATTGGGCGCGAGTGACGGGAACGGCAACGACCAATTCGGGATTGCCTCCGGCGTAAGCGGCAACGCCGTCATCGCGGGAGCGAGGTATCACGCGGTCGGGACGAACACCGACGCCGGTTCAGCCTACATTTTCCGATACAACGGCTCGGTCTGGAGCCAAGAAGCGGAGTTGACCGCGCCGGACAACGCGCCGAGCGATTACTTCGGCTATTCGGTTTCGATAAGCGGAACCGTCGCGGCGGTCGGGGCGTTAGGAGACGATGTTGGGCTGAACGCCGATTCGGGTTCGGCTTACATCTTCCGGTTCGACGGATCAAGCTGGAGCGAGGAGGACAAGCTGACCGCCTCGGACGGAGCTGGCGGAGACAACATGGGACGTTCCATCTCGACCGACGGCGACGCGACGGTCGTCGGAACCTATCGCGCCGACATCGGCGGCAACGCGGATCAAGGCGCGGCCTACGTTTTCCGGGGTCCGACGATCAATGCGGTCAAATGTTGGGACGCTTATGAATAGAAAAATTTTAGCGCAATTACAGAAATCCCGTGGCCGTTTTCTCCTCTAGAGACGCCCCGGTGGGGCGTCTCTACGGGACCGACGACTGGGGCGAAAGCTGGTTTCCTTTAAGAAGTTTCGTTTTCACCATAAAATGCTCTACGACCGCGATTTCTCATCGCGGACTTCCTTGATCGCTCTTGAAATTGCCGCTTCAATCCGAGCGTCGGGAATGCGACGGTTGCGTTTGGCGACACGGTTCATTAAGGCGAATAATTCCGCGCGGTTTGGATCGGAGCTTACTTCCGCCATCTTCATCAAAATTTTCCAATGCGTCTCGCCGACCGGCATGACGCTCAGGCGCGAGATGCGGACCAAATCGAAATTTTTGAGTTTGGGGTCGGATTTGATTTCGGCTAACGTGACCGGTTTCTTGAACGCCGCGACGAATTTCAAATCCACGCAGGCCGATTTCCCTTTTTCGTCCGTCGGATCGAGATAGGTCTCGCGGACGACCTCGGCCAACCCGACAATCGCCCTGTCCTCCCCCGAGTGATAAACCATGACCGGATCGCCCAGTTCCATGCGACGGAGGTTCTGCTGGGCGAGCGCGTTCCGCACCCCGTCCCAAGCCGTGGTCCCGACCCGCCGAAGATCGGCGAACGAAAAATTTTCGGGGTCGGACTTCACTAACCACTTGCCCATCGGAGGGTCCTCCTGATACAAAGAATTCGCGCGAAGGTCGGCGGATTTTCGCGCCGGGGTTTTGGATCGCCCGCGGGTTGGCAACCCGCCGTTGTTACTAACGCCGCCGCGTTGAGCTTCAGCTTAGACTGACGAAGGAGAGACCCGATGTCCAGCTCAGCCTTGCAAGCCGCTCTCCCCCACCCCGACCTCGGGGAAATCACCAAACTCGGCCTGATCGCCGGAGAAGGGGCGTTTCCCTTTCTGGTCGCCCGCGCCGCCCGCGATTTCTCTATTCCCGTGACCGCCTTTGGCGTCCGGGGCATCACTTCCTCCGATCTTGAAGCCGAAGTCGAAACCATCCATTGGATGGAAATCGGCCAATTTGGCCGGTTGATCCGGACCTGCCACGCCGAGGGGATATCCAACGCCGTGATGTGCGGCCGGGTCAAGCACAGTTCCATCTTCCAATTAACCCGAATTGACGGTCGCGGATTGAAGATGCTAGCCAAGATGGTCAACAAGAAGGCCAATTCGATCTTGGGCGTCGTCACGCAGGAATTGGAAAGAGAGAACATCCACGTTTTGGATTCCACCCTCTTTCTGCGAAGCTTCATGCCGGGGAAAGGGCTTCTGACTTCCCTGCGTCCCCCCAACTCCGACGTGCGGAAAGACATTGAGTTCGGCCATGAATTGGCCAAGCAGATCGCCGGACTGGACGTCGGCCAAACCGTGGTAGTCAAGGGACTGAGCGTTGTCGCCGTCGAGGCGATGGAAGGAACCGACGCGGCGATTCTCCGGGGGGGCCAGATTGCCGGTCCCGGCGTCGTCGTGGTCAAGGTCAGCAAACCGCAACAGGACAAACGCTTCGACGTTCCGGTTTTCGGCATCACGACGATCCAGAAGATGATCGAGGTCAAAGCCGCCGCGCTGGCTTTCTCCGCCGATGAAACCCTGTTTTTCGATCAAGCCGAGGCGGTCGATTTGGCTCAGAGCCATAAGATCACCTTGATCGGGGTCTGATCCTTCTCGCTTCTTAAGCGTAATCCTAATCTTAATCTTGCTCTTACTCTTGCTCTTGCTCTAGGGTCGTTCTGACAAGGGGGTGTTCAATTCCCTACGGGTTCGAGCGGAAATCGAACCCCTATTCCTTGTCTTGCCCGCGCGCCACATGGAAACCGGATCCGCTTCTTCTTCTCTCCACGCCGAACTTCACGAGGCGATGACTCTGGCCGAATCCGAACTGATCGCGCTTCATCGCCGGATCGTTCAGGTTCCCTCCGTCAATTTCGGCGACGGTTCCTCCGCAAAGGAGGACGCCGTGGCCGCCGTGATGGGGGATTATTTGAATGGACATGGAATTTCGGCGCGGACGGCTCAAGGCGCGCCCGGGCGGGCGAATTTGCTGGCGCGGATTCCGGCCAAGTCCGCCGCGAAAACCGGCGATGGCAAAACCCTTCTGCTGATGAGCCACAGCGACGTCGTTCCGGTCGGCGACGAATCGGCTTGGCGGTTCCCTCCCTTTTCGGCGGAGATCGCCGACGGCCGGATTTACGGTCGAGGCTCGAATGATTGCAAGATGCTTGTCGCCGCCGAACTTTTTGCCGTGGCGACGCTGGCACGGTTGGGTCTGCCCAAGCGCGGCGAAATCCGCCTTGCCGTCGGAGCGGATGAAGAAGCCGGCGGGAAATGGGGATTCGGTTGGTTGGCGGCGAACGAACCCGATTTTCTCAAAGCCGACATGGCGATCAACGAAGGAGGGGGCGCGTTCTTTGGCCGTTCGTCGGCGGGGAATCCGCTGTTTCTCGTCGGTTGCGGCGAAAAGGGACGCTATGAAGTCACCTTCACCGCCAAGGGACCGGGAACGCACGCCTCGGTTCCGTGGGGAAAAATCAATCCGCTTCTGACGATTGCCCGGCTTGCCGAGCGAATCGCGCAATGGCAGAGCCGGCCCGAACCCGTCTCGCCAATCTTCCGCCAAATCCGTCGCTGGATGGAATTGAGCGGCGAAACGAGGGAGGAAAATTTGGCCGAGACCATCGCCACTGCGGAACGGCGTTATTCCGCCTCGTTTCGCAATTCGCTCATGGCGCAGAGCCGCCTGAGCATCGTCCCGACGCTGGTGGCGGGAGGGGACAAAACAAACGTCGTTCCATCTCGGGTCGCACTCAAATGCGACGCGCGGCTTTTGCCCGGCCAGACGCGCGCCGATTTGGAAAAGGCGATTGACGAAATTCTGTCGGTTTTGAATCCATCTGAAACATCAAATTTGAAATTTGAGATTTCCGAAACCGCCCAATCCAGCGTCTCTCCCTTCCCTGCTGAAATCGAAAAATTATTCAAGAGGGCGCTCGACGCCGCGTTCCAACCTCCGGCTCCGGTCGAGGTTCTTCCGACGTGGTGCACCGGATTCACCGACTCCCGATTTGTGCGCCCGCTCGGAAGCCCGACCTACGGATTTCAAGTGATCGAGCCGCGCGCCGATCCGGATCGCCTTTCGATTCATTGCATTGACGAATCCATCGAGGTCGGGATGCTCCTGCCGTGCGCGTTGGCGTTGGGACATCTGGCGCTCGATTTTTGTGGCGGCGCATAATCAAATTCAACTCTAGGAAATTTTAAGAAGGAGTCTCGAACATGCCCCAGCCTAAACCCCGCGTGGAACCGCTTGCCGAATCGCGGTGGACCGAGGAAGAAAGAAAATTGCTTGAACCCCTGCGGCGAGGGGGAAAAATTTTCAACATCTTCGCGACGCTGGCCCGACACCCCAAACTTCTGAAGAACTGGCTCGTCTTCGGCAATCACGTCCTTGGGGGATCAACTCTTCCTCCGCGCGACCGCGAAATCGTGATTCTGCGCGTCGGCTGGCTATGCCGGGCGGAATACGAATGGGGGCATCACGCGGAGATTGGCAAGCGGATGGGCCTGAGCGAAGAGGAGATTCGGCGGTGCGCCGCCGGACCGGACGCCCCCGGATGGGGCGATTTTGAGGCCGCGCTCATTCGCGCCGTGGACGAATTGCATCGGGATTCACGGTTGGGCGACGGCTCATGGGACGCGCTGGCCAAGCGCTACTCCACCCAGCAGTTGATGGATTTCATTTTCACCGTCGGCCAGTATCATCTGGTCTCGATGGCGCTGAATTCGCTGGGCGTTCAATTGGAAGAGGAATTCACGCATCTCAATTGGACCTCTCCTGACAAATAATCCGGTTGGCCTCATAATTTTCTAACATTTGGGCGTGACGATCCTTGGAAAAGGATGGGAGCATGGGAGCGTCATGGCGGCGACCAAGGAAAAAATACTGACGATTGAAGACGACGAGGACATCGCGGAACTGATCCGCTATAACCTTGCCAAGTCGGGCTACCAAACTCTTGGCGAAGAGTCCGGGGAAGAAGGCTTGAAGACCGCGCGGGCCAAGGCCCCCGATCTCATTCTTCTGGATCTGATGCTTCCCGGCATGGACGGTCTGGAGGTCTGCCGACAACTCCGAAGCGATCCGAAGACCGGCGGGATTCCGATTATCATGGTGACGGCGCGCGGGGAAGAGGCCGACATCGTCGCGGGACTGGAGCTTGGGGCGGATGATTATCTCATCAAACCCTTTAGTCCGCGCGTTTTGCTGGCTCGAATTAAAACCGTCCTTCGCCGACGCTCACGGGAACCGATGGACGAAACTTCGGTTCTTCACATTCATGAATTGGCCATTCATCCGGGCCGCCATGAAGTTCTCCTCAAAGACCGCCCGGTGGAGTTGACTTTTACCGAATTTCGGATCATTCATTTCTTGGCGCGACGCCCGGGTTGGGTGTTCACGCGCTATCAGATCGTCGAGGCGGTCCGGGGCGCGGGTTATCCCGTGACCGACCGCTCGGTGGACGTTCAGATCGTCGGCCTGCGCCGAAAACTAGGCAAGGCCGGGGATTACATCGAGACGGTTCGCGGCGTCGGATACCGATTCAAGGAATGAGTCGGAGTAACGTTCGCCGATCCGCCGATAATTCGGGAAAAAATTCATGGGTCGTCCGCGAGTCATTCGGCAAATTTACGTTTCCGTTCTTTTGATCGCGCTTGGGGGATTGGGCGCCGGAACGTGGTATTCGGCGCGGGTTTTACGCCAAGCCTATCTGGACGAAATGACCGCCGATCTCAAATTGCGAGCCGAGTTGGCGGGGCGTCTGGTCATAGAGCGGCTCAACGCCAGAGGGGACGCCGATTTCGAGGCGTGGTGCCGCGAACTTGGAGTCAAGGCATCGAGCCGCATCACGGTCATCGCTCCGTCGGGAAAAGTGCTCGGCGATTCGATGGAAGACCCCGAAAAAATGGACAACCATTCCGACCGCCCGGAGGTCAAGGACGCCTTGCGGACGGGCTTCGGATCCTCCATGCGATTCAGCCACACCATTAAAAAAAATCTTCTTTACGTGGCGATTCCCTTGCGAAAAAACGGCGCGACGACGGCGATCGTCCGCGTCGCCGTTCCGATCACGTTTATTGACGAAGCGCTGGGAGCCATTCGCGCGCGAATTCTGGCCGGGGTTTTGGTCATCGCCCTCTTATCCGCGGGGATTACTTATTGGTTCGCCCGGCGGATCAGCAAGCCCTTGGAGGAAATGAAGGAAACCGCCGATCGTTACGTCGAAGGGGACTTGTCCGCGCGGATGACCGTCACGCGAAGCGAGGAGATCGGCGGCTTGGCCGAACGGATCAACCAGATGGCCGCGCGGCTGGACGACCGGATCCGCGCCGTCGTCCGACAAACCAACGAACAGGAAACCGTATTGGCGAGCATGGCCGAAGGGGTGTTGGCCGTGGATGGCGAAGGGAGAATCCTCAAGCTCAACGCCTCGTCGGCCGAGCTTCTCGAAACCGATCCGGCCTTGGCCTTGGGCAAACATTTGCAGGAGGTCGTGCGCAATTCGGAATTGGAGCGATTGGTGGATCAAACCTTGAAGACCGCGCGCCCCGCCGAGGGGGAAATCGTTCTCGGTCCCTTGGGACGCGAAAAATTCATGCAGGTTCACTGCACGACGCTCAAGGACGAAGGGGCGCGGGCAACCGGCGTGGTCGTCGTGCTGAACGACGTTTCCCATCTGCGGAAATTGGAGCGCGTTCGCCGGGACTTCGTCGCCAACGTCTCGCACGAATTGAAAACGCCGATCACTTCCATTAAGGGATTCGTCGAGACGCTCCAAGATGGGGCGCTGAACGACCCCGAAGAAACCAAAAAGTTTCTCGCCATTCTCGCGCGGCAATCCGACCGGCTTAACGCCATTATCGAGGACCTTCTAAGTCTTTCACGAATCGAGCAGGAAGCCGAAAAAGGTGAAATCGCGCTGGAAGAAACGGGATTGAAAGGCGTGTTGGCTTCGGCGATTCAATCCTGCGAGCGTCAGGCGCGGGAAAAGAACGTCCTCTTGGAGTTGTCCGCCGAAGACGATCTTGTCGCCGGCGTCAACGCGCCTCTCTTGGAGCAGGCCGTCGTCAATCTGATTGACAACGCCGTGAAATATAGCGAGATCGGCGGCAAGGTGAAGGTCGAGGCCGCGCGTGCGGAATCCGAAATTCAAATTCGCGTCCGCGATTCCGGATGCGGGATTTCCGCCGAACATCTCCCCCGCATCTTCGAACGGTTTTATCGCGTGGACAAAGCCCGTAGCCGCAAGCTCGGCGGCACGGGACTCGGCTTGGCCATCGTCAAGCACATCGCCCAAGCCCACGGCGGAAGCGCGTCGGTCCAAAGCGTCAAGGGGGAGGGAAGCGTTTTTACGATCCATCTTCCCGTAGTTTGAAAATACGATCTATACATTGAACGGAAGTCCCGCCCGTATTTCTCACGCAGTTCTAACATTTCCCACACCGTCCCCTAATCCGCCTCCGATACTCTTGCGCCGCGTTGAAGTTGAAAAGATGAAATGGCGCAAAATTCAATCTCCACGGAAGGGAGGATCGATCGGCGGCCCGCGACGAAAATAAAAACGGATTCCACGCGGTCCTTATCATGTCGGGTGACGAACCGGGAGAATGCGCGACCGGCGGCCTAACGCGATTCACGCATTTCCCTAATCAAAATCTAACATTCGCAACGTATTCTCGCCTCCAGCGAGAGAAAGGAATTTGAAATGAACACCGCTCTGGGGAGCAAACTGAAAAACGCGGCGCGTTCCGCCGCAACGATTCTGCCGGCGATTCTTATCGGAATCGCCCTCATGGGAGCCAAGGACGAGGGAAAATCCAAGGCCAAGAAAGGGGAACCGCAAACCCTGACGATCAAGGGATCGGACACGATGGTGCACTTGGTCACGGCTTGGAGCGAAGCCTACATGAAGGCGCACAAGGAAGCCGACATCTCCGTCACCGGCGGAGGATCAGGGACCGGCATCGCCGCCCTGCTCAACGGCACGACCGACATTTGCTCGGCTTCGCGCGAAATGAAACCCGAGGAAAAAAAGACCGCCGAACAAAAGGGAATCAAACTGCGCGAGGTGGTCGTCGCGCGCGACGGACTGGCCATCATTGTCCATCCCTCCAATCCCGTGAGCGTCCTGACGCAGGATCAGATCAAGAAAATCTACACGGGCGTGTATAAGAACTGGAAGGAAGTCGGAGGTTCGGACCAACCGATCATCGCGCTCTCGCGCGAATCCAGTTCCGGTACGTATGTCTTCGTTCAGGAGCACGTCCTCAAGAAGGAGGACTATGCGCAGACCGTCCGGCTGATGCCCGCGACGGCGGCCATCGTCGAAGGGGTCGGCAACGACAACGGCGGGATCGGCTACGTCGGTCTGGGCTACGCGGCCAAGGCCAAGGACAAGGTGAAAATCCTCCAGATCAAGGCCGATGACGCCGCTCCGGCGGTCAGTCCCTCCGAGGAAACGGTCAAATCGGGCAAATACTCCATTTCCCGCCCTCTCTTTCTTTACCTGAACGGAAGCCCCGGAGGAATCATTGACGGCTTCATCAACTTTTCCCTCAGCGAGGCGGGACAGAAGATCGTATCCGAAAACGATTACGTGAGGGAGAAATGACGCGGTGAAACATCGCCTGCGCGAGCGGATCATCCGCATGATCCTGATGGGGGCGGCCTCGATGAGCATTCTCGTGGTCGCCCTCATCTTTATTTTTCTAGGAAAGGAGGCCGCCCCCTTTCTCAGGGTTCCGGGATTGCGCGAGCTTTTCGGCAATCGTTGGAATCCGGTCTCGTTCCAGAAACCGGCTTACGGCATCGGCTCCTTGGCAACGGGAACGGCCGTCGTGACTTTTTTGGCCACAATTCTTGCCGTTCCATTCGGCGTTTGCGGCGCGGTCTATCTTGCCGAAGTCGCGGGAGCGCGGGAACGCGAATTGCTAAAACCCTTTATCGAATTGCTCGCTGGCATTCCGTCGGTGGTCATCGGATTCTTCGGTCTGCGGACGGTGGCTCCATTCGTCAAGGCGGTCTTCGGTCTCTCGACGGGGCAATGCGCCCTCACCGGCGGCGTCGTTCTGGCGTTGATGGCCATTCCCACGATCATCTCCACGTCGGAGGACGCGATCACCGCAGTTCCCGCCGATTACAAACAGGCTTCGCTCGCCTTGGGCGCGAGCCGGCTTCAAACCATCTGGCGCGTGACGGTCCCCGCCGCGCTCTCCGGCATCATCGCCGCCGTGATGCTCGGCATGGGACGGGTGATCGGCGAGACGATGGCGGTCTTGATGGTCACCGGCAACGCGGCGGTTCCAACCCTTTCCCCTCTTTCATCGGTCCGGACGATGACGGCGACGGTCGCGGCGGAGATGGGGGAAGTCGCCTTCGGAAGCCCCCATTATCGCGCTCTGTTTTGCATCGGGGTCGTTCTGCTTTTGACCACCTTGGCGCTGAACATGATCGCGCAATGGGCGTTACGAAGGTATCGGAGCGTTTGATGAGAACAATTCGCGCCAAACTTGAAGGGGCTGTCTTTCTCGCCATGCGCGCGGTCTGCTATTCCATTGTCGCGGCGGTGGGATGGATCATTTTCGACATCGCGCGCAAGGGATGGCCTGTGATGAGTTGGAGCTTCATCAGCGCGATGCCGCGCCGGGGAGGACTGGAAGGAGGCATCCTTCCCGTCATCATCGGGACGCTTTGTCTGGTTTTCGGAACGATCGCCGTCGCGCTTCCGTTGGGCATGGCCGGGGCGATTTATCTGACGGAATACTCGGCCCAAGGGCGGTTTGCGCGCGCGATTCGGCTCGCCATCATCACGCTGGCCGGCGTCCCATCCATCGTCTTCGGACTTTTCGGCATGGGACTTTTTGTCCTATTTTTCAAACTCGGAACCTCGATCCTCGCCGGATGCTTGACGCTGGCCTGCATGATCCTGCCCGTCATCATCGTCACGAGTGAAGAGGCATTGCGGTCCGTTCCGCAATCCCTGCGCGAGGGAAGTCTGGCCTTGGGAGCGACTCAATGGGAAACCATACGGAAGAACGTATTGCCTTACGCTTTGCCGGGAATGTTGACGGGAGCGATTCTCGGCATCGGACGCGCCGCGGGCGAAACCGCGCCGATTCTCCTGACGGTGGCGGCCTTTTATCTCCCGAAGCTTCCTCATTCGATTTTCGATCAGGTCATGGCGCTTCCGTATCATCTTTACATCCTTTCAACCCAGCATCCCGACGCGGAGAAGGCCCGGCCGATGGCCTACGGGACCGCGCTGACGTTGATCGTGGTGGTTCTCGGAGTGAACTTGGGGGCGATTCTTCTGCGCGGAAGATTCCGAAGGAAGTTCCGATGGTGACGATCAAGCCAAGCGGATTCCGCCGGGTCGAATCGCCCGATCCATCGTCGCCCCCGCAAACGATGATCGAGGCGCGGAATCTGAATTTTTTCTACGGCGCGAAACAGGCGTTGTTCGACGTTTCCCTTTCGATTCCCGCGCGCCGCGTGACGGCATTCATCGGCCCCTCCGGTTGCGGAAAATCCACCTTTCTCCGCACGCTCAATCGCATGAACGAAATCATCCCGGCGACGCGCCTCGAAGGGAACGTTTTGATCGAGGGCAAGGACATCTACCGGGACATGTCCGACGTCGTCTCGCTTCGCAAAAAGGTCGGAATGGTCTTTCAGAAATCCAATCCGTTTCCCAAATCCATCTTCGACAACGTTTCCTTCGGCCCCCGGATTCACGGGACCAAAAATCGGGCGAAGCTGACCGAGATCGTCGAGGGGAGCCTGCAACGCGCCGGATTGTGGGACGAGGTGAAGGATCGGCTGGATCAAAGCGCGCTGGATTTGTCCGGCGGTCAACAGCAACGCCTCTGCATCGCCCGCGCGCTGGCCGTCGGACCGGAAATCTTGCTCATGGATGAGCCGGCTTCGGCGCTCGATCCCCGTTCCACGGCGCGCATCGAGGACCTCATCGGCGAATTGAGCCGCGACTACACCATCGTCATCGTCACCCACAATATGCAACAGGCCGCGCGGGCGTCGGATCTCACCGCCTTCTTTTACGAAGGTTCGCTCGTCGAGGTCGGAGAAACCGAAAAACTGTTCACCGCGCCGGAAAGAAAGCAAACCGAGGATTACATTACGGGCCGTTTCGGATAGGATGGAATTTGCGATATGTCACAGCATCTCCAATACGAAATCGAAAAACTTAAAAGGAAAATCCTTTCCCTCAGCGCCGTCGTCGAAGAGGACGTGGGGCGCGCGATTCGCGCTCTGCTGGAGCGGGACAACCGGCTGGCCGAGCGCGTCATCAATACCGACTCCGAGATTGACCAGACCGAGGTGGACGTCGAGGAAGAAGGGCTGAAAATCCTCGCGCTACATCAGCCCGTCGCCATTGATCTTCGGTTCATCGTCGCCGTCCTGAAGATCAACAACGATCTGGAGCGGATCGGCGATCTGGCCGTCACCATCGCCGAGTGCGCCCTCGCGCTCAACGCTCATGCTCCGCTCGATCTTGTTTTTGACCTGCGCGGCATGGCGGAAAAAGTGCAATGGATGCTCCACCGCAGTTTGGACTCGCTGGTGAATCTGGACGTGGACGTGGCGCGAACGGTTTGCTCCGCCGACGATGAAATTGACTCGCTTTACAGCGCCGTTTACGACGTCGTCCGCGATCAGATTCGACTCCATCCGGAAAATCTCGACGCGCTGATTCGATTTCTCTCGGTTCCGCGATGCCTTGAGCGGATCGCCGATCACGCCACCAACATCGGCGAGGACGTGATCTACATGATCGAAGGGGAAATCGTCCGCCACAACAAAGATTACTTCAACCAACCGCGTGGGGACCTTTGACTGCCGTTCGCTTAAAGCAATTCAATATATTGGGTATTCGGTTGATAGGTTTCAACCTATGCCGGAAGCTAACCCTGCATCTTCGGGCGATCCACCGGATCGCCCCTACGGATAACCAAATTCTTGTGGTAGGGGCGAGCCGTTGGCCCGCCCGATGGAAATGGCCACACAATTTCCTGAATTGCGATAAGCTGTGGAAGATTCAGGAAAGGGCTCGCGGAAGTTTATGTGGCACAGCCGCCTTCGGCTGTATCCCAAGTCCGTTCCTCTCTCTCGAATTTTCTTAAATCTCGCGGTCCATCGCGGCGGCGATTTTGCGGACTTCGCCAATCAGGCGCGCGAACTTCGCGGGCTTGAGCGATTGCGCGCCGTCGGAAAACGCGCGGTCGGGATTGGGATGCACCTCGACCATCAGGCCGTCGGCTCCGGCGGCGATCGAGGCCCGTGCCATCGCCGTGACCAAATGCCAGTAGCCCGTCCCGTGGCTCGGATCGCAGATGATCGGCAAGTGGCTGAGGCTCTTGATGACGGGCACGGCGTTGAGGTCCAGCGTGAACCGCGTTGAATTCTCGAACGTGCGGATTCCGCGCTCGCAAAGCATGACGTTGTAATTCCCCTGCGACATCACATATTCGGCGGCTTGCAGATATTCGTTGATGAGCGTGGACATGCCGCGCTTGAGCAGAACCGGCTTCTTCGATGCGCCGACGGCGGAGAGAAGCGCGTAATTCTGGCAATTGCGCGCGCCGATCTGCAAAACATCCGCCGTCCCCGCCACCAAGTCAATGTCGGTGACGTTCGTGATTTCCGTGACGATCTTGAGTCCCGTTTCGGCGCGAGCCTCGGCCAGATAAGCCAGCCCTTCCTCTCCCAAACCTTGAAAGGCGTAAGGGGACGTTCGGGGCTTGTAAGCTCCGCCCCGGAGAAACTGCGCGCCGGCGGCCTTGACCGCCCGCGCGACCTCCAAAATTTGTTCACGCGACTCGACGGAACACGGCCCGGCCATAACGGCCAATTTCTTACCGCCGACTTCGATCCCGCCGATGTTTAGAACGGAGTTTTCCGGTTTGAACTCCCGCCCGACCAACTTGTAAGGCTTGAGAATTGGGATCGCCGATTCCACGCCGTCCATCGTTTCGATCCCCTGAAGGGGAGATTTATCCTCGCGCCCGACCGCGCCGATCACCGTCCGCTCAACCCCGCGGATTGGGTGAGGGCTGTAGCCCAATTCGACGATCCGTTTTTCCACGGCCTCGATCTGTTCGGGGGTCGCGTTGCGATGCATGACGATGATCATAAGGGGTCTTCCTTCGGCCTTGCGCCGGAGTATTTTCCCGTCCTTTTGGAGGGGATGCAATCAAAAAACGGAAGCCTTTCGGGTCTAATGAAAGCACATTTTGCGAAACGAGACCGATTCGCGTAAAATGGAAATGTCCCTGCGATGGGACTGAAAAGTTCGTCTTTATATGCATCCTATTTTGATTCAAATCGGAAGTTTTTTCATCGGAACCTATGGTCTGATGATCATGATCGGCTTGCTCGCGGCAATGGGCTTGGGCTTGCGATTGGCGCGGCGCGTGGGAATCAAAGGAGAGCAAATTTATGATCTGGCCTTTTTCGCCGCGATCTCCGGCATCGTGGGCGGACGGATCGGCTACATTCTTGTCGAACTTCCGGACCTGATGCGCTCCTCCGATCCGATGCGCGAATTTGGAGGGTTGATCTTTAGCCGGTTCGGATTTGTGTTCCTAGGGGGATTCGCCGCGGCGATCGTGACGCTGATCTTTTACATCCGTAAAAAGAAGCTGGCAATGTGGGACGTCGGCGACGTCGGCGCGCCGTCGCTGGCGCTGGGTCACGCCTTCGGACGGATCGGATGTTTCGCCGCCGGGTGCTGTTACGGGCGCGTCGTACCCGTCGGGTCGTTTTGGTCGTTTTTGGGAGTGCGATTTCCGCGCGTCTTCGACAGAGAGGGAAACGATCTTTTTTCGATGGCGTATTTGGATCATCACAAACACGGTTTGGTGGATGCCACGGCGATCTGCTCCCTTCCGGTTTTCCCGACGCAATTGATCGAGAGCGCGGCCAATTTTTTGATTTGCCTTGTCCTTGTTTTTCTGTGGAGCAAACGGAAATTTTCCGGCCAGATATTTTGTTATTATCTTTTCTTTTACGGCGCGGCGCGATTTCTGATCGAATTCCTGCGCGGCGACGCCGAGCGCGGCGTATATTTTGGAATCTCCACTTCGCAGTTTTTGAGCCTCATAGCGATTGGCGCCGGAATCGTCATTTGGAAAATGCGCCGCTCAGCCTTGCCGGTCACAAGGAAGCCGGTCTTAAAAGCCACGAATGCGCGCTGATTTTCTTCGGATCTCGGGGTGAATCAGAATGGATCGCGGGCGGTTAACGAAGGAAATCGCGCGAAATCTCGGTCCCCGGTGATCAGTTCAGTGACACCGTGTTCGAGACAGAGCGTGGCAATGTGCGCGTCATGCGCGAGATTGCCCGTGGCTCCGGCTTCATGGATCACCTTCATCATAATCGAAAAATGATTGGGGCTTTCGTGTAGCAGAATCAATGTGGGAGAGTTCAAGACTTGGCGCAGAAAAATCAACGCGACCGATAGGGGCAACGGGGGATGAAGCACACGCGGATGCGTGACGACCCGCAGAAATTCATAGATGCAAGGCCAAGGAATGCCCCATGGAGCCGAGCCGTCGGTGAATTGTCGCAAAATTCTTTGCGCCGCTTCATGGCGCGATCCGCCTTCCACGGCGGCATGGACGAGAACATTGGTGTCAATCGCACGCACGCCCTATCGGCCGTCCATGAGATCGAATAACTTGTCACGGTCCAGAATGTCAACGCCGGGTTGGAACCGGGCTTTCCACGGTGTGTATTTCAGCTTGTAGCCTCGTGTTCGGGACTGCGAATTCAAGGCCTGCCGCAGAAGTTCGTTCACCAATTTAGCCATGGTCGTTCCGCGTTCCGCGGCGCCGGCCTTGAGCGTTTTCAAAAGATCGCTGTCAATTGCCAGTGTTGTTCTTTTCATGCATCAAAGTGTATTCTAAATGCATCAAGATGTCAAAATGAAAAGCGCGCTGGCGGTTCGAGAAATGCCTACTTCGCTTTCGGTGTTTCCTTTTCCGCAGGGGCTTTCGGTCCTTGTTGGAGCGATTCCATTGCCTCGCGGCTGAGGCGGTCGGCGAATTCCTTGAAACTCGCCATTTCCGGCGTTTCGCTCATGGCGAATCCCGATTTCTCCGAGAGGAGCATGCTGATCAGCAAACCAAGCAAGCCTTGCCCCGCGCCGGCGACGCCTGCCGTTTGTCCGTCCGTTCCCCCCGCGAGGAAGAGCCGCTCCGGAACCAGAGGTTGACTGCTCTTGGCGAGATGCTCGACGACGAGCGACATGGCGTAAAGGCGAGGATCTCCGTAGGAGGCGATTTTCCGCATAAGAACCGACGCCTCCGAAAGACCGATCTGGAGCGTCTTCATACCCTCGCCCCGTCCCGCCAAGATGCTTTGACGGCTCTCGGCGTCGGCGATCACGACAATTTGTTCGGCTTCGCGACGCGAGCGTTGGAGCTCGGCATCGGCGATGACAATGGTTTGTTCCGCGTGACGCCTCGCCTTGGCCAGATCGGCGTTCCCCTGATTCTCGGCGATTTGAATTTGCACCTGCGAATTGGTCAATTCGGTCTGCTTGGCCGCTTGGGCTTGGGCCTCGTTCAGAACGCGAAGTTTTTCGGAGGCGGCGCGCTGGCGGTCGAACGTCTCCAGTTGCTCGATGGAAAGTTGGCGGAGACGGAGTTGCTCGAGCAGAATCTCGATCTTGCCCCCTCCCTGCGCGGTGTCCGGCTTGCCGATGAGCACGTCCACGCATTGAATGTCGAACTCGGCAAATTTGCGCTGAAGCTCCTGCCGCGATTCGTTCTGGATCGAATCCCGCTCCTGAAGAATCTGAAGCATGGTTTTTTTGTGGGCGATGTCGCGGAAATACGCGCTCAACATCGGATCGAGCGTCTGCGTGATGAGTTTCTGCACGTCTCCAAACCGCTGAATCACGCCGGATGCCTTCTGATAGTCAATGTGAACGACCAGAGAAAGGGGAAGGAGCGGCTCGTAGGCGTCCCTAGTGACCAGATCAATGGACTTGAGCGTCTCGTCGTAGTGATGCGACTCGGATCGTCCGGTGATCCAATGCAGAACAAAATTCGTCGTCGGAACAAGGCTGATCGTTCCGGCGTAGGTGTTGAAGGCATATTTCCCCGGGCCGAGCGCGCGCTCCCAAACGCCCCGTTCCCCTTCGGCGACCCGCTCGCCGTGGCGGAACGCCGTGCCGGAAAGATCGGCTCCGATTTTGCCGTAATAGCTCACCACCACGCCGACGTAGCCGATGGGCACGATCGTCTTCGGAATGATCTCAACCTTGGCGAACCACCGGTTGACGAAATACGTTCCGTCGGTGAGGGGAGCGTATTGGCGTCCGCGATAACCGCCCGCGCGGAGAAAGGCCTCGGGGTCTTGATAGTTGTTGTGATAGTTGGGATCGGCCGGATTGACCGCGACGGGCGGCGCGATGATTTCCCCGGGCGGCAACGAGGGACCGTCGTGGACCGTCACGATGCCAATGCTGTCCACCGTCATTCGGGTTTCCGGATTGACGGGATTCGAAGTCTCCACTTCCCTCCCGATCACGATGGGATCAAAGCCCTCCTCGTCGCGCAGTTCCTCCTGCCATGCGATCAGCTTTTGCAGTTCCTCCTTGCCTTGGAGGTTCATACGATAAACCGAGTCCTCGGTGATGACGACGAAAAGCGCGAGATTGATGGCATAGACGCCTTCGCGCAGGATCGCGCGCTGTCTGCCGCGCTGACCGCCGAACGAATCCTCTTCCGCAACCCGCAGAAAATCGCGCGCGCTTTGAAAATTATTGGACGCCACGACGCGGGCGAGCGTCTGGCTCGGTCCGAGCGGCTGGCCGTCGCGCGCATACACGTAGGCGATTTTGCCCTGTGGGACCGTGACCAGCGGAAGTTTGTGAATGCGGTATTGCCAGCGCCAATGGAAAAGGTGAACGCCGCCGCGCAGGAGATCGGCCTGATAACCCGCCTCTCCGGACAGCGCGATCAGCGATCCTTCCGGAACGGACCCCTTGGTTGACCAAAGTTTCTCCAACACGCCGACTTGGTCGTTGGGGATATACCGAAGACCGAGAGCCAAAACCACCAGCGCCACGGCTCCGACGCCAATCAATAAGTAGAGGAGCGGACCGTTCAGCAAATCCGCCGCCCCGGACGTTGTTTCGGCGGCTTGGGCAAGGATCAGAAAACCCGTTGACATGGGAAGCTCTCCTTCCGTCGGCAAGGTCGCTCAGCCGGAAAAGCCCCCCGTCGTCTGGCGGGACGCCGACTGAATTCTTCATTTGATCACGCCGGAATATACCTAAAACAGGAGCATGGACGCAATGAGCAGTTCCTTGTAAAATGTTTCAGCCATGACATTCAAGAACCACTATGACCTCGTCGTGATCGGCGCGGGGCACGCCGGATGCGAAGCGGCCCACGCCGGCGCGCGGATGGGATTGGACGTCCTTTTGCTCACGATGGACCCGGAGCGGGTCGCGCTGATGTCGTGCAATCCCGCCATCGGCGGATTGGCCAAGGGACAACTGGTCCGCGAGATTGACGCGCTCGGCGGCGTCATGGCGCTTGCGACCGACGCGACGGGAATTCAATTCCGGATGCTGAACGCGAGCAAGGGACCCGCCGTCCAATCGCCGCGCGCGCAGGCCGACCGGACGCTCTACAACAATTGGATGCGCGATTTTATCCGGTCGCTTCCGGGCGTGACGCTCGCCCAAGGGATGGCGACCGAACTCTTGACCGACGCGCGACGCCGGATCGTCGGCCTCCGCGTGAACGACGGATCGGAAATCCAAACGCGCGCCGTGATATGCACGACGGGGACGTTTCTCGACGGTCTCATGCACACCGGCCTCAAACAAACCGTCGGCGGGCGATTCGGCGAAGCTTCCGCCGTCGGGCTTTCGGATTCATTCCGCAGATTGGATTTGGAAACCGGACGACTCAAGACCGGCACACCGCCGCGACTCAGCGCCGCGACGATCAATTACAACGTCCTTCAACCGCAACCCGGCGACGTCCCGATTCCGCCGTTTTCGTTCATGACCGATTCCATCGAGCGCGAGCAAATCACTTGCCACATCACCTACACGAACGAGGCGACGCACGAAATCATCCGCGCCAATCTCGACAAGTCGCCGATGTTCATGGGTGTTATTGAGGGGATCGGTCCGCGTTATTGTCCCTCGATTGAGGACAAAGTCGTGCGCTTTGCCGACAAACCGCGTCACCAAATTTTTTTGGAGCCGGACGGGTTGACGACCGATTGGGTTTACATCAACGGCACCTCGACTTCGCTCCCGGCGGAAGCGCAACTGGCGTTTCTGCGGACGATTCCGGGTTTGGAGAACGTCAACATGCACCGCGCCGGATACGCCGTCGAATACACCTATTGCCCTCCGATGCAGTTGCGCCCGACACTGGAGGTCAAGACCGTGCCGGGGCTGTATTTCGCGGGGCAGATCAACGGAACCTCCGGCTATGAGGAAGCCGCCGCGCAGGGTCTTGTCGCGGGGATCAACGCCGCACTGGTGATCAAAGGGGAGCCGCCAATGATTCTGGCGCGGGACGAAGCCTACATCGGCGTCCTGATTGACGACTTGGTCACGATGGAACACCGCGAGCCGTATCGGATGTTCACCTCGCGCGCGGAGTATCGTCTGCTCTTGCGGCACGACAACGCCGATTTGCGCCTCACGCCGATTGGCAGGCGAATCGGGATGGTGGATGATCGGCGCTGGGAGAAATTTGAAAATCACCGGGGAGAAGTCGAAAAGACCATCGCTCATTTCGAGTCCGCGAATTTTCCGGCGAATGGAATTGAAGAAGATGAATTGGAGGCGGCGGGATTGCCCGCGCCGAAGCAACCGCAAAAGCTGGCGAATTATCTCGCGCGTCCCGACGTGGGAATCCAAGCGTTGGTTGCTTCCGGTTTTGCGGGCGTCGCTCCTTCCTCCAGCGCGGCGCGTCAGGTGGAATTGCATTTCAAGTATTCCGGCTACGTCGAAAAGCAACGGCGGCAAGTCGAACGGATGAAGGAACTCGAAGGGAAGGAACTTCCCGATGGCCTCGATTATCGCGGAATGCGCGGCCTGCGAATCGAAGCCAAGGAAAAACTTGCGCGATTCCGCCCCGTTTCCATCGGCCAAGCCTCCCGCATTGCGGGCGTCACCCCCGCCGATCTCGCGGTCTTGATGGTTCACCTGAAAGCCCAACGCCGCGCGGCGTGAGCAGGAGCATTACCAAAGGCATTTCCGACTTTTGTGGACGAAGTGGACAGTGTGGACCAAGTGCACGAAGGGAATTGAAGGAGGCGATTCGACAGACCAGAACGCTCAATTTTTAGAATGTCGTCTAAAATGCGAAGGGGAGGATGAATCGCCTTGCGATTCATCCTCCCCTTCGCATTTTAGTGGTGGAGGGAATAGGATTCGAACCTATGTAGCCTTCCGGCAACGGGTTTACAGCCCGTCCCCTTTAACCGCTCGGGCATCCCTCCAAACTTTTCAAACTCTGGGGCTGGTGGCGGGAATCGAACCTGCAACCCCTCGCTTACAAGGCGAGAGCTCTGCCTTTGAGCTACACCAGCGTCCGCGCCGCCTTGTTTCGGGTTTCAAATGCGAGCGCTTTGCCAAGATTATCGGTGACCGTCAAGAAGAATTTCAAGCGGATTGTTCCGCAAAAAAATTTCCGAAATTTTTCGCTCGATTTTTTTCCCGATTCGCGCTTACTTGTAGGCCGTTCTGTTTTTGTTAGAAGAAAATTTTGTTCCGGTCCGCCGGAATTCGTGATGGGGCAAAGAGAAAAGGATTGGGAGCATGGCTTCGATTTCATCGGAAATTTGGGATCAGGCGCTGGAGACCCTGCGCGAGGAGATTGACGAGGAATCCTACGCGACGTGGGTCGAGCCGGTTTCGTTCAAGAACTACGCCGACGGCGAGTTGACCCTCGCCGTTCCGAGCATCTTTTTTCGCAACTGGTTCATCTCCAACTTTCAGGACCACATCGAAAAACTGCTGGGGCGCATCGCCCAGCGCGAGGTGACGATCTTCTACGAGTTGGAGAAGAAGGAGGGGGAGGAAACCCCGGCGGAAGCCAACGGCGAAACCGAAACCGTCCGCAAAAGCACGGTCGGCTCCGGGATTCGCCAAGCCGGCTCCCGCCCGATGGGGCTGGAATCCATCCGCTTCAACGATCATTACACTTTCGAGAATTTTGTCGTCGGCGAGTCCAACCGTTTCGCCTACGCGGCGGCCCAAGCGGTCGCGGATCCCGAATCGAGGGCTTACAATCCCCTTTTCCTTTATGGCGGCGTCGGTTTGGGCAAGACCCATCTCCTCCACGCCATCGGACGGCGGCTCCTTTCGGTCGGTCCCCATTTTTCCGTTCTCTACGTTTCGTCCGAGACCTTCATGAACGCCTTCATCGAAGGGATTCAGCAGAAGGACGTTTCCCATTTCCGCAACTGCTTCCGGACCGTGGACTTGCTTCTGATTGACGACGTGCAATTCTTCGCCGGAGCCGAGCGGACGCAAATCGAGTTTTTCCACACGTTCAACGATCTTTTCAACGCGGGCAAGAAGATCGTCATCTCCTCGGATCACTCCCCGAAGGAATTGACCGAGCTGGAGGAGCGGCTCCGGTCGCGGTTCGAGATGGGGCTGGTCGTGGACATCCAACCGCCGGATCTCGAAACGCGAGTTGCGATTTTAAGGAAAAAAGCGCAAGACCTCGCCCTCGATCTCGGTCCGGAAATTGAAATTTTCATTGCCGAGCGGATCAAGACCAACATCCGCAAACTGGAAGGAGCGCTCACCAAACTCTCCGCCCATCAGGCCGTCACCCGCGAGCCGATCACCATCGCCTCGGTCCGGACCCTGCTGGGATCGTTTTTCACGGGGGAAGAACCGGTGACGATCAGCGTGGAGAAAATCCAACTGGTGGTCTGCAAGTTCTTCGACATGGGATTGCACGATCTCACGGGAGCCAGCCGGGCGCGCAAGTTCGCCGTCCCTCGGCAACTGGCCTGCTATTTGGCGCGCGAAATGACCAACATGTCGTTCCCCGAACTGGCGCGGAAGTTCGGCGGGCGCGACCACACTTCCATCCTCCACGCCCACCGCAAAGTTCAAGAGGAATTGGCCAAAGACCTTAACAAACGGAACTTGCTCAAGTATCTGACCAAGCTCATCAAGGAAGACCCGATTTCGGCTTCGCCAAAATAATTTTTGGCATAGCTCTTGATCTTTGCGATGTCGGGGATTTGGTTGAGGGATGCGTCCGAATCAATCGGAGGTTCCTTCCCGGCAATATTCTCCGGCATTGATTCAAGCCCGTTTGCTGTGGCAAACTAAGGTCGTTCCCTCTCAAGCCCCCATCAAAATCGGATGGAAAGGGGATCAAATTCATGCGAACTCAATTTCGCCGCACACATCATCGCGCTCAAAAGGGTTTCACTTTTTTGGAAATCATGCTGGTCGTCGCGATCATCGGAATTCTAGCGGGGCTTGTGATTCCGCGGTTGGTTGGAAAATCGGAGCAAGCCAAAAAAAGCATCACGCAGGGACAAATGAGCGCCCTCAAAACCGCTCTTCAAGAATATGAGATGGATCAAGGCGTGTTTCCCAGCACGAGTGAGGGACTGGAAGCCTTGGTGAAAAAGCCCGGAAGCGCCGAAGAGAAAAAATGGCACAAGTATATGGACAAGGTTCCCAAGGACGCATGGGACCATCCGTTCACTTACGCCTATCCCTCGCAACACGGGATGGACTACGATCTGAGTTCGCCCGGACGGGACGGGCAGTTGGGAACCGCCGACGACATCAACAGCTGGGACGGAGCGGACGAGGGCAAGGGAAATTGAGCGTTGAAAAAACTGTGGCGCAGATTCCGCCAGTGGTTGCACGTTCTTCTGGCCGAAGGGGGGCCGGACGAGTTTCTGTGCGACAGTTGCCGTTACAATTACGGCTCGGCCTGCTCCCGCCCCGAACGCCCCAACGCGAGAAAATGTCCGGACTACAAGAGGAACGGTTGAAGAGGAGATAAACCATGTCGGGCCACTCAAAATGGCATTCCATTAAACACAAAAAGGGGGCGCTGGACGCCAAGCGGGGCAAGCTTTTCACCAAGCTCCTCAAGGAAATCATCGTCGCCGCGCGGATGGGGGGAAGCAACCTCGACGGCAATCCGCGCCTGCGAACCGCCGTTCAAGCGGCCCGCGACGCGAACATGCCCAAGGACAATTTGGAGCGCGCGATCAAGAAGGGAGCGGGCGAACTTCAGGGAGTTTCCTACGAGGATTTCGTCTTCGAAGGTTATGGCTCCGGCGGTGTGGCGCTTATGATCTCCGGCTCGACGGACAACCGCCAACGGACGACGCCGGAAATCCGGCATATTTTCGGCAAACACGGCGGCAACTTGGGAGAAGTCGGTTGCGTCTCATGGATGTTCACCAAGAAGGGGACGATCATCGCCACCGCCGAGGGGATGAGCGAGGACGCCGCGATGGAAGCGGCGCTCGACGCCGGAGCCGAGGATTTCGAGGCCGACGAGGGGGATTTCCGCATCCTCACGCGCCCGGAGGACCTTCAAGCGGTGCGCGAAAAATTGGAAGCCAAGGGAATGAAGATCGAATCGGCCAAGGCGGAACTCATCGCCAACAACAACGTCAAAGTGGAGGCCAAGGACGCGGAAAAATTGCTTCGCCTGATCAACGCGCTCGAGGACCACGACGACGTTTCGTCGGTCTCCGGCAATTACGACATCGCGCCGGAACTGGTTGAGCAGTTCAGCGAGTAAGCCGCGCGCCCGAAATCATGGCTTCTGAGTTCTGGAATTCACCACAGAGACACAGAGAGGCGGTTGGAGTGCTTGAAGCCGATTGAGAAAAGGGACGGCTGGAATATCACGAAATCAAAGATGGAGTTGCGAATCTTTGAGATTCCCAAAATCAGCCCCGTTGCGCATAGACAATTTACCTGTATTTTCTCAAAGACCGATCGAGTCTTGAGTTCCTCTCTGTGTCCTCTGTGTCTCTGTGGTGAATTCTTTCGGAAATGAACAATCATGAAAATCATGGGCATTGATCCCGGTCTGGCCGACGTCGGCTATGGGATCATTGAGCGGGATGATCGGACCGGCGCGCTCGGCCATTGCGCTCACGGGGTCATTCGGACCTTTCCGCGCGACGCGCTTGCCCGAAGACTCGATCACATTTATCAGACGTTGCGCGGGATTATTGAAGTGAACCAACCCGAAGTGGTGGCGATTGAGGAACTTTTTTTCGCCGCCAACATGAAGACCGCCATCGCCGTCGCGCAGGCGCGCGGAGCGGCGATTCTGGCCACGGCCCAATCAGGCGTCGAACTGATCGAATATACGCCTCCGCAAATCAAGCTGGCCGTCGTCGGGCATGGCCGGGCCGATAAGCGTCAGGTCCAAATGATGACCCGCGCCGTTCTGGGCATGAAGGAAATCCCGCGCCCCGATCACGCCGCCGACGCGTTGGCCGTCGCCATCTGTCACGCGCACGGTTTGAATTCAGTCCGACGCAAAGCCATGACGCAGAAGGGAACGACGCGGAATCGCGGAGACGCGGAGACCGCGCGGGCCGAAACAGAACCGGAATTTGAGAATCCAAACAAGGCGCTCCTCGCCCTCAGCCGAACCCGCAGACGGCGATAATCCGCCTGTCGTCTTGGCGGTTGGAACGTCCTACTTCTTCTTCTCTTCCTTCGCCGCCCCCGCTTCCTTTTCCCCGATGATCTTCTTCGCGCTCTCGACGAGGTTCGGCGCGTGCATTCCCGCCTCTTGTCCCTCCTTGATCGCCGCGTCCGCGCTCAAGCCGTGCCGCTTGGCGCGGTAGATGGACCAGACGTATCCGACCCGATTGCCGCTGGCGCAATGCATGAGGATCGGCGCATCTTTGGCTCCGTCGAGCGTGTCCATGATCTTCTTCAAGTCTTCGTCCTTGGCTCCTTCATGGCCGATGGGAACTTGAACGTATTTCATTCCGGCTCCCTCGACCGCCGTTTTTTCGTCCGAGGTCTTTGTTTCTTCGAGCGTCCGCAGGTTGATGACGGTCTTAACCCCCTTGCCCGCCAGCGCTTTGAAATCCTCGGTCTTGGGCTGTCCGGCGAAATAAACCCGGTCGCCGAAAGCGCGCAATTTCAATCCTTCAACCGCCTTGCTCTCTTCGACTTTTTTCCCCTCGTGCCACGGTTTTTCCTTGGCGGTTTCCTCGGCTCGCGTCCGTCCCGTCGCCATAATTCCGAGCGCAATTCCCACAACGATCAATTTCCAGATTCCATTCATAACTCTCTCCTTCTCCATTAACGTTCGTCACTTTGACCCAATGCAATATAGATTCTTCTTCGTCCGCATGTAGAGCCGACCGCCCGAGACGGCGAACGTCGTGAAACAAAACTCGTCCATTTTATTCACCGCGATTTCCTTGTAGGCCGACGGATCGGACTTGAAGATCGTCGTTGTTCCCTCGTCGTTGGTCGTGAAGAAATTGCCTTCGATCAAAATCAAGGAAGACCGGAAATGGCCGGGAATGTGGCGTTCCCACGTTACCTTGCCCGTCTCGGCCTCGGTGCAGGAGGCGATGCCGTTGTCGGTCACGCTGTAGAAAAATCCGTTGTCATAAACCGGCGACGGAACGTAGGTCGTTCCTTTGATCGTTTCCCACGCCAAGTGGGTTTTGGTCACGTCCCCTTGTCCGTCGGGATGGATGGCAATGACGCGGCGTTTCGGATAGCCCCCGCTGGCCAGAACGATGTTTTTGCCGTAGGCCAATCCCGCGACGGAATAATTGGTCGGTCCGTCGCACGACCAAATCAATTTTCCGCTCGTCGGATCGAAGCTTCGCGTCACCCCGTTTCCGTTGACGATCACCTGCGGCAGACCGCCCGCCTCAATGAACGACGGGGGAACGTGCGAACAGGAGATCGCTTTGCGATCCTCCCGCCATTTGATTTTGCCCGTGTCGGTCTCGACGGCGAGGACCGTGTTGTCCTTCAATTGATCCAAACTGTAAAAGAGAAGTTTGTCCTTCAGCAACGGCGTGTAAGAATAACCGTGCTCGGTTTCGCTCTTGAGTGGCTCGATCTGCCAGACGATCTTGCCGGTGCGGTCCAGCGCCGCGAGGTTAACTTTGCCGCTGGCGTAAAACGAGGTGTAGGTTTTTTCTCCGTCGGTCGCCGGGGTTGAGGATGCGTAATTGTTCTCCGGGTTGAGATGTTCCAAGTCCTTGCTTTTCGCCACGGTTGTGACCCACTCGACTTTTCCGGTCGCGGCGTCCACGCGAACCAAGGCGCGCTCGTGTCCATCGCCCAATCCCGTCGTCAGATAAATGTCCTTCTCCCAAACGACGGGGGAGGAATGTCCCTCGCCCGGAATCTCGGTTTTCCAGACGATGTTCTGCGTCGGACTCCATTGCGTCGGGATCCCTTTTTCCAGACTGATGCCGTCGCCGCGCGGTCCGCGCCATTGCGGCCAGTTTTCGGCGACCGCCGACCCGCAAACCAACGCGATCATACAAACCAAGAACACGGATTTTTTCATGTTTCACTCCTCAATTTTCTCCAAGTTGACCACGCTCAGGCGGCTCTGTCAAGCCGTCGCGGATGAGCGCAAGGCAATCTTCTCGCTTGCGCCTTCCGCGCCGGAGATTATCATGGGGAATCCGAATTTGAAACCGTTGCGGACGACAGGAATGGAAAATCAAAATACCGACCGCCGAAGGGAACCCCGTTTTTCGGCCAATCTGCCCGCCGAGGTGCAGTTGCTTCGTCCGGAGGACACCTTTACCCCCATGCGGCTTCCGGGAATCATTTCCGACATCAGCGAGCGGGGCGTGCGGATCAAAGTGGAGGGACTCACCACGCGCGATTATCTGCAACTCATCCGGCATCGCCAATTTCGATTCGTCCGTGTGCACTGCGCGTTTCCCACGGATCCCACCCCGGCGCGGCTATTCGGCGCGGTGGTCTGCTTTGATTATCACGGCAAAGGTCCGGTTCCGACCTGCGATCTGGGCGTGTCCCTCGGCGAAAATGAGCCCGTGGATTTGGAAAAATTGCGGTCCTTCGTCGCGTCGCTTCGCGATCAAACTTCAAGCCCAGCCTGATCCGTGAAACCGCCGGGAAAAACTCCGCTCGATCGGCATCCTCTTTTCCGTGTTTCCGTCGCCGCCGGCTTCGGAGTGCTTGCCGCGCTCCTGATGATCGCGCTGAAAATTTACTGGTTCGCCCATCCGCCGGACGGCAAAGTTTTCCTCGGCTACCAGCAGGGAGATCAAAAGATTTATGCCTGCCTGATTCGCGCGGCGATGCAAAGCCCCAACGGATTCACCTATGCTTATCCTTGGGATCTTTCTCCGAATCCCCCCGCCATATTTTTTCAGTTGCCGATCACGCTAATGGCGTGGCTCGCGCGCGCCTTCCCGACGATTCCCTTCCATGATCTTTTCGACGTTTTCCGCGTCCTTTTTTCCGCCGCGATGTTTGCGTCGCTGGCTGTCTTGATTCAAATTTATTTTCCCTCCCGCCGGATGTATTGGATCGTCTATTCGATTGTCGCCATGGGAGGAGGAATCGCGTGGATCGCGGCGATTTGTCTTTATCCGAGCTGGCCGACGGAAGCCAAAGGCTCTCTTCTCCTCGCCCAGTGGTGGCTCGAAGACCATTACCATTGGTGGTTTCTCAACATCTTCCGAAACGTTTTTTATCCCTTTGAAGTCTTTTACCACTTCCTCTTTCTCGGAATGGTCGTTTCGCTTCTCCGCGGGCATCGAGGTTGGGCGCTGGTTTGGTATGCGATGGGATTGGCCTCCAATCCCTTTCTCGGCGTTCACCTCAGCGCAATCCTGATTCCCACCTTGCTCATGGATTGGTGGAAATCCCCAAACGCGGTTGTTCGGCTTGTTTCGTGCGGCGCGGTGGGATTGGTTATGCTGGTATTGGCCTACTACAAATTATTCCTCGGTCATTGGGAGGTCGGGCGGTCGCTGGAGAAACTCCACGCCGCCGCCGCGACCGAGCCGCTCAGCGCCAAAGATGCCTTCCTCGGATACGGCCCATTTCTTGTTTTGCTCTTGGCGTCGCTTTTCAATTTGCAATTTCTCAAGAGGCAATGTCGGCGGCGTGGAAGGAGAATTCTCCTGATCTGGATCGGAACGACGGCGTTCTTGGTGAACAACAGCCGATTCATCAAACCGGGCCTCCAGCCGATGCACTTCACGCGAGGGTATCTCTTTCTTCCCCTCGTCCTTTGGAGTTTTCAATACCTGAAGTTTGTCTTTCAACCCTCGTTGCGGCGGTTTCCGCGCCGATGGGCGGCCGGCTTTTCCACGGCGGCGATGTTGCTGATCCTCGACACGATCATCTTTGCCGTGAAGCAACCCAAATACGTCGCCTCCGAGGACGCCGTTTTCTTCTCGCAGGAAGCCTACGAGGTCATCTCCCGGTTCCAAGGGTATAAGGAGAGAATTTACGTGTTGGATTATCCGCTAAGCCTCATGCTTACCGCCAAAACGGGATGTCCCACCTTCTGGGGAGACCAGTTCGTCACCCCCGATTACAAACAGCGGGAGGCCGAGATCGTTCAGCTTGCGGAGACGGGAGACTTCGCCTCTTTCTGGAACAAATACCACGTGGCGACGTTCGTCATGCCTTTGGACGCCTACTTCAAAGCGCGCGACGCTTTTTCCCCGCCCCGTTGCAAAATCGTTTTGCAGAACGCACGCTATATCATTGTGCGCTGGCCCGGCGCGGATTCCCCGAACCGGTAGTCCCGTCCAACCGCAATTCAATTTCTTTCAGTCCGCTTCTTCTTGTTCCATTAACCCCGCGATTTGATCGCGGGGTTAGTGAGGAGCGGGATTGTTGGAACCGTTTTAACGGTTTTTGAGAACAGAAAAACCGTTGAAAACGGTTGTGGAGACAATCCGCTCGTCCGTCCCTGCGATAAATCGCAGACTTAATGAGAACAGACCGTTAATGCGACCGTATTGATCCCGGCCGTATCTGACTGGAAAAAAAATTTCAATCGGTCCTTAATAAATCGCCCTCCCCATACGTCCTTAAAGCGCGTGAAGGGCAATGCGGCTTGCGGGAGCCAATGCGATGACGATCAATCCGGCCTCTGAGCCATCTCCGCCCAACCCTGACGGGACGGGTGAACTGGAATCGGTCGTCGCCGCCTATCAGGCTCCGCTTCTCCGCTACGCCCAGCGGTTTCTGCGCGATTGCGACGCCGCCCAAGACGCCGTGCAGGAGGTTTTCCTTCGCTACCTGAAGGCCCCTCCGAGGGAACGGGATCCCCGCTCCCTTTCCAGCTGGCTCTACCGGGCGACGCACAATCTGTGCGTTGACCAAATCCGAAAGGAGGTCCACATGCGCGCGCAAATGGAACAAATGGATCCCCCCGAGCCGGCCCCGTCGCCGGCGCGGGTTCTCCAGATCGAGGAATCGCGGGAACGGACCGAAAGGCTCTTGCGCCGCCTGACCGAAAACCAGCGGACCCTCCTCGTCCTGCGGGTCTATGAGGGAAAAACGTATCGGGAAATCAGCGAGATCACCGGCCTGTCGGTCTCCAACGTCGGCGTTCAGATTTATCAGGGACTGAAGAAACTGGCCGGACTGATCCGCTCCACGGAGGTCGTCGAATCATGAAAACGTCTTGCGAACAAATCCAAACCCTGCTCGCCGCCCTGCTTTTTGACGAGCTTGAGGCGTCGGAAAAAATGGAGGTCGAGCGGCATCTGGCCGATTGCCCGGCCTGCCGCGCCGAACTGGATGAACTGCGCGGCGCGGTGGCGTTTCTGCAAGCCAATGCTCCGTCGGATTCGGGCGTCACGGAATTAAGCGCGGATCGGATGGAGAAACTGCGGGCTGAAATTCAAGCGACAATCGCGCACACAAACCCCGGCGAGCCGGTCCATGGACTTCGGCCTGCGTCTGGGAAAGCTAAAATCCTTCGCCTCCGTCCCCGCACTTTGGGTTTCCTTGGACTCGCCGCCGCCGCGCTCCTCATGCTGGTTCTGAACACACCGACGGGGTGGCACGGGCGTTCCGCTCGTGAACACCATGAACCCGGGCAGGATGCCCATGCCACGTCGTCGCACCGAATTGACACGGAGGAAATCCAAATCGCTTCGACGGATTCACGTAGGTCGGCTGTCCAAGCCGATTCGTTGATGAAGAAGAGTGAGAAGGAGAAGGAGCATGAGAAGCAGAAGGATCAAGCGCGGAAGACCGATTCGGCGACCTTGCAGATTTATGGTGCCAAACCCCCCGCATCCGCAATGGCGGAAGAGGATAAAATTTCTGCTGTCCGCGAAATGGCGAAGGCTGTTCAAGCTCCATCCGCCGTCGTGTCCGCGCCCAACCCCGTCCCCATGCAAACCGTCCCCGTCGCCAATGCGGGGGAAACGGTTTTTCGGATCCGTGTAGTGGAAAACGCCCCCGTCAAAGTCGCCGCCGACAACCGGCTCATGCTGGAAAGCCTCGGCTACATTCCGGTCTATCTGATCGAAAACAAAGACGGCACGGCCACGGTCGAATGCGGCAATTTCCCGACCAAGGCCGAAGCGATCAAAATGAAGGCGCAACTGGAACGGGAAGGCTTCGCGCCAACGAGAATCATTGAGACCAAAAGGGAAACAACTACGAGAACCTTCAACGGACGCGACATTGCGTTGGCGGAGATCAACAAGGAGGAGCTTTCCGATTACGTGAAAAAAGCCGTCGGCTCGGTCCAACTCAGCGATGAAGACATGAAAAAGCTCACGGCTCTAGTGGAGGAACATATCAAGCACCAAGACGTCGGAGGTAAATGCGGCATCATCGGCGATCCCATTGCCTTAAGGGGGCAACTTGAAAAATTGGGGTGCAAAGTTGATGACGTGACCTCCCAAGTCAAAAAAATTCAGGATCAGCGCGAGGACAATTCACGCAAAACGACGGCCATTGCTAGTCTATTTCGTGATTCCAACGCCTTGGCTAAGGGCAAGAAATTCGAGGAATCAAAAGACAAATTGCGGGAAATCATAAAACTTGACGCCAATAATCAAGCGGCGCAATCCCGCTTGCAGGTTTTGGAAAGATTGAGTGCAGGAAAAAACATGAACGGGGAAATTGTGGCATCTGCTCAACCCGCTACCGAAACTCCCCAACATGCTCTTGCTATGAAGCCGGACACGGAACAAGCGCGAAGAAATCTTAACCCCGCGCAGTCTGGCGCCGAAGCTGCTTCGAGATTCGGTCCGACCGGTCAGGATTGGAAACAAGTCTCCGAGGGCGCGCCGACCAGCCAAGGCCAAGCGCTACAGCTCGATCCGAACAAGAGATATGCAAAAACCGTGAACCCTTCGGCGCCGATTCCTGCGGGCACTTACAATTCGCTCGGCGGACCGTTCAAGGTTTATTTGAGAAACAGAAAGGCGGCTCAGAACGAAGCCGACGCCGCGGCGGAATACCAGCGCCAAATCGCCGCCGCTCCGCAGGATTCTCCGAGCGAGCGTAACCGTTGGCGTGATGGATTCCAAGAGAGCGAGGACATTGCGCAAGCTAGGGTCGTTCTCCCTCCCGGCGGAACGCCCGACGCCATGTATTTCAAGGACTACGGCGTCAATCCGTTCGTCGAGACCAAGGACGACAAGCTCTCGACCTTCTCGGTGGAGGTGGACAAAGCCTCCTACGTCATGGCGCGGAATTATCTGAATCGCGGGACATTGCCCCCGTGCGCCGCGATCCGCGTCGAGGAAATCGTCAATTATTTTCCCGCCCCCTATCCCGCCCCGACAGAGAACTCCGATGGCCGCACCTTCGCCGTCTATGGCGAAATGGCTCCGTCGCCGTTCGGTCAGGGGTATCACCTGCTCAAGATCGGGATCAAGGGACGCGAAATCCCCGAAGCGCAACGCAAGCCGCTCATCCTCACGTTCGTGATTGATTGCTCCGGCTCGATGCAACGGGAAAACCGGTTGGAGATGGTCAAGCGGATGCTGACGATGCTCGTCGGCAAGTTGCGTCCCGAAGATCGGATCGGAATCGCGTCGTTTGAATCCAACGGCCACGAATTGCTCGCCCACGTGAACCGCGACTCGTCGCAGGTTTATTCGGTCATCGCCGGACTTCACGCCGGCGGCTCGACCAACGCCGCCGAGGGATTGCAGATCGGCTACGCGATGGCGCGGCGCGTGTTCGACGCCAAAGCGGTCAACCGCGTGATCCTCTTTTCCGACGGCGTCGCCAACACCGGCCTGACGCAGACCGACGCGATCCTGACGCAAATCTCCGCCAGCGCGAAGGACAACATCTACCTCACGGCGGTCGGCGTCGGAATGGGAAACTACAACGACGTTCTGCTCGAACAACTCGCCGACAAGGGCAACGGCCACTACGTCTATATTGACAACGACGGCGAGGCGCAGAAGTTCATGACGAAGGACCTGCTCGGCGCGATCGAGGTCATCGCCCAAGACGTGAAAATTCAGGTCGAGTTCAATCCCTCGGCGATTGCGCGCTATCGCCTTCTCGGCTATGAAAACCGCGACATCGCCGACAAGGATTTCCGCAACGACGCGGTGGACGCCGGAGAGATCGGCGCGGGACACGCCGTCACCGCGCTCTATGAGGTCGAACTCGCCAAAGGCGCCGAAGAGGACAACGCCGCGACGGTGTTCGTCCGCTACAAACAACCCGACAAGGAAATGGCCGTGAAGGAAATCAAGGGACCGATCCGCCTGCGCGACGCCTCCAAGGATTTCGCCTCGACCGAGGCGCACTTCAAACTGTGCGCCGTCGCCGCCGAATACGCCGAGATTCTGCGCAACAGCTACTACGCGCGAGGACGGCGCATGACCGACGTCGCCAAGGTCTTCGATCAGGCGTTTCCCGGCAATCCCCCCGGCCCCGAAGCGGCGGAACTGCGCGGGTTGATTGACATGGCCGAGCGGCTGATTGACCGCCGTCCGCCTCCCGTGCCGCCTTACAAACCGCAACCCGTGCCGGATAATTCGGACGGACCGAAGCCGATTCCGCTGGAGGAATGAAGATTCACCACGGAGGCGCAGAGGCACGGAGAAGAAATGCTCCTCGATTTCCGCGGCTCTGCGTGAGAATACGAAAAAATCCCGACGGCGAAAACAGGCAACCCTTACAACAAAGCCCTCGAAGAAACGATCAAGCCGTCAGGACCACGGTCGCGGCCGGAGTTGGAGAAAACCAATCCCGGCCGCGATTGATTTTTGGACGAGATTGGAGCATTGGTTCAAATGCGCGCATCTTTCGTGCTCGTAATCGTGCTCGTGCTCGAAAATTGTTACAGAGCTTTTCGATTACGATTAAGATTACGAGCAAGAGCAAGAGTAAGAGCAAGAACGAGAAATTCAGGGTGGCGGTCTGGACCTTCAACCTCCGACCTTAGAATGAGTGGCGCGCCAGGAGGGACTTGAACCCCCGACCCTCGGTTCCGAAGACCGATGCTCTATCCAACTGAGCTACTGGCGCGAACACAATTAACCCCAAGAATAGCAAGTGTTCCGCTCGGATTCAACGGAATCATCCCAAACCAAATTCCGGCTTCATTCCGGCCTGTTAGCTGTAAAAAACTGGCAATTTTCTGGCATCGGGTTTTGGAACCCATTCGACCCTCCCGGTCAACGCAAGATCGGGAGGGTTTTCTTTTGCGCTCACGGCTCCCCGGCGTTTCGGGATCGGCGATGATCGGCTCCCGCGAATGGTTCCAATCCGAGCGACGTGGGACTCCCGTTGCATTGCCCAAAGCGAAGCGCGTCGCTGGTCGAAAAGCTGGCGCGGATCGGGAACGGGACTTCGCTTATAGCGCGTCGCAAAATCCCAAGGTAATCCGACAAGGATCGTTCCGAGAAAACGCCGTGGTGGGGCTGTAATGAAGTCATACGGGGCGATTTTCGCTCGGAAAAGCGGGTTTGAACGATTCGGGCGGTTTCAGGGAGCGATTGAAGATCGGGCGTGATTCGACCGGATCGAACGCGGCGCGGGAGCCGGGCGGGGGGGATGGCAGGTCCGATTCGTTGCGGGCGAGTGGGAAAAATTTTTATGGGGGGTCATTGAAAAAATGCGAGAGACGTTCGATCACTCCCCGGCGGGTCTATGAGCCTCTCCACCAACCCGCCTTACCGTATCGTTCCATCTTCACGCGGGGCGGATCCAAAACCGGACCACGTTTCCGGCGGAGTCCCTTGGAGTTTTATCAGGCGGCGTTGACGTGACCGTTGACCGCTTGCGCCGGAACTTCGGTTGCGCCGTTGCCGTTGAGCGCGGCGGCTTCTTCTTTTTCCAGCTTCCTCAAAAATTCACAGGCCTCCCGGTGGTGATTCATAACATCCGCTTTGAGCAAGCCCGCCAATTCCGCGGGACTTGATGACCGAAGTTTCATCTCCAAATGCTTCCGCCACATGGCAACGGTGAAAACGTCGGCAAATTTGAGCGGGATCGGCGCGAGCGGCTCGGTTGAATCCGGCTCTTGCGATTGCGCGGCGCGGGTTTCGGACAAGGCTTCGGGCGTGAATTCCCCCGAAAGAGTCGAATGAAGTTTGAGCGCGGCGAATCTGTCCCGTAGCGGCGTGCCGGGATCACGCAAGACCCCTTCCAGAAAATCAAGTTTGCTTTTGGTTGAAAGCATGATCGTTTTCCCTATTTCCCCTTGGCGGCGTTCGATTTCGGGCTTGAGACGGGATGCGATCTTGAACCCCTGAACATCGGCGTTTCGGCCCTTGAATCCGCAAGCCCGATACGCGGCGGAAGCGTTGCAACCGTGGACAAGGTAAGCGTCGAGAAATTGACGGTCCCTTGGAGCTAACGCCTTCATGGGAAGAATATAGCCTAGGCTACGTTTGGGCGTCAATACCACCTTTTACCACCCCTTTAACAGAGGTTGGAATCGGTTTTGCGTTTCGGAATTGAAGTATCCGACGGCATTAAGTCTGCGCTTGAAACCGCTAAGAAAGTCGCGTTATCCTAAATTTGAAATGATTCAAGTCAAGAATTTGATTTCTGCACTGGCTTCTGAGGTTAATACGCAGACGGGTCAGTTTCCCGGCGTGACCCGCTTGGTGAAACTCCTGTATCTTCTCGAATGTTGGCACTACCAACTGGAAAAGAAACGCCTGACAAATCTTGATTGGGTCTATTATCACTACGGTCCCTATTCGTTCCAATTGCGGGACACCCTCACGAAAGGAGGCTTAGTTGACGATCCAGAGGATTTCGATTCCGATAAAAGTATCCGTCGAGTCCGTGCCGACTGGGAAACTGAACCGAACGAGGGCATACCGGTTCCCGTAGTTAATTGCATCAAAATCATCGTCAGAGATTGGGGACACGAGGACCTTCCAAAACTACTAGACTTCGTTTATTTCCACACCGGTCCCATGCGCGAGGCGCGTCGCGGCGAACCTTTGGATATGAAGAAGGCATTGGACGATTTGAAGCGTCCGACCAAGGTCTTGTTCCCCCGCCTCGATCCTGCGCTTGTAAAGGCATTCAAGAAGAAAAATCGGATCAGGCGGCCTGAAATTACCGGGCATCTGAACTTCCTCCTGCAAAACGACCCCGACTTGGTGAAAGCATTGAACGGCATGGCAAAAGAAGAAACAACCGAGGCTGAGAATTTGGGATTTGTGGAGACACCATTGAAGGAATTCGATGAGTGATTCCCCTCTCTCGCAATACATCGGAACATTCTACACACGTCGCGCTTCCTCCGGGGCGCGAATAACACCTTTTTCTATCTGCTTCGCTCCCGTTCCTTACTTCGAGTCGCCCCGGTTTCTACGGCTCACCGAATATGACCACAAGGACGAGGAAGCCCCTTCTTGGGAAATTGTCAAATCCCTCGAAAGACCTTTCTCTGGTTCCCATGATCCAATAAAAGCTCTCAATCTTGAAGCACATGAAGAATTCATGGTTTTCAAGGCGAAGAAACGTCCGTGCATTACGATTGCCATTAACGAGAAGGGAGCCATTTCACAAAATGACGTTCAATCCGAAGGGTTTCGCGCACCGACCGCACTCGTCATTCCGATTTATGATTTCTATGGCTCCGATGGAAGGCTAAAATACTACTTTACGAAAGAATTCGTGAAAAAGGTTTCCACCTTTCATTTTCGCCAGTTGTTTTTCATCCCCGATGGAGGTCCTTTTGAGCATGACGGATTCGCGCGACTTGACCGAATGTTCAGCGCCCGGCTTGGAGAGATTGAAAACGGCTTCTACGAATTAGGAACGGATGCCCGCTTACTACTTGAGGCGTTCATGCGTTCCTTTCTAAACAACGGCGATTATTTCGAGTTTGACAAAAGTCAAGCCGAGATCATCGGCTTCTTGCAAGGCTTCCTCAACGCAACCTAATATCAGGAACAATCGGTTATTCCGATCCCCTTCATCTCCCTTCAGCTTCGATTGCCAACCAGCAAATCAGATGCACGTCGTCCTTGGAAATCGGCGGGAGCGGAGGAGCGGATTTAGAAGGGTTCCATTCCTGATCCGAGCGACTGCTAAGGTGGAGAAGTCCTGCGTAAGGTCGCCAGAGCTTCGGAAATCTCGCGCCCTTGGGCTTCGATCAAGTCGAGAAGCTCTTCGGGCGTGCGGGTGTCTTCGTCCCTTTTCGCATGGTGATTGACGGCCTTGATGTCGTAATTCTTGGCCTCGATCTTCTCCCGCGATTCGGTCCAACTGAGCGGACTATCGGCGCGTTCGGGCAGGAGCCGAAAGAATTCCTCAAAGTGCGCTTGAGTCAGGGGCGATTTCTTGCCCACCTTGACATGCGACAGGTCGTAATACCAAATCCGTTCCGTGGGTTTGCCTTTGGTGAAGAAGAGAAGGTTCGTTTTCGGGGTCCCACCCGCGTTCACGAACGTGCCGCTTGGAAGGCTGACGATGCACCAGAGGTCGCATTCGTCCAACAATTTGCGTTTGGTTTGGGCGAAAGCCGTTTGGTCCGTGCGGAATAGAACCCCCTCATCAATGACCATCCCGCACCGTCCGCCGGGCTTGAGGCTGTCAATAATGTGTTGGAGAAATAGAACCTGCGTCGCTCCGGTTTTATAGGCAAAATGCGTTTGCGCTTCCTTGCCTTCCTTTCCGCCGAAGGGGGGATTGGTCAGCACCACGTCATAAAGGCCCGGCGCATCCGTGAACAACCCCCCGTAAATCTCCTGTCCCGTGAGCGTGTTGCCGTGCCAGAGGTTCGGTTGGTCAATGCCGTGGAGCACAAGATTCGCCAGCGCAATCGGATAAATGTGATCGTCCTTCTCACGTCCGTAAAACGTGCGGTGTTTGAGAGTTTCGAGTTGCTGGGGGGATTTGATCTTCGCGTTGCCGGGGCCGGTCATGTGCTCATAGGCTTGCGCCGAAAAACCCGCTGTGCCGGAACAAGGATCGTAAACGGTTTCCCCGATTTTGGGATCAACCACGCGAACCGTCACGCGGATGATCTCACGCGGGGTGAAAAACTGTCCGCCGTCGTTTCCCTTTTCCCCCATTTTGAGAAGCAACCCCTCATAAATTTGGGAGAGGGTGAAAACGTGCGTCGTGTCCACGTTCCGAGCGCTGATTTCATGCACCTTGTCCAGCAAGTCGAGGAAATTCCGCTCGCTGTCAATCCGCGTCCGCTCCACTCCCGACATGATCTCGCTGATGACCTTCTGGCGCGCATTGGCTCCGGGACGTTCCTTCAAATCCCTGAGATAGGGAAGAAGCTGGCTGTTGACGAAGGAGAAAAACGCGCCGAGCGAGCCGTTTTGCAGTTCCGTCCGTTTGGGACCATCGGGAGCGGCCCAATCGCGCCAACGGAAGGGAGATTTAAGCGACGGGATGAAGCCCGATCCGACCGCCTGAGCCTCCTCCGCCTCGTGGGTTTCCCGCTCGTCCAGAATACGAAGAAAAAGAATCCACGTCAGTTCGGGAACGTATTGCAACGCCCCGGCGCAATTGGAGCGGCGCATGATGTCGCAAATCGCCTTGACCGCCGTGTTGACCGATTGTTGGGTGGAAAGGCGCTTGCCGTTGCCGTTTGCGCCGTTTCGATTGCGAGCCATTCAGTCCGTCGCCTTACGCTGATAAAGATACTCGTCAACTCTTTCCGACAAGTCTTGAGGGAGTTTTTCCCATTCCTGAATGGAGACTTGAGCGCCGATCTCTTCGATGACCTTCCAGAAGGGTTTTTCATTCGGGCAGTAAGGCGATTCCGTTTCGCCTGAGCGTGGGGGTTCGACGCTTTTCGGTCGGTATTCGCTGGAGGTCATCAATGCGCCTCGCTTTCGACCTTTCTCGCAAAGCCATCTACATCGCGGACCACTTCCACCCCCAACTTTTCGAGGATGTTCTCCACCTTTTTGAGGATTGCGGAACCATCACCATCCAAGGCGGGAACAACGAACAGCTTTTGCTGTTTTCCATCCGACGCGGGTTCGGCACTAATCAAGTGTCCCTCAGCGCCTAGTTGCTCGGCTTGAATAACCGCGTGTCCTTCACCACGGGACGGGAAAATTTTGCTCATAACAAAATTGTGAGTTCCATTGCAATATGCGTAGTTGGCCCGGAGAGTCCGGCCACTCGTTGGCACAGGCACTTCAATATCCGACCTGACTTTGCCCTTGGCTTCGAGCCGCGAAAAGGTTTGCTTGAAGTTGCGAATCACGGGCGGGTCTGATTCTTCCTCTTGCTTCCGAGTTTCGCTTTCATCTCCTACCAACTTGCCGAACAGCCTTTCAAAATCCGCTTTCGGGTCCGAGACTGCCGTTGGACGCGGCAAGGTGAGGAGAAAATCATTCGCCCGCGTTTGGGCGAAATGAATCAAGTCTTGTTCCGTCCTGATCTCGTCTCCTGAGTGATTGATCCGGTAGGCAATCGCGTCCTTGGCGGCGTTCACGGCCTTTCCATCGAAGTCTCCGCTCTCTACAATCTTTTTAAGTCGTTGGTATGAATGGATCACCCGCGCCTCAAGAAATTTGCGCTCCGGACAGAGCAACACCAATCCCGCGTTGGCGGTTTCCATACGCCCGTGATCGGGGCAGAATTGGATAAGACTGTAGTATCCCTTGCTTGGCTTCATCGTTCTTCCTCCCTCCAAACCGGATCCTCGGCAACCGGATGAAAATAGTCGGGGAGGCGCTCAATCAGGAAACGCCCCCGTTGGCATAAGAATTCAATCAACGCCTTCCGCGCTTCTTGCGAAACTTCCCATTGCCTCGGCAATCCGGCCAAAATCGGTTGGATTGCTTCGGGCCTTACTTCGCGGAGCTTCCGCTGAGCGCGAAAAACTTCTTCACGATCAAAAAACTCTTCAAATTGAGGAAAGGCCCCATAAATCGCCTCGTCCTTTACGCCGTCAATTCGGGCGATACTCTCGGATAACCCTTCGGGTCCCGCCAAACAGTGCGTATGATCCATCGCCACCAGAAGAAACCGGCCCCGTCCGGCCTCCTCGCCTGCCAGAAACACATTATCACAATTTGCCCGCTTTTCTCCACCCCTTACGAAGTAGCGGTCGCGGTTGCGTATCCATGTGTCGAAAACAATGAGGCGCGTGAGGTCTTGCCGGTTCGCTATTTTTTCCAATTCTCTTGAGTCTCCGCTCCAAGAATGTCCCGCTTCGGCTCGCGTGATGAATGCCGGACCCGGAGTCGCCCGTCCCCCCTCCGGAAACCGGATTTCGTTCCATTCTCCTACTTGGACCAGCGCGAAATCGAATGTTCTCAACCCAAACCAGTTCGCAAGGCTCGTTCCAATCCACTCGCACGCCAACCGGTGCGGTCCTTCCGGTCCACCCATCGCTTTGAGAAACCCTCTTCCCGCGTCAGTCTCGACTACAGCCGTTCTCATGCTGGTGTTCAACACCCGCGAAACGTCAAGGATTTGCGTCGGTTTCCATTCCGTTGTTTCCTCGTCGCCCATTCAAAGTTCTCCATTGAACGCACGGCGAAGAAGCTGGGGGGGGATTTTGTTGATCGTATCGAGTTCACTTTGGAGGGTTAGCTTTGTTCGCGTAATGGCCCGTAATTTTTCTGCGATTGCGACCTGAGCATTCCAAGGGGGAATCGAAATCTGGGCGGCGGCGAGCCTGCGGAAGAGCATTCTTTCCCTGACCGCCCCTCGCGCCAAGGTCTTGATGAACGCAATTCCGTAGTGAGAACGAAGCCAGTGATAGAACCAACGAGGATGCAGGAGGCCCGGCTTGGTCTTGAAAACGACGTAATCGGGACTTGTGATCCCCGCCTTCTCTCCTTCGTCAATCATGGCGATGGAGCCGATGAGAATGCGCATCGGATTGTAAAAGATTGTTCCGGGTTCAACGGGCTTGTATCGCTCCGGTCGTTTGCCCACAGGTTCCTTTGCCGGAGCCAAACCATGACGGGTTGCCCCAAGAACCGGAAAACTTTGCCAACTTTGACCGATCCCTTGCGTGACTTCCATCAGGCATTCTCGGAGAGGAACGCGGGTCAAAGTGTCGCGCTCCAAGGGTTGACGGAGATACGAAGTGGCGAGATGGTCAAAAAGGAATTGTTGCGCTTGGGCGGCGGTGCGGGCGCGCTCGACGGCGGCCATCTGCTCGTTCAGAATCACCGCGATTCGCTTTTGCTCCGCGAGCGGGGGAAGGGGCATCGTTTGCGAGCGAACTTGCGCGTCTGTCACGGCGGGATATAAAGCGCCCTTGACCAGATCGGAAAGCGTTCGGACGAAGCTTTCGGACTGAACGAATGCGAACAAAAATTCCGGATCAAGCTCGGACTTGGCGCGGAGCACGCAAAACCCGGTGCTACAAATTTGACTGTCCAGTTCCGACGGAACACGAGCAACGGCATTAAGATTGGGTCTGGTAGTGGCGAGGATAACGTCATTGGTCTTGATGGCTTGACGTGCGCGGCTTGGAGCGTTTGCCCCCAAAATTGACCTCGCTTCAACAATGCGCTTGCGCAAATTATCAATGCTACTGATGTCAACATACTGAAAAGAGTCAGAGGGATTTTGTCGAGGATTGCGGGTCCCCGTCTTCTCTTCACAGACCTCATCCAATTTCACCGACCGCCAACCCTCCGGCAATCGGCGTCCGGCAGGCTTCGCTTCCCCGTGTTTGGATTCCGATTGGATGGTCATGCGGCGAACATTCTGGCCTTGGTTTCATTCAGGACTTTGGCGGGATCATCCCAAGCCTTCAATGTCGCAAGCCCCCCGGCGCGGGCCACTTCGGGGACATGAAAAATTTGGGGATTCTCCAACGCCTCAGTCCCGGCGGAGGCGAATTGAGCGACCAGCGCCTTGACCGTCCGCGCCGTGGGATCGGGCATCCCTGCGAGCCAAGGGGCGTTCTTATAGCCGAAGGCTTCGGCGCGTTCCGTGCGCGTGCGCGGGGCCATACCGTAGCCCAGATCGGCCAGCACGTCATAAAGGTCGCAATCCTCCATCTCCGAAAGGGCGCGAACAACGACGGGAGAGCGGCTTCCATCGGGAAGGTGGTCGAGCAGGGCGCGGCGTTCCGGAGGCATGATCCATCGGGCGCGGAAAGCGTCTAACGTCGGCGCTTCCTCGACCAATTTTCTCGCCAATTGCTCCTTGTATGCCTCAACCGTGACCGGCAGGGCTTTTCCGTCCACCGACGTGACGATGTAGCGTCCGGCGGCGGAAATATGAACCTCGATTCCCTCGACCTGCAAGGGATGGGGCGGCGGTTCGGGCGGTTCCGATCCGAGCGGTTCCTTTCTCTCGCGGGAGCGGACGTATTTGGACAGGAACGCCTCCCCAAAAAGCCGCGTCGCGTTCGTGTAGTCGTAAACGCGGAACATGATCTTGCCCGTGGGGGGATCAATGCGCGTTCCCCTTCCGACCATCTGATAGAAGGCGATGGGGGATCGGACGTATTTGAAAAAGACGATGTTCCGCACGCGGGGCACGTCCACGCCCGTCGTGAGAAGCTCGACGGTCGTGGCGATGATATGATGCCGCTCCGCTCCCCGAAGATCGGGAAGGAAATCGCTTCCGCTGGAGGCGGCGGTGCACTTGAAGGCGTAAGGATCGAGGCGGGGTCTGCCGTTTTGTTCGCACCAAGCGGCGTAGAGGTTGTTCATCTCGGCGGCCACATCGTCGGCGTGACGGTCGCGGACGCAAAAGATGATGGTCTTTTGTTCGGGTTCTCCCCTCGCGGCCAAGTGATCGAAGAGATTCCGACACATGGCTTTCACGCGGTCGGGCATCAAGATACGGTCTTCAAAACTTGCGGCGGTGTAGTGTTTTTCCGCTTCCGCAGGACCAACGATTTCGCCCGTCATGGCGTCGGTGAGTTTTTTATCCTGCAAATCTTGGGCCTCAACGCCGGTTTCCTGTTCGGTGCTGAATTTGCTTTCCAAATGAATGTTTGCACGGATGATTTCGCAAGCGGCCAGATAACCGTCTTCGATTCCTTGCGCCATGTCGTATTCGTAAACCGGTTCGCCGAAGTATCGGAGATTGTCCGCCGTCAGTTGCGCGTCGGCTTGCGCCTCTTTGGTTTTCTCGCTCGTTTCGATCTGGCGCGGCGTCGCGGTCAGGCCGATTTGAACCGCGCCGGGATTCCGGGTCAACACCTGCGACCATTTTCCCCATGCCGAGCGATGGCATTCGTCAATGATGATGTGGCTGAAATAATCCGGGGGGTAATGCGTGGTCAGGAAATTTGCGTCGGCCTCGTCGCTGTCCACGTCGAGGGTTTGATACGTGGCGACAAGGATGCGGGCGTTCTTCTGCGGGTTTCCCCCGGTGACGGGGGCCGCGTCCGTTCCGAAAACGTTTTGCAAGGCTCCCAGCGCTTGAGATCGGAGTTCGTCGCGGTCGCAAATGAAAAGGGCGCGGCGAAGCTGTCCGGCGTCGGCGATGCGCTTTAAGAGATTCACGGCGATGAAGGTCTTGCCCGCCCCCGTTGCAAGAGAAAGCAAAGCCCGCTTCTCGCCGCGAGCGAGCTTCTCCAAGACGGCGCGGATAGAGGCATCTTGATAATAGCGGCGCGTCGCCTCGCCGCCGCTGTAAGGGGCAAGCAGAGGCTTGGCGAGGGGATCGTCGAGCGAGAAGCCCATTCCCCTTTCGTATCGCTCGCGTAGTTCTTCCGGCTTCGGAAACAAGCTGAGTGGGCGGGGTTCGGTCGTTCGACCCGTGAAATAGTCGAACTCGACGAAGAGATGACCATTACTGGAAAAGACAAAGGGGACATTCAATCTTTTGCAGGCCGCGTAGAGCTTAGCCTGTTCCAAGCCGTGATTCGGAGGAAGACGCTCGGCCTTGGCCTCAATTAAGCCGACAGCGACGGGTTGGGTGCCCCGGTTCACGCGAATGCGAAGCGTGTAGTCAATGCGTCCCTTGGATCGTCGGCGCGCTTTTTCTCCCTCAATTTCAATGGCCCCGGCGGATTCCTCGCGGCGAATGAGGTCCTCCGTCCATCCGCGAAGATGGATGGCGGGGTCAATCAGCTTGGCGCGGGTATCGGCTTCCGAGTAGGTCATGGTCGAGGATCGTCAACCCTGTTCAAAAAAGATGGAAATTAGCGATCCTGTTATCTTCCCTTGCGAGAAATTTTTCCAGAAAAAACGAGGGCACGGAACATCCGCCAAGACAACAAGGCTCCCGTCTTTATGAGGCTTTGGAGATTTGGAGTCAATGGTTAGGCGGGGATTGAATTGGCGGGAGCAAAAGGGATGTAATTTCATGCTTGATTTGATTAACGCAAAAGGTTAATCTACTTTTGTTTAGGTTCGGTCCCTTTCTCTGCTTTGTGTTTTTTTCGGTCCGGGGCGGGAACAATGTCAAAATGGAAATCCAGTTCAAAAATGAGCAGTTGGCGAAGGTATTCAACAACGACAAAGAAGCCAAGAGGGTTCACGGCGTCGAGAGAGCGAAGAAGCTCCGGCGACGCCTTGATGACTTGACGGCGGCGGAGAATTTGGCGGTGATGCGCTCCTTGCCGGGGCGTTGCCATGAATTGAAAGGGGAATTGGCCGGATCGCTGGCGTTGGACTTGGATCATCCGTTCAGGCTCATCTTCGAGTCGGCGGATGAGCCGGTTCCCAAGAAATCGGACGGCGGGCTTGATTGGACCAAAGTTCGCCGGATCACAATTTTGGAAGTGAGAGATTATCATGGATAGCGAAATTCTCAGGTATGAGCCGGATTACGCGACCGCTCCGGGGGAGACGCTCCTTGAAGCGTTGCAGGATCGCGGCATGACTCAGGCCGATCTTGCCGCGCGAACAGGCAGAACCCCTAAAATGATAAACGAAATCATCAAGGGGGATGCTCCGATCACGCCGCAAACGGCAATCCAATTCGAGAGCGTCTTGGGAATTCCGGCGAGCTTTTGGAACAACCGCGAAAGGCGATACCGGGAGTTTCTTGCGCGTGAGGACGAGCGGAAACGGTTGGAGGAGGAGGCGAGTTGGCTGAGAGATATTCCCATGGCCGAAATGGCAAGACGTAAATGGATTCCGAAACTGTCAGATCGAATCGAACAACTCCGCGCGGTGTTAGCCTTCTTCGGCGTCGCCTCGCCGAAACAATGGGAGGCAATTTGGCGGGGGTCGGAGGCGGCCTTCCGTCAATCCAAGGCTTTCGGGAGCGAGCCGGGAGCGGTTGCCGCATGGCTTCGGAGAGGGGAATTGGAAGCGGCCAAGATTGTCTGCGCTCCGTTTAACGCCGCCAAGTTCAGGGATGCCTTGCGCGAAGCCCGGAGTATGACGATCCGACCGTTTCCCGATGGTTTCGACCAGTTAAAGGAACGATGCGCGTCTTCGGGAGTTGCGGTCGTGCTGACGGATGAACTCAAGGGGACTCATTTGAGCGGGGCGACGCAATGGCTAACGCCGGAGAAGGCGCTCATTCAGTTGAGCCTCCGATTTAAGAAGGACGATCAATTTTGGTTCACCTTCTTTCACGAAGCGGGGCACGTTTTGCTACATGGCAAGAAGGAAACTTTCTTGGAAGACGATGGAGAAAAAGACGCCAAGGAAAAAGAGGCGGACCAATTTGCCGCGAATCTGCTTATTCCTCCTGAATTGTATCAGAATTTTTGCCGAAAGAATTGGAAAGGGCATTTCAGCAAAGTTGATATTCGACGATTCTCAGGCAGACTTGGAATCGCGCAGGGGATCGTCGTCGGACGATTGCAACACGACGGGAAAATGAGTCAGAGAAATTGCAATGATTTGAAAAAGAACCTCGACACCACCGGACTTCAAATTGAATGATGCGACGATAAATGAATGGAGTGGGCGAAATGAGGCGTTTGAGAGATGGACCGCCTTCTTGCCCCGCCGGAGACGGCGCGGAAACGCGCCATTTGTTTTCGACCGCCGAAAGGGAAGGAATCGGAGAAGTCCGGTCAGGGGAGTGGCGGAAAGTGAAAGAGAAAGCGGACACAGAGACGGCGACAAGGGTTGCATTAAACGCCATCCTCGAAGAAAGGATGCTCAATCCAAGGGATAGGAAAATCCTTAAATCCCCACAGTTTGTGAGCAAAAGATCAAAGATTGCCAAGGGTGTGCAGATTGCGCTTAGAGGCCTAAATCCATCAAGGAGAGTGAGAAATGAATTGCTCAATCTCGTGCTTACTTATTTTACCCATCCGCCTATCAGGGAAGAAAACCTTCTCTCGTCCTGAAAAAAGTTGACGGTTCAGAGTAGGGGTACCGCCAGGTGAAT
>CAZRCZ010000015.1:0-123492 GCA_964598765.1 uncultured Candidatus Sumerlaeota bacterium | reverse complement strand
TCTGCGTCCGACGACCAAGACAGTCATCACCGGCGTTGAGATGTTCCGCAAGGTGCTGGACGAGGGAATGGCCGGCGACAACGTCGGATTGCTTCTGCGCGGCATTGAAAAAGAGGACGTCGAGCGCGGACAGGTCATTTGCAAACCCGGCTCGATCACGCCGCACACCAAGTTCAAGGCCAAGGTTTACGTCCTGACCAAGGAGGAGGGTGGACGCCATTCCCCTTTCTTCAAGGGATATCGCCCGCAGTTTTATTTCCGCACGACCGACGTGACCGGGTCGGTCGTTCTGCCCGAAGGGGTGGAGATGGTCATGCCGGGGGACAACGTGGATTTGGTCGGCGAATTGATCAGCCCGATCGCCATGGAAAAGGAACTCCGGTTCGCCATCCGCGAAGGGGGCAAGACCGTCGGCGCGGGCGTGGTGAGCGAGATCATCGCGTAATTGTTTTCGTTTCCTATCCAAACGCGAGAACCGCCATTGATAAAATCAATGGCGGTTTTTCTTTTCTTTGCGTCTTTGCGACTTTGCGTTTAGAACTATCCCATGGGAAGAGGATTTTTGGGAACGCCGGCGTCATTCATGCTCGACGTGGTTGTTTGTTCGCTGGTGATCGTCCTGCCGGCCTTGGCGCTCAGTCTTTATTGGGCGCGCCTGAAAAAAAATTATCTTTGGCACAAGCGAATGCAGATCGGTTTATGTTCGGTCTTGTTGCTGGTCGTCGTTTTGTTTGAGGCCGACATGAGACTCCAAGGGGGATTTTGGAAATTGGCAAAAAATTCCCCCTACGCGGAGACCCTATTTCTGCATCGCTTGCTGGGCGTTCACCTTTGTTTCTCCGTCTCGACGGTTTTTCTGTGGACCTCGACGATCGCCCTCGCTCTGAAATTATTTCCCAATCCTCCGGGACCGAGCCGGTTTAGTCCCAAGCACAAGGCGATGGCGTGGATCGCCGTCGCCGACATGACGGGAACGGTCGTCACCGGATTGATGGTCTATTATTACGGTTTTTGGGTCGGGGCTTGATCGGAGACCGGCGGCTTGCCGATTCGATTCATTTCTGAGTCGGCGTGGCCGACTGTTTGAGAAGGGCATCCCTCAACTGGGTTTTGAATTCCGGCTTCATGATGCAATTGATGTGTCCTGCGGCGGAGATCGTGACGACCGGCCAATCGGAGCGCAATTTTTGCATGGGGAGAACGTAGAGCTTCCGACAAGGATCGCGCGTGCCGACGATCATCGTCACGGGAACTTTGATCCCTTTGACCTCTTCGGCGGTCACGCCCATTTGTGACAGGCCGCGCAAACAGGCGGTCGGAGTTCGCGCCCCTTCGCGCTCCGGAATGATGGCCCAAAATTTTTCAAGCGGACTTCCCGCCTTGAGCCACCCCATTCCGCCCAACACCGCCGACTTGGTCCGCTCGGGGTGCGTGACGATAAACTTGACCGCGATCATTCCGCCCATCGAATAGCCGACGATTTGCGCCTTCCCGATTTTCAAATGATCCAAAAGACGGGCGACGTCCTCGACCATCTTGACGCCATATTCCCCTTCGGCTTCGGGTTTGCCCGATTGCCCGTGGCCCCGGCAATCCAGCGCGATCACTTGGAAATCCTTGGCGAGGAGATCAATGATCCCCTCCATCCCCCAATTCATCTGCGCGCTGGAGTGAAGGCCGTGAATGAGAACGACCGGCTCCCCCTTGCCTTGGACGACGTAGTGGATTTTCACCCCGGCGGAATCGAATTCTTCGGCTTGCGCCGAAAAAACCGCAAGCAAAACCAATCCAATTGGGACGCAACCCCGGCGTAAAATTTTCAAGGAATGCATCCTCTTTTATATCGCTCGCGGAATCGTCCCAATGGGATGGAATCCGTTCGGCTGAAATCCTATCAGGCAGACTTTTGCAATCGTCTTCCCTTTCGGATTAAGGGCGCCAACGCCCTGAGAGTTTCATTGACGGTCGTGCCATCGGGAAAGACGTCCAATACGTCCGGATCAATAATGATGACATTCGCGCCTCGATCGTATCGGAATGCCGTTGTTCCACGAACCGCATTTGAAAAATCGTATTCGGGGCGCATCGTGTCCTTGTCGTTCGAACTGGAGCGGGAATTAAGCTTCTTCTTCATATCGCCATCTTTCCTTTGGTGTTGCCCGCCTAGCCGAAATCAATCGCGTCAATGGCGGACGTTCCCGCAAACGACACCACCATCAGCTTACGTCGGTTTGACATCTCAAGCAAGACATGGCGTTCTTCATCAAGGGAGTGATCGGGATCCGGCATGAGTAACGCAAGCGGATCTCCGAACACCGTTGAGGCTTCCTCGAAGCTGATCCCATGCTTCCGGAAATTGGACCTTGCTTTGTTCGAATCCCATTCAAAGACGCATCCCGATGGCTGATCCGGCACAAATCTTAATCCACAAACGCAAACTCATTGGTCATGAGCAACGTCTGCGCGTATTGCTCCCATGCGGAGAGTTGCTTTTCCGGCGGACCGGCGAAATCCTCGGCGGAGTCCCAATGATTTTCGGCGTCGGCGAGTCGGTTGGCCGCCAGTCGTTCCTCGACCATTTGGATTTTCGGCGCCCAGTTGAATTCATCGGAAACTTCGTTGGCGCGCGGGGCGACGATGAAATCAATCGTCTCGCCGCGATGAACCTCGACGCGCGCCACCGGGGATTCGACTCTTGTGTTGTGAACCGTCCAATTTCCCAACGAGCCAGAGGCGTCGGCCACGATCCACGCGGCGATGCCGTCCCCCGCTTCGTTCATCTGCTCGATGGTTCCGGAAATGGAAACGACGCCGTCGCGGGGCGCGATCCAGCGGCGGATGGCGCAATGTTGCGCGTCGTGGCCGGGATGACCTCCGCGCCGATTGAGATAAACCCATCCCAGTTTTGGGTCGGGCAATTTTTCGCCTCCGCGCCAACCGGTTCCGGACCAATGGGGAAGCGGCTCAAAACCTTTGACCGTCTGCTTCGTCTCGTCGAATTCCCCCCACCCGTATTGCCAATTTTGCGCGAGGCCATCGGTTTTGTGAAAAGCTTGGCTCACCAAGAAGTCCAATCCCAAGCCGATTTCTTTCGGGGATGGATCGCGCCCGTAGGCGAGGCGATAAAATTCCTCGATCCGCGTCGTCGCTTTTTTCTCATTCTTGATCTCGCCGCGGTCGGTCCAGTTTTTGGCCAGATTGACCACGAACGGGCTGTTCATCATGAAGAGCGCCTGTTGCGGGACCGTCGTTTCGTGGCGTTGCGGGCTGGTCGCGTCGGGACTGGCGAAGTCGAACATGCGAAACACACCGGGAAGATTCTGCCGCTCGACGAATCCGTAAACCGTCCGGCGATTGGAATAAGGAGGCTCGGCGATGTTGACCGCGTCGCCTCCCATCGTGAGGTCCAATTTCCCGGTTACGGCCAGAACCGAATCGCGCAACGCCTCGAAATCGAGACGTCGGCGGTTGAATCGCCAGAGCAGGCGATTTTCCGCGTCCGAGGCGCGCGTCCCCGGATTGTCGTCGCTGGATTGCTGATAGACGCTGGAGAGCATGATGAGGCGGTGTAGTTTCTTGAGCGACCACCCTTCCTCCATGAACCGCGTCGCAAGATAATCGAGCATTTCGGGATGCGAGGGAGGTTCGCTCCGAAGACCGAAATCGCTTGGGGTTTTCACCAATCCCGCGCCGAAGTGGTTCAGCCAGACGCGGTTGACAATGACACGCGCGGTAAGAGGATTGTCCTTGCTCGAGATCGCCTGCGCCAATTCTAATCTTCCGCTCCCTTTTTCAAACGGTTTGCGATTTTCTCCCGCCAAAATTTCTGGAAACTGGCGTGGAACCTTCGCGCCGCGATTCCCCGGATTGCCCCGCGTCAGAATAAATGCGTCCTGCGGTTTGGGGGCATCCTGAAGGACGTGCGCGCGCGCCGGACGCCCCGGATGCGTGGCCTTCAGCGTGTCCACGCTTCGCCGCAGGGTCTTGATGCGGTCGCGCATTTGCAAGTCCATCAGTTGCTCGGTTTCCCCTTCGGCGATGTTGCCCGGCGCGGCAGGTCCATAAAGAACTTGGCGGATTTCCTCTTGAGCCACGTCCGGAAGAGTTTTGGGAGCTTCGTTCTTTTCCTGCCCGGGTTGCGCGGAAATCTCGGAATAAATCTGTAGCGTTTCCCCCCATCGTTTATCGGCGTCGGCGAAGAGCTCGCCGTAGCGTCGGGCGGTTTCCTTCAAGGACGCGGGAGGTTTTTCTCCGATGGATTTGGCGACCAGCCCGTTGTGCGGATGATCGGCGTCGGCGTTGAGTTTGATCGAGGAGATGACGCTCGTCGAGCGAGTCGTGAACTCATCGTCCGGCAGGGCGGAAAGCGCGTTCCATGCGGCGAAGACCGGGCTGTGTTTTTTCCCGGTTTCCTCGATCAGCTTTTGCCATTTCCGCAGGATTTGATGTTGCAGATTTCGGTCCCGCGCAAGCTTTTGAAACGCCTCCTCATCCTTGGTCTTGACGGCCTCATGCGTCGCCAAAAGATAATCGCCCGCTTTGGCGCGCAATTCGCTCAGAAATTCGGCGTGTTTCCCCTCGAGGTAATCCGCCGCCTCTTTCTGCCGCTTTTCCAGCTCCCGCTTGAACTCGATGTAACTGGGATCGGTCTCCTTGGGAGTCTCGATTAACGGCAAATCCGCAGGCTCGACGGAATTCGAGAAAACTCCATAGAGCGAATAATAATCGGCCGTCGGGATCGGATCGAATTTGTGGTCGTGGCATCGGGCGCATTGGACCGTCAATCCCATCGTGCCCCGCGTGATGACATCAATCCGGTCATCAATAATGTCATGCGGGTTGTTGAGGAATCGGCGTCCGAGGGTCAAAAATCCCATCGCCGCCAGCGGACGCTTGTCCTCCTTCAAATCAAGTTGGTCCGCCGCGATTTGTTCGGTGATGAAACGGTCGTAGGGCACATCCTCGTTAAAGGCGCGGATCACGTAATCACGATAAGTGTAGGAGAAAGGGTATCGCCGCTCCTCTTCAAACGTGTAGCCCTTGGTATCGGCGTAGCGGGCCACGTCGAGCCAATATCTTCCCCATCGCTCGCCGTATCGCGGGGAAGCCAAGAGGCGGTCCACGACCTTGGCGAACGCGTCGGGCGAAGCATCGGCTTCGAACGCGGCGATTTCCTCCGGCGTCGGAGGAAGCCCGATCAGATCGAACGTCGCTCGGCGAATTAAGGTTCGGCGATCCGCCTTGGGCGAAGGCGCGATTCCTTTTTCCTCCAGCTTGGCGAGAATAAAATTGTCTATCGGTGTGCTCGCCCAAGTTGTGTTCTTCACTCTCGGCACGGCGGAATTTTGGATCGGTTTGAAGGCCCAATGTTTTTGTCGCGCGTCGGCGATGGGATTGGGGACGGCGGCATTGGCCGAGGCGTCGGAGGATTTGACCGTCGGCCACGGCGCGCCCATCTTGACCCATTGCGTCAGGGCGTCAATCGCTTCTTGCGGAAGCTTTTTGTCCGGTGGCATTTTCGGCTCGCCGTCGTAACGAATGGCTTGAATGACGAGGCTCTTGTCGGGATCGCCGGGCGCAACCGCCGCGCCGCGATCTCCTCCCTTCAACATCGCCTCACGCGAATCGAGCCGTAGACCGGACTTCTGCTTCATCGGTCCATGACACGAAAAGCAATTCTGGGCCAAAACGGGCCGGATTTTGTTTTCAAAGAATTCCGCCGCTTCGGGAGCAATTTTATCGGCGGTCGGATTTTCCGGTTTGGGATTAGCCGTCTGAGCCTTGGGACTTGGGACTTCAGATTGGACCGATTGCGCGAGAGGTTGGGCTTTGGCCGGGGCGTCCGCTTTGGCGTCCGATTTCGGCTTGGGATCGGCGTCGGGCTTGGCCACAAGATTCAAAATTTCGAGCGCGCGTTCGAGGGCGGAAAGCTCCGCCGAAGTCGCGGACTGTTTCTGCTTGTCCGCGTCGGTCTGGCTCTTGAGGTCCGCGATTTCTTTTTCCAGCTTGGTCAATTCAGCCTTGGAGGCATCAAGTTGAGCGGCGGTTTTTTGGATTTCGGCTTTGAGAGCTTCGGCCCGCTTGCTTTTGGAATCGAGATTGGAGTTGGTTTGGTCCGAAGCGGGTTTGGAGGCGGAGAGAGCTTTTCGCGCCTCCTCCGCTTTCTTTTTCAACGCCTCGATGGTCGCGTTCAGCGCTTTGGGATCGTTTCCGAGTCGTTCCAGCGTTTGGACCAGCTTTTCCACGTCCGCAGGGGGCGCAGAATCCTCGGAACGCGCAACCCGAGCGAGAGCCAACGCTCCCAACGACAGCAAGGCAAGGAATGTCGAACGTCGTTTCATCGTTTCCACGCCGCGAATCTATTTTGCTTGCCTCCTCGCGCGAAGTCAACAAAGGGAGGGGAGATTTCGTTTTCCTTTGCGCCTCGCGCGGATCGAGTGAACAATGGTGATCATCCATGGCTTCGTCCATTCGTCACTGCCCAGCGCCACGCCGATCCTCCGGCTTCATCCTGTCCGCGCTTCGGTTCGGATTGAGCGCCGGAATTTGCGTATTTTTCTTTACCATGATTTTCCTTTTATGGCGGCGCGAGAACGGATTGAAGGTCGCCGTCCGCAAACTGGGCGTCTCTCCCGACATGCTGACCGTCGTATGGAAGGATTACACGCAATTCATGTGGATTGAACGGGGAGGCGAGCGGATCGGCGTTTACATGTTGGAGGTTCAACGGGCGCGCGATAACAAAAGCTATGAATTCTCGACGCGGGCGCGTCTCCGGCTGGACGCCTTCAACCAGAAGATTCCGGTTCAACTGGATGTTTCGGTTCTGCTGAATGAATTGTTCGAAATGCAAACTTTTCAAGGAAGATTGGACGCCGCCGGAGAGATCGTCAGCGTGGACGCCCTTACCGAGGGAAAAGACCTTTATTACCAACTCAAGGGACCGGAGTTTCTGGTTCAAGGGGGCGGAACCGCGTCCCGAATCGCGCTCCAGGAGCCGGTGATGCTGGCCGATGCGATTCGCCCGGTCGTCACGCAAAGCGGCCGTCTGCGCGTCGGCTCGAAGTGGAGCGCGATGGCGAGCGATCCGATCAGCGGCCAATTCAGCGTTCCGGTCCGGGTTGAGGTCGTCGCTTGGGAGGGAATCGAAATTGAAGGAGAAAAGTTTGACGCCTACCGCGTGACGGAAACCGCCGGCGAGACCGTGACGACCTCTTGGTATGACTCGGATGGCGAGGTTTTGAAAACCGATCTTGGAAACGGATTGGTGATGCTCCGGGCCGACCGCGAGAAGGTCTTCGCCCAATACAAGGAATTGTCGGTTCCTCCCAATTTTCCGGAGATTAACCGCGAAGCGGTTCGTCAAGCCGCCGGTCAGGAGGCGTCCGCGCAAGGCCAGCCTCACTTGTCTTGGATGCCGAAACTCTGACATGTCTTCCCCTCCCTACATTCTCGGCATTGAAAGCTCGTGCGACGAAACGGCCTGCGCTTTGGTGGACCGTCAAGGGGCGGTGAAGGTCAACGCCGTCGCGTCGCAGGTGGATTTGCACGCCCGATTCGGCGGAGTCGTTCCCGAAGTCGCGGCGCGCCGGCACATTGAAACTTGCCTCCCGCTCATCACAGAAGCCTTGCGGGAATCGCAAACCGATTGGAGCGAAATCTCGGCCATCGCCGTCACGCAGGGACCGGGCTTGATCGGGTGTCTGTTGATCGGCGTTGAAACCGCCAAGGCTCTGGCGTGGCGACATGACAAACCGTTGATTGCGGTTCATCATTTGCAGGCACATCTTCACGCGCCTTTTTTGAGACCGGAGAAACCGGAGCAGACGCATCTCTTGATCGAGGATGGAAAGGATTTTTCCGCGATTCCTTTTGATGACGGAGAGAGGGAATTCGCAGGAGGCGCGCCCGCGCCAAGGCGGATCGCGCGACCCGAATTCCCCCACGTCGGATTGATTGTTTCGGGAGGGCATACCTCGCTGGTTTGGGTTGAGTCTCCGGGTAAATGCGCCACGTTGGCGTCCACCCGCGACGACGCGGTCGGCGAGGCCTACGACAAAGTGGCCCGGATATTGGGAATTGGTTTCCCCGGCGGTCCCGCAGTGGATCAGCGCGCGCCGTTGGGCAATCCCAATCATTTCCTCTTCAAAACGCCGATGAGCCATCCCGACGCCGACGGCTTCTCGTTTAGCGGACTCAAATCCGCCGTGGCGCGGAGAGTGGAAGAGCTGAAATCCGGAATTCCCAATCCGCAATCTCTCCCGGAGGGGACGATCCGAGACCTTTGCGCGGGTTTTCAGGCCGCCGCCATCGAGGCTTTGCTTTCCAAATCGTTGACCGCCGCCGAAGAGCGCGACACGAACGACCTATTAATCGTGGGAGGAGTGGCTTCAAATCGCGGATTGCGCCGGTCCGCCCGCAAGATCGGGCCGCGAGGATTGCGCGTTTGGTTTCCCCATTTTTCCCTCTGCACCGACAACGCCGCCATGATTGCCGGCCTCGCTTGGCATATCAAGCCGTTGAGCGGAGATGAAGCCCTGAATTTGAATCCCTCGGCTTCCCTGCCGTTGGATTGATTTCCTGAAACCAAACGGAAAAACATCCCTAAAAATAACGAAACCCGCAACTGATACAGCCGCGGGTTTCGTATTTGTGTTGATCGAAAGTCCGTTTCAAATTCACGGACAATCACGCGATCATTACTGCTTGAGCCGGAAAACGTCTCCGTTGGAAGTGGAGCCGTTCGTCGGATCGTACGTGACGTTGATCAAGCAATCGGTCGGCGTTCGCGAGTTCGGATCGTAGAAGCTGTCAATGCCAAGATTGCACCAATGCGAGATGCGCGTCAGCTCGGCGTTGAAGTTGTCGAACTTCATGTCCGATCCGGTTCCATCAAGGTCAACTTCGTCAATGTCCGGTCCAAAGGACCAAATGACCCAACCCGATCTCTGGGTCTCAAGAGAGAGATCCGTTGACGGGGTCGAATACCCGAAGTAAGCCCCTTTGGTCTTGGCGAACGGGTCCACGAAATACGACGTGATGTAGGAAATCGGCGTCGTCAACGTGTGAAGCAAATCCGAATCAAGTTGCTTGGTTCGGAACGTCGGCAGTTTCCACAGGTCCGGTCCGGAACCGGGAACTCCTTGGGCGCTGTTGATTCCGAATCCGCTCGTCCCAGTCCACGTCGAGGAATCGCAACAGGGGTAGGCGTTGTTGTCCACGTAATACGCTTCGATGGCCGTGGCCAGCGAGCGTTGGTCTGCTTTCACCCGAGAGACCTTCGACCGCACCTGCGCCTCCAAGAAGTTCGGGACCGCGATGGCGGCCAAGATGGCGATGATCGCAACGACGATCAACAATTCGATTAGGGTAAACCCTTTTCTCCGCATAATTTTCTTCCCTCCTTTCGGTTTGAAATATCCCAGCTTTCTGAGCTTGCCTTTACTACATCAATCTCCCTTTGGGCTGTCAAGAAGTTTTGGGCGAAAAAACGGATGATTTTTCGTTAAGCGAAACTTTGACGAAAGTAGCGTTTTGTCCAGCTGAGAAGCCTTCTGACTTGCTCGACCTTGGGGGCTTCGGCGAAAAGCCGCACGATCGGTTCGGTTCCCGACGCTCGGATATGGAGCCACGCATCGGGGAGAATGAATTTAACCCCGTCGGACCGATCCACGGCGATTGGACGACAACCGATTAACTCGGCAATCTCATTTGCCCGCGCGGAAAGCTGGTCGGCGTGGATTGAATTAAAGACCGATCTCCCCGGCAAGGTGATCTTGTCCTTTTGCATGATATAATCTGGAACTTCAGCATTGATTTGAGACAACTTGCGTCGTTTTCCGGAAGCGTCGGAAAAGCTCATCAGGGCAAGGATAAGCCCCATTCCCGTCGCGCTGTCGCGCCCGGGATGGACTTTGGGGAAAATCACTCCCCCGTTGCCTTCCCCGCCGATTTCGGAATTCAAAGTTTTCATCCGATTGACGACGTGCGCTTCGCCGATGGGGGTTCGTTCGACCTTGATCCCGTAACGCGCGGCCACGTCCTCCACTGCGCGAGTGGTGGAAAGATTCACCACCGCCGGATTCCGCGAACGAGCGGACCGGACCCCGGACTTGAGATCGTAAACGGATTGAATGGCCAGAACGATGGTGCGTTCCTCTCCGATGGCCCGCCCAGTTTCGTCCACCACCGCCAGCCGGTCGGCGTCGGGGTCGAGCGCGAAACCGACGTCGGCCTTGTATCGCCGAACAACCGCTTGAAGCTTTGCCAGATTCTCCGGGAGAGGTTCGGGAGGACGATCAAAGTTTCCATCCTGCTTGTCGTGAATGACCTGAAAACGAACGCCGAGGGCTTTGAACAGGTCGCGCGCAATTCCAAGCCCCGCGCCGTTGCAGGCGTCCAAGACGACCCTGAATTTACGCCTGCGAATCGCCGCGACCGGGAGGACCCGCAACAACGACCGAAGATGGGGTCCGGTCGGATCGGCAATCCTTCGGAGGCGACCCAGACGCTTCACATCGGCGCGATGGAAGAATTTCATGCGGGAGCTTTCCAAGAGACGCTTGAATTGATCCGGCGTCAGGAAGGAGCCTTGGTCGGAAAAGAATTTGAGGGCGTTCCATTGAGGGGGGTTGTGGCTGGCCGAAAGCACGATCCCACCGCCGGTCTTCAAATGTCGGACCATGAAGCCGACCGTCGGCGTGGGAACGATTCCCAGATCCAGAACCTCAACGCCCGACGCCATCGCGGCGGCATAAAGGAGGTGACGCAACATTTCGCCTGACGCGCGGGTATCCGCGCCCAAGACGATCCTGCGCGGGTTCAGTTCAGCCATGAACCCCTGCGCGTAGTTGACGAATTCGTCCAATCGGAGCGAGTCTCCGACGACGCCGCGAATCCCGGCAATGCTGACCATGGGGGAAGATGGAGAAGGAGTAGGAGTAGGAGTATGAGAATGAGCAGGATGCGGAAGAGACCGAGTTGGCTTTTCTCTCTCGTTTCCGGCGTCGTTTTTTGTCTTTCTCATTCTCCTGCTCATTCTCTTTCTCCAAATCCCACCCCGCATTATCCCCACTCCGCTCCAATAGGCAACCCCCTCGAATCTCATTCCTGCCCATGAATCCACACGCGTCTTGACCCCGGCGCTTCAACCATGAAGAATCCTTCTCGGAAAGGGGATGACAAATTGCCGAATGATTGGAAGCGGGGCTTGGTTCTGACCGCGCTCACGATTCTTGCCTACCTTCCCGCGCTTCGCGCCGGCTACGTCTGGGACGACGACGTCTATGTCACGCGCAATCCGACGCTCCAAACCGCCGATGGATTGGCTGACATTTGGTTTCATCCGCGCGCGAACACGCAATACTACCCGCTCGTTTTCACCGGCTGGTGGATCGAGTATCATTGCTGGGAATTGCGACCGTTCGGTTATCATATGGTTAATGTTCTTCTCCACGCCTTGAACGCGATTCTCCTGTGGCGATTCTTGGCGGGATTGCGGATACCCGGAGCTTGGTTGGCCTCGGCGATTTTCGCGCTTCATCCCCTTCACGTCGAATCGGTGGCGTGGGTGACCGAGCGCAAGGATGTGCTGTCGGGCATGTTCGCCCTTCTTACTCTGATTTGCTGGAAGCGCTTCATCCAAGAAGATCGAAAGAGAGATTATGCTCTTGCCCTGTTCCTGTTCGCGTGCGCGCTCTTGAGCAAGGCGGCGGTTCTTCCCCTTGCGGCGGTTCTTTTCTTGATGGCGCGGGGTTTCCGGATCTCTTTGGAAAACCGGATATTCCTTCCGACGATTCCGTTTCTTGTTCTCTCCTTCGGCATGGCGCTCCTGCACGTTTGGGTCGAGCAAGGCAACCTGAACATTGCGCGGGATCAATTGAACATTGCGCCCGCGGATCGAATTCTGATCGCGGGACGCGCCCTCTGGTTCTACATCGGCAAACTTCTTTGGCCGTCGAACTTGATGACCATTTATCCACGTTGGGAAATCGGCAGTTTGTTCCGTTCGTCTTGGCTTTACTCATTTGCGGCGTTCGGAGCCGGAGGCGCTTTTGGGATATTGCAACGCAATTCGGGAAAACTCATGGGAGATCCGGAGGTTCGGACGCCAACGGCGTCCCGGATCGAAGCCCAAGGTTACCGCGAAGCGGCTACCTTGGGTCATCCAAATAACCAACCCAACCCCAACGGGGTTGCGCCTCTTTCCATCTTCGTCGCCGGCCTCGTCTTGTTCGCCCTGATGATCGCGCCGGCGCTGGGTCTGGTCATGGGGGCCTTTTACCGCTTTTCCTTCGTCGCCGATCACTTCCAATATCTGGCGGGAATCGGAATCATCGTCCCGTCCGCGATGCTGTTTTCCATGATTACGGATCGTCCCCCATTATGCCGTCGCGCGTTTGGCGCGGCGGCGAAAATCGCGCTTGTTGTCATGCTCGGCGTCCTGACGTGGCGTCATTCGGCAACCTACCAAGATTCGCGGACCCTGTGGGAGGACAACCTCGCCAAAAATCCCAACGCCTCCGTCGCGCACAATCATCTGGGAGTCTTTTGTCTTCAAGAAGGAAAAACCGAGGAGGCCGTCTCCCATTTTCAACGGGCGATTTCGGCTTGGCCCGGATACAAGGAAGCGCACAACAATTTGGGTGTGGCTTTGGGACGGGAGGGAAAATTCGGAGAGGCAATCCAACATTATCGGGAAGCCCTGCGACTCGACCCCGATTACGCCGAGGCGCAATGGAACTTGAACCGCGCGCTAAAGCGGGTTGATAAAGATTAAGGAGAAGCAGGGTGATTCAACGGGTCGCCCCTACTTAACCCGTCAATTCAATCTCCTCAACGCCTCGGTGATCGTCATGCTGGAAGCTTGGAGCGCGGGCCACAACCCCGAAACCACGCCGATCGCTCCGCCGACGCCCAGTGCAAAACCATAGGTCTGCAATTTCACCACGTATTTCGGGATGAATCCCATCGTGAGCGCCTGAAAATCCAAAAATCCCATGGAGTATCCGACGCCGCATCCGACCAATCCCCCCAAGAGCGCGATGAATAACGCCTCGCCCAAAATCAGGGCCAAAACCGTCCGTCCGGGATAGCCCATGGATTTCAAAATTCCGATCTCGCGGAATCGCTCGCGGATGGTCATGGCCATCGTGCTGGCCGTCACCATCAACATCGTGAAAACCACCACCAGCGCGACCGAGCCGATGAGAAGTTTGACGTTGCCGAGCATGGAGGTGAAGCCGAGCCGGAACGCTTTTTCGGTTTCGGCCTTCACGCGGATCGGGCCGTTTTTGAAAAGCTCCTCCGCGTTCTCGATGATGCCGGGGATCGCCTCGGGGCTGTCGGCCTTGAGCCAAAACGTCCCGACCCGGCCCCAGCTTCCGCTGACCTCCTTCATCGCCTCGTCGAGGTAATCCATGCGGAAATAAAAAAGGTGCATTCGGTCGGCGAAGTCCATCGTGCCGACAATCTTGAATTCCAAGTCCACGGGGAAAATCGTTCCCGCCAACGTCACGTTGTCGCCGACTTTCCAGCCAAATTTTTTGAGCATGTCGGCCTGCACGACGGCTCCCTTTTTCTCGGCGGCAAACGCCTTCTTCGTCTCCGCGCTCACGGCGTATTCCGGGAACATCTCCCAAAGTTTCACCGGATCGGTGGCGAAATTCGGGAAGAAATTTTTCGGTTCCTTATACATCGCGCCGCACCACTGGAGCGGCATGACCTCCGTGACGTGCGGGATCGTCCGCAATTTCTGCTCATAGGAGAACGGCAAAAATTCGGCCAGCGAATTGACGCTCCGGATCGCGACGCGAAGCGACGATTGCTCTCCGGCGGGAGGATTGAAAAGAATATCGAGGAAGGTTCGCAGGGTGATGAGCAGGAGAAGCGAAAAGCCGATGCTGAGGACCGTCAGCGCGGTCCGCCGCTTGTTCCGCAGGGCGTTTTTCATGATGAACCGACTGAAATTCATTCTTTATTTGCCCTCTTCCCGACCGGCTTGAAACGGCAATCACGCCGCTTGGAATGGAATGTTTTCCGATATGACGGACGGAGCGCGGCCCGATCCCAAAACCTCCTTGGCGTCCAAAATTCCGCTCCGGGTTTCAGCGATGACGGGAGCAATCTGCTCTACCGCGTAGTGCTCTCTCTCCCGCGCATCATCATACTGGAAATTGATCTTGCAAAGCCACCGCGATTTCTTTGTCGTATCGCGGATCCCGTGAAGAATGGCCCCTCAAACCTCAACTTCGGTCTTCCGGCAATCAGAACATTGACCACGGACGTTGGCTGACGAACGAGTGAGTTTCATGCTCAAGTCCAGAAACCATTTTCGAGCATGGTGTTCTTGGCGGTCTTGGGACTTTGATGGTTCATCGTTACGATTAGGATTCCGGACTTCTGGAAAAACTCCGCTCAATTTCCTCCCGATACGGGAGCGAAGGCTGAGCGCCGTGGCGGGTGACGCTCAGCGCGGCGGCATGAGTTGCCCACTTGGCGGCTGAAATCAGATGCTCGGTTGATGTTTCGTGCATTTGCTCATGTTCCGTCAACCAACAAGCCAGTGCCCCGACAAAGGCGTCTCCCGCCGCAACAGTGTCAACGGTTTTCACACGGAGGGCAGGTATATGCACTTTGGTGTCCGCGAGGGAATGGGAATTCCCGGGCAAGAGATAACATCCTTGCTCTCCCGCTGTGATCAATAAGCTCTGGCCTTTATTTTGGAAGCGTGAGTGTTGTTTCCCCACTCCTTCCAATTCCTTTGCCCTCGTGTCAAGCAATTGAACCAATTCGGTTTCGTTGGGTACTAACAAGTCTGCTTGTAAAAATACATTTATATCCGCCTGACCTGCGGGCACAGGTGCAGGATTCAAGATCGTGAATAAACCACCGGCTCGCGCGCGGCGGAGCGCGGCGCGAACCGTTTCCAACGGCGTCTCCAACTGCGCGACGAAAACTCCGGGACCGGCGAAAACGGAATCAGGCAGGAGGGCGACATCCTCGGGCGTGAGCGCGTGATTGGCTCCCGGATGGACGGCGATCATGTTGCGCCCCTCGGCGTCCACGAGGATCAGCGCAACGCCGGTCGGTTTGCCCTGCACAACCTTGACATGCTCGACGTTCAATCCCTCGCGCCGAAATTGCTCCAACATCTGCCCGCCGAAGGCGTCCGCGCCGACCGCCGCGATGAACGTCACGTCGGCTCCGGCGCGCTTGGCCGCGACCGCCTGATTCGCCCCTTTTCCGCCGAACGTCTGAAAAAAATCGGTTCCCAAAACCGTTTCCCCCGGTTGCGGCAATCGGTCGCTCCGCAGGACGAGATCCATGTTGCTACTGCCGAGGACGACGACTTTGGACATAGTTCAAATTCCGAGGAATTCACCACGGAGGCCCAGAGACACAGAGAAGAACGTTGCGCATGTTTATTTCTCCGTGTCTCCGTGTCTCTGTGGTGATTTACACTTTCTTCGTAGCGTGAAGAATCGTTCTTCGATACTGCCCCGCGTCAATGTCGGTGACGACCTCCCCCGCGAAATATCCCGACTCGCGGATTTCGCCGAACCCCAGTCGTCGGAGCATCTGCGTGAGCAACAACTTGCTCGGATACCACCACGTCCGGTTATCGTATCGCCGCTTGTCGCCGCCGACGTAGAACATCACCGGCTCCGCTTCGATCTTCATCGGGTATAGCGAACTGAGAATGAGTGTCCCGTGACAAAGCGGCGCGACGGAACTGAGCGCCTTGAGAGGGGAAAACGTGTGTTCAAGAATGTCCCCCAAGAAAACGACGTCGAAACTTTTCCTCCCGACTTTTTCCGCCGAAACATCATAAATCGTCGAATGAACGCGCTTGACTTGGGATTTCCGTGCTTGGCGACAAAAATCAAACGGCCCCTCAATGTGGAGCCGCGTGACCTCCTCGACCGAATTCGCGGAATAATGCTTCAACATTTCGCGCAGGGAAATTTCCTTGTCCTCTCCGGCGGGCATGTCCCAATCGGCGATGGAAGGTAAATCCACCGACGTGACTTCCGCTCCGCGCCGTTCGAACTCAAAAGCGAAAAATCCGGTTCCGGATCCCACGTCCAAGACGCTTTTCCCCTTCAGGTCGTCCGGAAATCCATAGCGATCCAAGACGAGGCGATAATCGAGCGCGCCCGGGGTGACGAGTCCGTTCGGAAGCTCGACGGTGTGATACCAAGCATAACGACGAAAGTCGGTGTCGTTTCCTTTTCCGGCAAGCCGATCAAACGCCGCGACCAGACGCGCGTAGGCAGGATGCCCCAATTTGCTCAAGCGGTCGAATTCGCCCGGATCCATCTTGAGCGATTGCTGATATTCCTCTGGTTTGACGTTTTGGGTCGCTTCGAAATCCGCATCGGTGGGAAGTACGGAGGGAGGAACCCAAAGGATTTCGCTCATCGGCTTGGGCCGATGCCCCGCGAGACGCTTGCGGACGCCGGCGAGTCCTTCTCGGCTCAAAATCTCTCCCGCGGAAACGAACCGCCGCCCTGCGCGGGCGATCAGGTTGCCCAACGTGTTATGCCAAGCCATGAAATGCCGCCTTCAGTCCCGCTTTTAGTCCGCGAGGTCGTTTTCCCAATGGGTTGAGATTTCAGAGTGTTTCGCCAGCCGCTCGCGGAAAATTTTCCGGATTTCGCGCATCCGCTTTTCGCTCTTGGCCTCGAAGATCAGCACCAGCTCCGGAAGATTGGACGAAGCGCGAACCAATCCCCAACCGTCGTCAAAGACGACGCGCGCGCCGTTAATGTCAATCACCTTGTCGCCGTAATCCTTCTTGAACTCCGCGACAAGCCGGTCGACGATTCCATATTTCACGCCGTCGTCGCAATGCGCCTTGATCTCCGGCGACGTGACGTAATGCGGCAACGACGCGACAACCTGAGACAGCGGCTTTTGCTGATAAGAAAGATACTCGAGCAGTTTCGCGCCCGTGAAAAGCGCGTCGTCGAATCCGTAGTAGCCCTCGGCGATGAAAATATGACCGCTTCGCTCCCCGGCCAGCGCGGCTCCGGTTTCGTGCATCTTGGCCTTGACGTGGCTGTGACCCGTCTTCCACATGATCGGAACTCCGCCGAGCCGCGTGATTTCCTCCGGCAACGCCTGCGTGCACTTCACGTCGAAGACGACTTTCGCGCCCGGTTTCTTTTCGAGAAGTCCCTTGGCGAGCAACAGCAAAACTTGATCGCTCCAGATGTTCTCCCCCTTCTCGTCGAGAACGCCGATCCGGTCGCCGTCGCCGTCAAATCCCATGCCGATGTCGGCCTTGATGTAGGGATGCGTGACAATCTCGGCAAGCCGCTTGCGCGCCTTCAACTCCGACGGATTCGGAAAATAATTCGGGTAGGTGACATCGGGATCGCAGTAAAGCTGAAACGTCAAGCAACCGAGCCGCTGAAAAAGTTCGTAAGCAAACACACCGGCGCCGCCGTTTCCGCAATCCATCGCCACGCGAATTTGCTGAGCCTTGGGATTCAATTTGATCCGGCTCGTGATCGCGTCCAAATACGCCTCGCGGACGTTGACTTTCTTGACGCTTCCGTTCCCCCGAATGAACTCCTCTTTTTCAATGATGGAATAAAGTTCCCGGATTTCCTCGGGACCGAGCGTTTTGGAATAATCATGCGCGAGCTTAAATCCGAGCCAACCGTCGGGATTGTGGCTCGCCGTGACCATCACGCCCCCTTGGCTCTTGAGGTGATACTGCGCGAAATAAGCGACGGGGCTGAGCGAAAGTCCGATGTCCAGAACTTCAAATCCCGATTCGACGAGCGATTTCTTCGACACTTCGGCGAACGCGGGGGAATCCTTGCGGTTGTCGTAACCGACGATCACCCTGCGGATTCCGCGCCGCGCCAAGAACGCGGCGAATCCCCGGATGATCTTCTCGCAGGACGCCAGACTCAGTTCATCCTCGCTCAAACGCCCACGAATGTCATATTCGCGGAACATGCTTTTGAATTTTTCGCTCAACATCGCTTCACCTCGTCAATCCTTCTTTAACCCCAACTCCCGCCAAATCTTCTCGATTTTCCTTTCCGCATCCATGTCCGGCTCGATGATCGACGGCCAAGGACGATGGAGCCCCTCGTCCGGCCATTTGGTCGTCGCGTCAATGCCGGCCTTGCCGCCGTAGCAGGAGTAAAGTCCCGCGTGGTCGAGTTGGTCCAGCGGTCCCTTCACGATTTCAAAATCGCGGACGGGATCAATCGAAGCGCACGCGCGAAAACAGACCGCCTCGTAGTCGGTCACGTTCACGTCGTGATCCACGACGAGGATCGTTTTGGTGAACATCGCCTGTCCCATCCCCCAAATCCCGTGCATCAGTTTGCGCGCGTGGCCGGGGAACGACTTGCGGATCGAAACGATCATCAGATTATGAAAAACGCCCCATGGGGGACAATGCAAATCCACGATCTCGGGAAATTGCTTTTTCAAAATCGGAAGCGTGAACCGCAAAATAGCCTCGCCGATCCATGCGTCCTCCATGATCGGCCTGCCGACAATGGTCGTCAGATAAATCGGATCGCGGCGCGTCGTCATCTTCTCGACGTGAAAAACGGGAAACGGCTCGCGCGACGAATAATATCCGTTGTGATCGCCGAACGGACCTTCGAGACTCGTCTCGAACGGATCAAGGTAGCCTTCGAGGACAATCTCCGCCTCGGCGGGAACGTGAAGCCCCGGAATCGAAACGCACTCCACCATCTCCACCGGCGCGCCGCGAATCATCCCGGCGATCATCATCTCGTTCACGTCCGGCGGCGCGGGAACCGCCCCGCAAAACGAAACAACCGGATCGCAACCGATGGCGACGGCAACGGGCAATCGTTCCTTGCCCGCGAGCTCGTGCGGTTTGACAGCGTGTTCTTCTTCTCCCGCCGTTCCGGTCGGTGTGGGGACTTGCGCCGCCTTATTCCAATCACCCAAGGCTTTCTCTCGCGCCAACCGGGTGTGATCGGCTCCCCCTTTGTGTTTTTGCCAGTGCATTCCCAGAGTTCGCGGACCGTAAAGTTGATGACGGTAAAGTCCGGCATTCATAACCTGATTGACCGGATTGCGGGTGAACGTCACGCCGAACGTGACGAACGGCCCGCCATCAAGCGGCCAGTGGTGAAGGATCGGTAGCTTGGTCAGATCAACGTGCTTCGCCACGACTTCCTGACACGGAGCCTTCTTGACGAACACAGGCATCATGTCGCTCAGTTGCTTGAGCTTGGGGAGAAGCTTCATCTTGTCGAGGAACGATTTCGGTCCGCCGGTGTCGAGAAGCGAAAGAAATTCCTCCAACCGCCGAGTCAAGTCGTCAATTTTTTCGACACCCAGCATCCGCGCCGTTCGGGATCGCGTCCCAAAGAGATTACCCAAAACGGGCATGTCGTGCCCCTGAACTTTTTCAAACAAAACCGCCGGACCGGCGGCTTTGACAAGCCGATCCAGAAAACAAGTTATTTCAAATTTGGGAGAAAGACTCTGCTTGACGCGCAGAAGTTCCCCACGGGATTCGAGGTCGCGGATGGCTTCGCGCAGGTTGGAATAGATCATCAGAAAATGTTGGAATACATTTTCTTCAAATACTCGACGGCGTCGCTGGACGGCTCCACCAGTTGCGAATACGCGCTTCCGAATCCTTTGGGCGCGTTCTTGAGCAGGTTGTCCAGCACTTCTTCAGGAGGGCGAGCGGCTTGTTCGGCGGCTTTTGCGGCCTTCATCTCTTCCTCTTTCTTGCGTTGCGTTTCGGCTTCGGCCTTGGCGATTTCCTCAGCGGAGGGAAGATGCGGCTCAACCGCGGCGACTTGAACGTCGGGAATCGGAAGGCGGCGCGAATCGGCGGCCAGAATCGTCCCCGAAAGCGCCCGCAGGAATAGCTCCCGCGATCCTGAATCGGTGATCGGCTCGCGGTAATTCGAAAGCGCGACTCCCATCAGACCGCTGTCGTGCGTCCGGCGCAATTGCGCCAGCGCGTCGAGCGATATGTTTTGGAACCCCGCCACTGCGCCGACGATCTCGACGCCGGTTTGTTTGGAAAGCGCGGCGGAGAAGGCGTTCCATGCGTTGAATCCGAGAGCATCCTCCCCTTCGTTGCGGAAATTCTGAACGATCACGAAGTCCAAAGCCTTGCTCTTCATCCAGCCGGGCCAATCCTGCAACGCCCCTTGATAGATCGCCGTCGCCGGGAAGTTCTCGGGTCCGGCCGGCGGCAATCCATCGGCCAAGGCGAACGCCGCCACTTGAATCGTAGGCCGGGCCTGCTTGGCCGCGCGAACCAACCGCGTCAGGCATTTGTCAACGTTCTCGCGCCGGGCGCGCCGCCATTCGGCGTCGTCCGGCTTCGGAGGATCGGCCTGCCCCGTCTTGTCCCGCCACTGCTGAACTAATTGCGTGTGGTATCCCCAATCGGACCCTTCGCCGGGATAGCGAAGCCCGTCCAAGACGATCCCATCCAGCGCGTATTTGTGAGCCAATTCCGCGACAACCGCCTCCAAATGGGCTTGAACCTCCTCCAGCCCCGGCTCCAGATAACTGTTCCCGTCCTCGTCCTCGGTCTTGAATTTTGAATTGCGCGAAAGCCAATCGGGGTGCGCCTTGGCGGCATGGTTGGGAGGCTCCGGAATGGCGCGATTGGCGTTGGAAACTCGGAACAAAGTCAACCACGCAAAAACCTGTTGGGGATGCGGACCAGACTTGCATTCCGCAATCAGTTTTCCAAGCGGATCGAATTTCTCCTTTTCATTGATCATCTCCGAAACACCATAGGCGCGCGGAACCAATTGGGAATCGTAATAGGCGTCGCCGTAGGCGCGGACTTGGATCACGATGTCGGCGAAAGGGGAATGTTTGACATCCTCCAAAAAGCGCGCCAGCCGAATCGAATCTCGATAGTTGGCTCCCGTGGCGTCCACCAGCAACATCCCACGAAAAAGGGGCGTTGAGTCCTTTTGTCCGCCCGGAAGCGGCTTTTCCTTGGGTTTGGGAAGAGGAGCCGGATTGTCTTGCGCATCCGCCCCTAAAACCGGCGACGCGGCAATAAGAGACAGAAGGGCAACCAGAAGGAAGAAAAACCGGCTTCGCGCTTGAAGGCGGAGGATGTTATGCAACATGAATTGGCACTCTCTTCGTGCTATGGACGGGTCATCCGATCCGGAAACGTCCTCGATTTGGGATGGACCAACTTATTCTTAAAATGTTCCGACGGTTTTGGCAAGCAAGAACCTCACAAAATTCGTTTTTTTGTTTTTCCCCGGGAGCGCTCCGCCACCACGGGAGCGCATGGGGCTATTGACAGAGCCTCTCAAAAGGTTCATCTTGGGGCGGGAAGCATTTGATCGCGTCAAGGCCGATGGACGGCCGGAAGGAGTGAGGAGGATGGCCATTCCCAAAGAGTTCATTTTGCGCCGGTTGCACTCGTTGACCGGCATCGCCCCGATGGGGCTTTTTCTCTTCGAACATTTTTTCACCAATTCCTATTCGTATCAGGGGGAGGCGGTTTACAACGAGAAGGTCCACTTTTTGCGGACGCTTCCCTATCTCTTTTTTATCGAATGGGGCGCGTTGTTTCTGCCGTTCCTGTTCCACATCTTTTACGGCTTTGCGATCATGTATAGCGGTTCAATCAACGTCCAACACCACGGCTATCCTCGCAATTGGCTTTACGTTCTGCAGAGACTCAGCGCGATTCCCGCTTTTTTCTTCATCATCTTCCACGTCGTCTCGCTTCGATTCTGGCCCCATGGCGAAGGGGAGCCAAATTTCTATAAGATCATGATTGACGTTTTCGCCAATCCCTTTTATCTGGCCTTCTACATCGTCGGGGTTTCTTCGATTTGTTTCCACTTCGCCAACGGAATTTCGACGTTCTGCATGACTTGGGGGATCACGATCAGCCCGACCTCGCAGAAGATGGTCGGCTACGCCTGCGCCGCAGTCGGGATCGGATTGGCTGGCATGGCGATCAATTCGATTTTCGGGTTCCGTCCCGAGGGATTGCAGAAAGCCGCCGAGGCGGTTCAGCATTTGCCGAAGGCGACAAGTTGTCTGATATTAGTCTTGAATCAAGTTACCGCATAACTCACCAAAGAGAAATCAGCGAAGGGGTAAAGAGCAAGAAAGCATGGCCAAACAACAACGCATCATCGTCGTCGGCGGAGGATTGGCGGGGCTGATGACCACCATCAAGATCGCCGAGCAGGGAGTTCCAGTTGATCTATTTTCCATCGTTCCGGTCAAGCGGAGCCACTCAGTCTGCGCCCAAGGTGGGATTAACGCCGCCAAGAACACCAAGGGGGAAGGGGACAACCCCGACATTCATTTCGACGATTCGATTTACGGCGGCGATTTCCTTGCCAACCAGCCGCCGGTCAAGAACATGTGCCAAGCCGCGCCGAACGTTATTGACCTGCTGGATCGGATGGGCGTTCCATTTAATCGGACCGAAGAAGGCTTGCTCGATTTCCGGCGGTTCGGCGGGACGCTTCATCATCGGACGGCTTTCGCCGGCGCAACAACCGGACAGCAACTTCTCTACGCCTTGGACGAGCAAGTCCGCCGCCACGAGGCCGAGGGTTTGGTGACGAAGTATGAGTCATGGGAATTTCTATCGCTCGTGAAGGATGAATCTGGGCGCGTCGTCGGAATCACCGCGCTATTTATGCCCGATATGTCGGTCTCGCATTTTCAAGGCGCGGCCATCGTCATCTGCACCGGCGGACCGGGAATCATCTTCGGCAAATCCACCAACAGCTACATCAACACTGGCGCGGCGGCCTCGCGTTGCTACCGGCAAGGGGCGATTTAAGCCAACGGCGAACTTTTTAAGGTCCATCCAACGTGGATTCCGGGGAAGGATAAACTTCGCATCATGCAGGAACCGGCGCGGGGCGAAGGAGGACGCGTTTGGGTCGAGAAGGACGGCAAGCCGTGGTATTTTCTTGAGGAGCGATACCCGAAATACGGGAATCTCGTGCCGCGCGACATCGCCACGCGCGAAATTTTCAAGGTTTGCGTCGAGGAAAAACTCGGCGTCAACGGCGGGAATCAGGTTTATCTCGACCTCACCCATCTGCCGATTGACAAACTCAACGAGCGACTCGGCGGCATCCTCGAAATCTACGAAAAATTCGTCGGCGACGATCCGCGCAAGGTTCCGATGAAAATTTTCCCCGGCGTCCATTACTCAATGGGGGGAATGTGGATTGATTACGAGCATCAGACCAATCTCCCCGGACTTTTCGCCGTCGGCGAGGTGGATTATCAATATCACGGAGCCAACCGCCTCGGAGCCAATTCGCTTCTTTCCTGCATTTACGGCGGAATGGTCTGCGGAAAAAAGGCGATTGAATACATGAAGGGACAAGGCAAGTCGTCGGCGGACGTCGCGCCTTCGGTTTTCGCGGCGGAGCAGGATCGCCAGACTGCGGCTTACGAAAACATTTACAGGATGAAGGGAACCGAAAATCCCTACGACCTCGGACGCGAGATGGGGGAATGGATGACCAACAACGTCACCATCGTCCGCTACAACAAAAAGCTGGAGGAAACCGACGCGAAGTTGCGGGAGCTGATCGAGCGATGGAGCAAGATCGGCGTCAAGGACGCCAGCAAAATCTACAACACCTACGTCCTCTACACTCGGCAATTAAAGGACATGCTCCAATTGGCTCGCGCGATCACGCTCGGCGCGCTCAACCGCAACGAAAGCCGCGGCGCGCACTACAAACCCGATTTCCCCGAACGCGACGACGCCAATTGGCTCAAGACCACCAAGGCGGAATTCACGCCGGAGGGACCGAAGTTTTCATACGAGCCGGTGGACACGTCGTTCATCAAACCGAGGCCAAGGGTTTACAGCAAGACTTGAAATCGCTTGAAGTTGATTAAAATGCCACCTATTCACCACAGAGACACAGAGAAGTTGGGAAGAATCGTTGCGCCTAACCTGCAACTTCTCTGTAGCTCTGTGGTGAATACTTAGGTTTGCAGTGTATGCTTGATGCGGATAAGGGAATGATGGTAGAACGCCGTGATCACCTACGAACAATACCTCGATGCCGATAAGGGACGCGCTTTCATGGAGGGCAGTATGCACTTTGAGGAAGCCAGCAAGGTTCACAAGACGCTGAGGCGAATCGCGGATCGGCTTGACGAACTCAAAATCCCTTATGCCATTGCCGGAGCGATGAGTTTGTTTTTCCACGGCTACCGGCGATTTACCGAAGACGTGGATATCCTCGTGACGCGCGAGGGATTGGAGAAGCTTCACGAAGAATTGGAGGGATTGGACTACGCGCCTCCGTTCAAGGGAAGCAAAAATCTTCGGGACACGGAATACGGAGTCAAAATTGATTTCATGGTCGCCGGCGATTATCCGGGCGACGGCAAGCCCAAGCCGGTTGCCTTCCCAGATCCGGCAACCGCAAGCGAGCGAATTGAAGGCCGAAGCTTTCTCACGCTGGCGAAAGTTTTTGAATTGAAGCTTGCCTCCGGCATGACCAACCCGCTTCGCCTTAAGGATTTGGCCGACGTTGAAGAAGCGATCAAAGTTCTCCGTCCCCCCGCGACTCTCGCCGATGAAATGAACCCGTTTGTTCGGGAAAAATTTTTGGAAATGTGGAAACTCGTCAACGAATCGCCGGAGGATCAATACTAAATGTCAGCGAAAACCATCGAACTCATCATCCAACGTCAAGACGGCCCCGGCGCGCCGATCCGCAGGGAACATTTTTCGATTCCCTACAAGCCGAACATGAACATCATCTCCTGCCTGATTGAGATCGCGCGCAATCCGGTCACGACGCAGGGGCACGAAACGACGCCGGTGCAGTGGGAATGTTCGTGCCTCGAAGAAGTCTGCGGTTCCTGCACGATGGTCATCAACGGCATCCCGCGCCAGTCCTGCTCGGCGCTCGTGGATAAATTGGAGCAACCGATTGAACTCCGTCCGCTCGGCAAATTTCCGGTCATCCGCGATCTGGCCGTGGATCGGCGAAGGATGTTCGACAATCTCAAGCGGATCAAGGGATGGATCCCGATTCAAGGAACGTATCATCTGGGCGAAGGCCCGCGCGTCGCGCCCGATGTTCAACACGACATCTACAACATCTCCCGTTGCATGTCCTGCGCCTGTTGCATGGAGGCGTGTCCGCAGATCAACTCGCGGAGCAACTTCATTGGTCCGGCGGCCATCGCGCAGGTCAAACTCTTCAACGCCCATCCGACCGGCGGGATGATCGCCCATGATCGGCTGGACGAGATGATGGGAGACGGCGGCGTCCACCAATGCGGCAACGCGCAGAACTGCGTCAAGGTCTGCCCCAAGGAAATCCACCTGACGGACGCCATCGCCGAGGTCGGACGGCAGGTGACGGTCCACGCGGCGAAGAAGTTCCTGATGGCCCGATAATCGCCGGAATGTATATTTTAAGACTTCTGGCGGAGAGAGTGGGATTCGAACCCACGAGGGTTTCCCCTGCCGGTTTTCAAGACCGGTGCCTTCAACCGCTCGGCCATCTCTCCGCGAGGCGTGCGAGCGACGCCAGCGCAATTCTAACAGCGTCATCGCGGCGGCACAAATAGATTGAATTCGATTTTGGATTTGAGAACTCTAATTTCAGATTTCCAAATTCATCAAGCATGAGAGCCATGCGATTGAGAGGAAGGGCAAACCATGATTTTCGCGGTTGACGGCGGAGGAACGACTTTCAAAACCTGTCTGGTGGATGAGGAGGGACGGCTGAGCGATATCGCCTCCTTTCCTCTCAAACCGGAGCTGGGCATCCCGCCGCTACGGGAATCTCTGAACGCCGCATTTCAGCAACGATGGAAGGAATCCAAGGAGCGCAAGCGTCCCATCCGTGCCATCGGCATCGGATGCAGGGGCATCATTGATTCCGCCAACGGAGTTCTCGTTGACGATTCCGGCGTGATGAATTTTTTCAACGGCCACGCCTTCCGTGAACTGATTGATACCGACCTCCCGTTGGGCGTCGAGAACGACGCCGTCGCCGCCGCGATGGGCGAAAACAAATACGGCGCGGGGCGGCGCGTGAGGAATTTTTTTCTCCTCACGCTTGGCACCGGCGTGGGCGGCGGGATCGTCATGGACGGCAAGGTAGTCAAGCGTCACACCGAGATGGGGCATCTGCCGGTCAATCCCAACGGCGATCTTTGCGGATGCGGCAATATCGGTTGCATCGAGCGGGAGTTTTCCGCCCTCGCGTTCGAGACTCGCATCGCCGATCTCAACAACCGGAGCGCGGAGACCGACCGTATCCGGAACGTCGAAGACCTTTTCGCTCGCGCGCGGTCGGGGCATCGTCAGGCGCTGGTGATTCTTCAGCGCGGTATTTTCTTCCTCGCGCGCGGAATTTCCGGCTACGCCAACGCGCTGGATCCGGAAAAGTGCATCCTGACCGGCGGCATCGCCAAGGCGGGCGATTTCCTGATAAACCTTCTCGTGGAGGAACTCAAGCCGATCCTCTGGTTGCGCGATCCGGCGCAATTTTTGGAGTTCTCCGTCCTCGGCGATCAAATGGGGCTTTACGGCGCCGGAGCCGTGGGCGCGGAGCGGATTGAGCGTTGATGCGAAGTTGCATTCAAAGAAATACGAATTGAGATTCTCCAACACGGATGCGCGGGCGCGCCGCCAAGCACGCCACGTGAGGAGATTCTGGATTTATTCCAATCGGCGGAGTTATTCTTCACCTTCTTGATCGCGCGTGTCTTGTTCGGCGAGGATTTCCTTCCGATGAATTCTGCTTCTTCTCCCCGAAGTTCTCTCCCCCGCCGCAAAAAAATCCTGTTCGTTCTTTTAATCTTGTCCCTCTTTTGGGGCGGATTGGAGGGGACCGCATTCGTCGCCTATCCGCGCGTGGTCAAGCCGGAAGTCCGGAACTTCATTGATTACCTTCTGCATCCCGACCGACCCGCAGGCCTTTTTGTCCTCGGGTTTATTCCCCACCCTTACACGTTGCTCTATCCCGCGCCGAATTTGGTCCGCGACGGGTTCAAACAACACAACAGCCTCGGATTTCGCGGGCCCGAAATCGCCCTGCCCAAACCCGAGGGGGTCTATCGCATCCTTTGCCTCGGCGGTTCAACCACCTATTCAGCCTACGTCGCCGATCCGGAACAAGCCTATCCGCGCCAATTGGAGCGGATTCTGCGCGACAAATTGAAGACCGACAAAATCGAGGTCGTGAACGGCGGAATCACCTACGCCACAACCGCCGAGCTTCTGGGAACGCTTGCGTTGCGCGGCCTCCAAATCGAGCCAGACATGGTCATTCTCAACGAGGGGGGCAACGACATCGAACCGTTCCTCGCCCCCGGCTACAAACCGGACTACAGCCATTGGCGCAAGAGCTGGGAGGTTCCGGCTTCAAGTGTATGGAAGCGGCTCGCGCTTCAGTCGGCGGCCGCGCGGTTGCTCTACGGGGTCCATCTGACCAATCTCCCCATGAGCGTCCCGTTCCAGAAATTTCCCTCGACGACCGGATGGGACGGAAGCCGCGGCGCGCTGGAATTCGCCCAAACCCACGAGCCCGTCGGCTTTCGCAACAACACCGAAACCATGATCCTGATGGCCAAGGGGCGCGGGATGGACTTTGTGCTGGTGAACTTCGCCTTCGCGCCGCAATACGCTCTCAAAAAGTTTCCCGCCGCCGAAATCGCGTATCAGAAGAACCTCCGCATCTTCGGCGAACTTGCGGCTCAATACAGCATCCCGCTGGTTCATTTCGAGCAGAACCATATCCCCCCCGAACACTGGACCGACAAACCGGCATGGTGTCATCTGGACGCCGAAGGGGACCGCCTCAAGGCCGAGTTCATCGCGCCGGAGGTTCTTTCCCGGCTTGCGTTACGGTTTCAAAAGTGAATTAGGGCATTTCAGGAGAAGGGCGTTCGGATTTATCGAGGGAGTCACCGGCTCGCCCCTACCGGAGGGATTTCGTCATCCGTAGAGGCGGCCCGTGGGGTCAGGTTGACGGAGGATGCCCGGATTATCTCGCGGTAAGTCTGTACCTAATGAAAAAAAAAGGGGAAACGAGCCTTGCGGCGCGTTTCCCCTGAGTTTACGTTTCCAAGAATGACCTTGGAAGATCGGCTGAAACTTGGGTTAGTTCCAACCGGTCTTGTCAACGTCAAAGATGTCCAAGCTCTCGGCGGCGAACCCGTCCTTCCCGTCCGTGGCTGTGCCAAGGGCCGGATAGGGTGTGGTTCCCGTGTTCCAGAATTCAGCCAATCCGCGCAAGCGCGCATTGTTGACTCCCAGAGGTTGTCCGGAGATTGAGTCGGCCTTGGAGGCCACCCAGCCGTCCAGCATGGCGAAGTATTCCTGCGGACTTCCGCCGGTCGTCGCGATCAAACGCGGCGACGTGGCATGGTTGAAGTTGCCGGGGCTTCCCTTGTCGGACCACATGTAGCATCCCGCTTCGCTGGTCGGCGACTCATAGCTCATCTGAAGAAGGTCATACGGATCGGTCCCTTCCGTGGTCCCGTTCCGTCCGCCCACGTTGGAGCGGATTTTGGACTTGGTCAGATAGCAATGATGATCCTGCCAGATGATCGGGTTGAGCTGTTGGTTGAAGTTGGTGTCGGAGCCGGAAACGAGGCTTTCATCCCACACGCGCAACGACTTACGAGAGCCGTTCTTGTCGGCGTTGTAGTTGCCGTTCAGCGTGAAGGTCACCCAGCCGTTCACGTCGTCGAACACTCGCGTGCCGCCGCCGGAGCCGCCGGGGAAGTCGTCAGGCTTGACGTAGTGGTTTCCGCCGCCCGTCGTGTGCTGTTTGATCGGCTTGGTGTAAATCGACGTCAGGCCGAGCGTGCTCAAATCAATCCGATCCACGCGCAGACCCTTGAGACAGATTTTCCCGCCGTCGCCGGCCGTGTTGACGTTGGTGTCGTCGTGCAGAATCTTCAATTGAAGGTTGATGTCGTTCTTGAAGTCCACGCTCGGATCATAGGCGCTGTTGGCGTTGTCGGGATTGCCGCCGGGCAGGGTTCCCAGCCATTGCTCCGTCATCTCCGCGTTGCACGCGCAGTAGAAGTCGAAGTCGGACTGGAAGCGTCCAATGCCCGTCGCACCGCCCGCGACGTCCAACGCCCAAATCTCGCCGCCGAAGACGTTACCGTCATTGATGGCCAGATATTGGTTGTGATAGTCGAGCACCCAGAGCGGAATCGCGCTGTCGGCCGTCTGGTCGGTATACATCCGCAGGCGAACGCGATAAGCGTTCCCCGCCGTCACGGTGATGTAACCCGGACCATTGACAAAGTTCGGAGGACTCAGCCAGACGTAGATGCCGCTGGGATCGCTTCCCAAGGGGCACCAAACGCAAAGTCCCGGGGTCGGCGTGCCCGTCCCCGTTCCCGTCGTTCCGATCGAGCTGAAGGTTCCTCCCCACCAGCCGGTCATTTTGGTCGGATCGCTCAAGAAGTCGAAATCGAACAGATTGGTCAGGCTGTTGCCCGACAGACTGTCCGAGCTGTCGTCCGAGGTATAGACGACGATCGAGCGCGTTCCGGTCAAACCACCTTCATCGGTCGCGTTCAACGTGATCGTGCGGGTTTCCGCGGCCAAGATGCCGGGGCCGCCCACGGGCGCGCCATACGGAGGCGAATCAGGCAACGGCGAAAGGTTCGCGTTGCGCAACGTCACCGTATAGGGATCCGCGTCTTGGAATCCGCCGCCGCTTTTCGGGTTGCCGGTGTCCAGATCGTTTTGATCCAAACGCCGGGCCAGCGGAGGCGTCACCGCATTCTCGCCCCCTTGCAGAGGCAGAACGCCGTTGACGAGGATGTTGTTGTCGGCCGCGCTGAACGACCAAATCAACAGGTTGTCCGGGGTGTTGTCGTCCGACGCAATCGCGTTCAGATCAAACGCATCCGGAAAGTTGAAGTCGTTCGAGGCGGCTCCATTTTCCAGATCGCCGATGATGAAATCGCCCGGATCGCTCACCGTTGGAGCGGTCGCGTTCACCCTTCCGCTTAAAATTCCCAGAGTAACCGTCATGAGGATTACGATTAATCCTTTTTTTAACATGTTATTCTTCCCTCCTTCCCATCGCTAAATTTCGGCCCGGATATTCCGGGCGTCTCAAACCAAACAAAATGTTTCTGCCCCTGCGGAGCGGGTCGTCGTTTCCTCCTGACAGTTACGTGTTTTTCTCAAATTCAAATACCAAACGAGCGCGGGTTTTCCCCGTTCTCACCAGTCTTGATATATCGGTTTGATGGGACTGTCAACCCCAAAATGAAGATTTCTATGATTTTTTTTGAAGAAGGAAAGCAAACCGATCCGGCCCCCATCCTACATCATTCGACCCAAACAGCCACCACGCTTCTCCCTCCCGCCACGCGATCCCCGATCTTGACCTTGATTTCCGCCTCGGCGGGGAGATAAAGCTCGGTTCGCGAGCCGAACCGGATGAGGCCGATCCGCTCCCCCCGTTTCAAATCCTGCCCCTCCCTAACCCGGCAGACGATCCGCCGGGCGATCAAGCCGGCAATTTGACGGACGGTCACCTGATTTTTGCCGCAACGCATGAAAATCCAGTTACATTCGTTGCGGTGACCGCTTTGGGGATCGCGGGCGTCCAGAAACAAGCCGCGTTCGTAGCGAATCTTCTCGACCACCCCCGCGCAAGGGGCGCGGTTGATGTGGCAATCGAGCACGGAAAGGAAAATGGCGATCTGAACCCCCGGAACCGGACCGCGCAACGGGTCTTCATTGGGGACGATTTCCACCACCTTCCCGTCCGCCGGACTCAGGATCGCCCCTTCGATCGAGGGTCCTTTGCGCGGCGGATCGCGGAAAAAGGCCATGATCGCCAGCGAGGCCACCAAAGCCGGTATCCAAATCCACCACACCGCCCAGACCCATCCGATGGCTCCGATCACCCCCAACGGCAAGAGGAAAATCAGGCAATCGGGATCCAAGGGGAATTTGGATTTTCGGGCGGAGAATGCAGGACCCGGACTCATCGGATTTTCGATTGCAGATTGTGGATTGTAGATTGGCCAAAAATCGCGGTCATAATCGTAATCTTGCTCCTACTCTTGCTCTAGTCCGACGTTTTTCTTCAACTTCTCCAAAATCGGGCGTTGATATTCCCACACCGGCATCTGATTGTCCCTGATAAACTCCAAATCCTTCCGCGCCTCATCCTTCCTGCCGAGTCCCAAGTTCGCTCCGGCGCGATCCAGCCGATACCCCGCATCATAGGGATACAGCGCGACGGCTTCATCCAATTTCTTGAGCGCTTCCTCTTTCTTGCCCATTCGATCCAGCAATTCGGCCTGATTCCGCCTCATTCGCGGGGAAAGTGGATTCAACTTCACGGCCTGATCCAGCAATTTTTCCACCGCCGCGAAATCGGGGGGCGTCGAAGCCAAAAGCGCCATGGCTTGGCTCGCCAGATACCCCTCGTGGTCGGGCATCCAAGCCGACGCCTTGGCGAAATACCGTCGGGCGCGGTCGTGCTCGCCGCTTTGCGCCATGACTTTGGCCTCCCCTTCCCAAAACCACGCGATTTGTTGGCGAGGAAAGAGCCAAACCGCCGCCAATAGGCTGGCGGAAGGAAACACCCAGAAAGGGATGTTTACCATATTACTAATTGCGGATTTGTGGAGATTGCGAGTGTGGGATTGATCGGTCAGACCCAAGAAGCCGCCGGACAGAACGCCCAGCAAAAGGAGAAATTCGGGAGTCTGGAGCGAATACTCGAAAAGTCCGTTGAATCCCAACAGCAGGGAACCCAATCCCAACCATCGCGCCTCCCGAATTGAGTCCTGAGACTTGAGTCTTGAGCCTCCCGGTCCGCAATCTATAATCCACAATTTCAGAATAATTCCCCAAAAAACCAAGAACAACGCGACCCCCACGAATCCCGTTTCGGCTCCCAACTGAAAAAACCATGAATGGGCGTATTGGCTCTCGCGGGCTTGGGGAAGTTTGAAAATGGGATAGAATAATTCAAACGCGCCCGGTCCTTTTCCGAAAGGCGAGTTCAATCTCCAGACCTTGATTGCGACCACCCAATAAAAAAGCCGTTCGCGGATCGTCCCGATATTGGCGGTTCGTTGCCACAGACTTTGTCCGGCTTGGATCAATCTTGGGGAACACGCCAACCATGCGAAGGCAAGCGTGACCAAACCGGCGGACTTTTTGAGCGCGCCGTCGGAGGAGGCGTTGCCACTCCTTTCGCACCGAAGCATCCTCAATCCCCCGACCGTTCCAACTACGAGGGTTAGCAACCCTCCCCGGCTTTTGGTCAAAAGGATCGCTCCGGCCATCGTCCCATAGGCGAGAATGGAAACGACTTGGAAGAGCCGCCCCGCGTTCGGGCGGTGCTCCCGTTTCCATTCTGAAAGGCTGAAAGCGGCCAGAACGGCGAGCAACGCGGCAAAGATGTTCCCATTCCCCAATCTCCCGCCGATGCGTTTCTCCTCGAAGGCGTGGAGAAGACTCTGCGCCATGAGCGGCGAAACCGAAACGCCGGGACTCTTTAATGAAGCCTCCAAATCCGTCCGGTCCCGCTCATAAGCATAAAAGTATTGGTAAAATCCGAGGAAGGCGAATCCCAACCCGGCCAGAATCAAAGTCCTGTGAAAGGCGCGCCATACGCTTGATCCGCTCTCACGAATTTTCGACATACCCAATCCCACCAGCAATCCCACGATTAATAATTGATACGCGATGACGGTCGGACGTCCATGCGAGGTAATGCGAACTTGAATGTTGGGGTCGTCGAGCGACGGAACCGTCAAACCCCGCCATCTAAACAAAACCCAGCAGGCCGATCCCGCGACGGCCAAGACCGCGGGCTGTCCAATTACCTTCGAGAAAACTTCCCGGCTGTGCGTCCAATGGCTAAACATCAACCCCAACCCCATCACAAACAGCACGGAAACAAAGATAAGGTTTTGCAGAGGAAAGGCGCGGGCGGGATAAACAAAAAGCGCCGATGTCGCCAGCGCCGCCATCAATCCGATCAGGCGGGCCGATGACGTCCGTGACACGTCGTTTTTTTCGATCTTCATCATGTATTCCCAGATTCGGCTATGAGTCGCCACGCCAAGGGTTCAGAATCAACACCCCCGTCCGCCGAACGTCGGCGTCATTGCGCGAGACGTAGGTCATGCCGCGAACCAAGGCGGTGGCCGCAAGCAAACCATCGGTGACCGGAAGGGTAAGTCCGGCGCGGGAGGCTTCGGCGGAGATCAGTCCCCATCTCTCGGCGATTTCATCGTCCACCGGCAACCATCGCCCCGCGAATCGGGGTCTCAATTCGCGCCGAAGCCAAGCGTCCAGTTCGTTCTTTTTCCGCCCGGCGGGGAGACGATGAATCCCGCGCGCAAGCTCTCCCAATGTCAACACGCTCAAATAAAGCCGTTCCTCGCGTTGCGCGCCCATCCATTCCAGAACGCGCGACTCCGCATGGGGCTTCGCCATTTCGGATAAGACGCAGGTGTCGAGGAGGAAATTCACAACTCCACGTCCCGTCCGGGGTCGGGGTTGCGCTCAAACAAACGCGGGGGCAATCCCGCCAGCGGCGAGTTGCGGAAAAACCGGGCGAGGTCCTTTTCCCCTCCCTGCCGCGCCAATTCGCGGTAGTCTTTCACTCCCAAGATCACGACGGCCTCCTCGCCGCGCCGGGCGACCATCTGTGGCCCTTCGTCGCGCGCGCGGGTGACGAGCTCGCTGAACCGCGCTTTGGCATCCTGCAGGGACCATCTTTTCATTGTTCTCATCCTCCGGAAACAATCTAGTCAGACTAGTCTGATCTTAAGCCTGATCCGAACGCCGCGCAAGGCAAATATTCAAAAACCGATGCAAATTCCGGTTTGATCCCATTAAGCTATCCGGAGCTTTTGCGCACCCGTGCGACAAAAGATTCCGATTGAGCAACGAAGGTGGAAGAAAGTTAAGGAGAAAAATGAATTTCGCGCGCGACCCATTTCACTGTTTTGTCCGTCTTGTCATTGCGGGGCTCGCGATTTTTTTCGCCACCGGATCGTCGGCTCAAGCCGCCCCGCGTCACGTCTATCTCACTTGGCAGGGGGACACCGGCCGGACGATCACCGTCAATTACCAAACCATGAGCGACGCCGAATCGAGCGACGTCTATTACGACACCGAACCGCGCAAGGGCGAGCCGGATCGCTATCACCGCCACGCCATTGGAACCCATCACAAGATCGAGGGCTTGCAGGATGGCCGGACGATCCATTGGGTCGAATTGCCGGGACTCTCGCCCGGCAAATCCTATTATTTCATCGCGGGGGACCCCAAGAACGGATTCTCGGCGGAACGGAAATTTCACACGATTTCCTCCGGACGCGAAGCGGTGGGGGACACATTGCGCGTTCTGGAATGGCGCAAGGGACCGATCCCCATCCGCTATCTCACGCGGGGATTGGTCTGGCCCTTCAAAGCGGTGACCTCGGTCGTCGAACCCCACGCTTCCCTGCGATTCGTGGACGGCGGCGACATGGGAATATCGGGCGATTTCTTTCCCCTTCTGAGTCAGGCGGCCCTGCAGGAACCGGATTTCGCCGTCATCGGCGGCGACATTCCCTATGCCGAAAAGGTCCTCGATCCGACCAAGTGGGACGCTTGGCTCGACGCGTGGGAGCAACGGATGGTGACGCCAAAGGGCTACACCGTTCCGATGGTGCTGGCCATCGGCAATCACGAAGTCAACGGAGGATTCGGCAAAAAGCCGAAGGACGCGCCGATTTTCTACGGTTTCTTCGCGCAAAATAAGGAATGCGGCTATTTTTCGCGGCGATTCGGGAACAATCTGATTCTCCTCATTTTGGACAGCGGGCACACCGCCCCTTGGGGAGGCGATCAGGCGGCATGGCTGGACGCGGAACTGGAGAAAAACAAGGACGTGGCATACAAATTCGCGTCCTATCACGTTCCCCTTTATCCGACCTCGCGTCCGCCCGAAGATATCCCCTCCGCCAACGGTCGAAAAGAGTGGTTGCCGATCTTCGATAAGCATCATCTCACCACCGCCTTCGAGCACCACGACCATACATTCAAACGGACCAAACTTTTGCGCGGCGACAAGGAGGACCCGAAGGGGACGCTCTATTTGGGAGACGGTTGCTGGGGCAAACCGGCGCGTCCCGTGAAGGAGCCGAAATGGTATGACGCCAAGAGCGCGTCCCTTCCGCATTTCTGGCGCGTGGACGTGACGAGGAAGAAGGCCGAATATCGCGCCATCAACCGCGACGGTGTCGTCTTCGACGTTTATCCGCCGGAGACCAAGGACGCAAAAAGGGCGGAGGATGAATTTGTCCGGTTGAGCCGGTCGGCCAAGAACGCCAAACCGGGCGCGGAACCCGCCGAGCCTTGATCGAGGCGCGGCGCGCGAGGTCGGGATGAATACACTCTCGCAATTCGCCCGATTCCTGCGCGCAATGCCGCACCTCCCCGGAAGAGTGACCGCGCTCCGAGCGATTGGGCGAATATTCCGCAAGCCTTGGGTCGAATTTGCCTTCGGGGGATTCCAATTCCGATTCGATCTCCGTGATCCCTATCAGGCGGCCATGGCGCTGGACGCCTACGAAAAAGATACAACCTCCATCCTTTCGCGCGTTCTGGGACCCGGGGACGTTTATGTGGATGTTGGCGCGCAATTCGGGTACACCGCCGCCCATGCCGCATCCGCCGTCGGCAAGAGCGGCAAGCTGATTCTTTATGAGCCGGACCCCGAAGTTTTCAAGAGGCTGAAAACTCATCTTCCCGATCCGGTAAAGCATCCGGCGAACCCGGACGCGCCGACCATCCTGATTCGGAACGAGGCGTGCTCCGACCGGAAAGGCGAGTTGCCGCTCCGACTTGCTCCGATTCTCGGCCAATCAACTTTTATGGATTTGAAGATGGAAGAGAAGGGACGCGGGATCAAAACCGTGCCCGTCACAACCTTGGACGATTCGCTCGAATCTCTGAACGTGCCCCATGTTCGGCTGATGAAAATGGACATCGAAGGACACGAGTTGTTCGCCCTGCGCGGTTTGCGCCGCTATTTTCTGGAAGGCCGGATTGACTTTCTTTTGATCGAGAAGGCGTTGTTTCAGTTTCAATATCAGGGATTCGAGCCGGAGCATCTTCACGGGTATCTCGCCCATTTTGGATATGTCGGCTTTCATGAGAACGGCACGCGAATCACGAGCCAAAGCCTGAATCGCAAAAAATGGGAAAATCTCCTCTATGCGCGATCCGCCGAATTGTCATCGCGGATTTTTCCGGGTCCCTGCTCCGTGCCGGTCGGAGAACCGTTCGCCGAGGAGGAAATCACGGCGCATTACCTCGACATCGCCGATGACGCGCGATTTGAAGGACGACAAATCATTACTCTGGTTCAGCGCGGAGAGTTAGAAATCGCCATTCCCAAGGCGCGCGCGTTTCTGGACCGATATCCCGACGCCAACTGGTTTCGGGGCCACTTCGCCCATTGGCTCAACGGCATGGGTCGCCGCGAGGAAGCCATCCGGGAATATGAGCTGATGGTCCAAGCCGATCCCCGAAACGAAGAGGCCGTCAAAGTGTTGAGCCGTTTGCTCGGAAATTGAATCAAACCCGGGCCTTATTCGGAGGACGTTCCCTTGAAGCCGTAACCCCGGAACACGAGATATTCTTTCATCATGGGACGGGGGGAATCGAAACCGAGATAATCCTCAATCGAGCCGTCCGCGTAGCAGGCGAGCGAAGGAACGATTTCCACCCGCTCGAAAAGCGCCTCCAACACGTGCAGAGGTTTCCGGTATTTCTCCTCCAACGACTTCCACGGAATCTCCCGGTTGGCATCGTCAAAAATTGCGACCACGGCGTTCATTCCGGTTAACCCTCCCCGCTCTTGAATCCAAAAATCGTAATTGTGGGAACCGGACACCCGATACGTGAAACATTCCTTGGGGCGCTGGGAGTAGAACGCCAAAAGCGAGGTAAGATGCTCCCCCTTTGCCATGATGACCGTCGGCGCCTGCGCATTCATTTCGTCCCGCATCCGACGAACTTTCTCCCCCAACTCTCGCCAACCGACGAAGTATTCCTTGGCTTCGCCGGTGTCGAATTGCTTGGAGCCAAGGGAGATTTTTAGATCGCCCGGCAATGCTCGCGCCAAGAACGGGACGGAATGGAGCAAGAGGGTGAGAACCAGACACGTTCCCCACATCCAGCGGCGATAACGCGGACCAAAGAGTTCGCCCCCCTCCATCAACGCGACGGTCAGAATCAGGAGCGCGCCATATCCCGCCGTCGGCCAATGAAGGCTGATCATCACGCGGGTCGAGAGAAGCCCCAAGAAAACCGGCAACGGCAATCCGGCCCAAAGTAAAAACGTGACGGCTGGATCGCCGGAAGACCACGATTTTCTCAATCCCCTCCACGCGCCGACGATCATTGCCCCATAAACCAAGGGGGATAGAGTTCCGGCGGGACCGAAAAGATAAATTAGAGGATGAAAAATTCCGAAATGCGACTCCCCCAAATCGGAGCGATGCCATTGATAGAAGTAGTTGATCCAGTGGTTTCGCGCGTTCCAGATCAGATTGGGGGAAAGAACCGCCAGCGCGACGAGAATCGCCAGCCATGGCCCGGGGCGGGCGAGCAAAGCTCGTCGCTCGCGCGAAAAGAGAAGATAACCATAGAGAGGAGGCAGAAGAACCCATGCGTGAAACTTGGATAGGAGAGCCAGTCCCGCGCCGACGCCGCAAAGCAACCACGGCACAAGTCTTGTTCCGCTCCGAACCGCCCGCCAAAATAGAAGCCAAGCCAATGCCGTGAATAAAAGCAGGCTGTTGTCCGGCTCGATCACGACGCTCAGCGCGTTCATGATCGGCGCGAGGCAATAAAGCGCGGCGGCGCGAAGGGCAATCCGCGACTCAGCAAACAACTCCCACGCCAGCGCGTAGATCACGGAAGCGGTGATTGCGCCCAAGATGATCGGTCCGGATCGCGCCGCCAGTTGCGACCCCGTGATCCAACCGAAAAACAACCGGCTCATCACGCCCGCCATCGGAGGATGATCGAAATATCCGGCGGCAAGATATTTTCCCCAAAGCCAGTAATACGATTCTCCCCCAAGCATCGGAACGGTGACCGCCGCAACACACCGCAGGAGGGTGATCGCGGCCAAAAGGAGAAGGAATTTTCTGAAACAGGACAAGGACAGATATTTCCGACGAAAGCGTCGCCTTTTTTAAGGTGAAGGGGGAAGAAGCAAAAGTCCAGCGAAAGCCGAAACACGGCGCAAAAGGAATTGTGCCGGAGACCTCCTAAATTCATAATGGGACGGAACCATGAATCCGCTTGGGCTTCGTTTCACTCCCCCCCGAATCTGGCCAAACATAGATTGGTTGCTATTAATTCTCGCCGTCGCGCTGTCGCTTTGCGGCGTCGTCACGATTTGGGGCGCGTCCTCGACCGAGGGAAAATTGGGAGCCTTTGTCGGTTACGCGAACAGCCAGTTTCAGTGGCTTTTGCTCGGCTTGACGGTGGCCGTTCCTCTGGTCGTCGCCGATTACCGTTGGACGCGACGCATGGCTTGGCCTATGTATTTGACGCTCGTCGCGATTCTGATTTTGGTGCTCCTCCGGGGACAGAGAGTCAACGGCTCGATGTCATGGTTCGCTTTTCATTTGGGGGGTCGCAAGATTCAATTTCAGCCTTCCGAGCCGGCCAAGGTGATCGTGGTCATCATGCTGGCCGACTACCTCGCGGAACGGGTGGCTAAATTCCGACGACTGCGCGACACGATTCTTCCCATGGGGATTGCGGGGATTCCGATCGCGCTGATCTTGAAGCAACCGGATCTCGGCACGGCGCTTGTCTTTATCCCGACGATGTTCGTCATGTTTTTTCTCGCGGGATTGCGCAAGCGCGTCCTGATTTTCTATTTCTTGCTGGGCGCGAGCGGGGCAATCCTCGCCTATCCGCGTCTCAAGGAATATCAGAAGGAACGGATTCAAACATTTCTCAATCCCGGAGAGGACGCCTTGGGCAAGGGCTACAACGTCATTCAGGCGCAAACGGCGATGGGATCGGGAGGAACAATGGGAAAGGGTTGGGGGCGCGGAACGCAAACCAATTTTCGCTTCCTGCCCGAATATCAAACCGATTTCGTTTTTCCCACGCTTGGCGAGCAATTCGGATTCGTCGGCGTCGTCGCGGTTTTGGTTCTTTACGCTCTGCTTATCGGTCGGATGACTCACCTTGCGATCGTGACGCAAGACCTTTACGGGGTCTTGCTCATCGGCGGATTGGCAACGATCTTGGTCGTTCACCTGACACTCAACATCGGCATGACGACGGGGCTTTTGCCCGTGACGGGATTGCCTTTGCCCTTCTTTTCCTACGGCGGATCGTTTATGTTGACTTGTTTCGTGATGATCGGGTTGATCGTCAGCGCGGGCGCGCGACGCGAAACCTGAATTGATTCCGCATGGCCGAATTTCCAAAAACCGTGAAAGTATTCACCGACGGATGCGCCAAGGGCAATCCCGGTCCCGCCGGAGCGGGATTTGTCATCGAGGACATCCACGGCAAGGTCTTGGACGAGGGATGCGCGGCGCTGGGAGAGGCGACGAACAACGAGGCGGAATATCGCGCGTTGATTCTCGCGCTCGAACATTGCCTCGGACTCGGAATCAAGACCGCCTACTTCTTCACCGACAGCGAATTGATGGCCAAACAAATGAACGGCGAATATCGGATCAAGAATGAACGGATCGCGCAACTGGCGAAGACCGCGGCCGGCTTGATCCGTCGTTGCGAGAAATTCCAAATTTCCCACGTCCGGCGCGAGCTGAATCAACGCGCCGACAAACTGGCCAACAAGGCTTTGAAAACCGATGACGGAACTGATTGAACACGATTTCATGCGCAAGGCGCTGATCGGTTTGGCGTTGCTTGCGCCGATGTGCGCGATGCTTGGCGTTCAAGTCGTGAATTTCCGCATGGCCTATTTCGCCGACGCGGTTTCTCATTCGGCGTTGGCGGGAGTCGCGCTGGGAATGTTGTTGGGGGTTCCGCCGGTCTCCGCGATGCTGGCCTTCGGCGTTTTGATCGCGTGGCTCGTTCAAAAGCTGAAAAAAGGAAGCGCGCTATCTTCCGACACGGTGATCGGCGTGATCTCGGCGGGAGCCATTGCGCTGGGATTGGTCCTTGCGCCGCCGCAAAATTTGGGGCGGAGCTTCGAGCCGATTTTATTCGGGAAAGACGTGCTGATTTTGACCGCCGACGATTTGACGGCCATCGGCGTTTTGTTCGGCGCGGTTCTGGTTTTTGAAGCGGTCGCCTTCAACGCCCTGCTTCTCATGGGCATTGACGTTGGCTTCGCGCAGGCGCAAGGAATCCGGGCGTCTCTCATCGAGCGAATCTTCATCACGCTCTTGGCGTTGGTGGTTTTGACCGCCGTTTATTTCGTCGGATTGTTGCTGGTGACGGCGATGCTGATCATTCCGGCGGCGACGGCGCGCAACGTCGCGCGCTCGGCGGCGGGATTGTTCTGGTGGGCGATTGCCGTCGCGCTCGGTTGCTCGATTTCGGGATTGGCGATTTCCTTTTACGCCGACGTGAAAACCGGCGCGGCGGTCGTCTTGCTTTGCGCGGTGGCATTTGCGGCAAGCCTGATTTACCGGCGCGTGGCCGGCCTGAATCCGGCAAAACCGTGAGCGACGCGCCGCGATTTCCGTGGTTGAATTTGTGGGCCTCCGCGAGCGTGGCATTCGTTGCCGTGCTCGCCTTCACTCCGGCTCTGCTGAACGAATTGGTCATGGACGACGTCGCGCAAGTCGCGGAGCTTCGTCGTTCCGCGGGAATTTCGGATTGGCTCAAGTCGGCGGCGGAGCCATGGTGGAAACCGGAAAAAAGAAAATATCTCTGGCGCCCCGTGACGCGAATGGCAATTTCGGCTGAGAAATCCCTCGCTTCCGAATTCGGAGATGAAAATTCTCCGATGATGTATCACGCCTTTTCCATTTTGTTTCACGCCTTCAATTCGGTCTTGGTCTTTTGGCTAGCTTGGGAATTGGGATTTTCAGGGAGCAGTTCCTTTGCGGCGGCGTTGATTCTTGCCGTCCATCCTTTGCGAAGCGAGGCGGTTCATCAAGTTGTCGGCCAAGCGGAAATTCTCGCTTCAATCTTCATGCTCGGCGGATTGCTCGCGCATCTTCGCGCCCGCCGCGCCGGACTGGCTTGGCCGAAGGTGATCGCGATTCAAATCTTGTTCTATACGCTCGCGCTAGGATCAAAGGAACACGCCGCGCTTTATCCGGTTTATTTCTTGCTTCTCGAAACAGTGCGCTTCATCCGTAGAGAAAAAAGTACGGGACTATTCTTCGTCACGAAGGAGCGAATTTTTCTGCTCGGTTCCCTCATGTTCGTCTTCTTTGCTTTTCTCGCGGGGAAATATGCGGTCACGGGAGGCGTGATTGAACCGAGAAACGAAATCCCGCCTTTTGAAAATGTTTTGGCGGGAATGAATTTCTTCCGGCGATTGCCCGCCGTCGCGGGGATTTTCGCCTACGCGCTGGAGAAGGCGATTGTTCCGGTCGCCCTTTCACCCGATTATTCCGCGCAATCGTTGCCGCTGGAAAAAGGTTGGCTTTGGCCGATGAGTTGGATCGGGATCGCAATCGCCGTCGCGCTCATCGGATATTGCGCTCATAACTTCAGGCGCGGCGGACGCGGTTGGGCGTTGGCGATTGCGGGGTTGGCGGCTTACGGTCTCACTTCGAATTTGCTCTTTCCCATCGGCGTCTCGCTGGCATTGCGGCTTTGGTATTTTCCGATGACGGCATTTGCGCTGGGATTAGGTTGGTTGATAGGGCTAGCATTCGATCACTCTGGACAGAAGCGGGCGCGCTTCATTTATAACGTCTCATGCATCACTCTGATCCTTTGGCTTCAAGCCACCTGGAATTTCGCTCCCGCATGGCGAAGCAATGCCGATGACGCCAGCGCGACGCTGGCGAGATTCCCCCAGTGCTGGCGGGCGCATCACAATTTGGCGCGGGAATGTTATGGGGCGAAAGATTTTTCCAACGGTCTCGATCATGCACGTATCGCCGTCCAGCTTCGTCCGGACGAAGCGACGTCGTGGGACGTGCTCGGCCTGAACGCCATGTTCATTCCGGGCCGGGAGGCGGAAGCCGAAGCGGCCTTCAAGAAGGCCATCGAACTTCAGGCGAATCTTCCTCTGTCCTTTCAACATCTTGGAAATTTATATTTCATGCAGGGAAAACTCCAAGATGCGCGCCCCTATCTGGAGCAATATTTGGCGACCTCGCCCGCCGACCGAGAAACGGTTCAGGCCAAGTTGGACCGGATTCGGTCAGCAACGGGCAAGTGAAAGGGCTTCGTCAGGAAGCGAAGCGGAATTGGTCTGCAAGGATTCCGCGCGCCCAAGCAAGGTATGCGCGTTGGCGTCCGTGATTCGCGCCTCAATGAACCGGCCGATCCATTCCTTGGGTCCGGGAAGAACCATCATCTTGTCGCCGCGTGTGCGGGCGAGCAAGTCGCCGGGCGTCCGGGACGCCTCATCCTCGACGAGCACTTCGACGGTCCGTCCGATGATGCTCCGATTGATTTCGCCGCTGATTCGCTCTTGGATTTGGATCAACTGGGCGAGCCGTTCCTTTTTCACGCTCAAGGGAACGTGATCCTCGAAACGCTCGGCGGCCGGAGTTCCGGGACGCGGCGAATACATATACATGTAGGCGGAATCGAAGCGGACCTCCTCGACCAAACTTAGCGTTTGACGGAATTCCTCGTCGGTCTCGCCGGGAAAGCCGACGATGATGTCCGTCGTCAGCGTCGCGTCCGGCACGGCGGATCGAACGTGATCCACGAGGCGCAGATACCTCTCGCGCGAATAACCGCGATACATTTTTCGCAGAACCCGCGTGCTTCCGGATTGCGCGGGGAGATGAAAATTCTCGCAGACGTTTTCGCACTCGGCGACGGCGGAAATGTGCGCGGCGTTGCAATCGCGCGGATGCGACGTGATGTAGCGGATGCGGACACCGGAGCAAACTTCGTTCACGCGCCGTAGCAACCCGCCGAAATCTGTTTCCGATCCGTTGCCGTCCGCCCCGCGATAGGAATTGACGTTCTGGCCGACGAGCGTGATTTCCTTGTAGCCGTGTTCGACAAGATGACGCGCCTCATTCACGATTTCCGTCGCAGGGCGGCTGACCTCGCGCCCGCGCGTCATCGGCACGATGCAGTAGGAGCAATTTTTGTTGCACCCCAAAATGATGTTGATGAGCGCCTTGAGGGGGCGTTGGCGAACCGGAACGACGTCGGCGGGAAAACCTTCGTCGAGAATTTCGACGCACGTTTGCGGTTCGCCGGTGGCCAAGACGCGGTCCAGCAGAATTCCCAGCCGCGGAATCGCGCGCGTTCCCAAGATCAGATCAACGTGCGGCAGACGGTCGCGCAGTTTGTCGGCTTCCTTCTGGGCCATGCAACCGGTGACGCCGATGATCTTTTCCGGATGCGCGGTTTTGGTTTTGCGCAGTTGATCGAGCCGCGACAAAGCGCGCTCCTCGGCGTGTTCGCGGACGACGCAGGTGTTGTACAGAATGACGTCCGCTGAACCTTCGGTTTCGGCGCGACGCCATCCTTTGGCGGCCATGATCCCTTCCATCATCTCCGTGTCGGCCTGATTCATCTGGCAACCGAAAGTCGTGAGGTGATACGCGCGCATGGGCCGATTATAGGGCTTCCGCGTCTTGGAACTCCATTCGAAAGCGAAATGCGATAGTGAATGCGCGCAATCCAACCACGAAAGAAAAGTGAAAATCGCGGAGAATTTATGATAGCGTGTCCGAGCTTCGCGGCCATTTCGTCGCCGCACAAATTGCTTGCCATTGGAACTTTGACGATTGACCACCGCCGCTCCAGTTTCCAAAATTGATTCCATCCTCACAGGCGAATGTCAGGGGATAATTCGGCGGGAAATCGCCGAGGTGCGCGGCGCGGAAGTTTTTTTCGTCGGGCGGCTCAACCATGAATTAATCGTCGTCGAGGTCGAAGCCTACGCCTTCGGCAATCGCCGGACGGTTCCCGCGCTGATTCAATACGCGCGGCCCGGCGAAGTCATCATCCACAATCATCCCTCCGGCAACTTGGAGCCTTCCGGTCCCGACATTGAAATTTCCTCCACGCTCGGCGAGCGCGGCATCGGCTCCTACATCATCAACAACGACTGCACGGAAATCCGCCCCGTGGTCAAGCCGGTCCGCCTGCGAAAAATCGAGCCGCTGGACGCCGAGTCGCTCGCCAAATCGCTTTCGCCCGGAGGCGCGCTGGCTCAAACGCTGGAGGGTTATGAATTTCGTCCCCAGCAGATTGAAATGTTGGACGCCGTCGCCGAGGCGTTGAATCAAGACGGCATTGCCGCCATCGAAGCCGGAACCGGAACGGGAAAATCCATGGCGTATCTTCTCCCGGCGCTGGCGTGGAGCCTCAAGAATCAGGAGAAGGTCGTCGTTTCCACGCACACGATCAATTTGCAGGAGCAACTGATCGAGAAAGACCTCCCGTTGTTGAAGAACGCCCTAAAGATGGATTTCGAGGCGGTGCTGGTCAAGGGACGCAACAATTATCTCTGCAAGCGCAAAGCCGAATACGTTCTTCATCATCCCGATTTTTTCGAGACCCCCGAAAAGCAACTTCAGCTCGACGCGATTCAGACGTGGATCAAGACGACGCGCGACGGAAGCCTGAGCGATTTGGGATTCACCCCCGACACCGACGTTTGGGAAAAGGTGATGTCCGAGACCGACAACTGCCTGCGGACGCAATGCCCGCATTATCAGAGTTGTTTTTTCTACACGGCGCGGCGTCGCGCGGCCCGCGCTCAATTGCTCATCGCGAATCATCACCTGCTCATGGCCGATCTCGCGCTCCGCGCCGAGACGGGTAATTACACGCAGGCCGCGGTCCTGCCGCCGTTTCATCGCGTCGTGATTGACGAGGCGCATCATTTGGAGGAAGTCGCCACGACCTATTTCGGCTCGCGCGTCTCGCGCGGCGGCATGATTTTTCTTCTGCGCCGCCTCTCGTCGCCGAAGACCGGAGCCGGATTGCTTCACTATCTCTCGCAAAGGATTCACGACGGCACGTATACGCTCGGTCCCGACCGCGCCAACGAATGGCTCCGCAAATTGATGCTCGATTTCATGGAGATGCACCGCGAACTCCACGACGCCATCGAGGAGGCGTCGGACCGGACGGCGATGGCGCTCGACGAGCGGGAGGGAGGAGCGCTGGACCGTCGGTTGGAAATGAAACTTCGGATCACTTCCGCAATGGCCGACTCGAATTTTTGGACGGAAGAAATCGCGCCGCTCCTCAAAGCGATTCTCACCGCCGCGCGACCTTACATCGAAAATTTGCGGTTTCTCCATCAAACCCTTTACGCGACGGTTGAGAACGAAACGCCCGAACTCATGAGTCCGCTTCTGGAACTGAAATCGGCTGTTCTGAAGATTGAGCAACAGATGAGTCAATTGATTCGATTTCTCGGCGGAACGGAAGGGGATTGCCGGTGGATCGAATATCGGCGACGCGGCGACGGCAAACATCCGTTGCTCGCGTTTTGCTCCGCCCCGCTCAAGATCGCCGACGAACTGCGCGAAAAAGTTTTGCGCCGATACCGGACCGTCGTCATGACCTCGGCGACGTTGACCGTCGAGCGGAACTTCGATTTTTTCCTCTCGCAAATCGGCGCGGAGAATCCCAATCGGCTCGGATTCATCGGCTCGCAAACTTCCGGCGGCACGGGCGTCGCGCCCGCGTCTTCCGCTCGCCGTCTTGAGACTCTTCTCTTGGAAACCCCCTTCGAGTTTGATCGCCAAGTTTACGTCGGCGTTCCGCTCGATCTCCCCAGTCCGAAGGAAAACGAACGTCATGCTCCGGCGCTGGGGGAATTCCTGACGCACAGTCTGCGCATCAGCAGAGGTCGCGCCCTTGTGCTCTTTACCTCCCACGCCTTGCTCGAAAAAACTTTTCAAGAGGTCGCGCCCGCGCTCGAAGCCGAGGGTTATCCCTGTCTCAAACAAGGCTCGGCAGGGCGGACGCTCCTGACCGAGGCTTTTCGCCGGGACGTCGGATCGGTTCTTTTTGCGACTTCCTCTTTTTGGGAGGGAGTGGACGTCGTGGGCGAGGCGCTTTCGTGTCTTGTGCTCACGCGATTGCCGTTTTCGGTTCCGGGTGAGCCGATCTTGGACGCCCGCATCGAAGCGATGAAGGAGGCGGGCATTGATCCGTTCGAGCATTTCATCGTGCCGCGCGCGGTGATTCGGTTTCGTCAAGGTTTCGGGCGATTGATCCGTTCCCGCGAGGATCGCGGCGCGGTGTTGATCTGCGACCGCCGCGCGGCGACCGCAAGCTATGGGCAAACTTTTCTCCGCTCGCTCCCGACCAAGAACATTCACATCGCAACCGCATCGGACGTTTTTGATCGGCTTCGATCTTTTTTTGCTATGGAATAAAAAAAGTCCATTAGACCCCAAAAGAGTTCGGCATGGAAAACTCGCGACGAACGTGATACCCATTCGCCGATGCTCACACCGATGAACCGCGGACGCCTTCTCGCAACTTTCACTATTCTGCTGATAATGCTCGGCGCGGCGGGTCGCGTGTTGGGGGCGGGAGCCGGTCCGCCGGACTTGAAGGATTTTCAAGTTCATCGCGATTTTCAGATCGAACTTTTCGCCACCGAGCCGGTCGTCGTGGACCCCGTGGACATGGCTTGGGACGAGAACGGAAAAATTTACGTTTTGGAAATGGAGGGTTATCCGACGCCCCCTTCCAATTCCCATCCTTTCCCGGGGAAAATCGTGACGATTGAAGACACGAACGGCAACGGCGTCTGCGGCAAGCGGACCGTCTTCGCCGACGATTTCCGATACGCCGATTCGATCCTTCCTTATCGCGGCGGCCTGCTCGTCGCTTCGACTCCGGACATTCTTTTTCTCAAAGATGAGAACGGCGACGGCGTCGCCGACAAGCGCGAGGTTCTTTTCAGCGGATTCACCGTCGGCAACGCCCAGCACAACGTCAACGGCCTGACGTGGGGGCTGGACAATTGGGTCTATGGCTCCAACGGCGGCAATTCTGGGCGCGTCTATGTGCCCGGCCATGAAAACGAGCGCGTCGGGCTGGCAGAGAAGGATTACCGGTTCTCGCCGGACAAGAAAATTTTTCAGGCGACGGCGGAATCCAGCGGAGGATTTGGCTTTGCTTTCGACGAATGGGGTCACATCTTCACAACGCACAACACCGAGCACATCTCGCACACCGTTTTTCCCGACCGCTATCTGGACCGCAATCCGTATCTCGGTTGGTCCGGGTCGACGACCTCAATTTCGGATCACAACGAAGGGAACCTCGCCCGAATTTTTCCCATCGGCGTTCCGCAGACGCGGATGAATCATCCGGAGCAATCGGGTTATTTTTCCGGCTCGTGCGGAATCGCCTTTTACGGCGGCGGCGCGTTTCCCGAACCGTTCAATCATGGAACGATTTTGGTTGGCGACGTTGTCGTCAACCTCGCGCACCGCGACGTGATCCGTCCCGATGGCCCCATTTTTGTCGCGAGCCGCGCGCCGGAGGAGGAACGCCGCGAGTTTCTCGCCTCGTCCGATTCGTGGTTCCGTCCTGTCAACTTCAAGACCGGACCCGACGGCGCGCTTTACGTCTTGGATTTTCACCGCGCCGTCATTGAGCATCCCGAGTGGATTCCCGCCGAGTTGCAAAAAAATCTTGATCTGCGCGCGGGGGAGACGCAGGGGCGCATCTACCGCATTACGCCGCGCGGCGGATTGCCCCGCGTGAAACCCCATTTCGACCGCGGAAACTTGGAGGAAGTCGTGCAACGGCTCGGCTCGCCCAATCAATGGCGGCGCGACACCGCCCAACGGCTTCTGGTTCAATGGCAGGACCCCGCGTCGGTTCCCCTGATCCAAAAACTTTTCAAGGAATCGCAAAACCCGCTCGCCCGGCTTCACGCGATGTACGCGCTCGATGGCTTGGAAAAACTCGAAAATGAAATCATCTTCGAAGCCCTTCACGATCCCGAACCGGGCCTGCGCGAGAACGCCGTCAAGTTGGCGGAACCGCGTCTGGGTCATTCCAACCGCCTCGATCTTGCCGTTTTGGCTTCGACGTCGGACCCGAACGCGCGGGCGCGGATGCAGGCGGTCTTGTCGTTGGGCGAAATCTACAAGAGCGGCCAAGCCCTTTCGCTCGATCAGCTTGAAGTCGGACTGCTAAAAATCGCGGACAGCGAGGACGTTGAAAATGCGTGGATGCGCATGGCGCTGTTGAGCGGCGTAGCCGACCGTCCTCTCCCCTTGCTTCGCTCCATCCTCGAACGATACCAACGGCGCGACGACGAATTGGGCGACGGTCCCAAGGCGTTCGCGCAATCGCTGGCCGAGATGATCGGGGCGCGCAAGGATCGCGGCGAAACGGGCGACTTGCTCGCTTTGGTGAGCCTCAATCCCTCCGACCGATTTCCGAAGCCCGAATTGTTGCCCCCGCTTCTCGAAGGATTGGCAGACGGACTTGCGCGCGGCGACACGCCCGCTTGGATGAACGAGCCTCAACGCGAATTGGAGGAATCGCTCCGTCCCATTTTGGAGGAGAGCGATCCCCGGACTTTGCGTCCGGCATGGAAAATTTCAAACCTTCTCCGCCTTCCTCCCGGTCCTCGTCAGAACGATCTGATCGAGAAAGCCGCGCAGGCGGTTCAAACTGATTCTGCTCCCGTGACGGAACGGCTGAACGAATTGGCTTTGTTGGAATTCGCCGAGTTCCCGCGGCGCGAGGAAATCCTCTTCGATTTGCTCAACATCCGCCATCCGACCGAAATTCAAGTCGCGGCGATGGAGCAACTCAAACGTGGACCGAATGAAAAAGTGGCTCCGCGCCTTCTGGAAATGTGGAAATCTCTCGGTCCCGAGGTCCGGCGGCAGGCGGGCAACGTGCTTCTTTACCGCAAGGAAAATCAAGCGATGCTTTTGACCGCTTTGGCGAACAAGGACGTGCTCATCGGCCAGATGAATTTCGATCTCGAGCGTCGGCGGGCGTTGCTTTTCTCGATGAACGCGGAAATCCGCAAGCGCGCCTCCAAGCTGTTCACCGACGCCGGAGTGGCGACCCGCGCCGAGGCAATTGATAAGATGCGCCCCGCGCTCAAGCTGAAGGGCGATCCGCAAAAGGGACATGAATTCTGGAAAAAAACCTGCTCCAAGTGCCACATGATCGGCAAGGAGGGAAGCGACGTCGGCCCGAACCTCACCGATATTTTTCACAAGAGCGCTGAAACGCTTTTGCAGGACATCCTCGATCCCAACGCCGCGCTTGGAACCCGCGACATCGGCTACACCATTGTCACCAAATCGGGCGCGATTCTGAACGGCTTGCTCCGCGCCGAGTCGCCGTCCAGCGTTACCCTCCGCGAGGCCGAGGCCAAGGACACCGTTATTCCCCGAAGCGAAATCAAAGAGATGTATGCGAGCGGACTTTCGCTCATGCCGGAGGAATTGGAGAAGGACATGGAACAGCAGACGATGGCCGATCTCCTGTTTTTTCTTCAACAACCGCGATAAAACTGGACAAATTTCGCGTTTGCCTCAACGATAATCACCAATCCAAACGGGAGAAAATAATCATGTTGCCGGACCGAAATCCTTCAAAAAGACAACTGTTGCCTCTGATGTTCGCGCTTTGCGGAATATCCATGCTCGCGTCGTGCGGTTCCCAAGACGAGGAGCCGGTCGTCGTCAAATCGAGCAAGAAGGCAAACACCACTGCGGCATCCTCGACCCTCCATGCCGCCATCGAGGGGATCCGCCATTCGATTCCGGACGGTCAAGTGATTCTCGCCGACGATCCCGCGTTCGCCAAGGCGACGGGATGGTGCGGCCCCGAATACGATCAAACCCACGACGCCAAAGTGACGCAATGGACGACCGGCGATCATCAGGTTTTGGATTGGGAAGGTCCGGAAACTCCGGGAGATTATCAATTTCGCGCCATGTTTTGGCGGACGCACCCTTTTCCCCAGCGCGAGTTGGAAGTTCCTTATCTTCTTCCCGGGGAAAAAGACTGGAGAACTCTGAAGCCGCCGATGGAATCGGTCGTCTTTGAAGGTCCGATCAAGACGACCCAATCTCGGGAGAAACTTCACGTTGAATTCAAAATTCCGAGTTGGGAACCGGCGAAATTGATCCCCGGCTCCCCCGATCCGCGAAAAATCGGCTTCATTTTCATCCGCATCGAGGTCAGTCCGGCGAAAAAAGCGGAAAGCGCCGGAAACAATCCGGAGCCGAATCACCCCTGATTTGGCGTCGTATCAGACGGGGATCCATTCTTTGACTTTTCCATTCTCCATCCGTGGATGAGCAGGATCGCGCCGAAAAGCGCAAGTGGAATCATGCCGACCAACGGCCATTTGTTCATTTGGCGGGAAGACAAATGATGCGCGGGGAAACCCGGAGAATCCAACCACCAAATTTCGAGCGGGGGTTTGGGGAGTGGAACGTTCCATTGAGGCACGGCTTGGAAATTCCAAGGGGGCGCGTTGATGGAAGAAATCCCAAGTTGCCGCATGAAGACCGCGTGGTGATAAACCAAGGGAGAGAGGGAGGGAATGAAATGCGCGCTCCAGATGTCATCCGTCAGCGGATTGTCCTTTTCGGACCCTATTTTTTCAATATGCGACTCCATGAAAAGCGCCGAATAATAAGCCGTCACGGGGACGCAGATTCCAAGAAGCTGAACGTAGATTGACAGGAGGAGAAGACCGGCAACGACCGGCTTGCGAATCTTTCCGAATCTCGAGCCGGTCCACCATTCCGGCATCCCCAACAGAAACAGGGACAAAAGAGGAGTGACGGGAAGAAGGAGGCGCGGTCCCCAATGCCAGTCGCCATGCCAAGCCCACCAGCGTGAATAGCCAAAAAAATAACTCAGAACCGCGAACAGGATAAACACCCCCGATGCCCGATGCATTCGCAAATGTCTCTGCCAAAGGAAGAAGCACGACGCCAAAATCGGGGAATAATACCAATACCCTTTCCCCGCTCCCAGTGTCAGGCCGAACAAGCCTTCCCACACGGGAACGGTGAATCCGCGCGCGTCATTGCCTTTGACATAGCCGAAATGAAAACATCCTCCACGGGCGAATCGGTTGACGCCCAATTGCGCCGCGACGCCGAAAAAGGCTCCGCAGGCCAAAATCGTTCCGCGCCGGACGGCTCCGGGCCTCCATCGCCGCCAAAAGCCCAAACCCGATTCGCTCTCGACTCGCTCGGAAAACCAGAATGCGCCGGCCGTCGGGAGAACGAGGAGAACAAGCGCGAAAATTTTGGTCGGACCCAAAAGAAACAAGCCGAACGAAGATAGGAACGCTCCCTTCCATCCGCCCTGCCGATCCGAGATGATCATTCCCAAGAAGACCGCCATGGTCAGGAACATCTGCAAAGGCTCGCTTTGGACGGAGCGCGAAAACGGGGCGGCATAAGTGATCAGGGCGAAAATCAATGCGACCGCCGACGCGCGCCGACGCGCATAACCAAGCGACCGCGCGGCCGCGAACAGCATCAACGCCGTGCCGGTCGTTTCCAAATTGGAATGGCACGAAATGAATTGATCCTCCGAAAGGATTTCGCCAAACCGGCGCGTCGTCCATAGGTAAAGTTGCTCGAACGGAAGCATCACCAGCGAGGCGAACGGACCGTATTTTGTGATTGCCGAAGGATCCCGCCATCCTCCCTCGATCCAACGCCGGGTCGTGGCGAGCATGTGGGCGGCGTCCGCCATGACCGGCAGGCCGTCGTCCATAATCATGTAGAAGCCGAAAAGAAAGAGAAACAATCCCGCGGGAAGAAGCCAGCCGCGAGTCTTGCGGTCCGGGGGATTCATGGGGGAATCAATCTTTCCTTAATTCGGCTTCGATCCTGCTCCAGCGCTCCCGCGGAATTAGAAGCAGATCGAGCTGTTCCTCAACCGACGCCTCCTTAGTCAAGCCGGTTTCCTCGGGATGGGAGTTGAGAATGCGATTGAGAAGCTCACGCTTCAATCCGGTAATCGCGTTTTGGTAGCGCGGATCGCCCGCGAGATTGCGCAATTCGCCGGGATCGTTGATAAGATCAAAAAGTTTTGTCTCGCGCCTTTTGGGGGCATGCCCGGGAGTGAACTCATCCTTGCGCTCCCGCCGCCCCGTGGCATAGATCAGTTTGTATCGCTCGTTGCGAATCATCGCCTCCTCGTTCGCAAGGTATTCGGAAAAAACGCTCTCTCGTCCTTTGGCCGTTTTTCCTTCAAGGATCGGGACGAGACTTTTTCCCTCGACCTCCGGCGGAACGGGAACCTTGCAAATTTCCGCGATGGTCGGAAACAAATCAATGGATTCGGCCAACGCATCGGAAACGCTCCCCGGTTTCGTGTGCCCCGGCCACCGGATGATCAACGGAATCCGAACCGCCGGCTCATAAAGACATTGCTTCTCAAACCAACCGTGTTGACCCAATAAATATCCATGATCGCTGGAATAGACGACCACCGTGTTTTCCTCAAGACCGAGTTCCTTCACGGCATCCAGAACGATGCCCGCGCAGGCGTCCATGTAGGTCACGGAGGAGTAATAGGAAGCGGTAATCCCCTGTTTTTCCTTGCGGTTCAAGTCGCGGAAGATTTTCGGGATCTGCTCCGCGTCTTCCGGCCCCGGTTCCGGCGGATCGAACGTCACGGGATTGAACGAATCCTTGAATTCCACCGGATAGGCGAATTCGCCGTTGGGTTGGCGAAAGCCGACAAACACCAAGAAGGGGCGGTTTCTCGCCTCGCGCATGTATTCAACGGCGTGGCGCGCGAAGGCGGGTTCGGGCATATCGTCGTAATGAAAGGGGAAGGGAAGATAAGCGGAGTTGAGCCACTCGCTCGCGGGATCCACGAATGGTCTCCAGCATCGCGGCGGGGCAATGGATTCGTCAACCTCATGCGCGCCGCGCCCAAAAATTTCGCTTTGAGCCTGTTTCCAATCGAAGAGCATGTTGAATCCTCTCGGCAGATCGGTGAAAAAATGCATCGTGCCGAATGCTCCCCGGCGGTATCCGTGAAATCCCAAAAGATGCGCCAGCGTGATCTGATCGTGGCTCAACTCGGACTCGGTGACCGTCACGCCGTTGGAGTGGGGAAGCCGCCCCGTCAGGAGCGCTTGGCGCGAGGGCGTATTGCTTGGGCTGTTGCAATAGGCGCGATCAAATCGCATCGCGGTCGCGGCGAACTTGTCCAGATTTGGCGTTTTGGCCTTGGCATTTCCATAGGCCCCGCAAACCTCCGGCGCGTGGTCTTCTCCCATGATGATGAGAACATTGGGTGGCGCAGGCTTTCCAGCCTGCGCTTCTCCAAGACCCTCGCCGAATCCCAACTCCGTCATCAACAAGGGAAAGAAGGCGACCGCAAAGTTCAAACACACGGCGCGAACCCGTCGCGGACGGAATGGCGGTGTGCCGTCGAAAGCTCTCAATTGCCACGCCTTTCATCGGCCTCGGGTGGCGCCAGAAATCCGTTGAGCGCCATGTCTAAACTCACATCATACCTCCGATTGTTATTCATATCCTTCCTGCTCGTGGTGCGCCCTCGATTCAATCGTATTAGCAATGACGATTTCAGACGCAATTCGACATTCAGCCCTTCCTCGGTTTCCGCGATGTTGCGATGTTCTCCGGGATCTGCCTCCAAATCATAAATCTTGGTCAAATTACGCTTGGACGGTCTCCCCGTCGCGTAGCCGTCCTTCCGCTCGCGATTGCCCGACGTATAAACCAGTTTGTAGCGCGAATCGCGGATCATCGCCTCCTCGTTTTCGAGGTATTCGCTGAAAACCGATTCGCGGTGCTTGTCGGTTTTGCCTTCGAGAACAGAAACCAGACTCTGCCCCTCAATATCTTTAGGCGATAGGATTCCGCAAATCTCGGCGATGGTCGGAAACAAATCTATGAACTCGACCAACGCCTCGGAAGCGGCGTTTGTTTTTGTGTGTCCCGGCCAGCGAATCACGAGCGGACAGCGGACCGCTTCCTCGAAGAAGCAATGCTTTTCAAATCTTCCATGATGGCCGAGGCAATAGCCGTTGTCCCCCAGATATATGACCAACGTGTCTCCGGCCAATCCCAATTCATCTAAGCCTTTCAGCACCCGCCCGACGTTGTAATCCAGAAACGCGGTCGAAGTGTAATATGCGGCGGCGATCCCCTGTTTTTCCTCCCGCGTGAGGTCGCGGAAAATTTGCGGGATTTGGTCGTCGTCCTCCGGCCCCGGCTCCGGCGGATCGAAATCCTTCGGATTAAACATCCCCTGATACCCGACCGGATATTCATAGGGCGAATGTGGCTCGGTGAAGCTGACAAAAAGCAAAAAGGGCTTGTCCTTGTGCGACCGCATGTATTCCAGGGCGTGATCGGCGAAAAGCGTTCCCGGCATGTCTTCAATATGCTTTCCCTCGGGTAGATTGGCGGAATTGAGCCAAATTTTTGCGGGGTCTTTGAATGGTTTCCACGGCGGCTGAATTTGGATTTCCGACGCGACCGGTTTCACGCCGCGCGATTTCACTTCCGCCACCGCCTGCGGCGTGTCGTAAAGAATTTCAAAACCATGATGACGGTCGCTGTTGAAGTGCATCTTGCCGAACGCGGCGGTCGCGTAGCCCTCGTGTCCCAGCAACTCGGCGAGCGTCAACGGCTCGTCGCCGAGCGCCGTTTGCAAAAGCGTCACGCCGACGGCATGGGGAACGCGCCCGGTCAGAAACGCTTGGCGCGAGGCTGTGCACACCGGACTATTGCAATAGGCGTGATTGAACCGGATTCCCGTCGCGGCGAACTTGTCCAGATTCGGCGTCCTCGCTTTCGGATTGCCGTAGGCTCCGAAGACGTAGGGAACGTGATCGTCGCCGATGAGAACGAGGACGTTGGGATGCTCGCGCGCTGAAATTCCACCGCAGAGGCACAGAGACACAGAGAAGAATAATGCAACGATACGAGATTTTCTTCTCTGTGTCCCTGTGCCTCTGTGGTTTTTCTTCATTTCAACGAACCCAAAAAATTCTCATAAAGCGGCTTGATCTCATCCAGATTTTTGAGCTTCTTCCAAAGCAACCGCGCGCGGACGGTTCGCGTTTCCCCTTTCCGAACGTCCGCGCCCAGCAACGAAAAATCGTGCGCGGGCGCGAACACGTTGGGCGAGAGCGCAAGACAATCCTCGGGACGGGTCATCTGAATCCAAGCCCAGTGCCCTTCTTTCGCACCGACCTCTTCCGGTCGCAGGGGCGAAGCATTGGGAGGCGTCGTCCCGCGAAAAACCGAAACCATCAGCGGCATCGCGTAGGTTTCATCGTGCCCCACGGGGGGATACTTGCGCGCGGCCAGCCAATTCCAACGTCCGTCGTCAATCATCACGCGCGCCGACGCGTCGCGCGGAAAAAAATGCTGTTCGGTTCCCTCCATCTCCGGCGTCACCCATCCTTTGGCCAGCGGCAGGAAGACCTGAAATCCGGGAGCGAAATAAGAGGCGACAAAAACCTCGAAGTTTTTGTAGTCCTCCTCGAATCGTAGCTCCATCTTCACCTCGATCCGGTCGTCCTTGAAGATGGAATAGGTGTCGGAGATAGCGACTTTCCACTCGTCGGTCGGTTGATATTTCAGCGTAAACGTTCCGGGGGCGCTCTGCTCGTAACCTTGAATCGCCGTATTGCGCGGATAGAACGGATAACCCTTCGACGTTTTGCAGTAGTGTTCCAGATTCCACGTCACCATGCCCGGCTTGGTGATCGCCGTCGCGGCGGCTCGCGCGGAGAGGATTAATCCGTTGTGTTCGCCGATGGGACGAATGAAGCCGGAAAGTTCGCGCGTGTTGATTTCAAACGCCGGCTCCAGCGGCGCGGGTTTGATTTGCGCCGGAATGGAAACCGTTCCGAAAAACAAACAGACGGCGGCCACCATGAATTTGCGGACGACCCAACCGGTCGCCCCTACCCGCAACGCATATTTGTAGGGGCGACCCGCTGGGTGGCCCGAATTAGAAAAACGAAGCATAAACCACCGCCAGACACAGCAGGAATAAAACGAGCGAAAAAAATCGGCTGAAGAATCCCGGCTTCCGAACAAACGCCCACAAGCACAAGAGCGGCGCGCCCAGCGCGGTTCCGAGCCGCGTCGGCGTCACGGCTTCCGGTTTGAATTTGGTCACGATCGGATCGGCGAGAATCAACGCGGCGAGACAAATGATCGCCAGCAGATAAATCAGAAAATTGGACCGCGCCGGATGCGCGCGCTTCGGTTCAAACGCTTGCGCGTTGGAGCCGTGACGTTGACCGCAATGAAAGCAATAATTGTCGGCGGCGAGAATTTCCGTGTTGCAAACGCCGCAGGTCCGGTAACGGTCCTCTTCGTTTTCCGCCGTGATTTCCGTAATCGGTTCCTCCGGCGGCGGCGGTTTCTGAAACATCCGCTTAATCGCCCCCCAAATCGCGGGAGGCGGAGGCAAATCTTCCCGCGCAATCAGTTCGCGCCCCGCGCCCGATTGCAGACTCCCCGGCGCGACGAGTTCGGCTCGCGCAACGACGACCGGAAGCGCGGCTTGAGAAGACCGAGCCGTATCCCCCTCGGATCGCTCTTCTTTAATATGAAATCCTTCCTGCGCGGATGCGCGAGTCTCCCCGACGAACGGAATCGGCTCGTCGTCGTCGTGTCCGTGTCGGGGGGCGGGGAGCGCTTGAATTACCCGACCGCGCGTAGGTTCGACAATCGGAGCCTCCAGCAATTTTCCCTCTTTTTTTTCTTCGATCAATCGGCTCGGATCGGACCAGATCGGAGGCCGTTCCGGCAATGGTAGCCCCGGTCCGGCGCTGATCACCGCCTTCTCAATGTGGATGGTCGGCTGGGCCGCCGCGTCCGCCGGACGCGCCCGTCCGTCCAGAAATTCGCCGCAATGAACGCACTTGATCGCCTTGGATCGGATCGGCTCGTCGCAGTAGGGACATCGCCGGTCGGGGCGGATCGTCCGCCGCGTCGAGGACGCGCAATACCAACATTTCAACGCCTGCGGCCCGACGTGCCGCCCGCACTGGTGGCAGTAATTAACCTGAACCAAATCCCTTTCCCTCTTGGCTGATACGCCCGAACGGGATTATCGCACCGCAACGCGCTCAGGTCAATCTTCTCCAATTCCGCTTGAATGAAGCCAAAGGAAAGCGCAAACTCCCCTTTCCGATGCGACTTGTCATCCGTCCCGATTACGACACCTTGAGCCAATGGGTGGCCGATTACATCCGACGAAGGATCGTCGAATTCGATCCCTCGCCCAAACGCCCTTTTGTCCTCGGCCTGCCGACCGGTTCCTCTCCCGTCGGGACCTATCGCAAGCTGGTCGAACACGTCCGAGCCAAGCGCCTTTCCTTCGCCAACGTCGTCACGTTCAACATGGACGAATACGTCGGCCTGCCGAAGGATCACCCCGAAAGTTATCACGCCTTCATGTGGAAACATCTATTCTCCCACGTGGACGTCAAACCGAAGAACGTTCACATCCTCGACGGGAACGCGAAGGATTTGGAAAAGGAATGCGAGGATTACGAACAGGCGATCAAGGACGCCGGAGGGGTGGAATTATTTTTGGGGGGGATCGGACCTGACGGCCACATCGCCTTCAACGAGCCGGGGTCTTCCCTGACCTCCCGGACGCGGGTCAAAACGCTGGCCTACGACACGATCGTCGCCAACGCGCGATTTTTTGGGGGCGAGGTCGCCAAGGTCCCCAAGCTCGCGTTGACCGTCGGCGTGGCGACCGTCATGGATGCCCGTGAGGTCCTCATCATTCTTTCCGGCCTCTCCAAAGCCCACGCTCTTTTCAACGCCATCGAGCAGGGGATCAATCACATGTGGACCGTCTCGATGATCCAAATGCACCCGCGCTCGATCATCGCCTGCGACGAGGACGCCACGGCGGAACTCAAGGTGCGGACCGTCAATTATTTCAAGGGACTGGAGAAAATGAACGAAGACGCCCTGCTTTATCATCCCAAACGCAAAGAATCGGCGCAGTGAATGGATATGTTTTTTGCGTCCTCGCGCCGTTGCGCTGAATTCTTCTCCACCGCCGAGGGACGTTTGAATATCGCCCGGAATAGCTGGCATTCTGCTGGTAGGGAATGAAGCAACTTTGTAGTAAACGTCGCCCTCGGTGCCTCTGTGCCTGAAAATTTATCAAAGCCTTTCATGAGACGAAGCCCAACGATATTTCTTCAGTTCGTAGTCGTCCTCATCGGCATCGGCGCGCTTGTTGCCATGATTTGGGAACCCCAAGTTGAGGGCCGGAACGCGCATGTCACCCCCTTCGAGATCTATTTCAAAGACCCCTTTCTGGCGTATGCTTATATCGCGTCCATTCCGTTTTTCGTCGCGCTCCATCAGGCATTCAAGGTGCTGGGGCTTGTCGGACAAAATAAGGTCTTCTCACAAGCGGCCGTGAGGGCTTTGCGGACGATCAAATACTGCGCCGTGGCCATGATCGGTTTTATCGCGGTGGGAGAAATCTTCATTTTGTTGGGCGACAGCGAGGACAAACCCCCCGGGGTTTTCATGGGCATCCTCTTCACCTTCGGCTCAACCGTGGTTGCCACCACAGCGGCGATGTTTGAACGGATTTTGCAAAATGCCGTTGATCTGAAGTTCGAGAACGACTGACTAAGAGCGTGTGTGAAGAGGCATTTCGGCATCCTCCAAACTCCTCTCCCTTTCCGAAGGGAGAGGGTAGGGTGAGGGTTCGAGCGCATTCGACCTCCCCTAGGCGCGCCAAAAGCTGGGCCGGACTTGGGATTTCACAAGCGTTTCGGATCGAACGCCGCTTCCGGTTCGGCGGCGGATTCCTTGAGGAAGGCGTCCAGTTTCGGTCGCCTTGCGGGAAAGTCAACGAGTTGCTCCCATCGCTCGTCGTCTTGTCGGGCGAGAAGGAATCGCGCAAAGTCGGCGAGTTCCTCGCGCTTCTCCTCGGCCAAGGCTTCGCAAATGTTAAGAAGTTCTTGCCCCCGCTCGCTCATGTTGAAATAGTTGCGAGCGGGATCGCGGAGTTCCAAGGATTTTTCTTTCCAACCCGGCGCGCCTCAATCTTGAAAATCGAATTGCTTCTTGCGGTCAAAGTCCCAATCGCCTCTCCAATGGGACGCCAACGGCGTCCGATCGAACCCCGCGCGCCAAAGACCGTATCGTCTCCGGATGGGTCGAACCGCAGTGCGTCGCGCGATGACGATCTTGAGGGCGCATTTAGGGCGGCTCGCGCTGTGGCTCGGCTGATTTTGCCGAAGTCCGTCTTTTAATTTCTCTCGGCGTCTGATTTCATCATTCACATTGAATTGCTTTTGTAGTCAACGTCCCCCTTGGTCCGTCCCCCTTGGTCCTCGATTCCCCATCTATAATGCGCATAACCGTACATTAAACCCACGCTAAAACCTACTATATGGATGGATACTATGGCCGGTTCGTTTGGGAATCCACGTCTAAGGTCAGTTGAGAACAAGCTACCAAGACTAAATAGAACACCGCTTAAACCTAGCAGTGCCATTATAAATAGAAGAGAATACGTATTAGTCTTTGACAACCGACGTTTGAAGCGAAGACGTCTACTAATAAGATCAATGGAGGCCACCCCGTAGATGGCCAATACTCCACCTGAGGACCCACAAAAGCCTTCGACCGTAGATCCTCTAGCGACCATATAAATAAACGCCATAACGATATTCGGCGTGAAATATAAGATGTAGAATACGACACTTCCATAAACGGATTCGACCATGCCACCGATTAAGAACAAAAAGACCATGTTCCCTAGAAGATGATCAATTGATCCATGGACAAAAGTACATGAGACCACGGTTAGCAAGTGCCTAACTGTGGTTTGCTGAATCTCGAATGCACCCCAAAGCCCCAAGAGCGTATTAGACGGCATTATTGTAGGATGAGGCCACGAAGTGAGCTCTAACCCATACCATGAGCAACTCAATGCGAAGAGGATACATGTTGGCCTAGATAGTTGCCGAATCATTTTTTGTGAGAGTTCACTTAAGGGTGCACGGGGGATGCACGGGGGACGTTTGCTATAAACGTAATTCGATTCTTCTTCATACGCAGACTTCCCTTTTCAGCGCTTCCGCCAATCTCCGATTCTCCTCGCCAGTTCCAATCGAAATCCGAACAAAAGTTTTCAATCCATATCCTCCCATCGGTCTCACGATCACCCCTCGCCGCAAAAGTTTTTCGTAAAGCTCACTCCCGGAGATGCCTCTCGGCGAAAGGTCCACGAGAATAAAATTCGCCCACGTCGGAATGAATCGCAATCCCAACTTCCGAAATTCCCCTGCCAAATACTTTTTCCCATGCTCGTTGTTGGCGACGCTTTTTTTGAGATGCCCCGAATCCGAAAGCGCGGCCAACGCCGCCGCCTGCGCCATGCGGTTCGTGTTGAACGGAGGCCGAACGCGCTCCAAGTCGGCGACGACTTCCTTTCGGGCGATTCCGTAGCCGATGCGCAATCCGGCCAATCCATACGCCTTGGAGAACGTGCGCGTGACGATCAGGTTCGGATGCTTCCGGCGCAAGGCGAGCGTGTCGGGATAATCGGCGTCGCCGCAGGCGTATTCGTAATACGCTTCGTCCACGACGACCAAGACGCGACGAGGAACGTCGGCGAGCAATCGCGCAAGCTCTCGGCGCGTCGTCATCGCGCCGGTCGGATTGCAAGGGTTGTCGAGAAAAAGGAGAACGGTTGAATCATCAACCGCCTTGCCCAACGCCGCCGTGTCGTGCCGAAAATCACGCATGGGGACAAGCTTGGCCCGCGCGTTCATCAATTCGGCGGCCATGCGATAGCGGACGAAGGCGTAATCCGACGTGACGATGGAGCGTCCGGGACCGAGATAACAAAGGGCGAGAAAAAGGGTGATCTCGTCCGAACCGTTTCCGAGGATGATTTCGTCCTCGCCGACGCCCAGCCGCTTGGCGATCCCGCGCTTCAAATAATATCCCGCGCCGTCGGGATAAAGGTTCATCTCTCGCGCGGCGGCGGCCATCGCCTTCAACGCCTTGGGGGAAGGACCGAGCGGGTTTTCATTCGAGGCAAGCTTGATGACCTCCTTGAGGCCGAACTCCCGCTGGACTTCCTCGATCGGCTTGCCCGGAGGATAAGGGGCGACGTTCGCCAAGTGTTTGTGGAGAAGCGACGCGCATGCGTTGGGTTGTTTGTTGGATTTTCGATTCGATTGTTTCATTCCGGTTGATTCCCCATCCAAAACGGCGCGTCATTCTACCGAAAAAAGGGAACGAAGAAAACGCAAAGTCGTCTAAATGGTTGCTCAACGTCGAAGCCGAATGCTTTCGGCGGGAACGGAGAAACGAAACCCAATGCCGCGAATCACCTGCGCGACGCGCTCGGCCGATTTGCCCAAGACCGGACGCAATCGCCGAAGAAGAACCCGCCGATGCCCGTCCAGTTGTTGCTCCTCCGGTCCTCCATCGGGCCAGAGCCGCGCGTATAAGGATTGCCGCGTCGCCACTTCTCCCGGACGCTCCGCCAACGCCGCCAGCAATTCAAAACTGAGCGGCGGAAGCGCGACTTCCCTCCCCTGCGAGAACACGATCCCCGGAGATTGGAGGTTGATTTCGAGGAGGACAGAGGGGGCTGGGGTTGCGGAGGGGGATGGAGAAGAAGAAGGAAAATGAGTAGGAGAAGGAGCAGGAGAATGAGAGGAAGTAGGAGAGGGATCATCAGCCTTGGAAAGCGTGGCTCGCTGGTTTGAACGGCGTTCGCGTGAAGTTAGGAATTGACTCGCTCTCTCTTCCAGTCGCATCGCGGCATCCTGACCGACCAAGCGAACCAGCGTTTCCCGCTCCGCTTGCGCGACGGCCAACGCGGAATCCAATCCCTCCGCCAACAATTTCATGATCGCGCCCCGACCCAATCCGGGAGATCGCAATCGCGCCAATTCCAATCCCGATTCTGGAACGCCCCATCCCGTCCGCCCGGCCAAGACGCGCAATTCCGCGACGCGGTTTCGCGGAGCGGCCAGCGTCTCGGCAATCGAGGCCGACGCGGAAACGAGCCATTGAAAATCCCCGGCGGCCCGCGCAAAACATCCGGCGGAAATTCCGTAATCGTCTTCCATCTCGCCGATTTCCCTTCCGACAATCCAATCCATCAACGCCGACGCCATGCGAAGCGCGGAAAGTTCGCGGCGCGAAATTCCTCCGGAGCGCGCGGGCAATGGGACACGGATTTCACGGATGCACACGGAGGATGGCGCGTTCGATTTCCGGAATCCTAATCCGGTCATGGCGCGTTGCCCTTCGTCGGTGAGCGCGAGCATAAGAAAAATTTGAAATGCGCGGCATTCCGCATTTCGTTTTCCCTCACCGGTATCTTGTTTGTCATCCGCAAGAAGTCGCGGAATCTCCGCGGCCAGTCGCGCCGAGGTCTTCGGCGTAATTCCCGATCCGGCGGTCGCCTCTCCCAATCCGGTCAATCGCCGGAATTCCCCCGATTCATCCCGCCGGACGAGATTGAGTCGCGAGCAGGTTTCCAACGCTTGGGCAACGAACGAAGATTCGACGGCAAACGATTCGCTTTTCGAAACCACATTCGCGCTGAAAGTCTTCGCCATCGCCTCCTGTAAATTTTGCTCCGTGCGTCCCAATCCACCCGCCAGCAAGTCCAAGACGACTGAGGCGGAATCGGCGCGGGCAAGCGGCGGCGGGATCGAATCGGGAGGCGCGAGAATCAATTCCGTCCAAAACCGTTCGGCCTGCGCCGGATTCTCCGCCACGACCAAACTGCGCCCGAATTCTTCTCCTTCCCCCAATCGTGCGGCGCGTCCTCCCTGATTGGCAAAACGCGACCGCCCCAGCGGAGATTGCGCGAATCCGCCGTTGTTCGAGCATCCCGTCACGCGCCACGGACATTGCAAGACGTTGCGTCCGGCCAGATTCACTCCAACCCCCAGCGTCGCGGTCGAAACGACGATTCTCGCCTCGCCGGAATTGAAAGCCTCCTCGGTCAAGGTTCGGATTTCTTCGGGGAGATCGGCGTTGTGATAGGCGACCCCCTTTTCCAAACAATGCCGGACCCATCCGGCCGAACGCCCAAGTTCCGTCTCCCGCAGTTTCGGCAAGGCCAATCGCGCCGGAGGAAATCCGAGGTCCGCGTCCGCCAGCGCCTTGGCCCAATGGCGCGACGCGGCGCGGGTCGGCGCGAAAATCAAAACCTGCTCTCCCCGCTCCGCAAAAAGCTCGGCGGCGGCAATCAAGACGACGGACTGAAGATCGGCCGGACCCTGAATCTCGGCGAGGCGCTCGGAAATTTGCGTCATTCGCCGCTCCAACGTTTCCGGCGGCGCGAAAACTTCCTCCCCTTCGATTGCGCTGTTCACTTCGCGGAAACGAAATACTCCCGTCGAAAGATCGAGAACCCCTTCGCGCAACTCGCGCGGACGGCGATGATCCACGATCAAGTCGCAATCGAGCCACCGCGACATGGCCGACGCAGAAGCTTCGGACAATGCCGCCGACAGCGCGACGATCTGAACGGCGTAAGGGGACAACCGAATTTTGGTAAGCAAGAGATCGAGCCATCCCCCGCGATCCGGATCGCCGAGCGTCTGGATTTCATCCACGGCCAGAATTCCAACTCCGGCCAAAATCTGCGGTTGGGTCAAGAGCAAATGATTCATCTTCTCGTAAACGGCGACGAGGATATCGAATTTTCCTGCGGCGATAAGCGGATCGGTTTCCGGCCGGTCGCGCGTGGCGCAGGCGACGCGAAATCCGGCGCGTTCGGTCCAGCGCGAAAACGCCGCGAATTTTTCCTCCGCCAGCGCCTTGGTCGGGACCAAATAAATCGCTTTCCGTCCGGCGCTCAGCTGAACCGCCATGGCGATTTCGGCGATCATCGTTTTGCCCGAACTGGTCGGCGCGACCGCCATGAGGTTGTTTCCGTCGAGAAGCGCGGATGCGCGGTTGGCCGCCTCAATCGCGCGAAGCTGGACCGGAAGAAGCCGCTCGATTCCCCTCTTGCGCCATCCCTCGATCAATGAGGCATGAACCTTGGAACCCAAAAGGCGGGAGAGGGAATCATTGGAAAACATGGTCAATTTCGAATAGCGAATAAAATACGAAAATATATCGCAGTTGTCCAGATTTTTTTAACGGTTTTTGTGGGATCACACCGAAACGCGTTTAGCGGGAGGGCGTGACGCACCCCGCGTCAGGGAACGCTCCACTAAGCTCGCGACGGCGCTGGCGCGTCGGGCTTTATGCTTGCCAAGGGACCGTGCCGGGGGAAAGAATATCCCCAAGTTCGGATGCGATTTTGGTTTGGAAGGGAGTCTTCAAAATGCGCGAGAGAGAATTGCGGTTTGTCATGACTTTCGGATGCCTGTTGTTCGTCGGGTCGGTCCGGGGAGCGGATCAGAACGACCAAACGCGGCAGATCACCGTCTTCGGAGAGGCCGAGGTCAAGGTTGTTCCCGACGAGGTGATTTTGACGCTGGGGGTGGAGACGTTGGACAAGGATATTAATGTGGCGAAGAAAATGAATGACGAGATCGTCAAGAAAGTCTTGGGTTTGGCGAAAGAATTCTCCATTGATCCGGGCTCCGTCAAAACCGATTACCTTAACGTTGAGCCAGCCTATGAGAATTATACCAGAAAGAACTTCGTGGGATTCTACGTTCGGAAAACCATAGTTTTTAGTTTGAAGAGCCTTTCCAAATTCGATGATCTGCTTTCCCGCGCGCTTGAATCGGGAGCCAACTATGTTCACGGGATTCAATTCCGCACGACGGAATTGCGGAAATACCGCGACCAAGCCCGGGCCGACGCGCTCAAAGCGGCCAGAGACAAAGCGATGGCAATGGCAAAGGAATTGGATCAACGTATTGGTCAGCCCAAAACTATTCAAGAAACCTATGGTGGAAGCGGCTACTGGGGTGATGGAGGGTGGGGTCCGCGCTGGGGTAACGCTTATCAACCCCAAAACGCACTCACCTTGAACGGCAGACTTTCCGATACACCGGAGGTCAGCTTTTCACCCGGTAAAATCAGCGTTTCGGCCAAAGTCACGGTCACCTTCGAGCTGGCAAATTGAAAATCGCTCGGCGTATTTTCGTTTATCCATTGCTCCCCTCAGGCGCGTTTGGTAAGAGGTAGGGACGACTCTGAAGATGGAGAGCAAGAGCAAGATTAAGAGCAAGAGCAAAGATTAGGATAAGTAAGGAGCCACAATCGCCGTTATGCCGATGTTCACCTACACGCCGAATTGGGAAGCCGTTGAAAATTTCTTTGAGAAATTGAAGTCGCACCTCCCCGCCCGATATTCGGGACTCGCGGGAATTCGGTTGCATCGCACGGGCAATCCCCTGCGGCTCGAACTTTTCGGCAAGACGTTGCCGGAAAAACCGCTCTATCCGCTGGCCCTCTTTGAAATCAAAGAGGGCGAACCGACCAAGGATTGGAAGGAGATCGCGGTGGCCTATGACGTCCCGTGGGTGAAGGAGGCCGATTTTCACCGCTACCGGAACGACGTGATGGAGTTCTATCACGCTGAGGATTTGCTGGAGCCGCGCGCCGAGGAGGTTCTCAAGGGAGCCAAGCTGGAGGAAGCCCTGCTCGGGAAAGTCCTTGTCAATCACGCCGAGGCGCTGGTCGAAGCGTGAGAATGCGGTTGGCCCGGCGGGAAATCACGATGCCAACGGCAGAGACGAGGAAATTCACCACCAAGTCACGAAGACACCAAGTATGATAATGATTCGTTCGCCGATTGGCTCGGAAGTTGTTTCGACGGTATTCTTGCAACGATGAGAATTTCATGATTCATTCCTTCTTTGTGAGGCTTGGTGTCTTGGTTCGTTGGTGTTCAACAAAATTGCGATTTCGCAGGCGAGGACGCCTGCGCCACAAGATTTCTTTTGTTGGGATATTTGCGATCATCCTCGCTTGGGGAAATCTGAGCCCGGCGCAAGAAGAACCTCCCGCGCGGGAACCAACGGTCACGCCCACCCCGCCGCCGCCCCCGCCCCAACCTACCCCGACCCCGACGACAAGCCAAGGCACAACCCTCTCCTCCGACGAGGACCCCAACGCCCCGAATCTCTCACGCGCCGAGCGCATCCGCCGCCAAGAGCTTTGGCTCCGCAAGCGGCTCGAAGCGGCCAAGCAACCTCCCGACACAAGCAAACAATCAAAAGAGGCCGTTCAACAGCGCGCCCAACGGGAGGGAATTCCAGTCCCCGCTCCCGCGCCCGGCGGTCTGGCGCTGACCAAAACCGAGCAGAAGGGAAAAAACGTCTGGGTTGCCAAAGCCAAAACGCTCGATGACAAATCGGGTTACCGGAAAATCACGTTTTTTCTCTCGCCGTCCAGCGTCGTTGTTCCGGTCGGCGAGACGTTCATGACCGAAGCCCGCCTCATCAGTCTGGATAAAAGCGCGCCGGATCGGATCGAGGTCGTGATTCAATATCCTCCCGACGTGCTGGAGCCTGTCGCCATTCACCAAGATCGAATCGCCGACTTGCTCGACGGCGAGCCGGATTGGGGAATGGACCGCGCGCTGGGCGAGATTCAATACAAGGCCAAATTGACCCGCCCGCTGGAGGGAATTCAGACGACGGTTCTGAGCATCGTCTGGAAAGCGCTTCAACCGGCGGAGTGGGTGGATATTTCGCTTTCCAGCGGCGACCGATTTTCAGCGGCGTATCGAGGAACTTTCCTGCTGACCGAGAACACGACCGGCAAGCAGGGAGCGTTGTCCGGTGCGTCGGTGCGGGTCGTCGAGCCGCGTAATCCGATCCCGCAGGGGGAACGCTTGGTCTCCGAGCCGATCGAGGGATTTTCTCCCGCGCTGGCGCGGATGGGAAATCTCGGCGTTCGCCCGCCGACGCTCTGGCTCGATTACGAACGCCAAGAAGAATATGAGGAGGGACAATGGGTGGTCTTCGACATTCGGTTGGAAAATCCGGATCGAGCGATCTTTGATGACCTCCGCCTCGCCCTGCAATTCGATCCCGAATCGCTGGAACTAAGCGACACCGATCAGCGAAATTGGATCCATCAGGGAGTTAATCTGCTCGACGGTCCCTTCCGTGATTTTTGGGATTGGGACATTCATCTGAAAAACGAAATCCATAACGCGACCGGCGTGATCGAATACCGAGTCGGGGCGACGATTTTGCGGCGGTTGCCTTCGGGCGTTCTCGCGCGCGGATTTGCCCGGGTCAAACGGGCGACGAAGGAACCGCTTTTCTCATGGATCGTATCGGATGACGAAAAGAAGGAACCGCGAACCGGAATTTATCTGCTCGGCGAGAATTTGTTTGCGCGGTTTGGAAAATCGGAAGCCACGGACGAAGCATCGAAGCCGCCCGTCGTCGCGGGAAAAGCCGACCCGGCGATTTATCGCGTGAAGAAGTGAATGATCCGTGCGATCCGTGATCATCCGTGTCCAATTTATCCTTGAGTTGCAACGAGTGGCGCCATTGCAATACCCGCTCTCACCCCTGTAAAATCCCCCATGCCTCGATCTCCCCATCGCTTCTATCACCCCGGCCCCTCCCCTCTGGCATCCGACCAAATCATCGAATTGCCCCAAGGGGAATCGCATCATTTGATCCACGTTCTTCGTTTGCGCCCGGGCGCGATGGTCTCGGTTTTCGACGGGAAGGGAGAGGAATGGCTGGCGAAGGTCGGCGAGAAACAGGGGGAAAAAGTCGTTCTCGTTCCGATTCAGCAGGTTCATTCAGCAAAGGAGGAGGTCGAAGGCAACCGTCGCGCGCGGCTTCACGTCGCCGTTTCGCTTCTCAAGCGCCACGCGATGGACTGGATGATCGAGAAACTTTGCGAGCTCGACGTCGCGTCGCTCCAACCGTTGATTTGCAAGCGGACCGTGGCGCAGGCTTCCAGTTTGCGTTCGATTGATCCTCCGGCGCGCTGGGAACGGATCGCGCTGGCCGCCGCCAAACAATCGGGGCGGAACGTCCCGATGGCCTTCGCGCCGATCACGCCCCTCAACGTCTGGCTGGAGCGCGAACGTCCTCCGACGCTCAATTGCTTCGCGCATCAATCGCCCGACGCGCTCGGCTTGGGGGAATGGCTCGGAGGTCGGGCCGGGATGGGACTTCCGGTTCAGGTGGCGGTCGGTCCGGAAGGGGGCTGGACGCCGGGGGAGGTTGAGATGTTCCTCCGCGCCGGATTCATGGCGGTCAGTCTGGGACCGCTGGTTCTCCGCGCCGAAACCGCCGCCCTCACCGTCGCGGCGGCGTGCCGGGTGATGCTGTAAAAAGGGAATTCGCCCTTGCTTTCCCCCACTCAAAACGGATAAGGTTTTTTCATTAGGTTGCATTCGGTTTGGGCAGGATCACGCGCGCAAGCCGAAGAATTTCACAAGGAAAGGAGACCCCACGTTCAAAACGCCTCAAGCTTCCGAGCGGGGCTTGGGAATGTAAACAACATCCGCCGATAGCGAACAGGAACTTACGGAAAACGGTCCAAATCCGTTGCGAGTCCGTCACTGTAGCCGGGGACAAACGCCGAATTCACGCCACTGACCGAAAGGCCGGGAAGGCTCGGCGCAAGGACGATCCGGAAGCCAGGAGACGAAGTTCCGTTCATCACAACAATTCATCCTTCGGGAACAAGGAGGTTTGTCATGTCTTCCCGCGTCTCTCTTGGGCTTCGCCCATTCGTCGCCGCCATTTGCGGGCGGCTTCGTCTCATTATCTCCGCAATAACCGTTCTCGTCGCAACCGCGACGGGATTTTCGCAGACCCTTAACTTTACATCCGTGCCGGACGGTTACACGGCGGGTTCGATTGATCTGCCGCGTCCGTTCGCCGGAGCGTTGGCCGCCGATCCGACCGATCCCAACGTCATTTACGCCGCCGTCGGATTCTATCTGGACATGGCGGTGGCGAGGGTCAACCTGACCGACGGCTCCGCGACGCTTATCGCCCACGGCCCGTTCGCCAGCATCGGCGGAATCGCCGTGCTCTCTCCGACGCGGATCGTCGTCACGGACAACGGAGCGGTTGCCGGGGGTCCTCCAGACGAAACAATCCTGCTTCTCAAGGATTACAATCCACGCAACGGCGAGTTCGATGATTCCGGCGAGGTCGTCGAATTGATTCATCCGATCTTGACGAGCGGCGGCAATTTTTCCGGATCACAGGCGCGGATTGCCCCGAGACGCAACTTTTCCAAAATTCCCGGGGGGGCGGTCGTCGTTCAAACCGCCGACGGCGACGGCAATGCCGAATTGTTGGTCGTTCAGCAACCGCTTCGTCGTCCTTCGTTCCGTCCATCCGGCGGCGCGTTTTTCGGCGGATTCGATTACAACGGCGGTTTCGATTTCGACAGTTTTGGCCGGATTTTCATGGGGACGGTCGAAGGGACTTATTTCACCGGACAGGTGATCGCGCTGGTCAACACTAATGGGGACGGCGTGATCGGTCCCGGCGAATCACACACCGTGGTCAGTTGGGAAAACGGCATGTCGGACCTCATCATTGACGGATCGGACAACGTCTTCTTCACCGGTTATGATCCATATTTCACAGCCGCCGTGAGGACGTTCCCTGTTCCGGTGAACCCCCTGACCGACACGGCCAGTCCGGAAAACTTCGCATTGACGGACGCGGGGTATCTTTCGGCTCTGATTCTGAACTCCAAAGCGTTGCCCTTTGATCCCAACTCCGGTCCGGGAGCGACGATGGCCTTGAGCGGATACACCGGATTCTTTGAGCAGGCGACGAATCTGCTGACGCTGACGCCATATCAATGAAAATCAACGCAAAGACGCGGAACCGCAAGGAAAATTCCTTCCTCTTCCTTGCGTCTTTGCGTCTTTGCGCCATTGCGTTTAGCTCTTTGTTCACCGGTTCGCCGTCGTGGGGAGGAAACTATTTTTCCCCGCCGGTCAAGATCACCGACGGCTCCGCGAAATTCCAGCTGAGCCGAACGGCCAAGGGACACATGGCGCTCGATTCGAGCGGGACGCTTCATGCCACCTATTGGTCCGGCGGCACGGTCACATCGCCGACCACGCCGAGTTACATCTTTTACCGCTCGTGGACGTTGAGTGGCGGATGGAGCGCGCCGATTTCCATAGACAATTCCACGAGCGGCGGAAATCACGTCGGCGGACGCCACCCTTCGCTCGCCGTGACGCCAAGCGACACCGTTTGGGTCGTCTGGCACGATCACCGCAATTGCACGTCGGCGGGAAGCTGGATTGACAACATTGAAATCTACGGCGACTACAAACCGAGCGGCGGATCGTTCACCGCCGCCGACGTTCGATTGACGACGAGCAATGCGGCTCATTCGGGGGACAATGGTTACACTCCCAAAATCGCGGTACGATCCACCGGACGCATCAGCGTGGCGTGGTATGACTTCTACGCGGATGCCAATGTTTCGGACATTTATCTGAAAACATCCGACGCTTCCGGCGTTTTCAATCTCGGCGAGACGATGAGTTCGATGCAGATAACGAGCGCGAGCAGTCGCGGCGGAACGCCCGCCTACACCGTTCCCGATCTGGCGATTGATGCGTCGGGAAATCGGCATTTGGTCTGGGCCGGAGGAACCGGCGCGGGCGTAAATCTCTATTATGCGACGGCGGCAGAGGGAGCGACCAGCGTCACCGAGCAAATCCTCGCGTCGGCGGGAACCAATTTTTACGATCCGCCCCACGTCACCGTCGCGCCTAACGGCGATATTTGGATCGCCTACGCCGACAATTCAACGGGCGGACTGGAGCAAGTCGTTCTCCTGCGAAAACCCGCGGGACAGGGATCGTTCAATTCTCCCATCTATGTTACCTCCGGCGCGGTTCGGCATTATTCGGAGGATCTGGCGGTAGATGTTTCGGGTCGGGCGCATCTGGTCTGGATTGACGAGCGATCGGGGCGGCACGTCTATTACGGCGTGTATGATCCGTCCCTTCCGGGTTTGACGACCGAATATCCGTTGACGCCGGTGAGCGGATCATGGATTCGCCCGACGCTCATGCTGGATTCCGCCGGAGACGTTTACGTTCTATTCGAGCAAAACACGAGTCTCGTCGCGGGGGACATCTGGTTCACGACGACGGCGCAAATCAACGCGGTTGATTCGGCGATGTGGAATGGTTACGAATGACCCAACGCCGCAAACACAAACGGGCCATGACCCTCATCGAAATTCTGGTCGCCGTGGCGATTGTGGCGATTCTCGCCGCGATTGCGGTCGTCAATTTTCTTCACGCACAGGAACGCGCGCTTAAATCCGCCGACGCCTCCAATCTTCACGTCATCGCCACTGCCCTGGAGGCGTATTACATTGATTACGACGCCTTGCCTCCGGCGGATCAGGAAGCCGGACCCTTCATGTCGCAAACCTCCAGCGCGATCCAAAACGGTCCCGCCGGAGGCGGATCGTGGGACGGCCTGCCGTGGTTGCTCTACGAATACAAATACATCGGCGATTGGAAGATTCTCTTTTGCCCCAAATACCTCAAGCTTTATTCCGGCCCCTCGACCATTCGCGGCGGTTGGCCGCGCTACCATAATTTCCGCTACGCGTACAACAGCGCGTCGGCCGCGAGCGGCGGCGCATGGGGAGGAACCGGAAACCTCATGTCCGGCACGGTCTGGATCGTGCGCGACCTCTGGCTCGGTCCCCGCGACGGCTGGTGGGCCGACGCCTATCCCAATTATCCCGCCGATTTCACGTTCCCGTGGGGCGAAGGGGAATGGGCTGGAAAATTGGAGCAGGCGATTTTTTCCGACATGGCCGTTAAGACCGTGGTCGGCGGAAAAAATTGACTCCGGCGGAGCATGGATCCATTCACGGGCGAATCTCGCGCTTGTGCCCCAAATTTGGTGGTCATGGCGATCGGCAGGCGCTCGGCCTTCTCATCGGGTGACAATTGCGCGATGCGCCCGGTGCGTTCTTGTGTCTGGCATCCCGTTTACGAATCGGATAAACTGTCGCCCCGAATTCGCGCGAAACAGGATCGGAACCGCCGTGTTGCTCGTCATAGACAATTACGATTCGTTCACCTACAACCTCGTCCAATATCTGGGCGAATTGGGGGCGGAAATTGAAGTCCGGCGCAACGATCAAGTCACCGTGGCTCAAATCCGCGCCATGAAGCCGGAGCGGATCGTGATCTCGCCCGGACCATGCACCCCGAACGAAGCGGGGATTTCGATGGATTTGATTCAAAAGCTGGGTTCCGCGATTCCCATTCTCGGCGTTTGCCTTGGACACCAATGCTTGGGTCAGGCCTTCGGAGGAAAAGTCAGCCGCGCGCCGGAAATCATGCACGGCAAAACCTCGCAAATTTTTCATCGTGGCACGGGAGTTTTCAAAGGATTGGAAAATCCCTTCACCGCGACGCGGTATCATTCGTTGATTGTCGAGCGCGACGGATTGCCCGAATGTCTTGAAGAAACGGCGTGGACGGAAAAACCGAAAAGTCTCATCATGGGACTGAAACATCGGGAGTTCCCGATCTACGGCGTTCAATTTCACCCCGAATCCATTCTGACTTCGGCGGGAAAGGCGTTGCTGAAGAATTTTTTAGAGGCGGCCTAATCTGAAAGAGGTTTGATCCCCGACATGCCAACCAAATCCCTTCCCAAAACCTTCGGCGAATTGAAGGCGTCCAGTTACGAACCGGTGGACGTCAAAGAGGAGATGCGCCGCAATCTGGTCACCATGCTCCGCCGCAAGGAAAACCCTTTCCCCGGCATTATCGGCTACGAGGAAACGGTGATCCCACAACTGGAAAATGCGATTCTCGCCCGTCACGACATTTTGTTGCTCGGTCTGCGCGGGCAAGCCAAAACGAGAATGGCGCGACTGCTCATCAATCTTCTGGATGAATACCTGCCGACGGTCGCGGGTTGTCCCTTGCGGAGCAGTCCCTATGCGCCGCTGACCAAGCACGCCAAGAAAGTCGTCGCCGAAAAAGGGGACGCCGCCGAAATCGAGTGGGTCCATCGGAGCGCGCGGTATCAGGAAAAATTGGCGACGCCCGATGTCTCCATCGCCGACTTGATCGGCGACGTGGACCCGATCAAGGCGGTCTCGCGCAAATTGGACCTCGCCGACGAAGACGTGATTCATTATGGCATCATCCCCCGCTCCAATCGCGGCATTTTCGCCATCAACGAACTGCCCGACCTTCAAGCGCGCATTCAGGTCGGACTTCTCAACATCATGGAGGAAAAAGACATTCAGATTCGCGGCTTTCCGGTCCGGATGCCCCTCGATTTGGCGATTGTTTATACCGCCAATCCGGAGGATTACACGAATCGCGGCAACATCATCACGCCGCTCAAGGACAGGATTGACGCGCAACTCATGACGCACTATCCCGACCGGTTCGAGATCGGCATGGCGATCACGGCGCAGGAGGCGTGGAAGGATCGGCGCGGAACGGTCGAGGTGCAAATCGCGCCGCTCTTGCGCGAATTGGTCGAGCAGACGGCCATCGAAGCGCGCCGGAGCGATTACGTGGATAAAAATTCCGGCGTCTCGGCGAGAATGCCGATTTCGCTCTATGAAACGCTCATCAGCGTCGCCGAGCGTCGCGCGGTGATCCTCGGCGAAAAGCGCGGCGTCGGTCGGATTCAGGATTTGTTCCACGGCATCCCCGCCGTCAGCGGGAAAGTGGAGTTGATCTACAAGGGGGAACAAGAGGGCATCGGCAACGTCGCGTATCATCTGGTCGGTCGGGCGGTCCGTTCGATGTTCAACGCGCGGTTCGTTCCGAATTGGCGTCCCGACCGCGAGCCGAAGCATGAATTTCCGGAGTTCAAGCCGATTGTCGAGTGGTTCGACGAAGGCAACAAACTTGACTTCGACGACTCCATGACCCATGAGGAATACGCCCGGCGTCTGCATAGCGTCAAAACATTGGAAGCGACTGCGAAACGGATGATGAAGCCGCGCGACGCCGACGAGCTTGCCCTCGGCATGGAATTCATCGTGGATGGGCTTCACCAAAATTTCCTGCTGACCAAACGGCTCATGGGCCGGCGCGTCGTTTACACCGATTCGCTTTCCTCGATGATGGCGGATTGAAGGTTGACGCTCCCGCGCCGTCGCACTAAAGTCGGGAATCTGGGTTGAAGAAATTTCAAAGGGGGAGGAATTGAATCATGGACGTCGGAACCGGGGTGCTTTTTCAGAATCCCGATCACAAACTCACCGATCTGGAGGTTTATCAAGGTGAGCTGGGGCTGGCCGATTTGGTCGAGCCGCTCGGCTTCGATTCGCTCTGGGGGGTCGAGCATCATTTCACCAACTACACGATGTGCCCCGACGTGATCCAATACCTTTCCTATTGGGCGGGGCGCACGGAAAAAATCTCGCTCGGCTCGATGGTCGTCGTTCTGCCGTGGCACAATCCGATCCGCGTCGCCGAGGAGGTCGCTATGCTGGACAACATGTGCGGCGGGCGGTTGATCTTCGGGATCGGGCGCGGTCTGGGCCGGATCGAGTTCGAGGGAATCGGCGTGCCGATGGGAGAATCGCGCGAGCGGTTCGTTGAGGCGGCGGAGATGATTCTGTCCGGCCTTGAGCGCGGTTATTGTGAATACGACGGCAAGTTTTACAAGCAGGCGCGGCGCGACATTCGCCCGACGCCCGTTCGGTCGTTCAAGGGACGTACCTACGCGGCGGCGGTCTCGCCCGAATCGTCGCGCATCATGGCGCGGCTCGGCGTCGGCATTCTCATCATTCCGCAAAAGCCGTGGAACGAAGTCGCCGACGAGTTGAGCGCCTATCGAACGATTTTCCGCGAGGTCAACGGCGCCGAGGCTCCGCCGCCGATTTGCGCCGGATGGGTGTTCTGCGACAAGGACGCCGGACGCGCCGAGGAACTCGCGCGCAAATACATCGGCGGCTATTACGATTCGGTCCTCCAGCACTACGAACTTTGGAGCGACCACCTTAAAAAAACCAAAGGCTACGAATACTACGCGCAAAACGCCGCGCGAATGCAGGCGATGGGCAAGGCGGGGGAGGACATGGCGCTGGAGATGTTCATGCGCGTTCAGTTTTGGGGAACGCCGGAGCAGATTTACAACCGCATCGTCGAGACGCAGAAACTGGTCGGCAACGACGCTTTCAGCGGCGTTTTCAGCTACGCGGGGATGTCCTACTCCGAAGCCGAGCGGAACATGCGACTTTTCGCCAAGGAGGTCATGCCGGAACTCAAGAAGTTGCCGAAGGTCGGCGCGGAATCCGAGGCGATGGAAGCGGTGAAGGTTGGTTGAGAAAAGTTAACTTTTTTTGCCGCAAAGAGGTGCAAAAGGCACAAAAGGACAACTAAGAAGTCTTTCTCTTTTGCGACTTTTGCGCTTTTTCGTGGCGAATAAAAAGGAGAATTCCATGGCCCTCGATCCCCAAGTCAAAACCATTCTCGAACGCATGACGGCGTCCCAGCTTCCGCCTCTGCACACGCTCGGCGCGCCGCAGGCGCGGATGATGTTCGACACGACCGCCCTCGTGCTGGACGCAAAGAATGTTCCCATCGGCGCAACGGAGGACCGTAAAGTCCCCGGCGCCGGCGGCGAAATTCCGATCCGCGTCTATACCCCCGTCAACGCCCCCGCCGGACCCCTGCCCGCTCTGGTTTTCTTTCACGGCGGCGGATTTGTAATCGGAAGCATCAAGACCCACGACGCGCCGTGCCGGTTGGTCGCCAACGCCGCCGGATGCAAGGTCGTCTCGGTGGAATATCGCCTCGCGCCGGAACACAAATTTCCGGCGGCGGTCGAGGATTGTTTCGCGGCGGCGAACTGGGTCGCGGAAAACGGAGCGTCCATCGGCGTGGATTCCAAACGGCTTGCGGTTGGAGGAGACAGCGCGGGAGGAAACCTCACGGCGGTTGTCTGTCAACTTGCCAAGGCGGCAGGAAACAAACCCAACATCGCGTTTCAATTATTGATCTATCCGACAACCGACGCGGTGAATCAAACCGCCTCGCGCAGGGATTGTTCCAAGGGCTATTTCCTAGAAACCGAATTGATGACGTGGTTCTACGATCATTACGTCAATTCGGGAACCGACCGCCACGATTTGCGGATTTCTCCTCTGCTCGCGCCCGATCTCTCGGGTCTGCCCCCGGCCTACGTCATCACCGCCGGATTCGATCCGTTGCGCGACGAAGGCGCGGCCTACGCCGCCAAACTCAAGGCCGCAGGCGTTCCGACGACGCATGTTAATTATGAGGGGATGATCCACGGTTTTTGGAACATGTCGGGGGTGATTGACAAAGCCAAAGACGCCATCAACGACGCGAGCGCGGCGCTGAAGAAGGCGTTGGCGTAAATTTACCGAGCGCGCGACAATCTCCGGAAGCAATCCGTTCGATGAAGGGGATTGCGAGGCCGCATTTCTCCAGCCGCGTCAGCGGCGGCATAATTTAGCCTCGCGCGGAAGCGCGGGGTTCGCGGAGATGCCACCAGATACAAAGCTCCGGCAGGAGCGAAATAAACTTTCCTAATGATGAATATGCCGCCGCTCCCGCGGCTTAAATCTCGCTGGGTTGTTCACTGGTCCCCGCGCTTCCGCGCGGGGCTACAGCTATATCGCCGCTGACGCGGCTAGGGAAAAACGGGGCGTCAAACGATTAAAGATTGTGGCCTGAGTCCCACCTCTCTCAGTATAATCCTCGCCGCGATGGAAAAGACGCTCGATCAGAAATTGGCCTCGATTCACGCCGATCCCGCGGGATCGAAGGCGTTCATTCTTTGCGACGCCAAGGACGCCGACATGGCGTTCGGCGCGGCGTCGGGGGGACCGCGCCCGTCGAACGAATTTTCCCAAGGCAATTTTCCCTATCGGTCGCGCGAGGAATTTCTCGATCAAATCCGCGCCATCGTCACGCAGGCCGCCGTGGACATCATGCTCATGTCCAACAGCGTGAGCGAGCGGTTGACGATTGAAGAGCGCCTTTTTGATAACAGTCCCGTCACGCCCGCCGTCCGAGCCAACGACACGACCGACATTCACGCTGTTCGCGGCGGCGTCTATCCGAAGGTTCCCTCGCGCCCCTTTCGGAGCGCGACGCTCGATCAGATTCAGTGCGGGAAAGTTCAATGCGCGGACACCGAACGCCAACTCGGACCCGATCTCGGCCTTTATTCCATCACGTTCTTGAACGACCGCGACCGCGATCTGGAATCACTAACCGCCTATAAACATTTTCGCTTGGAAGCCGAGCGCGTCGGGTTCCGTCATTTCTTGGAGGTTTTTGATTCCAACATTCCGGGGGCGGTGGATCCGGAAATTCTCGGCCATTTCATCAACGACCACATCGTCCGCGCGCTCGCCGCCGTGCCGCGCAGTTCGCGTCCGATCTTTCTCAAGACCGTTTATCACGGCCCGCGATACATGGAAGAACTCGTTCATTACGATCCCCACTTGATCGTCGGCGTGTTGGGGGGAGCCGCAGGGACGACCTTCGACGCCTTCGATCTTCTTTATCAGGCAAAAAAATACGGCGCGCGCGCCGCGCTCTTCGGGCGCAAAATCAACCACGCCGAACACCAACCGGCCTTCGTCAAATTTTTGCGCCTCGTCGCCGAAGGGGAATTGAAGCCGGGAGAGGCTGTCCGGGCGTATCACGCCGTCTTGGAGGCGTTGGGGATTCGTCCCCGGCGCGATCTGCGCGAGGACCTTCTGCCGACCGTGGACCTCATGGCGGGAGAAACCGAATCGAGCGCGTCCGTCCTCGTTCCTGAACTTCCTTATGCCGGCAAGATGCAGACAGTTCCGGACGAACCCGATTTCGCCACGATGACCCCGGATCAAAAACTCGCGTATAATCAACGCCGGAGAGATCAAATTTTCGGATGAGCACCCTGCTGGTCACGACCGGGCATCACGTCGGGAGGCGATTCACGCTGGGGAAGATGACTCGCCTCGGTCGCGCGCCCGACAATGAAATCGTCCTCCCCGATAATCTCGTTTCCCGCTATCACGCGCAGATCGAGCGCGTCGGCCCGACGTTCCTAGTTTCCGATCTTGGAAGCAAAAATGGAATTTTGATCAATGACCGGAGGTTGATGGATCACAGTCTCCGGCGCGGCGATCAGCTCAAGATCGGCGCGACGACCCTTGTCTTCGAGGCGCCGCAGGAACTCAAAACGGCGCGCTTCACCAACACGCTGATTCATCTGGACTCGGATCAGGACGAGACAATGCGCGTCATGGACAAACCGAGCCTCCCCGACTCCGACGCCGGAGGCGCCTCGTCGCTGGTCCTTAAACTCGCCCAAGTTTTTGAAACGACCTCCAACGATCTCCCTGAAGTTCTCCGCCAAATTTTGGGCCACCTTCTAGAGCTTTTCGGCGCGACGGCGGGAAGCATCCTGCTTCGGGGACGCGGCGGGGAGATCGCGCCTCTTACCGCCGTCGCCCAAGGGGAAGAACTTCACATCAACCGCGACGCCATCAGGATGGTGCTGGATGAAGGCAAAGCGGTATTGACCGCTTCCTTCTTCGCGCAGGCCGAAGGCAAACCCGGCCGTCGCGCCCGCAAGGCGATGATCGCGCCAATGTTCGACCGCGAGAATCCCTTCGGCGCGCTTCATTTGGAGCGCCCCGACGGAGCCGACTACGCCCTCAAGGACATCATGTTCCTGCAGGCGTTGGCCCGGTTGGTTTCCGGGGCGATTCGACAGGCGATTCGCATTGACCAACTCGGACAAGATCGCGCCGGGACGACCTACAACATCCTCGGACGATCCGCCGCGATGGATCATATCCGAAGTCAATTGGAGCGCATCGCCACGACCGACTCCACGGTCCTCATCACCGGCGAGACCGGAACGGGAAAGGAACTTTTGGCTCGCGCGATTCATGACCGCAGTCCGCGCGCCTCCGAACCGTTCATTGCAATCAACTGCGCCGCGATTCCCGCCGCGCTGATCGAGAGCGAACTTTTCGGCCACGAGCGCGGAGCCTTCACGGGAGCCGACGCCATGAAGCGCGGCAAGATCGAATTGGCGGACGGCGGAACGCTTTTCCTCGATGAAATCGGCGAAATGGATGTCGCCCTGCAACCGAAGCTTCTCCGATTTTTGGAGGAGCGCATCTTCTATCGCGTTGGCGGCGTCCGCCCGATTCAAACCGACGTCCGAATTCTCACGGCCACCAACCGCGACTTGGATGAAGCGGTTCGGTTGGGTCGTTTCCGCCAAGATTTATTCTTTCGGCTCAACGTCTTGTCCGTTTCCATGCCGCCGTTGCGGAGCCGTCGGGAGGACATTCACGCCTTGGTCGAGCATTTTGTCCCGCAAATCGCCGCGCGGCTCGGCAAACCCTACCTCGGCGTGGACGATCAGGCGTGGCGCGTTCTGGAGACTTACCGCTGGCCGGGCAACGTCCGTGAACTCCTTCAAAGCGTCGAACGCGCCTTGATTTTAAGCGACTCCGGTCTTCTCCGCCCCGAGCATTTTCAAATTCAACCCGCCACATCCGAACCGGACACCACATCAGGTGAGGAAACCGGAACCCAGCCGTCGGTTGATTCGGTTGAAATTGAAGGGATCACGCACCCCGACGTCAAAGGGGTCCCGCCGACGCTGGCCGAGGTGGAAAAACGGGCGATCATTCAGGCGCTCCGCCACGCCGACGGCAACAAAAACCGCGCCGCCGACATCCTTTCCATTCACCGCAACACGTTGCGGAAGAAAATGCAGGAATACGGGATTAAAATTTAGCGGGCAACAAGCAGGAAGAAAGTTTTCCCGCCTCTTATTGCGCTCCGCCGCCGGCGACGACCGCCGGTTCCTTGCCGTCCAGTTTTTCCGCGGGCGACGTATAGCTGAGGAACGCGAACATCATCTCCGCGGTCGTCGGCTCGCCAAAGTGGACCGTCACGTTGGGATCGGGGTTGAAGGGATTGCTCTTGGAGTTGTTGTAGTGGGCGACGGCGAAGAGTTTCGCTCCCTTGGGAAGCTTCACTGGCTCGGTGAATTCATAAATCGTCTGCCAGTTGAAATCATATTTCGGAACCCAGATCAAATCCTCCTGATGCCCGTCGGGATAAACCGCCCAAACCTTCATGTCCTTGCCGCGCAGGTGCATGTGCGGCATCACAGTCTTCAACTCGATGTCCTCATCGAGGGTCAGGATCGCCTTGACCTCGTGGTTCTCCGCGTTGGGAGGAATGGAGAACATCGGATTGGCGACGGCGTCGGCGTGGCGTTGTTTCGTCACGGTGTAATCGGCGAATTTCAGTCCGATCATCGAACTGTCGTGCTCTTCCTTGCCCGGTTCCTTGTGATAGTGCATCTGAAAGACGATGTCCGATCCGGCGGGAAGAAACATCCCCTCGCCGACCGGCATGACGTGGGGATCGGTACCCGGGGCCATGCCTCCCAAAAGGGTCACGTCTCCAAATCCGGGACGACCCCGGTGCTGACCGCGTCCTTTTTGATCCCCCTGCTCCCCCGCTTCGGCTTGGGGCTTGGCGAATCCTTCTCCCTGTGCTCCGCTCCGTCTGCGTCCCTCGGCAAAGGACATTCCCGGGGGCTTGCCGAACGCGATGATGTGATGAACCACGTTCACGTTTCCGGCGCGGCACTCGGTCGCCTTCAACCAATGATCTTCCTTGAAATTCGTGTGCATCACGACGTAGCGGTATTCATCGTTCAGTTCGGGGGAAAGAACTTGGTCATGGTCAAAGGTGAAGATGGCGTCGGGCGTCCCGATCTTCCAGCCGCTGGAGAATTGGCGCGGAGCCGGAAGGTCCTTCGGGTCTCCCATGACCGCGCCGGTGTCGGCCCACGCGACGATCTTGCTGACTTCCTCTTCCGTCATCCGGCGGTCGTTCTTGAAATGTTGGATCGAGGGATCGGCATGCCACGGCGGCATGAGCCGCTCGGAAACATTCTTGCGAATGGATTTTACCCACGGTCGAACTTCCTCATAGCTCATGAGGGTCATCGGAACGGCTTCCCCCGGACGATGGCACTCTTGGCAATGCTTCTGAAGGATGGGAGCGACGTCCTTGGTGAACGTCGGATTATCGGCATGGGCCGTCGTCCATGCGCCGATCCCCGCGCTCACCGCAACCACGCTCAAACTTCGCAAGATTATTCGCTTCATTGTTTTCTCTCTCCTTCAATCAATTCACCGGCATCCGCGTTCCAGACCTCTGATCCAAGGCTGTATTCTGGCCTCGGGATCGCAAAATTCATGATAAGGCCCTCGGCCGTTCATTTAAGATGACTTGACCCTTCCGCCCGGGGTTTGGGGATTTTATCCACCGTTTCCGGAAAATTCGCAAGTCTTTGTTTCTCAACGATTGAGTGTAGGGGCATTTCAGAAATTGGAGCACGATCCGAGCCGCGAGCGTCAGGGAACGTCCGCTCGCGTCATGATTGGGATAATTTGGGGGCTGGCTCGCAGGATATTCATGTGGCACAGCCACCTACGGCTGTAAAAAGACTCTCGCGCATCTCCCAAACCCCTCTCTCTTTTTGAGGGAGAGGGTGGGGTGAGGGTTCCATAATGCGATTCCCGGATTCCCAATGACGATGGAAACACGACGGAAACGTGGACATTCAAATGGCCGAAAAACGAATTTTTCATGCGTTAATCCCATATGTCCAAAGCTGAGGCGATGAAGGCAGTTGGAATTAAGTATCCTGTCCGCTTATCTCCTTACTCTTACTCTCGTGTTTCTGAATTACCTTTCTGCTTCACGTCCCCGGATTCCGTCTCCGATTCCCCCTGCCCTTTTAATTCCCTTTTGGTCAACGAATCCTTTCGCTTTTGCTCTATTGACTGAATAAATTTCTCCTTTGGGTATTGTCCGAAGGCCTTCTGGGAAAGTCTCTGACTAGCGTCCAAAGTCCGCTTGTAATCGTCCGCCGCCAAATCATAGCGACCGACTATTGCATGAGCATCGCCCAGTCCCGCTAACGCTTGGACTAGTCCGAGGTCGTCAGATGGAGATATCTGAATTGCGGCGGAGAAATCCTCGACGGCGGATTGGGGTTTGCCGCTCATTATCCGTGCAAAGCCACGGGTTATTAGAGCCTGTTTTAGAAAGGAATTACTAGGTTTGGCGGCGATAATCATGTTGCATGTGGATATTGCTCCTTCAAGGTCGCCCTTCGCTAGAAGCTGGACCGCTTTCGTATGTTCCGATGTGTAGTTTGGACCTGTTGCGTTTTGCTTAACCGGAGAGGATTTTTGTTGGGACGACGGATTGCAAGCAAAAAGAATTGTGCAAACCCCAGTACAGAGCAATCCATACTTCCATATTGCTATCATTGTCATAGGAGATGCGGGGACAGGTTTCCTAATTCCATTTGCGCTCATCATTTCCAGCATCTAGGCTGGTAGAATTATGTCCCGAATGGCTCGCGCTGTCCAGATTGGAATTCCCCACCGGATTACACATCGCGGCGGGCACATTTTCTTCGGCGAGGAAGATCGGCGGGTTTGTCTGCGCGATCTGGCGGGGACGTCGTTCAAAGAGGGGTTGGTGAATTGAGGGAATGAGAGGGAGAATGGGGAACATTGGCAATAGTCTAACGGCCATGTTTGACCGCGGACGCGCTGATTCATTTTTATCCGTGAGGTGGATGAACCCAATCTTATGAAACGATCTTTCTTCACGCTCACGCTCTTGGCGATCACACGGCTCGGCAACGCTCAGACGCAGAGTAGCATCAAGCTGTTCGATCTCGTTCAGCAGGGAAAACCCGTTTGTACCATCGTCGTCGCGGAGAAACCCAGCCCGGCCGCGCGGATGGCCGCGTTGGAGCTTCAATACCACGTCTTGAAAATCTCGGGGGCGGAAATCGCCATCCGCTCCGAAAGCGAACCCGCCGAGGGGCGTCGGATTCTCGTGGGCGAAAGTTCGGCTACCCGGCGGTTCGGTCTGCGCGGCGGGGATTTCAAGCCGCAAGAATATCTGATCGCGTTTCGACCCGATATGATGATCCTGATCGGTCGGGATTGGGAGGACACGGAAGCAAATCGAAAGGCCGAAGGCCGCCCAATGATGGGCGAGACGCTCCAAGGGCTGAGACACAAGATAGACTTTTGGAAAACGGTCGGTTGCGCGGACCGGAGCTCGGGCGAAATCGAGTTGCCGGGCGTCTATGACGACCAAGGCACGTGTCTGGCGGTTTACGACTTTCTGGAACGCTTTTGCGGTGTCCGTTGGTATGGGCCTTCCGAAATCAATCTCGTCATCCCCTCGCGCGCGACTCTGACCGTCGCGGGCAATGATGTTCGGCGATCCCCGGCCCTGAAACACCGTAGCGCGTTCCCCGGCGGCAATTGGCCGTTTCTGCGCGGTCAGTGGGGCGACTTCACACAGGATCAAGTCCATCTCTACTGGAGGCGGATTCGTCAAGGGGGCGAACGCTGGGCCGCCAACCACACATTTCATCGCGATACGATCAAGGCCGTGTTCAACGACCCCGAATACCAATCCCGGAATCCGAAGAGCGCCGGCTCGCAACTCTGCTACACCAACCCCAAGCTCGTCGGCCAAGTGGCGCAGATGGCGAGCGACTATTTCGAAGGCAAGGACGGCCTGCCCTCCGGGTGGAAGGCGCTCGGCGACTACTTTGCCATCGTTCCCGACGACAATATGAATCTATGCGATTGCGAAAATTGCAAAGCTCTTCTCCGCAACGGGGCAAGCCGCAAGACCGGGTTCTTCAGTAGTGGAGAGATGAGCGACTATTGGTTCTCCTTCGTCAATGCCGTCGCGCGCGAGGTCCGCAAGACTCATCCGGACAAGTTCATCGCCACGCTGGCCTACTGGGCCTACGCGGTTCCGCCGGACTTCGAACTTGAGCCGAACGTCTCGATAGCCCCGTGCCTGCACACCTGCTACTACCCCGTCCATGAGGGGATTCGCGAGAACGACATGAAGCTCTACCAACAATGGCGGACGAAGACCAAAGCTCCCATGTTTCTCTGGACCTATTATCATCACCCCATGGAACCGGCCTTGATTGACCGGTGGAAGGGCTTCCCCAACGTCATGGTCCACGAGACTGCCGCGGCCATGCGGACGTTCATCCACGATGGCGTTCGGGGCATCTACGAGTGCGGCGAGCAAGACCAGCTTGAGCAGTATGTCATGGTTAAGGTGTGGGACGATCCCGACGTGAGCGTTGAAGGGCTGATTGACGAATTCTTCCGCCTCTATTTCGGTGGCGCGGGGGATCCGATGAAGCAATTCTACCTGCGCTTGGAGGGGATCGCCTCCGATCCGGCCAACTATCCCCCGCCTTATCGTCGCCGCGACGGCATTGATTGGAAAGCAGTCGCTTGGGAACGCCTCGGAACCTCCGAACGGATGGCGGAACTCGAAACCCTCATATCCCAAGCCGAGAAGGGGGCGCAAACGGATACGGAGAAACGACGAGTCGCCCTCTGGCGCAACGCAATCTGGGAGTGGATGCTCCAAGGCCGCGCGCAGTATTTGGCAGAAATGAAATAGAATGAGGGGGTGGCAATTCCCCGTCGGAAGGGCATGTTAAGAATGGAAAGGAGAAAATTTTTAGGCTATTTCGCACCTTTTTTTTGCGCCAGTTGCCGTCGGGACTGCTCCAGATTCGCCAGCGTTGCGGGATCGTTCGGGTTCAGTTTCAACGCTCTTTCAAATTCCGCGACAGCCTCTTTCACTCTTCCTTGCGTTGCCAGCGCGCTTCCCAAGCCATTGCGCGCCTGAGCGTCGGAAGGATCCAACCGAACGGCGGCGCCGAAATGTTCGGTCGCCTGAGGGAAATCTCCCCGACGAAACAAGAGGATGGCCAATTGCAGATGCGCCTTGGCATGGGTGGGGTCCATCCTCAGCGTTTCGCGCAAGTCGGCAATGGCCTCATCGGTTTTTCCCTGTTTGATTCGGGTCAACGCCATGTCGAATCGCGCCTCGGCCCAATCGGGTCTGGCCTTCAGGGCTTCCTGATAACGCTCAATCGCGGCGTCGAGTTTGCCTTGACGATCAAGCACGACGCCGAGATTTTGGCGCGCCTCCGCGTCGGAGGGATTGACTTTCAGTGCGGCGGACAAATCTTGTTCGGCTCCGCTCAAATCCCCTCGTTTGAATTTGAATACACCCCGAAGCCAGATGGCATCGGCAAAATTGGAATTGACGGCCAATGCTTCGTTGAGGGAATTCATCGCCTCGGTTTCCTCTCCGGCTTCATCATAATTCTGAGCCAAACGCCGAAGCATGTCGGCGCGATAAGGATGATTCCCGATTTTTTCGATCACGTAAGGGAGAAGCGTCAGTCCATTTCTCCAGATGCGTGTTTGATGCGCGCTCAATATCCCCAAGAGAGTGCAAAGCCCTGTCATGCCCAAGGCGACAATCCAAGTCGTCGTCCGATGCGCGGACGTGGATACTAGCCTCATCAAACCGACGCTGAGCGCGACCGACCAGACGACGCCTTGCATGTAGGAATACCGGTCGTTGGCGTAATGGGGATGAATCGTCAGTCCAAGCACGGGCAGGAGCAGAACCAGATGACATAGCCAAAGCGTCAATCCCATCGGCCAGCGACGCCGCAGAACGAGCAAGCAAACGCTTGCGGAAATCACCCACGCCATACTGAGCAAAAAAACCGGGTCCGTCGGCTTGAACGAAACGAGGCGAACGTAAACGGGGGACAAATCGCGGGGATCGAGGATAACCCAAAAATAATACGAGGCAACGTAGAACCCCTGCATGATGCGGGAAGCCAATCCAAATTCTTTTAAGGATGGCATGGGCGCCATGATGGAACTTTTTTGGCGGTTGATGAGCGTCGCCGCGGCGACGGCTACGGCCACGAGCGCGAATGGTATTTTTTCCAAGAGGACGCGCCCCGCCGACGGCCCTCGCCATTCGCCCTTTGCAACGCTCAATCGTTTCAAGGGGTAAACATCCAAGAAAGCAAGAACCGGAAACAATCCCACGCCGAGGGGATAGGACAGGAGCGAAGCGGCATAGGCGAGGACGGCAATCCAATAATATCTTTCGCTCGCGGGAGAGGTCGCCGCATCCCGGCAAGAGCGCAAATAAGCCAGAAGCGCGACAAGGATGAAAAACGTGGAAAGACCGTAAGGGCGTCCGGCGGAGATCGCCACCGGCTCGACCCGCAACGGATGCAACGACCAAAACAAAGAACCGATCCCCGCGCACAAGGCCACGGTCCTTCGCTCCGCCCGTTGCGTCTCGGCTTTACCAATCTTCAAAAACTCGCGGATCAGAAAATAGACCAACAAGGCGTTGATGGAATGAAGAAGAAGGTTGCCCAGATGGTAGCCGAAGGGATTCATGCCAAAGAGAACATAGGTCAGTCCCCAACTGAGCCAACTGAGCGGAATGTAGAACGCCGGGAATTCCGTCGTGGTGAACATCCAGCGAAGTTGGTCCGCGCCCAGCCCCCTGAAATGGGGATTGCCCGTGAGAACGCGAACGTCGTCCCATGCGTGAATGAAATCGAAATGGAGGACGCGGAAGAAAACGACCAACGGAGCGAACGTCACGATGCACGCCGCGCAAAATTCAACGCCGAGATTGCTTCGGGATGAAACGAATTCGGATTCCTTCGGAGTCATGAGAAACAGGGTTATTTTCCCTTTTGAAGCGCCGCTTGCCTTTGCGCGAGCGCGAGATTTTTCTCCGCCTCGGGATAATCGGGTTTGAGTTTCAGGGCGCGTTGAAATTCCCGAAGCGCCCCGGAGACTTTTCCCCGCATGGCCAGCGCGCTCCCCAAACTATTGTGGGGGACCGCCTCGTCGGGAACAATCCGCGTCACCTCGCGGTAATGCTTTTCCGCCTCGTGGAAACGTTGTTGGCCAAAAAACAGATCGGCCAAACCCCAGTGCGCTTGTTGGCTATCGGGATTGGAGACGATAGCCCTTGAAAACGCCTTCATCGCCTCTTCCGTCTTGCCTAGTTTGGCGAACAACTTGGCTTGATTTTGCAGAACGAAATCGCTTTTTGCGTCAATCTTCAAGCCGATTTCATATTTTTCCATCGCCTCATCGTTCCGTCCTTGCTCGGCCAAAAGATTGCCGATGTCGCCGTATGCCAGCGCGCGTTGGCGGGCGTCCTTGTGGGTGCGCGGCTTGACCTTGATCGCCCATTGAAAACTGCGCATGGCCATTTCGGTCTCCCCTTGCAGGACGTAAGCGCTCCCCAAATTAATGTAAGCAGGGATATTGCGGGCGTCCAACGCGATGGCCCTTTTGTATTCCTCGATGGCTTCGTCAATTCGATTTTGTTTGCGGAATTCGACTCCCAGATCGTAATGCGTGAAAGTCGAGCCGGGATTTTTTTGGAGATTATGCCGCCAGAAGATTTCTCCGGTTCGGTAGGTCGCGCTTTGACGCCAAGTCAAAATGCCCATGAGGGCCAACATTACTACCGAGGCGCAAAAGGATGAAGGATGAGGAATGAAGGATGAAAAGGGAAAGGCGAAAGGCGAAAGGCGAAAGGCGAAAAAGGATGCCATCTGCTTCAAGGAAGCGGCGAAAAGAGCGATTAGGCCGATCCCCGCAAGGTATTGATAGTGATCCGCGACGTAGGAATAAAACATCGTGGAATAATTGATCCATCCCATCGCCGGAGCCAAGGTCACGAGGTAATAGCCGATGCCGACGAACATGCCCCTTGGAATCCATCGCCGAGCCTTCCAGATCCGCGTCAATAACAACGCGGCTCCAATAAAATAGACCGACTGTTCCCACGTCCCATCCTCCAATTTCCATTTCGGATAGATTGTCATGAGGTTGACGGGCCAAAGGAGTTTTCCAACGTAGAACCACGTCGAGCGTCCGGCGATGAAACAACGGTCGAGGAAACTGAGGTCAATCACGTCCGCCGCCGCGCCGGTTCGGGTTTTTTCCCAATGGATCGTCACGATCCCCAACGCCGCGCTGACGGCGAGCATCGGAACGATCCAAGGAATCCGCCGCTTCCATCCGATGGGGTCTTTCCACCAACTCAAGAGGAGGAGGGCAAGCGGCAGAGTGCAAACCACCGTCTTGCTGAACATCGCGCAAACGAAGGCGACGATGGACGCGACATAGACGAATTTTCCTCCGGTCCTCTCGAAGCGAAGCCAAGCCAATACGGACAGCAAATAAAAGAAAACGGACAGGACGTCCTTGCGTTCCTCGACAAGCACGACCGATTCTACGTGCAACGGATGGAGCGCGAAGATCGCCGTGGCGATCCACGCGCCCGAAATTTCGAGCCGCTTGAGAACTCCCCAAAGCAACAGCGTGTCCCAGATGTGGAGCGCGACGTTGACCGCGTGATAGCCCGCCGGACGCGCCCCCCAAAGAAGATACTCAAACCAATAGGTCGTGAAGACCAGCGGATAAGGACTGGCCGAGGCGGAAGGATCGGTCCAGATTTTCCACAGCCCATTGGACTGTTTGATCGTCCGGTTCATCGTGATGTAGAGGATGTCGTCCCAGACCAAATCCGCGCGCAAGGCGGGAAGATAGGCAAGAAAGGTCGCCAGCGCGATCAATGAGGGAAAGAGAACCGGATGCCGCAGGAAGGGTGGGCGCGTGATTGGAGTCATGGGAGGAAGGGATTATCCAAGTTTGCATCCCGACGCGCCAGATTTTACCGCCGCCTTCGAATCCCATCCTTCTTCATTCTCCTACTCTTTCTCGTCCTCCCAAGCCATTTGAGAAAGAGAAGGAGGGGGAGAAGGATGACGTGGGATGCGGGCAACGGTCATGAAAGGCGCTTGAAACTCAATCTCATTCCACCCTGCAAACCAGTCCCTTCAAATACGCCCCCTCCGGAAAAGTCAAGCGCACCGGATGATCCGTCGCTTGGGACAACCGTTGGATCAACTGCGCGTCAACTCCGGCGTCGAGCGTGGCGCCGAAAAGAATTTTCTGAAACAAATCCTCAGAAACGACGCCGGAGCACGAAAAGGAAACGAGAAACCCTCCGGGGCGAAGCAACCGGAACGCCAGCCAATTGATGTCCTTGTAGGCCCGCGCCGCTTTTTCGATCTGCTGTTTGGATTGGGCGAATTTGGGGGGATCGAGAATCACCATGTCGAACCGACGATTTTCGTCTCGGAATTGGCGCATGATCTTGAAAACGTCCGCCTCGATGACTCCCTTCTCGGGCACCGAATTCAGTTCCAGATTTTTGCCGGCCAACTCCAAACAGGGACCGGATGAATCCACGCTCAGGACTTCCTTCGCGCCGCCGTCCCATGCCGCGACGCTGAAGGCTCCGGTGTAGGCAAAGGCGTTGAGAACTTCGCGTCCTTGCGCCAGCCCCGCCACGATTTTCCGGTTCTCCCGCTGATCCAAATAAAATCCGGTCTTGTGCCCTTTGCGAACGTCCACGTCGAATCGCCATATTCCCTGCGAATGGCGGGAATCGGGCGAACCCTTCTCCCAAATTTCAATAAGCTCGGGGGGCGGCTCACCGCTCAAAAGGCCGACGCCGGGCGCAAGCCCCTCCTTCTCCCGCGATTCGGCGTCGGAACGCTCAAAAACTCCCTTCACGTCGGATTGCGTCGCGAGCGTCGCCGTAATTTCTTTTTTCCATTTCTCCGTCCCCGCTGAAAGAAATTGAGCGACGACAAAATCGGCGTAGCGGTCCACGATCAAGCCGGGCAAGCCGTCGCTTTCGGCGTTGACCCAGCGGATTGCGTTGGTTGTTTGCGTCAACGCGGATCGCCCTTCGATGGCGCGCCCGATCCGCCCGCGAAAAAAATCCGGGTGGATTTCCTCGATGGAATCCCAACTCCAAATCCGCGCGGCGATTTGCGATTTCGGGCTATACGCCGCGCGCGCCAGGAATTCGCCGGAGGCCGATTGAATCGTCACGGTCTCCCCCATAGCGGGTTCACCACGAACCGAATCCACCGCGCCGGTGAAAATCCACGGATGCCGTTGGCGGACTGATTTCTCGCGTCCGGGTTTGAGAATGAGAACGGATTCCTTCATCGTTCCATGCGCCTGTCTAACCAATCCGAAAATGCGGAGCCGACGCGCCGGTCGGCGATGCGTTGGCGAAAGATTTCCACAGGCGCGGGAGCCACGCCATAAGTTTGTTTCAATCCCGTTGCCCGTTCACAATTATCATTCGACTCCCGTTCAGTCGGGAGCGATCGAGGGGTCCGTCATTTTTGGAGTGACGGATAGAGTCTTTTTAGTTTCACCCGAACCTTGCCGGTGGTGAAGTGCCACTCCACCGCTTGGGGATTTGGTTGCGCCGGGCGGTCCATTGGGCAGTCGCCTCCGCAACGTCCGTGGAATTGCGGGAGCGGGTCCTTTAACGAACGCTCCAATTTCCATTATGATCATCCCAAGGTTTTCGCATGGTCTCCAAGGCAAAAACTAAGGAGAGACTGCAAGGCGATTGGCGCGTTCGTCGCCTCCCATGATCACGCCGAGTTCCTTGTATTTTTTCAAAATGAAATGCGTCGTCGTGCCGACGACGTGCTCCACCGTCGCCAATTTTTCCGTCACGAAAAGCGAAACGGTCTTGAGCGACGGTCCCTCGACGAAAACCAGCAAATCGTAATCGCCGGAAAGAAGATAGCAGAGCTTCACTTCGGGAAAGCGGTAAATCTGCTCCGCGATGGCATTGTAGCCTTGTTGCCGTTGCGGACGAATTTTCACCTCGATGATTCCCAAGCATTGCTCCTCGTCCAATTTTTCGGGATCAATGATCGCCTGATACCCCAAGATCGTCCGACTTTGCTCCAGTTGGCGGATGACTTCCGCGACTTCGGCTTCGGTCTTGCCGATGCGTCGCGCGATCTCGGCGTTGGACACCCTCGCCTCGCTTGTCAAAATTTCAAGAACGGCGTTCTTCATTTGATCGGTCTGTCTTCCGGCTTTCCGAGGCTCTCGCGCATCTGCGTGTCCGCCTGCAAGTTTTTCAACTGGTAATAATCCATGACCCCCAATCGCCCGCTTCGGAACGCCTCGGCGATGGCCTGCGGAACCATGCTTTCGGCCTCGACGACCTTGGCTCGCATTTCCTGTTCGGCGGCTTTCATTTCTTGCTCGCGCGCGACGGCCAGCGCCCGGCGCTCCTCGGCCTTGGCCTGCGCGATTTGCTTGTCGGCGTTGGCTTGGTCAATCTGCAACGACGCGCCGATGTTGTTGCCGACGTCAATTTCGGCGATGTCAATCGAGAGAATCTCAAAAGCCGTTCCCGCGTCGAGTCCCTTGGAGAGCACGTTTTTGGAAATGAGATCGGGATTGGCCAAGACCGTCTTGTGCGCGTCCGCCGAGCCGATGGTGGTGACGATGCCTTCGCCGACGCGCGCGATGATCGTCTCCTCGGTCGCGCCGCCGATCAGCCGCTCCAGATTCGTGCGAACCGTCACGCGCGCCTTGACTCGCAACTGAATTCCGTTTTTGGCGACCGCGTCAATCGTGTCACGTCCGCGCCCCTGCGAGGGACAATCAATGACTTTCGGCTGGACGCTCATTTTGACCGCCTCAAAGACGTTGCGCCCGGCCAGATCAATCGCGGCGGCCCGATCATAGGTCAAGGGAATTTGCGCCTTGTGCGCGGAGATCAACGCGTTGACCACCAAGGAGACGTTGCCGCCGGAGAGGTAATGCGATTCCAAATCGGTTCGGATCACGGGAAGCCCGGCCTGCGTGGCATTGATGAGAGGGTTGACAATTTCGGAGGGAGGGATGCGCCTCATCCGCATGGCGATGAGCGAAAAAAGAGAAACGTCCGCGCTACAAGTCTTGGCCGCGATGTAGAGTCGGAGAGGAACAAAATAAAATACAGTCATGACAATTGCGGCGAGCAGGACGAGCAACACCAGCAAACCCGCGGCGAAAATATCGTTGCCCTGATCCAAAGCGGCGAGCGGCCATCCGGTCCATCCTTTGGCAATTTGGTTCATGGTTGCTTCTCCTTCTCCCGCGACAAAAAAAGCGCGCTCTCTCTCGTTCGGATTTTTTCAAGCGCAGTCATCATCGGCGATTCGGCGGCGGGAGGCAAGTTCTTTTGACCTTTCGTCGGTCGCCTCATCCCCATTGACGACCGACCCGACCCCGTGCAATATCGCCCAGCGGCTTCGCCATGAATCGAAAGCATTCCGATGTCAAATGAATCAACATTTCTGGCGGACGGCGAGGGGACGCTATCGCCCGGACAAAAAACGTGGCGTTTTCGCATTATCACCTCGACCTATTTCGCTTACGCCGGGTTTTATTTCACGCGCAAGGTCTTCACGATCTGCAAGAAACCGATTGCCGCGCAATTCGGTTGGGACGTCGGCGTTCAGCCGGCCAACATCTGGACCGCTTTCCTCGTGGCCTACATGGTCGGCCAATTCGCCAACAGCTACATCGGACGCAAGTGGGGACCGCGCGTTCTGTTGCTGGGCGGTTTGGGGATTTCCATCGGTTGCAATCTGATTTTCGGATTCGCGAATTCGTATCCGACCTTCTTGGTCTTCATGATTTTCAACGGTCTGATGCAGGCGGCGGGTTGGCCGGGGGTGGTCGGCGGTATCGCCCACTGGTTGCGCCCCAAGGAGCGGGGAACGGTCATGGCTTTTTGGTCCACCAATTACGTGATCGGCAACATCATCGTCAAATCGCTGGGGGGATACATGCTGGGAAAATGGGGATGGTCATGGTCGTTTTGGGGAATGACGGTCTTGGCTTTTGGAGTTTGGTGGCTTGTTTATTTTTGGCAACGTAACAAACCGGAGGACGTCGGGCTTGAGCCGATCGTGAGGGATGAAGGTTCGCAATCGCGGTTGGTTCAGGCCGCGCAGTCCCGTCATCTAACCGCGGAGCAATACTTCGAGCTTGCGCTCAATCCGGTCGTCCTCGCGATGGGAACCAGCTACTTTTGCGTGAAGTTTCTACGGTATGAATTGGATTCTTGGTTGCCGACGTTCTTGGGAGTTTTGGGTTTGTCCTCCGACAAAGCGAGCTACTATTCCACTCTGTTCGACATTTTCGGCATGGGGGGCGCGGTCATGGCCGGCTGGGCGATGGACCGATGGTTCCGGGGCAATTGGGCGCTCACCTGTCTTCTCATGTCGCTGGGAATGGTCGCGGGTTTTGCCACGGTGTTGGCTTCCGGACAAAATCCCGTCGCCGTCGCGGTATGTTGCGGGTTCATCGGTTTCATGATTTATGGTCCGGATACGCTGATCAGCGGCGCGGCGGCGGTGCAGGTCGCCGGCGAAGCCAATGGTGTCGCGGTCGCGGGGGTCGTCAACGGCGTCGCCAGCCTCGGCCCCGTGATTCAGGAAAAGGTTGTCGGCTGGTTGGTCCAAGGAGACTTGGAAAAGGGTATGATCAAAACGAATTGGCTGGCGTTGTCCATGAGCATCCTTTGCGCCGTCCTGATGGCGGTGATGACGTGGAGGTTGAAACAAGTGCAAGTGCGCAAGAGGATGTAATTCAAATTTTGCCTACCGTTTGCCAGACGACGGCAAGTTTTTGATATCTGCATTGCCATTTGGCGGGCGGGGGGCTAAAATTTGCCTCTGACAAGAGCATTGATCCATACAAATCCCCATCTAAAAGACCCGGTCTTGAGGAAGCGATTGCTCGAAGAAAGCGCGTGGGAATCCTCCGTGGTTGAAGGGGCGCGGGGACTTCCCCGACCTCAAGCTCAGGGGTCGCGTCGCAAACTCAATTCAAGGGCTTCAATAAACAAAGCCGTCAAAGCCGCGTAATCCTGCCAGTAACCGCGGCGGGCCGCTTCCAATCGGAGGTTGATAGCGACCAAAGGAACTTGGCGTCATGGCTTCGCTTCAGCGGAACTACCCGCCGTTTTCGGCCATTCCGCCGGACGGATCGGCGCGGCGGGATTCCACGATCCGGCGGGATGATGTTCGACGCCCGCGACGAGGCGCGGACCTTCCCACTTCGCCGCGCCGGAACGAAGCATCTCCTCCAGAAAGGGACGAATGAAATCGGGCGGAGCAATCTTGAAAAAATCCCGGCAGAAATCCTGAAACCAACGACAGGCCAAGAGATATGGCGCGAGATCGGGTTCATTGATGCCGCCAACCAAAATGAGCCGATAGGCGAAAATCCGCTTACAGGCGTGCCAAGCGATTTTCTCCGGTTTATCCACCCACGATTCATACCGCTTCAGCGCGCGCTCGAAGGCCGCTTGTGGATCGGTCATCGCGGGGCCATGTCCAGAACAGGCCCACTTGACGGGCAATTTACGTAATTTTTCGGCTGATTGTATCGCCCGCTCCAACGCGCCCCCTCCCTCGCGGAAAATGTTGATCCACCCGACGTCGTCCTCATGCGTCGCGTCACCGCAGATCAAAATTTTTAGTTCTTCCGAATACAACGAAATGTGGCCGAGTGTATGTCCGGGGGTGTGAAGGACGCGAAATCGCACATCCCCCGACTCAAATTCATCGCCGTCTTCCAACAGGCGGTCAACGTGGTATGGCTCGACGGGTTGATCGAGCCAGATCGCGCCGCAGGCTTCCGGGTCGCGGCGATTCACCATCGCGGCTTCCCAAACGTGCGCGGCAATCGGAAGATGAAATTGAGTTTGAAGTCCGAAATTTCCGCCGGCGTGGTCGCTGTGCGCGTGCGTGTTGACGACGAGCGAAATTTCCCCCGGCTCGGTTCCGCTGTCCCGGATTAGCGCCATCGTCCGAGCCAAGTCGCTTCCGAATCCGCTGTCCACCAAAACCGGCTTGCGACCGGCAATGAGCGTCATGTTGGCGCTGGGAAACGGCCTCTGAAAAAAATGGATTTTTTCAGAGGGAGCCGCCTCCGAAACCGCTCCGGTCTTCATGGTTTCTCCGCCGATTCGACCGTTTTTCGGTTCGCCGCCCGAATGCCCGCCACGCGCTTCTCCAACGGTTCGGCCTGCGCGATGCGGTTGGTCTTGCGCAGAAGGGCGGAATAATTTTCCAAGCTGGAAATCAGAAGAGGATGGTTGGGGCCAAGCGATTTTTCAAAAATCCCGATGGCCTGCCGGTAAAGCGTTTCGGCCTGCGGGAATTTCCCCTCGGCGTAATAAAGCGCGCCCAAATTATTGAGGCTCGTGGCGAGATTCGGGTGCTCCGATCCGAAAAATCGCTCATTCAAGGCGCGCGCCCGTCCGTAGTAAGTTTCCGATTCTTGAAACCTCCCTTCGGCGCGATACAGCCCCGCCAGATTGTTAAGGTCCGAAGCCAAAGTCGGGTGTTGGGAACCGAGCGCCTTCTCATGGATCGTCAGCGACCGTTGGTAAAATTCCTCCGCCTTGGGATAATTTTTTTGCGTCTTGTAGAGAAGCGCCAAATTGTTTAATCCGGTGGCCGTTCCCGTATGGTTGGGGCCTACCGATTTCTCCAAAATCGCCTGCGCTTTTTCCAACAGCCCTTGCGCGTCGCTCAATTTGCCCTGCGCGTAATAGACCATCGCAAGATTTTCCATGACCGTCGCCGTGTCGGGGTGGTCCGGACCGAGGGTTTTGCGGCGAATGGCCAAGGCTCGCAGGTAAAGGGGTTCGGTCGGAGAGCCGCTTCCCTCCGCGTCCAGCGACGACGCCAAATTGTTCAGATCCGTCGCCACGGTTTCGGATTCCGCTCCCTCGGCTTCCTCGTCAATCTCCAATGCCCGCCGAAAAAGGGCTCGCGCCTCGGGGTATCGCGTTTGCGATTCTAATAGCATCGCCAAGTTGTTCAGGTCCGTTGCGACCGCGGAATGGCGCGGTCCCAAAGCCGTCTCGTCAAGCTCCAACGCCCGGCGGTAATGAGCCTCGGCTTGCTTATAGTCCCCTTGCGCGTCGGCGAGCAACGCGAGCGAGTTGTAGCTTGCCGCCAATTCGTGGTTATTGGGGCCGAAGAATTTTTCCCGCAGGGCAAAAGCTTCCCGGAATTCCCGCTCGGCTTCCGATGCTTTCCCTTGGTTCAGATCAAGCGTTCCCAATTTATCCAGACTGTCGGCGACCAAGGGGCTTTTGTCCCCCTGTTTTCGCGCCTCGGCAAGAGCCTGATAAAGCAAAATCCGCGCTTCGTCAAAATTTCCTTTTCCTTGAGCTTCGAGGGCGGCTTCGCAATAGGCGTCCCAGAGAGTTTCCGGTTGATGGGGACCGGATCGTCTGGAAAAAGACCGGGCGATAAATCCCGCCGAAACGGCGATGGCCGTCAAGGCGATCCATTTCACATAGCGCTTCATTCGTCGGACTCCGGAAGGGATGCTTGAATGGTATCCGATTCGCGGCAAATTGGAAATTGCTTTCGGCATTACCGAAATTGATTTGCCGCCATTGATTTGCCGATGGGGTTGAGGCATGATGTCCGAACGTAAATTCGAGTTGGGCGACTCGACATTCGGGAGACGAGGCGTTGGTTTGAAGAAACGCAGGCACACTCACGGCTTTTCCATCGTCGAATTGGTCGTCGCCATCGGCGTCTTGGTTCTGGGCGTCTATGGGATTTTCGATCAGTTCGTCCAAGTCCGGGAAATGGGGCGGCAGAGATTTCTCATGGCGCAGGCCCGACTTCTCGCCCAGCAAAAACTGGAGGAGCTTCGCGTGTGCTCCCACGCCGATTTGAAGGCATGGAAACCGGCGGATGAATTCATCGTTCTCGAAGGTCAACCTGAATTCCACGTCAAAACGGAAGTGTCGGCGCGAACCGATAACTCGCTTGAAATCACCGTCACGGTTGGGCGAAACCCGGACGACCCGGTCGGTCGTCATTTTCCCAAAGGTCAATTCCTGACCGTGAAGGGGGTTCGCGCGCCATGAGTCGGCCGTCTCGAACCCATAAAATCTTCTTCCGTCCGTCGCGCGGGATGACGCTCGTCGAGATATTGACCGCGATCGGCGGACTCGTAGTCGTGGGAGGATTGGCGCTGGGCGTCTTCGAACAAACGCAAACCGCCTCGCTCAAGATGACCCAACACCAGAACGCCGCCGACTTGGGCGCGCGCGTCATGGACGAAATCAGCTCCCTTCTGCGCGAGGCGATCCCTCCTGAGAACTTGGACAATCCCGCCGTGGCGGTCGCATTTATGGAAGACCGCGCGACTTTTCCCGCCCACCTCGGAAAGTCCGCCGAAGGCTTGTTCCTCGTTTCGTTCGAACCCGTCGGCGAAGAAGGGGAAAAAGGAGACGTGATTCAGAAAGCGATTCTCCTCGCTCCCGCGGGCAACGAGGATCAAAACAAGGGATCGGAGCGATTGCTTTTTGGAACCTCGCCGCAAATCAATGGACCCGAGGGGCTTAGCCCGACCGTTTCCTTCCGTTATGCGCGTCAAGCCAAGCCCGGTGAGCCGGTTCCCTACGTCGCGGAGTTAAAACCGGGAGAGTGGCCGGCCCTGGTTGAGGTCACGATCCGCATCGGACTTTCGCGCGAGCCGGAACATCCCGTCGTTTTGAGAACCGCGCTCATTCCCGGTTGGCTTCCTTCAAGCGCCAAATCGCTCGCTAGCCCGAAATCCACAGTCGGACCGGAGCCAAAGCCGCAACCATGAGCCTTGCCGCTCCATTCCCTCCTGCCATGCGCTATCGCGGAACGCGGGCGCGATCCGGTTTCGCGCTTGTCTTAGCCTTGAGCGTGATGGCGCTTCTCTTGACTTTCCTCATTGCCGCGCAAGGCGCGGTGCTGATGAGCCAACGGCAATTTCATTTGAGCGGACAAAAGGCGACAAAAACGCAACGGATGGAAGACCTTTTGGCCAAGGCGCAACGCAAACTTGAGGCGGGCATCCGGAGCTACGAGGATCAACCGGTGGATCAAGAGTCCCGGAATTCCCTCGCGCTCCGCCTGCTTCAACCCCAAGATTCGATCTACGCCGAATTGCCTGGCATTTCCCATCGCGACGGCGACGCGCTTCTGACGCTCAACTGGGATGCGATGGAGAAGGCTGAAACATTGGAGGGACGCATCAACGGCAAAGACCGCTTCCTGATGAATGGAACAGGACGCCGAAAGGGGGCAATCCATGTCCGGTAAGTCGTGGATCGGCTTTTCAAGCCGACGCGCGAATTCGGATTGGAGAAAAAAATCATGACAACTTCCACCGCCGCTTCTCCCGAACTCGCCCCGCGTCTGGCTTATTTGTTCGCCAGCGCCGGATTGATCCGACAGGACGACCTCAAGGCCTTTCAAACGCGATCCCGAAAATACAAGCCGATCGTCGAGGTTCTGAATCAGGAAGCCTTTTCGCTGGGGACATTCCGCGATCTTTTCTTCAAGGCGGAGATCAATCCGTTCAAATTGTGGAACAACAATCATTCCCTTGGCGGTCAACTCGCGCGAACCGCCGACCTTCAATCCGACGATCTGGCCGAAATCGTGACTCGCCATCCCCGCGCCTTGGATCGTTTGATCGCGGCTTTGGACGAGGCCGGCGCGCCGGAGGTTAAAACCTTGAGGGAAGGAATGAAGCAGGCGCGCCACCTCAAGGAAGAACCGGGACGATGGTTCATTCGGAACAGTTTGCTCGATTCGGAGAATCTCCAGCGGTTTCTTTCGCTTCCGCGCAACCCCCTCGTTTCCCTCAGCGCGTTGTTTTTGGCGATGTCGGTTCTGGAATATAACGGCTTGGTGGACCCCGAAGCCTTCGCAACGTGGCTGAAGAAAATGGACGGAAGCGAAGGGACGTTGAAGGAGAGCTTGGGGGAAATTCTCACGCAAGCCCGCCGGATCATCAAACTCTCCTCCAAGGAATTAATCGGAAAAATCGAGGCAGGATTGAATCTCCAAGAGGTCGCGCCGGATCGTGTCTCGCGGGATCCCTCGGTCATCGAACTTTTTCCCAAAGAGTTCTTCCGCCGAGGAATGTTCCTGCCGCTGTTTCAAGACACCCATCAAATCGGCGTCGCCGTGGCCGACCCGTTGGACTTGGGACTGGCCGTCCTCGTGCGTTGGATCACCGGAAAATGGATGCGTCCCTACTTCTGCCCTTCCGGAACTTTGGTGGATCTGATTCAGGATTTTGCTTTCCCCGATGATTCGGCGATTTCCCAAGGCAACGGAGCAGGCATGGCGGCTGTTCCCAAAGTCGCCTCAGAACGAGCTTCAGCGAAATCGCCGCGCAATAAGGTAGCCGACAAATCGGTTCTCCAAAATCAACCTTCCTCGCCAACTCCAAGGGAAGCGAACGCGGAAATTATTCCCAAATCCAAGGTTCCTCCCGCTCCTACCGACACTCCCTCGGCGGTCCAATTGGTCAGCTCTCTGCTGGAGCGGGCCATTGAACTGCAGGCCACGGACATTCATCTGGAACCACGGCATAAACAAATGACCGTCCGATTTCGCCTCGACGGAATGTTGACCAAAATCCTGAACATTCCTCCTAATCTCGTCGGTCCGGTTGTTTCTCGCATCAAAGTTCTGGCCAACATGGACGTGACGGAGCGGCGGCGTCCGCAGGACGGGCACATCGCTCTCAACATTGCGCAACGCCATTTCGATTTTCGCGTGGCCACGCTTCCTTCGGCCTACGGGGAAAAAACGGCGATTCGGATTCTGGACTCCGCGCGGTTGATGAACGGGATGACCGAAATCGGAATGGACCCAAGGCAATTGAAGATCGCCCACCGTTTGATCGGAAAACCGTATGGAATCATCCTCGTTACCGGCCCGACGGGGAGCGGAAAAACTTCCACACTCTACGCCGCGCTCAACGAACTGAACGACGAACGCCGCCACCTCGTCACCATTGAAGACCCCATTGAGTATCAATTGGAAGGGATCAATCAAGTTCAGGTCGAACCGAACATCGGACTGACCTTCTCCGAGGGGCTTCGGGCGATTTTGCGCCAAGACCCCGACATTATCATGGTCGGCGAAATCCGCGACCCGGACACGGCGCTCACCGCCGTCCGCGCCGCCGTCACAGGCCACTTAGTTTTTTCGACGCTTCACACCAATACCGCGATGGGAGCGTTCCAAGCCCTTGCCAATTTGGGCGCGAGTCCCTATATGATCGGTTCCGGAATCGCCGGGGTAATTTCCCAGCGTCTCGTCCGCAAACTTTGTCCGAAATGCAAAAGACTTGCCCCCGTTTCCAAGGCGATGGCGGAGCAACTTGGCGTCAAAAACGGGGGCAAGCTCCGGTGGCATCGGGCCGTCGGATGCCCGGAATGTTTGGGCGCGGGATACAAGGGTCGGATCGGAATTTTCGAGGTGATAGAAATGACCGAAAATCTCCAGCGCGCCGTGCTCGCCAACGAATCTCCGTCGCGTCTTTTGCAAATGGCCGACGAGGATGGACGCATTTCCATCCGCGAGGCCGGTCTTGAAAAAGTTCGCGCCGGACTTACCTCACCCGAGGAATTGATTGAGAAAGTGATGTTGAACGACTGACAGGAGGCTCTTTCATGGCTAAAACACGAACCCGCAAACCCAAAGCGACCGTCGTCGCGGAGGAAACCCGCGACGCGCGGGGACACGCCGACGGCAACAACGGCGAACCTCCGGTTCCGCCTCTCCATGCGGTCAAGCCGTTTGAAATCGGCGCGTCTCTCCCTGCGGAAAATGCTCCGTTGCTGATGCAGGAATTCCATCTGTTCGGACCCTCCAACTTGGATCGCGCGGTTTTCTGCCGTCAATTGGCCACCTTGATCGAAGTCGGGATTCCTTTGCTCAAAGCGTTGAAGATGCTGGCCAAAAGAACGCCCCACGCCAAAATGGCGCGCGCAATCAGCGACACCGCGCGCCGAGTTGAGGAAGGACAGTCCTTCTCCCAAGCGTTGGAGGAAAACCGCGCGATCTTTTCGCCGCTGGTTTGCAACATCGTCCGCGTCGGCGAATCAGGCGGTATCTTGGAGGACTCACTTGTCCGTCTGGCTCAAATCATGGAATCCAAGGCGGAAATCAACCGCAAGGTCGTTTCCTCCTGCATGTATCCCGCCACGGCATTGCTTGTCGCTTTTCTTGTGATCGTTTTGATTTTGACGAAGGCAGTTCCAGTCTTCACCGAAGTTTACTGTTCCGCGGGCATTGAGCTTCCGGCTCCCACGCGGCTCATCATTGCCGTGAGCGGATTCCTCTCCGGAAAAATTTGGGTTTGGCTTCCGCTCCTTGTCGCCGTCATCGCCGGAAGCGCTTGGTATGTACGGACGCCGCAGGGACGACGAATGCTTTCGCTCCTTTCGCTGAATATCCCGGCGCTGGGACGAATCGCCTCCAAAATCGCCGTGGCGCGGTTCAGCCGGACGCTCGGCGGTTTGCTCTCGGCGGGAGTTCCGTTGGTCGAAAGCCTCGCCATTTCCGCCGACACCAATGAGAACGTCTTGATCGGCGAGGCGCTCCACAAGATTCACAATCACGTCGAGAAGGGCGAAAAAATGGCCCGTCCGCTGGCGCGGGCGCGGATTTTTCCTCCCCTCGTCGTGGACATGATCGGCATCGGCGAGGAAACCGGAACGTTGGACCGGATGCTGGCGAAGATCGCCGACATCTACGACGCCGACGTGGATTCCACCTTGCGCGGACTGGCCAGCATCATTGAACCCCTGCTCATCGTGTTTCTTGGCGGCATCGTTATTTTCATCGCGCTGGCGGTTTTGCTTCCCTACTTCCAACTGGCGCATTTGGTGGAATGACGACGCCGGCGGGAAAATGTGGCCCAGCCGCCCCCGGCTGTGTGATCGCCGACGGCGATTCTTGAGGATTCCTTCCATGCGCGACGAATCATTTCCCCGCGACAAGGATCAGCTATTGCGCGAGGTGGACGTTCGCATTCGCCTCGGCGACATTCGGCGTTTGTATCAACTGCGCGAGGCGCTCGCGCCCCGATGGTGGGAGCCGACGCTGGTCGTCATCCTCTTTGCCTCCGCGCTCGGGTTGCTCGCCTCGCTCTTTCAATACTCCGAACTGCGCAACGAGCCGATCAATAAGTGGATGCTCTTCTGGCTCGGCTTGATGATTCTCACCACGGTGCTTTGTCTCCAAATCATCCTGATTCGCATTTACAATTTCCGACGCGCCAATGACGTCTTGATCCACATGGTCGAGGACCTGCGAAAGCAAGTCGGCGCGCTGGAGGAAAGAGTGGACGGTGTGACCAAAATCAAGTCCGAGCCTGCGACTCGGGCCGGCAAGAACGAACCAGCGGGATAGAAAATCGGCCGGCGGGAAATTCGGAAACAACCTCGGCTCTCAGGACTCCGCCCCTGCGGGTTGCTTCAAGGGAAGCTTGACCACGAATACCGTTTCCCCTTCGCCGCCATCCTCGATCTGAACGCCTCCGCCGTGAAGACGGACAATGTTGCGCGTGAGGAACAGCCCCAATCCGCAACCGCCGCAACGGCGATTCAGATTGCGGTCCAATTGATAAAACTTCTCGAAAACCTGTTCCCGCATTTGCGGAACAATCGGATCTCCGAAATTGGATATTCGGATAACCGCCATGCCCCCTTCCGCGTTGCTTCGGACATGGATCGCGCCGTCTCTATCGGAGAATTTGATCGCGTTGTCGATCAACTCATAAAACACCTGGCGCAGGCGTTGCATGTCGCCGGCGATCAAGGGGAGCGTCGGGTCCAGTTCGATCTTCCAAATCAACCGCTTGGTTTGCGCCGACTCTTGCGCTCCGGTGATCCGCTCGTGCAGAAGCTTGTTCAAATCCAGCGGACGGATGGTCAATTCCAGCTTCCCGTTTTCAATGTCCACCACGTCCAAGACCGAATTGACGACGCCGGTCAATCGCTGAACGTTAGGTCGAAGAAGGCGTTCGATTTGGACCAATCTTTCGGCAAGGGAACCGTTGGGGGATTCGCAACAAGTTTGCAATAAGGGGAGCGCTCCCTGAATCACGGTGAGCGGCGTGCGAAGCTCATGCGAGACAATGCGGAGGAACGAGCGCTTGAGCGAATCAGCCTCGCGCAGTCGGCGAACCTCTTCCTCCTCGATGATGTCCTCCAACATCAGAAGAAACGCGCCCGGAGGCGTGCCCGAACTCTGCACCTTGGAAATAGTGATCTCGAGCGTCATCGGTTTTCCGGCCAATTCCCCTTGAAAGCGCTCTTGCCGAAGTCCCTCCGACTGCGTCACGTCCCGGATCAAGCGACTGCAAACACTGAAAAGAGGGGTTCCCAGAATGGTCCGAAGATCGCCGGACTGCAATTCGACCGGAGTCTTACCGGTCAATTCGCCGAAACGGTGATTGTGCTGGACCACTTTGAAGTCGTTATCCAGAGCGACAATGGCGACGTTGATGCTGTCCAGAATATCTTCCAGCCGTTGGAACATCTGGAGCGTCTCCTGAAAGAGGTGGGAATTTTCCAATCCTCCCGCGATCAGGTGCGCCGCCGCCATCAGCAATTCCACGTCGCGGTTATTGAACGGACGGCTCTTGCGCGGCGAGGCGACGTTAATCACGCCGACCACGACGCCTCCGCGAAACTTCAGCGGCGCGACGACGCAGGAAGGGCGTCCGTAACGGGTTTTGGGGACGATTCCGAACGCCGCGAAATCGGAAGCCTTTCGCAAGAGCAAAGGCTTGCCCGTGGTGTGGACGCGACCGCAAATGCCCTTGTCGTAGGGAACAACCACCGAGTCCCATTCCGTGAGCGGAATATGCGTCGCTCCCCGGAGCGCAAATCCGTTCCGCGCCGGATCGGAAAGAAGGATGGAGCAAGCCTCTACGTCCAGCAATTCGGCGATCAGGTCGCAGGCGGCCCCTGCGATGTCCCCGGTCGCCCGCGCGCTGATCAGCGGGCTCAACTTTTCAAATAGCTGTAGGTATCGGTCTGATTGGATTGCGGACCGCTCCGAATGTGTCGCGGAAATGATCTCAGCGGTTTTCACCCGGCATCCTCCGACGAATCAAGGTCATCCCAAACCGTTTTCGCCCTCACCCTTCCCCACTGCGAATTATATCAAAGGTAAGGCGTGGAAAAAAACCAGTAAATTGCGAGAGGTCGAATGAAGAGCGAGTTTCAGAAATTGAAATACGGCCGAGCCGCGAGGGTATGCTAATGTCCGACCGCAAAGCGATGACGCATCGGGCGCTCCCTTACAATCGCGCTCGGAGAATGCTTTGGTTTATGTCACACGCCCGTCGGGTAAATTCAATCCCGGCGCCTTTTTGTTGGAAACTTGAACCCCAATTCCCCTACAATAGCAACCCTTTGCCGCGGAATCGCAAAGTCCAGCCCCAGTCCGGCGGCAAATCCGAGCGAATGATTGCATGGCCATCGTTGAAATTGAAAAGCTGAGCAAGATTTACGTCCGCGACGTGGTGGACGTTGAATACGGGCGCCTCAAGATCCGGCTGAAGGATCGAAGGACTGAAGCGCTCCGCGACCTCAGCATGAAGGTCGAGCAGGGAGAGATTTTCGGACTGCTCGGTCCCAACGGCGCGGGCAAGACGACGACGATTAAAATCCTGATGGGGATTCACTTTGCCACTTACGGAACGGCGAAGATTCTCGGCAAACCGCTCGGCGACGTTTCGATCAAGGAGCGGATCGGTTATCTGCCGGAAAATCCCTATTTTTACGATTATCTGCGAGGTTGGGAATTCTTGGATTTTTACGGCCGGCTTTACGGAATGTCCAAAACCAAGCGGCGAAACAAAATCGAGGAGCTTCTCGCGTTGGTCGGACTTGCCCACGCCGCCAATCTTCCCCTGCGCGGCTACAGCAAGGGAATGAACCAACGCATCGGATTGGCGCAGGCGTTGCTCAACGACCCCGATCTGGTTTTTCTCGACGAGCCGCAATCCGGTCTGGATCCGCTGGGACGCAAGGACGTCCGCGATCTGATTCTCAGTCTGCGCGACCACGGCAAGACGGTTTTCTTTTCATCCCACATTCTTCAGGACGCCGAGCTGATCTGCGACCGCGTGGCGATTCTCTATCAGGGGCGTCTGAAGGCCATCGGCCATCTCTCGGAATTGCTCTCCGAAAAAGTCACCGAGTGGGAGGTCGTCGTGCAAGGCGCGGATGAGCGGCAAATGGAGGAATGGCGTCCCAAACTCAAAAAGCTCCTTCATTCCAAGGGGCAATTTTTGGCCATCGCGGAGCGGGAGGGCGTTGCGCAGGAATTAATCGCCTCCACGCTGTCCAAGGGAGGGCGGCTGATTTCGCTCACGCCGCGCAAGGAGACGTTGGAGCAATACTTCATCAGCGAGGTCACGGGGAAATCGTCATGAATCGGGGACTGTTCAGCGTCTGGGCAATCGCGCTCAACACGTTCAAGGAGGCGGTTCGCAACCGCATTCTTTACCTCATTCTCTTCTTCGCGCTGATTCTGATCGGGTTATCCGGAGTCGTGAGCGAGCTGACTTACACGGGGCGCGAAAAGATCATCAAGGACCTTGGATTCACTTCAATCAATCTCTTTGGGGTGGCGATTTCCGTCTTTATCGGCGTGAGTCTTGTTTACAACGAGCTGGAACGGAAGACAATTTACACCATCGTCTCCAAACCGATCGCGCGCTGGCAGTTTTTGCTCGGCAAATTCTTCGGACTTCTTCTCACGGTTTACGTGAACGTCCTCATCATGACTTACTTCTTTCTTTTTATCCTTCACTACCATCACGCGACGGAAGAGGGACGAAATTCGGTTTCGGCGATCGCGGCGTCATCGGGCGAGGCGCTGGTCAATTTGGTTTGGTGGGAGGGATTCGCGGCCACGCGCAACGTCATGCCGGTCATCGCGGCGACGGCTCTGGAACTGCTCATCGTCACGTCTTTTTCCATTCTGTTTTCCTCTTTTTCAACTCCTTTCCTGAGCATGATATTCACGGTGTTGACCTTCATCGCCGGACGGCTCAACGAGGACATCGTTCTGTTCGCCGAGAATCTTTATCAAAAGTTCTCCAAGGCCGGTCAAAGTCTGCCGGTCATTTACTATCTGGCTTATTGGGCGTCGCTGATTACGCCGAACTTGGGTGTCTTTCATCGCACGGTCGAGCAGGCGCTCTATTCCGACCACGTCAGGATCTGGTGGGAATCGGTGGTCTATGCCCTGTTCTATCCCGCCGGCGTTTTGTTTCTTTCGATGTTGATTTTCGGACGCCGGAACTTCAAATGAAACGCGCCCTAAGTTCGGCTCTTTTTTTGGCGGGATTCGTTGTCTTTTTTGGTTTTGGGGTTTTTTTTCAATCCGTCCTACGCGCAAAACTCAAGGAAGAAAAAGGGAGGTTTCATGATTGGCTCTACCTTCCCTCCAGCCAATACGTCCGGAGCACGGCGGTCGGCTACGATCACTTTGCCGCCGATTTCTTATGGCTGAGAGTGATTCAGGTTTTTGGCGCGACCGCCAACCAAGCAAGGCAGAATGCGAACCTTGGAGCCTACTTCGATGTGATCACCGATCTGGATCCTCACTTCGTCGCCGTTTATTCGTTCGGAAACTTGGCGCTCGGCGAGGACGGGAAGCAGTTTAAGGAGGGATTGGCGATTCTGGAAAAAGGGATGCTCCATAATCCAAGAAAATACCGTCTTCCCTATGAGGCGGCCTTTTTTTCCTTCTGGACGATGAACAAGCCTGAACTCGCCAAGTTTTACGTGAAGCGCGCGCTCAAGGCTCCCGATTGTCCCCCTTGGGTCAGCAGTTGGACGGCCTATTTTGAAATGAAGATGGGACGCTACATCGCCGCGTATAAGAATTACTTTTCCGACTATGTCCGTTACTTTAACATGGGCAACACTGATCTGTCGGAACTGCGATACAACAGTTTGCGCCGCGTCATGAAAGACTGGATCGTCGCCGAACTGCGGGCCAAAGCGATTGAATTTCAGCGGACGAACGGACGCTATCCGACGATTCAAGAATTGGACGCGGCCTCGGCGCTCAGGGATGTGGAATTGCCCGATTGGCCGAGGATCGCCCAAATGTTCCAGCAAATCAGGGACTCCAAACTCGCCTTTCCCGAATCCGATGACGAACTGGATCGGTTGGAGCAAAGCTTTCTGCATAAGGGATGGAAAGGAATTCCGCCCAATCCCGCCTCCGACAATCCCGGACTGATGGGATTTGTGATTTGGCCGGGTCAGGTGCCGACAACCTTTCTCCCCGGAGCGAAAGAACCTACGGACAACCGGTTTTTTTGCACGAGCGAGCTGGAAGCGGCTGAATCGGTTGTCAGCCATATGTCCATGGTCGTCGGCGACGTCACGGCCTACAGGAAGAGCCACGAGGGCGCCTGTCCGGATGACATCAGGACTCTTTTCTCAGGGGCTTCGCTAGGCGATTTCAAGGAGCCGTGGGGAGGGGAATGGGTGTGGGACAAGGAGAAGTGCAAATTCTATCCCAGCACCCACCCCGATCTGCCCCACATTTTCAATCTAGCCCGTCCGAAATAATCAAGCTTCCAATCTATTCCTCGTCAGGCGCCTCGGCGCCGGCGGATGGGGTCGAACGGCTGTTGCTCAGCTTCTCGTAACCGACCTCGCGCCGCCGATCGGCCAGCCATTCCTCCACGACGGTCCGTTGCGTGATGCCGAGCATGTCGCTTTCGAAGGTTCGTCGCTCCTTGCGGAATTCATCCTTGGAAGGAGGTTCCAAACTGAGAACCTTCCAGATGGCGTATCCTTCCGGTGCCTCTTTGGCTCTCCCGCCGCCAAAGGATGAAACTCCAAGGGATCCCTGTGAAATTTTTGCAGTCTGCTTTTCGAATCCGACCAACGGCGCCCCCAACGCGGTCCCGATGATGTTTTCCGGATCTAGGCGCGTGAACGGTTTTGTCTCGATTTTCTTTCCGGGCGCGTCCGAGATCGCGGCGTCGAAGTCTCCGCTCCCTTTGGCTTTTTCCAACGCGGCCTCCGCCGCCGATTTCGCCAACTCAATCCCCTTCTTTTTTCGGATTGCCGTCTCAATTCCGCTTCGGACTTCCTCCAATTTGGGGACGTAACTCGGATCCTCCTGACTGATTTGAAGCGCGCAGAACATTGTCGGAGACTTGCTCGGAAGCGGGATCAATTCGCTCAACTGCCCCGGCTTGAGATTGCGCACGTAGGTCGAGACCTCGGCCAGCGATCCGATTTCCGGGATGAATGGCGAGCTGACCGCAACCGTGGTCGTCAATTCATCCTTCATCCCGACGCCGACGGCAAAATCGTGGAGCGTCGGGTAATTGCGGATTTCCTCCCGCAGTTTTAGGAATTTCTCGCGCAGGAGTTTCGCCGATTCCTGCTCCCGGAATTTTTCCTCCACCTGCTGTCGGATTTCATCCAGCGTCGGGAGACCTGCGGACCGATGTCCCTTGGGGCGAATCACATGAACCCCCATCAAGCTTTGAACCGGAGTGCTGACGACGTCGTCGGCAAGGGCAAAGGCTCGATCCAGATAGATGGGACCAAAATTTTTGCGGTTCTTGTCATCCCGCTCAATCCATCCCCTATCCCGGTAAAGGATCATCGAACCCGGATTATCTTTCTCCATTTTCAAGGCCAGATCATTCCACGAAGCGGAGCCGACCGCCTCCTTCTGAACCTTGTCCATGAGCGCCATGGCCGCCGTCGTCGGTTGGTCCGCGCTCACCGGCGCGAAGATGTCCTCGATTTTCACCGAATCCTTTCGGGTGAATTGGGCGGCATTCTGATCGAAGAAGGATTGAATTTGCTCCGGCGTCGGGGTCAGCGACTTGGCGATTTCCTCCCTCGTCATTTTCACGTAAGCGTAACGCCTTTTGGTGGGAATCCTGTATTCATCCTGATGCTCGGTTAGGTAGGACTGCAATTCGTCATCGGTGACTTTCAGATTCTTGGCCATCTCCGCGGCGGGATAAGAGGCGATCTTCAATTTGATCTTTTCGCTAATGAGGACATATTCCTGCCAAAGCTCAAAAAGCGAAACCCGGGCTTGATTGGCAACGGCGTTTTGCGCGCGGAAAGCGACTTCTTCGTCCCGGATTTCCCGGAGATATTGCTCCTCGCTGATTCCCCGATTTTGAAGATATTGATTGAGCCGCTCGGCGTCGGTCCCCCAGATCGAGCGAATGTGTTTCAGCGTTTCATCATCGGTGACCAGCAGACCCTGCCTTTGCGCCTCGCGCCGGAGAATGCGCAAGTCCACCGCTTTTCGGATGCCATCCTCATCGTTCACCACCCAATCAAAACCGCGCCCCTGACGTTGCATGAATTGCACGATTTGAGGATCGAGAAGTCCCAATCGTTCGTTCTTGACGAGGTCGCGGCCCAGCTTGACTTCCCCTCCCCCGATGTTCTCCCATTTTCGCCACGGAAGGAAACTCAAAGGATCGTCGGATCGCATCTTGGCATAGGCGGTCGCGCCCCGCTCGGCATCCCGCATTTTTTGCGGGTTCCACCCGTAAAAAACGACGAAGGAAATGATGATCAGCCCAAAGCCGATGTAGGCGAAAAACTTGACGACGCCATGGGATCGGAGATCGTGTAAATGCATCTGGAATATACCGTTTGAGACGGCCTTTCAGCCCACCTGAATTTGTTCGGCCACCGAAGCCGGAACGCCTTGTTGAGAGTCTAGGCGCGCAACCATAAACAAGGATGCTCTCAATGGCCGGAGGGGGAAGTCAATTTAATTTTGCGGAAATGCCGTTTGCCAACCTTGGCTTGATACTCTCCCGCGCCGAATTCCAGACGGTCCGAATCAATTTTCTCGCCGTTGATCGTGACGCCTCCTTGCTGAATCAGCCTTTTGGCCTGACTGTTGGATTCGGCCAGTCCCGCCCGCGCGAGCATCTCCGCCACGCGGAGCGAAGCTCCTTCCAGTTCGATGGAAACTGACTCCATATCCCCGGGCGCTTGGCGATCCCGGAAGACGCGGTCGAAATTCGCGGATGCCTTAATGGCGGCTTCCTCATTGTGGTAACGCGCCACGAGTTCCCGCGCCATTTGCGACTTGGCTTGGCGCGGATGGACCTTGCCCCCTTTGATTTCCTCCATCATGCGCCGGACTTCGGCGGGAGGATGGGACAACGCCAGCAAAAAATAATCTTCCATCAATTCGTCGGGCACGCTCATCGCCTTGCCGAAAATTTCGTCCGGCGGCTCCGTGATTCCAATGGCGTTCCCCAGCGATTTGCTCATTTTCTGGACGCCGTCCAAACCCACCAGCAACGGCATCGTCATCACGCATTGCGGACGCATCCCGGCCTCCTGCATCAACTCGCGGCCGACCAGCAGATTGAATTTTTGATCCGTCCCCCCCAGTTCGATGTCCGCCTTGACCATGATCGAATCGTAGCCCTGCACGAGCGGATAGAGAAATTCGTGAATGTGGATCGGCCGTCCGGAGGCGTATCGCTTGGAAAAATCGTCCCGTTCGAGCATCCGCGCCACCGTGTATTGCGACGCAAGCTTGATCGCGTCGTTCATCGTCATTTTGTCGAACCAATCCGCGTTGCCGACGACCTCGGTTTTGTCTCGATCCAAAATCTTGAAAATTTGATCGAGATAGGTCTTGGCGTTGGCGTGGGTTTCCTCCGGAGAAAGCGCCTTGCGCGTTTCCGATTTGCCGGTCGGATCGCCGATCCGCGCGGTGAAATCGCCGACGATGAAGACGACTTGATGACCGAATTGCTGAAACTGCCGAAGCTTGTTGATGACGATGGTGTGACCGACATGAAGATCGGGAGAAGAAGGATCGCAACCCAGTTTGATTCGTAGCGATTTCCCCTTTTGGCGAGCCTCAATGACGCGCTCCAAAAACTCGGCGCGGGGCAAAACATCCACCGTCCCGGCGGTCAAAATCTCCCATTCCTCCCGAATGAATTCGGGGATTTTCAGGGTTTCCCCTTCGGCATGGCTTTTGGGGGAGGGAAGGGCGCTGGAATTCGGGTCCATGTCGGTTGCAGGCATCCCAAGTTGGGAGCCGAAGTCGGATAAGAGTAAGAGCAAGAGCATGAGCAAGAGCAAGAAAAATTTGAAGAATAATTTCTTTTTTGGGACACGGAGAGGCGCGGATTTCACGGAATTTCGGAGAAAAATCAATCCGTGTCATCCGTGTTGATGCGCGTCCAATCTCTGCGCCAAAAAATTGCATCTTTTTTTCTTGGTTGCCGAATCCAACGGAGGGCTGTGGTTCACGAATGTTCCCGCCACCCTTGGGAAGGGAGAGGAGCTTGCAGGGATCCGCGAGAGATCGCGAAGATCGCCAGATATCGCCGTTCGAATAAACCCCAAGGCGTTGGAATTTAAGCGATCCGGCAGAGTTGGATCATCATCGGTTATTCAAAATTTCCGGCCAGTTCCCTGCGAAGCTCGGGCAATTTTCCATCCGCAATGCAACCCCGGATGCGTTCCATGAGTTTCCAGAAAAACGTCAGGTTGTGGAGCGTCGTCAACCGCGACGCGAGGATTTCGTTGTTCATGAAAAGGTGACGCAGGTAGGCGCGGGTGTAGCGTCGGCACGCGTCGCAGGGGCAATCTTCCTCCAACGGTTGCGGATTCTCGGCGTTAGCGGCGTGCTTCAAAACGACGACCCCTTGAAAGGTGTAAGCACGCCCGTTGCGTCCCTCGCGGGTCGGGATCACGCAATCGAACATGTCAATCCCGCGCATCACCATGTCAATCAGGTTGAGCGGCAGGCCGACCCCCATCGCGTAGCGGGTACGATCCGTCGGTAAGTGGACGAGCGACGCCTCCAGCATCTCCATCATTTGCGGCTCCGGCTCGCCGACGCTCAATCCGCCAATGGCGTATCCGGGCAGATCAATCTCCGCCGTGCGTTGCGAACTTCGCTCGCGGAGATCGGAAAAGAATCCCCCCTGAACAATCCCAAACAGCGACGATCCAAGCGCCCCTTTTTTTCCCTGCGTCTCCTCGTCCCCGCGTCGCTCATGACATTGCTTGCACTTTTCCAACCAATCCAGCGTCCGCTCCATTGCTTTCTCCGACCGCGCGCGGTCGGCTCCATATTCGATGCATTCGTCCAGCGCCATGATGATGTCCGCGCCGAGGCGATGCTGAATCTCAATCGCGCTTTCCGGCGTGAGTCGGCACGTGGCGCCGTCGTAGGGAGAGCGAAATTCCACGAATTCGTCGTTGATTTTGCGAATCGCCGCGAGGGAGAAAACCTGATACCCGCCGCTGTCGGTCAGCAAGGCATAGGGCCAATTCATGAAGGGGTGAAGCCCGCCCAATTTTTCGATTACCCGCGAGCCGGGGCGCAATTCGAGGTGAAACGTGTTGGCCAGAATCAGACGGTAGCCGATGGCGGCGACTTCTTCGGGAGTCATGGCCTTGACCGTTGCGCGCGTGCCGACCGGCATGAAAACCGGCGTTCGGACCGTCGCGTGGGGCAACGTCAATATCCCGGTCCGCGCCTGCGTGACCGGACATCGCTCCTGAATTTGAAAAACTGCCGAAGACATGAGGGACGGAATCATAACTGAATCGTCGGGGAATTGACACGCTTCTCCCTTTAACTCCCCTCGACCGCGTGATAATCTGACTCCGGGTTCAATTTTTTCCCGGCGTTTCGCCGAGCGACATTTATGGCCTACTTGGATCATTGCGCCTCCACTCCCCTCGACGCGGAAGTCCGCCGCGCGATGGAATCGGTCATGGACTTGAGCGCCGACGCGGCGTGCGCCAATCCCTCCAGCGTCCACGGTCCGGGACGCAAGGCGCGCGCCATCATGAACGAGGCTCGCGCAAAGATTGCGCGCGCCATCGGCGCGTTACCGGCGGAGATCGTCTTCACCGCTTCCGGCTCCGAAGCAAATAATCTCGCCGTCAAAGGGATCGCGTTGCGTTCGCAGGCGCGTCCGTTTCATCTGATCGTCTCGGCCATCGAGCACGACAGCATTCTCAACGCCGCGCGATATTTGGCCGGACGATTCGATTGGGTCCGTCTGCGCGAGGTTCCGCCCGATTCGGAGGGAATCGTTTCTTCAGACGCCGTGGAACGCGCCTGCGAAGAAGGGGCGTCGCTGGTCTGCGTCATGGCGGTCAACAATGAAACCGGCGTTCGCCAGCCGATTCAAGAGATCGCGCGCGTCGCCCATCGGCGCGGAGCGATTTTCCACACCGACGCGGTTCAAGCGTTGGGGCGCGTCGAGATTGGCGCTAAAAATTTGGGATGCGATTTGCTCTCCGCCTCGTCGCACAAAATTTACGGTCCGGCGGGCGTGGGATTTCTCTATGTGCAGGACGGAATCAAACTCGATTCCCTCATTCACGGCGGTCATCAGGAAAAGGAGCGCCGCGCGGGAACGGAAAATTTGGAGGGGATCACGGGGTTCGCGCGCGCGGTCGGCCTCGCCCTTGAGCGCATGGCGGAGGATCGTCTTCGCATGATGGAAGTTGAAAAGGCCTTCTTGGATCGCCTCCGGCGCAACGGAACGGAGTTCCAAATCAACGGTTCAACCGCCGAAAAAGTTCCCGGTGTTTTGAATCTCAGCTGTGCCGGAATCCAGAGCCACGATTTGGTCGTCGGGATGGACTTGGCCGGACACGCCATCTCAGCCGGAGCCGCCTGCTCGTCGGGGGTTATCGAACCGTCACACGTCTTGCGGGCGATGAAGTTGGAGCCGTGGCGGATCGAAGGGGGAATCCGAATTTCATTCGGACGGCGCAACGGCATGGAAGATGTTCGCTCCGCCGCCGATGCGTTGAGCGATCTGTGCGGCAAGCTTAAGTCCGTTCACGCAACCGAAAGCGAGCGGCGCGCATGATCCGCCACGTCGTTCACTTGTCGGCGCAAGAGGGAAACACGGACGTCCCGCCGTGGGAACCGTCTTTGGAGCAGGCGGGGTTCCTCGTTCTCCGCGCCAAGAGTCTCAATCAAGCGAAATTCTATCTCAAAGGCTATCCGGTGGTGGGGGTGTTGATGGAAGTCGCCGACGCGCAAAACGGAACGCAAGGTCAAATCCGCGAACTTCTCGCCTGCGAATCCAAGAACCGCTTCGCCTTGATCGGTTTGACCTCCGAGTCCCTTTCACCGGAAAGTCAATCCACATTGGCGGAAGCCGGCCTGAACTCCCTCTTCGATCCCGTCGCGCCGGGAGAATTTTTGATTTACCAACTGCGGCTGAATCAAACGCTCCTGCAACTCAAGGCGCTGGAGGAGAGCGGGATGGAAATTCAGACGCTGTGCAAGGAAACGCGCAAGCTTTTGCATGACCTCAGCCAACCGCTGGCCGCGCTTCAAGGGCGTCTCCAAATCCTCGAACTCCAATCCAAGCCGGATGATCCGTTGAGGGAAACCTACCACGCCATGGTCGGCCTCTCCGGCCAAATCACCGACCATCTCCGTCAACTCCACGAGCTTCATCGGAAATTTAGCTGATGGGATTGACCTTCCGAATAATTCCGTTCGGCGGAAGAGGGCGGAATCGAGAAATTCAAGGGGGAAACAAACGGATGGCGCCCTGCGAATTGGTCCCTGCATTTTCCAAGAATCGCTTTAACATGCGCCAAAGCGAAATGGCCCCTTTTTCCGCTTGACAGTTTGGGGCGGAAAGGGCAAAAAGTTGACCCGTTGAAAGTGTCCGAATCACCCTAATTTGGCGACGAGGAGTCATGTTCATGTCACGCAAGACCGCATCCTTCATTCCCGCACTGATCATCGCGAGTTTGAGCCTCACCGCTTGTCAGTCGCGGTATTTGGCCAATCGTTGCGCCGATTTCAGGGACATATTCCAATTCGGCGTCGGCGTGACGACCGAGGGAGCCAAAACTGGCGTCGTGCCCCCCTCTCTCGGAGCCTACATTCAAGCCACCGAGTATCTTAATCTCGGAGCCTTGGGCTACAGCGGGCAGACTGCGGAATGGGACGGACGCGGGATGTTTGTGGGCAAGGAGCGGCGGGTTCGACTCGGTTTGGGCCCCTATCAGCGGCTCTGGATAGACCAGCATTACGACTCCGGCAGTGAGAATTATTTCAAGAAACTTGAAACCAAATGGAACGACCGGATGAACTCGCCCGATTTGATCGGCAAACACAGCGAACGCCCCGCCAAGGAATTGAATTACGACATGTGGTCCATGGATATGCGCGAGGGGTCGCCGATTTATCACCGAGGGTGGCAGTATTGGGAAAACATCGGCGCCGAGGTCTGCGTCTCCGATCCGCTCCTTAGTCATCTCGGCTTCACTTTCCGAATCGGCTTCGATCCGTCCGAAATTTCGGATTTCGTGCTGGGTTGGTTCTGCATAGACTTCAAGCATGACGACCTGACCGAGGACGAATACGAGGAAATGATGGGACCGCAAGACGTCAAGAGCGACTTCAAGCCGCCCTCGGATTGATCGCCGCCAAATCTGGCAAACAAACCAAACCGTCAATCTGCTTTGACGGTCAATATGAGGGATTTTGGATAAAGGAATGTGTTTGTCCCCGGGCAGGGGGCGCGGCTGTTTTCTGTGCGTTAGTGCGTTAGGATGATTGAAACCCTACAACTCTCCAAACATTTCGGCTCAATCAAGGCCGTGGACGACCTAAGCTTCAAGGTCGAACGGGGGGAAGTTCTCGGTTTCCTTGGACCCAACGGCGCCGGCAAATCCACCACCATGAAGATGCTGACCTGTTTCTTGGCCCCCTCTTCCGGGACGGCCACGGTCAGCGGACACGACATTATCAAAGACCCGATGGCCGTGAAAAGCGTGATCGGTTATTTGCCGGAAACCGCCCCGGCCTACGGCGAGATGTCGGTGGAGGCGTTTCTTCTTTTCGTGGGAAAGATTCGCGGTTTCCGGGGTCAGGAACTTCACCAAGCGGTCGAAAAGGTCATCGAAAAATGTTTCCTCGGCGGAGTGCGCGACCAGACCTTTGAAACCCTGTCCAAGGGATACAAACGGCGCGTTTCGCTCGCGCAGGCGATCATCCACGATCCTCCCGTGCTCATCATGGACGAACCGACCGACGGTCTCGACCCCAACCAAAAACACGAAGTCCGGGGATTGATCTCGCGCATGTCCAAGGACAAAGTCATCATTCTTTCCACCCACATCCTTGAGGAAGTGGACGCGGTCTGCTCCCGCGCGGTCGTCATCACCGGAGGGAAGCTGGTCGCCGATGGAACGCCCGAACAATTGAAGCAAAAATCGCGCTGGCACGGGGCGGTGACCCTGACGGTCAAAGGAACGCAGGCCGACGTGTTGCGCGAGACGCTGGGGCGCGTTCCTTTCGTGGATAAAGTGGACGCCGTGGACGGAAGCGAAGCGGGCGGACAAAGATTTCGGCTCTACCCGATTCGGGGGCGCGTGATCGCCGCCGGAGTCACGGAATTGGCCCGCGAGAGAAAATGGGATGTGACCGAGTTTCATGTCGAGCAGGGGCATCTGGACGAGGTGTTCCGCGACCTGACGCGCGGTCGACAGACGGAGGCGGTTCAGGCATGAGTCGGGTCGCCGCCATTTTCAAACGCGAGTTGGCCGGATACTTTGCAACGCCGGTCGCCTACGTCTTCATCGCGATTTTCCTCTTCCTGACGGGGCTTTTCACCTTCTCGTTGGGCATGTTCTACGAGGCGCGTCAGGCCGATTTGAACGCTTTCTTCACTTGGCATCCTTGGCTGTATTTGTTTTTGATCCCCGCAGTTTCGATGCGGCTTTGGGCGGAGGAGCGTCGAAGCGGAACGGTCGAGCTTCTGTTGACGCTACCGATTTCGTTGCCCGAGGCGGTCTTGGGGAAGTTCCTCGCCGCGTGGGTTTTTGTCGGCATCGCGTTGGCGTGCACGTTCCCCGTCCTCCTCACCGTCCTTTACCTGGGTTCGCCCGACATCGGCGTCATTCTGGCCAGCTACGCCGGATCGTTTCTTATGGCCGGCGCGTATCTGGCCATAGGTTGTTGCATCTCGGCGGCAACCAAAAGTCAGGTCATCAGCTTCATCATTTCGGTTGTGATCTGCTTTCTGCTTCTGCTGGCGGGATTTTCCGTCGTGATGGATTGGTTCACCGTTTGGGCGCCGCAATGGCTCGTGGACGCCATCGTGACGGTCAGTTTTTCGGGCCATTTTGAATCGATCAAGCGGGGCGTCCTCGAACTTAACGATCTGATTTTCTTCGGCTCGATGATCGGCGTTTGGCTTTTCGCCTGCGCGGTCTTGCTCGAAGCAAAGAAAGCCGATTAAGGGAAAGTCAGCCATGGTCAAAAGGGATTTCAGCGTCGCGGCGGCTTTGGGCATCGCCTTTGTGATTCTGCTGGCGGTCAATTTGGCGGCGTCGGTTTTGACCCGCAACGTCAAGGTGGACCTGACAGAAGGGCGGCTCTACACCCTTTCTCCGGGATCCCGTTCCTTGCTCAAGAAGCTGGATGAGAGCGTCAAGCTGAAGCTTTTCTACTCCAAGCGTCCGGCGTCGAGTCTTCCGAACATCAAACAATACGCCGACCGCGTGATCGAATTGCTCAAACAATTCAAGGCGGCCAGCGGCGGTAAGGCAACCCTCGAAATTTTGGAGCCGCGTCCGGATACCGAAACCGAGGAATGGGCGGTCAAATACGGGCTGAAACCTTATCCGGCGGGAGAAGAGCCTCTTTATTTCGGTTTGGTGGTCGTGAGCGAAACCGGCGAGGAACGTTCCATTCCCTTCCTCGAACCGAGCCGCGAGCAATTTTTGGAGTATGACGTCGCCCGGTTGGTTTCCGCGATTTCCCACCCCGAGAAAAAAACCATCGGCGTCATGTCGCCGCTCAGCGTCATGGGGAGCGCGAACGATCCCATGGCGCGGATGCAGGGCATGCCTCCCGCCGATCCGTGGGTCTTCATCAGCGAACTTCGCCAGAGTTTCAACGTGAAGGAAGTCCCGATTACCGCCGGCGAAATTGACAAGACGATTGACCTTTTGCTTGTTATTCATCCTAAGAAACTTTCCGACCAGACCGAATACGCGATTGACCAATACGTTCTTAAGGGAGGGCGCGTGATCGTTCTGGCCGACGCGCATTGCGAATACGACATGCGCAACAGCCATAACCCCAATCCTCAGGCGCGCCTGACCGAGCAGACCGAATCATCCCTGCCCAAACTTTTCAAGGCGTGGGGAATCGAAATGCCCTCGGGAAAGGTGATCGCCGATCCCACCACCTCGGCCAAGGTCAATGTCCAGAATCGCGTCATGGATTACATCGTCTTTCTCTTGCTTCCGAAGGAAAACTGCAATCAGCAGGAGATCATTTCCAGCAACATGGAGCGTTTGCTTTTCGGTTGCGCCGGCGCGCTGAAGAAGGCCAAGGACGCAAAGTATGAGATCACCCCTCTGATCGAATCCAGCCCGGCGGCGATGGAGATGGACGAATTCAAGGTCAAGCTGATGGGCATGACCCCAAACCCCGATTTTGAATCGCTGACGAGGGATTATGTTCCGGGCAATCAGAAATTGGGGATTGCTTACAAGATCACCGGCAAATTCGAGACCGCCTTCCCCGGCGGCAAACCCGAATCCCTGTTGCCCAAGGAACCGAACAAGAAAGACGCGGACAAGGACAAGAAAGAAACGAAAAGCGATCACGTCGCGCAGGCGGAAAAAGAAAACACGGTGATCGTGATTTCCGACGTGGACTTCATCACCGACGATTTTGCCGTGGACATCCGCAATTTCCTCGGCCAGAAAATCGCCACGGCGCGCTTCGACAATCTGAATTTCATCAACAACGCCATCGAGCTGATGACCGGCTCGGATGATCTCGTCAGCCTGCGGACGCGCGGCAAATCGGCGCGCCCCTTCGCCAAGGTTGACGCGCTCGAGCACAAGGCTCAGGAAAAATGGCGGACCGAGGAAGTTTCGCTCCAGAAAAAGTTGGAGGAAACGACGCAAAAGCTTCAGGAGCTTCAGCGCGGCAAAGCCGAAGAGGGGGGACAGAAGGCGATCCTGAGCGAATCGCAACGGGATGAAATCAAGAAATTCCGTTCGGACGAAGCGGACACGAAAAAGAAACTGCGCGAGGTGAAGCGGAGTCTCCGTCAAGACATCGAGAGCCTCGGCGCGCGGATCAAATTCGTGAACATCGCCTTCATGCCGTTCCTCGTCTTCCTGATGAGCTTCCTTCCCGCCGCTTGGCGATCCTACAGGATGAGGTCGTCGCGTGGTTAATCGCGCCCACGGCAAAGTCAATCTCCTTGTCCTGCTCATCGTGGCCGCGGTTTTGCTCGGTTTGGCGCTCGCGGCATATTGGTCGCAGGAAAAGTCCACGGGCGAGAAATTCAAGCCAACCAAGCCTTTCGGCTCCATCAATTTGGACAAGGTGGCGCAGATCAAGATCAACACCCCCGAGAACACCTTCACGATCAAAAAGAAATCCGATCAGGAATGGGGCATGGACACGCGCGGCGGTTATCCGGTCCAGAAGGACCTCTTGCAACGCACGGTGTTGGCCATCAGCGACCTCGAAACGGCCGACTTCATGACCAAAAGCCCGGAAAAATATGAAAAGCTCGGCGTCAGCGACGCCAAGCCGACCAACAGCCACATTCAGTTCCTCGACGCCGACGGCAAGTTGCTGGGCGGCCTCTACGCCGGAAGCGTGCGGAAATCCCACTCCGACGAAGGAGGCTTCGCGCCCCCCGACGGCCAATACATCCGCGTCGAGGGAGACGACCCCTCGGTTTACGTCATCAAAGAACAAATGACGATTGACACCCTGCCGCAATCGTGGCTAGCCAAGGACGTCATCAAGGTTGACGACAAATCGTTGCAAGAAATCAAAGTGGACAGCCGGGGCACGACCGACAGTTTTGCCTTGGCAAGGACCGGAGCCGACCCTTTCAAAATCACGACGAAGATTCCGGATCCGTTCAAGGAGCGCCAAAACATCGCGGCGTCTGTCAGCCACGCCTTGGGCAGTGTTTCTCTGAGCGACGTTCTTCCGGTATCCGACCCCAAGGTCGCCGAGATTGACTTCGGAACCACCTACACCGCGACGCAGAAGAACGGGCTGATCTACACCGTCGGCGCGGGAAAGTTGGGCGAAGATCGCTACATCCGCATTGCGGCCTCCTATGACAAGGCGAAAGATTTTTCGCTGAGCGATCAGCGCACGTCCGATTCCGTAGCCGCCAAAACCTTTGAATTGGCGGGGACAACCCTCAAGAAAGCCAACGAGCAACATCGCAACTGGGTCTATAAAATTCCCAGCTACCAGTTCGACAACATCGCCAAGAAGTTTTCAGACCTGCTCGAACCCAAGGTTGTTCCCGGAACTCCGGCGGACAAGGGCAAAGGAGCCAAGGGCGCACCCATGCTTCCCGGAAGTCCCCTGAAGGATGCCGAAACCGATGACGACGACGCCGACATGGCGATTCCGCCCGACAAGCCGCCGCCGGGTTCGTAAGACGGCACAACCGTCGTCGGCTGTGGCGCTTTAATCAAAAATATAATCCGCCGCGAAGGCCCGCACGTCTTTGCCGTTTAGGATGTGAAACTTTCGAATCTTCTTCAATTGCGACTCCGAGAAATTCCGAATCGGCAGATGAATGATGTGTTTGTGGTGCCGCGCCGCAATCTCGCGCATGAATGAAGCCGGAGGCTTGGTCGCGACGTGCGCGATGAATTTGTCCTCCGAAAATAAAATCGCCCCCGCCAAGAGCGCATCGGCGCATGATTTCAACTCGCCGATCCCCGGAAAACTCCAAATGTCCGGAATTTGCGCGGCGGGATAGATGGACAAAATGCCGCCGAATTCGGTCCGGCTGATCCGCGGCCCGACGACGTTCTCGCCGGGCGGCGTCGCGTAAAACGAAATGTCGCTCTCATTGCGGTTCTCGGCGTAGAGCGTGCATCGCCATGAGCCGCGCGCGCGGAGCGGCTCGTCCGCGAAAATCAAAACCACCGCGCCGGCCGTCCCCTGCGGTTGCGGCGTCTGCTGAACGAATATTTTTCCCGTGTGCCAGTTGCGCATCGTCTCGCGGATGTCCAGCCCGTCGAGGAGCGACGTGCTAAATTCCACGACCTGCCGTTTATCCTCGGTGACCACCTGCACGGCGCGCTTGCGGAGAAACGTCATGAATTTTTCCTGCGTCTCGTCCTCCGGCGGCCACGAGCATATCCCGCGCAAGGATTGTTGATCCCATTGCTCCTTCCAAACTCGTTTCATTTCCATCGAAGGGCGTCGCCGAAATCCGATTTTCACGGACTCGCGCTCCGGCCCGTCAAAAAGGGATTCCATGCGGAATTTTTCTTCGCGGTCGCTGAACGATCCGCGTGATTGCCCCGCCCCTTCGCGCAGATTGAGAATCGGAAGTTGCGATTCCTCCTCCTGTCCCTCGTAAGCTTGGAGCATTTTCCAAACTTCATAACCATAATCGTCGTCCACGGCGCTCTTGGCCGCCATGACGGCGTGGTACGCCTCCGGTTCAAGACGATCTTCCACCAATGCCAGATTGCGCGTGTATTGAATCATCCCCTTGAACCGTGACAGGCTCACTTCGTTCTTGTATTGATCCGTGTAGGCTTTTCCCGCTTGACGGAAAATCGCAATGAGCGCGGCCATTTTGTCGAATCGCCATTCGACGCTGGCATCCTTATCGGACATTTTCTCCGCGAGCCGTTTTTCGCGCGCGGCGGCCAAACGCGGCATCTCGCGCAAAAGATGCGGCAACGAGGACGGCTTGACGTGCGCAAGAAAAATTCCCCGAACGGAATCCGAGCCGCGCCCGTGAGGGAGCGTCCGAGGCGCGTTCGATTTGCCAGTTTCGCCCGGCTCGGAAGGTGAAACGCTCACACTCTGATTCGATTCCAACAACGCCCGGACCCGGGCAAAATGACCGATGCCCAATACGCAAAGCACGCGCTCGTGACGGTGCGAAAGTTCCAATAGCCGCCGCGCCATAAACGCCTCGCGTCCACCGTTTTTCTCATCGGCTCGCTCCGACAAAAACGGCAAAACCGTTTTGACGTAAGCTTCCAATCCAACCTTCTCGATCATCAAATCGTCCGGAAGCGGAAACTTGCTCATCGTGTCTTCCGTCGAATCGGCGGGATTGAATCCACCGTCAATAAATTCAACGTCAATCTCCCGCTCGCAAGCGATCCGGACCGCCTCGATCATCGAATCGCACGGATCAACCGGAACGTAGCTCATCTCCCCTTCGCCGCGCGCCGAGGGATGACAAACCGCCGAAATTTGCGGCAACCGCAAAACGCCCCGAATCACCCACTCCTTGAGCGCGGGGGGCAATTCCACCGCGACGCAATCGGGCCGCCAACTCGCCGCCTTCCACCGGACCTCACCCGCGAAAATCATCCGCTGATGAATCGAGGGAACAAAGAAGACGTTATTCCATTCAAGTTCGGACATGGCTCAATTATAGACTCCGTCGGCAAACCTCTCACCAAACTTTCCTCATTGTCTTGAAATGGATTGCTCCTCCATTTGACGCGGTGTTAGAGTGGCTAACCGGAAGGATAATGATTATGGCGAATGTAAAAGCGAGCGCGATGGACGAAGCCCTTTCCCTTCCTGCGGAAGCGCGCCTTGATCTGATCGAAAAACTTCTGGCCAGTCTTAATCTCCCCACTCAAGCGACCATCAATCGCCTCTGGGCCGAGGAAGCCGAGCGCCGCGTCGCGGAAATCGAGCGCGGTAAGGCGAAATTGATTCCCGGTGAAAAGGTTTTTGAGAGAATCCGGAAGAAATATCGGCGATGAATTTTCGCCTTCATTCGGAAGCAGAGAAGGAACTCAATCTCGCCGTCGCCTATTACGAGCAACGTCTTCACGGACTCAGTTTGGAGTTTGCGGAAGAGGTCTATGGCGCAATCGCCCGCATTCTGAAATTCCCCGACGCGTGGTCCCGTTTGTCGGAGAATACAAGAAGATGCTTGGTCAATCGGTTTCCCTACGGAATCATCTATCAAATCAAGTTCGGAGAGATTCAGGTCATTGCGATCACTCACCTTCATCGGCGCCCCGGCTACTGGAAATCTCGGACCCGAAGGCGCGGAAAATAGCGTCCGCGCTGATTCTTAATCCTTTTTCGTTTTGCATTTTCCCCCGAACCGATGCCGATTCGCCGCGAACCGCCGATACCCCCAACGGATGATCGGCTTCATCCCCGGAATCAAACTCAACCCGTACAAAGGCCACGTCCACCACACCCACCGCGCAAGATAAACCATCCCGTCCGCGCCGCCGAGGATTTCCCCGTCGGCGGTGATGACCTTCATCTCCTCAAGCAATTTTTCCTCCGGCAATCCGAGCCGTTCCTTCACCCACGGCGCTTGAAGATGATCGAACGCGAAACCTTTCTCCATGAGCGGCGGCCCGACCCGCGCCGTCCACGCCTGACAGACCGAACAATCGCGGTCATACAACGCCCACCCGCGCGAGGGTTGCGTTGTGGCCCGAATGGATGTCTGTTCGGCTGTTCGCTCGGCGGTCGGTTTTTGCGATGTGGCGTCCATGCCGTCAATTTTCGCAGGGGTCCGGCATTGAATCAACCGCCGATTCACTCCCTCTGCGGATGTTCGAGTTCTGCTGTTGGACGTGTCCCGTCCTGAAATAGGTTGACGAAAAGAGGGCGAAAAAACCAGGGGTAC
>CAZRCZ010000014.1:102636-131267 GCA_964598765.1 uncultured Candidatus Sumerlaeota bacterium | reverse complement strand
CCGATCTGGCTGATGCCGATCATCATCATGTTTTTGTCGAGAATGCGCATGACGATGGCTTCTCCGTGGGCGGTCGGCATGGAACTGACGCGCAAATCCACCTCGCGCCCCTCCATCAGCAACTTCATGCGACCGTCCTGCGGCAGGCGCGATTCGGAAATGTTCATGCCGCTCAGGACCTTGATGCGCGAAACAATCCCCAGAAGCATGTTGCGCGGAGGGGAGGGAATTTCCCGCAAAACGCCGTCCACGCGATAGCGAATGCGGATGATGTTGGGGAACGGCTCGATGTGAATGTCGCTCGCGCGCTCCTTGATCGCCTTGATGAGCAATCCGTTGACCAACTTGATCACCGGCGCGGCGTTGGCGATCTGATTCATGTCCGAAAGGTCAATTTCCTTGGTTGCCTGCTGTTGTTGCGGCGCGTCCTCGATCACGTCCACCTTGGAGACGATGTCGTCCAACGTCTCGTCTCCCAATCCGTAATACTGCTCGATCCGCTCGCGGATGTCCCCGTCCTTGGCAATGACCGTCTCGATCTCCCGCTCGATGATGGTCCGAAGGTCGTCGGTGACGGTCGTGTTGGAGGGATCGGCGATGGCGATGACTGCGACGCCATCCTCGCGTTGATACACCGGCACGGCGGTCAGACGCTTGGCCTGTTCGGCGGTGAGGAGACGGATTAGCTCCTTGGGCGGGCGGGAATGATCATTGATGTTAATCAGCCGCAGACCGGTTTGTTCGGCAAGAACGCGAAGATAATTCTCGTCCACCGCCGCGACGTTTTCCAATTCGATGATCGGCTTGGAATACTTGGCGGCGCTCTCCTCGCTGGTCGCCAGCCGACGGTTGATCTCCTCGTCGAGCTTGGTCGTGTCGGCAATCGAGTAAAAGCCCGGCTCCATCTCGGCGGTCTGGGGCGACGGCACACGCGCGGCCTGTTCCCCTTCCGCGACGTTGATCTTGGGAGCCTTAAACGCCAGCTTGGGGGGTCCCGGGGGTTTAGTGGGAGGAGGGGGCTGGGGAGGAGGCGTGCGAATTCCCGAATCGCCGCCACCGAATTTGAATTTTTTGCCCATGATCGTTGCTCCGCCGATTCTAGGAATGCCTGCAAGGAATCAGCTTTGTCATTACCCCTAATACTCCGACGAAGGAGCCTCGCCCCCTTCTTCCTCGGTCGCCTCTTCCTCTTCTTCCATCCCTCCGGCCAGCATCTTCTTTTCCATCTCGCCGTAATCCTGCGCGCGATGCATCGCTTCCTCGCCGGTGATGATGCCCTTGCGATAGAGCGCGAACAAATGGTCGTCGAGCGTGAACATTCCCTGTTTGCCGCTGGTCTGAATGATGGAAGTGATGCGGTTGGTCTTGTGCTCGCGAATCAGGTTGGCGACGGCCGGAGTGTTGTGCATGACCTCGTAGGCCGCCACGCGCCCCTTGCCGTCGGCGCGGGGAATGAGCGTCTGCGAAATGATGCAACTGAGCGCCACGCTCAGAACCGTCCGAATCTGCTCCTGTTGGGCCATCGGGAAGGCATCCACGATGCGGTCCACGGTCGAAGCCGCCCCCATCGTGTGCAGGGTGGCAAAGACTAAGTGTCCCGTTTCCGCCGCCGTGATCGCCGCCTCCATCGTCGCCAAGTCGCGCATCTCGCCGACGAGGACCACGTCCGGGTCTTGGCGCAACGCCACGCGCAATGCCGCCGCGAAGGACGGCGTGTCAATGTGGACCTCCCGCTGGCTGACGATGGCCTTCTTGTGTTTGTGCGTGTATTCGATGGGGTCTTCGATCGTGATGATGTGAACGGCGCGATTGGAGTTGATCCAATCCATCATCGTGGCCAGAGAGGTCGTCTTGCCCGATCCGGTCGGACCGGTGATGATGACCAATCCGCGGTGCGCTTGGAGGACCGGCCCAAGCGAGGCGTGGGGCAGACCCAATTGTTCAAACGTGAAAATGCGCGTTGGGATCAAGCGCATGACGATGCCGATGTTTCCCATGCCGCGAAAGACGTTGGTTCGGAAGCGCGCCTGTTCGCTGAAGGCATAGGCGAAGTCCGCCGAGCCGTCCTCCTGAAGTTGCTGTTGGAAGCGGGGCGGCGTGATTTCCTTCATCAGCCGTTCGGTGTCTTCGGGGGTCAGCGCGCGCGAATCCAGCGGCTCGAATGCGCCGTGAAGGCGGATGCAGGGCGGCTTGCCGACGCGGATGTGAAGGTCGGCCGCGTCGCGGTCCACCATGGTCTTGAGCATTTCGTTGATGTCCAAGGTTGTCTCCTAATCTTAAATGGGTCGGGGTCTAGTCCTCGCCCCCGACGATGCTGAATACTTCTTCGATGGTCGTCTGGCCAAGAAGCGCCTTCTCCCAGCCGTCCATTTTCAGGGTTCTCATGCCTTGCGACATGGCGTAACGTTTCAGGCGCGTCGCCGCTTCGCTCCGAATGATCCGCCTCCGGATTTCGGAATCCACCACCAAGACTTCATGGATCGCCGTCCGTCCCCGATACCCGACATGGTTGCACCGTTCGCATCCGGCCCCCTTGAAAAATTCCGCGTCCTTAAACTTCTCCGGTTCGTAACCCAGACTTTGGATTTCTTCCGGCTTCGGGGTGTAACCGCGTTTGCAGTTGGAGCACACGCGCCGGACCAAGCGTTGCGCGATCACCGCTTGAAGCGAACTGGCGACCAGATAAGGCTTGATGCCCATGTCGGCCAGACGGACCGTCGCGCTGGCCGCGTCGTTGGTGTGAAGCGTGGAGAAGACCAAGTGTCCGGTGAGCGCGGCGCGAATCGCGTTCTCCGCCGTTTCCTTGTCGCGGATTTCGCCGACGAGAATCACGTCGGGCGATTGGCGGAGCAAGGAGCGCAAGCCGGTCGGGAAATCCAATCCGATCTCCGCGTTGATCTGAACCTGATTGATGCCGGAGATCATGTATTCGATCGGATCCTCCAGCGTCATCAACTTGTGCTCCGGCGTGTTCAGCGATCCCAGCGCCGCGTAAAGGGTCGTCGTTTTCCCCGAACCGGTCGGGCCCGTCATGAGGATAATTCCATTCGGAGATTTGATGAGTTGGTTGAAGATGCGGATCGTGTCGGGCAAAAATCCGACGTCCTCCAATCCCATCATCACACTGCTCTGATCCAAAATACGCATGACGATGGATTCTCCGAAGATCGTCGGCAGACTGGAAACGCGCAAATCGAGTTTCTTGCCGGGCATGTTGAGCTTGATGCGTCCGTCCAGCGGGATGCGCTTTTCGGCGATGTCCATTCCGGCCAGAACCTTGAGGCGCGCGATGATGGCGTTTTGCCATTGGCGCGGCGGGGAAGGGATCAGTTGGAGAACGCCGTCCACGCGGATGCGAATGTCCACGCCGTTGCGCGTCGGCTCGATGTGAATGTCGCTGGCGCGCTCATGAACGGCCTGCTTGAACATCATGTCCACGAAGCGAACCACCAGCGGCGACTCGTCCGCGCCGGCGGCCGGCGTGAGGCTCAGCGCGTTGTCGTCGTATTTATTGGTCCCGCCGGGAACGTCGCTTTCGGCCATTCCCTCGTAAAGGTCGTTGTAGTCCTCGGCCTCGTAATACCGCTTGATCGCCTTAACGATCTCCTCCTCGCTGGCGATCATCCCGATGACCCGCCGCCCCAAAATCCGGTTCAGGTCGTCAATCGCGCGGACGTTGGAGGGATCGGAGAGCGCCAGCCAAATTTCATCCTCGGTCGCCTTGACCGGAATCACCTGATATTTCTTGACGACGTCGTGGTCCACCAGATCGAGCAAATCCTCGGTGAAGTGGACGTCGGCCAGACTGATCCGCTTCATCCCCATGTCGGCGGCGACGGCGTCCAGAATGTCCTCCTCGCTGACGAACTTCATCTCCACCAGCGTCTGCTTGAGGCTTTGCGCGCTCTCGTCCGCCATGCGGTTCATGGCCGCCTTGAGCATGTCGTCGTCCACGAGGCCGCGATTTTCCAGCGCCTTGCCCAACCGGATCGCCTCCTTGCGGCCATCCCCATCCCTTGTCTTGACCGGAACCGTGAGGTCGGTCAGCGACAGGGGGTCAAGAATCGGATCGTTGCTTTGGGTTTTGCCCATGGGATTCGGTTTGAAAGTCTCGCTCTATGTCCGTATGAAACGTGGACGGAAAGATTAACTCCATGCTCTTTCCGCTTGCAAGACGAGTTTGATGTTTTCGGCGCGCCGCTAGTTCCTTGCGGTTGTCGCCAATGTTTCTTCGTTTCCCAGTTCTGTTCGCGAACTCGTCTTTCTCCGCTTCGATTCTAAACCCTAACCGCACTTCGGGTCAATCGCTTGGTGATCTGATTTCGCTCTGGAACGACCGACGAGGTTGTGATAACAGTGATTCATTCCTTGGGTGATCATTCGCGCGCGATGACGACATCGCGCCTTCCCAAGCAGAAAGGTGGATGAACCATGCGTCTTTTTTCGAAATCCATGATCGCACTCTTCATCGCGGCTGTCGGAGTTTTGGCCTCAGGAGCGCGAGCGGACGACGCCGCGAGCCTGACCTATAACCGCGACATCGCGCCGATCTTTCAGCACAACTGTCAGACGTGCCACCATCCGGGAACAGGAACGCCGATGTCGCTCATGAGCTACGACGAAGTCAGACCATGGGTGAAATCCATCCGCAAAAACGTCGGCGAGAAAACGATGCCGCCGTGGTATGCCGATCCGCAATACGGCCACTTCAAGAACGACCGCAGAATGAGCCAAGCCGAGCAGGACAAGGTCGTGGCTTGGGTGAATCAGGGCGCGGCGGCGGGGGACCCCAAGGATCATCCCGCGCCGATGACCTTCAAGGACGGCTGGCTGATCGGCGAGCCGGACGTGATTCTTTACCTTCCGGTCGAATATGAGGTTCCCGCCGACGTTGAGGACGAATACAAATACTTCAACGTCCCGACCAATTTCACCGAGGACAAATGGGCCGAGGCGGTCGAGTGCAGGCCGGGCAATTTCGCCGTGGTTCATCACATCATCGCCACGCCGATCGGCGGATTCGCTCCCGGGCTACAACCCTCGGTTTTCGATCCGGGTTCGGGTGAGGCGCGCCTCATCAAGGCCGGAACGGTCGTCAACGTTCAGATGCACTATCACAAGGAGAAAGGGGTCACGGCCAAGGACCGCTCGATGATCGGCATTCGTTTCGCCAAGGGGCCGATCAAGAAGAACGTCCGCACCGACGGCATCTTCAACGTCAAGTTTGCCATTCCCCCCAATGACGGAAATTTTCCGGTGGATTCGGAATACGTTTTCGAGCGCGATTCGCATCTCACGGGGTTGATGCCGCACATGCATCTGCGCGGCAAGGACATGAAATACACGGCGGTTTATCCCGACGGAAAACAGGAAGTCCTGCTTTTCGTTCCCAAGTACGATTTCAACTGGCAGATCAACTATGAATTGGCCCAGCCCAAGGCGGTTCCCAAGGGGACGAAAATTCTGGTGAACGCCCATTTTGACAATTCCAAGAACAATCCGGCAAATCCCGATCCCAGCAAGACGGTTCGATTCGGCCAGCCCACAACGGACGAAATGATGATCGGTTGGTTCCACTACACGCTGGACGAGGAAGACGTCGCGGCGGGGAAGATCATCGAGGATGAAGGGTTGGCCGGTCGGCGCAACCGCTTCCGCGGACGCCGAGGCCAGCTTCCGGCGGGAGAATTGCAGGTCACTCCGGAGGACTTGAAGGATTCGTCATCCGGTTCCGGGGCGCAGTAAGTCGGCTACGGGCGACCCGCCCCGCCGCCTCGCGGGCGATGATGAGTTCCTCATTGGTCGGCAGGACCAGAATGCAAACGCGGGAGGACGCCGAATGAATCGCGGCTTCGACGCCGTTGGCTAAGGCATTTTTCGCGGCGTCGAGTTCGACGCCCAAATGTTTCAAACGAGCGCAGATCGCCGAGCGGGCTTCGACGCCCCGTTCGCCGATCCCTCCGGTGAAAACGAGCGTGTCGAAACCTTCGAGCGCGACGGTCATTTCGGCGATCGCGCTCTGAACCTGATAAACGTAAACGTCAATCGCGCGTTGGGCGCGGACGTTGCCTTGTTTGGCGGCGTCCTGAATTTCGCGGAACTCCGCCGAAACGCCCGACATCCCCAGCAGACCCGATTTTTTCGCCAACGCCTCGGCCACCTGATCGAGCGCCCATCCTTTTTCCTTCATCAGAAAAATCGGGATGAAAGGATCAATTTGGCCGCAACGGGTTCCCTGCGGTAGCCCCGACTGCGCCGAAAACGACATGGTCGTCTCAACGCTTTGGCCGTTGCGAATCGCGCAGAGCGAACTCGATCCGCCAAGGTGACAGGAAACGATTTTCAATTCGCCCGCCGCAACGCCGAGGAATTCGGGCGTCCGTTCGGCGATGTAACGATGCGACGCGCCGTGAAATCCGTATTTACGGATGCCGAATTGCTCCAGCCATTCGGTCGGGACGCTTTCGCTGAAGACCCTCGGCTCTAAATGCCGATGAAACGCCGGCTCGAAGAGTCCGATCAGCGGAACGTCGGGAAGCATTTTGCGAAACGAGCGCACCGCCGCGATCACCGGCGGATTGTGCGCGGGAACGACGCTGTTGTATTCGGCCATGCGTTGGAGAACGTCTTCGGTCATCTCGACCGCTTCGAGCGGCACTTCGCGGGCGTGGACCGGTTTGAATCCGATGGCGGAAAGTTGGGCAAGATTCAACGCGGCGTCCGATCCGTCATGCGCGGCGAGCGAATCCAAAACCAGACGGAGGGCTTGCTCGTAGTCGGCGAGCGACGTTTCACCCGATTCGGTTTTTCCGCCGACGGTGATTTTGTAAGGCGATTTCGGTCGTCCGATCCCCTCCAACCTTCCTTCGGCGGGAGTCTCCTTGGGATTGCGGAGGTCCGTCGGCTCAAAAAGAATGAGCTTGAACTTCAGCGAGGTGGAACCGACGTTGACGACGAGGATGGAGATCATGCGGGGATTTTTTACCACCAAGGCACGAAGACACCAAGAAGAAAGGATGAAGGACGAAGCGCGAGGAATCAGATTGCGATTAGGATTAGGATTAAGATTGAGAGCAAGAGCAAGAGTAAGAGCAAGAACCGGAACGAATTGAAAATAATCTGTGCAATCCGTGAAATCCGTGGCTTCTTCTTGTCATTCGATCCGGATTGGCGATAATGACCCGATGTCGCGCGTGATGGTTATCGGCTATGGACCGCTTCCCCAACCGGGTATCAAGGCGTTTCACGGCGCGGCGTTGAGAACCCACCAATTTTTTCAGGGCGCGAGAGAGGGCAAACACGAGGTTCATCTCTACGCGCTTCCGTTGCATGGGGCGGAGGATAACGCCGGAGGCGATTCCGCCGAGCTCGTCGCCGACCGATTCGGCGATTTCGAATACCGCCGATTCACCTCGCATGACGGCGATTTTGCCGTCCGCAAACTGAACGAGGAAGTTCGCCGTCTCAAGCCGGACGCGGTCGTCGGCGTGACGACCTATCCATCCTACCTCGCGGCGATGCTTACGACCTCCGCGCCGTTGTGGTGCGATTTGAACGGCTACTGGATGGCGGAAATTCAGGCCAAATGCCACGCCGAGGACGACGACCGCCATTTGCGGAGTGCGTGGAACATCGAGCGCGCGATTCTCCGGCGGCTCGACAAATTTTCCGCCGTTTCGCGTCCGCAACTTCACGCCGTTTTGGGGGAATTGGCGGGCGCGGGACGGTTGAACCGCCACACGATCGAGTATCCGTTCGGCGCGCACGTCGCCAACGCTGCTTTCAAATGGCCCGAAAGCGACTTAAACGCCGACAAAGCGAAAACCGAAAACATTTTGCGCGGTCCGGTCGTTCCCCCTGAAAGTTTCGTGATTCTCTGGTCCGGCGGATTCAAGCCGTGGGCCGACATGCCGACGTTGTTTGTGGGACTGAACGAATTGATGAGCCGCTACATGGAAGTTCACTTCGTCGCCACGGGCGCGGGAATTTCGGGCGCGGAACAGGGGGTTTATCACAAGTTTCAGGAGGCCGTCGCGAGTTCGCCGCACAAGGAGCGGTTTCATCTGCTCGGCTGGACGGATTCCGATTCCCTCCCCGCGATTTACCGCGAGGCCGATTTGGGGATCAACATTGACGGGCCGAATTACGAGACGATGTTCGGCGGGCGCAACCGGATCAACGCGATGGCAACGGAAAATCTGCCGATCCTGACGACGGTCGGGACGGAAATCAGCGAGTGGCTGGAGGACGCGCACGCCGCGCTCGTGTTTCAGATGGGAGACTCGCAGTCGCTCATTCAGGCCGTCGAGCCGTGGATTGACCAGCGCGAAAAATTAAAGGATTACTCGCGGCGCGCGAAGAAAATGATGGACGCCGATTTCACGGTTTCGGAAACGACGCGCCCCCTGAAAAAGTGGCTCGACGCGCCGCATCACGCGCCGGACAACGAACTCAAAATCAAGCAGTCCGGAGGGAATTTGAATCGGCTTGATTCCCTGACGCTGAATTCGTTGGAGGAACTCTCGGCGGACGAAGGGGAGAAATCGCAGGAGAATTTTGCGCCATCATCCGGCTCCCTGCCGTCCAACAAACCTGATACTCCGCTCACGCGGTTCTTCGGAAAATTCTTTGGACGCGGATGAACGCGGAAGAACACGGATTCTGGATTTTCTGAATCCGTGTGTTTCCTCGTTGATCCGTGTCCCATATCATGCCCCGTCCAATTTTTCTAAGCGCACAACCACGTCTCGGAACGATGCGTCCACACGGAACAGGCGCTTGAAGTATTTCAAGGCCGATTTTTTCAGAAGCTCCTGTTCCAGCGTGTCGGCGATCCAGTAATACATGCTTTTCAATTCCGGATTCCGCGCGGCCTTTTCCTGCGTGAGTTCCATGGCGTCCAGCGTTTCGTCCGCCAGATCAAAAAGCCGCCGATCACAGAGGCAGATGGCAAGTTTGGTCGTCGCGAGGTCGGCCAATTCCGGATCGTTCGCGGCGCGTTGATAATGTCCTATCGCGTGATGAATCTGTCCGAATTGGCGATGAAGCTCGGCCTTTTCGTAATGATCGGCGGGAGTAAGCTTGTTCTGCGCATCCAGCGTCTGAAGCTCCTCCATCCGCTCCCGTTTCTTGTTGTCCGCGACGGTCTTGCGCATGTTCTCCAGCGTCTCGTCCGTCGGAAAATTCTCCGAGGCGATTTTGAAAATCTCAAACGCCTGCCGATAATCGCCGCTGTCCTCCAGAATCCGAATCAGCAACAGCAGAAACGGCAAATCCTTGGAACATTCCGCCGCAATGGACAACGCGAGTTCCCGCGCCGGCGCGATCTTCCCGGCGTGATAGGCGGCGGTGATCCACTGGGTCTGAATTTTCAACCGCTCCTCTTTCGGCGGATCGCCCATGAGCGGCTCGTAATTGGCCAGCGCCCCTTCCCAGTTGGAAGTTTTCAGCAGGACTTCCTCCAACGTCATTCGCGCGCGCAAGTGATCGGGAACTCGCGAGAGAATTTTCCTGCATCCCTCCTCGATCACTTTTTCGGGATGCAAGGAGTTGGGAGCCATTTCGGAAAACATCGCCAGCGCGTCGTCGTAACGCCCTTGTCGGAAATAAAGATCGGCCAGATAATCGCGCAGACGAAAACCGTGCACCGCCGATGCGATTCCTTTTTCAACCACCTGTTGCACGCGATTCATCAGGTCCGGGTGTTTCTCCAAGAGCGCGTCGCATTCGGCGACGGCCTGTTCGCCGCGATCCAGTCCAATCAGGCGTTCGGCGTATTCGAGCCGTTTCTGAACGTCCTCGCCCGTCTCGGCGAGGTCCTTGGAAATCGCCTGAAGGCGTAGCTCCTCGTGGCGCTGGTCAATTTTTCGGCGGAGCATGTTGGGATTCATCCTCGCGCCTTCGGGAATCAACTCATGCGACTGATCCAAAAGCACGATCGCTTCATCAAGATGCCCCAACAAAAACAAAACTTCAGCCTCGCGGAAATAAGCGCGCCAATCGTCCTTGAACGCCGCGCGCATTTGCCGGTAAATGTCGCGCGCGTCGTTCGCGCGCCCGTCCCCCTTGAGCATCTCGGCGTATCCGAGAAAAATTTCCGGCGTTGCCGATTCATCCGCAATCAAGCGCTGATAATGCCCCTCCGCCTTTTGGTATTGGAGCGTCTGCTGATAATAACCCGCGAGTTGTCGGCGCAGATCGGTCCGTTGCGGGTCGCGCGCCAAGACCTGCTCCAAATGTCCGGCTCCCTCCTCCGTCTGCTCGGCGACGCCCGATTTTTGGAGGACCGATCCCAACTCGGTCATGACTGCGGAGTTGTCGGGATTTTTCTTCAACAATCCCCGGAACAACGCGACGGCGCGGGTGTGCGGCGACGCTTCTTTTTCCTCGACCTGCCGCGCGACCGCCAACGCCTTGGCAAGATTTCCGGTTCGGGCGTATAGCTCGTGAAGGAGAACGAGTTTCTCCAAGTCCATGAAAATTCGGCCCGATTCAAGAAGGGCGATGGCGTCTTCCCATGACTCTAACGCCAGCGATTGATCCAGAATCCGCTGGTCGAGTCCTTTGGAATTCGGGCGGAGCGTTTGCTGGCGTTGAAGGCATTTCAGCGCCAATCGCGCATCCCCCTCGGCGTGATAGGCGCGCTCCAGCGCTTTCAAAACTTCATAATCCTCGCTTGCGGGAATCGGTCCCAACCGTTCGAGCAGACCGCGCGCGGCGCGGAAACGGCCGGTCTCGACCAGAAGCAATCCGCAACGCCGCGCGGTCTCATGAACCGAAGGTCGCCAGCGGAGACTGCTCTTGAGAAAAAAATAAGCGGCGTTTTGTCTTCCGGCCTCGTCAAACCAACGGCCGAACGCCAACAGGGTTCGCGCGGCGACGGCTTCCATGCCGAACATCACGGCGGGAAAGAGAAAACCGCTTCCCAACACGGCCACCGCCTGCCAAGGATTGGTCATATCCGGTTTGTTGAAAATCAACGGAATGAAAACCGCGCCGATGAAAACCGAGACTGGAAAAACGTTGAGATAAACCAAACCCCACGGTCTCTCGGCGCGAAACGGATCGAGGCTCAGGATGTAAATCAATCCCCCCAGAAATGCCAGCGCGAGAAGACTCAGCGGAAGAAAAAGAAACGAGGATTCGGATCGGTCAAGCAGGTCTTCGATGAAGGGATGCGTCAGAGGCTCGTAATGAAACATGGCTCCCAAGACCAAGATGTCGAAGCCGAGTCCCGCCAAAAAGAAAAGGACCGCCAGCGCCGCGTAAAGTCGTGATCGAATCTTGCCCACGCCTCATTATGGAAAAGCCGGAGCGAGAGGCCAATGAATTCTGGATTGGAGAGGCAAAATGTTAATTTGAAAACCGCCAAGACGCCAAGAGCGCCAAGGAGGAAGCCACAGATTTCACGGATTAGGTTTGTAATTTATCGGAGAAAGAATTCGACAATCGGAATCCGCAAGAAGAAATTACTTGGCGTTCCTGGCGTCTTGGCGGTTTGTCCTCACCGCCGACGCATTTTGGCCATTTCCTTGCGGCGTTCGTGAAGGCGTTGCTTGAGGGTTTTCTTTTCCGGAGCCTGATCCTCGGCGCTTTGCGGTTTGGCGTCCACGAATTCGATGTAGCTCATCAAGGCTCCATCTCCGGCGCGCGGAGCGTCCTTAATAAGACGCAGATAACCGCCGTTGCGCGTTGAGACCCGCGGGGCGATTTCAGTGAACAACTTGTGCACGATGTCCTTCTTGCCCAACTTGCTGAACGCCATCCGGCGGGAATGAAGATCGCCGGCCTTGGCCAGCGTCACGAGCCGCTCGACGAACGGGCGGAGTTGCCACGCCTTGACCTGCGTGGTGTGAATCCGCTCGTGGCGGATCAACGCCGCGGCGAGATTGCGCAAAAGCGCCTGACGGTGTTCCGTCGTGCGGTGAAGTCGGCTTCTTAAATTGTGGTGACGCATGGTTTCAAATTCCTGAATGAACAAATTCGGACTCGGACCGCCGATCTGCCTTTTATCCTTCTCTTTCTCCTGCTCCTTCTCATTCTCCAATGCGAAAAAATGTGGAGAAGGAGAATGAGTATGAGGAGGAGAAGGATTACATCGCGGTAATGTTACACTTCCTCTTCGCCCGTCAGAATCGGCATTCCCGCCTCGTCCAATTTCAGCCCGAAGGACAATCCCATTTCCTTGAGGATGTTTTTGATTTCGGTCAGCGATTTCCGCCCGAAGTTGCGATACTTGAGCATTTCCGCCTCGCTCTTCTGCACCAGATCGCGGATCGTCTTGATGCCCGCCGCTTCGAGGCAGTTGTAGGATCGAACCGAAAGTTCGAGTTCCTCGATGCTCTTTTCCAGTTTTTCCTCCAACTGGCTGGCGGCGACGGCGGCGGTCTCTTCGGCGCTGACCACCGGCTCCTCCTCCTCCTCATCCTGCGGACGAACGAAGAGATCGAGGTGATCCTTCAGGACGCGTGCGGAATGGGAGATGGCCTCGTCGGGCCGGACCGCGCCGTTCGTCGTGACTTCCATGATAAGCCGGTCATAGTCGGTATATTGCCCGACGCGCGTGGTCTCGGTTTGATACTTGACGTTCAGGATCGGCGAGAAAATCGAATCCAGCGGAATCAATCCCAGATCGTCGGGATCGGTCTTGTGATCTCCGGCGGGGACGAATCCGATGCCGGTTCCGATGTTGATCTCCACCTGCAGGCGTCCGCCGTCGGAGACATGGGCAAGAACGTGATCGGGATTCAAAACCTCCACGTCGCTGTTCCACTTGATGTCCTTGGCGGCAACTTTAGCCGGTCCCTTGGCATCCAGATAAACGGTCGTCGAGGTGACTCCCGGCGCCATTTTCAGGCGCAGTCCCTTGAGGTTCAGGATGAAATCGGAGACATCCTCGCGGACTCCATCCTTGAAGGTGAATTCATGCGCGACCCCTTCGATGCGGATCGAGGTGGCCGCCGCGCCGGGGATCGAGGAAAGCAGGACCCGCCGCAAGGAATTGCCGATGGTTGTTCCGAACCCCCTTTGCAACGGTTCGGCGTAGAACCGCCCGAAGGTGTCGGTCAACGTTTCGGCATCGTAATAAAGATGCCGGGGCTTGATCAGGGACTTAAAGTTCATCGAGTCCAATCTCCATGATTCAAATTGGGTTCAAATCGCCTATTTCGAATAAAGCTCAACGATCAATTGCTCTTGAAGCTCGGTCGGGATGTTCTCGCGCGTCGGGATCGCGAGAATTTTTCCCGTGAGATTCTCATCCGAAAACTCGAGCCAATTGACCCGTCCGCCGCGTCCGGTGAACTCCAGCGACTTCTTCACCGCCGCGTGCTCCTTCACCTTGTCGCTGATCGAGATCGGCTCGCCGACCTTGACCAAGTAGGAAGGAATGTTCATCCGTCTTCCGCCGACCAGCACGTTGCCGTGGGAAATCATCTGGCGCGCCGCCGGTCGGGACGGCGCGAAGCCAAGCCGATATACGATGTTGTCCAATCGGCGCTCCAGCAACTGCAACAGGTTGGTTCCGGTGATGCCGCGATAACGCGCGGCGATTTTGAAGTAGCGGCGGAATTGCCGCTCCATAACTCCGTAAATCCGCTTGGCCCTTTGCTTCTCGCGCAACTGCTGGCCGTAGGGGGAGGTTTTCGTCCGGTTCAAGCCGTGCTGACCGGGGGGAAAATTGCGCTTGTTGATGGCGCACTTCGGGCCAATGCAACGCTCTCCCTTGAGATAGAGTTTCCGCCCTTCGCGCCGGCACAACCGGCAGACCGCGTCCGTGTATCTTGCCACTTTCTTTCCTTCCTCGCCTCACGACGGTCCCAAGGACCGCCTCTCCCTGATTCTTTTCGTCAAACTCTTCGCCGCTTGGGGGGACGGCAACCGTTATGCGGAATCGGCGTCACGTCCCGAATCACCGTGATTTCCAATCCAATCGCCTGCAACGAACGGACGGCGGCCTCGCGTCCCGAGCCGGGTCCCTTGACGTGGACCTCGACTTGGCGGACGCCGTGCTCCATCGCCTTGCGCGCGGCAGTTTCGGCGGCGACCTGCGCGGCGAACGGGGTGCTCTTGCGCGAGCCTTTGAATCCGACCGTTCCGGCGGACGCCCAAGAAATCGTCGCTCCGGTCTTGTCGGTGATCGTCACGATCGTGTTGTTAAACGTCGCGTGCAAATGAACGACCGCCTGCGGAATGTTCTTCTTCGCCTTTTTCTTGACCTTGGCTTCCTGTTTTCCCATGCGCTAACCCTTTGTTTTAAGATCCCCTTTTTAACCCTTTGACGGAGCCTGTTTCTTTCCGGCGACGGTCTTGCGCGGTCCCTTGCGGGTTCGGGCGTTGGTCTTGGTGCGCTGACCGCGAACCGGCAAACCTTTGATGTGGCGGGTTCCGCGATAGCAACCGATGTCCATGAGACGCTTGATGTTCGTCTGAATCTCGCGCCGCAAGTCCCCTTCGACCTTGTATTTGCCTTGTATCTCCGCGGCGATTTTGCTGACCTGCTCCTCGGTCAAATCCTTGACCCGCACGTCGCCGCTGATGCCGGTCTTGCGCAAAATTTCATTGGAGAGGGTCCGGCCCACTCCGAAGATGTAGGTCAGGCCGATCTCGACCCGCTTTTCGCGGGGTATGTCAACTCCGGCAATTCTCGCCACTCACGCTCTCCTTCCGAAACCCCGTCCCTGAATCACCCTTGCCGCTGTTTGTGCTTGGGATTGGAACAAATCACGCGCACCACGCCCCGGCGCCGAATCACCTTGCACTTCTGGCATCTTGGTTTGACCGATGATTGAACTTTCATAATTCTTCGCCCTTGGGGGCGTTCTCCTATTTGTGTCGATAAATGATTCGTCCGCGCGTCAGATCGTAGGGGGACAGCTCGACCGTCACTTTGTCCCCGGGAAGAATCCGAATGAAGTGCATCCGCATTTTCCCCGAAATGTGCGCCAGAACCTTCAGGCCGTTTTCCAATTCCACGCGAAACATCGCATTGGGCAACGGCTCGACAACTTTTCCATCAATCTGAATCGCTTCTTCTTTGGCCATACCCGTGGATTCGCCCTTAATTCCGACTTGCGGATCGGATTGGGCGCCCTTGACGCGCAATCTCTCCAAGGCAATCAAACTTACCATGCTACAAAATTTCCGCGCCGTTTGCAAGCCCAAATTAAGTTAAAATCATCGGCCCCCTTTCCGTGATCGCCACGGTGTGCTCGGCATGGGCGGACCGCTTGCCGTCGGCGGTCACGACCGTCCATTCGTCCGAGAGGGTTCGGGTCTTGTGCGTTCCGGCGTTCACCATCGGCTCGACGGCGACGACCATCCCCGCTTGCCACCGGATCCCCCGTCCGGCCTTGCCGAAATTTGGGACGCGGGGTTCCTCATGAAGATGGCGCCCGATCCCGTGGCCAGCGTAGTCGCGGACGACGGAAAACCCTCTCGATTCGACGTATTGTTGGACCGCCGCCGACATATCTCCCAATCGCTTGCCCGGAACAAGGAAAGGAATGGCCAGAGCCAACGCTTCTTCCGCCGCCTCGATCAGCTTCGAGGACGTCGGATCAATTCGACCGATGGGATACGTCTTGGCCGTGTCCGCGAAGAAACCGTCCTTGACCAATCCCACGTCCAAACTGAGGATGTCCCCTTCGACCAAAACCCGATCCGACGGGATACCGTGCACCACCTGTTCATTGACCGACGTGCAGAGCGTTCCGGGGAATCCCTTGTAACCCAAAAAGGCGGGGATGGCTCCCCGTTCGTCGAGAAGCTTTTTGGCGATGCGATCCAACTGTCGGGTCGTGACCCCCGGACGAACCTGCGGCCCGAGCTTGTCCATGACGGCGCGGAGGATCGCGCCGGAGCGACGCATCAACTCGATCTCGGCGGGGGACTTGAGTTCGATTTGGCGCGAGGGCGACCCCTCTTCTTCCTCTGCCGCCTGACGGGATTTAAGCAAGCCGAAAATCATTTCGCCACGCCTCGATCAGTTTGGTCAACTTGGCCGTTACCGATGGAATCGGTTGGTCCGCCTTCACCTTTTTCAGCATCTTTCTCCGCCGCAAGGATTCCAAGATCGGCTTGGTTTGCCGATGGTAATCTTCAAGCCGTCTTTCAATCGCCCCGACGCGGTCATCTCCCCGCTGAATCAACTTTTCCCCGCAGGCGTCGCACGCTCCGGATTTGGCGGGGGGATGGGAGTGAAGATTATAGACTCGCCCGCACTTGGGACAACTCCGCCGCGCCGTGAGGCGATGAATCAATTTTCCGTCCCCGATCTCCAAACTGACCGCCAAACTCAATTCGGCTCCGGCCTTTTTCAGGATGTCATCCAAATCCCCCAGTTGCGAAACATTGCGCGGATAGCCGTCAAAGATCATTCCATTTTTCCTTTCGAGAAGCTTGAGCGTTTGCTTCTCCGCGATCCGGCGGACGATTTCATCGGGCACGAGTTGCCCCCGATTCATCAGCGCTTTCGTCTTGCGCCCCAACGCGGTTCCGGCCTTCTGCTCGGCGCGCAACAAATCCCCCGTGGATACGTGCGCCAAGTGGAGTTGCTTGGCGAGCAATCCGGCTTGGGTTCCCTTACCCGAACCCGGCGGGCCGAACAGGACCAAGATCATGGGTCGCGTTTTGGGGACGGACTTGCGATTCATTTTCCGGATGGTAGAGCAAGCGCAAGATGAAGAGCAAGAGCAAGAGGAGATTGCCGTTCTAGCGTCTCAGGCGCTTTCTGCCCGAAACCCCTCCCGTTCCCCGGATGGAAAATCCTTCATAATGCCGCATCAGAAGCTGGGATTCGATCTGCTTCATGGTGTCGAGCATGACCCCGACGACGATGATCAAGCCCGTCCCTCCGGCGATCGAAGCGTAGCCGTAGGGGACCTTGAAGCTGACGTAGAAAACATCGGGAACCAAAGCGACGGCGATCAGCGAAAGCGCGCCGACGATCGTGATCCGGACCAAAATGTAATTGATGTAATCGCTGGTCTGTTTGCCCGGCTTGCGTCCGGGGATGAACGCGCCGCTTTTTTTCAAGTTGTCCGCCAAATCCACCGGATTGAACGTCACCGCCGTGTAAAAATAGCAAAAGAAGGTCGTCAGGACGATATAGGCGACGGTCCAAAAGTTGACGACGCGGAAGAGATTGAAAAATCCGCCGATCTCAAGGCTGAGCATGTTGTAGAGGTTTCGGCTGGAGGTTTGGCCGATCCAGTCGTTCATGATTTGGCTTTTGTCAGGAGGTAGAAAGTTGATGATGTATTGTGGGAAGGTCAGGAGCGCGGAGGAAAAAATGACCGGAATGACACCGGCGGTGTTGAGCTTGAGGGGCAGGAAGGTGTTTCCCCCCTGCATGACCCGCCGCCCGACCATTCGACGGGCGTGCTGGACCGGAATTTTGCGGCTGGCCTGTTGAGTCAGAACCGTCAATGCGGCGAATCCCGCCATCGCGGCGAAAACACCGAGGAACGGAAGCCATGACGACTCGGTCGCCGCGTGGGTGTAACCCGAACTGATGTTGAAGGGATAACCCGCGATAATGCCGACGGCGATGATGAGCGAGATGCCGTTGCCGATGCCGTGCTCCGTGATTTTTTCTCCGAGCCACATGATAAAACTGGTCCCGGCGGCCATGGAAAGGGAGGTCGTCATGAGAAAAATAAAAGGATGGTCGCTCAAAAGGGACATTCGCCCCTTCCATAGTCCGACGGCGAAACCGAGTCCTTGAAACAAACTCAAAAGCACCGCGCCATAGCGCGTCCATTGATTGATCTTCTTGCGTCCGGCTTCCCCTTCCTTGGCGATTTTTTCGAGGCGGGGCCAAACTACTTGAAGAAGTTGAAGAATGATCGAGGCCGAAATATAGGGCATGATCCCCAAGGCGAAGATCGTCATTTGTTTGAACGCGCCGCCGCTGAACATGTCCATCACGGCGAACAATCCCTGCGAGCCTCCGCCGGTTTGCGCGCGGACGTAATCGTTTAATTTGCTTCCGTCAATGAACGGCGTCGGGACGTGCGCGCCGACGCGATAGACGACGCAAAGCCCCAGCGTGATCATCACCTTGCGCCGGAGTTCGGGGACGCGAAAGATGTTGGCGAACGAGGCGATCATTCAGCTTTAGCGATTTCCCACTTTCCGCCCCGCGATTCGATGGCGGTCATGGCTCCGGGACTAAACGCCTCAAGACGGACGGTCAACTGTTTTTCCAACATTCCCTTGCAGATGACTTTGATCCGCTGGGCCGATTTCTTGACCAATCCGGCCTTGTGAAGAAGGGCGCGGTCCACGGTGGTCCCGTTGGCAAAGCGGTTCAACTGGCGAAGCGTGACCTCGCCGCGAGGCGCGCGGAAAGAGGCGTTGCTGAAACCGAATTTGGGAAGGCGGCGCACCAACGGCATTTGGCCCCCTTCGAAGGAGCCGCTCTTGGCTCCGCCGCTCCGGGCTTGGTGTCCCTTGTTTCCCTTGCCGGAGGTCCGGCCTTGGCCGGAGGCTTCGCCGCGTCCGACGCGCTTGCGCGTCTGGCGGTTTCCCTTGTCGCCGGGGAGTTCGTGAAGCTTGAGGCTCATGATTTCACCTCTTCGACCCGCACCAAGAAATCAATGGCGCGGATCATGCCCCGAATTTGGGGAGAATCTTTCTTCACCACGCTGTGGCGAAGCCGTTTCAGACCCAACGCCTTGATCGTGGCGCGGTGATTTTGTTTCGTGCAAATGTCGCTTTTGATCCAAGTGATCTTGATCGCGTTCGGCATGATGTGTTTCCCTTCGGCAACTTACTCGTCTTTATCCGCCTCGTCCCAAGCCTCGCGCCCTTCGGGGGGAACCTCGTCAAGAAGCTCAACCTCCTTGGACGGGGCCGGTTTGGCTTGGGCCGGCGCTTTTCCGGCGGCGGCTCCCGCGCTCCCCTTCTTGGCCGCTTCCGGATCGGCGGCGGCCGCGATGGCGGCTTTGGATTCCTCATAGACGCGGGCGATTTTTTGACCCACCAGCGCCTCAAGTTTCTTGCCGCGCAGTCGCGCGATTTCGTCGGCCCGCTTGAGCGACTTCAGACCGTTGAATGTCGCCCGAATCACGTTCACGACATTGTCCGATCCCAAATTCTTGGCCAAAATGTCGTGCACGCCGACCAGCGCCAGATACTTGCGGATGGCCGATCCGGCGATGAGTCCGGTTCCCTCGGCGGCGGGCTTGAGCAGGACGCGCGCCGCGTCGTGCCGCCCAATGACCTCGTGCGGAATCGTCCGCCCGAGGAGGGGAACCTCGATCAAATTCTTCCGCGCGCGCTCTCCGGCCTTCTGGATCGCGTCGGGAACCTCGTTGGCCTTGCCCATGCCCAGTCCGGCGTGACCATTGCCGTCGCCGACGGCCACGAGCGCGGCGAAGCTGAACCTCCGTCCCCCCTTGACCACCTTGGCGACGCGGTTGAGCGACAGGGTTTCCTCCTGAAGGTTGAGCTTGCCCGGATCAATGAACTTCGGCTCCGGGGCCTTGGCTCCGGGAAGCTCTTGGGCTTCGGGTTCGGTTTGGGATTCGCTGATGTCGGTATCGGTCATAAGATTGGGCGGGCGTCCTCTCGCGTTTTAGAATTGCAGGCCCGCCTCGCGGGCGGCGTCGGCGAAGGCCTTGATGACTCCATGATAGCGGTAGCCTCCGCGGTCGAAGACCACCTTGGCGACGCCTTGGGCCATCGCCTTGCGCGCCAGATCGGCGCCGATTTTCTTGGCGGAAGCGACGTTGCAAAACGTGCGCGCCGTCTTTTTGTTTTCCTTCAAATTCGTCGTCGCGAACGCCAGCGTCCGTCCCGCCTGATCGTCAATCACTTGGGCGTAGAGATGCCGCAGGGACTTGTGCAGGCAAAGCCGGGGACGCGCGGGGGAGCCCTCGACTTTGACGCGGACGCGAAGGTGACGACGTTGAAGCGGAGAGAGATTGATTTTTTTCATGTTCGGCGAACTTTCAATTCCAGTTTTGGAGCGTCCTTATTTGGCGGCGGGGGCGCCGGTCGCGGCGGCTCCCGTCTTGCCGACTTTCTTCCTGACCACTTCGCCGACGTAGCGAATCCCTTTGCCCTTATACGGCTCGGGGGGCGCGATCGAGCGAATCTTCGCCGCCGTCTGGCCGACCAACTGTTTGTCGGGTCCCGTGATCACGATGCGGGTCGGATTCGGGCAGGCAATCGTGATTCCCGCGGCGGGCTGGTGGCGAACCTGATGACTCAACCCGACGCTGACGTAGAGGTCCTTGCCCTTCACTTCAGCCTTGTAACCGACGCCGATCATGTCCAATTCCTTGGAATAGCCCTGCGTGACGCCGTGCAACGCTCCGGAGAGGAGACGGTGGTAGAGACCATGATACGCGCGGTCGTTCTGCTCGTCGCTTTTGCGCTCGACAAGGAGCGCGCCTTCCTTCTGGCTGACGGCGACGTTGCTCTGCGTGTCCAAAACGGCCTGTCCCTTGGGTCCCTTGAGCGTGAGAACCATGTCGGGGCCGATTTTGACTTCAACCCCCTTGGGAATTTTGATGGGAACTTTTCCGACGCGTGACACTTGGTTTACCCTTTTTTCAAATCCTTAATTCGTTTCAGTCCTCAACTCACCAAACACTGCAAATCCACTCGCCGCCGACTTTCTGCCGCCGCGCTTCACGGTCCGACATTAATCCACGGCTCGTGGAGATGACGTTCACCCCCATCCCGCCGAGCGCGCGGGGAATTCTCTGCGACTTCACGTAGCGCCGCAAACCGGGCTTGCTCACGCGCCGGATGCCGTTGATGACTTGCTCTCCCGCCGGACCGTATTTGAGATAGACGATCAGGAGGTTGTAAGTCAAGGGGCGCTCTTCCTTGCGGTCCCCCGCCTTGGGGTTGCGCTTGACGCTTCCGGCGCGGATCACCTTGAAATACTTGATGTAACCCTCCTCGCGGAGCAGTTTCACGATGTTCACCTTCAACGCCGACGCGGGCATCCGCACCGACTCCAGCTTGGCGCGAACGCCGTTGCGGATGCGGGTCAACATGTCGGCCACGGGATCGGTCATGCTCATCTTCGGCTCTCCATCCTCACCAGCTCGATTTTCTCACGCCCGGGATTTGCCCGTTGCTGGCGTATTTTCGGAAGCAAATTCGGCACATGGAGAAATCGCGGAGAAACGCGCGCGACCGCCCGCAGACCGGACAGCGGTTATACGCCCGCGTCTTGAACTTCGGCTTGGCCTTGGCCTTGACCCTTAAACTCAATCGAGCCACGTTGGTTGTTTCTCCTTTTCCCCTTTCCTTAATTCTTCGCGTCGGTTTCCCGAAGCGGCAATCCGAACCCTTTGAGCAACGCCTTGCATTGGTCGTCGTTTTTGGCCGAGGTGACGAACGCGACGTCCATGCCGAGCGTGATCATTTCCTTGGACGTGTCCAATTCAAGGAAGACGTAATGCTCGCGCAGTCCCATGTTGTAATTGCCCCGGTGGTCGAAGCCCTTGGGAGAAAGCCCCCGAAAATCGCGGATGCGCGGGATCGCGATGGCGATGAAGCGCTCCAGAAATTCATACATGCGCTTGCCACGGAGGGTGACGACGCACCCCACCGGCATTCCCTCCCGGACCTTGAAGGCGGAGACGGAAATACGGGCGTGGGTCCGGCGCGGTTTTTGTCCGGTGATGAGGGCGAGGTCCTCCTCGGCGCGTTGCATGATCTTGGCGTCGTGGCCCCCTTCGCCAACCCCCATGTTGATCACGATCTTTTTCAGGGCGGGAACTTCCATCGCGTTCTTGAACTTAAACTGCCCGCGCAACGCCGGCTGGATTTCCTGACGGTATCGCAGAAGAAGGCTAGGGATGTAAGTGGTGGTGGCCGATTCAGTCATGGCGTTGGTTTCGCTTGGAATTTTCAAACCTCATTCTTGGATTTCTTCGAGCGGCGAATTTTATTTCCCTTGTCATCCTTCTCGTTGGTATATCGCGAGGCGATGCCGGTTTTGGGATCCACCAGCATCAACTTGGAAAGCCGGATCGGAGCTTCCTTCTCGATGATGCCGCCGGGTTGTTGCTGGCTCTTCGCCTTGGCGTGCTTCTTGACCATGTTCACGCCCTCGATCAGCGCCCTGCCGGATTTGGGCAGGACTGCCAAGACCTTGCCTCGGACCATGTTCCCCTCGGAGGGACGATGCTGGCCGGAAATGACCAAAACGGTGTCCCCTTTTTTAATCTTCAGTCCCATGGTTGTTTTGGTCGCTCAGACCACCTCCGGAGCCAACGAAACGATCTTCATGAACTTCTTCCGGCGCAATTCCCGCCCGACCGCGCCGAAGATGCGCGTCCCGACCGGTTCGTTCTGCGGATTGATGATCACGGCGGCGTTGGCGTCGAACTTGATGTAGGATCCGTCCTCCCGCGCGACTTCCTTGGTCGTCCGGACGATGACCGCCTTGACGACCGAGCCTTTTTTGATCTGCGAATCGGGAACGGCCTCGCGGACCGAGCAGACGATCACGTCGCCGATGGTGGCGTAACGGCGGTGCGATCCTCCAAGGACCTTGAAGCAACGGAGTTTTTTGACTCCGGAATTATCGGCCACGTCGAGCAGGGTGTATTCTTGAATCATGGTTGCGGATTCCCGTTATTTCGCCCTTTCCAAAATCGCCGCGACACGCCAACGTTTGGTCTTGGAGAGCGGGCGGGTCTCGACGATCCGAACGGTGTCGCCGATCTTGCACCGGTTCTTCTCGTCGTGCGCGTAGAAATTCTTGCGGCGTCGGATGTATTTCTTGTAGCGGGGATGCGAGAAAAGACGCTCCACCCTGACGACCACCGTGGATTGCATTTTGTTGCTGATCACGGTTCCGCTTTGTTCTTTTCTTTCGCCGCGTTCGCTGTTCTTTTCTTCGGTCATGGTCACGTTCCTACTTGGCTTGGCCTTGCAATTCCGCGGCACGCTTGGCGGTCAGCAGGCGCGCCAACTCCCTGCGCGTCTGGCGGATTTTGGCCGTGTTTTCCAACGCCTTGGTCGTGTTCTGGACGCGGAGATTGAAAAGCGAGGTTCGCAATTGGCTCTCCTCGTTCAACAAGTCCTCCGCGCTCATTCCGGCGTATTTGCTCTTCATCGCCCTTTAACTCCGTTGCTCGCTCCGCTCAAATTTCCCTGCGCCGCGTGATGCGCGTCTTGAAGGGGAGTTTGTGTTGCGCCAAGACCATCGCCTCGCGCGCGGTCGCCTCCGGCACGCCGTCCACCTCAAACAAAATCCTGCCCGGCTTGATCACGGCGACCCAATGCTCCGGATTTCCCTTCCCCTTGCCCATGCGGGTCTCGGCGGGCTTGACGGTGAGGGGTTTGTCCGGAAACACGGTGATCCAAAGCTTGCCCACCCGCTTGAGGTGGCGCATGATGGCGACGCGGGCCGCCTCGATCTGCCGATTGGTCATCCAGCCGCATTCCATCGCCTTCAAGGCGAATTCGCCGAAATGCAAATCGCATCCGCGATCCGCCTTCCCCCGGCGCTTTCCCTTTTGAACCTTGCGGTGTTTGACTCGCTTGGGCAACAACATGGGTCAGATCACGCGGGCAACGCCGCCCCCTTTGCCTTGGTCGGGACCGGCTTCTTTCCGCCGAAGACTTCCCCTTTGAAAATCCAAACCTTGATCCCGATGACCCCGAATTTCGTGTTGGCCTCGGCAATGCCGTAGTCAATGTCGGCGCGAAGGGTGTGAAGCGGGACCCGTCCCCGGCGATACCACTCGTAGCGGGCAAGCTCGGCTCCGGCCAGCCGCCCGTTGCAGGAAATCCGAACTCCCTGCGCTCCGGCGTCCATGGTTCCCTGAAGAACCTTTTTCATGGCTCGGCGGAAACCGATCCGGCGTTGAAGTTGGCTAGCGACGTTCTCGGCGACCAACTGCGCCGAAGTCTCGCTCCGTTTCGTCTCCTCGATGTTGATGAGAACCGTTCTGCCGGTTTTCTTCTCCAACTGCTGGCGCAGGGCTTCGATTTCGGTCCCCTTGGGGCCGATGATGATGCCCGGACGCGCCGTGGAGATCGTGATCTTGCATCGGTTGCCCGCGCGCTCGATGTCAACGCGCGCAATGCCGGCGTGGAAATACTTCTTCTTGATCTCCTTGCGCAGGGCGATGTCCTCGTGCAGGAATTCATTGAACTGCCTGCCTTGGGCATACCAGCGCGATTCGGTCGCGCGGGTAATGCCGAGCCTCAAGCCGATTGGATTGATTTTCTGACCCATGTTTGCCTCGTCATGCCTCCGGTTGCCGCGACTTCTGCAACGTGCGGTGGAGCGGCTCATACAACTCAATCGTCAAGTGGCAACTCCGCTTGCGAATTTTTCCCGCCCGTCCCATCGGCATCGGGTGGAATCGGTAAGCAATCGGTCCGCCGTCCACGTCAATTGTTCCGATGACCAAATTCTCCGGCTCGTAATTGGTGCCTTCCGGAGCGGACTGATTGGCGTTGCAAAAAGCCGACTTCAGGGCGCGGCTGATGATCGGCGCGCCCGACGGCTTGTGAATCGCCGCCAGTTGGTCTTGAGCCGCCTTGACCGTCAACCCGCGAACCAAATCCGCCACTTGGCGGACCTTGCGCGGTCCCACGGGATAATAGCGAACCTTCGCGCGGGAAACCCAATCCCCCAACACCGGTTTAGCTCCAAATCTGGCTCTGGACATGATCCCAAATTCTCCGTTTCAACTCATTTGGGCGGCGGCGCGGCGACGGCCGGAGCGGGTCCGGCGCCCGGAGCCGGTGCGGCCGATTTCTTTCCGCCGTGCACCTTAAAGATTCGGGTGGGCGCGAATTCGCCCAGCTTGTGACCAACCATGTTCTCATCAATGTAGATCGTCATGAACATCTTGCCGTTGTGGACCGCCAAGGTGTGCGAAACCATGTCGGGGGTGATCATCGAACGGCGCGACCACGTCTTGACGACCCGTTTTTCCCCCAAATTATTCAGACGCCGGATTTTTTCCGACAGCTTGAGATCCACGTAGGGGCCTTTTTTCAAACTCCGGGGCATCGTTACTTCTTCCTTCTCCGCAGAATCAGCGAGTTGCTTAATCGGCGCGGGTTGCGGGTCTTGAGACCCTTGGAAAGTTGTCCCCACGGCGAGCACGGATTACGTCCGCCGGACGTTTTGCCTTCGCCGCCCCCCATCGGGTGATCAATGGGATTCATGGCCACGCCCCGATTGTGCGGACGCTTGCCCATCCAGCGCTTGCGCCCCGCCTTGCCGATCGCGACGTTCTCATGGTCCGTGTTGCCGACCTGTCCGATCATGGCCCGGCAATTGATGTCCACCATGCGGACCTCGCTGGAAGGAAGACGGAGCGTCGCCCAATCCCCCTCCTTGGCCATGAGTTGAATGCCCGCGCCCGCGCTTTTGCCGAGTTGCGCTCCCTTGCCGGGGGTCATCTCGACGCAACAAACGGTCGTTCCTACCGGGATATTGCGGAGCGGCAGGACATTGCCGCTGGCGATTTCGGCTTCCGGACCGGAGACGACCTTCTGGCCGGGTCGAAGCCCGATCGGAGCGACGATGTAGCTCTTTTCGCCGTCGGAGTAATTCAAAAGGGCGATGTAGGCCGAGCGATTGGGATCATACTCGACCGAGGCCACGGTCGCAGGGATGCCGTCCTTGACGCGACGGAAATCCACGAGCCGGAAGGCCCGCTTGTGTCCGCCCCCACGGAACCGCAGGGTGACCCGCCCCAGATTGTTTCGCCCTCCGCGTCCCCGCTTGGAAACAAGAAGCGACTTCTCCGGCGTGTCGCGGGTGATTTCATCCCGGACCAGCGTCGTCATCTGACGGCGCGAGGGAGTAAAGGGTTCGAAAGTTTTAATGCCCATGAGCTTGTTTCGTTTGCCGTTGGTTTCCTATATCAAATTGATCTCTTGGCCGGGAGCGAGAGTGACGATGGCTTTTTTCCAGTCCGCCCGTTTTCCCTCTTGCCGTTGGCGCAACCGCTTGCGCTTTCCCTCGACGCGCGAGGTGTTGACGCGAATGACCTTGACGCCGAAGGCGGATTCGACCGCGCGGCGGATTTGCACCTTGTTGCTGTCCAGCGCAACCTTGAAAAAGTATTTCTTGTTCGGCAAGCCCGTCCCATCCGATGCGCGCTCGGTCAACAGGGGCCGGACCAGAATGTCGTAGGGATGACGGCTCATGCGAAGCGCCCTTCCAACCGTTTGAGCGTTCCCGGCGTGGCGACCAAATAATCGTGCGTCAGGAGATCGTAAATGTTGGGGCTTTCGACACTGACGCAATCCACGTTGGCCAGATTGCGGGCCGAGCGAAGAAGGTCGCGCTCCGCCGGATCGGTGAGAAGCAGAACCGAACCGTTAACTCCCAAGGCGCGCAGGACACCGGCGACCTTTTTGGTCTTGGGTTCCTGCAAACCGAAATTCTCGACGGGCAGAACCCGTCCGCCGCGAACCAACTCGGAAAGCGCCGATTTCAGGGCGTTTTGACGAACACGCCGATTGACGTGATAAGAATAGTCTCGTGGCGAGGGACCGAAAATGATTGCGCCGCCGCGCCATTGCGGGGCGCGGATCGAGCCTTGTCGGGCGCGTCCGGTTCCCTTTTGCTTCCACGGTTTGCGACCGCCGCCGCTGACCATGCCTCGGGTTTTGGTCGAATGCGTGCCCCTGCGCTGATTGGCAAGATATTGATTCAACGCCGAACGGACGTCGGTTTCGCTCGGCTCGACGCCAAAAACCGAATCCTTCAATTCCAAGACGCCCGCTTCCGATCCTTCGGATGTTCTGATCTTCAGGTTTGCCATGGCTACTTAGCGGCTCCCTTGGCGGCCCGCGCGGCCTTGCGCTTGGCGTCCTTCAGACTTTTGGAAATCAATACGTATCCGCCGTTGAATCCGGGAACGGCCCCGCACAGAGCCAGCAGATTTTTGTCCTTGTCCACGCGGACGACCTTCAGATTTTGGGCCGTGCACCGCTCGCTCCCCATGTGTCCGGACAAATGTTTGCCCTTCCATGAGCGGGAGGGATCGGAGGAGCCACCCATCGAACCCGGGCGACGATGATACATGGAACCGTGCGTTTCGGGACCGCGCGTCGTGGACCAGCGTTTGATCAAACTTGCAAATCCGCGACCCTTGGAAACGCCGGTCACGTCAACTTTCTCGCCGACCTCGAAAATGCCGACGTCCACCTTGCCGCCGACCGGAAACGGCTCGACGTCCTCGGTGCGAAATTCCCGCACCATCCGAAGGGGAGAACCGCCCGATTTCTTAAAATGGCCGATTTCTGCTTTGGTGGCTTTGCGTTCTTCCTTGGAATCGAAACCTAATTGAATGGCCGTGTAGCCGTCGGTCGCTTGGCGTTTGACTTGCAGGACGGGACAAGGTCCGGCTTGGACGATGGTGACGGGGATCACCGATCCGGCCTCGCTGAAGAGGCGGGTCATGCCGATTTTCTTTCCGATTAAGCCGAGCGACATGATGAATTCCCCTTTGCGTCCCCTTTACACCAGCTTGATTTCGACGTGGACGCCGGCGGGGAGATCGAGCTCGGTCAGGGCGTCCAAGGTTTTTTGACTGGGATCCAAAATGTCCACGAGGCGTTTGTGCCGCCGCATTTCAAATTGTTCGCGCGATTTCTTGTCAACGTGCGGGGAACGGAGGACCGTGTATTTGGAGATGCGGGTCGGAAGGGGGACGGGTCCGGCGATTTTGGCTCCGGTTCGGCGCGCGGTGTCCACGATGTCGCCAACCGATTGATCGAGCAAACGATGGTCAAACGCCTTGAAGTGGATTCTGATTCGCTGTTGCGCCATGTTTCGTTTCGTTCCAGTTTCCGGATCGCCTTGACGATCCGCGTATTCTCCCCACTCCCGATTGGGCGGATTCCTTGGGGTTTCCGCAACCGGGATCGGGGCGATTCTTCACCCGTTTCCCTCGTGACATCGCCCGATAAAAAATTCTGAATTAAGAATCTTCAGGCGTCCGGTCGCCGACAAATCCGTTTTCCATTCAGTAGGAAAAAACGTTCAAAAGGACTTGTCCCGACCACGCTTATTGCCTCAACACCGAGCTTCACAACTTCCCGCCGCTCCGCTTGGAGATAAGCAACAAACCTTGGCATTATACTCCCCACAAAGAACAAGTCAAGAATGGAAATAAAACTATTTTTAGGAGGGCGCATTTCACTTTTCCGATGGAAAGCGACGCCGTGGACCATGCGGAGACCGACCGCGCACCGGAGCCAAGTCCATGGCCATCGAGCAGTGCGAGGCTACCTTGGGACACCGGCCACATCCTCCCGACCTTAACGGGGTTGCGGAATTCGTCGGACATGCGAAAGGGTACGCCTTTATCAGATTCCGAGTGTGGAGGGCGGCGGCTTGCTCGCGCCGGGACGCCGATTGCGCTCTCATGTGGGACAAGGGGGATCCCGCCGGAGCGGGCTAAGAGAAGAGGCCGACTCGCAGACTTTGAAAAAATCCTTGGGGGCGGAACGGATTGTATCGGGAACATTTTCGAAGCGGCAGTGAAGGGCAGGTTTCTCTCACGGAGTCAGAATTTCCCGATCCGAAATGTCACGGATTGGGAGGCGTTGTCGGCGCCTACGTAATTGCAGGGGAAGCTTCGTCAGCGCGGAAAATAAAGCCCGGGCCCCAGAAGGAG
>CAZRCZ010000014.1:0-102626 GCA_964598765.1 uncultured Candidatus Sumerlaeota bacterium | reverse complement strand
CACAGATTGACTGCGGAAGTGATGCGCTGGCGTCTCTCACCGAGTAGAAATTTCCCGGCCCGAAAAGTCACGGATTGGGAGTCGTGTACGCAGGAAACGAAGCGCGGACGGAAGCTTAGTCAGCGCGGAAAAAAAGGCGCGGCTCCATGAAGCCGTTGACTCCGATTCGAATGGCTCCTCTCTCAGCATCAATCCTCCCAATCCGGTCAGGTGGCGGACGAGCAACCCCTTGTCGGCCAGATTCACCCAATTGAAAAGGAGATGATTGCGCTTAATCGTGAGAGAAAGGCGATAATCGCCGAGCAGGGCGCGCATGGAGCGTTTGCCCCAATGGTAAGCGACCGCGCGCGGCTCATAATAATTTTTCCAACCGTGCCGCCGCGCCTGATACGCAAGATCGTAATCCTCCCAATACCCGGGATGATAAATCGGGCAAAATCCTTCCAAGGCGAGGAACTTTTCCCGGTCCACGAGGCAACTTCCGCCTTGGATGAAATCGGTCGGGGTTAGTTCATCCGTGTCAAAGCCTTCCTGAACGATCATCCTTTCTTTCCACCGGGCGCGCATTCCGGCGTGGTTTGGCTCATGGGATTCCCATTGGAGCGTCTTCGCGCCGATGGCAAACAGGTCGGAACCGCCAAGCGATTTGCAGGTCTCGATCAATCGCTCAAAAAAATCAGTCCGGAGGGCGAGATCGTTGTTGAGAATGAAAACCCACGGCGTCGAAAGAGTTCTCATCGCCTCGTTGACTGCCTGACCAAAGCCCACGTTGACAGGCAATCGAAGAAGTTGAATGGAAGGGAACAGCGTGGCGATTTTTTGGGGAGAGTCGTCCGTGCTGGCGTCGTCAACGACGAGCAAATGAAGGGGAGCCGGACTTCGCCGCGCCGCGGCCAAAACCGATCCCAAACAACGCTCGATGTAACCCGATCCGTTCCAGTTGGCGATGATCGCGCCGTATTCCATCGAATTTCGCGCGGAAATCACCCGCCGATCATTTGGACGATGTAAGGATTCGTGAGCCGTTCCGCGCCGACGGTCGTGATGGGACCGTGGCCGGGATAAATCACCGTCTCGTCGGGGAGCGTCATGATTTTTTGTGCGATGGAGTCGGCAAGCAATTGATAATCGCCGCCGGGCAGATCGGTCCGCCCAATGCTCCCAAGGAATACGACGTCGCCGCCGAAGAGCGTCCTGCCGTTCAGAAGCGCGACGTGCCCCGGACAATGCCCCGGAACGAAAAGGACATCAAACTGGGATTTACCGATGCTGACGGGCGTTCCCTCCTCCAAGAAATCGGTCGGCTTGAAGGGCTCGAAGTCCGGCAGGCCAAGAAACTGCGCGACTTGACCGTTCCCCCCTTCCAGAAGCGGCGCGTCGTTACGGTGAATGAACACGGGGACGTCGGGAAACGCGCGGGCCAAGGACGCCACGCCGCAAGTGTGGTCAATGTGGCCGTGCGTGCAGATGATTTTATCCAGCGTCCAATTTTCGTTGCAAATGATTTGTCCCCATTCCTCGTCGGCGTAATAACCCGGATCAACGACGGCGCACTTGCGCGTCGCCTCGTCGCCGATGAGATAAGCGTTGGTCGCAAACGGACCGCCGGTGACGCACTCGATTTTGAATCCGTTCAAGGAGAAACCTGTCACGCCGGCTTGGGTCCCGGTTCGGGATAAAGGATGCGGTTCAATTCCTCGGTGAGCGATTGAAAGAGGGCTTCCTCGCGTCGGCTGAACGGCTCGCGGTTCATCCGCCGATCCACGTAGGTCACGCCGACGGCGGCTCCGTCCGACAAGAGCGGATGGCAAAGGCAGGAATGAATGCCGAGCGCGCTGACGCTTTTGGCCGAATCGAAGCGCGGGTCTTCGAGCGTATGAAAGGATATGACCGGTTGGGCGGTTTTAATGACCTGCTCGACGGCGGTCAGGCTCATTGGCAGTTGAACCGCCTCTTCTCCCTCGGGCGGAGGCGACCAATCCACGATCTCGCCGAATCGCGCGCGGACGGTCCATTTTTTGTCGCGGGGATCAATCTGCATGATGAAACCGTTTTCCGCGCCGACCTGAACGGTCATGAATCGGAGGGCGGAACCGAGCATGTGCAGGGGACTTGGACGCCCGACCAACTCGCGGAGGAATTCGTTGCTGGTCTTGAGGCGGCGATAGGCGGCCTGCGATTCGCGCAACTCTCTCTCCAAATCCTGCACCGTGCTCTTTTCAGGACGGGAGCGAACGTCGGATTCGGTCCAAGGGGTGAGGGCGGGACGGCTGGTGGAGGCGTTCAGCAGGGTGGTCGGCGCGAAGGAATCCTCCGATTCGATCAAGAACGTCATGTTGCTGACGCCGACCTTGATTTGATCGCCGTGACTCAGCTTGCGCTCCTCCTGGACCTTCTCGCCGTTGACGAACGTTCCGTTGCGGCTGGAAAGATCGCGGATGTAGTGGCCGTCATCCCGCTGGGTAATCACCGCGTGTTGGGAGGAGGCGTGAAGATCGTTGAGGTCCAATTCGTTTTTGGATCCGCGCCCGATCTTGAGTTGCGCCGTCTCGCCGATCAGATGCGTGTGATTCCAATTCCCCCGGCCTTCGATCACGAGCCTTGCTTGATTCATAAAGCCTTCCTTGCGTCGCTCCCATAATTTCCCCATCTCCGCTGGATGTCAACCTCCGATCTTGATTTGATGCAAGTGGGTGTGTGTTTCAGAAGTTGGAGTCCGACCAAGCCGCGAGCGTGAGGGAGCGCCCAGCGAGCGTCATGATTGTTTCTGGACGCTCCCTCACGGTCGCGGCTCGGTTGCCTCCCGCGCGCCCGAATCCCAGAACTGAACCACGTCCGGATGAGGACGCGAACGTGTCCCGGATCAAAGCCCAACGGTTGCCGAGCGGAGCGAGGCTACCTTGGGTCCCCGACGCCACCCCCCCAACCCCAAACGGGGTTGCGAAATTCATCGGAAACCTCAACCACGAGGAGGATTCATGTGGCACAGCCGCCCCCGGCTGTGGAATTTCCCCATCGGATAATTGCGCGATCACGGGCGAGGGCGCCCGTGCCACATTTTCGGGGAAATTCAAGGACTGGCTCGCGGGGATTCTCCCGCGCGCCCGTCCCTCGAATTTTCGAATCCGCTGGCTCTCATTAACCCCGCGATTCATCGCGGGGGTCAAGACAAGCTCGATTTACTGAACCGTTTTAGCGGTTTCCATGTTGAAGGGGACGTTGGTTGAAGGGGTTGAAGGAGATGTTTACTACAAAAGTAATTCGCTCTTCCGTGATGGAAGGCGCAGGAGGAGGAGCAGTCCCCGGGGCGGAGGTTGTCGTGTCGTTTTTCGCTCCCCTTTCCAAGACGGGAGAAATTACGAAACCCAAAAAATCCGCTGAATCATGGCGACCAAGCCGGTCAGCGCGATCAGGCAGGAGACGGGGATCGTCACCCTCTTGCGATACCACGTCCGATTGCGAAACCAGCCGACCACGAGGAATGCCAGAGCGATCACCGACAACTGGCCGCACTCCACCCCGACGTTGAAGGTCGCCAGCGCGACGGCGAATTGGTTGCGCGGAAGTCCCAATTCCCGCAAGGCTCCGGCGAAGCCGAGTCCGTGAAGCAATCCGAAACAGAACACGACGGCGGTTCGCCACGGTTTGAGATCGCCGGTGAAAAGATTTTCAGCCGCGACGTAGGCAATCGAAAGCGCGATCATCGGCTCGACCACCCGCGACGGCAAAGACAAAATTCCATACATCGCCAATCCGAGCGTGACCGAATGAGCCACCGTGAAAGCGGTCACCTGAAACAAAAGCGGCTTGATCCGGCGGCCCAGCAGGAATAATCCCAACACGAACAAAATGTGGTCCCATCCGTCCGGCAAGATGTGCGTGTAGCCCAACCGCAGATATTGAAGCGCCACGGTCAGGCGGCTTTGCGTCGGCGCGTGAACCGTCAACGGATACGGCGCACTTTGCTGGGCGACGTTGAGAACCTGTTGTGTTTCCTCCTTGCTTTCTCCCTGACGCAATCGAAGAACAACCGGACCGTATGAGCGCGACGCCCAAAACGTGAATTGTCGCGCGCCCGCCGGAATCTTTCCGCTGAGCCTTACGGTCTTTCCCGGCCATTGCGTTTGCTCGGGGTTGGAATCGGGACCTTCCCCCAATTCGGGAAATTGAATCAAAGGCCGGACGATTTCGCCGTCAAATCGAATGCGGATTGTTCGGCCAAATGAATCGCGCGCCTCCTCGATTCTCTGTTTTCGCTCCTCCAGTGTAGTGTTGGCGATATACCAATCGTAAACGTCGGGCGTCATGTGGCCGGGGGGAAATCCGGCGAGCAAAGAATCCACGTCGAAGAGAAAATCCACGCGATACGTTCCATCGCTTTTGAAATCGGCGATGGCTTCGGTCAGGGTCCATTGATGGGCGGAGGCGCGAGAAGCAAGCAAAGTCAGCGCGAAGGGAAGGAGTAAGCGGATCGAAAGCCTTTTTATCTGTTGTAGCGCAATAAATTCGCCACAACCGAACCGCGACCGTAAAGGGGCGTCCAATAACAAATATGTAGAGCGTTGGTCGCTTCCTAACGGTCGCGGCTCGGATAATTTTTCAATCTTTGACGCGCCTGCACAAATTGGATTCACGCTTGATGTTTGCAAATCGCTCGAAATTCACCACGCCAACGCCGGCGGAAAATACTCGGCGATCAAATCCTCGTAAAACGGACGCAATTCCTTCACGTCCGGCGGCGCTTCGGCTTTGGAATAAAGATCATACGGATTGAATGCCCTGACCCATTTGAACATCTCGCGGTCGTGGTCGTTCATCAAATTCTGATACGCCCCCTCCCGATGCGCGGCGTAGAACGAATGATAGCGGATCATGTAAAGCCCCTCTTCGGGCAAGTGGTCCTTGACGACGTGATACAAATACTCGTCATGTCCCCACGAGAGATGCGCCTTGTCCAATCCTCCTCCTTCTTCGTAAATGCCATTGGCGGTTTGATATTGCGGAACCCCGCTGTCGGGATTGAGAGCGAAAAATTCGGGATAAACCACCTTGTCTGAAAATTTGCACCCGACCGGAAACGTGTCTCCGACGACCGCCCATTGCGGCTCGCCGTAGAGGCAAAGGATTTTGCCCAAATCATGAATCAGCCCGGCAAGAATGAACCATCGCGGGTGGCCGTCCTTCCGAATCGCTTCGGACGTTTGGAGAAGATGCTGAAGTTGCGAAAGTTCGGTGTCGGGATCGCTGTCGTCCACGAGCGTATTCAGGTATTCCATCGCCTCCCAAATCCCCATCTTCCGCCGTTCCAATTTCAAGAATTCCTTCTTCTTCCCTCGGACGAAATCCAACGTTTGATGCGTGTGGTTGAGCCGATAGAATTCTTTGACCGTGCTCCGCGCCTCGGCGCGATAATCCCGGAATTCCTCCTTGGCCTTTTTCGGGGTCCATCCCTCCGACGTCACCGGCTCCGGATACCGCGCCTTCACAAAATCCTCCCACTCCTCCAAACTCTGGAGCGGATTGGCCCCATTGGGAACAAGATTGGAAATTGGCGGATTCTTTGTCGTTTCGGTGAAGTCCATCACATGTCTCCCATGGATTCGAGGGAAATGCTCGCGCATTCGCGAGCGACTTTAATTATGTCCCAGCGCTGTTTTGATTGCGAGGCTTTTAAGCGACAACTGGACCGTAATCAAACGCCTAAAATTCAACAAGATTCGCCTTGCCGCTCTTTCCGCCAATCTTGCCGCGCTTCCCGCACCATTCTTCCTTCATCATCGCCGCCATGAGTTCCTTGTTGTCCTTGCGCGTTTGCGCCCACGCGCGTTTGCCCGACGAAGTCCGGCCAATCAGGATGCCGACTTCGGGCTGACCGTCGCGGTCGTGCCAAACCGTGTAGCCGTCCACGAGGAAATCGCCGGACGGTTCGGCATCAATCTCCAGCGGAGGCGCGAGCGGAACCGTTTGTTGGAATTCCTCCGGCTGAGTTCGCTTCCACGATTTTTTCGGCGCTTGCCCGCCGTAAATCCCGACGCCGTGCTTGGTGCTGTAAAAGCCGTTGGAGGTAATCATGCCGTAAGCGTCGCGGTCGGCCCGACAACGATTCATCGCCTCGGCAATGGAGTGCATGACGTAGTTGTTTCCCGCGCCGCCGAAATAGGGGAGTCCGCCGGTGATCGTCATGGGGCGCGGATCGTCGTGCGGAATGCCGAGCACGTCGCGCGACAGACGCGGCATACATGGAAAACAACTATAGAAATCGAAAAAGTTTATTTGCTCGAGCGTGATTCCGGATTGCGCCAGCGCGTCGCCCACCGCCGCCTTGATCGCCGGTGAATCGGCGATGTCGGAGCGGTTGCTCAGAAACCAATGATCGTGGGCATCTTGCCCACCATGAAGGTAAACCCATTTGGATTCCGGAATGCCGAGCGCGCGCGCCTTCTCCGCCGTCGTCATGATGACGGCGGCGGACTGATCCACTTCCATGACCGCGTTCAGATATTTCGTGTAGGGAAATCCAATCATCCGATTGTTGGGTCCGGGCGTGACGATCTCCTGAGCCGTCCGCGCTATGGGAAACCAAGCGTAAGGATTCTTGGCGGCGACGGCGCTGTAGCTCTCGCCGAATTTTCCCAACTGCTCCCGCTCTTGTTCGATGGTCAAGCCTTCCTTGGCGCGAAGCGCATTCTCGATTAGCGGATAAATTCGGATCGGCCGGTCGGCGAAATGCGCGTTCTCGACTTCGTGCGTGCCGGGGCGATTGATTCCCACCATCGTGATCTCCACCCGGTCGCGGAAAAATCCCAAGTCCTTGCCCGATTTCATCGCAATCGAAACCGAGCGCATGACCTCGCACCCGGCCAGAATGGCAATTTCGCTGTGTCCCGCGGCCAGATTATCGGCCGCTCGATTCACGAGCCACTGCGGATTGTTCCCGCCGACCGAGGTGTATTCCTGAATGTTGGGTTGAATGCCGAGCGCCTCGGCCAGCGCCTCCGGCGCGTTCTTGTGACTCCAACTCAGAATGTTGACGACGTGAAGCGCGTCCGCTTTTTCGACGAGCGCCTTACATTCGGCGTCTTCGGCGGCGCGCTCAATCGCGCGTTTCATGAATTCAATCGGATGAATGAAGTCGTCGAGCGTTTTGGTCTTGTGCGTGATCTGGCCGGAACCGACCAAGATGGGGATGCGAGAGGACATAGAATTTCTGATCTCCATGCGATACTCTGGACGCTCTCGGGTCCGAAATTCCTTGGATTTGAACATTGAGCAAGAGCAAGAGCAAGAATCATTCGGATATCAGTAAGTTTTCGTTCGGATCTTGTTTTCACTTCCTCGACCTCGCGCGCGCTTCAGCCGCCGCGACCACGGCTCGGGGATGTGGGGAGGGGAAGTGGGAATCCGCAATTAGTCACGATCAGTGTGGATCAGTGGCTCGGATTAGTGACGATTAGTGAAAATGAGTGGTTCCTATTCGTATAGCGCCCAATCCCTCGCGCGGTTGGGCGTCGGAGTCAGGGGCAGGATGGGAATGACTTCATTGATCTGATCCCCGAATGCCGCGCAGGGGCCTTGGGACATTTGGAGCGTCAAGGTGCAGGTGGTCGGCGAGTTTGGCGCGTGAAGCACGGCGGAGAAAACGTAATTCTCCCCCGGCGCCGCCGCCGCGCCCGACGCCATCGCCAACGTGTCGGTCGTGATCAACCCGCAGGGATCGGAAACGACCTTGAGCGCGAACCCCTCCTCCAACGTCCAAGTCGTGTTGCCGTCGTTGCGCAGAACCCACCCGACGGTCGGCGTTTCGTTCGCGTGAATCTCAGGGGGCAAGATCGGGCGATTGAGCGACGCCGCCGCGAAACCGTCCAGATTGGAACTGGTCGCATAGACGATCTTGTAATCGCCAAAGACGCCGCCCGGGTTACCGCCAAAAGCGGAGTCGTTCGATTCCCATGCGATTATCCATTTGCCCTTCTCATCGGTGGCAATAGCGGGATTGTCGTCCCAGCCAACGTCGCAGGAATATTGAACGTTCAACGGAACCTGAACCGGCCAAGTGAGTCCGTTATCCGTTGAGCGGGCGACCATGATATCGGACTCGTAATTCGGCAGAACCATGAACCTTTGCGATCGCCAAGCGACCAGCCAATTGCCGCGCGCATCCGTCGCGATCTCCGGGGTAAGATCGGCGCGGACGATTCCACTAACGGTATCCGTCAGCGCATCGGAGTTGAGAAAAGCTTGAGGGGACCAAGTAAGCCCGTTATCAATCGAGCGGCTGTAGAGAATATCGGGATCGGTTCCTCCCGGATCGGTGCCGGATGAATCCCAGTGAGACCAGACCACAACCCACGTCCCATTGCGGTCGGTCGCAATTCGCGGACCCATTCGTACAAGTCCCGCACCTGTCTCTCCGTCGTCTCCGAGGTCCGTTGTGGCGCCTGAATTGAGGATTCGCAATGGCGACCACGTCGCTCCGTTGTCATCGGAATAGCTAAAGACGACATCAAAATCGGTTCCCTTGGTTCCACCCAGCGAGTCGTTCGTGGACCAGACGCAAATCCATCGCCCTCTACGATCGGTTTGAATCTGAGGGAACCAGTCGTCTCCGGTGTCGGCGAAAGCGTTGGAGTTTAGGAAAGTTGGAGTCGTCCAAGTGTCGCCGTTGTCCAAAGAACGAACGTAAAGGACATCTTGATCCGGCCCTGCGACGCCGTCCAGTGCTCCGGTTGCCATCCACACGATCATCCATACCCCCGTATGATCCGTAACAACTTCGGCGCGATAATCATTGCCTGTGTCCGTGGCGAACGTGGCGCTCAGGGGTTGGGGATAAGTCCACGTTTGGCAGTTGTCCGATGACTTCGAGAGATAACAATCCCAATCCGGACTAGCACCGTCAGGTTGTCGATTAGACATCCAAGTGCAAACCCACGTACCCTGCCCGTCAGTGGTTATGCCGTTTATAATATCGTGGGTCTGGATCGCGCTTTGCGAGTCAGTGTAGCCCCATGGATTAACAAGGACGGGCAACGACCAGCTTGCATCTCCCCAAGCGAAGCTTGCACCAAAAACGTCCGCATCGGTACTGGCAGGGTCGGTGTAATTTCTCCAAGCGTACCAAGCGACTCCCCACCTGCCCGACCCATCGGTCGCAAGGCGGGGGTAGAGATTCATCCCGACGTTGTAGAAGGGATCTGACTGGAGCCGATGGGGGATGGAAAAGCCGAAGGGAACCTGCGCTAAAAAGCGCGACGGATGAAGGACAAAGAGCAAAAAAAGAGGCAAAATAGGGAAAAACCAGATTCGACATGGGGAACGTTGACTATGAAAGTAATTCGTTTTCCGGCCATTTGAACGTCCTCGGCTCCGTCGTGTTTCCATTGTCGTTGGGAATCCGGGAATCGCGTTATTGAACCCTCACCCTGAACCCTCGATCCTTGCTACCACGAACCGCGTCGGATTGCAATGCGAGGCGGGAGTAGGAAGAGGTCTCACCTTGCTTGCATTACGGTCTTGAATGCCGCGACATAGGGCGAACTTTCATTAACTCCGCGATTCATCGCGGGAGATTGAGCGACCCCGGTTGGGGGTTCCAACCGTTTCAACGGTTTTGCCTGCGCGGAAACCGTTAAAACGGTTCAGGAAATCGCGCTCTTGATCTGTTCCCCGCGATCAATCGCGGGGTTAATGGGAGCCAAAGTTTGTTTATGACGCAAGCAAGACGCGTCCGTGGAGAAGGCATTAGATCTGACGCATCCGAGAATTCCGCAACCTTTTCAAGGTTGAATCGGCATGGGCGCGGACCTAAGGTAGCCTCGCTCCGTTCGGCAACCTTGGGCTTGTAGCCCGACAATGCGTCGGCTTAAAAAGCCGACCTGCGCCCTTGAGTCGAGTGTGACGCGGGAGAATCGGCGCCGTTATTTGGCGGCGTGGGTGTGTTCAAGAATCGGACGGTGATAGTCCTCGGCCGTTTTCTTCGGCGTCACGCCCGCTTTCAGGATCGCCTCCGCCTCGGCCATCATGTCGCCAATGATCTGCTTGCAGGTCTTGACGTCGTGGATGCCGCCGCAACCTTGTCCGGCCGGAAAGCAATTGCGGTCGGGATCGGGGGGCGTGGCGGGATCGCCGTGCGCGGAAAATTGCATCACCCCGAGTTGGTGCATGACCATCGCTTGGAGCGGAAACGGTTTCAATTCGCTTTTTCGTTTTTCCCAATCCTCGGTGGTCAGGTTCCGAATCGAGCGAAGGGTCTTGCCCGTCCAGCAACGGGTGATGACCGTGTCGCTTTCGGAGCTTTGAACGATCTTGTTCTTGTAATTATCATGCGCGCGCGCCTCGACCGACGCAATGAACCGCGTCCCGACCCAAACGCCGACACATCCGAGCGCCATTGCGGCGACCAATCCGCGACCGTCGAAAATTCCTCCGGCCCCGACGACCGGAACCTTCACGGCGTCCGCGATTTGCGGCATCAGCGTAAATCCGCCAATCGTGCCGGTATGGCCGCCCGCTTCGGTCCCTTGCGCGACGATGATGTCGCAACCCGCCTTCTCGGCGTCAATGGCGTGTTTGACTTTCCCCGCCATTGAGATGACCAGCAATCCGGCCTCATGGCACATGTCAATCACGTTGCGCGGAACGCCGAGCGCGGCGACGAAACTGCTGGCTCCTCCCTCGATGATCCGCTTGACGTAAGCGGGCATGTCCACCGGTCCGGCGGTCAGCATGTCCACGCCGAACGGTTTTTTCGTGAGGCGGCGGACTTCGGCGATTTGCTCGCTCATGACTTCAAGCCCCATCCCGGCGGCTCCCATGACGCCATAGCCCCCCGCTTCGCTGACGGCGGCGACGACGTTTGCCCACGAAACGCCTCCCATGCCCGCCAGCATGATGGGGTGTTCGACGCCCAGCATTTCGGTCAAAACGGTTTTAATCATAAGGCGTGACCCCCTGAATCGAATCTCAAGTAAAAACGCGAATTGTTTTATAGGGAATCGTAAGAGGAAGTGAAAGAGAAATCATGCAGGAATGGTGGGGGAGCGTCCGGAGTTGCGCCTCAGCGCCAAGAGATTTCTTCTTGGCGGTTCGGGGATGCCTCATGATTAGGTTTCCATGCGCCGGACTTGACTTTCAACGCGAAGCCCCCGATCATCTAAACAAACGGCTGGGGAGTGGTGTAGTTGGTAGCACGTCTGGCTCTGAACCAGAAGGTCGTGGGTTCGAGTCCTACCTCCCCAACCAAAAGATCAAACACTAAGACACGAAGAGGCCACGAAGACCGCAAAGAAACCGCGAATTCTTTGTGGTTCCTTCGTGTCTTTGTGGTTGCTTCCGCGTTCTCCGCGGCTCCGCGCGAGATTATCTATTCCAACTGATGATCGCTCAAGCGAAAGACGTCGCCGTCGCTGACGACGCCGTTGGTCGGATCGTAGGCGATGTATTTGAACGTGGCCGAATTCACTGGCGCGCCGTTTTTGGAAAAGAGCGCGTCGGAGTAGCCCGGATAAAGCCGCAAGGCGGTGTTATCCGGCGCGAAGTTGGCAGTATTGTCATTGTCCGCCCCGCCCGTTGGATTGAGGCTGGAGTAAGTGTCAATGTCCGTGTCCGGTCCGACGCTGGCAAGCGCGTAGCGCGAGGGATGGTCCAGCGGCATCGCGCCGTAGCGATACCAATGTTGCTTCCAAGGCACGCTCGAATCCTCATTTTGCTGGAGCCGGAAAATGTCTTTCGGAATCTTGGAGAGATAGGCGATCGGCGTTGTGATGACCCTCAGACGCGTCAATAGGTCCGGATAGCCGTTGTTGTCAACGCAGTAGGATTCCAGCCCGATGGACATGGTGCGCATGTCGGTTTTTGCTCGGGAGACCTTGGATCGGACCTGCGCCTCCAAAAAATTAGTCACGCCGATGGCCGCGAGGATTGAGATGATCCCCACGACGATCAGCAACTCAATGAGCGTGAATCCCCGTGACCGCATCGGCTCAACGTCCTCCCCGATTCCGGCGATAACCACCGCCGCCTCCGCGAGATCGCATCTTATCGCGGTATCGCGCGAGTTCTTCGGGGCTAAGAGCCGCCTTGGTCACGGCGGAGCTCCGTCGGCGTTGCTCTTGAGCCTGTTTCATCTGATTCTTTTCTTCCGGCGTAAGTTCCTTTTCGAACTCTTCCCGCATTTGTTTGCGTTCCTCTTCGGTCAATTTAACCCCGTCTTCTTTCTTTGGGGGTTGACCTTTGTCTCCCCATTTGGCCTGCATTTTTTTCACCACGCTGTCCGGGATACCGGACATATCATCGGTCACGCCATTGTTCGCGACGGCTCCGGGACGTGTTCGGGCATAGGACACCAACACCCATCCTCCGGCCACAATCACCATGATCACTGCCGCGCTTATCTGTATGATTTTCTTCATCTTAGGCTATCAATCCGTTGAAACTTGGAAATTTTGCCCCCAATCATTGGCAATGCGCATCATCCCTTATTATGGACCGTTTAACAAGGTTGCTTCGTTTGGCTTTTCCTCAATCTGGGGCTGGTCCATCGGGTAGAAAAAAGAATTCTGCGACCAGCTCGACAACTCGGTGGCAAGCCAATTTCAAGCCAGCGTAGCCCGAGCATCAACAAAGCTAATTTTGACTACTTCTTGACGTTGCGTCAATATATTGGCATAATTCCGGCCGAATCAAAATCTTGGCGTTTCGAACTCGAAGAATTAATTCAGTCGCTTTGTAGGGCATGAAGAATCAACCATCTACGGCCAACTCTGCTTGCGAAGGACGCATTCTCATTGTGGATGACGAATGGAGTATCCGGGATATTCTTTCCACGATCTTGGTGGCCGAAGGATTTGAGGTTGATTGCGCGGAGGACGGAGCGGTTGGAATACAAAAACTGGACGAATCGAATTACGATCTGGTCGTGACCGACCTGAATATGCCCCACATCAGCGGGATTGAGGTTTTGAAGCACATTCAGTCCAAAGGGAGCGCCACCTTGGGCATCGTGGCGACCGGTTACGGCTCCATCGAAACGGCGGTCGAGGCGCTCAAGGCAGGAGCGTTCGATTACATCACCAAACCGTTTCATCTGGAGGAAATCAAAATTCTGGTCCGCAAGGCGCGGGAATATCAGAAGCTTCGGAGCGAGAACGTTACTCTCCGCCGACAACTTGAAGTCGGGCAACCCCTTAATCTTCCGTTGGGGGATTCTCCCGCGATGGTGAGCCTGAACCAAATGATTCGAACCGTGGCGATGAGCGACGCCACCGTCCTGATTCTCGGCGAAAGCGGAACGGGCAAGGAGCTGGTCGCGCGCGCGATTCATCTCCTCTCTCCCCGTTCCGAAGGTCCGATGATTCCGGTCAATTGCGCGGCGATTCCGGAGGAGTTGTTGGAAAGCGAATTGTTTGGCCACGTCCGGGGAGCGTTCACCGGAGCGGTCCGCGACCGCATGGGACGGTTTCAACTGGCCGACGGCGGAACGATTTTTCTGGACGAAATCGGCGACATGAGTCCGAAGCTTCAAGTCAAATTGTTGCGGGTCTTGGAGGATCAGCAGGTCGAGCCGGTCGGATCAACCAAATCCATCGGCGTGAACGTGCGGATTCTGACGGCGACCAATCAGGATTTGGAGCAAAACGTCGAGCATGGAACATTCCGCAAGGATTTGTTCTATCGCCTTAACGTCATTCCGATTCGCGTTCCTCCGTTGAGGGAGCGGCGCGAAGATGTTCCACTTCTCGCCGCGTATTTCGCGGAGCGGTTCGCGAGGACGGGGAAACGGGCCTTGATCCGATTCACTGCGGCGGCCATGGCTTCCCTTTGCGCCTATAGTTGGCCGGGGAATGTGCGCGAGTTGGAGCATCTGGTCGAGCGACTGGGAATTCTGCACGCCGGAGAGGAGATTGACGTCGGCCATTTGCCGGAGAAAATTCTGGGCGAGCGGACGATCATGGCTCCCGAAGTGGTCTTGGATTTCCCGGACGAAGGAATCGAACTGAATCGCTTGGTGGACCAATACGAAACGGCGTTAATCGCCGAAGCGCTCCGGAAGACGGGCGGAAGAAAAAGCAAAGCCGCCGCGTTGCTCCGGATCAAGCGGACGACCCTCGTCGAGCGCATGAAAAAGAAGGGAATGATGGAAGAGGATCATGCCTGAATTCAGGAAGGCCGTCGCCAAAACCAAAATTCCCGAAGGGAGCGGATTGCCGGTCGCGTTGGGAGACACGGTTGTCGCCGTCTTCAATCTCGGAGGTGAATTTTTTGCGTTGGATGACGCTTGCCCTCATCGGGGCGGAAGTTTGGGAGTCGGGGGCGTCACCGATGATTGCAGGGTCATTTGTCCCATGCACGGTTGGGAATTCGACATCCGCACGGGACGCTTGGCGATGTCCGAAGGGGTGGCGACGCATCGGGTCAAAATCGAAGGGGATGACATTTGGGTCGAGGTGTGATGGGAATTTGCGCCGGAGAAACTCAAGCGGCAGTGGGAACAAGTCGTTAAGGTCAAGCTTGTAAAGAGCGTGGGATGATGGCGATGAACAAACCGAGATACATCATGATCGGCGGATTTTTGGGAGCGGGAAAATCCACCGCCGTTGGGAAACTCACCAAGAAACTCACCGACGCCGGAATGAGCGTCGGACTCATCATCAACGACCAAGGCTCGCAACTCGTGGACGCGGTGAATCTTCGCTCGCAAGGATTCGCCGTCGAGGAAATCACGGGAGGATGTTTTTGTTGCCGGTTTAATTCCCTCATGCGGGCCGCCGAAAATCTGACCGCCGCCGCGCGTCCCGACGTTTTCATCGCCGAACCGGTCGGCAGTTGCACCGATCTCGTGGCGACGGTCAGCTATCCTCTCCGCCGGATTTATGGCGAAAGTTACGCGATCTCGCCTCTGAGCGTCTTGATTGACCCCAAACGCGCCATGCGGATTTTAGGTTTGGAATCAGGCCCGGCGTTCTCGGCCAAAGTGGTTTACATTTACAAAAAGCAACTTGAAGAAGCGCCTCTCCTCGTCATCAATAAATGCGATTTGCTCGACGATTCGCAACGCTCCGCGCTTCGCGCCGCCTTGGCGCGGGAATATCCTCAAGCCGAAATTTTCGAAGTCAGCTCCCGTCGAGGCGACGGATTGGACCGCTGGTTCGGACGCATCATGCGCGAGGAAATCCGACCCGGCTCGGCGATGGAGGTGGATTATGAAACTTACGCAGAGGGCGAAGCGCTCTTGGGCTGGCTCAACTGCTCCATTCACATTTCCAGCAACGAATCATTCGACGGCAATGCGCTTCTCCGCGAATTTGCGCGGAATTTGCAAGAACGGATCGTGACGTCAGGAGGACAAATAGCCCACCTTAAAATGACCCTTTCTTCCAAGAGCGACGTCGGCTCAAAGCTCGGCGAGACCGCTGTCCTGAGCCTCGTTCGCAACGATTACGTCCCGGAATTGAGCCGTTCATTGAACGATCCCTTGACCGAAGGGGAGTTGATCGTCAATCTTAGAGCCGAAGCGGAGCCGGAGATTTTGAAGGACGCGATCACGACGGAATCAAATCGTCTCCAATCGCAGAGACAAATTTGGAGATTGGAGCATGTGGAATGTTTCAAGCCGGGCGAGCCGCAACCGACACACCGCTTGGCGGCCTTGACGTGAGGAAATTCAAATATGAATAATCCGGCTCTGAAAGTCGTTTTTGCGTTTCTCGCATTGGCCGTCGTCGTCGCAAGCATCGCGTTGACCAAGAAATATCTCATCAAGGATTCGGATGAGGATGAAACGGAAGAGGTGGCGGAGGAAACGTCCTCGCCCGCTCCGGCGCGCTCGAATTCTTCGTCCCCTGCGCAAGCCTCCCAAGGTCCCGATCTCATGTCGCAGGCCGTCGCGGCCCAAGGCCGGGCGATGAAAGCCCAGCAGGAAAACCGGATGCGCACCGAGCGCGCCGTTCGGCAGATGGAGGAAGAGGGGAACGGCGAATCCGAGCCTCAGAACGACGAAGTCGGCGAACGACTGGTCCGCGACAACTTTGGCGGGGAACAGTGATCGGCTCTAAGTTGTTCATCTTCGTTTGAAGCGCGCCTCCGTCAACAGGGGGCGCATCTCACACAATTGTCACCCAAATTTGGCAGGATTGAGGCATTCCCGCGCTGGCGGGATGATCGGAGATTCAAGTTGAAGCGAGGCTCGCCGGAGCCATGCCAAGCCCCCCAATTTGCCAATGCGGATGGCAATGGAAACATATTCATGATGAGGAAGTCTGCGGGGCAGGATGCCCCATCGGATCAGGGGCGATGGAATTAGTCTGCGCCTAGCTACGTGGGCGTTTCAAACATCCGGGGCAGTTCCGGACGTCCCAAGGGGAAACCGACCTGCTGAGCCTCGAATGGGCCGATCGTCATGGCAATTGGGGGGCGTTAGGGTTTCTCAGCAGGCGACAATTGTGAGATGCGCCGTCTCCCCGTCAATAATTGACTTCCTCCCTTCCCCTCCGATAGGATAACAACGCTTCCTTTCACGGGCGGATCGCGGACATGGCCAGCTGGTTCCGAAAATCCAAATACACGACTCTCGCTCCTCCGGCGATGCGCGGACGCATTCCGGAGGGATTGCTCGTCAAATGCCCGCAATGCCTCGAATCGGTCGTCAAAAAAGATTACGAGGACGCTTTCAAGGTCTGCCCGAAATGCGCCTTCCATGAGCGGCTGACCGCGCAACAACGGATTGCGCAACTTCTCGACGAAGGATCGTTCGTCGAGAAGGATCGGGAGATGATCGCGGGCGATCCGCTCAGGTTCGCCGATTCCAAACCTTACCCCGAACGGCTCGCGTCGAACCGCGAGAAAACGGGGATGAACGAAGGGGTCGCTTGCGGGACGGGAAAAATTCAAGGACATCGGATTTCTGTCGCCGTGATGGACATGAATTTCGTCGGCGGTTCGATGGGAACGGCGGTCGGAGAAAAAATCACGCGGACGCTGGAGCGCGGATTGAACGAGGAAATTCCGGTTTTGCTCGTCTGCGCTTCGGGCGGCGCGCGGATGCAGGAGGGAATTCTTTCGCTGATGCAAATGGCCAAGACTTGCGCCGTCGCGTCGCGGCTCGCCCAAACGCGGATTCCGTTCCTGACGCTCCTGACCGATCCGACGACCGGCGGCGTCACGGCTTCGTTCGCTTTGCTCGGCGACGTAATCATCGCCGAGCCAAATGCCCTGCTCGGGTTCGCCGGACAGAGGGTCATCGAATCCACGATCAAGCAGACCATGCCCGACGGATTTCAGCGCGCCGAGTTTATGACCCAGCATGGTTTTGTTGATCTTGTTTGCAAGCGGGGCGATTTGCGCTCGACCATTGGAACCCTGCTCACCTATTTTCTTCACGCCCGACGCGAGGCGGTTCGGGAGCAAGACGCGCCCGCGGCGCCAGCTGAAATTTTACAAGAAGTTTCCCAGTCAAGCTGAGAAATTCCAAAGAAGAATTCACCACGGAGACACAGAGAGGTTGTTGGTTACATTAAACTATTCCGGAAAATATGGGGCAATCGGAAGATAAAAATGGTGCGATCAATCGTATCGAACGCACGATGTCCCTTGAACAAGATGATCCGCTCATGGTTTCAGATGCCGACCGCATGTCAAATTCCTCTCTGTGCCTCTGTGGTGAATTCTTCAGTTTGTATTCAACAGATAATTCATTACTTGGATGGTTTTGAGGAATCGCACCCATGATGCTCGGCAAAGTCACCGGCAAGGTGATCTCCACCCAAAAGGACTCCGGTCTTGAGGGACTCAAGATGTTGATCGTTCAAGACGCGCGCGTGCCGAACATGGACACGGCGCCGAGCTACGTCGTCGCGGCGGATTCGGTCGGCGCAGGGCTGGGAGAAATGGTCATCGTGGTCACCGGCTCCTCGGCGCGATTCGCCGCCGGATTGGAAGACCGTCCGGTGGATTGCGCCATCGTCGGCATCGTGGACACCGTCAACCTCGAAGGCGAGGTCGTCTATTCCAAACGCGAAGCGGTCAAGGTAGGTTAAATGGATTTGGCGCGAGTCATTGGAACGATTGTCGCCGAGCGCAAGGACGCCGCGCTCGAAGGGGTTCAGCTTTGTCTTATTCAACCCGTCAATGAAAAACTCGAATCAGTGGGCAATCCGTTGATCGCCTCGGAAGCCGCCCATCTCCGCGCAGGCGGCGATTTGGTCTATTACGTCTCCAGCGGCGACGCCGTTTACACTCATCCCGACGGCCGGGCCTTGCCGGTGGACGCCGCGATTGTGGGATATGTGGATTCGATTCACGCGCCCGGAGCGAACGGAAAATGAGAATCGCGCTCGTCATCGGCTCGATCACTGCGACGGACAAACACGCGGCGTATCAGGCGCGCAATCTTCTGCTCGTCCAGCGGCTGACGATGGACCGCAAACCGCTCGGATTTCCGACGATGGCCGTGGATTATGTCGGGGCGGGCCGGGGGGACGTGGTGTTGCTGGGCGCGGCCCCCGGTTTGGCCTCCAAGGTCCTCAAATACCCCAAGGCTCCGGTTCAGCAGTTGATTATGGGAATCGTGGATCGGATCGAATTGGAATCGGGGGCGATGGAATTGGAGGGGTTGGCGGAAAGATTAGCTTCCGTGCGAAAGTGAAACTTAAATATCGGATCTCAGAGTTGAAATTTGAGATCCGAAAAACAACCAACTAGAGCAAGAGCAAGATTAAGAGCAAGAGCAAGAATTTCCGAGTTGGGTTGAGGCGTTGGTTTTACCTCTCTGCGTCTCTGTGGTGAAATCTTCAACTTCCATGATTTCCATTGCCCTCACCGAAGAACGCCGATCCAAGCTTCCCCGCTTTTTCATCGTCGGCGCGGCCAAATCGGGAACGACCACGCTTCATTCGCTTCTCGAACAGCACCCCGACCTCTACCTGCCGCGCCGCGAAACGCATTTCTTCTCGATTGACGACCCGGAGCATTGCCCCTACTTCTCGCTAAGTCCCGATTACGGAAATCCGAATTGGAACTACGAACGGCGATTTGAGGAATATCTGGCGTGGTATGAGCGATTCTTCGCCGACGCGCAACCGAATCAACTCCGGGGGGAGGATTGCACCTCCTATATGCCGTCGGAAAAAGTTCCGGCGCGAATCAAGGAGCTGATTCCCGAGGCGAAGATCATTTTCCTTCTGCGCGATCCGGTCGCGCGGGCGTATTCGCAATACTGGCATCTGGTCCGCGACGGACGCGCGATCCACGGCTTCGAGGAGACCCTGCGATTTGGACCCGTCATCGTCCTGCAACGCGGATTTTACCGGAGACAGATCGAGCGTTATCTGGCGGTCCTGCCCCGCGAACGAATCAAGTTCGTCCTCTTTGAGGAATTCATCCGGGACATGCAAAAAACCGCCGATGAAGTCTGCGAATTTCTCGGCGTTCCCCAATCGCTCCGCGTCGGCGAGATTAAAATTCGGCAAAACAAGGCGCGAGTTCCGAGAAGCCCGTCCTTGCAGTTGAATTTGAATCGCATGTTGCGCGGCAGAGCGTTCGGCTACAAATTTTTGAAATACCAAATTCCCGGAATCCAAAACGAATCCGCGCACCGCTTGGCGATTTGGCTGTTTCGACGTCTCAGTTCGCTCAATTCCAGCCGGAACGGGGAATATCCCCCGATGCGTTCCGAAACCAAGGCCTACCTTGAACGGCTTTACGCGGCGGAAAATCACGGGCTGTCGGATTTGATCGGGCTCAAGGTTGAAAATGTTTGGAACTATATGCGATGATCCACCTCAAGGAGACTCGAAATTCATGAAAACTAAATTCCGTCTCGCATTGCTATTTTCAGTCATTGCAACCACTTCGAGCGCTGACGACTTCGACATCACCGCCATTCAACCGGACCCCAAGAAGGGATTCGACATCATTCTCAATTTCCCCATGGCCGATCCGGTATTGAAGATCACGGACCTCGACAATCTTTGGAAAGTCTGGGAGCCGGACGCCAAGGCAAAAGCCGAGAAGGGGGATGCGCAGACACGCCAAAAGATGACATTTTCGCGCTACGGCTTCATCGAGCGCGATTTCGACAAAACGGGGTTTCCGCTCGGCTACACGCCGGACGGCAAGGGGAATTTGGTGACGAATTGTTTCTCCTGCCACGGCGGCAAGGTCGGCGGGAAAACTTATCCCGGCCTTGGCAATTCCCACCACGACATCACCGCGCTGGTCACCGACGTGGCAAGACTTCGCGCCTTGGAGAAGGGAGAGGATTGGCAAAGAATTGACAATCTGAAAGCTCCCTTCGAGACCCCCTACAACATGGCGAAGGGTGTGTCGAACGCCACGATGTTCGCGTTCATTCTCGGCGCGCTCCGCGATCCCAACCTCGATCTGGTCGAGACGCCGTTGAATCCTTCCGGTTTGCTCCGCCACAACGATTTGATCGCGCCGCCGTGGTGGCATTACAAGAACAAGACCAAAATTTACTGCGACGCCTTCGGCTCCAAAAGCCACCGGACGATTATGCCGTTCACCATGTCCCCCGGCATCACCGGCGAGCAGATTCGCTCGTGGGAAGGACAATTTGTCCACATCAAGGCCTACATCGAATCGGTTCAGCCGCCGAGGTATCCGTTCAAGGTTGACGAAAAACTCGCGGCCAAGGGGCGCGAGCATTTCGAGATGACCTGCGCGCGTTGTCACGGAACCTACGGCGAAAAGCGAAATTACCCGAACAAGGTAATCCCGATTGATCAAATCGGAACGGACCGGGTCCGCTTTGACGCGCTTCCGCCGCTGGCGCTTGCAGGAGGCAATCGGCTTTGGTTCAGCAATTTCGGCAAGGACCCGATTGACCCGAAGAAAACAGGTTACATCGCCCAACCGCTCGACGGCATCTGGGCCAAGGCTCCCTATTTTCACAATGGATCCGTGCCGACGATCCAAGGCGTTTTTAATCCATCGCAGAGGCCGAAAATCTGGAAGCGCGACGAGAACGGCTACGACCAAAAGAAAATGGGTCTGGCGGTGGAGACGGTTGACGCCATTCCCGAAGGGTTGAGTTCGACCGAACGCCGCGCCTACTACGACACGACGGCTTCGAGCCACGGCAACGGCGGTCATCTGTTCCCCGATCAGGAACTGAACGCCGAGGAAAAGATCGCCGTGATGGAATATCTCAAGACGCTCTGAGACGTTTCCAAGTTCCCGCCGTCCTTGACGCTCCCGCGCGTGGCCGTCATACTTCGGACCGGAGGCTTGCATGGCGGACGGCGAATCAAGAATTTCGGGGCAGTTTCTGATGGCCGGAGGGTTGCTTCTCTCCGCGACGGCGTTCCTGTATTTCTACAATCTCGACAAAGAAGACGTCGGATCGGAACCGGAGGCGCGCATTCTGCTGACCGCGCAAGAGATGAACCGCAAGGGGACATGGCTCATTCCGACGGTCGCGGGAGAGGGGCGATTGGAGAAGCCTCCGCTCTACGTCTGGACGGTCAAGCTGGCCTCCCTTTTTTCCAACACGGTCACGCCGCGCGAGAGCCGGATTCCGGGCGCGCTCGCGGTTTTGGGTCTGGTCATGCTCGCCGGATGGTGGGCCTACGCGGAATACAGCCGGTATCCGAGGGAGGACAATCCGGATGTCCCGCCGGAAGGTTGGGCGTTGTTGACCGGATTGCTCGTGGCCACCAGTCCTGAGATCTTCAAAATCGCCCGCGAAGGAATGACCGACTCGCTGTTTTCATTTTTTTGTTTCGCCGCGCTTTATTGCTTCGGCGAATCGTTCGAAATGCGACGCTCCTATTATGCCAGCCGCCCATGGCGACAATGGGTCTTGGCCGGATACGCGCTCATCGGTCTGGGGATGATGACCAAGGGTCCCTTTTCGTTTTTGTTCGTGCTGATTCCCTACGTGACGACGTGCATGGCGTATAGAATGCGCAAACCCGATTGGATTCACATTCCGGGTGTCGCGCTGGCGCTCGTCATCGGGGGATGGTGGTATGCCGTGGCGATGATGCTCGATTCTTCGGCGTCGGGGGTTTTCTTCAGCGAATTGTTTTCGCGGCGATTCGGTCCCGCCGCGACGGATCGCAGGGCCTTTTATTTCTACATCTACTTTATCTTTCATTCCTTTTTGCCTTGGGCGTTGCTTTCGCTCGCCATGGTTTGGCGGACGCTGGTCCGGAAGGAGCGAACTCCGACGCGATTGATGTGGACTTGCGCCCTGCTCAGCGGCGCAATTTGGCTTTCGCTCGTCGGAACCAAGAAGGACGAGTATTTCATCCCCGTCGCCCCGTTCATCCTCCTCTTGGCGGGGGACGCCTTGGTGCACTGGGACTTCGACGGACGGATCGGAAGAGCGTTCCGGATTCTGCTTCGATTGTTGCGGTGGATCGCGATTCTCGGTGGCGTGCCGTTGGCAATTTTTCTTGGCTCCAATCTTGGTATCTATTTCTCCTTGGCGCTGGCCGGAGCTTCGTTCGCGCTTCTTTTCCACCGCCGGCGCTCTTCCTATTCCTACGCCTGGTGGGAGCGCACCATGCAGGGGGCATGGTTGTTGGTCGCCGTCTTTTATTGCGCCGAGGTTCTTTGGACGGGAGATTATCTGAAGCGCAAGAATTTTCTCAAGCACGAGCGCGGATTCAGTCAGCAAGTCAAGGCGCATCTGCCGGAGAACGCCAATCTCCATCTTTTCAGCAAGGGGGACAGCGCGGTTTACAGTTATTACCTAGGCCGATTGGTCCCCATCACGAACAGCGTGGGAAAATTGGTCAAGGAAGCCAAACCCGATTCCTATCTCTTGAGCGTGGATTCCATTCCGCAACTCATGAGCGAACCCAATCTGGCGGCGGTGGTCGCGCGGTTGGGCGGGAGCCTGCGGCCCCGCTCGGCTCTGTTCAAGGTCTTGCCCGAAATCAATCCCTCCGCCAATCCCACGATGGAAGATCGGTATGCGCTGGTTCCCCCGCTTCGATTGGCCGTGTTGGGTGACGCGGGTCGTGACGCCAGAGGATTAAAGTCGGTCGTCGGCAGGGTGTCCCGCGAACACAGGGAGAGACCCTTTCACGAGATTCTCCTGCTCGGGGACAATTTTCTGGGAAATTCCAAATTGGAACGATTGCAATTCAAGAACTCATTCGAGAAGCCCTACAAGAGATTTCTGGACGAAGGCTTGCCGCTTCATGGTCTCTTGGGACAGAACGATCAGCAAATCGCCTCATTCTTGATCCGCTATCCGTTGATCGAAATGGGAGGCCGCCGATATTACGCGATGGACTTCCAAGGGGGATTGGTCCGCTATCTGTCGGTGGACGCGTTGATTCTTGAGGAAGGCGGGAAGAACTCCGACGCCGAGTGGGCATGGTTGGAGCAGGATTTGAAGGATTCCGGCGCTCCGTGGAAAATCGTCGCCGTGAATCGGCCGATCCTGAATTCGGGTGGCGGGGACAAGAATGACGATCCCATTTCCGACCGATTGCTCAAGCTCCTCGATCAATATCATGCGCAGATCGTCTTGTGGTCCTCCGAACCCCAATACGAGCGCATCGAAGATCCGTCCCATTTCCCGGTCTTTTTCAGTGTTGGATGGAGCGGAAGGTCCGCGCCTGCTCCTCCGGGTAGCGATTCGAGGATCAAGGCTAACTATGGTGGAAAGCCCGGATATCTGAGTCTTGAAATCTCTCCCAAGGAAGCCCGGTTTTCCGCTCTGACTCGCTCCGGCGAGGCGGTGGACGTCGGCGTGGTCGCCAAATCGGGCGGCGTTCACGATGCTTCGGAAGCCGGAGATCATTGATCCCGAGGTCCTTCGCATTTCGGAAATAAATCAGTGAAATCACCGGCGGATCGGCATAAAAAGCCGGGTTGCCGAATGGCAAAACGGTGAGGTAAAATGCTTTTTCATGGTCACGGCTATCCTGCAACCTTCAACCCGGCCCGGTCTTACGGTTCAGATCGGACCCCTGCGCCTGAAAAATCCGGTGACGGTCGCTTCGGGAACTTATGGCTACGGTCTCGAATATGCGCCGTTTTATGATCCGGGGCGATTAGGAGGATTGTTTCTCAAGGGGCTGACGCTCCATGATCACCCGGGCAATCCGCCGCAACGATTGGTCGAAACGCCTTCCGGACTCATCAACGCCATCGGGTTGCAAAACGTCGGCTACAAACGATTCTTGGATGAAAAGCTCCCGTTGCTCGCCGAACTTCCGACCGCGATTATCGCCAACATCTGCGGCGAAACGATTGAGGAATACGTAGCGCTCGCCGAGGGACTTTCGGCCTATCCCCGCGTAGACGCGCTGGAAGTGAATATTTCTTGCCCGAACGTCGCGAAAGGGTGCATCACGTTCGGCTCCGATCCGCAACAGACCGAGGCGGTCACGCGGGCCGTGGTCTCGGCGACCAAGCTTCCGGTCATCGTCAAGCTCAGCCCTAATGTCACTTCGATTGCGACGATGGCGCGAGCCGCCGAATCGGGCGGGGCCGCCGGGCTTTCGGTCATCAACACCATCGTCGCGCTGGCGATTGACGTGAAAACGCGCCGACCGAAAATCGCCAACGTCACCGGCGGGCTTTCCGGACCCGCGATTCGCCCAATCGCGGTGCGGATGGTGTGGGAGGCTTTCCGCGCCGTGAAAATTCCGATCATCGGCATGGGAGGCATCTCGACGGCGGAGGACGCGCTGGAGTTCATCATCGCCGGAGCCTCGGCGGTTTCCGTCGGCACGGCCAATTTCGTCAACCCGACCGCGCCGATTGAAGTTCTCGAAGGGATTGAAAGTTATTTATCCGCGCAAGGGATGAATTCCATCGGCGAATTGGTCGGATCGCTCAAGGTGAACGAATCATGAGCGACGCGCTCAACGCCTACTTCGACAAGCTCGAAACCCGATGCAAAAAGGCGGAGAGCAATCTTTGCGTCGGTCTCGATCCCGATCCCGAGCAGATGCCGCCGAAGGTCGGCGCGGGTCCGGAGGCGATTTATCAATTTTGTTCCGAGATCATCGGCGCGACGGCCGATTATGCCGCGGCGTTCAAACCCAATCTCGCGTTTTTCGAGTCGGTCGGCGTTGAAGGATGGAACGTTTTGGCGCAGGTTCTCGAGCACGTTCCGAAGGATATTCCTGTTATCCTTGACGCGAAGCGCGGCGACATCGGCTCGACGGCCAAGCACTCCGCGCGCGCGTTGTTTGAAGCGCTCAAAGCCGACGCTGTGACGATCAATCCACTCATGGGAACCGACAGCGTCCAGCCATTTCTGGATTACAAGGACAAGGGGATTTATATTCTTTGCGTGACCTCCAATCCGGGCGCGGAGGATTTTCAGATGTGGTTCGATCTCTATTTGCAAATTGCCAAGAAGGTGGTTGAGTGGAACGCCGCCGAAAATTGCGGGCTGGTCGTCGGCGCGACCAAGCCGAAGTACCTCGCCAATCTGAAACAGGAAACGCCCAATTTGCCGCTCCTGATACCGGGCGTCGGCGCGCAGGGCGGAGAAATTGAGCTGGTGCTCTCCGGCACGCGCAATAAGCCGCGCCACAAGGCGCTCGTCAACGTCTCGCGGGCGATCCTCTACGCCTCGAAAGGGTCTGATTTTGGTCGCGCGGCGCGCAAGGCCGCGCAAAATTTCCGCGATAAAATGAATCAGGCGAGGACCGCGTGATGATTGAGAATCTTCCGGCTCATCTTCGCTCCGCGCTGGTGGAATCGGGCGCGCTCCTGACCGGGCATTTCATTTTGTCCTCCGGACGCCACAGCGGATTTTATCTGCAATGCGCCAAACTCTGCGCCCACCCGGAACTTTGCGAACGGTTGGCGGCGGAACTCGCCGAAAAGATCAAAGCCGGATTGGGCAATATTTCCTGCGACGTCGTGCTCTCCCCCGCGCTGGGCGGAGTCGTGATAGGCTACGAAGTCGCCCGCCAGTTGAAGACCCCGGCGCTTTTCACCGAACGCGACAAGAATTCGATCATGTGTCTTCGTCGAGGTTTTTCTCTCACCAAGGACGAGCGCGTTCTGATCGTCGAGGACGTGGTGACGACCGGCGGATCGGTCCTCGAAGTCGCCCGGATCGTCAAGGATTCGGGAGCGCAAACGGGGGGATACGCCTGTCTTTTCGATCGAAGCGGCGGTAAATTCTCTCCCGGCCCGCCGGTCTTCTCGCTGGCCCGGCTCGATTTTCCGACCTATCCCGCCGACGACTGCCCTCTCTGCGCGGAGGGAAAATCGAAGGCCGTCAAACCGGGCAGTCGGCGTTAAGAGGAGAAGATTCACCACGGAGACACAGAGAGGTTGAATGCCGAATTGAAGTAGAGCGCGAGAATGCACAACAACGGGAACAAAGCAAACAGTGCGAGAAAAATGATTCAAAAAGAATTCAAAAACTCCGCATCCTTCGCTAAAACAATGGCATCCATTTTTTTTCTGAGCGACAGTCGCATCTCCAATTTCTCTCTGTGTCACTGTGGTGAATCCTCCTGATTGACCTCATTGCCATTGACGGACCCGTCGGCGTCGGGAAAAGTTCCGTCGCTTCGCAGTTGGCCGCGCGGCTCGGTTGGCGGCATCTGGACACCGGCGCGATGTATCGCGCCGTCGCGCTCGGAGCGTCGCGGAAGAGAATTTCGCTCGACGACGAATCGGCTTGCGGCGAATTTGCCCGCGAAATGAAGTTCGATCTCGTTGGCTCGCAGAAAGGACAAAGAGTCATCCTCAACGGCGAGGACGTGACGGAGGCGATTCGATCCCATGAAATCAACGGGGCGGTTTCTTCCGTTTCAGATTTGGTCCCCGTGCGGGAGGAATTAGGGCGCAGACAAAGGGAAATGGGAGTCGTGGGTCCGTCGGTCGCCGAAGGGCGCGACATGGGGACCGTCGTTTTCCCCGACGCCCGATGGAAATTTTACCTTGACGCCGAGCCGCTGGAACGGGCGAAGCGTCGCGGGAAGCAACTGACGGAAGAAGGAAAACCGTTGGCCGACGCCGAATTAATCGCCGCCATCGCCGAGCGAGACCGGCGCGACCGCGAGCGTCCCGTCGGCGCGTTGCGCATCGCCGACGACGCCGTGATCGTGGATACGACGGGAATGAATTTGGAACGGGTCGTTTCCATTTTGGAGAAATTGGTCCGGGGGGAGATGGCGGGATGACCGAAACCGGCAAGGAATTGGTCCTTCGCCCCGCCGGTGAAAAACCAAATCGGTTTTTCCGTTTTTCGCGTTGTTTCGTCCGTCCGTTTTTCAAATGGTATAACCGCGCCGAATTGGAGGGGGCCGAAAATTTGCCTGCGACCGGACCTTGTCTCATCCTTTCCAATCACGCCAGCTATCTCGATCCCCCTCTGATCGGCGGCCTGCTGGATCGGGACGTTCATTCGCTTGGGCGCGACGGACTGTTTCGCGTCCCGATTCTCGGAGCCATGATTCGCGGATACGATTGCCATCCGATCCGGCGCGAGGGGGTGGACCGCGAGGCGATCAAGACGTGCGTGGCTGTCTTGAAGGCGGGCTATCCGCTTCTGCTTTTCCCCGAAGGGACGCGCTCCGCCGACGGCAAAACGACCAAACCACGCGGCGGATTCGGCATGATCGTCGAGCAGGTTCCCGAGGTTCCGTGCGTTCCGGTTTTGGTGCGTGGAACGGAGCGCGCCTTGGGACGCGGCAAAATTTTTCCCCGTCCGGCCAAAGTCAGGATGAGCGTCGGCGAACCGTTCATCGTCGGTCCGCGCGGCGAGGCCGAATCGCGGCGCGATTATATCCAAAAATGCGCCGACCAGCTCGAAGCGCAATGGCGAAAATTAGGGGCGGTGATGAAAACCGTCGAGGACATGGGTTAGGATATTTAGATGCAAACTGCGGCAAGTCTTCACAGACCAGAACGAAAGGAGTCAACTTCATGCCTGCCCCGACGGACCAACCCGAAATAGCCATTCAGTCATTCGATACATCCTCCTTGGAGCAGAGGGATCAATTGGGGGCGTCTTTTGCGTTCACTGGCGCAAATCGAAAAGGTGATGAAATCAGAAGGCTGTTCTCGTCTCTTAATAATGAAGTCCTTGGCGCTCTACCTCAAACAGAGAAGGAAAAGATACGCGCAAAGGCCCAAGCATGCCTATCAGTTTTTGAGAAGATAATGCGCTTCGATCCTAAACAATCAGATGCAACTAGCGTCAGAACTCGCTTGATGGTTGAATTGGAACAAGCGCACGTTCAAGCCTACTCGTGTCTCGCTCCGGCTATTGCCCTTATGGCCAAGCTGACACTACAAAAAGGCGTTGAGCCAATTTTCGCGGAGTTCAAAGCGGTAGCCGAACAGCGAATGCGCGATCTGGAAAACAAGAGCGCGCAAGCTCAGGAGGTTCTGGAGGCCATACGTAAGGCATCAGGGGATACCGCCGTGGAAAAGCAGGCAAGTGTATTCCTAGAGGAATCAGAGAGACACGAATGCGCAAGCCTCAAATGGCTTTGGACCATCGCATTTTTAGGCTTTCTGATGGTCGGTGGAGCGATAGCCAGCATGTTCGCGCATCGTTGGGAGTTGCTTCAGCCAAAGGACACACCGCAAGCGTTTCAGATAGCGATAGGAAAGATTCTCGCCTTTTCAATCCTTTCCTCGATGCTCTATTTGACAGGACGTAGCTACTTGGCTCACCGTCACAATTCTGTTCTTAATAAGCACCGTCACAATGCCCTTCGCACATATCAGGCTCTTATGTGGCCCGTGGGACAAATTGGAAACCGAGACATCATTTTGGTTCATGCTTCTCAGTGCATTTTCGCGACCCAACCCAATGGATATAGCCGAGACGAGTTGCCTGACTCCGCTGGCCTGACCGGTGCAATTGCGCTTGCATCCAAGGCAATTCAGCAGGCTCCGACACAGCATACGTAGCATGAACATGCGGAAGAGATGAATCCGTGGAACGAATAGACGCCGATCCCCGCGACTTGGAAACCGTCCGCGCGATTATCCGCCGATTCGCGCCCGATCAAGAGGTCCGAGTCTTTGGGTCGCGCCTTCTTCCTGAACCTGAAAGGGAAGCGGGCGCGACGACCGGACGCCGCAAAGCCCACAAGACTTCCGATCTCGATTTGGTTTTGATGACGGCGCGCCCGTTTCCGATCGCCCGCCTCGCCGACTTGCGTGAGGCGTTCAGCGAGTCAGATCTTCCCTTCATGGTGGACGTCGTGGATTGGGCGTCCACCTCTCCGGCTTTTCGGGGGATCATCGAACGCGACTACGTTGTGATTCAAGAAACCGCCACGGCAACTGCGTCTTCTCATCCGTGAAATCCGCGCTCACCCGGGTTCGATTTTTGTCCTAATTTAATCCGACCGAGAACAAGACCGGCTTGTCCTCCGGCTTCAGGTCAGGCGATTCGATGGCAACGCCGTAGGTCTTGAGGATCGTTCCCCGCGCAAGTTCGAGATCGTTGAGTGATTTGTTGTAATCCACGATGGCCTGAACGTAGGACTCCTGCGCGGAAGCCAAATTATCCTGAAATTGAAGAACCTCGAACGACGTCCCGACGCCGACCTCGAATCGCTTGCGCGCGGAATCCAGATTGGCCGTTTCGCTCTCGACGCGCGAGCGGCTGATGTCAATTCGCTCGCGCGCGGTCTTCACGCCACGCACCGCTTGGCGCACGTCGAACGTCACGTCGTCGCGCTGGCGTTGATATTCCTCCATCGCCCGGTCCTTTTCGAGTTGACGCTGGAGTTTCGCGTATCGCGCCTGACGATTTTGAAGCGGGAACCTGAATTGCAGACCCACCGACTCTTTATCGTTGTCGCCGCTGTGAAAATCCTCGAAGGCGTCGCCTTGATGGTCGTCCAATCCCGACCAACCGGCCGAACCGACCAAGTCCAATTGCGGCTTGAGTTGGTCGTTGGCCTTGAGCAACTGCAGATCGGAAACGCTGAGGGCGGCCTCCCGCGCGCGAATCTCCGGCCTTTGCTCCAACGCTTCGGTCAGAACGGCGGAGGAATCAATCTTCGCTTCGCGCCAAGTCAATTCCTGAGTGGGCATTAACTCCAACTCCCACGCGGGAACTTGGTCCTGAAAAAACATCGTCCGTTTGAGTCGGTCCTCGGCGTCGCGCACGATTTGGCGGACGCGAATGATCGCCTCGCGTCGGCTCTCGGCGCGGGCCTTAGCTTGGAGTTCATCCGTCGGGGCCATAACCCCCGCTTTGACCTTGGCCGAATTGACGCGGAGCAAATCGAGCGCCGCCGTGTAGGAGATCACCTGAACGTCGTAACTGCGGACGGCGAAGACTAGATTCCAATAAGCATCAATCGCCTGCGCGAGTTGGTTTTGAAGAAGGGTCTCGAATTGCGCCGCCGAAATTTTCTCCCCCAGTTGCGCGATGTGAATGTTGGCGTTCGTCACTTTCGGTCCCATGCCGCGCAATAGAGGCTGAGAAACCGTTAACGTCATTCCGTGCGAGATGACGGGATTGATCATTAAGGGATGCGGGCTTTGGTTCAGATAGCCGTAGATATACGCCAACTGAAGCAGGGCGCCGGAGGGAAGGAGTTGCGTCGCCGAGACGTCCGTCTGCCAATTGCGCGTCGTCACGTTCGTCGTCGGAATCGTCGTGGTGTCGGATTTCTGGTGGACAAAGGCGGCGTCGGCGCGGAGCAAAAGGTCATAGATGCTCTTGCTGATCGGAATTTGCGTCTCGGCGATTTGAAGCGAGTAATTTTCGATTTTGAGGTCGCGGTTGTGCGCCAAAGTCTGCGCGATCACTTCGGCCTCGCTCAGGGGCTTGGGCGAGGGACCGTAAAGTTTTTTCAGCGGGTCCGGTACGTTTTCGTATCCAACGGCGGAAGCGGGATCAATCTTGACCGCCGTTCGCGAGGTGCCGGCGTCGGCGGTCTTCGTTGCGGCGCCCGAGGATATGGTCGGACCTTGGGCAAAAACTTCGGGATGGACCTGATATTTCCACCCTGCCGGTGCCGGAGTCCGCCAGCAACCGGCCATGATTAACAGCAACGCCAGTCCCGTAAATTGTTGCATCCCTCTTTTCATCATTTCCCCCGCGCGTCCAAAATTTCCCGTTTCCCGCACTGTCGCGGCTTTTCCTAGGGAACGGACAAACGGACGATTTTAGCGCGGCGGGAGCAAAACGCAAACGGTAAGAGGAGGCTTTTCATTTCCGGTCGGACGGTTGCTTTTGGCGGTTGCGATAAAGTTGTTGATCCACGATCCCCGTCATCTTGGACGCGTCGAGATTGCTCTCCAAGAACCGTTTGATTTTCTCCGCCGACTCGGCGGGCTTTTCGAGCGCGTCGTGGTAATCCACGTAGATTGCCTCGAAGTTCGGCGCGCGTCTGAGAAGATCATTCACCTTCAAGAGATGCGCCTGATAATTGCGCGCCATTTTTTCGTCTCCGGCGACATCGGGCGACTCGCCGCGCCGGACGAGCATCTTATTCTGCGAGGCCAGAATCTCGCCGATCCGCCGGCGCATGAAAATCACGCGATAATTGAAATCCGGAGGAAGGTCTTTGAGCAAAAAGGAGATGACCTTTACCACTTTGCCTTTGGCTTCGCCAACCCACGCTTTGTCGGTCGTCTTGTCCAAATCCTTGACTCGCTCGAATTCGTAGTAGCCTTTGGGGTTGTCCTCGTCGGCGGTTCGAACGCCGTCGGTCAGAACCTCCAAGCCTCCGGCTTCCAGCATCTTCATCATCATGGAGGTTCCCGAACGGGGCAGACCGGAAACGATGATGATCGGTTCGCCGTGTTTCAGTCTCGAAAAAATTCGACGGATTGAATTGAGCATGGTTCCGAAATTTCTCCTCGGCCTGAACGCCGAAGACATGATTCTATCCCAATTTATTGCCCATTACCAAAAGAACAAGCCGACAAAGGCGTATCTTGCTTACGAGACGGTCTTGAATGCCGAGAGAGACGGCGAAGAAAACTTTCATCAACCCCGCGATGAATCGCGGGGTTGATGAGACCAAATTCATTGTGGCCCGGCAAGATGCGTCCGGCGAACAAGCGCACGCGCTAAAATTCTTGCTCTCGACGGAATTCTTGCTCATCATGCCCCGATGCTCATCGAAAACGGAGAATGAACCGAAGAACCGGGAAACAAGAAATTCATGGTTGTTCCAAATCGCAAAACCCGAATATCAGCCCGATTCTGGTCCGATTCGACCGCCGTGGTGGATGCAGGCGCGGTCGTCGGCAAGGGGACGAAAATCTGGCATTTCTGCCACGTCATCGCCGGCGCGAGAATCGGCGCGCACTGCACGCTGGGACAAAACGTGATGGTCGGTGGACGCGCGGTCGTCGGCGACCATGTCAAAATTCAGAACAATGTTTCAGTCTTCGACGGCGTGACTTTGGAGGACGACGTGTTTTGCGGGCCGTCGGTCGTTTTCACCAACGTCATCAATCCGCGGGCGCGCGTGAGCAGGAAAGGCGAATACAAGTCGACGCTCGTCCGACGCGGCGCGACGATCGGAGCCAATGCGACGATCCTGTGCGGAATTGAAATCGGCGAAGGGGCCTTCATAGGAGCCGGGGCGATCGTCACGCGCGACGTTCCGGCTTACGCGCTCGCGCTCGGCAATCCGGCGCGGATGGCCGGATGGATGTGCGCGTGCGGCGTGAAATTGATATTTGCGCGACGGGGAAAAGCCGCGCGCGCCAAATGCGCCGCATGTGGAAGAAGCTACCGGCGGATCGGCAACGACCAAATTACCGAAGCCGAATCTGGGAAGGTTAAGAAAATTAACCACCAAGACACCAAGACACCAAGGAGAAGAAAATGAATTCTTCTTTGTGTAAGTTTGTGTCTCCTTCGTGTCTATGTGTTTGATCTTTTGGCGGGAGGGAAATTCATGGCCAAAAAAAAGGACATTCTCATCGGCATAGACGTCGGCACGTCCTCGACGCGGGTCGTCGCGTTTGATCTCAAGGGGAGATCGTTGGCTTCTTCAGTTCACGATTATCCCCTCTCGACGCCGCACCCGAACTGGGCGGAACAAAACCCAGAAGATTGGTGGGACGCGACGCGCAAGGGCTTGAAAGTCGTCGCCCGAAAAATTGATCCGGCGCGCGTCGGGGGGATTTCTTTTTCGGGACAGATGCACGGATCGGTTTTTCTGGATGCCGAGGACCGCGTCATTCGTCCGGCGCTCCTTTGGTGCGACGGCCGGACCTCCGCCGAGTGCGCCGAGGCTATGGAGACCGTCGGACGTGATCAATTTCTCGCGCTGGTCAAAAATCCGGCATTGACGAGTTTTACTTTGCCCAAAGTTCTCTGGCTACGACGCCACGAACCGAAAAATTTCGCGCGGCTCACGACCGTGTTGCTTCCCAAGGATTATGTCCGGCTCCGCATGACCGGCCAAAAGGCAATGGACGTTGCCGACGGCGCGGGAACGGTGATGATGGAGGTCGGCCAAAAGCGCTGGGCGGTTCCGCTGTTGGAGAAATTAAATCTGAATCCCGCGCTCCTTCCGCCGCTCATGGATTCCACTTCCGTCGCAGGAGGTTTGGCGCAACAAGCGGCAAAAGAAACGGGACTCGCCGAGGGAACGCCGGTCATCGCCGGCGCGGGAGACCAACCCGCGGGAGCGACCGGAGTCGGCGTCATCGCCGAGGGGCAATGCATGGTCAGCCTCGGAACGTCGGGGGTGATCTTCGCGCCGACGCGCGAGGCGCGGCTCGATCCGACGCTCGCGTTGGCGACGTTCGATCATGCCGTCCCGGGCGTCTCTTATCTCATGGGTTGCATCCTGAGCGCGGGTGGGGCGTTGCAGTGGTATCGCAACGCGCTGGGACGCGAGGAAATCGCCCGCGCGAAAAAAAACCAACGCGATCCCTACGACTTGCTCCTCGCCGACGCCGCCAAGACTCCACCCGGAGCCGAAGGACTTTTTTTTCTTCCGTATCTGGTCGGCGAGCGGTCGCCGCACAACGATCCCCACGCGCGGGGAGCCTTCATCGGCCTGACGCTTCGGCACGCCAAAGCGCATTTCACGCGCGCGGTGGTTGAGGGGGTTTGTTTCGCTCTGCGCGATTGCCTTTCCGCCGTCCGCAATTTACAAATTGACCTCCAAGAGATTCGCGCAACCGGCGGCGGGGCGAGGAGTCCGTTTTGGATGCAAATGCTCGCCGACGTTCTTGACATCCGCGTGAATTGCGTCGAAAGTCCGGAAGGTCCGGCGCTGGGCGCGGCGATTTTGGCGGGGGTCGGCGCGGGACTCTATCCCGATTTTCCGGCGGCGGTCAGGAAAGCGGTCCGCATGGGCAAAAGCTACCGCCCGTCTCCCAAGACCTTCAAAAGCTACGAACCGATTTATGAAAAGTTCCGGACTTTCTATCCGGCTTTGCGAAACCGGTTTTAATACGCGGTAATCGGCTGACGCTCTTCCTGTCGGACGGTGCGGAGACCCGGAGGAGCCAGAAGGTCCAGATTTTCGTCGGGCAGTTTTCGTTTCAAGGCGAAGGCGAAGTCGAAATTCTTCAGCAGATCGTTGTTGGAATTGGAAGTGGTGGTCGTCGTGGTCGTGCTTCCCGGCTTGGTGAACTCGTTGAAGAATCGGATGCGCAGAATCGCCAGCGCATCGTGCAGGTCGCGCGAAAGAAACCACGAAAGATCGCGCAACCCGCCGGTTTCCTGCTCCCAATCCAACCAGAATTCGGTGTTCCACTTCGGACCCAGTTGCGCGCCGTAAACGGCGACGACGCGCGTGCGGGGGCGCTCGTCCGAAAAGAAGGTGAAAGTGGAAGTCCCGGTCATCTCCGCCAACGAGCCCGTGGTCTTGACGTATTCAAATTGCACTCGCGCGAACCAACGCCCGTGAAGCGGAATGTATTCGAGATACAGGCGGGTAAAATAGGAATCCTGATCTCCGAATCTGGGATCGGAGGGGGCATAAAGAGCCAAGCGCGACCATCCGACGCTCGGAGCAATCCGCACTGTATTGCGCCGATTCAGCCAGACGATTCCGGTGTTCCAATACGCCTCGTTTTCATTGGGATAAAGCTCGGAGCGGCTTTTGAGATTCAGCCCCGCGTTGGCGAACCAGTTCAGGTTGGGATGGATCAGGCGGTAATTCAGGTTGGCCAAGAGCCAGTTTTGGCGGAGTCGGTAGTTATACAAATCTTGGCGCGACGTGACGTCGCCGATCTGGGCGTAGAAATCGCCGATGAAATCGCGGGTGGTCTCGCGGTATTTCCACATCAGGTAACCCGTGAGCGCGTCGGAAAACCGCGCGTTGAATCGCAATTCCGAATCCACCCAAGCGTAAAAGGTCTGGATGTCCTTGAGATTAAAGGGCTTGGTTCCAACCAAAAACGTTCCATTGGCATCGGTGAATGTAAGCCCGTCGAAGAATCCGGCGGCGTGAACGCCGATGTCGTCGTTGGACCGTTGGGCCGCGCCGAGACCAAAACCCAGTTTGGCCAAGATCACGTAACGTTCGGTGATCCGATATTGATAGAGGAACTGATTATAGACGTCAATTCCCTCGACCATCGCGTCGTCCTTGGTGCTGACGATGTTCAGTCCCTTGTCCAAATTGTTGTAGGCGTTGATTTCAAACATGTAGAAAAGGGGATGATCGCAGATGGGAAGATAGCGGGTTGCCAGCGTGAATTGCGGAAGACGCTCCGAAACTCTTCCCCAGCGGGAATCGTCAATGCTGTTGATGGACGTCGTGGTGGTGGAGGACGTCGAAAAAGGAGGCGGAATCAGATTGAAGTCGTGATCGTTGTCGGCGGGGTCTTCGAAATTGGTATAGCGATCCAATCCGATTCGGTCCTTGATTTCAAACATGAGACGGGCAACGTAGGCCTCGCGCAGATAGGTGAGCGTGGCGGCGGCCCGCCGTTCCATCTGGCGGAAATGATCCTCGGGACGGTCGGTGAAGACGTCCAGCACGTCGTAATAAATTTCCGGATCGCTGATCCAATCCACGTTGATCTTGAGATCGAGGTTGGGAGTTATCTCCTCGCGGTGTTGCCAGAATACGCGCCAACGTTCCGCGCTCGACCGCGCGCCGGGAGGCACCGGCGGCGGAATGAAAACCTGCCGATTGCTGTCCTCAATCCCGTAGGCTTCAAAATCCCCGACGTGCTTGTGGTAATCCAAATCATAATGGTAGTCGAATCCCGCGCCGTAACCCAGCGAGCTCAGATAGTCCGCGAACAGACGCGCTTGTCCCTTGGAGCGCGTTTCGTATTCCTTGTCGTTGGCGAGGCTTGGCTCGTTGGTTTCGTGATTGTATTCATACCCGAACCGGATGCGCGCGCCGGTTCGGCTCCCGTATCCCAATTGGACGAACCAAGGGTTGGGTTCCGTCAAGGAGCGGCTGAAGAAGGGGAAATAGAAAACCGGAGCGCCCATGACGTAAAAAACCGGACTTCGCAGGAAGATGCGGTCGTTGTGGAAGAGAATGATCTCGCGGGCGCGCACGAAGAAGTGCGGGATCTTGAAATCGCAGGTCGTCAACCGCGTGTCGTGAAAGAGCGATTCCAAAGGCGAAACCGGCTGAAATTGCGGCGGCATGGGACCCGCCCCTTTCTTCTGCGGCACGCCCTTGAAATAATAAGGAGGATACTTGCCGTCGGGATTGAATCCGACCCCCTCACCATCGGCGAAACTGTAGCGCATCGAGTCCGCGCGCATTTCGCTCTGGACCAACGATCCTTCCATGCTTCGCAAGATCACGTGCCCGTCGGCCTGAACCTCCTGAAGACGGTTGTCGAAGATAACCTTGTCTCCTTCGAGAAATAGATTGCCGAAGAAAATTTGCGTCCGCCCCTGACCATAGATCATGCCTTGGGCTTCGTCGTAATCCATGAAGCCTTCCAATGCCTTCATGCGGAATTCCGACGAGCCTTGTTCCTCCGGCATCAGACCTCGGCGGATGACGCGAAATCTCTCGGCTTCTTTGGAATTGTAGGGGGTTTTTTCGCCTTCGGTTCCCTGCGATTCGACCGCGCCAGCGGGAGCCAGTCTTCGGGCTTCATCGGGATCGAGCCTCACCGGGTCTTCCGCGGGTGTCTGGCTTATCGTCCGGCTTAGGATGAGCGCGATTGCCAAAACGAAGGCGGACTTCGGTCGCGTTTCCATTCCGCGAACGCGCTTCCTCATCTTCTCACCGCCCGCCACCAAAGTCCCACCGACCCCGCAGCAAAGATGATGTTGGGAGCAAAGATCATCACGGAGCCGAAGGGTTTGTCCCCCTCCACCATGGTTACCCCCGTCCGGGATAGAAAGTGGTAAACAAAAATGATGCCCGCCGAAATCACGACGCCGAACGATTTGCCGGTGGGCCGGATCCAAATGGCCAATGGCAGGCCGATCAGGGCGTAAATGAAACTTTCGAACGCCAAGGCGTAGCGCTCGATGATGGTCGCGTTGGCTCCCCATCGCACCTTGTCCTTGAGTTTGGAGTCGTTGCGTATTTCTTGCAATTCCGGCGTCGTCTTCAGTTGGCGGCTTGCGGCTCCGGCTTCTCCGGCCGTCTCGGTTTTCGTCAATTTGTCAAATCGAATCACGGTGTATTGGGTTCCGGCGCGCTCCTTGGCCTGAGACGCCTTCTGTTCGAGGGGGCTTTCCCCCTTTTCGTCCTTGGAAGTTTTCTCCTTCGGCTCCGGTTGCTCCGCATTCTGATCCTTTGCCGAGTCCTCGGTTTTGGAAGCTTTCTTTTTCGCCTCCTCCCCTTGAAACATGTGAAGCGATCCATCCTGAATCACCAAACGCAAAGCGGCGTCCTTGAGGGAAACGTCAAACTTCGCTTTGCTCGCGAAAATCATCATCGGACGAGCCTTGTTGACCGCCAAATTCATGTCGTATTCCTGCCGGTCGTATTCCTCCTTGGTGATTCCCCCTTCGTCCAGCATCTGTCGCAACTCGGCAAGTTTGCTCCGCATCTTCATCTTTTCTTGGGCGCGCTGGTCGTTTTCCTGCATGGCGCGGTGCTCGACCATCATCGTCACTCCTTGCATGTCGCCCGTTGCTTCATCGCGCGAGTCGAAGTAGAGGTCCACTCCGCTCCGTTTGGGAAAAAGCTTCTGATAAACTCGCCCCGCTTCCAGATGGGTGAATTCAGAGACCAGCAATTTGCCGCCGCGGACGACCAAATTGGACATGATCCGTGGCTCCGGACCGTAAGTGAAATAGCCCCCCCAAGCGCTGAGGATCATTCCGACTCCGATGACCGGAACGAAAATCGAAAGGAGATTGATGCCGCCGGTTTGCATGGCCCGGACTTCCAAATCCAGCGTCATCCGCCCGACGCCGACAATGATCCCAACCAGAAGAGCCATCGGCGTGATGAACCGCAGGATCGTCGGCAACATGTAAAAGAGAATGGCGAGGATGTCGCTCGCGGCGACGTCCTTGCGCATCCCGAATTTCAGAAGGGTGAAAATCAGAAGCTCATCACGGTTCCAAGGGGTTTTGGTGCCGATGAGAATGATGAACGTCAGCGCGACGGCCGCGACGAGCGTCGGAAAGATGATTTCCCGCAAAGTGTAAACGCGCAGAATTCTGGACAAACGCCGCCCTCCTCCATGAAGGACCCAAGGATTAAGCCATTCACCGCCGTTGTTGTCAACGACGCCGGAAAGTCTCGTTCCAGAAATTAGATTGGGATCCAAGCCCCGGCCATAAGGGAGCGCCTGACACGCAAACATGGTGGTGATCGGGTGCTCGCTTAGGCTCGCGGCTCGGTTGCCACTCCACTGCTTGACGGGTTCTCTGATTTTTCCGCACGGCAGAATCGGCTCGACACTTCTCCGGCGGACCGTTATGATCCTCCGCGCATTGAGCAGACAAATCGCATTGGGGAGAATTGGGGATGGACTTCAGATACACGCCCGAACAAGAGGCCTTCCGCACCGAGGTCCGAAGCTGGATCACGGCCAACATTCCGGGGGATTACGGCTCGCCGGCTTGGGCGATTCCCAAGGGTGAAAAGGCGCAAAACGCCGAATCGCGGGCGTGGGGACGCAAACTTTACGAGGGGGGCTGGTCGGGGATCACTTGGCCCAAAGAATACGGTGGACGGGGCGCGACGCCGATCGAGCAGTTCCTCTTTTCGGAGGAAATGGCCGCCTACAAAGTCCCGCCGACGCTCGACATCATCGGCATCGGCATGGGGGGACCGACGGTCATGGCTTGGGGCCGCCCGGATCAGAAGGAGCGATACCTGCGGAAAATTCTTTCGGGGGAGGAAATTTGGTGTCAGGGATTTTCCGAGCCGAACGCAGGGAGCGACGTCGCGGGATTGAAAACGACGGCGACTCCCGCGGGAGATCATTACATCGTCAACGGACAGAAAATCTGGACCTCCGTCGCCCAGCACGCCGATTGGTGCATGTTGGTCACGCGGACCGATCCGGGCGCGCAAAAACACAAGGGGCTGACCTATCTCATCGTGGACATGCACTCGCCGGGAATTGAAATCAGGCCGCTCAAGCAGATCACGGGGGATTCGGAGTTCAACGAGTTATTCTTTAAGGACGTCAAGGTTCCCAAGGCGAACATCCTCGGACAGGAAAATCAGGGATGGATGGTGGCGATTACGACGCTCATGCACGAGCGGGTCAACATCGCCGCGCTCCTCTACACGCGGATCAAACAGACCTTGAAGGACGTGGTGGAATTGACGAAGCGGATCAAGCGCAATGGCCGTCCGTTGTGCGAAGACCCCGTCATCCGCAAGAAGCTCGTGGCGTTTTACAACAGCGTCGAGACCCAGCGATTGAACAATCTGCGGATGCGGGCGCACCTGAAAGCGAACCAAGACCCCGGTCCCATCGGCTCGATTTTCAAATTGATCTGGGCGACGACCAATCAGGCGTTGCTCGAACTGCCGCTTGAGATTTTGGGCCCCTACGCGGAGCTTCTGCCCGGTAGCGCGGGACACAACGACGACGTGGGTCTTTGGATGAAACATTTCCTCCGCGCGCGGGCGAATTCCATCGAGGGGGGAACGTCGGAGGTTCTGAGGAACATCATCGCGGAGCGGGTGTTGGGTTTGCCGAAATGAAGAAGAATTCACCACAGAGAAACAGAGAGGTCTTGGGCGGGCTGGAGGTGGTTGGGAAAATTGATGGATAGGGAAACAAGAAATTTGACGCAAGGACGGAACCTGAAAATGCTTTCATTTTCTACGACAGCCACTCGCATTGCAGACATCTCTCTGTGTCTCTGTGGTGAATTTCAAGGAGATCACTCATGCACCTTCAACTGACCGAAGAACAAAAACTTCTCAAAGAAAGCGTCGCCAAGTTCTGCAAAACCGAACTGCCGACTGAAACGGTCGTAAAGTTGGCGGAAAATGAGCCGACGGGCTTGACGCCGGAACTTTGGCAAAAAATCACCGAGCAGGGATGGATCGGCGTGTTGATTCCGGAGCAATTCGGGGGACTCGGTCTCGGGGTCACCGAATTGGGAATCATCATGGAGGAAATGGGGAGGGCACTGGTTCCGGGGCCTTTCTTTTCGTCGGCGGCGCTCGGCGGACCGGCCCTTGCCTTCGGCGGATCGGACGCACTCAAGAATCAGTGGCTGGAAAAAATTGCCTCGGGGCAAACGGTGGCGACCTTGGCCTTGCTGGAGAAAAGCGGTCAACTTGGCGCGCGGCACGTCAAGATCAAGGCTGAAAAGAATCCCGACGGAAGTTACTCGCTGAACGGGAAAAAATTGTTTGTCCCCGATCTGATCGCCGCCGATCTCATCATCGTCGCGGCGCGGACCTCCAAAGGGGAGGACGGCACGACCCTTTTCCTCGTCGAGAAAAATTCGGAAGGGGTCCGAGCCAAGGCCGACAAACTGACCGACATGACCTCGCGCTCCGGCGTTTTGACGCTCAAGGATGTGAAGGTTCCGGCCGATAGAATTGTGGGCGAACTGGATCAGGGATGGAAAACGGTCGAACAGGTTTTGCGCGTTGCCAACGTCTGCGTTTCGGCGTCGGCGGTCGCCGGTTCGGAGAAAATTTTCAATCAAACGCTGGCCTACGTCCGCGAGCGGCAACAGTTCGGCGTGCCGGTCGGATCATTTCAGGCCGTCAAGCATCCGCTGGCGAATCTTTTCGCCGAGATCGAAAGCGCGCGGTCGGCGTATCACTACGCCGCTTGGGGGGTGGACGCGCAAACTTCCGATGCGCCGAGCGCCGTGGCGACGGCAAGGCTCACCTGCGCCGAAGCCTATCGCCGAACGACGCTCGATTGCCTTCAAGCGCACGGCGGTATAGGATTCACTTGGGAATACGATCTTCATCTTTATTTGAAGCGCGCCAAGCATTACCAGTATTTTCTTGGCGTTCCCGAAGACTACGAGGCGGTCGTCGCCCGCGACGCGCTCTGCATTTAGAAATCTGATTTAACGGATCAAGCAACCATGGCCGACATTCGCCCCTTCGCCGCATGGCGGTATTCCCCGCAGTTGAGCAACAAACTTGCGAGTCTGCTCACGCCCCCGTATGACGTGATTTCTCCAGCGTTGCGGGAGGAACTTTACGCGCGGCATCCGAAGAATTTGGTTCGGATTGATTTCGGACGGGAGGAGCGCGAGGACAACGCCTCCGTGAACAAGTACTCGCGGGCGGAGAAATTATGGAAGGAATGGAAATCCGAGGGAACCCTTGTCCAAGATGCAAATCCGTCGATTTACGTTTATGAACAGGAATTTGAAGCGACCGGGCGACGACGGAAGCGCCGGCGCGGTTTTTTTTGCGCGGTAAAGCTGGAGGATTTCAACGGCGGCGGCATCCGCGCCCACGAGCACACCTTCGCCGGACCCAAGGCCGACCGGCTCAACCTCATGCGCGCGACCGCTTCCAATCTCAGCCCGATCTTCTGCATCTACGACGATCCCGCGTGCCGCGCCGATAAAATCATCGCGCAAACCATCGAAGGCAAGACGGCCATCGCCACGACGGTGGACGGGATTGTTCAGCGGCTTTGGCCGATTGACGATCCGGCGACGGTGGATTCGATCCGCACCGCGATGAAACCGCAAAAGCTCGTCATCGCGGACGGGCATCATCGCTACGAAACGAGCCTCAACTATCGCGATGAGCAGAGAAAAAAGACCGGGCGAAACGGCGGCGACGAGCCGTTTGATTATACGCTGATGTTTCTCGCCAACACGCACGACGAGGGATTGGAAATTTTGCCGACGCATCGCGTCCTTTCCAGACGGCTCTGCGCGAAGTTCGAACCCACCCGCGCGCTTCAAGACCTCGCCAAACATTTTGAGATCGAGGAATTCCACGAAACGCTTTCCGATACATCCGACAAAATTGTGCGTTTGCGGCAAAAACTTGAGGAAGCCGGACGGACGAACATTTCCTACGCCCTGATCCTGCCCGAATATCAGCCCCACATACTCACGCTGAAGCAGGCAAGCGATCCCGACGCGCTGATTGCCGATCCGGCGTTGTCGAAGGAGGTCAAACGTCTGGACGTGACGTTGCTCCATCGTTATGTCGTTCCGCGCGTTTGGCTCGGCAACGCCTCGGCGAAAATTGACGACAACGATATTGCCTACGTCAAGGAGGCCGTGGACGTGGTTCGGATGGTGACTTCCGGCGAGCATGGCGCGGGCTTCCTGCTTAATCCGACCCGTGTCGAACAGGTCATCCAAATCGCCGGATCGGGCAATCGAATGCCGCACAAGTCCACGTTTTTTTATCCCAAGCTCATCACGGGTTTGGTCATGCGCGGCTTGAATGACGAACATGGGAATTAAACGCGAAGACGCAAGGGCGCAAAGACGCAAGGAAGTTTTGGAGAATTCTTCATTGCGTCCATGTGTCCTTGCGACTTTGCGTTAACTTCTGAGGTGCAAGATGGAAAAACAAAAAGAAACAACACGGCGCGAATTTATGTCCCAAGCCGGACGCGCCGCCGCGGGGTTGAGTCTGGGCGCGGTAGCGCTGGGCGAATCCGGTTGCGCCGTTGCGCCGAAGGTCTATTGGCAGGCTCCCTCGCAATCTCCGCGCAAGGAAGGGGAAAAAATCCGGTTGGGCGCGATCGGTCTCGGCGGGCGGGGCCGCTGGGTGCTTGGACGATTCATCGAAACCAAGGAAGTCGAAGCCAAGGCGCTTTGCGACGTGAACAAGCTCGCTCTTAAGGAAGCCGCCTCGACCAGCGACGCGCCGACCTGCGGCGACTACCGCGAAATTTTGAAGCGCGACGACGTGGACGCCGTTCTCATCGCCACGCCCGACCATTGGCACGCGATCATCGCCATCGAAGCGTGCAAGGCGGGGAAGGACGTTTACGTCGAAAAGCCCCTTTGCCTTTGCGTCGCCGAGGGACGTCGGATGATTCAGGCCGCGCGCAAACATGGCCGGATCCTCCAAATGGGAACGCAACAACTGAGCGGCGAGCATTACCACGAGGCGCGCAAGCTGATCCAAGGGGGCAAACTCGGGAAGGTCACGATGGTGCGCGTCTGGAATTTTCGGAACAGTTACCCGGGCAAAGGGCATCCCCCGGACTCCGATCCCCCCGCGACGATGGATTGGGATCGTTGGTTGGGTCCGCGCCCCGTCGTTCCCTACAATCCGGTCAAGGCGTCGGGCGCGTTCCGAAATTTTTGGGAATACGCCGGCGGGATTCTCACCGATTGGGGGACGCACCACTACCACACGATCCTCGACATCATGGGATACAAACCGCCGACGACGATCAGCGCCGCCGGAGGGCGTTACGTCATTGACGACCTCACGACCGTTCCCGACACGCTGAGCGTCCTCTATCAATTCCCCGATTGGACGATGGAATTCTCCAGCCGCGAGACCAACGGCATGGCTCCCTACGGCTCGGAATACGGCATCGAATTTTGCGGAGTCGAGGGAGCGATGTTTCTGGACCGCAAGGGGTTCATCATCACGCCGGAAAAGGACCGGACCAAGCCGGAGATCGTCGGCAATCCGGCCAAGGACAATTTTCTGCCCCCCGGTCTGGACAACCTGCACGTCCGCAATTTCCTGAAATGCGTACGCTCGCGCGAGCTTCCCGCCAGCGACGTCGAGGCCGCGCACAAGGCGACGACCCTTTCGCATCTCGGCAACATCGCCATCCGCGTGGGTCGCCAAATCCGCTGGGACGCGGAGACCGAATGCATCCCCGGCGACCGCGAGGCCGACGCGTTGCTCAGGCGGACTTATCGCAAGCCCTACATTTTGCCGGAAGTTTGACTCGGCGCGGGGATTTCACGAATCTTTTTCGGCGCCAGATCTTTGGCAAAGATAAAATATACTCGACCCCATCATCTTAGCGTGATGGCGGGTTGGATCCGGCGCCGGAAGGTTTGTCTTGAAGAAATCCGAGCGAACTCAAGAAGAGGTCCATCGCGCGAGCGGTTTCGTCGAACCGGGACGGTCCCTCCGAACCGGGAGGCCGTTTGCGGTTAAAAAAACCGTGTCCCTCTCCTTCATATCCGTTCAACTCACAACGATTCCCATTTTCCTTCATGAATTGGGCGAATCGCTCGGATTGCTCGAAGGGAACGAGTTGATCGGCCTTGCCGTGAAAGAGGATCGTCGGTGGCAATCCGGCGCGGACGTTCAACAACGGCGAAGCGGTCTTGGCCGATTCGCCAAAGCCGTGATCATGCGGCAGAGCCGTCAGGTCCAAGGCCGGATTGAAAAGGATCAGAGCGTTCGGAATGCAACTGACTTTCAAATCATCCTTCGGATCGGAGAAGCCCTCGGTTGTCGCGGTGCAGGCGGCGAGATGCCCCCCCGCCGATCCCCCTCCGACGGCGAGACGATTGGGGTCCACCCCCAATTCGAGGCAATGACTTCTTATCCAGCGGACGGCCGACTTGGCGTCGGCGATGCAATCCAGCGGAGTTTCCGTCTCGTGACCGACAAGCCGGTATTGCGCCGTCATGGCGACCATGCCGCGCGAGGCCAGATACTCGCATTGGTCGTCGAATTGATCCGGAGTTCCCATGCTCCACCCGCCGCCGTGGAAAAAGACGGCCGCCGAGCGGCGTTCGCCGGGTTGACGGGTGGAGGGACGATAGATGTATAGCTTCAGCGCGTGGGGACCGACTGATTTGTAGGTCTGTTCATATTCGATCACTCCCGGACTTACATGATTGATTTGAATCGGTTTCTTGGCGGGCGACGGCGAATTAGGCGCATGAGGTTTGACAGTCCCGGCGGTCGCGGCTAACAGAAGCCCGAAAACAAATTGAAAAAAGGAGGGAAAAATCATAGAAACGTCACGCCGTAATGGACCAATTCGATTTCCCGATTGTGCTCCAAGCACCTCACCGCCCCCATAAAGACGCTCTCCACCGTCGAGGATTCGTTGGAAATCGTGACGGCGGCCAAGCCGGAGCGCCCCCAAACATCCTGATCCCCGACTTCGGCCAAGACGAGGGGAAATTCCTTCCGCAATTGATTCATCACGCGGGCCAACACGCCCCGTTTGGCCTTGAGCGAATGACACAGCGGGATGCGGAGATCAAGCTCCAGCAAACCGATCACGACCGAATGATTCAGCGATGGCTCATGGACGCGGCGGGAGTGGGACATGGGGGGAAAGGATGAAGGATGAGGGATGAAGGATGAAAAAAGAATGAAATCGATTTCGAGGGTTACAGAGGACTAAAGAGGACTAAACCAGAAAGGACGAATCGCTTCTTTCATCAAGTCGCCGCGGCCAATTCGATGGGAATTTCCTCCATCTGGAAGACCTCCACGATGTCTCCCTCCTTGATGTCCTGATAATTTTCAAGCGTCAGGCCGCATTCGAATCCGGCGGCGACCTTGGAAACGTCGTCCTTCACGCGGCGAAGGGAACCGAGTTTGCCTTCATAGACGACCACGCTGTCGCGCACCAATCTCGCGCGCGCGCTCCGGCTGATCTCGCCGTCCAAAACCATGCACCCGCCGATGTTACCGGTGCGAGAGCCTTTGAAAATCTGGCGGATTTGCGCGCGACCCAAAATCGTTTCCTTGTATTGCTTCTCCAACATGCCGAGGATGGCCTTCTGAATCTCCTCGATCAACTCGTAGATGATGCGATAGGTCTTCACCTCAATTCCCTCGCGCTGGGCAAGCGCGGCGGCGGCCGGATCGGGACGAACGTTGAAGCCGATCACGATGGCGTCGGAGGCGTCGGCAAGATTGATATCGGATTCGGTGATGCCGCCGGTGGATTTGTGAAGCAAGCGAACCTTAACCTCGTCATTGCTCAGCTTGAGCAATGACTGCGAAATGGCTTCGAGGGAGCCTTGCACGTCGGCCTTGAGAATGATCTTGAGGTCCTTGAGTTTTCCCTCGGCCACCAATTCGTGCAAACCCTCCAAGGTGACGTGGCGCGCGGATTCCAAACTGTGGCGGCGGCGTCGGTCGGCGCGACGGGAGGCAATTTCGCGGGCGAGCCGTTCCTCCGCCATGACGACGAAAAGCTCGCCGACTTCGGGTGTTCCGCTCAGACCGGTGATTTCGACCGGATGAGACGGGGTGGCCTCCTCGACGTGTTGCCCGCAGTCGTCAATCATCAATCGGACGCGGCCGCTTTGCGTACCGACGACAAATCCGTCCCCCGTCCGCAAAGTTCCCTTGCGGACGAGCACGGTCGCCACGGCGCCGCGCAAGGGGTCAACGTGTGATTCGATGATGACTCCTTCGGCGGCGCAACTCGGATCGGCCTTCAATTCCAAGACGCCCGCCTGCAGAAGGATCATGTCCAATAGTTCGTCAAGTTTGATTTTCTTCTTGGCCGAAATCTCGACGAAGATGTTGGATCCCCCCAGCGATTCGGGAAGGATCGAATGTTGCATCAACTGGGTTCGGATGCGATCAGGGTTGGCTCCCCCCAAATCCATTTTGTTGATCGCCACGATGATCGGCACGTTGGCCTCGCGAGCGTGATTGATCGCCTCGACCGTCTGCGGCATGACGCCGTCGTCGGCGCTGACAACCAACACCACCACGTCCGTGACCTTGGCTCCCCGCGCGCGCATCGAAGTGAACGCTTCGTGTCCGGGCGTATCGAGGAAAATGACTTCCCCCTTGGGTGTTTGAACCCGATACGCGCCGATGTGCTGGGTGATGCCTCCGAATTCTCCTAACGCGACCGTGCTGGAGCGGTAAGCGTCGAGCAGGGTCGTCTTACCGTGGTCCACATGCCCCATGATCGTGACGACAGGAGGACGGAAAACCTTTTTCGCGTCGTCCTCCTTGGGGCGATATTGCTCGATGTCCTGCTCGTCCCCTTCGGTCTGAATTTCCAGCGTGATGCCGTGCTCTTGCGCGATCAGATCGCAGAGATCGGGTTCGATCAGATGATTGATCGTCAGCGGTTTCCCCATCAGGAAAACCTGTTTAATGATGTCGGAGGCCGGCAGGTTGATCTTCTCGGCGAATTCCCCGACGGTGATCGTAGAGCCGATGCGGACCGGACCCGTCGGATGGGACGAGGCGGACGATGCGCGCGCGCCCGTTCCATCCTGCTTGCCCGCGTCTCCCTTGGATTTTTTGATGATCGGTCGGCGGAATTCATCCGCCAATCCGTAAACCTTGCTCGGACGAACTTCGATTTCCTCGCGGACGATGGTTTTGAGCGACTTCTTCTTGACCGCCGGGGTCTTCGTTTTTTCCTTTGCGCGTCTGCCCGGAGTCTTGAGCGTCATGACTTCAAGTTCGGGAATAATCAAGGGGGCGGGACTTTCCCCTGCGGCGGGGGGACGACGCTCGCGGTCTGGCCGGCGCGGAGGACGCTCCGATTCGCCCGCGCCTCTGCCTTGAGCCGGACCTCTTGGCGTTCGGGAAGGCTCGCCCTTGGCCGGCACGGATCCCGGATGCGCCGGCTTGGCGGGTCTCATCCGGAATGGAGAATCAGGGCGAAGCGACGGCATCGGCGGCGGAGGAGGTTGGCCGTCTGAGCGGGCCGTCGGTTTTCCCGCCGTCGTTGACGGAGCGGCGGAGGGACTTGCCTTGGCTTGAACCACGGTTCCGGCGGGACCGGCGGGAGCTTTCGCGGTCGCGGCCGGAGCGGCGGCTTCGGCGACTGGGGTCGAGGTGGCCGCGGGAGCAAGCGCGGGCGCGGGTTGCGTGGGAACGCGCCTTCCCGGAAGAGGAACCGGCGCGACGCGCGGCTTGATCGCGGCGCCTGACGAGGTCAGCGACTTCGGAACAGGAAGAGTTCCGGGAATCCCGCGCGACTTCATCGCATCGCGTCGGCGGATTTCCTCTTCCCGTTGCTGGCGCGCCTTCTCAACTTCGGATTGCTTGGCTTCCAGATCGCGAACCTTTTGTTGCTCGCGTTGTTGTTTTCGAAGACGGATTTCCTCGAGACGTTGGGCTTCCTCCAGCGCTTTGCGGGTGGCCTCCGCATCGGCCTCTTTTTTTCCGGGGGCCGCGTGGCGTTCCTCATAAATTTCGACGATGCGGTCCACGACGTCCTCGGCCACTGACGAGGCGTGGCTCTTGATCGTGTCGCGGATGTCGCTGAATTCGGGAAGGTCCCGGATCTCGCCCGTAAGATCGCCGGCCTTGACTGAAATTGAAAATTGCTCGCTCAGTTTCTTGGCAAGCTCGTTAATGCGCATGATTTGCCGTTCCGCGGTTTGATCCGCTCCGTCCCTTTTGCCCCTTCGATCCGCTGACACGCTCCTCTGGATTAAACCCCACCGAGAGGAAGTAAGTCAAGCGGGCGAAAAAAACGATGCCTTCTCCCTTGAAGGAATCCACTCGCCGGTTATTCGCCCGGCGTCTCCGCCGTCTCTTCGGCTTTTGCTTCTTCCTCGGCGGGCGCTTCCGCGGACTCGGCTCCGTTCCCCTCCGCCGGTCCCGTGGTTTCGCTTGCCTTCTGCTCCTCGCGCACACGGCGGCGCTCCTCCTCCATTTGACGGAGCGCTTCGAGATATTCCGCCGCGCCGACGACCAATTTTTCCGCCAAGGCCGCGTCGTCTCCCGTGAAGGGCATCAACTTGGCCGGCTCCAGATTGGCGATCTTCTCCACGCTGTTATAGTTGGAGCGCAGAAGCCCCTCCATGCCGATCTCGCTCAGACCGCCGATCTGGCCTAGGAAGTCGGCGAGATAACGCCGTTGAATTTCCTCGTAGGCCAACTCATCCTCGTTCTCGGACCGGATGTCGAGCCGATAACCCGTCAAGCGCGCCGCGAGTTTGGTGTTCTGTCCCTTTCTGCCGATGGCGATGGCGAGATTGCCTTGGGCGACCGTGACGTGCGCCGTCTTGGATTTCTCGTCCAGATCAATGCTGACAATCTTAGCGGGATTCAGGGCGTTGGTGACAAATGTCTTGGGATCGGGACTCCAAGGCACAATGTCGATTTTTTCGTTCTCAAGCTCCCGGACGACCATTTGAACGCGCGAGCCTTTCATGCCGACGCACGCGCCAACGGGGTCCACGTCCGAGTTGGTGGATTTGACCGCGATCTTCATGCGGACTCCGGCCTCGCGGGCGATTCCGACAATCTGCACCGTGCCGTCCAAAATTTCGGGGACCTCCTGCTTGAAAAGCTCGATGACAAGTTGGGGCGTTTTGCGCGAAAGCACGATCATCGGTCCGCGCGGCGTGTTTTCAACCTTGAGAATCATGACCTTCAGCCGCTCGTTGAAACGATATTTTGCCCCCATCGGTTGCTCGCTAAGGGGAAGAATCCCCTCCGTCTTCCCGATGTTCATGATGACGTCGCGATGCTCGAAGCGCTGGACCAGTCCTGTGACAACTTGCCCGACCTTGTCCTTGTATTCGTTGTAGATTTTGGTCCGCTCGGCGTCGCGAATGTGTTGCATGACGATCTGGCGCGCCGATTGCGCCGCGATTCGCCCGAATTCCGAAGGCTCGATTGGAACGATGACCGAATCGCCGACCTTCAGCTTCTTGTTCTGCAGGACTTTTTTCGCCTCCTTAAGGCGGATCTCCTGACGGGTGGGCGTGGCGTCATTGTCCACGATCGTCTTGGTAACGCTGACGGTCAACTCCCCGCTGTCCATGTTCAGGTTGGCGACGGCGTCCACGTATTGGGAAAGATTCTTGCGCGAGGCGGCCAAAATGGCGCGCTCAATGGCGTCCTTGATTATGGACGGATCAAGGTCTTTCTCCTTGCTGATCTGTCGGACAAAAGCCTTGAGAGTTCCGGCATCCATTCGGCAATCCTCCTCCTTCGATTGAAGTCTTGGGATACGGGCAACGCCGGGCGCGGCGGCCTTCGGCGGGGGAAGGCATGATTTCCGGCGCTCCGGTTCGTTCGTCCTTGCGCGCAATAAAAAAGTGGGCGCTAGGCCCACTTGATGGTTCTTTCACCATGCAAGGGTTGTCAAACATTCGTATTAAACCAGAAAAGGCGGCGGAACACAAGACCTTAGACAGCGTGTTTATCGAATGGCGAATGGTCGGGCGTCAAGAAGGGAAGCCACATCCGGAGCGCGCGAGGATCAGCGGGAGCCCGAAGCGCAATTCCGCGCGGGGGAAGTTTACGAAGCAGGCAATTTCCGTCCCTTCCCTTCAAAATTTGAAGACGTACCTCGGCAAATCCAGCGCGCGGCGGCGAGGATGCAAGGTTCGGATCGAGAGAGGAAGGAAATAAGACTTTTCCGACCTTGGGGAGACATGGACGCCGGAGGCGTGAAGCTGAGATTCAAAATCGGCGCAAGGACGAAATCGCGTTCCGCCCAGCGGGGATGAGGAATTTGCAGATCGGGATGATTGACGCGCAGGTTGCCGTAGAAAATCAGATCGAGGTCCAATACGCGCGGTTCCCATCTTTCCCGATGAAAGCGTCCCATGCGCCGTTCGATTTCCCTGCAACGCCAAAGCAGTTCGAGTGGATGGAGCGGGGTGTGGACTTCAATCGCGGCGTTGAGATACCACGATTGATTGCTGGCGTGGCCGAGACTTCCAGTCTGCGACTTCGTAGGCAAGATGCCTGCGCCACTTCTTGAATTTCCGTTCCAAGGGCGCGCCCAATAGAGCTTGGATCGGCGAACGATGCGAACGCCGGAATTTTCAAGCAGACGACAGGCGCGATTCAACGCGTCAAGCCGATCGCCCAAGTTTGAACCGAGCGCGAGGATGATCGGTTGCAAGGAAGAATTTCCTCTCATGGAAATGTTGACGATGAGGCATTACCGAAACGAGCCATCCTTCTCCTTCTCATTTTCCTGCTCCTTCTCAACGAGATTCGGAGAAGGAGCAGGAGAATGAGAAGGAGAAGGAACAGTTATAAAGGGAAAGCCGGCAATCCGGTTTGGATTGTTTATTTCAGTTCTTCGCCCCCGTCCACTTGAATCCCCCGAACCTCCAGAAGGGTCCCCTCCTGAACGTAAAGATTGATCTCGCTGATGAGGGCGTTGGCGATGCGAATAAGCAACTGATCCTTGCTGTTGACCAAATCGCGCTGGGCTTGGATCACGTCAAGACTGGTGGCAAGGCCATTCTTCCATTTCTCCTCCTGATTGCGGAGGTTTTCCTCTTCGAGGGCGACGGTGGCGCGGGCGGCCTCGACCGAGGCGAGACCGTTGGCCAGATCAATCCGGCCTTGAAGCACGCTGGTTTTGACCTTCAACGTCAGATTCTTGATCGCCGCGTCCAATTGCTGGCGCGTTTGCGTCGCGGCGCGAAACCCGCCCCGCGCCGTTCGGTTCGGAATGGGAACTTGAAACTGCAACCCGACGGAGTATTGGTCGAAATCGCGGTCCTCCACGGCGTCGCGGCTCTTCTGGAAATTCGTCCCCAGCCCCGTCAATCCGTAGCTTCCCACAAGATCGAGTTGGGGTAGAACGCCGTCCTTGGTGCGGATCACCTCCAGCTTGCCGTTTTCCAAGTCAAGATAAGCCTGAAAGAGATCGGGACGATTTTTCATCGCCAATTCGAGGCTCTCGCCGTCCGCGCCCGCCAGCGTCGGCAGACGGGCTTGGTCCGCGGGAAAGGGCAGGACCGTCCGGTTGTTTTCTCCGATTTCGGGTTCGATCAAGGCCAGCATGTCGAGGGCAGTCTTTTGGAGATTGGTTTTGGCGTCTATGAAATTCTGTCTGCGGGACGCCAACTCGGCCTTCGCGCTGGTCAATTCCAGCGGCGAAACCTTGCCCACGTCCACAAACGCCTGCGTCCGATCCAGTTGGCGTTTGGCCAGATCGAGCGAAAATTTTTGGACTTCCAAAAGTTCGTAGGCAAGGGCGAGGTTCCAATAGGTCGTTTCCACCCTCGAGACGACGTTGATCGTGTCGGCGCGAAGTTTGTAGAGCGAACTCTTGTAATTATTTTGCGCCTCATGAATCCGCGCGAGATTGACGGCGGGGCGCATTCCCCGCAGGAGGCTCTGGCGAATGGAAAAAATAACTTTTGAATCGTAAAAATCGGGACCGATGCTCGAGACATTTTTGATCGTGGATATTTCAATTCCGGTTTGCGTTCCCGTCGCCCAAGGCTTGGTGATGCTAAAATCGGCGAGCGATTCCCTCGAGACCGCGACCGCCGGACTCCCGGCGGGCAACGACGCGGGGTTTGCGGTGGTTTGAGAGGTCATCCGGCTATGATTGACGCCGGCGTTCAGGATGGCGTCGAATGCCCCTTTGGATCCCAAAATTTGCTCCTTCTGAATTTTGGGGGCGAAGCGGGAAACGGCGAGGTCGGTGTTGTGCTCCAAGGAGCGGACCACGGCGTCGCAGAGAACCAAAGGTTGCGTGGTTAATCGAGCGTTCTCATCAACATCGGCGGCCAGAGGCTGGGCCGGCGCATCCGGCTTGCTCTCACCGCGCGCCGCAAAGACGGTAGCCGATAGGAACAAGACCGCGCACAACGCGCGAATCGCCCCTCGGTTCGGAGCCGGTGATGAAAATTTCATCTTCAATTATGCGCGATCCGTTCGACCACGCGGTCTTGGATGATCTTGCCGTCGCGGATGGCAATGTGACGCGGACAGTAAGCGGCGATGTCCGGCTCATGGGTGACGATGATGATCGTCGCCCCTTGCTCGTGGAGTTCGGCGAAAAGATTCATGATCTCCGTGCCGGTCGCCGAGTCGAGGTTTCCCGTCGGTTCGTCGGCGAGAACGATGGCCGGATTGATGACCAGCGCGCGCGCGATGGCGACCCTCTGCCGCTGGCCTCCGGAAAGTTGGTTGGGGAAATGATGCATACGCCCTCCGAGGCCAACCCGCTCCAATGCTTGCATTGCCTTGGACCGGGCGTTGCGCTCGCCGCGATAAAAAAGCGGAACCTCGACGTTTTCCAACGCCGTCGTGCGCGAGAGCAGGTTAAAGGTCTGAAAAACGAAACCGATTTTTCGATTGCGGACTTCGGCGAGTTGGTTGTCGTTGAGCTTGCTCACGTCACGCCCGTCCAGAATATAGCGTCCGCCGGTGGGTGTGTCGAGACATCCGAGCAGATTCATGAGGGTGGATTTCCCGCTTCCCGATTGCCCGATGATCGCGGCCAATTCCCCGCGCCGAATCGCCAGCGACACGCCATCCAGCGCTTTGACGATCTCCTCCCCCATCACATAGGTTTTATGGAGGTCCTCGCAGACGATCATCGCGTCAGGCGTGGATTGGGATTCAGTAGTCATGCGGTTTTGTCCATCCGTTCAAACGACCGTGCATTTGGCTTTGGAGTTTGGGGCGAATGGCGGGGAAACAGCGCGGAAATGTCGGTTCTTGATTCCATCCAAAGCGAACCGCCAAGACGCCAAGAAGAAGATTCAAGAATATTTCCAAGGGTTGAATTTTCTAGCACGGGGTCTTGGCGATCTTGGCATCTTGGCGGTTTTTTTCGGCTTTGAAGAAGAAAGCGACCTTTCACTAGCGGACAATGGCTCTGCGGTCGCCGCCGGCGAATCGTCCCGCCAAGGCGCGACGGAATGCCGCTTCGTCCTTGACGTAGGTCAACGCCTCCTCTTGCGAAACTTTTTCCGACTTGACCCATTGGACCAAATGGGCGTCGAAGCCCTGCATCCCCTCCTCTTCGTTGAGAAGAACCTTGTCAATATCGTCGTAGCGTTTTTCGCGGATCAGTTTTTGCACGATCGGCGTGTTGATCATGATTTCGCAAACCGGCACGCGGCCCCTGCCGTCGGAAGTGCGGATTAACCGCTGGCAACAGACGCCGCGCAGATTGATCGCGAGTTGCTCGTTGATGAGCGGATGCTCCTCGGCGGGGAAGAAATGGAGAATGCGCAGGATCGTCTGACGAGCGTCGGGCGTGTGAAGCGTGCTCAAGACCAAGTGCCCGGTTTCGACGCAGTGCATCGCCGTCTCGACGGTCTCGCGGTCGCGCAGTTCGCCGATCAGGATGATGTCGGGGTCTTGGCGGATCGCGCTTCGCAAGGCGGTTTTGAAATCGGTGACGTCCGTGCCGACTTCAATTTGCTCCACCAGCGATTTGTCGTCCCTGTAAAGAAATTCGATGGGATCTTCGATCGTGATGACGTGTTCCCGCCGTGTCCGGTTGATGAGATTAATGATCGTGGAAAGCGTCGTGGACTTTCCGCTCCCGCTGATGCCCGTGACCAGAATTAGGCCGCTTCGTTGCGCGCTTAGGTTTTCCAAGACCGGCGGAAGATTCAGGCTTTCGAAAGTCGGAAGCGTGGCGCTCACCGTGCGGATGGCCAACGAAGTAAGCCCGCGTTGGTGATAACAGCTGACGCGGAAACGCTCGAGCGGACTGATGCCGTAGGAGTAATCCACGTTGCCGGCCTGTTGAAATTGGGGACGGCAACGCTCCGGCATCATGAAGTTGTTGGCTTCCTCGGTGTCTTCGGGGGTCAGATCGGGATGCTCGATCGTGCGGAGCGCGCCATGCAACCGGATCGTCGGTTTGTTGCCGACCTTCAAATGCAGGTCCGACGCTCCGATCTTGATCATCCCTTCCAGAAGTTTTCTGATGTTGACGGCCATTTTTCCCTCAACCTTTCGTCCTATCTTCTCTGATATAAAAGTCGCTCATCATACTCCGATCCCCAAGGGACGTGTCAAGGATCGGAATATTTTGGAACTTGCGCGCCGAGCCTATTAACAACCATTCCCTTCCAGATTGCTTCTCTTAATCCTAATCCTAATCATAATCTTGCTCTTCACGCCAACCGAACAAAAACCCGGTTTCCCTCAACGCGATGAACGACGACTTTTCCATCCTTGGCGATAAATTCTCCCTCAGTCGTCACGTCGGCTCTGCGGGAATCGAACCTTGCGATTCCCGCCGGACGGAGATCGGTCAGGGCGACGCCGATCAATCCGGGTTGAAAGGTCGGTGAATCGGAAGTGGCGGGAGGGTTGGGATTGCCCGGCGCCGATTTTGGAACCGGAGGGGCCAATCGAAGATTTCCGTAAAGCGGTGTGTGCGGCAAAAGTCGGCTCGCCATCCAGAGCGCCGGAACCAATCCCAACAGCGCGCCGACCATCGTCAGGAGCGGGGTGTAAATCCGGGAGAGCGTAAAATCAAATCCCGACGGCGGCATGTTGAAGAGTGCGAAGAAAAGGGAACCGAGAATCAGCAAAATTCCCGCGACGCCGACGATCCCAAAACCGGGGATCACGTAAATTTCCAGCAGAAGGAGAACAATCCCGATGATGAAGCAAATGATGGTCATGTAGCCGGAGAGGTTCGCCAGATAGGAACCGAAAAAATAAAAAGCCAGCGAGAGAACGCCGACGACTCCGGGGGCGGTGAGGCCGGGAGCCTTGATCTCCAAGAAAATTCCGCCCAGTCCGATCAAGAGCAAAATTCCCGCGACAACGGGATTGGAAAGGAACCGCGCCACTTGATCCGTTCCGGTCAAATGGAATCGCTCGATCCGCGCCGAACCCAGTCCCTCGCGCTTGAGCATCGCCTCCAAGCTGGGACTGACGAACGCGGCCAAGCCGACGCTCGTTGCCTGATCGAAATCGAGCGTGAGAATTTTTCCCTTCTCCTTCACGCCCGGGACGACGGAATCGGGATTGCAGAACGCCTCGGCGATCTCCGGCGGATGCCCCTTGAACTTGGCGGTCTTGCGCATCTCGCTGGCGAAGACCGACTTGAATTTTTCCTCGACCTCGCTGACGCCGTTGATCCCCAGCCCGATGGGAAGCGCGCCGCCGATGTTGGAATTCGGTCCCATGACGATCACGTCGGTCGCCAGCGCGATGAACGCGCCTGCGGAAATCGCGCGGTCGTTGACGAACGTGTAGGTTTTGATGGGGCATTGAACGAGCCGGTCGCGGATTTTAATCGCCGAATCCACCTTGCCGCCCAGCGTCTGCATGTCCAGCACAATGGCCTTGGGATTGCGTTGCTCCGCCTGATGGAGCGCGCGATTCAGGACAAGATAAAGCCCGTCCTCGATTTCCTCGTGGACGGGGATGACGAAGACCGAGGGTTCGGATCCAACCGTTTCGGCGGCGCTTTGGCCAGCCCGCGCGGCAGAAGCGGCCATGAAGACACACGCAAGCGTGAGAAAAACGTTGAATCGGACAAGATTGCGAAGATGAAACGCAAAGTTGCAAAGCCGCCAAGACGCAAGGAAGTTTTTAGGATTCTTCATTGCGTCCTTGCGCCTTGGCGTCTTTGCGCTAATTTCCGACTGATAGGTGGAAATGAATCCTTCCTCATAATGACACACATCGCTTGATGAAATTTGTCGTTCCGCCTCAAACCTATCACGCAAATCCGGCGTCGGGCAAGGTCTGGTTCCCTATTTTGGCGTCGTCGGTTCCACCAACCCCGCATGAGGATCGCTTTTCAGAAATTTTTTCGACGCCTTTTTGTGTTCCTCGTAGGTCTTGGTGAATTCGTGCGTTCCGTCGCCGCGATAGACGAAAAAGAGATCGTCGGTTTGGGCGGGGCGGAGAACGGCTTCCAGCGCCGCGCGGCCCGGATTGCCGATGGGTCCCTTGGGCAATCCCGCGATCTTGTAAGTATTATAGGGAGAATCAATTTTCAGGTCGGCGTAGGTTAGTTCGCGATTCCAAACCTCTCCCAAGGCGTAATGAACCGTCGCGCATGATTGTAGCTTCATTTTGATCTTGAGGCGGTTAAGGAAAACCGACGCCATTTTCGGTAGTTCTTCGGGACGACGGGCCTCGCGTTCGATGATCGAAGCGAGCGTGACGATCTCCGATAGATTCAATTTTACGGAACGAGGATCGCGCCGATCCGGTTCCAAACTTTTCCAAATTTGCGCGAATTGCTTGAACATGCGGTCACGGATTTTTTGAGCATCGGTTCCCGGTTCGAGATAGTACGTGTCGGGAAAACAAAATCCCTCCGATCCATCGGGCAAAGCCGCGCCAAACAGTTCGGGTCCGAGCGGCTCGGCAACGTGCGATTTCCATTCTCCTTTGCGGGCGATCCAACCCTCCTTGAGCAGGAGGCGCTCGATCTGCGCGGCGGTCCAGCCTTCTGGAATGGTGAGCTTTTTTCCCAATGAACCTTGCCGAAGCCGATCAAGCAAATCCCTCGGAGACGCCGGAAGCGCGACCGGATATTCGCCTGCTTCAATTTTTACACCGCTCCATCGGCGCTCATGGATGACGGCAAACGCGAGAAAAAGCCGGGCGTTGCTCACCGCCCCTTTGGATTCCAATTTTCGGCAAATCTCCATGAACGGCGTCCCGTGAGGAATTTCGATCACGACTTTTTTTGAATCGCCGTAGAGTCGTTTCGACCAATGCGAATCAATCCACTTCGCGGCGGCGATCCCGATCAGAATCAAGATCAGAATCACGCCAAGAAAACCCGATATGACCCATCGCCATTGGCGCGATTTTTTCAATTTCGCCGCGTCAACTTTGTCCACCTTGTCCACTTCGTCCACCAAATTACGCTTTGAGACTCCGTCTTGCCGACCTCATCTCAATCGTATACTCTCAATTCGCCGGGCCATGAAGCAATCCTCAACGACGCAAAAACGGGAAATCCAGTGGCATTGTCCGCAATGCCTTCGCGCCAACGGCGAAAAGCGCGATCCTCCGGCGACGGGACCGTGGACTTGCGCCCATTGCGCGGCGAACCAACCGTCGCAACCGCAGGCGCTAAACGCCGAAGGAGAAATCGCCGCCTGCCCCGTTTGTTCGTGTCCCGATCTCTACCGGCAACGCGATTTCAATCGCAAACTCGGCGTGGGAATCGTGCTTCTCGGAGCGGCGCTTGCCCCGTTCACCTATTACCTGAGCATCATCGGTTGCGTTTTGATTGATTTGGCGATCTACCGTTTCGTTCCCGACATTGTGGTCTGCTACCATTGCCGGGCGATTCTTCGCCATTTTGCCGGATCGGCCAAGATCAAACCCTTCGATCTGAACATGTCGGATAAATACATCGAGATTGAGCGGCGTCGGGGATGGTAAAAAAACCGATTCAAGATTCTTTCGAATTTGCGGTCCCGGACTTTTCCCCGTCCAGACCACGCTGAATTACTTTCGTAATCTCCCGCATGATCCTTTGAGATTCTTCGTGTCGCTCATGACCTCCTTTGACCGGTCGGGGATAAATTGCCGGAAGGAATTGGAGGCGGATCGGAAAGAACGGACGCGGGCCGAAATCCCATTTCGACCATGCCTCGTAGGCGCCGCAGATGCAGACCGGAACGACCGGGACATCAGCCTTCATCGCCAACCGCGCGGTTCCCTCGCGGAACGGCAGGAGCTTGCCGTCGTCGGTCCGGCCTCCTTCGGGAAAAATCAGAACCCGTTCGCCGCGCTTAAGAATTTCGAGGCAATCTCGGTAACCCCCGGGATCGGATCCGTCCGGATCTACCGGAAACGCGCCGTAATCGAGCAAAATCCGTTCGGAGAATCCCCCGATGAAAAGCGCATCCCAAGCCATGAACCGCATGGGCAAGTCCTGACCGCAGGCGACGAGCATAGGATCGTAATAGGATTGATGGTTGGAGGCGAAAAGCAGAGGACCCGAAGTCGGAATGTTTTCGTGGCCTTCGAACGTGGCGGAATGTAAAAGACGGAAATAAGCGCGGAGGAATTTGCGCCAGAATTCCACCAACCCGGGCGGGGCAAAAGTCGCGGGATAAAGTTTTTCCAGCAAGACCGATCACTCGAAATCGGGATTATCCAACCTGAACATCCGAACTGTCTCCCACGTGCACGCGGTAGGTGTGTCCCTCGACCTTCGCGTTGTCCGAGATGATCGAACCTTCAAGGAACGAGCGCGATACCTCGGCGTGGCGGGAGAGAATAGAATCGCGGATGATCGAGTCGCGCACTTTCGAGCCTTCGCCGATCGTGACGTGCGGGCCGATGATCGAATTTTCCAGCTTGGCTCCCTTTTCGATGAAGACAGGAGAATTGATGACGCATCCCGCGTGATGCCCCGTGGCAGGAAGCTTGCCGTTCTTTGCCATGCGTTCCAGAAGAAGCCGATTGGTTTCGAGCAAGGTTTCCGGCTTGCCGCAGTCATACCACGCCTCGATGTGAAACGGCTTCATCACCGCGCCGCGGTGGATCATCAAATCGAGCGCGTCGGTAAGCTGAATTTCCCCCTTGGTCGTCACTTTTTTCTCAACAATTTCATCGAGGCATTGATACAGCAATTTCGGACGATTGAAATAATAAATCCCGACCACCGCCAGATTGGTCGGCGGGACTTCCGGTTTCTCCACCATCGCCTTGATCCGGTCCCCTTCCAAAACGACGACACCAAATCGCCGAGCGTCGTCCACTTCCTTGACTCCGATCCAATTTTCATCCGAGCGCAGAATCGAGGCGAAATCGGCGGCAAAAAGGGTGTCTCCCAAAATGACGAGCAACGGACCGTCCGCGTCCCGATACCCGGGCGCGCTCAGCCAAATTGCGTGCCCCAATCCCTTCATCTCATCCTGAACGATGAATCGGAAACGGAAGGGGAATTCCTTGCCGACGTAATGCCGAACCTTATCTCCCAAATGGCCGATGATGAGGGTCACTTCCTCGACGTCGTAGTTTTTCAATTCTTCCAAGATGTGACCCAGCATCGGCCTGCCCGCAACGTGGAGCAGGACCTTGGGCAAAGTGTGCGTGTGAGGACGGAGGCGCGTGCCCGCGCCCGCCACGGGGATAACGACGCGAAGACCCATAAATTTTCCTTCCCGCCAATTCAATTGGCAGAAACCGTTCTACCTTGCGGGCAACCAAACCGCAAGGGAGCAAACCGAATTAAACGAGGATGAGCAGGATGGACAGGCCGAGATTTTGAGCCGAGACCGTAGCGGGCGGGATTTGACATCCGACCCGCCGGCGGAGAAAATGAGGGTCGGCGATCATGATTCGGACCGAATCATCCGGATCGCCGAGTTGGTGACCCCGCTTGAGTGACGGACAAACGCTTCCCCTTTCCGCATCGGACTCCTCCTCGTTCGAAGAGGAAGCCGTTGCGGCCGAAGATTCTCCCGAAGCGCGCTTGAAAATTGCGCTGGGAGAGGATTACGAACTCGGCGCGCAAATCGGCGAAGGGGGCATGGGAATCGTTTATCGCGCGACCGATCTGCGCCTCAAGCGCGAGGTGGCGATCAAACTCCTCCCCCCCGAAGTCGCCCATCGCGCCGATCTGCGCAAGCGATTCGTGCGCGAGGCGCAACTTTCGGCGAGTCTGACCCATCCCAACATCGTTCCCATCTACGACGTGGGGCATCGCGGCGGTTTGGTCTGGATCGTCATGGCGCTCATCAACGGCGAAAGTTTGCGCGATTTGGTCCGACGCTCCGGACCTCAACCCGTGCATGTGGTCGCGCGGATCATGCGCGAAGTGGCGTGGGCGCTTTCCTACGCCCACGCGCGCGGCGTCATTCACCGCGACATCAAACCGGACAACATCATGATCGAGCGCGCGTCAGGGCGCGCCGTGGTGATGGATTTCGGTCTGGCCAAAATTGACACCGACGGCGAAGAAAACCTGACCCAGCCCGGAAAAGTTCTCGGAACACCCGCGTATATGTCTCCCGAACAAGCGCGCGGGCGCGAAACCGTGGATCATCGAACCGATCTCTACAGCCTCGGCATGGTCGGTTATCACCTGTTGAGCGGACGCAATCCGTTTGAAGCCTCGACGGCGCAGGCGGTCATGGCGCGGGTGATTACGGAAGAGGCTCCCGATTTGGCCGTTCACCGCCCCGACGCTCCGGCTTGGCTCATCGAGGTGATCCGCAAAGCAACCCTGCGTCAACCCTCCAAACGGCACAAGCACGCCGAGGAATTGGTCGAGTCGCTGGATCACGGGCAAATGCCCCGCGAATCGCCGAGTTCCGTGCTGGCGTTGCTGGACGTGGTGGAAGGTTACGTGCAATTTTCCGTCCTTGGGGCGTGGATGCTCTGGATCGTCGGAACGCCGAAGTTGCCGACCGGAAGCGGACTGATCTTCGCGGCGTTTCTGGTGATGCCGCTGTTCATCGTGCTTCAGTTGTTCAACGCCGAGGGATTGGAATGGGGAGACATCCGCAACGGGATCGTTGCAAGGCGCATTCATTGGCTCCGCAATCTCAGCCTGCAACTTGAAGCCGGCGTGCATCTTCCCTCGCGGTTGATTATCGTCATCACGGTTTTGGGCGTCATGCTGATCCGTTGGTGGGGCACGATCCTCAGCTACATCGCCATTTTCTTCGGCGGTCGCTATCAGTGGACACAATTCGATCCGGGTCCTCTTGGAACGGGCGAATTGCTGTTTCAAGGTCCGAGGTGGGCGTTGGCCTATGCGTTTTTGGGAACTTTTTTTTGGGCGCGGTTGTTCGGACTTCCGTTGACCAAACATCTCTCTCCGCAAAGGCTCGACGCCATTGCCTCGTGGCAAATTCCCAAATGGATGGACTGTCTTGGAAAATTGCTTTTCCGCCGGATCGGTTCCAAGAGCAAAGCCATCGAGGCGACGGCCGATTTCCGCCAACTCGCCGAACCCGCGATCCGAGAGTCCATCGCGTTCAATCGCGCGAAACGGAATTTGAGATGGAGGGATCGGGCGCGCTTTTGGCGCTATTGCCCGCTGGGACGAATGTTGGTGAAACGGGTTTGGCTGACTTATGAGCGATTGGTCATTTTGCGCGAACGGCAAAAGTCGGCGGCGAAGGAAGGGAGTCAGGTCAGTGGACCGGAATGGCTCGCCAAGGCCATAGACAAGCGCGAGACCCTCTTGACCGAAAGCGCGGCGGCCTTGAGCGGTCTGCGCCTGATGCTGGAGGACGCGCAATCGCCGGGAGAGGAAAAGGAGGGGCGCGATCCGGCGCTCATGGCCGAATTGCTTCGGCTGACGACCCCGTTGCGCCGAATCCGCTGGTTCAATTGGAGTTGTTCGGCTTTCTGGATTTCCATGTTCGCGGTTCGCGTTCTATGGCCTCACGGGAATTTTTCCATGCAGGGGGCGGTGGACTCGGCGCTACTCGCCTTCCTTTTGGCTCTGATCGCGTTTCAGTTCTACAAGCGCCGGCTCTACATTTGAAAATTTGAATAAGCGCGCCGTCAATTTACGTTGACGAAAGCCCTGCGTTTTGGATATAAGGCGGGATTCACGCCCTCGGAGAAGAACTTTCGGGAACCAACAAGGAAGGGGCGAGCGACGGAATCATGGGATACACCAAATCGGCCAACGCCAAGGAATTGAAAGAACAGTGGTATGTCGTGGACGCCCGCGGGAGGGTGCTCGGCCAGCTCGCCGCCGACGTCGCTTCGGTCCTGCGCGGCAAACACATGCCCACCTACACGCCGCACACGAACATGCGGACCCACGTCATCGTCGTCAACGCGGATAAAATCGAACTGACCGGACGGAAGTGGGAGGACAAAAAGTATCGCCACCACACGCTTTGGCGCGGCGGACTGCGCACGTTTTCGGCGCGCGAATTGAATGCGCGGAAACCGGGGGAACTGGTCCGGCGGGCGGTTTGGGGAATGCTCCCGAAGGGGCGATTGGGGCACGCGACGATGAAGCGGCTCCGAATTTTCGCCGGTGAGGGGCACACCCATCGGGCGCAAAATCCGGTCCCCCTGCCGGGGCGAATTTCAAGGGCGGAGGCGTAAGGCGTTTTCATGGAACAGTGGGTCAGCGTCGGAAGACGCAAAACGGCGGTGGCGCGGGTTTATCTGCGTCCCGGCAAAGGCAAGATCACGATCAACGGCAAGACGCCGGATCAATTTTTCGGCAAGGCCAGCGCCCATTCCGAAACCATCAAGGCGCCCCTCAAGGAAACCGAGGCGACCTCGAAATTCGACATGACGATCAACGTGGCCGGAGGGGGCGTTCGAGGACAGGCCGACGCCATCCGCCACGGTTGCGCCCGCGCGCTGGAGAAGGCGCACCCCGAATTTCGCCCCGTCCTGAAGAGCAAGGGATTTCTCACCCGCGACGCCCGCGAAAAAGAGCGGCGCAAATACGGGTTGGCGAAGGCCCGCAAGGCTTACCAGTTCTCGAAGCGTTAATCGGGAGCAGGGATTAAACACGAAGACACGAAGAAGGCACAAAGGACACAAAGTCGGAATGATCTTTGTGCCTCCTTTGTGTCTTTGTGTTTAAGGAGGATCATTGATGCTTCAAAACGTCCCCGTTGATTCCATCGAAGGAGTTTCGATCTCGGCGCTCGCCAAAAAATATGGCACGCCGCTCTACATTTACAGCCATTCGACCCTGATCGGGAATTTTCGCCGGATCCGCGACGCCTTCTGCGAACTGAATCCGCTTCTGGCATATTCGATGAAATGCAACAGCTCGCAGGCGATTCTACGCACGTTGATTCTTGAAGGGGCGGGATTGGATATTGTTTCGTCCGGCGAATTGGAGCGCGGCCTGCGCGCCGGAGCCGATCCGAAAAAAATCGTCTTCGCCGGAGTCGGCAAGACCGCCGGCGAAATCGCCTCGGCGCTTCGCGCCGGAATCCGAATGTTCAACATCGAAAGCGAGGCCGAAGCCGAGGCCATCGCCGAAGTCGCGCGGAAAATCAAGAAGCCCGCGACGGCGGCGCTCCGCATCAATCCCGACGTGGACGCCTCGACGCATCATTACATCACGACGGGGAAAAAAGAGAACAAGTTCGGCATTCCGTTCCGCGCGGCGCGGCATGTGTTCGCCCGCGTGAGCAAACTCAGGGGACTGAAACTCACCGGTCTCCATTGCCACATCGGCTCGCAAATCATGAAACCGACGGCCTACGTCGAGGCGCTCGGGCGCGTGATCGAGTTGCTCGACGCGCTTCGCAAGGCGGGACACGAGATTCGGAGCATCAACCTCGGCGGCGGGTTCGGCATTGATTACGAGGGGGGACGGACGCCCATGAACGTCAAGTCGCTCGCGGAACAACTGATTCCCCTCATCCGCCCCCTGCACGTTGATTTGATTTTTGAGCCGGGACGCTCCATCGCGGGATCGGCGGGTTATCTGTTGACCAAAGTTCAATACGTCAAACCGGGGGAGGCAAAATCGTTCGCCATCGTGGACGGCGCGATGAACGATCTCATCCGCCCCTCGCTGTATTCGGCTTATCATCGCATCGTGCCGGTCGGCGCGGTCCGGCGCGGCAAGAAAGCCAAATACGACATCGTCGGCCCGGTGTGCGAATCGGGCGATTTTCTCGGCAAGGACCGCGAGTTTGTTTCGCTCAAGGCCGGGGATATGCTATTGGTGTGTGACGCGGGGGCGTATGGCATGGCGATGGCCTCCAATTACAACTCCCGTCCCCGTCCGGCGGAGGTTTTGGTCCGGGGGAACCGCCATCACCTCATCCGGCAGAGGGAGAGCGTTTCAGACTTGGTCGCGGGGGAGACAATTCCGGAATTTTTGCGCTGAACCTTTTGCGAGATTCTTCGTAATGAACTCCCTTGCGAGATGGTGCTTGGGTGCGATCTTGTTTCTCCTGTTTTTATGGATCGCTTTTTTCAACGATGCGATTCTTTGGCAGGAACTTATTCGCAAGAAAAAGACAGCTTCTTGGGTTCCTGTTTTTGGCGGTGCTTTGGGAGCCGTATCATTTCTAATCTTTCCGGTTCCGAGATTGGCGCGTTGGTTTTGGCTACCCCTTATCCTTGATTACGGTTGTCTTCCGGGAATCTTGCATACGGCCTTTTTCTTCGTAATCCGTTGGCGTCGTTCTAAGAAAGACATCTAACGAGCGTAAGAAGCGAACATGATGCTCCGAGAAATCTTCTGGAAAATCGCGGACATACTCCACGCCCTATTGTCGGGCGCTGGGCGATTGTTCGCCGACTCGCGTCTCAGGGAACCAATCCTCAAAACGGCCACGGCGGGCATGGCGTTTTTGTCCGTCACCGTGGCCGCCATCGCCGCCGACAATAAAATCGCGACGTGGACGATCTGGTTGCCGTTGCTTTTCGCGTTGTTGGCCGTCGCGCCGGGATTGCTCGACCGGAGCGCGATTCCCCACGCGGAAAAGATTCTCCTCGCGTTGATTCTCGTCCTCGCGTTGATTTCGTTTCGCTTGATCGTCGCGTTTCTCGGTCCGTTGCCTTATCTCGCCTTCCGGGACGCGATTGAAATTTTCGCCGCCTTCATGGCGGGATTGGCGCTTTGGACGCTCGCCGGAAAAAATCCCACGACCGCCTACGCGGTTTGGATCGCGGCGCTCCTGATCGCGCTCGTCGCGCGATGGCGGCTTTCCTCGTTTCCCTCTCTCTTTCGTCCCGACCTCTTGCCTCTGATCGTTTCCATCCCTTGGGCGTTCATCGCGCTTGGCGGAATCCTCGCGCAAAAATCGGAACGGCGCGAACCAACGCCGCGTTCGGCCTTGGCGATTCTCTTCATTCATTCCATCGCCCTCGCCGTCGGCGGATTTTCGGCTTGGCTCTGCGTGACCTATGCTCAGGCGAAATTTTCGGGACCGCTCGCCTCGCAAACCGCCTTGGCGCGGGGCATGGAAACGCTTGCCTTGCTTTGGAGCAAATCGGTTCTTTTGGGCTGGGGACGCAGTTGCATGGCTCGGCTCGCGGGGGTTCTGGGCGAGCCGTTGCCGTCGGAATTTCCGCCATGGCTTGGCTGGACCGGCTCGCTGGCTAATGGCGGATTGGCGGCAATTTTGGGAACCGCGCTTCTTGCCGTGGGTCTGGCGTGGTTCGCCCGAATGAAAAGCGGCGTTCATCGCCTGACTTCGGCGCCGCAATTGGCGCTCTTGGCCGCGCAAGCCTTGCTCGTGCTCCACGCCCGAGGCGGACCGAATTCGACGCTTCCGTTTTTGATCATTGCCTGTTGGATCGGGCTGGGGTTCGCGCCCGTCCCGATTCCTTCGGCTGTCGAAGAAACGGAGCCGGGACGGTTTACCCGTTCGAGGAAACGAAAGTTCGCGCCGGGTTCCTTCGTGGAAATTTCGCGCCTCGTCTGCGCCGGAGCAACGATCATGCTCTTGATCGCCGTCGGTCTGGTCTCATTGGGACCGGTCTGGTCCGTCGCGTCGCTGAGCGGCATCCGCATCGAGCAATACCGGAATCCCGACCTCAACAAAAAATTAAGCCGGAAAATTTACTGGGCGAAATCGCTCTTTCCGTGGGACCCGCAGATCGAAGTAAAGGAGGCTATGCGCCTGCGCGAGGAATTGCAACGGACGCCGATCTCGCAATGGAACGAGACCCTTTATCGCCGTGCCTGCGACGCCTACCTTCGCGCGGAGGAATTGGACCCCTACGATCCGCTCATTGCGCTTGATCTCGCGCGATTGGAGAAAACCGCAGGGCGCGCCGATGACGCCGCGAAGACCGTGCTTCGCGCATTGGCGATCACCCCTTCCTCCGAAGTTTTAATCGAGTGGCTCTGCCGCCATGCCGTCGCGGTGAAAAAAACCGAGTTGGCGCGCGAGATGGTGGATCGCGGTCTGAAACTCCATCCCGAATCGGCCAAATGGTGGCGATGGCGTTATGAATTGGATCACTTGGTCGGACGCGGACCGCAAGCCGGCCTCGCGCTCAATGTCGCGCTGACGGCCAATCCTAGCAGTGCCGAATTGGTCGAAGCTTCGTTCGCGCGTAATACGACAGCGGGAATGGATCAACCATTATCCGACACAGATCAAAATAGAGCGAATTAGCCAAACTCCGATCCGTGTTAATCCGTTCAATCCGTGTCCAAATCTAAGGTTTGGTGAACTCGGCAAAATCCTTGTCTAATCGCGCTTTGTCTATTTTACCCTGATAAATCGCCACTCGAAAACGAAGATGAACGCTCTGGCCGGGTTCGAGCGAGGTTTCACGAACGGGAGCGGATTTGTCGTAGCCGTTTCTCCCGAAAGGGTTGACCGCGAACAATCCGTAATCGCGCGCGTGCCAATAGGGGGGATGATTGAGCGTCGAGGGATGGGAGAAAATGACGATCGAAACGTCTTCGTCCCCTTTTTCGCTCTTGAGCGTTCCCTCCAGCGCGACCCACGCGCTCGGTTTGCCCCAAACCTCCCTGGAGGTCAATCCTTCGGCATTGAGGTAATGCCCGGAACCGCCCAGTTCCTGCAGGGACTTGGCGACTCGGATGCCGAAGGCTCCTTCCTTGGTGTCGCCGAATTTAACCGCTTTCTTCGCGGTGAGAGTAAGGTCATGGTCCATCCACCGAACGTCCGTCGCGCCGCCAAACCCGACTTTCTTTCTTTCTTCGAGCAACGTCGTTCCCTGCGGATCATTCCAATTCAGAATCGCCTCGATGGTTCCCTTCTCCGCCTTCACTTCGGTTTGCTTGATCCGCCGTCCGGTTTTCTTGGTGTCCAAATCCCAAAAATCGAGACCATTCACGTTGCCGTAGGTGAACCAAAGGGATTGATGATGGGGATGATCGGTCGGTTCTCCGGCGACTCCCTTAATCATCGGAAACGAACGATTGACTGGCGCGCCCGATAAGGTCAACACCGGCCAGAAAACCGGTTTCTCGAAAAACTCTTTGTCATCATAGCAATAGGAGGTGAAGAGCTTGCCGCCGACCGAAACGTCGTATTGGTCTTTCCCTTCGACCTTCTTGATCTCCACTTGCGCCGGAGCGGAACCTGAACCGAACGTCACGGCAAAAGCAAACGCCAGACAACCGATGATTTTTTGCGATTTTCTCATAATGGACACAAAACTGAGCGAAGCGGGGGTATCTGTCAACCTCTTTATTGTTCGTGTTTTTTCCGCGCGATTCGCGAGCTATCTCCAGATCGCCTGAATCCAAAATCTTCCCGCGTATCCCAACAAGGCTGCTCCCGAAATTAAATTCACCCATCGCAAAAACGCCGCGTTGACCCAGCGCCGGGCAAAGGCCAAGAGCGAAACGAGAAAGACGACCCACGAAAACGCGCCCGATCCGACTCCCGCCAAACGAATCCATGAGGCGGTCGCGCCGCCGCGTTGGCCCGCCGAATACGAGGCGGCGTTCGAAAGCCAAAAGGCGATGGTCATCGGATTGGCGAGCGTCATGGCCAATCCGAAACCGTAGGATCGCAAAGGAGAAACCGATTTCGGCGCGGGGGAAGAATCGGAATCGGTCGGCGCTGAATGGGACCGAATGGACATGAAACCGATCCAACCGAGCAATGCTCCGGCGACGCCGAACGCAATCGGAACCGCCCACGCCGACGCCAAAACCGACGCGGCCAGACTCGCCGCCGCCAGCGAAACGCCGAAATAAACGCAATCGGCCGACACCGCGCCGCATCCGAGAAAGAACGCGGCGGATGAACCGATGCTCAATCCGCGACGGATGATTTCGATGTTGACTGGCCCGATCGGCGCGGCGACCGAAAGCCCCAAACCGAAAGCCAGCGCATAAGCTTCAAGATGGGTGTTCATCAATTTTCCATGCTTTTCAGCGGGGAGCGTCGGCTTGATTTTGAGTATGAAACCCGCATAGATCTAAAACACGCTGAATAGAAGAACCGGAACTGCGGCGTAGGGAGCGTCCTTGCCCCAAGGGCGCCGGATGCGGAGCCAACAAATGGAAGACGGAAGCAAATCATTGACCGCGTTGAGATGTCTGCTTTTGGGACTCATCTTTGCGTCCCGTCAGCCGATCACTTCAAATCCAACCGCTTCACGTGCACCAGCCGATGGCCGACGATGTCCACGGCGGCTTGGGATTGTTCCAGAACGATGTAGCCGACCAGCGGATCGTGGATTCCTTCTGGCGATTCCATGTCAATAAGAAGAACTTCGCTGTAGATGGGGCGGAACCCCTCGATCTGAATCCGCACGGGACCGCAGATTTCCCCTTCCGCCGTTTGCTGGTTGGCGAGTTCGAGTTCCACTCTGCCGGCGGATTCCAGTCTGCCGAGCCGATCCTTCCATTTTTTCGGCAAAACCATGTGCGACGCGCCCGTGTCAACCAACGCGTCGCACGACAGGGATTTCTCGGAGTCTGTGGCGTTCTCGATTTGGACCGGTGTGATGATTCTACCCATTGACCCATTTTCCATAAGGAGATTTTATCTCATCGGAGATCCCGATCAAACGTAAATCCCTCCGCCATAGGCCAAATCCTGCTTGATCTCCACGTTCACGCACGCGGCTTTGCCCGATGCAAACGCGCGGTCAATCGCGGGGCGGATTTCATCGGGTTTGGTCGCGTATTCGCCGTGGCCCCCCATCGCCTCGACGACCTTGTCGTAGCGCGTGTAGGCCAGCCGCGTCGCCACCATGCGGTCCTTGCCATAGACGCTTGCCTGCGGCCGCATCATTTGTCCCCACGCCGCGTCGTTGCCGACGATCCCGACAATCGGAAGATTGAAACGGATGGCTGTGTCATACTCGAATCCGTTCAGGCCGAAGCTTCCGTCCCCGTAAATGATCATCACGCGCTTGTCGGGATGGGCAATCTGCGCGGCGACGGCGAACGGCATCCCGACGCCCAGCGTGCCCAGAGGACCCGGATCCATCCAATATCCGTTTTTCGGAATCGGCACGACCTTGGCCGCCTGCGCGACGATGTCGCCGCCGTCGCCGATGACGATCATGTCGTCGGTGACCGAATCGGCGATTTCCTTGCAGAGTCGAAGCGCGTCAATCGGAACTTCGTTGCTGTTGTAGCGTCCGCCGAGTTTCTCCTCAGCGGCTCCCTCCTTGGCGCGAAGCTCCGCGCTCCAAGCGCTGAAGTCGAGCTTGATCCCCTCCTGATCCATCACGTCCATCATCGCCTGAAGACTGCACGCGAGATTGCCGACAAGCGCGGCGTCGGCGGGGCGGTTGTTGCCGATGGTCGGATAATCCATGTCGAGTTGAACGATCTTCGCCATTTTGGGAATCGTCCGGCCGAATTGCATTCGGAAATCGAGAACGGTTCCGGCGAGGATCAAGCAATCGCACGCCACCGTCGCGTCGCGCCGCGTGCGGTTGAAGAGATGCTTGGAGCCGCGCGGGATCAATCCACGCCCCATGCCGTTGGCGTAGGCGGGAATGTTCGTCCGTTCGAGGAAGGCGATGATCTGCGGCGCCGCGTTGGACCACTTAAGGCTCGTCCCCGCCATGAGCATCGGATGCCTGGATGCCGCGATCATTTTGAGCGCGGGCAGAATGTCTGATTTGTCGGGCGAAAGGGCAGGGGGCGAGGTCTTGATCGGACGATAGGGAACGTCCTCCAAGCGCGCGTCCTTCATCAGGATATCCATCGGAATTTCGAGAAACGCCGGACCCGGAATACCGGAGATCGCGTGCTTGATCGCCATCTCGATGTATTCGGGAATGCGTTGCGGATCGTAGCAGGCGTCGGCGTATTTCGTGATCGGCTTCATCAGGCTGACGTGATCCATTTCTTGAAGCGATCCGCGCCGATGATTGGCGAACGGCCCCTGACCGCCGAATACAAGGATCGGCGAATTGGCTCGCCACGCGTTGGCGACCCCAGTCACGCAATCGGTGACGCCGGGTCCGGCGGTGACGATGGCGACGCCGATCTTGCCCGGATTGACGCGCGCCCATGCGTCGGCGGCGTGCGTGGCCGCCTGTTCGTGCCGCACGTCCACGATCTTGATTCCCTCGTCCAGACAGCCGTCGTAAATCGGCATGACGTGTCCGCCGGAAAGGGTGAACACACATTCCACGCCCGCGTTTTTCAGCGCGCGCCCCGCCAGTTTGCCGCCATGAGCCATGATTGGATTTCTCCTTCTGTTCTCGATTCGTTTCTCAAACGGTCCGATCAAAAACCAAGATCATAATGGGCCGTAATTGGAAAGACACTGATTTTTCCATACTTAGCCACAGAGAACACAGAGATCGCAGAGCGATTCAAGAAAACCCTTCAAAAAATCTCTGCGGCCTCGGTGTTCTATGTGGCTAAGTATGTGAAAATTTCTACATAAACAACGAACGGTCAAAAACGGAAAAGAAGGGACTGGACGGATCATTCTCGTGCCGGATTTCATCCACCTCTTCCTTCCTGCCCTCACCTCGATAAAGCCGGTCGGGTAGATTAAGAATCATCCCCGGTTCGGCGGAGAGGCAACGGTAGGCGTGAATGACGCCGGGAGGAACGAGAATCGTTCCGGGGCGTTTTTGTCCGAAAATGTCGCTGAACGATTTTTTATGTGTGGGACTCGCCGGACGATGATCGTACAGATAGATCATGAAATCTCCCGGTCCGGCGAAGACGAAACAATCGGTTTGATGACGATGCTCGTGCGGACCGCGCGATCTTCCGGGTTGGGTTACGGAAACGTAAGCCATCGCGGGACGGAACGCCGTTTCGTCATTGCGATGAATTTCGGCGAGCCAGCCTCGGGAGTCGGCGTTCAGCGTCAATTCCCTGATCTCAACGCCGCTGATTTCCATTTGAATCAATCCCATGCCGATTCCTTTTTCCTTGCGCCCCCGCAGAGGGTTGCTATCATACAATCTCCCGTCCGAAGGGGATATTTAATTCGCGTGACGCCCGGCGGCGTCCGCGACAGGCAAGGAAGACCTCACCATGAAGTGGACCAAACCCGAATTCAAGGAAATCTCCGTGAGCATGGAAGCCACGGCCTACGTCAACACCGACTCCTCGGTCGCCACGGTCAAGTCGGCGGCTGCCGTGCCGTCCAAATCGCAGACGCGCGAATCCAAGACGGCCGCCTCTCTCGCCGCTTGACGGATGATAGTCCGCATTCTAGGGGCATCCGCAGGAGGCGGATTGCCGCAGTGGAATTGTTTCTGCCTGAATTGCGTTTCGGTTCGTGCCGGATCTCCCGACTTTCTTCCCCGCGCGCAATCCTCGCTCGCCGTCAGCGCTGACGTCTCCTCGTGGTTTCTTCTCAACGTCTCGCCCGACATTCGACAACAAATCCTTAATTTTCCGGAATTGAATCTTCCCGAAGGAGAATTAAACCGCAGGACCAGCATCGCCGGTTGCGTTCTGACTGACGCGGAACTCGACCACACTCTGGGCTTGCTTCAATTGCGCGAGGGATGCGCGATTGGGATTTGGAGCGCGCCGATCGTCCGGCGGTGGCTCAACCAATACTTTTCTCTCGAATCGGTTTTGGGAAGTTTCGCCGAGCGTCCGTGGCATGATTTGTCTTTTGATGCTTCCTGCGACCTTCGGCTTCCTTCCGGCGAGCCGAGCGGCTTGCGCGTCCGCGCCTTTGAACTCGATCCGCATGTTCCCAAATACGTTCAGTCAGAAACAGGCGACGCGAAAGGATCGGTCATCGGATTGATCGTCGAGGACGCGGTAACGAAAAAGAAAATGGTTTACTCGCCGTGCGTGGCATCCTTGACTCCATCTTTGATCGAAGCCGCGCGGGACGCGGACGCAATTTTCTTGGATGGAACCTTTTGGTCGGACGACGAGATGATCCGGCTTGGAGTCGGCGAGCGAACAGCCCGGGAAATGGGTCATCTCCCCGTCGGCGGGACTGATGGAAGTTTGAATTGGCTCGCCAAGTTGTCCGTCCGCCATCGCGTTTACGTTCACATCAACAACACGAATCCGATGCTGAATTATTCTAGCGCGGAATATCGTCAGGTCCGCGATTGCGGCGTCAAAATCGCACAAGATGGCGAAGGATACGAACTTTAATCGAGTGTGGTGAATTTCTCACCGCAGAATCGCGCTCTCCTCAAAAATCGCCTCGCGGATCACCGTGCGCTCGTCCGAAGTGAACATAACGTGGATTTTGCCGTCTTGCGCCTCAATGGCGGTCGGATAACCAAAATCCCCCTTGGGATCGTCAATGATATTTCGGCGGCATGGATAGCTCTTGTCGTTGTCGGTCGAAATCGCGGCGGTGAGCGGATTGCGGTCGTTCATGCTGTCATTATAGACGAGCAAGAGATGGCCGTTGCTCAGTTTGATAAAATCCACGGCGGCGTTGGGATTGGGAAAGGTTGAATCCTTCCCCTCGCTCCAAGTTCGGCCTCCGTCATGCGATTCGGAGCGGACGAGCCAGCCGTCTTTGGTCGGTTCGTAGCCTCCGCCGCGCCTGCAATAGGCGATGAGATCATGGTCGTTTATCTGAACGACGGAGGGCTGGATATTGCCGATCCGCGAATGAATTTCGTTGGTCGGCGTCCATTTTCCGGATTTGATGTCTCGTCGCAAGAAAAGCGACGCGCTGTCAGCCGCGAGCCATTCCGTGTTGGCTCCGGTCTCGTGGTAAATCGGCAAAAGATAATCGCCGTCCTTCAAGACAATCGGATGGCTTCGGACCATCGTCCCTTCTTGGAAGGTTAGCATGACGGTATCGGACCAAGTCTTGCCGTTGTCCCGCGAGATTTTGGCGACGATTCGCGAAGTGGACCAAGTCTCGCCATAGCGGACGACGTGAAAAAGCCAGACGACGCCGTCGGGTGCCTGCCAAATCACACTGTTGCCGTCGGAGGTGAAGGGCGTGTCGGAGATGACGACGGGATAAGACCACTTTCTTTTGCCCTTCTTCCTGCGCGAACCATAGACGGCGGTGTCGGTCGCGTATTCGCCCGTCCCGCAGTAATAGACGAGGTAATAGTCGCCGTTGGCAAGTTGCGTCATGCAGGCGGGATGCTTATATTTGCCGGGAATTTCTTGGCCGAAAATTCGGTTGATCGTGATGTCGTCTCCGGCGGTTGCCGTCGTCGCCAAGATAAACCAGCATAAAATTGCATGGGGCGGTTTCATTTGTCTTTCTCCCTGATGGTTGCGTCTGGTCCGAAACGGATATGCCGCCCCGCGTATTTGGCGAGGCGCTCATGCGGAAGCATTTGGGTGATCGGAGTTTGAATCGCGGTGGAGATCGCCATCGCCGCCAACCCGGCGAGGATTACGGACAAAATGATTTTGCGGTAATTGACCGATAAAATTTCCCTCGGCGATTCTTTCGCCTTGGGCAGGATCAACATCAACGCCGTGCAGATGCAGGCGTTGACGTGAATGACTCCCTCGGTGACAAGCCTCTGCGGTTGAAACGGATAATCGCGCGAAAGATTTGCAAGAACAATCCACCACAAAAACAAAAGATAGAACAATTGTCCCTGCCCGAGCGAATTATCCGGAAGAATGGCGAGCGGATGAAGGCAGTGAGATAAGATTAGTCCGATGACCAAAACGGCGATCAAAAAATACCCAATGTGAAACCAAGCATAAACGGATAGGCCATACATCCTTTCTGGAACGGCTTTGCCCGGAAGCCAAGCATCATGGACGTTCTTCACAATATTGACGTAAGTGATGGCGAGGAGCGTGAATCCAACCGCGAAGGGATCGGTCCAGCGTCGGGGCGATGGCGGACTGGACGCATGCGGTTCCGGCGGCGAGGCGCTCAGAGGCGGAGTGCGCGTTGAAAGGTAGCCCATCGCCAGTGCAACGCCGATACCGTTGATGAATCCATAGCTCTGTTCCAAGACGCTATGCCAGTTGGTGTCATATCCGGTCGAGATTTCGAGCAGTTTCAGGAACTGCCCGAAGGAAAATCCGAACCCGCCGACAAAGCCGCCCACCAGCGAAGCGAAAATCAGCGGAGCGAAGCCCTGACGCCAAAAATAAACGATCATCCCGAAGGTCATCCCGACGCATCCGGCCCAACTGTCGCCGCGCGGCGGCGTCATGCGAAGCCCCAACACGTCCACCAAACCATAGACGCCGATCCACCATCCGACGGCCATGTGAAGGATCATCGTTGTCGCGCGATTCCATTTCCGCCGAATCGCCGCCAGAATCAACGGTGCGACGATCGCCAGCAACGCCGCGATCCAAGGGGTATCGTGCCAGTAAAGCCAACTCATGTCCCGATCCTGCGCTCCGGTCGAGCGGACGATCTCCGGGAAAAAATCCTCCAGCGTCCACGCGGCGAAAATCGCCAGAATCGGCGCGTAGAATTCGGTCAATCGGTCGCGGTCCATCACGGTGGGCATGGCCGTCCCCGCGCAACCCATCGCGCCCCAGAGAAATCCGATCACAAACAGACAGGCGAATCCGTAAGCGACCGACGGAAGATGTCCCGAATGAGTGTAGCCGATGACCTGCATATAGGAGATCGAGCCGCCGAAGCTCCATCCCAGCGCGCCGAAAAAGGCGAAATGCGGAATGCGCCGTCGCCAATCCTCCCGACCGGAAAGAAGACAGGCGGCCATCGCGGCAAGCGCGCCGGGAATCATCGCGCCGTATTCATGCCCCCAATTCCCGCGCACGCCCCAGCCGATGGAGAGGGAGAGGCCGATCAGAAGAATGGCGCCGAGCCAGTTCAGAATTTTTGCCCCGACAAACGGCTCAGAATCGGAAATCCGATCCCCGCGCCGATGAGAATCACGCCGACGCCCATGACGTATTGCGGATCGGAAAGCGGCGGGCGGTTTATCATCGCGGAGATGGGATGGTTGGCGATCATGAGAATCGTGCCCGCGACGATGAGCGAACCCATGCTGGAGCGCGAGGAAAACGCCGAAAGGATGAGAATGATTCCGGCTCCGAGTCCCAAAACGTCGCCGTAATGTTCGAGTTTCAACGCGGCGGGAACCATATCAAAGCCGATAAATTGGGTGACGCCATACAACACGCAAACGGCCAGCCCGAACCCAAGACGGATCCCTTGATCCAATTCAAAAATTGGTTGCGTCCGTAGCGGGCGCACGGGTTTCCATTTCTTTTCCGGGTTAGGCGGCGCGGCGGCTTTTGAAACGGCTATCGAAGGAGAGGAAACGGGGATCGGCGCGGCGTCGGCGGTTTGAAGAAATCCCTGCCGGGCGATCATGGAGGCCATGGCGTCCGCTTGTTTGCGGGCCTCGGACTCGCTTGCGCCTTTGGCCTTGAGCCGTTCGGCCTCGACGTCGGCGAGTTGTCTCTTTTCTCTTTTTTCCTTTCGGCCTTTTTCGATTTTCTCCAGCCACCTAGCCAACGGATCGCGCCAGACGGCGTATTGCTTGCGCGCGCCGGATTTTTCGGCCTCGCTCAATCTGGCCCGCGCGGCAATCAAAGCCTCGTAGCCGAACAATCCCTCAAAAAACTCCTCCCAATCCTCGCCGCAGTAATTGCAGACAAAATCCTGAAGAGCCTCTTCGGATAGTCCATGCCCGCGAAGTTCCTTGAGCATGGTTTGCACTTGGCGCAAGGGTTCGCGCCGCTCGGCCCAGAGGGGACGGCGAATTCCCAACTCATAGGCGACTGCGGCCAGCGCTGATCCCAAAATCGCGATGATGATGGACGCGCCGAAGACAAAAACGAGCAACACAATTGAAACCGCGAGGGACCACCAGCCCCTCGCCGAAAGAGACGTGAAGACGTTGCGAACGCGCCGAAAAAGATAAGTCTTGTTGAGAACGCCGTGGAGCACAAACGAAGCAATCGGACTAAGCAACATGATTCCGACCATCCCTTTTGCCCAATCCACCTCCAAGAGACGATCCAGCCAAGTTTGTTTTTCCACGTCGGGGGGCGTTTGAAGGGTAAAAACGGCGACGATCAGCAACGCCATCCCAAGGTAGAATCCGAGAATGGCCACCTTGCGTCGCTTCAAACCCTTGACACGATAAAACGCCTGTTGCGCCTCGTGCAGGAGTTTGCGATGAACCTCGCGCGGTCCTTGTGCCCCCTGCATCCCCTCGACGCCGAGCAATCCTTCGAGATCGTGAATCACCTCCGCCATGCTCGGATAGCGGGCTTCAGGCTCCTTTTCCATCATCCGGTTGATGACGGCGGTCAAATCCTTCGGCGTTTCCGGCGCGTGATTCTCCAGCGGCGGCAACGGATCCATCATGTGCTTGTTGATGAGTTCGTAGGCGGTGTTGCCGGTGTAAGGAGTCGTGCCTGCGATCAAGAAATAAAGCGTGCATCCAAGCGAGTATTGGTCGGCACGGTGATCCACCGTGCTGGCGTCGCGCGCCTGCTCGGGAGGCATGTAAGCGGGCGTTCCCATGGCGACCTCGCTCATGGTCAGGTCGCCTCGCGCCTTTTGAAGAAGCGAAGCGGCGTCGGGTCCCGGACGCTCGCCGGGTTTGCGAACCTCCCCCCGCATCTTGGCCAATCCCATGTCGGCGATCTTGAGGATCCCCTGATCGTTGAGCATGAGGTTGTCGGGCTTGATGTCGCGGTGAATGATCCCGCGCTCGTGGGCGTAATGAAGTCCGCGCGCGGCCTGCAGAATGTATCCCGCCGCCACCGCCGAAGCCAATTTTCCCTGTCGGCGCGTGATCTCGCCGAGCGTCTCCCCTCGGACGAACTCCATGCTGATGTAATGAATCCCCTGATCGCTTCCGATGTCATAAATCTGAATGATGTTGTGGTGGGTCAGTTGCGCGGCGCTCAACGCCTCTCGGGTGAAGCGCATGAGAAAATCGGGATTTTCCGCCATATAGGAGGGGAGAATTTTCAGCGCGACGTCGCGGTCGAGTGAAATCTGGTGCGCGAGACAGACCGCGCCCATCCCTCCCGCGCCGAGCATCTTCGAGACTTTGTAGCCGCCGATCGTTCGTCCGCTGAGATCAATGTGGCGCGGCGAAAGCGACGGTTGCACCGGACCCGCCGGTTGCGCCTGAGGCGCGGGCGAAACCGCCTGCGAGGGGATCGTCGGCGAGGAGGGTTCGGAAAGATGCGGCGGCGAAGGTGAGGGGGAAGCGACCGACGTTCTAGCGCCGTGCAAACCCGGACTCGGTTGGGGCGGACTAGCTCCCGGAGATTGCCCGGCTCCGGGCGAAACCCCGGGCGAGACTGAGGTCCGTCCTTGATGAACCGGCGCGGCCGATTTCTGCGCGACGGCGACGACACTGCCGCATTGCGGACAGCGGACTTGGGGCAAATTCATTCCCACCTCCGCTTCCCAACGGTGACCGCATTTCGGACAGACGACCGACATCCTTCCCCGCTCCGCAAACCCGCAACCAGCTTGTCATCACCGGAACGAAAGTGTCAAGATTGGGTTGGAATTCGCACCAATGGCCGAAATTTCCCGCAAGACGAACCGCCAAGACGCCAAGGACGCCAAGATAATAATTGGTGAATTTCACCCGCCGATGAATTTCTTGAACTTTCTTCTTGGCGTCCTTGGCGTCTTGGCGGTTTTTCATTTTTGATGGACTAAAAATGCCGTTCAAGTTCCTCGCATCCTCCCTTGCCGACCTCCTTTACCCGCCGATCTGTCCGCTTTGTCTGGTCCGCCTAAATCGCCACGAGCAGATTGTTTGCGATCCGTGCAGGCGCGATCTTTTGCCGGAGGACACGTGGCGATGCCGGTTTTGCGGCGCGACGGGATGGGGGGAGTCGCCCGACCGCCGACGCCCCTGTCCCAAGTGTCCGCCTCCCGGCGCTCCTTATCAGGGGGTTCTGGCCGGAGTCCATTACACCCCGGCGACGGGACGTTGCGTTCATCTTTTCAAATACGACCGACGCTGGGAGATGGGAAATCTCATGGCCGACATGATGGTCTCGCGTCTGGCCGAGCCTCTGCTCGCGCTGGAGAAACGGATCGAGTGGATCGTGCCGGTCCCCCTGCATTGGCGGCGCCGGGCGTGGCGCGGATTCAACCAAAGCCAGATTTTGGGGGAGCGTCTGGCGCTGGCGCTCGGACTGCCGCTTAAGCCAATCCTCCGGCGCATCCGCCACACGAAAATGCAGACGCGCATCCCGAAGGAAAAGCGGGCCGAGAACGTCCGGGGCGCGTTCGCGTTGGAGAAATCGGTCGCGCCCCCGTTGCCCGGGATTCTGCTCGTGGACGACGTGGTGACGACCGCGCACACGATCGGCGAATGCGCGCAAGTCTTGCGCCAATCCGGCGCGCCGCAAGTTTGGGCGGCATGCTTCGCGAGGGCGTGAGAAATATCCCCGTTTGCGCAATCGGGATCGGTCTGACATAATCCGCTCAAGCCGATAATCGGATCGTCCCTCATGGAAGAGATGCCCCAGATCAAACCCCGACGCCGTTGGCGGAAGGTTGTCGCCAAGATCGTCGCGGGAGTCATGATTTTTCTTCTGTTGGTCTGGGGAACGGCGAAAGTTTTCCACAACCGCTGGAATCTCTACGGCGGTTTCAAACCAAACATCGAGCTTCAATCCAAGAATCAGCTCTACAAGCAATTGGAGTCCCATCGAGCCGCGCAGGAAAAATCATCTCCCCGGTCCACTGCGTCCAATCAGTCCGCCTCGTCCACTCCCGCGAAAGCCGATTGGCCTCAATATCGCGGAGCCAACCGCGACGGTATCAGCGCGGAGACTGAACTTTTTCTTTCGCGCATCTGGCCTCCGCCTGAACTTTACCGCCAACCGATCGGGGGAGGCTGGGCGGGATTCGTCGCCGGCGCGGGACGCGCCTATACCATCGAACAACGCCGCAAAGGGGAAGCCGTCACTTGCTATGATCTAAATGGCGGGCGCGAACTTTGGGCGTTCGAGTATCCCGCGCATTTTGACGAGCAGATGGGGGGCGAGGGTCCGCGCGCCACGCCGACGCTCGATGGCGACACTCTCTTCGTGCTCGGCGCCGAGGGGGATCTGCACTGCCTCGACTCCGCGACGGGGAAGCTCCTTTGGAAGGCGAACATCTTGAAAGAAACCGGCGCGCGCAATCTCGCTTGGGCGATGAGCGGCGCGCCGCTAGTCGTGGATAAAAAGGTTTTCGTCACGGCGTCAGGATTGGAGAAAAAAAATTCGCTTCTCGCTTACGAAAAGAATTCGGGAAAACTTCTTTTGAAAACTCTGCCCGAACAACAAGCCTACAGTTCGCTGATGCTCGTCACGCTTTGTGGCAAAAGGCAAATCCTCAATCTCGCGGCGGCCAATCTGCACGGAATAGAAATCGAAACCGGAGAGGTCCTTTGGAGCTTCCCGTGGACGACGACCAACGGCATCAATTGCGCCCAACCGATTTTAGCGGGGGAGGACCGGATTTTCATATCGGCGGAATACGGCAAAGGTTGCGCGCTCGTTCAGATTTCGCTCAGCGACGGCAAATGGTCCGCGCGGCAACTCTGGGCCAACCTCAACATGAAGAACAAATTCAATTCTTCCGTGCTACACGATGGATCCATCTACGGTTTGGACGCCGGAATTCTAGCCTGCCTTGATCTCAAGGACGGCAAAAGGCGCTGGAAGGAGGGTCGCTACGGTTACGGTCAGATGATCTACGCCGACGGCCATCTGATTGTCCTCGGCGAACATGGTGAATTAGCGTTGGTCAAGGCGACGCCCGACGGATTTCAAGAACTCGCCAATAACCAAGCCCTTCACGACAAGACTTGGAACAATCCCGCGCTGTCAAACGGACGGCTCCTCATCCGCAATGATCGCGAGATGGTATGCTACGATCTGCGCGGGAAAAGTTCCGGCGCGGGCCATCCGTAAGTTTCTCCGAAGCTTCCTGATCCGGGATGGACTACTTCGCCTGCTTCTTGATCTTCTGCACTCGGGCGGGTTGGAGCGGCTTGATCGGCGTCGGGGTAGGGGTGACTTTCATCGTCATCGTTTCGGTGGTCCATCCGGTCGCCGAGGCGACGACTCCCGGCAGGCTGGATTCATAGACGACCGCCGTCCCTCGCAGAAAAAAAAGTTCGTAATTTCCCTGCTTCCAAGAGATGAACGGCGTCCGCTCGTCGAGCGTGTAGCCCTTGATTTTTTTGGTCAAGACGCGCAGATCGTCAATCGCGTCGGCCCCCAGCCCGCGCGCTTTCTCTTTCATCTCCTCCAATTGCTTGTTTCGCGTGTCCTTGTCGTCGGAGGGATAGGCGGTGGATTCGATGACGGCGATTTCGCGGTGCGGTTGGCTCAGTTTGCCGACGTAGGGATCAATCGGATAGTTGCGCGGGCGTCGTTCGTAGGTAGCGGAATCGAGCCGCTTCATCCGTGGTCCGCCACAAGCGACGATCGCCACGGAAGAAATCAACGCCAGACAGAAAAGAGTTTGGATCGTTCTCATGCGGTCGAGATTCCTTATGCGCCGTTTCCGCGCGCGATGCACAAGTATCTCTACCAAACCGGCACAGGGAGGGGCAACGATAATTCCCGTTCGGGAGAAAAATCTGAATGTGAAAGCCATCAAAACGCCGACCACGATCTGCCATTCGCAATTTATCACCACTTGGGTTTTGGCGGTTTTGCTAATTTTGAAACATTTGGACGACCTTCGGACATTTTTGAATTCTTTTGACAATTGCTCCCCGCCGATTAAGCTGGTCAAATTGAATCGAACGGTTCGATCTCAAGTTTGAACTCTACTCGAAAATGAGGCGGTCTTGAAATGAAAGTCACCTTTTCCCGTCCTGCATTGGTGACCGGCATCGGCCTGACGCAAAACGCCGTCAGCATGTCCGGCGCGCTCCCGATTCTCGCCAACGTCCTGATCGAAGCGGACGCCAAGGGGGTCAATTTGATCGGGACCGATTTGGAAATTTTCGCCAAAGTCTCGCTGGAGGCCAAGGTCGAGGAGGCGGGGCGGATCACTGCGCCGGCGCGGACCATCGGCGACATTGTTCGCCGTCTGCCCGACGACGACGTCGCCGTCGTCACCTCCGCGACGCGCCTGACGCTGACCTGCAACCGCAACGTCTATCATCTGGCGACGATGAGCGCGGAGGATTTTCCCGAATGGCCCAAAGTCGAAACGGCGGTAAAAATCACATTGCGCCAAGCGGACCTCAAGCGACTCCTGCGGAGCACCCTCTTTGCGATTCCCGCGCGCGATCCGCGCCGGGTCTTAATGGGCGCGCTCTTCGAACTCAGCAAGGGCAAAATGATCTGCGTCGCGACCGACGGACGCAAACTGGGCAAGGCGATTGCCGAGCCGGTTCAAGTCGTGGGCAAGAAAAAAGAGATCAAGGGGATCATTCCCCGCCGGATGCTGGAGGAAGTGGACAAGGCCATCGGCGAGGAAGGGGAAATCGAATTGGCGATCACCGAGCGGCAGGCGATTTTCACCCTTCCCAATGTGGTTTATCTGACGAGCCTGATCGAAGGAAATTTCCCGAAATACGAATCGGTCATACCCGAAACGTTCAAGAAAACTTTGGAGCTTCCGAAGGCGGCGCTGGATGACGCGGTGGACCGCGCGGGCGTTTTGGCCGAACGGAAATACAACTCCATCATTCTCAGTTTCGTTAAAAACGCCATTGAGGTCCGCGCCCAATCCTTCGACGACGGCTCCTATGAGGGGCAGGTCGAAATCAACTACGACGGCGAGCCTTTCAAGATCGCGTTCAGTCATCAATATCTGCGAGAGGTCTTCCGCGTCATTTCCGACTCGACCGTCCGGATGAAAATGAAGGACAACAACGCGCCGGTCGTGTTTGAGAGTCCCAACGACGCCGATTCGCTCTATCTCGTCATGCCGATCCGGATGCATGATCTCGAAAACGAGGACGAGGAATCCGAAGAGGAAGAATCCGAGGAAGCGCGCGAGGAAGCGGAGACGGAGTAAAGGCAAGTCATCCCGATTGCATAGCCAACCGCCAAGACCTAAATCAAATGTAGATTGCGGATTTGTAGATTGTGGATTGAAAAGGACGCCATGGCTCCGTCAGTGTTTTCTGAATCTGTGTTATCCGCGAAATCCGTGGCTTACTGAAAGACCACTCTAATCCCAGCCGCATGTCCCGCCGATCGTCCCGTTCATCCTCCTCCCGTCCTCAGCCCCGCAAGGAGCCGGAGCGTCCCAAGGAAAATCTTCCCGTCGCTTCTGCGGGTTCCGAGCGAGCTGGGTTCGAAGTTTCCATGCGGATCGTCGGCGCGATTTTGGGCGGGTTTGCGGTCTTATCTTTGTTGGTGATTTTGGTTTTGTGGCCGGGTTATCAGATCAACCGTCACACCGCCTCGGCGGAGGCTGATTTGAGCGTGGGACATTACGAATCAGCGATGGGACATTTGCTTTACATCACACATCGGTATCCCGGCGCATGGTTGCGGATGGCGCAATTGGGAGATTGCTATCTCGAATTGAATCGTCCTCAAGAGGCGCTGGACGCCTATCAACGCTCGCTGAAAATCGAGTCGAAGCAAAACCTGAAGGCCAAACTCGGACGCGCATATTTTCTTCTGGGAAACGATCAAGAGTCGGTTCGCCTGCTGAAGGAGGCGCTCTCGACCAACCCGAACGATCCTTACGCGCAATTTTACATTGCCCTGTTTTATCTCAAGCAAAATAACTACGCGAAGGCCTCGTTTTTCTTCGAGGGAGCGTCGTCCGATCCGGCGCTCTTCAAGAAGTCTCGTCCGTATCTGGATGAAATTCGGAGCAAACTTTTGACCGGCTGATTCCCGTCATTTAGGAGATCGAAATCCCTTGTCCATTCTCAGAAAAGACCCCGTGAGCGGCGGTTGGGTGATCGTCGCCGAGGAGCGCGCCCACCGACCGCAAGATTTTCAGGTCGAGGCGGAGCTGTTCCCCCCGGAGCGGGGGATTTGCCCCTTCTGCCCCGGCAACGAAAAGGAAACGCCCCCCGAGATCGTCGCAAATCGTCCTCCCGACACCGCGCGCAACGCGCCGGGATGGAAAACCCGCGTCGTTCCGAACAAATACGCCGCGATGCGGATCGAGGGTTACCTCGACCCCAAACACCACGGCGTCTACGAAACGATGAACGGCGTCGGAGCGCATGAGGTCATCATTGAAAGTCCGAGCCATCACGCGCCGATAGGGGAGTTTTCGGTCGCCAAGCTGGCCGCGGTGCTCGGCCTTTACCGCGACCGAATCGTGGACCTTCACCGCGACGCGCGCTTCCGCTACATCCAGATTTTCCGCAACTACGGCTCGCAAGCGGGGGCTTCGCTGGAGCATCCCCACTCGCAACTGATCGCGCTCCCGATCGCGCCGCGCTGGGTGACGGAGGAGATGGAGAATGCCCGGAATTATTTTGAATCCCACGGCCGATGCCTTTTCTGCGACATTCTCACGCAGGAGCAATCCGAGAAACGGCGGATCGTGGAGGAAAACGACGACTTCGTCGCCTTTACCCCTTACGCCTCCAAATTCTCCTACGAAATGTGGATCATGCCCAAGGTCCACGCGCACGATTTTCAGCACGCCGACGACCGTCAACTTCGCGCGTTGGCCGACATCCTGCGGCGCGCGCTCTGGGGCCTGCAACAACTTTTGCGCAATCCTCCCTACAACTACATCCTACATAGCGTTCCCGAATCGCTCTATGAGGCGGGGGGACGCTCCTCGATTCCACAGGATTATCATTGGCACGTCGAGATCATCCCGCGCGTGACCAAACTGGCCGGATTCGAATGGGGCACCGGATTTCACATCAACCCGGTCTTGCCTGAGCGAGCCGCCGAACTCCTGCGCGAAACACTCCGAACCAACCCCGCGCCGGCGGTGATGATTGAGGAATGAGGCGCGCGTCAAAATCAAGTTCCTCTCAATTGAGCCGTTGCTGGGATCGCTCCTGCGGGCTTGAGTTGAAGAAAATGAATCGGGTGATCGTCGGCGGGGAATCCCCTCCCTGCGCGCGCCCGATGCGGAGCGAATGGGTCACCGACATCGGCGATCAATGCCGGAACGCGGGCGTTCACTTCTTTTCTAGGCAATGGGGAGAGGTGAATAAGAATCGGACAGGCCGGAAACTGGAGGAACGCGCCGTGGGATCAGATACCGGCGCTGACGGGGCTCGCTTGTCATTCACCGACGGCGATTGCAGGCGATCTTTTCATACTGCCTAGCCGCCGGGGACAGCGCCTCCCGCCCTGAAAAGCCAACGGCCAATTTTTGATCTTGTAAATCTCGTCCTTCCTTTCCAATGAATCCCCGCGTTCCCCGCGCCTCCGCGTGAGATGATTCAGCCTCTTTCGTTTCCTTGGCATCCTCAACAACCCGTGGCACATCCGTCGCCGCTATGAAATGATGCCGTTCACTGCCGGCCCAAACGCCGGAATCGCGATTTGGATCGAGTCCGCCATGCCTTGGAGTCCCGAACGTTACCGTCAATTTCAAGCCGAGCGGTTTGCGCCGTTCGAGGATTTGATCAAACTGATCCGCGTCCGCGAGGGGATGCGCGTGATTGATCTCGGTTGCGGGACGGGAGAATTAACCCGTCGGCTGGCGGATCATCTTCCGCAAAGCGACGTGCTGGGGATTGACAACTCGCCGCAGATGCTCGCCGAAGCGCAAAAAATCAACCGCACGGGTTTGCGATTCGAATTGCGCGCGATTGAGGAAGTCGCCGGCGAGTGGGATCTCATTTTTTCCCACGCCGCGATCCAGTGGGTTGAGAATCATCCCGTGTTGATTCCCCGCCTGATGTCGCTCGTCCAACCGGGAGGGCAACTCGCCATGCAATTTCCCGCCAATCATCGTCACCCATCTCAGGCGTTCGTCCTCGAATTGGCGAGCGAGGAGCCGTTTCGTTCCGCCCTCAAAGGTTGGTCGCGCGCGCGCGCGGTCCTCGAACCCGACGCCTACGCCGAGTTTCTTTATTCCAGCGGAGGGCGAGGGATCACGCTCTTCGAGAAGGTTTACCTGCATGAGTTGGACGACGCCGACGCCGTGGCCGACTGGATGACCGGAACCGCGTTGGTTCCCTATCTGGATCGTTTCGATGACGAGATGAAAAAAAAATTCATGGACGCCTACCGCCAAAAACTCCGCCGCCGCTGGCCGCAGTCTCCCGTTCTCTTTGCATTCCGCCGCATCCTCTTTTGCGCGACGCGAAGATTGGAAAAGCAGAAACAATTCCATTGACCGCAAAACTTGCCCGGAGCATCCTCGGAATGGATCGAACCCTTGAACGCGAACGGAAGAATCGGAATAGAATCATGACTCGAAATCTCCTAAAACTGCTCACCGGAATAGGAATGACCTTTTGGATCGTCGCCTGCCGTCCGGATCAATTCTCCTTCAGCCCCGACGGCAAGACCGTTGCGTTCATCCGCCAGAGCGACGACTCGCTTTGGCTCTGGGATTCGCAAAATCAATCCGCCAAGCGCGTCCCGACTTTTGATCGCCAAGTCGGGTGGTGTTATTACATTCCGTCCGGCGAGATGAAGGGGGAGTTGCTCTTCGCCACCGCGCATCCGCCGAGCGATCCGAGCAAGGAACCCGATCCGCACAGTTGTGCCGACCTTCACCAATACAATCCTGCCACCGGAAGCGTCGTCCGCGAAAAAATTGACACCGAGGTTTTTCTCTATGGCGGCTATTCGTTTTCCGGCGACGGCCATTATTTCTATTACATCGCCGCGCGGGAAAAGGAGAAAACAAAGAAGGACGAACAAATCGAGCGACTCTACGAATTGGACCTGACCAAACGTCATGCGCCCTCCAAGGAAATTTTCATGATGGACCACGGCGGATTCGTCTGCCCCTGCGCCAACGCGACGGGATCAAAAATCCTGCTCACCTTTGACCGCGAAATTCAAATCCTCGACAAGCAGAAGGGGAAGTCGCGCAGTCTGCTCAAGTTCGGCAAGAACGAGCCGATTCACCCGATCTTTCCGACATGGGCGGACGGGGACAAAACGATCCTCTATCTGAAATACGACGACGATGCGAAGGGGGAATTGGCCCCGCTCGTGAGTTATTCGCCCGAGAACAAAGCCTCGCGGCCTCTCGCGCCCAACATCTACTTCATGCAAAAACCTGCCCTGAATGCCGACGGCAAATCTCTGCTCGTCACGATGGTCAAATCCGGATCGGGAAAAATCTCAACGAAGATTGACGACGCGGAGCCGTCGGCGATTCAGGTCGCCCTGATCGAAATCGCCACGGGAAAAATCACATATCTGACCGATGAGCCGCAAGGCGCGGGAAACGCCATGTTCGATCCGACCGGAAAAAAAATCGCCTATCTGAGTCCGATTCTCGGCAAAAAAGGCTCCGCTCCAAAAATTCTCGACCTTGAGACCAAAAAGAAAATTGCGATTCCCGAATAATCGACGAGAAATTCAAAGGTCGGGCTCGCCGAGTTCGTCAGCGCGGCGTTGATCGGGGAAGAAGCGTCCGCCCCATGAGCCATTCGTCGCAGTCGTGCGCGGCGTCGCGCCCCTCGGCGATGGCCCAGACGACCAACGATTGGCCGCGCCGCATGTCGCCGGCGGCGAAAATACCGGGGACGCTTGTCATCCGGGTTTGAGCCGTCTTGACGTTGCCCCGCTCGTCCAATTCGACGCCGAGAATCTTGGGAAGATAATGCTCGGGATGAATGAATCCCATCGCCAGCAATACCAGATCGGCGTCGAAGTCCATTCCGCTTCCGGCGACTTCGCGCATTTCCGGACGCCCGCCGTTGGAGGATTTGACCCATTCCAGTTTGATCGCCTGAAGCTTCTTGACACGCCCGGTATCGTCGCCGACGAACCGCTTGGTGTTGATCGAATAATGTCGGTCGCCTCCGGCCACTTCGGCCGCTTCGGCCTGCGAAGATGAAGTACGCTTAATCATCGGCCAATAGGGCCAAGGAAAATCACCCGTGCGCCCGGCGGGAGGTTCGGGAAGCAACTCGAATTGAGTGACCGATTTCGCCCCTTGGCGCACCGAGGTTCCGATGCAATCCGAACCGGTGTCGCCGCCGCCGATGACGATGACGTGCTTGTCCTTGGCGGTAAGGGAAACCGCGTCGGGGATCGTGTCTCCGGCGACGCGTTTGTTTTGTTGCGGCAAGAATTCCATGGCGAAATAGACACCCTTGAGGTCGCGTCCCGGAATGGGAAGATCGCGCGGCTGGGTCGCGCCGCCGCAAAGAACCAGCGCGTCGAATTCCTTACGCAATTCCCCGGCGTCCACGTTGACGCCGACATTGGCGTTGATGCGGAATTTTACCCCTTCTTCCTCCATCAGCTTGACGCGACGGCGGACGTGCGATTTTTCCATTTTGAAATCAGGGATGCCATACATCAGCAAACCACCGACGCGGTCGCTTCGCTCAAAAACAGTGACCCAATGTCCGGCGCGGTTGAGTTGTTGCGCGCAGGCCAGCCCCGCCGGACCGGACCCGATGACGGCGACCTTTTTTCCGGTGCGCTTTTTAGGCGGATCGGCCTTGACCCATCCCTCGGCGAAGGCGCGATCAATGATGCTGACTTCGATTTGCTTGATGGTGACAGGAGGCTCGTTGATGCCGAGAACGCACGCGGTCTCGCAGGGGGCGGGACAAATGCGACCGGTAAATTCGGGGAAATTATTCGTCGCGTGAAGCGCGGCAATCGCCTCGCGCCATTCGTCGCGATAGACGTGGTCGTTCCAGACCGGAATCAAATTGCCCAGCGGACATCCGGTCGGACCGTGGCAAAAAGGAATGCCGCAATCCATGCACCGCGCGCCTTGTTGACGCAGTTCGGCTTCCTCCACCGGAGATTCGAATTCGTTGTAATGTTTGACGCGCTCCGCGATCGAAACCTTCCGCGGCTCGGAGCGGGGGTGCTTGAGAAAACCTTGCGGGTCACCCATGGATCGGCACCCCCGTCAAGAGTTTGTGGGTTTCCGCCGGAACTTGGGTTCCCTGCTTTGCCATTTCCGTCAGCACCCGCTTGTAATCATGCGGCATGATCTTCACGAATTGAGGCAGGAAGAACGACCAATCTTTCAGCATTCGTCGCGCCACCGTCGAGCCGGTCAGTTTTTGATGTTGCTCGATCATGGCTCGGACGGCGTCGGATTCTTCTTTCGCTTCAATTCTTTCCAGCCCGACCATTTCCTGATTGCATCGGCCCGCGAACGTGTTGTCCTCGTCCAAAACGTAGGCGATGCCGCCGGACATTCCCGCCGCGAAGTTGCGTCCCGTTTTCCCAAGCACGACGACCCGCCCGCCGGTCATGTATTCGCATCCGTGGTCGCCGACTCCCTCGACAACGGCGTTGACGCCGGAATTGCGGACGCAGAAACGCTCCCCCGCCAAACCGCGAATGTAAGCCTCGCCGCTCGTGGCTCCGTAGAACGCGACGTTTCCGATGATGATGTTTTCCTCGGGAACGAACGTCGCCTTGGCCGAAGGATAGATCGCCACTTTCGCGCCTGAAAGCCCCTTGCAGAAATAATCGTTGGCGTCCCCTTCGATGATGAACGACATCCCTCGCGGAGTGAATGCGGCGAAGCTCTGCCCCGCCGAGCCGTTGAACTTGAGTTGAATCGTGTCCTCGGGCAAACCCTCGGCGGCCCACTTGCGCGTGATCTCGCTACCGACGATGGTCCCGACCGTTCGGTTGATGTTGCGGATCGGAAATTCGGCCACCACTTTTTCCTTGCGCTCAATCGCCGAACGGCAGACTTCGAGGAGCGTCGTCACGTCGAGCGCCCGCTCGATGCCGTGATCCTGAACCTCGCAACAATACGTCGCGGTCCCCTTGGGGGCATCGGGCTTTTTCAGAATGGGAGAAAGGTCAATGCCACGCGCCTTCCAATGCTCGACGGCCTTGCGCGCGGACAGACGATCCACGCGCCCGACCATTTCGTTGATCGTTCGAAATCCGAGCGACGCCATGATCTCGCGCAGTTCCTCGGCGACGAGGAAGAAAAAGTTGATGACGTTCTCCGGCGTTCCGGCGAATTTTTTCCGCAGGACCGGATCTTGCGTCGCGATGCCGACCGGACAGGTGTTCAGATGACATTTGCGCATCATGATGCAACCCGACGCGATGAGCGGCGCGGACGCAAATCCGAATTCCTCCGCGCCAAGCAAACACGCAATCGCCACGTCGCGTCCGGTTTTCAGTTGGCCGTCGGTCTGAACGACAATTCGTCCGCGCAGACGATTGCGGACCAAAACCTGATGCGTCTCGGCGACGCCCAATTCCCAGGGCAGTCCGGCGTGTTTGATCGAAGTTTGGGGGCTGGCTCCCGTGCCGCCGGTGTCGCCTGAAATCAGCACCACGTCAGCTTTCGCCTTGGCGACGCCCGCGGCAACCGTGCCGACGCCGACTTCGGAGACCAGCTTGACGGCGATCCTCGCATGACGATTCCCGTTTTTGAGGTCGTGGATCAGTTGCGCCAAATCTTCGATGGAATAAATATCGTGGTGCGGCGGAGGAGAAATCAACCCGACGCCCGGCGTCGAATGGCGGACCCGCGCGATCCACTCCGAAACCTTGTGGCCGGGCAATTGTCCTCCTTCGCCCGGTTTGGCTCCCTGCGCCATCTTGATCTGAAGCTCCTGACAGTTGACGAGGTAATGACTCGTCACGCCGAATCGCCCCGACGCAACCTGCTTGATCGCGCTACAGCGCGAATCGCCGGTTTTCGGATCGGGGATGAAGCGTTCGGGATCCTCACCTCCTTCGCCTGTGTTGGATTTCCCGCCGATGCGGTTCATGGCAATAGCGAGATTCTCGTGCGCCTCGGCGGAAATCGAGCCGAACGACATCGCGCCGGTGGTGAACCGCTTGACGATTTCCTTTGCGGGTTCCACTTCCTCCAATGGAACGCCCTTTTTCGCCGGTCTGAACTCCAGCAAATTCCGAAGCGCGACGAGCTTGGAGTTGTCGTTGACGAGGCGCGCGTATTCCTGATACCCCTTTTTGCCCTCTTCCGGTTTGGCGACGCGCACCGCCTGCTGGAGTTTGGCGATCGTTTCGGGATTGTAAAAGTGATACTCGCCGTCGCGCCGCCATTGATAGATGCCGCCGTTTTCCAATTGCAGATTGGCTGGAATGTGGCGCGGCGGGAATCCGCGTTGATGCCGCCGATAGGCCTCCTCGGCAATCACGTCCAGACCAACCCCTTCGATGCGCGAGGAGGTCCAAGTGAAATAGCGATGTATGACTTCCTTGTTTAGCCCGACCGCCTCGAAAATTTGCGCGCCGCGGTAGCTCGCCAGAGTCGAAATCCCCATCTTCGACATGACCTTCAGCACGCCCTTGTTCACGGCCTTGATGTATTGCTTGAGCGCCATCTCGACCGTCAAATCGGGTACGAGCGCCTTGCGGCGGACCATGTCGGTGACAACCTGCATGGCAAGATAAGGATTGATCGCCTCGGCTCCATAGCCGAAAAGCAAACAATAATGATGCGTCTCGCGCGCCTCGGCGGTCTCGACGACCAACCCGCATTGCGTCCGCGTTCCCTTGCGGATCAAATGATGATGCACTCCCGCGCAGGCCAAGAGCGCGGGGATCGGCGCGTGATATTGATCCACGCCGCGATCCGACAGAACGAGAATCGTCGCGCCCTCCTCCAGCGCTTGGCTCGCTTGCTCGCACAATTGATCCATCGCCTCCAGCAATCCCTCTTCCCCGCTTCCGGCGGCGAAAAGCGCCTGCAACGTGGCGGTTTTGAGTTCCGGCTCATTGAGCGATTTGATCCGCGCCAACGCTTCGTCCGTCAGAATCGGTTGATCGAGGCAAAGCTGGTGGCAATGCTCCGGCGTCTCGGTGAAAAGCGAATGTTCGCTACCGAGCACGGAACGCATCGTCGTCACCAGTTCCTCGCGGATTGCGTCCAGCGGCGGGTTCGTCACCTGCGCGAACAACTGCTTAAAATAGTTGTAGAGCAATTGGTTGCGATTCGAGAGCACGGCCAGCGGGGTGTCGTTCCCCATCGAGCCGATCGGCTCCTCGCCCTGCTTGGCCATCGGGCCGACGATGATTTTCAAATCCTCGGTCGTGTAGTTGAACGCCTGAAGCTGGCGCAGAAGCTCGTCGGAATCGAACGGCTCGGGAATCAACGCCGCCGGAGCCGAGGGAAGATGATCCAATCGCCGCAAGTTTTGCTTGAGCCATTGGCCGTAAGGTTGCCGTCCGGCCATCTCCGCCTTGATTTCCTCATCGGGAATGATCCGCCCCTGCTCCGTATCCACAAGGAACATGCGGCCCGCTTGTAGCCGCCCCTTGAACAGAACGCGCTCCGGCGGAATTTCCAGCACGCCGCTTTCCGAAGCCATGATGACTTGATCGTCTTTCGTCACCCAATAGCGCGAAGGGCGAAGGCCGTTGCGGTCCAGAACCGCGCCGATGAATTTTCCGTCGGTGAAGGCGATGGAGGCCGGTCCGTCCCACGGCTCCATGATCGAGGCGTGATAGGCGTAGAACGACTTTTTCTCCGGCGACATGCTCTCGTGCCGCTCCCACGCTTCGGGGATCATCATCATCATCGCGTGGGGGAGCGATCGCCCCGACTGGACGAGCAACTCAAAAACGTTGTCGAAGGCCGCCGAATCGCTGGCTCCCTCCATGATGATCGGCTTGAGTTTCTGAATGTCCTCGCCGAAAAGCTCGCTTTCGAATTGATGCTCGCGCGCGCTCATCCAGTTGAGGTTGCCGCGCAGGGTGTTGATCTCGCCGTTGTGCGCCAGATAGCGGAACGGATGCGCCAACTCCCACGAGGGAAACGTGTTCGTGCTGAACCGCTGATGGACCATCGCGATCGCGCTCTCGAAATCGGGGTCCGTCAGGTCGGGAAAATAATTCGGAATTTGATCGGCCAGCATCAGCCCCTTATAGACAATCGTCCGGCTGGAGAGCGACGACCAATAGAAATAATCGCGGTCGTGGATCGCCGTCGCTCGGACGGCGGGGGAGATGACCTTGCGGATGACGTAGAGTTTGCGCTCGATCTCGTCTGGATCGGCGTCGTCGCGCCAGCCGCCGATGAAAATTTGCGCGACGTGCGGCTCGGAACTCTTGGCGAGTTCGCCGATGGCGGCGTCGTTCGTCGGAACGTCGCGCCACGCCAAAACGCGCTGGCCCTCGCGCGCGACGAGCATGTCCACCATCTCCACGCACGATTCGCGGTCCTCCTCGTTGGGCGGCAAAAACACCATGCCGACGCCGTAGCGTCCGGGGGGCGGAAGCTCCACTTCTTTTTCAGCCAGAACCCGGCGGAAAAACTTGTCTGGAATTTGCGTCAAAATGCCCGCGCCGTCGCCGGTGCGCGGATCGCATCCGCACGCGCCGCGATGGGCGAGATTGGCGAGAATCTCCACCCCTTGCTCGACAATCCGATGCGTTTTGGTTCCCTTGATGTTCGCGATGAACCCTACGCCGCAGGCGTCGCGCTCTTGGGACGGATCGTAAAGTCCGTGGGATGGGGTTGTCTCGCCGATGCTCATGGTCGAATCCGCAATTCCTCTTTCGTTCGATGTCGGAGATTCCCATGGGGCGAATTCGCGTTCTTTCGCGCGATTCGCGGGGAGAGCATACGCCCGGAACCCTCCGTCGCTCCCCCTCTCGAAGCTGGGATATATCCGGTCCTTATGATTATCCGACTCGCCCCATCCCGTCAAGAACGATTGGAAAAATTGAACGCAAAATTCACTTCGTAATCTTCTCGCCTTCCAATTCGATCTGCGCGTTCTCCAAATTTTCGCGGGCGGGTTGCAAATCTGGCTTGATCGTCAAGGCGCGATTGAAACATTCGACAGCCTTGGCAAGATCGCCGTGCCGGGCATATAGCGCTCCCAAATTATTCAGAATCACGGCTTGCGTCGGATTCAATTCCACGGCCTTGGAGTAATGCTCGATGGCTTTTTCGATTTCGCCTCGTCGGGAGTAAGCGTAACCGAGGTTGTTGTGCGCGACCCACGCGCCGGGGTTGTGACGAAGGTTGTCGAGGCTATGAGTCTCCATATCTTTGTAGATTGCAGTTTGTCGCGCCGTCGCGAGACCCAACGGGATCAAAGCCAACGCGACGGCCGGCTTAAAGAGCGAGGAACGAAGCGGAACCAAACGTCGAGCGATGGTTGAAGCGCCTGCGCCGAAGAGGGCGATCAATCCCGCGCAGGCCAGATATTGAAACCGATCCGCCACGAAGGAATAGGCGAAGAATTCGAACACGACGAATCCCAGCGTCGGCGCATGCGTCGCCCCGAAGAAAAGAACAGACACGAGAGGAGCGCGCCCGATTTTCTCCCGCATCAAGAAGAGCAACGCCAATCCGCCGATCGCCGCGAGCGGGAAGGCATACGGGAGAAACGAATCGGGAGAAATTTTCCAGCGAGGATACACCGCCATTAAATTTGCGGGCCAAAGGAGCTTCAAGAAATAGAACCATGCGGCGCGTCCGGCGACCAAGGCCCTCTCCGGAACGGAAAGGCTGAAATCCAGCGGCTCGGATAGGGTCCGACGTCGAAAAAAGGCGAGATCGGCAATCGTCACCAATCCCGCGAGAATCGTCAGCGAGACAAGCGCTATCCACTCGCTTTGAGAAGAGGAGGCCGCGCCCTCGGCGCTGTTCGTTCGCTTGGCTGATCGTTCCCACCACAGCCACAGATACAAAGCCGCGGGCAACGTGACGACCGCCGACTTGCTCAGCAGGGCGCAGAGAAAAAAGACCGCGCACACGGCGAATGATCGCCATTTTTCTTTCCTCGCAAAACTTATGAAAGACAAGAGCGCCAAAAAATAAAACATGCCGGAGAGCACGTCCTTGAGTTCAATGACCCATGCGACCGATTCAACGTGAACGGGATGAATCGCGAAGAGGAGGGCGGAGAGAAATGCGCCGCGCGCGCCGATTCGATCCAAAAGTCGCCGAAAGAGTAAAACATTAGCGACGTGAACGACGACGTTGACGAGATGATACCCGAGCGGATTCGGGCCGAATAACGCGCGCTCGATCCAAAATCCCGTGTAAACGACGGGCCAATAATGCAACTCATTCTTGTTGGCGGAAGGTTCGAGCCAGATTTGACGCAGTCCCGACAAGGACTGGAGCGCCGGATTTTCCTGTAGCAGATGATCGTCCCAGACAAATCCGCCACGCAGGGCGGGCCAATAGGCCGCCACCGTCGCCAGCGCGAGTGAGGAAATCTCAAGCGCGCGGGAAAATCGCTTCACGGGGGCGTATCTCAGTTTGAATTCCAGCGTTCCTGCCGTCTGGCGGATTTGCGCGGATCATGCCATACTTCCGCCATGACGGCCAGACCTAAACGACCCAACGCCTCGAACCGGTCGGCGGAATTAAAGAAGCGCGCCCTGCGAATCAGCAACACCCTGCGCAAAATCTACGGCAAAAAAGGAACCGCGCTCCAATTCGCCGATCCGTTTCAACTCCTGATCGCGACAATTCTATCCGCGCAATGCACCGACGAAACGGTCAATCGCGTCGTGCCGCCGCTATTCGCCGAGTTCCCGACCGCCGACGCAATGGCGAAAGCCGATCCGGCGCGGATCGAACAATTGGTTTTTCAAACGGGATTTTACCGCCAAAAAACGCGGAGCCTTCTCGCCGTCGCCCAGGCGATCACCGAAGAATTCGGCGGAAAAGTTCCCGAGACGATGGAGGAATTGACCTCGCTTCCGGGGGTGGGACGCAAGACGGCCAATCTTGTCCGCGCCGAGGCGTTCGGTCATCCGGGGCTGATCGTGGACACGCACTTCCGGAGATTGGCGCAACGCCTCGGCCTCGCTTCGACCGACGACCCGACCAAGATCGAATTTCAGATCGCGGAATTGCTCCCTCCGTCGCATTGGACCGAATTCAGCAATTCGCTCATCTGGCACGGTCGCGCCATCTGCAACGCCCGCAAACCCGACTGCCCGCGATGTCCGGTTTTGGGGGATTGTCCGTTTGGAAAAATACAAGTTCGGGGGAGCGCAAAATGACTCTGAGCATTCGTATCGCATAAGCGAGCAACAACAAGGACAAACCCATGGAATTTCAAACCATTCTCTACGAAAAGAAAAACGCCGTCGTTCGGCTGACGCTGAACCGCCCCAAGGAATTGAACGCGATCAACATGCAGTTGTCCGACGATTTGCATGAGGCGTTGCTCGCGTGCGAGAAGGACGCGGAGGTTCGGGCGGTGGTCCTGACCGGGTCAGGGCGGGCGTTTTGCGCCGGAGGGGACGTGGGAAATTTCCGCGCACATCTGACGACCGCGCCGAAATTTTTGAAGCGGCTCACGATTTCCTTTCACACCGCTGTTGCGCAAATGACGCGGATGCCCAAGCCGGTCGTCGCCGTCGTGAACGGCGTCTGCGCGGGTGGCGGGATGGGTTTCGTCGCGGCCGCCGATTTGGTCCTCGCCGCGCAGAGCGCGAAATTCAACATGGCCTACACCGCCATCGCCGCGACGCCCGACGGCGGCACGACATTTTTTCTCCCGCGGTTGATCGGACTTCGCCGCGCGATGGAATTGACGCTTCTTAGTCGCCCCTTCACGGCGGAGGAGGCGTTGAGTTGGGGACTCATCAACAAGGTCGTGCCGGACGATCAACTGGCGCAAGAAACCGACGCACTGGCGGAAAAACTTGCGGCCGGACCGACGCTCGCCTACGGCGCGGCCAAGCGATTGTTGATCGAGGCGATGACGACGCCGTTGGAAACGCAGATGGAATCCGAATCGCGGGCGATGTCGGCCGCGGGCGCGACGGCCGATTTCGCCGAAGGGGTGACGGCGTTTCTGGATAAGCGGAAGGCGAATTTCACAGGGAAATGATACAGCTTAGGGGAAATTTTTTATCAAAGCCGAGCAACCCGCGAACGCCAAAGCAATATTGACACCCATCATCGCCACAGCGAGCGACAGGATTATCACCCAACGGAATTTGGACGGCGATTCTCCGATCATATCGTGCGCCCATGATACGAGGAAAAGGATTCCCCCAATAACAACGGCAAGCATTAGAAGGATGATTGGAGATTCCATCGCACTCATGCGGTCTTCAAGCCATGTTAGCGTGACTAGGAGGATTGCAGGCCAAAGAGCCACACAAATGGATAAAAGACGCCAGACCGGACTCCTCAATGATTCCGCCTGCGGATCAAGATCCGACAATCTCGGGTTGGTCAAATCCGCTTCTTTTTGAAGGGGCGGGTCTTGTTTGCTTTCAGGAGATCGAACATCCAACTGCTCATCCATACCTGAATATCCTTTCTCTCCTTGTATCTTCTGAAAATCCGATGAAGTTGTTGCATCTCCTTCAGATTCGCAACCGTTGCCGTCGGCCAGATGTCGAAATAGAGGGTGTTGAATTTTTGGCCTCGCGGCGGGCGCCAATCAAAAATATCCCCCCGTAAAATCGTCAATCGCGCCGCATCGTTCTCCGAAGCCAACCGCAAACACGGCTCGACCAGTTCAATCACGTCCTGATGTTTTTCAATCACCGTGACCGACCGGACGGCCGGATTTTCCATGAGCGGGAGAATCACCAAGCCGATCCCCAACCCCGCGATCAAAACGTCGCCGTGCGCGCGCCGGAGCAACTCCTCGTTGCTTTCGCGCTCGAACTCCGTGTCCGACATCGCATGTTGTCCGGCGATTTCCAAGCAAACATAAGTTCCGGGCCGAACGTAATCCCCCCGCCGAATCGAAAGGAGCGAAGCCGCGTCCGAAACTTCGCGGTGAACCACGCGGGCAACGCCCTTCTCCCCCTCGCGCAACCACGCCAACATGGAGTAGCAACGCAAACCGGAAAAAAAGGGATCGTGAGAATGCCGCATGTTCGATTCCTCCTTGCGGAATCGGAGCCTCGGCGCGGCTCAGGTTGTCGGTTGTTGGTTACGCGTTGTTGATTTGGTCTGTTCCCTTGTTTGTGGCTCCCCCCAATTCGTTTAATTCTACAGCAAAGCGTCCGGTCGCGGAAGGGGTTATCTATCGGTCATGCGGCGGCCTCTTTGATTCTTTCGGCGGTCGCCGCCAAGTCGGCGTTTGACGCTGACGGGTTGGATGGTCTGGCGTCGCCCTTTGCCGGTGCGGCGGTTTGTCGGACCTTTTCTGCGATCCGGACCCCGATAGCCCGGAACGGTAATCCAACTCTTCGTGGGAGATTCGGTGGAAGCCGCGACCTTGGGTTTTTCATCCTTGGAATCGGCCCAATCCACGTCTCGGTCGCGGTGCGTCGCGGTCGGGCTTCGCGGCGTCGTTCCCGAGCGTGGATTCAGCGAATTGACTCCGGGGACCGGCGTGCGCGTCGGATAGTTGGTGGAAAGGGGATCGGCATCGGACCGGCTTTTGGTTCCGCCCGCGAGGCCCGCCCGTTGCATCTCGATCCAAATTTCACGCCGGGCGCGCATGAGAAACCGCCCCGGATCCTCGTTTTCAAGGTAGGCGGCGAGAGCGGCGAGTTGATCGTCGAATTCCCCGTGCGGAAAAAGACCGAGCGTCTTGAGAAGGAACTGCATTCGCTCCGGACGAACGGCAAATTCGACGACGAGCGCGGAGATTTCCTCCCCGAAGGGACTGAGCCGGTCCTTCACGATTTGAATCGTGATCTGCCGGGCAAGCCGGTCTTGCGACGGTTTCTTGTCGTCGAGCATGGCCGAAATCATGGCCTTTCTCTCTGCGGCGAATCAATGAAAAAAGGCGCATTCCCCCTTTGTGAATTGACCATCATTATGATTGAATCTGCCGATCATTTCACGTCTTGCCGTGGAGGAGAGAGAGATGAACCGTTTAGCCCGAATGGGTTTTTATTGCGCGATGTTCGTGGCAGTCTCATGCATAGTTCGAGCCGAATCGACCAGCGCTACCTCACCCGAGCCAAATCCCAAGGCCCCTGTCGGACGACAAGCCGATGGAAAAATCATCGTGCCGACGAACCAAGTTCTTGATCCGGCCGGTCATCAAATCGAATTTCCGGATCGGCCGCTTGATCTTTGGCTTTCGCCCGAGGCGAAAGTTTTGGCGGTCAAGACTCAAAGCGGTGTTTTAACCATTGATACCGACAAACGGAAAATTCTGAAAACGGTCCCGCTCAAAGACACCAGTTTTCAAGGCCTCGCCGTCTCCGCCGACGGCAAGCAATTATTCGCCAGTCGCTCCGACGAAGGAATCTCGGTTTTGCAACTCGGCGTGGCGGGTGAACTTTCGCCCGACAAGACGATTCCTCTGCCCAAACACACCGGAGACAAAACCGGTCCCGTCCCGGGCGGCATGGCGCTGACGGCGGACGGAAAAACAATGGCTGTCACATTGAGCCGCTACAACTCGCTCGGATTGCTGAATCTGGAAGGCGGTAACGTGGAAGAAATTCCGGTCGGCATCGCGCCTTATGGCGTATTGATTGACGGCGCGACGGCTTACGTCAGCAATTGGGCCGGACGCCGCCCGAAGGATGGCGATCTCACGGGTCCCACGTCCGGTTCCCAAATGGTCGTGGATAAAAAAAATTATTCCGCAGGGAGCGGAACAGTTTCCGTCGTTGACCTCGCGGTCAAAAAGGAAGTTGCCTCAATCGAGGTCGGCCTGCATCCCTCCGGGATGAAAATCAGTTCGGCCCGTTCGCGTCTTTACGTCGCCAACGCGAACAGCGACACGGTTTCGGTGGTTGATCTCGCCGCAAGGAACGTTGTCGAAACGATTCCAGTCCGCCCCAAGGACGATCTCCCGTTCGGTAGCGCGCCGAATGCAGTTGAGTTGAGTCCGGACGGAAGAATTCTCTATATCGCCAATGGGTCGAACAATTCAATCGCGGTTGTTGAACTCAGCCGCGTCGCATCGGGACAAAATTCCGGGCCCGAAAAAAGCCGGATCAAGGGGTTGATCCCAACGGGTTGGTATCCGGGAACGATCAAGATTAATCCGGCGGGAACGATTCTTTACGTCGCCAACGTCAAAGGGGTCGGATCGCTCAAGCCGCCTGTCGGACGACACGGTCACGAATCGCACGATCAACTCGGCTCGCTTTCGATCATCTCGATTCCCCGCGACGCCGAACTGGCAAAACTCACCGAGCGCGTCCAAGCCAACAACCGTCAACAATGGTCGCTCATGGGTCTGAATCGCGCGGCCGCCTCCGCGCAACCGGTTCCCGTTCCGCTTCTGCCGGGCGAGAAATCGGTCTTCAAGCACGTCATTTACATCATCAAGGAAAACCGCTCCTACGATCAGGTTTTGGGGGACGTGAAAAAGGGGAACGGCGATCCGTCGCTCTGCACGTTCGGCGAAGAGACAACGCCAAACCAACACGCCTTGGCCGATCAGCTCACCCTCTTTGACAATTTTTATTGCAGTGGCATCTTGAGCGCCGATGGCCACCATTGGGCTACCGCCGCCTACGCGACCGATTACCTCGAAAAATCGTTCGGCGGATTTCCGCGCAGTTATCCCTACGACGGCGACGACATGCTCGCCAACTCCACGGGTGGATTCATTTGGGACGGCGTTCTGGCGCGCGGATTAACGTTCCGCGATTACGGCGAGTTCACGCAGGCGCACGTCACGCCCCCCGGATTGAGTTTTCTGGAGGTCTATCAGGATTTCACGAGCGGAACACATCGGGTCAAGACCCACCAAACCGCGTTGCTCAAGACGATTGAACCATATCTTGCGCCCGATTACATCGGCTTCCCCGGCACGGTTCCCGACATCGTGCGCGCCGATATTTTCATCCGCGAACTGAAGGAGTTCGAGACCAAAGGGGAACTTCCCAACTTCATCATCATGCTTTTGCCGTGCGATCACACGATGGGAACCAAGCCGGGCCGACCGACGCCGCGCGCCTGCGTAGCCGACAACGATTTCGCCCTCGGGCAAATCGTCGAGGCGGTTTCCCACAGCAAGTTTTGGCCGGAGACTTGCATTTTCGCAACGGAGGACGATCCGCAAAACGGTCTGGACCACGTGGACGGTCATCGCACGATCGCGTTCGTGGCGAGTCCTTACACGCGGCGCGGCTACGTGGATTCAACCAATTACAACCAAACCGGAATGATTCGGACGATGGAACTGATTTTGGGAACCCCCGCCATGACGCAGATTGATCTGACCGCCACGCCGATGGTCCAATGTTTTCAGGAGAAACCGGACCTCACGCCGTTCAAAGCCGTCCCGAATAAAATCAAGTTGGACGAACTGAACCCGCAACTCCACGCCCTCCAAGGACAGCAACTTTACTGGGCGAAAAAATCAATGGAGCTTGATCTGGACGACGTGGACGAGGCGGACGAAGACACGCTCAACCGAATCATCTGGCATTCGGTCAAAGGATACGACACGCCGTATCCGATTGAGAAGGACCGCGATGCGGATTGATCCCCTAGAATCCTTCTCATTCTCCTACTCTTTCTCCTTCTCAATGGCGAAACTGCCAAATTCGGATTTGAGAATGAGTAGGAGAAGGAGAATGAGAAGGACGGTGGTGGAACCGCTCTCCCTTTCCGGAAATCTCGCTGGCGGAACGGGTGACAAACCGATAGACTTTCCCCGTGGCAGGAAAAGTCTATGAAGGCCAAGGTCAAAACTGAAATGGAGGAAGATCTGCGTCACGAATAAGACCTGAGCAATCTGCTCAAAGGGGGAATTCGGGGCAAATACGCGAAGCGACGCCGATCCGGAACGAATTTGGTCCTTCTCTCTCCCGACCTGCATCGGGTTTTCCCCGACGAAAAGGCGGTCAACGACGCCTTGCGGTTGGTCTTGCGGCTGGCGAAAATTCCGAATTGATACCAAAAAGTTGGGTGAGTTAGGCGGTTCGCGTCTCACCGCATTCTAAGAACGGCATCAGAGCCGATGGTTCACAAGGAAGTTTGCCACTACCATTTCGCTGACCCAGCCGTGAGAAAACATGTCAAGGAAGCCGCAACCTCGCGCAATTGCGACTATTGCCAACGTCGTGGCCGTCAACCGATAGCCGCACCGCTTGGAGATGTAATTGCGCTTATTGATCGGAGCCTCAGAGCCGAATACGATAACCCTGAGAACTGCTTGCCCTATGAAAGCCGCGAAGGCGGATTCCAAGGTTCCGATGTACAAGACAAATGGGATTTACTTTCCGACCTGCTAGAATTGAGTCTTGACGATCCGCTCCTCGTTGATCTTTGCAATGAACTTCAAGACGACTTGTGGTGCGCCCGCGACCCGTTCGGATTACCAGAGAACGAGGCGCTCTTTTACAGTTGGCAGAAATTTTGCAAAATTATCCTCCACAAATATCGCTACCTCTTTTTCAAACTTTACAGTCGTGAACCTGATATGAATTCCGAGGTGTCCCCTCGGCGAATTCTGGATGATCTGGGGGAATACGCCTGCGATCTCGGACTGATCATCGAATGGAATCCGGGAATCTTGGTCTACCGGGCCCGCGACCATTACTGGAAGGAAAAACTGCTGAAAGCCCGAGATTTGGGAAGCGTTCCACAAAACAAAGCATTTATTTCCAATCGAATGAGTCCCGCTGGAATTGCCATGTTCTACGGGGCGCTGGAAGAAAAGACGGCCATCGTCGAGATCAAAAAGCTCGGTCTGCCAGCGGATCGAGCGATCACGGTAGGAAGATTTCGCACGCTACGACCAATGCGCGTATTGGATTTATCAAAGGCAGTTATCGTTCCCAGTCTCTTTGATGACAACAATCGCCATTTCAGGGGTATTGCCAGCTTCATTCGAGAATTCATAGGAGAATTCGCAAAGCCAATTGAGCGAGACGGGCGCGAGCATGTGGATTACATTCCAACGCAGGTGGTCACTGAATACTTTCGTTATGGGTTTCAGAAAAAGCACGGTCTCGGATTAAATGGGATTGTCTATCCGTCTCTCGTCCTGAAAAAAGTTGACGGTTCAGAGTAGGGGTACCGCCAGGTGAAT
>CAZRCZ010000013.1:5632-135301 GCA_964598765.1 uncultured Candidatus Sumerlaeota bacterium | reverse complement strand
CCAAGGTCTGGCCGTCGGGGGATAAATCCACCGGATGAACCGGAGGAGTCTCCCAATTGATGAAGGGAGCCTGAGCGAAAGAGATGGAGGGAACGAGGGTTGGAAAAAGCCTCAATGTGACAAGACAGATTTCTCGCGCCCATTTACGGAACCGCGAAACGCTTTTTCTGTCAGGATGGGTCATCTTGCAAATTCGATTGGGAAGCGCCTGTAAATGTTTCCCGTCCAAGAACAATCCCCTTATATTCATATACCGCGTGAGGCGTTTTGGCAATTTGAGAAGGATCGTGCCCCGTCAGAAAAGCGGGAGGACAAACCGGTTTTGACGCGCCCGGTGGTGATCCAAGGGCAACTTTGGGGTTGAACGACGCCGAAGCGTCGGAATAGACTCCAATCGCGCGTGTGCCAATTGAAGCGTCTAGCGGAAGATTGTAGGAGATTCCTGAATTGGACAAACTGTTTTCCATTATCGTCGTTATCGTCGTCCTCTCCCGAATTGTGGCGGCGGTTTCCAAAGGGGTCAAGAAGCTGGAAGACCTCGGAGGGATGGACGACAAGGGGTTGGAAGCGCGGTTGGAAGAAGCCGTCCGACAAGCCAAAGCCGCGACGGAGCGCAAGATGCCGTCCGGCCCTCCTCCGGTTCAACCGCTCTCGACGAACATAAGGCAAAACGTAAGTCCGATTGCGCCGCCTCCTCGATCCGTGACGGTGAAAGTCACGCGACGCGCTCAGACTTCTCAACCCGAACCGCCCCGAATCCCGGTTACCGCCAAAATTGAGCAACCCGCGCCCGTGAGTCTTCCGGTCGCGCGGGCGTTGAGTCGAATAGCCGAATCCGTCCAAACCCAACAACCTCCGTCGGCCAAAGCCGCGTCCGTTGCGACTCCGCAGGCGATGGCATCCGTGCCGCGAGGAATGTCCCGCGCCGAATTGCGCCGCCTCATGATTTGGGGCGAAATTCTGAATCCCCCGCGATTGCGGGGCGAATTCCGAATGAGGGGAAGGTTTCTGAGGGGCTAAGGATTGAGAATTCAATCTGGGAAAGCCAGAATTCGGAATCATGCAAACCGCCAAACCGACCCCCGCCAATCCTGAAATCGGCGCGACTCCGCCGACGGCGTTGATTCTCCGCCCCAAAACGCTCCTTCCGCGATTGAAGCCGGAATATCGCTTGGATCGCTTTCCGGCCACGATCGGACGCCATCGCTCCAACGACATCGAACTTCCCTTCGATTCGGTTTCCCGTTATCACGCGCGGATTGAACTTCAGGATTCGCAACTCAAGGCCGTTGACTTGCGCTCCTCCAACGGAACGTTCGTCAACGGCAAGCGCGTCCAGATCGCGCCGGTCGTGGATCAGGATGTTCTGAAATTCGGAAGCATCGAATTCATCATCAGTCGTCCGGCGGATGCGGGACACAAGGAGCCGGAGCGCGACGTCGCTTCGGAAACGATGGTCCATTTCGTCTCCGAGGACAAAGAAGTGGTGCAATCGGTCATCGAGGCCGACATTCCGGAGGACACCTCGCGCATTTCCTCCATCGAATATGAAATCACGGACCGCGAGCAGTTCAAGCGCGCGAGGGAACGGTTGGTCACGTTCTACCGGCTTCAGGAGATTCTCCGCTCAACGACGGACGAGGCCAACATTCTCCGCCGCGTGCTTAATCTTCTTTTTCAGGTTCTTCCGGTGGATCGCGGCGCGGTGCTCATGCGCGACTCGCAGGATTCGACCGTTTTCAATCCCGTCGCGACGCAGGTCCGGGACGGACAATCGAACGAGGAAAGCATCGGCATCAGCAAAACCATTTTGACCAAATGCCTGAACGACAATGTCGCCGTGCTCACGCAAGACGCGACGGCGGACGACCGCTTCAATGCCTCCGAGTCCATCATGATGCACCGCATCCGCTCGGCCATGTGCGCGCCGCTGGTCAGTTATCACCACGTCTTCGGTTTCATCCACTTGGATACCTCCAACGCGATCCGCGCCTTCAACAAGGACGATCTCACCTTTTTGGCCAACCTCGGAACCGAGGTCGCCATTCACCTGCACAATATCCGCATGTTGTCGGACAAAATCCGCACCGAGCGTATGGCGGCCATAGGGCAGACGATCACCGGCATGGCGCACAACATCAAGAACGTCCTGCTCCTTTCCCAAGGGGGCATGGAGTTGATGGCGAAGCGATTGGACGAAAAGAGCTACGATTCGCTGGAGGAAACTTGGAACCTCGTCAAGCGGGGCATTGACCGGATCAACCACATGGTCAAGGACATGCTGGATTACTCCCGCGCGCGCGTCGTCGAGAAAACCCGTTGTCAAGTGAACGATCTCCTGACCGAGATCAAGGAAACCTTCGCGGAGGAAATGGGCAAGCGCGGAGTGACGGTTGAATTGCAACTTGATCCGCAGGCTCCGCCGGTGATGATTGACGTGGACGGGCTGGACAAGGCGGTTGTGAATTTGCTGATCAACGCCGCCGAGGCGTGTCCGGAAGGTTGCGGCCGCATCATTCTCCGCACGCGTCATCTTCCTTCGGGATATCTTCAGGTGGACGTGGCCGACAACGCCGGCGGAATCCCGGCTGAAATTTTGCCCCGCATCTTCACGCCGTTCTTTACCACCAAGGGAGCCAAGGGAAGCGGCCTTGGTCTGGCCATGACGAAAAAGTTCGTCGAGGACATGGGAGGACGCATCGAGATTCAGACGCAAGAGGGAGAAGGGACAACCTTCACGATCACTATTTTCATTGATCAGAGCGATTTGCGACTAGAACCGACTCCCCTGCCGCCGACAAGGCCCGAAGACGGGGATTCAAAGGAATAAATTTCGGACGGGTGGCGTTTCGCGTTGCGCCTCCTTTGAGAATATGAATGTCCCGGAAACGCAAACTCTCCGAGTCCCAATCCGAGAAACGCGCGCCGGAAAAACCGACTCCGGCTTCAAGATTTGTTCCCTCTCTTTACACTCCCTCCAGAGAAGGTGAAGAACAGCTAGGCGGAATCAAGAATTGGTTGATCCCTCTCGCGCTTTTGTTCGTCGCGGCCATCTTGAGATTCGTCGCGCTCGGCTCCAAAGGATTGTGGTTCGACGAAATCCGGACCTTGACCGACACAAAATTTCCTCGCCCCTGGGGCTACGCGCATCATTTATTCTTCACGCTCGATCTCTTTTTCCAAAAATTCTCCTCCGATCCGACCATCGCACCGCGCATTTATCCCGCGCTCGCCGGAACGCTGACGATTCCCATCCTCTATTTTTTTGTGACGCGCCTCCATTCGCGCCTCGCCGGATTATTTTCCGCGGCGATTTTGTGTTTTCACCCGTTCCATCTTCTCTATTCGCAGGAGGCGCGATTTTACGCCCCGATGGAATTCTTCGCCGTAGCGGCGCTTTGGGGAACGGTGGAATTTGCATCCGAACCCCGCCTTCGCCGATTTGGTTGGCTCGCCGTCGCGCTGGTTTCCGATTTTCTTGCCACGCGCAATCATCCTTCCTCACTGCCCTTCGTCTTGGCCCACGTCGCGGGATTGTTCGGCGCGGTGATCTTCACCAATTGGGGGATGGACGCCCTTTTGCAGATTGTCCCCCCCTTGCGCGGCAAGAGTTGGGCGCGCCGAGCCGTGACCGCGCTCGCCGTCGGCGGAGGCTTGCTCGCCTTCGCGATTGCTCCTAGGATTCGCGATCAAGCGATTCAGGTCCTTTTCGAAAATCGCTGGGGACAAACGGAGAACGTGGCGTTTTCGTGGAATTTTTTCGCGGGACACGTTGCGACGTTCGGATGGAACATGGAGCGCGTTCCTTATCTCTCTCCTCTTTCGGTTTGGCTGAGCTTGATTTTAATGATTGTCGGCATCGCGCTTCTCTTGCGCCGCCGGACCTATTTCGGCGCGTGGCTTGTCGGTTTGATCGCGGCGACGATGATCGCTATCTTCGCGTTCAAGAGTGATCAAGTTTATCAAACGAAATACACGGCCTATCTCCAGCCGTTGATCTTGACGTTCATCGGGATCAGCATTTCTTGGCTACTCCATCGCGCAGTGGCTCGCCTCGCCCGCTCAATGCCTCTGGTGGCGAAATTCGCCATCGCCGATCTTTTACTGCTAGTAATTGCGGGTATGTTGCCTGCGGCGTCTCACTATTACCGCGACGACAAAATGCCGTTGCGCCCGCAGTTCTGGTGGGCCGCCAACGGGATAGGCGATCCGACGGAAGTTCTTGTCTACGGTCACGCGGCTTACCCGGCGTCCCTTTACAAGGGAAGCCTTGCCCGGCATCGTCTCCGATACCTGCCTTATGTCGGCGGTTCCGGCTTATTGGAAGCGGAAATCATCGCCGGTAGCGCGGCTTCGTCCGGTTCGGCGGCATTCGCGCAGTGCTGGCCGTGGGACATGCCGCCGGGTTTGACTCGATTTCTCAAGGAGGACGCAATTGAAGCCGCCCGATTTCCTTCGGTGATCGAACCTGCGCTCGATGGCATCCTCTATGAAATTTTTCCTACCAAAAACTCCGTTCACCGTAACCCGACGCGCCCCGCTTGGGCTGTTGACGGCTTGGGAAATTTGGGACGGCCGGAAATCTCCACGGATCAAAACGGGAAACCTTCGACGCTCCGTTTCATCGGAGCATCCGCCGTTCTTTATAACATTCCTTTTGGTGAAGCCATGAAGACCGGTTCCAGCTCGCGCGAGACGTCTAATTGGATTGAAATTGAAGTCACGGCGGAAGCCGATGGCGATTACTATTTCGTCGTTGAGTCCGATTCCGGCCATCCGGCCCTCTCGAAAGATCAGCCTCGCGACCATCCGTTGATATTGGGAGGCCATTTGAAAAAGGGCGGACCGATGCAATGGCGGGGCAAACTGAATTTGCCGTTCCGCGCGGATGATTTTCGTCTCCGGCTCAGTTACGTCTCCGATTATGACGACGCCGCGACCGGGCGCGCGGTCAGCGTCCGAACCATCTCCGTCACGCCGGTCAGCGAAGCGGAAGATCAAAAAACCGGCAAGGTTTCGGTCGGTTGTTTTGAGGCAAAAGCTCATGGCCGCGCCAATCCCGCCGATCATTCCCAGAATTGGATTCTTCAATCCGAAGGGGCGTTGGAATGGCGCGACGGGAAAAGGGATTACGGAACACTTGTTGTCCATGATCCTTTGCCCGCCGACGCGCTTTCGCCCCCCTTTCCCGTCCCGGAAGGAAGCCTGATCCACGTTCGAACTGAAGCGCAACTCCATGAGGCTTACGGATTGGCCGCGACGGTTCAGGTTCTCTTCCTCGATCCGGCGGGGTATCCCCTCGCGCAGACCTCCCTTTCCGCTGGTGGGATGTCGTGCAACGTGGATTGGGACCCTTGGACCAGTTCTCTCATCGAAAATCCGTGGAACGAATTTCAAACGGTGATCGCGGCTCCGCCCCGAACCGCCTCGGCGCGCGTCGTCATGCTGGTCTGGCAAAGCACCGGCGCAAGACGGGTGGAATCCGCCGCGAACGAAATACTCTGGAAACCGATTGAAGTTTCGGTCCTCGCGCCGGTTCCCAATCAGGTCGCCAAATAGGGGCGCTTCTCGTCCCAATTTACCGCTCTCCAGATTTGAATCAACCGAGCCGCATTTTGGCGCACGCCTTGGCAACCGGGTGCATTTCAGTTTTCCGACGGATCGCCCCACCCCCCGCTGGGGTTGGGTCGGTGTAGTCAGTAGAGACGCCCCGGCGGGGCGTCTCTCCCCCCTCCAACCCGTTGCCGAATCGGAAAAATGAAATGCACCCTTGGCAACCTTTCCGGCTTAACAAAGATTGTCAATCCCAATGGCTTTCGATAGGCTCGTTTGATTATCATGGTAGGCGGGGCGACGACCGGATTTCGGGCGGATGCCCTAGGGCAAAACCGATTGAGGAGGCGGAATTATGTTTCGCATTGACGCGCGCAAGGGAGTGGAATTCTGCGACGGCATGACGCGGCGCGATTTTCTTCACGCCGGAACGCTGGCGGCGATGGGGTTGACCCTGCCCGGCTTTCTGGCTGAAAAGGCGTTGGGCAATGTCAAAAAGGAGGATATGAATTGCATCTTCCTTTTCTTGGTCGGCGGGCCGAGCCAGCTCGATACGTTCGACATGAAACCCGACGCGCCGGCGGAAATTCGCGGTCCCTACAAACCGATCAAAACTAACTCGCCCGACATTCAGATTTCTCAGATTTTCCCGCGCCTCGCCGGACACGCCGACAAGTTTTCGATCATCCGCACGCTCTATCACAAGGCCGCCGGAGTCCACGACACCGGCCACCAAATGATGCAGACTGGACGGCTTTTCCAAAACGGCATGGAGCATCCGCACGCCGGATGCGTCGTCGGCTATTTGCGCGGATCGAAAAATTCGCTTCCGCCGCACGTTCTCATGCCGCGTCCGATCGGCAACACCGGCGGCAACATGCCGCACGGCCAGAACGCCGGATTCTTGGGCAAGGCAAACGATCCGTTCATTCTGAACGCCGATCCTTCGGCGGCGGATTTCAAGGTGCCCGATCTGCTTCCTCCCGAATACATCTCGGCGGTGCGGATTGACCGGCGGCGCAAACTGCGCGACATGGTGGATCAATCGGTTGCGCAACTGGAGTCCAATCCCGACTCGCGCTTGCTCGATCAAAATTTTCAGCAGGCTTACACGCTCATGACCTCCGACACAGCGCGCGAGGCGTTTGATCTCACCAAGGAGCCGGAGGAACTGCGCAAGGCTTACGGGATGAACAAATTCGGCCAAGGGTGTTTGCTCTCGCGGCGATTGATCGAGCGCGGCGTGCGGTTCACGACGGTCAACATGTTCGAGACGGTCTTCAACGAAATCACTTGGGACATCCATGGCTCCGCGCCGTTCAGCCCGATTGAGTGCTACTCGGATCTGACCGGCCCGATGCTCGACAACGGCCTCAGCACATTGCTGGAGGATTTGAAGCAACGGGGGATGCTCGAAAAAACGATGATCGTGGCGATGGGGGAATTTGGCCGGACGCCGAAGATCAATCCCGCCGGCGGACGCGACCACTGGCCGCAGGTCTGGTCCATTCTCATGGCGGGGGGCGGAATCCAAGGCGGGCGCGTCGTCGGCAAGACCGACGAGATCGGCGCGTATCCGGCGGAGCGCCCCGTGACCCCCGCCGAGGTCGTCGCGACAGTTTATCATTCGCTCGGCATCGAACTCGACACGATGCTCCCCGGCCCCGCCAACCGGCCAATTCCGGTGGTGGATTCAGGGACGAAGCCGATTATGGAGTTGTTTTGATCGAACCTGAATCGCATTTAAGAGACGAGGAGAAGCCCATGCTACTAGCCTGCAACACGACAAAGACCGCCTCAAATAAAAGAACCGCGCGCAACGGCGCGATTTTGACGTTGAAGGAAATGAAAAGGCGGTATCCGAATCAATGGGTCTTGGTCGCCGATCCTGAATTGGACAAGAACTTGGAGGTTTTGCGGGGGAAGGTTCTCTGGCATGGAAAGGATCGGGACGAACTCTACCAAAAGGACGCGGAGTTCAAACCAAGACACGCGGCTTACGTTCGGACGGGCGGATTGCCGCGCAATTTGGCCTACGCGTTATGAGTCAGCCGTTTAATCCGCGAAGCCGGATGATTTTTGTTCCGGTTTCATTCCACGGGCCGAATGAAGTGAGAAAGGTCGAATTGGCCTTGGACACCGGCTCGACCTATACCATGGTGAGTTGGGAAATTCTTATGCTTTTGGGATATGACCCTGCAAGTTCTGAAAGGCGCTTTCGAATCGCCACGGCGAGCGGAATGGAATGGGTTCCCTGCGTGAAAATCGGACAAATCGAAGCCCTTGGAAATGTCCGGCGCGAATTTCCTGTCTTGTGCCACACCTTGCCGCCGGAGTCGCAACTCCACGGCTTGCTGGGTTTGGACTTCCTGCGGGGACAAAAATTGACCGTGGATTTTCGAAAGAGCGAATTATCGTTGGAATAGAAAGAGGAAAAAAGCATGGAGATTCAATTGACGATGGAAGAGCAAAAGCTGGCTGACCGAGTTCAAAAGGCTGGTGGACGAACTTATTATCAGGCTCATCAGCAACTCATATCCTCAAAATTTTTTCGTTTCTCCCAGTATCTCGCCATCGGGGGTTTGGGGGTTGAAGTGATTTCTCGCGCTATGAATGAAGTTAAGTTGGGGAATTGGAGAGAAATATTCGGGCCTAATGTTTGGATGCTTATTCTTTTCATCGCTACCTTCTCGATCAACAGTCAGATTTCCATATACCACACTTTAATCTCCAAATTGTTGGAAGCTCAGAAGTTTTCGCAGGATCAGCAAGTGAAATAATGCGACACGAGGAAATCATGCGGGAGAATGGAGTTGACATGAAAACAAGAACAAGACGGACGTTGATTCGCGCGACCCAAATGGCCGCTTTGATTTCATTGGCGATTTCAGGAGTGCCGAATAAGTCCATGGCCGCCAATGACGCCAAAGGCGTCGCTTTGCTCCCCGCCGAAATCGCGCTCAATCACAAGGACGCGACCCAGCGGTTGGTTGTCGAGGAAATCGCGGGAGACAAACTTGTCGGCGATTTGACCGCCAAGGCCAAATTTGTTTCGTCCGATCCGGCCGTGGCCGTAGTGGATGAAAAGGGAATCGTCCGCGCGGTGGGGGATGGCACGGCCGTCATCACCGCCGAAACGAACGGCCAAAAATCGGAGGCGAAAATCAAAGTTCAGGGAACGACCCAGCCGTTTCATTGGAGTTTCCCCTTGCACGTCCAGCCCGTCCTCTACAAAGCCGGATGCAACACCGGAGCCTGCCACGGCGCGGCGGCGGGCAAGAACGGATTCAAACTTTCCCTGCGCGGCTACGATCACGAATGGGACAACGCCGTCCTCACGCGCCAAGCCAACGGACGCCGAATTTCGCTCGCCGAGCCGGAGGAAAGCCTGATTCTCCTCAAGCCGACGCAAGCCGTGAAACACGGCGGCGGCGAGCGGTTCGACAAAAACTCGGAGGAATATCGCCGGATCGTCGAATGGATCCGCGACGGCGCGCCATCCGCCGATCCCAACGAGCCGAAAATTGACCGGATCGAAGTCACCCCGCAGGCGATCACGCTCAAGAAGGGGAACGACCAACAGGTCCTCGTCCGCGCCTATTATTCCGACGGCAACACCGAGGACGTGACGCATTGGGTTAAATTCGGCACGACCGACGAATCGGTCGCGCTCGTGGATGACGAGGGGAAGGTGACGGTCAAGGGATCGGGAGCCGTCGCGATCACCGCTTGGTATTCGAGCAAGGTCGCGTTCGCCCGCCTGACCGTCCCGCGCGAAAAGATGCTCGCGCCCGAAATTTTCGCCAAGGCCGCGCGGAAAAATTTCGTGGACGATCTCGTTCTCAAGCAACTCGAAAGTCTCCAAATCGCTCCGGCTTCCTCCTGCTCCGACACCGAATTCATTCGCCGGGCTTCGCTGGACGCGACCGGCGTCCTGCCGACGCCCGAGGAAGTCTATCGCTTCACGATGGAGACCGGCGCGGACAAACGCGCCAAGCTGATTGACCGTCTGCTCGACCGCGCCGAATTCGCCGACTACTGGGCTTACAAGTGGTCCGATATTTTCCTGCTTTCCTCCAAGAAAATTCCGCGGCGCGAGGACCTCTCGGCGTTCTATCGCTTCATCCATGACAGCGTGAAGGACAACAAACCGTGGGATCAATTCGCCCGCGAGATCATCACCGCCAAGGGAAGCACGACGGAAAACGGCGCGACCAATTATTTCGTCATTCACAAGGAGACGACCGAACTGACCGAAACGACCAGCCAAGCGTTCCTCGGCATGTCCATCACCTGCGCGCGATGCCACAATCATCCGCTCGAAAAATGGACGCAGGACGATTACTACGGCATGGCGAATCTCCTCTCGCGCGTGAAACTCAAAAACGCCGAGGGGAACAAGGGGACCATCGTGCTGGCGGGGAACTTCGGCGACATACTCCATCCGCGCCTCGGCAAGGCGGTTCCCCCCAAGCCGCTCGACGCCGCGCCGATCGCGCTCGACGCCCCCGGCGACCGGCGCGAGACGCTGGCCAAGTGGCTCACCTCCCCCGAAAATCCTTATTTCACCCGCGCCATCGTCAATCGCGTCTGGCGGAATTTCATGGGGCGCGGATTGGTCGAGCCGGAGGATGACCTCCGCCTGACCAACCCGCCGAGCAACGAGGAACTTTTCGCCGCGCTGACCAAGGACCTGATCGAACACAAATACGACCTCAAGCAACTCATGCGGACGATCATGAACTCCGCCGCGTATCAGCGCTCCTCCGCGCCGTCCGATCCCGCCGCGCCGGACGGAAAATACTACTCGCAATACATCATCCGGCGTCTGAGCGCCGAGGTGATTCTGGACGCCTATTCGCAGGCGACCGGCGTGGCGACCTCATTCCCCGGCTACCCGGCGGGGTTCCGCGCAATCCAGCTTCCCGATTCGCAAGTCGGGTCCTATTTCCTGACGGCGTTCGGGCGTCCCCAGAGAGTTCAAACCTGCTCCTGCGAGCGGACCGAGGCGACCAGCGTCGCGCAGACGCTTCACGTCGCCAACGGCGAGACGCTCAACAACAAATTAAAGGACGATCAATCGGTCGTCGCGGAACTGGCGTCGGGCAAGAAAAGCGATCAGGGCATCGTCGAGGATTTATACATCCGCTCGCTCACGCGCTATCCGACCGACAAGGAACTGGGCGAGGCGACGGCGGTTTTGGCGTCGGTCCCGCGCGGCGATTCCGACGCCGCCAAAAAATCGCGCAGAGAGGCGATTGAGGACATGGCTTGGGCGATCTTGAGCAGCAAGGAGTTTATGTTTAATCATTAAGAAGGACTTCACCATAGAGAAACAGAGGCACAGAGAAGATTCTCAAGATGCCAAACGCAATTTTGCAAGCTTCTCTGTGTCTCTGTGGTGAAAATCGAGGTCAGCGATTAGGAAAGGTAAAGGGAGAAACGCCGTGAATCTGGACGACACTCTGAACGAAGAAGACCGAAAGCTGATTTATCTTTTGGAAAAAGGAAGAGATCCCGTTGGCGAGTATCAACAAATTTTCTCCGGTCTTGACCACGATGACATGAAGTTGATCCACGGAATGGCTGGAACTTTCGAAGTTAGGAAAAGCCGACTGATTTCCGCATGGGGTTTGATTGTGTTCGGTTCCATAGCAACGTTGGTTAATCTGGTGGAAACTGGCCGTTGGATAGGTCCCCTTTCCGTGGTCATGTTGGTGCTATGCATGCTGACAATCTACAAGACCACGGAGCGCAATTTGCTGCTCTTTATCAAGCTGATGCGGCTTTTTCATAGGGAATTGGAACATCCGGCAAATCCCGAACCGGAATTGGTCGAGGAAAAATAATTCATGACCGGCGCCGACCAAAAATCATCCCGAATCTTGCACCGTCGTTCGGGGACGCCAACGGCGTCCCGGATAAAAGCCCAAGATCGGTCCGCGATCCTCCGCATGACCGATAGGTCTCCGAGGCAGGCCAATGGCCTGCGCCATAGTAGCCGAGGGCAACGCCCTCGGGCACCGTCAACCCCAAATCCTCTCCACCCTGAAAGGGTGGTCCAATACGGGAGGAATGGTCATGCCTCAATCTCTCCACGTTCTCAGCGTCCATATCATTTTCTCGACCAAGGAACGGCGTCCATGGTTGACCGCGGAAATCCGGCCCCGTGTCTGGGCATATCTATCGCGCATTCTCCAGAACTTGGAATGCGCCTCCATCACGGTGGGCGGAACGGAAGACCACGTCCATATCTTGTGCAATCTGACGAAGAAGCACGCACCCATGAAGGTGATCGAGTTGCTCAAGAAGGATTCGTCCAAGTTTATCAAGACATTGGGACCTCAGTTCGCTCCGTTCCATTGGCAGGATGGCTATGGGCTGTTCAGCGTGAGCCCTTCTCATTTCGAGGCGGTCCGCAAATACGTTCTGAATCAGGAGGAGCACCATCGGAAGATGACGTTTCGGGAGGAATTGTTGCGCCTCCTAAAGAAGTATGGGGTTGCTTACGATGAACGGTATCTTGGGGATTGAATTTTGGTATGCCCCTACAGGGCGAAGCAATGAGGGGTGGGACAAAAACCGAGGGCGATGCCCTCGGCTACGATGGATCAGGCCAATGGCCTGCCGGATTTCTGACCAGAGGAGGAACGACATGATCCGCATGAGTTTATGGAAGAGAAGTGTTGCGGCATTGTTTTTTGTTTTGATCCCACGAATTTTGCGCGCCGAATCCCCAACCTTTGAAAAGAACATCTTCCCCATTTTCGAGAATCGTTGCGCGGCATGTCATTTTCCCGACGCCGAGGAATTGAAAGGGGATTTGTGTTTGGCGACCGTCGCTTCGGCGCTGAAGGGGGGCAAGAAGGGTCCGGCGATTGTTCCGGGCAAGGCGGACGAAAGTTTGCTCGTGAAATTGATCGAGGGCAAGGAGGAGCCGCGAATGCCGCCGAAGAAATTCAAACCGCTCCAGCCCGAGGAAATCGCGCAGATTAAGCAATGGATCAACGAAGGGGCTAAAACGTCGTCGGGCGCGATCGCGACTCCGGCCAAGGTGGCTGACGCGACACCGGAAAAATCCCAATCCCAGCCGGGACCTCTCCGTAAACTTTTAGGCTCGTCGAAAAAATCGCAACCCGCCGCTCCTGCTCCCGTGGCCGCTCCCGCAAAACCCGAACCTTCCAAACCCGCAGGACCGCTCGCCCAAACTCTTGAACCGAATAGCAAACCGAAACCGTCCGCCTCATCTCCCGCCGCGTCCGCCAAAAATTCCGCGCACGCCGAAGCGCCCCCCATCGGCTCGCTCGCTTATTCGCCCAAAGGCGACCTTCTGGCTCGCGGCGGATTGCACAAGGTTGAGCTTCTCTCCGCCGATCCGCAAACGGGACTCGGGCAATGCGTCGCTGCGCTCGAAGGCCACGCCGATCTCGTGCGAGGCCTCGCCTTCTCCCCCGACGGCGCGTTCTTGGCGGCGGTCGGCGGCAAACCGTCGCGCGGAGGCGAAATCAAGATTTGGAAGGTCGCCGATCATTCGCTCGTCCGGACGATTACGGGCCACGCCGACAACATCTTCGGCGTCGCCTACAACCCGGACGGAAAACTTCTCGCCACTTGCAGTTACGACAAAATGATCAAGCTGTGGGACGCCGCGACGGGCAACGAGGTCCACAACCTCAAGGATCACGTGGACGCCGTTTATGCGGTCGCGTTCAGTCCCGACGGCAAGACGCTCGCTTCGGCGTCGGGGGATCGCACGGTGAAAATTTGGGAGGTCGAGAGCGGCAAGCGGATTCTGACGCTCTCCGATTCGCTCGGTCCGGTTTACGCCGTCGCGTTTGATCCCTCCGGCAAACGGGTCGCCGCCGGCGGCATGGACAAAATGATCCGCGTGTGGGACGTGGAGAAGTCACTCAAAAATTTCTCGGAAGCATCGCTCACCGGCGCGACGCTGTTGAAATCCTCCTTCGCGCACGACGCCGCCGTGCTTCACCTGATTTATTCCCCCGACGGCAAGACGATCTACACCGCCTCGGAGGACAAACGGATCAAGGCGTGGAACGCCGAGACACTACTGGAATCGGCGACCTACGAGCCGCAGTCCGATTGGGTGATGGCGCTGGCGTTGAGTCCGGACGGACAACGCCTCGCGGCGGGACGCTACGACGCGTCGAGCGCGATTTACGAAGCGGCGAGCGGACGGCTCCTGAGCGCGACCAACCCGCGCCCCGCGCCGGGACCGCTCAAGGGATTTCTCAAATCGAAGTTGGAATCCAAGGAGCAGAAATCCGCGTCGGGCGAGCGGAAGAAGATCAAAAATCTCGACGTGGACAACGTGATCATCAACGCAAAAATTCCCGCCTCGCTTCAGTCTATTTCTCCGAACCGCTCGACGCGCGGCACGACGCACACGCTCGAAGTGCGCGGGATTAGTCTGGACGATCCGGAGCCGCTTTTCTCCAATCCGAATCTGACCGTCAAGCTGGTCAAGAATGAGAAACTGAAAATCGCCGAACTCAAGCGTCCTCCGGGCGACACCGGCGCGTTCATCGTGGACAACGCCCAACCGCACAAATTGAAAATGGATTTGACCGTCGGCAAGGACACCCCCGTCGGAACGCATTACCTCATGTTCCGCACGCCGACCGGCATCACCAACGCGATGGAATTCACGGTCGTCCCTTGGGCCGACACGGGAGAAAAGGAGCCGAACGACGCGACGGCGGAAGCACAGGTCATTCCAATTCCCGCGACAATTGGCGGCTCGATCGGCCGTTCCGGCGACGTGGATAAATTCAAATTCCAAGCGAAAGAAGGAGAGGAATTGGTTTTCGTCGTGACCGACACCGCTCTGCAACCGTTGCTGAAAATCATGGACGAGGGCGGAAAAGTTCTGGCGTCGAGCGACGACAAAGGGGGAGACGCAACCCGTCTCGGCCACAAATTCGCCGCGGCTGGGGATTTCATTGTCGAATTGAGCGACAAGAATCTCGGGAGCGCGGGATACCGTCTGCACGTCGGCGATTTTTCCTACGTCACCGAATTTTTCCCGCTCGGCGTCAAGGTCGGCGCGCCGCAGAAAATTCAGGTGAAGGGATTTAATCTGGGTGGCGCGAGCGAAATTGAAGTCAAGCCGCCGGACGACGCGAAACCGGGTCAAACGATGGCGCTTCCGATTCCGGGGGTCGAAGGGAATCCGATTCCAGCTCCGCAAGTGGCGCTCTTGCGAAGCGACGAAATTCAGGAAGCCGAACCGAACGACGACGCCAAACAAGCGCAGGTCGTTCCGTTTCCCGTGACGATCAACGGCAAAATCAAATCAAGCGCGGCGGGCGTCGTGGATCAGGACCATTATCGTTTCTCGGCGAAGAAGGGGCAAAAAATTCTCATCGAAGTCTCGGCGGCGCGGCAAGGTTCGGAATTGGATTCGGTGATTGATATTCTCGAACCCGACGGCAAGCCGCTGGAATTGGCGACCGTCCGATGCACGGCGCAAAGCGTGATGAGCCTGTCCGACCGCGATTCCAAATCCGCGGGGATTCGCATCGCCGACTGGACCGACATGAAAATCGGCGATTACATCATGATCGGATCGGAGATCATCCGCGTCCGGTCGCTTCCCGGCTACGCCGACGAGGACGTGGTTTTTCAAGCGACGGCGACGGGACAACGCATCGGCTACTTCGGCACGACGCCGGAGCATCATGCCGTCAACACGCCGGTTTATAAGGTTGAGATTCATCCCCCCGGAACGACCTTCGCGCCGAATGGGATGCCCGTTTACACGCTCTATTGGCGCAACGACGACGTGGATTTCGAGGGGGCGCCGCCGGGGGATTCGTTCCTTGAATTCGTCCCGCCGCGCGACGGTGATTTCATTCTTCGGATCAAGGACGCCGACGAGCGGGGTGGCGACAATTTCGCCTATCGTCTGATGTTCCGCTCGCCGCAACCCGACTACGACATCGTCGCCGATCCCTATTGGCCGAACGTTCCGGCGGGGGACAGCGTCGCGCTGAACGTTCGCGCGCGTCGGCGCGACGGATTCAGCGAGCCGATTGAAGTGAAGATCGAGGGACTCCCCGAAGGCTACAGCGCGGAAAACGGCGTGATTCTTTCCGGCGAGGATTCGATCAATCTCGCGCTCAAAGCCGCGCCCGATGCCAAATCCTCCGCTTACGGATCCAACTTCAAGGCGGTCGCCCGCTCGGTCGTGGACGGTAAGGAAGCCAAGCGCGAGGCGGGATTCGGCGCGGTCACGATTCGGCAGAATCCCGACATCCATGTGAAAAGCGACGTCCAAAAAGTCGCGCTCGAACCCGGACAAACGGGAAACATGATGGTGACGCTCGACCGATTCAACGGCGTCACCAGTCGCGTGCCGCTGAGCGTCTTGAATCTTCCGTTCGGCGTCCGCGTGTTGGACACCGGCCTGAACGGAATTCTCGTGCGCGAAGACGAAAATGACCGCCCGATCCGGATTTTCGTCGAGCCGTGGGTCCAACCGCTGACGCGCACGATCCACGTTCAGGCGCGGATCGAGACCCGCTCGACATCGCCGGTTTTCCTCGGTCCGCCGATTGAATTGAAAATCGGCAACGGCGGATCGAAGCCGGGAAGTTCCATCGCCGCCGGAAACGACAAAAGCGACAAATTTTTGGACGCCGTGCGATGAATCAATACGTCGTTCCGCTGGTGAAGAACGAGTTGCTCGTTCCCGGCTCGTATCTTCACACCTACGAAAACGCGGAAATCGCCGAGGCCGCGCGTCCGGGGCAATTCGTCAACATTCGCCCCAGCGCGAATTCCGATCCGCTTTTGCGTCGTCCCTTTAGCATTTGCACGGCTGACAAAAAAGCGGGGACGTTCACCGCGCTCATCAAGGTCATCGGACCGGGAACGCGAATTTTGGGGGACATGGCGCCGGGGACGCGGGTGGACATGCTCGCGCCGCTGGGATTGCATTTCGACTGGCGAGGCGCGCGCAAGATGTTGCTCGTCGCCGGAGGCGTCGGCGTCGCGCCGCTCTTGCTTCTGGCGCAAGAAGTTCGGGAGAGAAAAGCGGCGGGGGGCTCCGATCCGATGTCGGACTGGCGCGCCGACTCGCCGGGAGGACCGCCCGAAATTATTTTCTGCTATGGCGCGCGAACGGCGAGGGAATTTGTCTTGCTCGATCAAATCGAGCCCCTCGTGGATAAGCTCGTCCTCACGACCGACGACGGCTCGCGCGGAGCGAAGGAATTTTGCACGCAGGCCGCAGAGCGATTTTTCGAGCCGGGCATCTCGATCTTCACCTGCGGACCCAACCCGATGATGAACGATTTGCTCAAGCGAATGCGCAAAGCGGGATTGGAAGGGCAGGCGTCGCTCGAAAATCAGATGGGTTGCGGCATTGGCGCGTGTCAAGGTTGCGTCGTCACGACGCGCAAGGGTTATCGGCGGATATGCTGTGAAGGACCCGTTGTTCCGACCGTGGCGTTGGAAACAATTGGGTGGTGACCAACTGCCAAGAAGCCAAGGAATTGGAATCCAAGGAAAATAGGCTCAGGACGGATTCTTGTTGTCCCTTAGCGTCCGGCGGGGTCATCATGGTTTTCAGTTCCGCCAGAGGAGACATGTCTTGTTTCGGATGCGCGCCACGGGTTTTTCCTTTAATTCCGCCGCCTCGGAGTCCAAGGCCGTCTTGTCCTTCGAAACGCTTCAAAGGAACGTCACGTTTCTTCTGGCTTTGCTCGCTTTTTTCTCGCTGGCGGCGACCCGCGAAATTCAACCCGTTGTCGGCGCGACTTTTCTAATCGCCCTTCTTTTCGGCTATCGGCTTCGACGCCCCTTTTCGTGGTGGCGGGCTTGGATGGCCAATCTCCTGATCTTGACCGTGGTCGCGCTTCTGCTTTTGATCGGTTACCGCCATGCCTTCCGGTTCGTTCTGGACCTTTGGCTCTTCCTGATTTTGCTCAAGTGTTACACCTTGAGCAAAGCCAAGGATTATCTTCACGCTCAGATCATCTGCTTTTTCATTTTGCTTTCGGCGTCCGTCATCACCGTCGCCTTTTATTTCATGTTCTTTTTCATCGGATACGTCGTCTTGGCGACGCTGGGATTGGTTCTTTACAGCATCGGGCGGGAAAAGGAGAAAGTGAGTGGAGAGATCGAAACCTCCTCTCCCGCCGCGCTCCGCCGGACGATTCGTTTCGGCGCGTCGGTTTCAGTCCTGATCCTGATCTTGATCGTCGCGAGTTTTCTTTTGATCCCCCACCTCTCGGTCACGCAATTGAACGCGCCGTTGAGCGGGCGCGACGTTCCTCCCGAATCGCTGACCGGTTTCGCCGAGGAGATTGAATTCGGCGAATTCAAGCAACTCACGCCGGACCAGACCGTGGTGATGCGCGTGGAATTGGGTTGGCCCGAAGGGCACAAGGAGCATCGTCCCTCCAATCTTCGGTTGAGGGGATTGGCGTTGGAGCAATACGATGAGGCGAGATGGAAACGCTCGCCGCTCCGGCGCGAGCCGGCGATTGTCGAGTGGCCGCAACTGGACCCCAAGATCGAATCCCGCCAGCGCGGACAAAACATTAATCTCACGATTTATCAAAATCCCGACGTGACGGCGCGGGTTTTTGTGGCCTCCCTTCCGCTGGCCGTGGATTTCCACCGCGAATTGCGGGTTCGATTCGATTACGAAACGACCGGGATTCAGGTGATTGCGATGGGACGGAACCGCGAAGGGGCTTACACCAATCCGTTCACTTATACGGTCACGTCCCATCTGGTCGAGGAGGCGACGCCGATGCTTCCCGATTTGATCCGCGCCGAAACCCGGCGCCGCGAAGAGCGCGCCGCGATTCTGGAACTCGAGGGAGACCGGGAAGCGCAGGCGGCGAAACTGGCGAAATTCCGGAAACAAAACGCGGAAATCGAGGACGCGTGGCTGACGCAGGGAAAGCCACTGACGCTCCAAGCCGAGGAAAAGCTGATCAATCTGGAGCTTCCACCGACGCCCCTCACGGAAAAAATCCGCGATCTTGCCGAGCGAGTCGCTCCCGGCCCCACCAAGCCGGAAATGGTTTTGCAACTCATCCGTTTCTTTCACTCCGGCTTCCGCTACGCGCTCGCGCCGGAGACGCCGCGCGGCGTTCACCCGATCGAGGCATTTCTGTTCCGGACCAAGAAGGGGCACTGCGAGTATTTCGCCACGGCGCTGGCGCTCATGCTTCGCTCGCAGGGAATTCCGGCGCGGATCATCAACGGCTTTTACACCACTGATTGGAACAACATGGCCGGGACCTATGTGGTCAGGCAAAGCGACGCGCACGCATGGACGGAGGTATGGCTGGACGGACCCGGTTGGCTGACGATTGACCCCAGTCCCGCCGACAGCGCCGGACGCGCGGCCTATGGATTAACCAAGACGACCATGCTGGAAAACGTGTCCGAATACCTGCGGATTCAATGGCAACGTTACGTCATTGACTATTCATCCCATAAACAAATCACGCTTTTGAAAAGCGCGCGAAATCTGCCGGGAATCAAATCGGCCGCCGCGTTGATGGATTCCTTGAGGAAACGATTGGAATCTTATTCGACGAAGGGAAAACAATCCGATCCATCTAATCCATCGGATTCGAAGCGCTCGCCCGCCGGATGGTCGGCGCTCGCATGGATAATTTCCGCCCCGCTGATCGCCGCATGGTTGATCTACCGACGAAGGAAAAACATGGCGCGACGCCTGCTCCGCACCGGCGTTGATTATTTCGACGCGTTTTTGCGTAAGCTCGAAAAATCAGGCTGGCAACGTCCCGCCGGACAAACTCCCGCCGAATGGACCCGCGATCTCGCGCAATCGGGTTGGATCGGATCGGGATTGGATTGGCTTGTCGCGCTTTATTACCGCCAAAAATACGCGGGAGAAACCGCGACCGCCGACGAGCGGCTCCAAGCCATGCGAATTGTTCACGATCTTCACCCCCCCGCCAAACTCCGCCAAGCTTGAAAGACGGAACATTTTGAAGAAAGATCGTGGCTCGGGTGATTGAGGGGCGCATTTCTTGAGCGTTGAACTTTCCATCGTCGTTCCGATTTACTGCGAAGAGCAGAACTTGGATGAGCTTTATGCGCGCCTGACAAATTCCATGAAGGACACCGGACGCGAGTTCGAGTTGATCTTCGTCAACGACCACAGCAAGGACGGCTCGCTTCGGATCATGCGCGAGCTGAACGCCCGCGATCCGCGCGTCAAGATCGTCAGTTTCTCGCGCAATTTCGGACACCAGACCGCCATCACCGCCGGGATGCAATTCGCGCGTGGAGAATCGGTGGTTCTCATGGACGGCGATCTGCAAGACCCGCCGGAGGTGATACCCGATTTGATCCGCGAGAAGGAAAAAGGGAATTGGGATTTGGTCTATGCCATTCGCAAATCGCGCGTCGAGCGTCCGTTGGTCCGCCCGTTCGCGTTTCTGTTTTATCGTCTGCTTAAAAAAATTTCCTACATTGACATTCCGATGGACTCCGGCGATTTCTGCGTGATGAGCCGCAGGGTCGTGGACGAACTGAATAAAATCCCTGAGCGGAACCGTTATCTGCGCGGCTTGCGTTCGTGGGTCGGGTTTCGTCAGACGGGATTGGAATACGAGCGCGCCGCGCGAAAGGCCGGCGAGCCGAAATACACGTTCCGGTCCTCCTTCAAACTCGCGCTGGACGCTTTTTTTTCGTTTTCATTTTTGCCGCTCCGCATCAGCACGATTTTGGGTCTCGCGCTTTCGGGCGCGGGACTGGCTTACGCGCTTTACGTCTTCATCAATCGTCTGCGGGGCGCGTATCAGGCGACGGGAGGATGGTCAACCATCGTCGTTTCGGTGTTGGTCATGGGAGGCGTGCAACTCGTCATGCTCGGCATCATAGGCGAATACTTGGGACGCATTTATGAGGAAATCAAGCGGCGTCCCCAATATATTGTCGAGGAACTGATCGGATTCGATTCTTCCGCGTCCGCGCACCCCCCCGTGCAATCCCATGAAGCCCCGCAAACTTCTTCTGATCGCCTATGAGTATCCCCCGCTGGGAGGCGGAACGGGAAGGGCGGTGTTGAATACGTCGCGCGCCCTTCAAGCGATGGGCCACGAAGTCGCCATCCTCACATCCAAGTTCAAGGATCAACCCGCGCAGGAGGTCTCGGAAGGAATTTCCATCTTCCGCATTCCCGTCTTGCGGCGACATTTGAATTACGCCAACGCCTTGGAGGTTCTTTCGTTCGCGGTATCTGGAATTTTTGCCGCGCGGGAAATCTTGAAAAAATTTCATCCCGAGCTTGTGTTGGCCTATTCGACGATTCCCTCCGGCATCGTCGCCCGCGAAATGTTGCGCGGAGCGAAAATTCCTTATTTGACGCTTCTGCGCGGTCAAGACGTTCCCGGTCATCCCGAAACGCAACGATGGATGCACGCGCTGGCCGCGCCGGTGACGGCAAACGTCTGGCGTCGCTCGGCGCGGATCATCGCCAACAGCGAAGGCTTGGCGGAATTGGCCCGCCAGTTCGCGCCCGATTTGAAAATCGAGGTTGTTCCCAACGGCGTGAATCTTGACGTTTATCGTATGGCACAGCCGCCCTCGGCTGTGGAAGGCTCGGATTCTTCCATCACCGGCGAGGGCGCCGGTGCCACATCCTCGGAACGACGGGTGTTCCGTCTTGTTTACACCGGCAGACTCGTTCGCCAAAAACGATTGCGCGAATTGATTCAAGCCTTGCCGCTGATCCTGCGCGAAACGTCGGCAAAAATTGAGTTGTGCATCGCGGGATTCGGTCCGGAACGGTCTATCCTCGAAAAATTGGCGGCGGAATTGGGCGTCGCTCCGCACATCCGATTCCTCGGACGAATCGAGGAATCCGAAGTGGTTCGGCTCCTTCAAAGCGCGGACGTTTTCGTCAATCTCTCGCGCGGCGAAGGAATGCCGAACGCGGTTTTGGAGGCGATGGCGTGCGGCACGGCGGTCGTCCTTTCCGACATCAAACCTCACCGAGAATTAATCAGCGACGGCGAAGGGGGAATTCTCTGCGACGGCGGCAATCCGGCGGGCATCGCCCAAGCGATTTTGAAACTCATCGCCTCGCCGGAATCGCGTCGTGAATTGGGAGGGAAAGGACGGAAACGGGTGGAGGAAGAATTCAGCTGGTCGGCGGCGACGGGGAAATTGACGGATTTGTTTTGATCTTGGGCGAGATCACGCCTCCCAACTTGCCGAAACAATTTTGAGCGGATAAGATACCGCCATGTCCGACGTTGCTTCGCTCCCGACCCCGATGGTGCGCCATTATTTGCGCGTGAAGGGGGAACATCCGAACGAAATTCTCCTCTATCGTATCGGCGATTTTTACGAGACGTTCGGCGAGGACGCGCAGGAAACCTCGCGCATCCTGAACATCACGCTCACCAAAAAACACGTCGGCAACGGGCGGACGCTTCCGCTGGCGGGCATCCCCTATCACGCCTTGGAAAGCTATCTCGGCAAGCTGGTCCGCGCGGGGAAAAAAGTGGCGATCTGCGAGCAGATGGAGGATGCCAAAGAGGTCAAGGGGCGTCCGGTGGATCGCGCCGTCGTGCGGATCGTGACGCCCGGCACGCTCATCGAGGAATCGCTTCTCGAAGACAAAAGCCACAATTATTTGGTCTGCGCGGCGCGGCACGCCGGACGATGGGGCTTGGCGCGGTGCGATCTTTCGACGGGCGATCTTTCGGCGACGCAATTCACGGGTGATGATTCGCGCGCCGCGCTTCAGGACGAGATTGCGCGGATCGGACCCGCCGAAGTTTTGGCGACTGAGGATGATCTGCAACTGTTCGGCGGCGAAATCGCCGATTCGGGTCCCGCTCGGACGATGCGCACGCGAATTGACGCAGGGTTAATAAAACTTGATCCGGCTCGCTCCGCGCTGATGGAGCAACTCAAGGTTCACAGCTTGGAAGGATTCGGCGCGGAGGATTTTCCCGCGGCGGTTTGCGCCGCAGGCGCGCTCGTTGCTTACCTTCGGCAAACGCAACGCCGAGCGCTGGGGCACATTCATCATCTCGAAATCTATTCCCCGGCCGATTTCCTTGCGCTGGACGCCGTCACGCAACGCTCGCTCGAATTGACGCGCAATCTGATTGACGGAAAGACAACCGGAACGCTTCTCGAAATTTTGGATCACACCCAGACGCCCATGGGAGGACGCCTTCTTCGCCAATGGATTCTGCAACCGCAGAACGACTTGGAGGAAATCATCCGTCGGCAGGATTCGATTGAAGCGCTCATCGCGCTTGCGCCGTTTCGCCAGCAACTCATGGCGGGATTGAAGGGAGTGCGCGACTTGGAGCGCATCCTGAGCCGCGTTCACTGCCGGACGGCCAACGCGCGCGATTTGCTTTCGCTGGCCCGTTCGCTCCGCGAAGTCCCCTCGATCAAATCTGCGCTCGTTCGACACGGACGGGGCAAACTTGCCCAACTCGGCTCGGGTATGGCGACGCTCGCTGAACTGGCCGACCTGCTGGAGGGAGCGTTGACCGAGGAGCCGCCGGTCGGTCTTCGCGAGGGAGGGATGATCCGCGACGGCTACAATGCGCGGCTCGATGAACTGCGCGAGGTCGCGCGCGGAGGCAAGGATTGGATCAGTCATCTCAAGAAAAAGGAAATTGAGCGGACCGGAATCGGCAGTCTCAAAATCGGCTTCAATCATATTTTTGGTTATTACATCGAAGTCAGCCACGCGAACGCCGCCAAGGTTCCCTCGGATTGGGAGCGGCGCCAAACGCTGACCAACGGCGAGCGCTACGTCACGCCGGAATTGAAGGAGAAGGAGGCATTGATCCTCGGCGCGGAGGAAAAAATTAACGAATTGGAATACGAGCTTTTTGAAAGCCTCCGTCACGCCGTCGAGAGCGAAACAGGCGTAATTCAGACGCTGGCGGGCGAACTTGCCGCCTCCGACGCCCTGCTAAGTCTGGCCGAAGCCGCGATTCAAGGTGGCTACATTCGCCCCGAACTCGACGGCTCGGACCTGATTGAGATTCGCGCCGGACGCCATCCCGTCGTCGAGGCGCGCTTGACCGATCGCGCGTTCGTTCCCAACGATGTCGCGCTCGACAACCGCGAGCGGCAGATTTGGGTCATCACCGGACCGAACATGGCGGGCAAATCCACGTTCATCCGACAAGTCGCGCTCATCACGCTCATGGCGCACATGGGTTCGTTCGTTCCGGCGGTCTCGGCGCGGATCGGATTGGTGGATCGCATTTTCACCCGCGTCGGCGCGACCGATTATCTCACGAAGGGACAGAGCACGTTCTTGGTCGAGATGACCGAGACGGCGAACATCTTGAACAACGCGACGCAGAAGAGTTTGGTCATTCTCGACGAGATCGGACGCGGCACGTCCACCTACGACGGGCTTTCCATCGCTTGGGCGGTGATCGAATATCTGCATGAGAAAAAAAAGCGGCGCGCGAAAACCCTGTTTGCGACCCATTATCACGAGTTGGCGGAGTTGGAGGGAAAATTCAAGCGGGTCAAGAATTACAACGTCGCCGTGAAGGAGGAAGGGGAGGAAATCACGTTCCTCTACCAGATCGCGCTCGGAAGCTCCGATCATTCTTACGGCATTCACGCGGCGCGGCTGGCCGGAATTCCGCCCGACGTCGTCGCGCGGGCGCGCGAGATTCTTTTCGAGTTGGAATGTTCGCGCGGTGTCGCGGGCGCGCCGAATACGCAATCGCCCGGTCTCGACGCCATCCCCGCTCCTTCCTCAATTTCCTCGTCCCTGCCCGATATGTTTGGACACGTCGAATCGGAAGAGACCTCGAATCTTCCCGCGCTCCGTCAACCGGACCTGTTCGGCGCGGGTGAGCATCCGATCCTGACCGCGCTGGGGCGGTTGGACATCAGCCGGATCACGCCGCTTCAAGCACTTCAGATTCTCGACGAGTTGATCCGAGCAAGCCGCGAACAATCTCCGGAGCGAGTCAAGGAATGAGATTGCCAGCGCGCCCACCTTCAGCAATTGGATAGAACACGAATTTTTCCATGCGCAACCAACGTTCCATCCTCTTCCGACTGCGGATCGCGCTGATTCTTTTCGCGCTGACGCTCGCCGCCGGGACGATCGGTTACATGATTTTGCTCGACCTCAACTTTGTGGATGCGCTTTATTTTACCGTCGTGACGATCAGCACGGTCGGCTACGGCGACATCATGCCTTCAGGGGAAGGGGCGCATCTCTTCACGACGATTTTCGTGTTGACCGGCATGGGAACGGTCGCCTACACCACGGCGGTTTTGGTCGGCGCGGTTGTTGAGGGGGGAATCCTTGGAGAATTGGGGCATAGAAAAATGGAAAAACAGATCGAAGACACGAAGAACCACATCGTCCTTTGCGGGTTCGGCAGGATCGGGAGCGACATGGCCGCGAGTCTGGTCTTGGAGTCGGTTCCGTTTGTCATCATCGAATCCGATGAGGCGGCGGTCACGCGGGCCGAGGCCGCCGGACATCTGGTTCTGCGGGGCGACGCGACCTGCGACGACGTGCTCATCAAGGCCGGAATTCAGCGCGCGCGCGCGATTGTTCCGGCGCTAGCCTCCGACGCCGACAATCTTTTCATCGTGATGTCCGCGCGCCAGCTCAATCCAAATCTGGTCATCGTCGCGCGGGCGACCGACGAGGCGGCCGCGATGAAAATGTGGAAGGCCGGAGCCGATAAGACGGTTCGCCCGCTTCACATCGGCGCGCAACATCTTTCGCAGGCCGTCCTCCGCCCGACGGTGCTCGATTTCATCCAAGTGAGCGGACGCGCGAGCAAACACGAATACAGCATCGAGGAAATTCCTGTTGCTCCCGCCGCGGGGGTCGTGAATCAGTCGCTGGCGGAAATCGAAATGCGAAAAAAGGTCGGCGTCATTCTCATCGGCATCAAGCGGGTCGAAGGGGAACTCGTTTTCAATCCGTCGGCGGACACGGTGATCCACGCGGGAGATACGCTGGTTGCGATGGGGGATGAGGCGCAAATGGACAAACTGCGGTTGCTCGTCGCTCAGGCGGAGTCGGTTGCATGAACGCCCGGATCCTTGCCGATTGGGTTTGCGGATTTTCGCTGGATGGCGTCCCGGAAAAAACATCAGGCGCGGCCAAGGACCTCCTGCTCGATTATCTCGGAGTTTTGCTGGGCGGAATTGCCGCAGAATCTTCGGCGCGGATTGCATTGGAATACGCGGGACGGATGGGCGGTCCGCCGGAAGCCTCGCTCTTCATCAAAAACCACCCGCGCGTTTCGGCGGGAGCCGCCGCGTTCGCGCACGCGACGGCGGCGCACAGCATCGAGATGGACGACGTGCACAACGCATCGAGTCTTCATCCGGGCGTGGCGGTCAATCCGACGGCGCTGGCGGTGGCCGAAGCGTCGGATCGGTCGGGAAGGGAATTGTTGGAGGCGATCATCGCCGGATATGAAATTATCTTGCGCGTCGGGGAGGCCGCCAACCCTTCCGCGCTCTATCGCAGGGGTTTTCATCCGACGGCGGTTTGCGGCGTCTTCTCTTCGGCGGCGTCGGCGGGAAAATTGTTGCGCCTGACGCCCGCGCAAATGATCCACGCTTTCGGTCTGGCGTGGAGTTTCGCCTCGGGCAACATGTCGTTTCAAACCGAGGGAAGTTGGGCCAAGCGATTGCAGATCGGCAATGCGGCGCGATGCGGAATTCAGGCGGCGCGATTGGCCGCTCTCGGCGCGACGGGTCCCTCACACGTTTTTGAAGAGAACGGATTTTTTCAGGCCTACGGCGGGGAATATTACCCGGAGAAACTGACCACGGACTTTGGCGGAAAATTGAAAATTGCCGAGACCGGCATCAAACCGTTCGCCACCTGCCGCTACAATCAAACGCCGATTGACGCGCTATTGGAATTGAGAGCCGAGCATCGGCTCAATCCCGACGACGTTCAGCGCGTGGACATTGAGATCGCCTCGACCGGATTGCCGCTTGTTGCGATTCCCGCAGAGACGAAGCGCGAGCCGCGAACGACCGAAGAAGCGCAATTCAGCATTTATCATTCCGCGGCGGTCGCGCTCGTGGCGGGAAAAGCCGGAGTCGAGGAATATCGGGAACCTTGGATTTCGGACCGCCGCGTTCGGGATTTGGCGCGCAGGATTCATGCCGCGCCAAGCGAGGCGGTGGATCGCCTGTTTCCCCGAAAATGGGCCGCGCGTGTTTCGGTGAAGTTGAAGGATGGAAAAATGATCGAGCGATTCAGCGAGGATTGTCTCGGCGATCCGGAAAAACCGATGAGCCATGAGAAAATCGCGGAGAAATTCAATTCGCTTTCGTCCGCTTGCATTGCGGCCGAATTACGGCAAGCGGTCGTCGCATTCGTGAAAAAAATGGAGACGAAGCGCCAAGCGGCAGATTTGGCAAAGTTGATTTGCAATGAATGAATGAACCGCCGATAAACGCCGATGAACCTCAATCGATCGGCGTCCATCGCCGCGGATCGGCGGCGAAATCAGAAAAAAGAACCCGGATGGACCGAAGCCCATCCGGGTCTTGTTTTGCGAAGTCGGGAAGCGTTTTTCTTTTCTACCGGGGGGACCGGCCGAACTTGGGGCGTTTCCTTCGCCTCCCGTCCAACCGATCCGTTTCTCCATTGGGGTGGGGCTGTTTGTTTTGGATTGGGCCAGCGCCCTCAGCAGTTAGCCCCGGATTCCAAGCGGCGCATTGATCTCGGACCGCATGCGGAAATCCGCGCAAAGATCCGGTTCGATTTCGCCGATTCGCTTCTTTTCTTCCAACAGGGTCGCGCGGGCCGCGTTTCCGCGCCGCGCGAAAATCGCCCCGTTACTTCTTCTTCTTCGCGGCCTTTTTCTTTTTCGCTTTTTTGGCCATGTGACTGTCTCCTTTTCCTGTGTTGGTTGTGTTGGTTGATTGCGCCACACCCCGTTGCGAATGCCGATTCTCCTCGTCGGGCGATCAGGATCGCATTCGCGATGGAAACCTGAAGGCGGGAACCCGTCATGGATTTGTTCGTTTTGAACATCGGCAAACTCACCGGCTATCCCAACGAGCCGAGTGATAAACAAATTTTTTGTTCACTTGGACGATGCTTGTCAAGCTGAAAATAATTTTTTTCGCTCTTTTGCGCGAAATTTTCTTCCGCGCGATTCCGAGTTTCAAAAAATTTTACGGCGTTTCCGCGCTTTTCTTACGTCGTCGCGACGCAATTTTCTCCGGCGAAACGCCGTGGCGAAAACTGCGCGACGTCGTCGTTCCATTTTCCCTCGAGAATGAATTCGCTCGCGCGCAAGGCGGTCAGCGGCGCGAGCAAGACGCCGTTGCGGAAATGTCCCGTCGCCAAAATCAATCCCTCCAATCCCTCTTCGCCGATGATCGGACGGCGGTCGGGAGTTCCGGGACGCAATCCTGCCCAACAATCCGCCCATTCGGCTCGCGTCAATGATGGAACCAACTCGAAGGCCGAGGACAAAAGTTTCGCGACCGCTCCCGCTTGAACGGTTTTGTCGAATCCCGCCTCGTGCTCTTCGGTCGCGCCGACGATGATTCTCCCATCGCGCCGCGGCGCGAGATAAACTTCGACGCTGTGAAGCGTGTGTTTGAACAAAGATGGAGTCGCTTGGAGCAATAAGACTTGGCCTTTGACCGGATAAGTCGGCGGTCGAAACGGGAGATCGGGAATTAATCCAGACCAGCAACCTCCGGCGAGAATGATCCACTTGCCGAAAAACTGCTTTCCCCCCGCGACGACTCCGACCGCGCGATTTCGCTCGCGCAGAATTTCGGTGACGGGCGAATACTCCAATAGGCGCGCGCCGAGACGACGCGCGGCGATGGCGTATCCGCGCGTCATCAATCGTGGATCGAGTTGATGGTCCTCCTTGAAGTGGACGGCCATGCGAAATCCGGACGCGAGCGAAGGCTCGGCCTTCCGCGCTTCTTCGGCGGATAAAATCTCGACCGCCAATCCCGACGGCTTTTGCCACGCCGCGCGCTCTCGAAGAATTTTTTCCTCGCTCTCGGTCCGAGCGATATAGAACATCCCCTCGTCGCGGTATTGCGGATCAATTCCTGTTTCCGTTCGGATTCGTTCAATCACGGCGGGATAAAGTCGGCGGGAGGCGAGGCAAAAATCCAAATACGGTCCCGCGCATGGCATCTCCGACTGGGGCGCAAGCATTCCCGCCGCCGCCCACGACGCCTCGCGTCCGATCAACCCCCGCTCAAGCAACGTCACGGTCAGGCCCGCGCGGGACAGCGATTCGGCGAGCGAGCAACCGATGATGCCGCCGCCGATGATGAGAACGTCGCTGATTTCAGACATGGGAACTTGCGGGATGATGTTGCCGCAGATCATTTCGCCGTTCCAGCGGATTCTTTGCAAGGAGATCATGGAATCGACGCTCTTTTCATGCTAGGGTTCCGTTGTCAAGTCGATCGGCAAGGTGATTTCGAGGGAAAAAGAAGATATTCCGAACATGGACGTTTTGAGACTCAAAGGACTTCAATTTTACGGCCGCCACGGCACGGAGCTTTGGGAAAAGCAAAACGGTTGCCGCTTCATCGTGGATTTGGAGCTGACGGCGGATTTCCATGCTCCGGCGATTTCGGACCGGCTTGAGGACACGCTCGATTACCGGGTGATCTACTCGCGGACGCGCCACGTCGTCGAACAAGAAAGCCACAATCTCATCGAAAGAGTCGCGGGGCGTCTCCTTCATGAAATGTTCCGCACGTTTCCGGTGAGCCGCGTGACCGCGCGCGTCGCCAAGCCCGAGGCGCGTATCGGCGGTTTGAATCAGGCGGTCGAGATCGAGCTATCCCGAACGCGCGAGGAATGGGAGCGGGAGGCGTCGGTCGAATCGCGCCGCGAGGAACAGGCCCCTCCCCATGCCTGAGCCGCGTTCCTCTCTTCGGAGAAACTTTGCTCGATGATCCCCACCGGCTTTCATCTGGCCAAACTTCCGTTCACGCTTTTTTTTCAGCCGCAGGATTTCGGCGATAAGATCACGCTCTCCAGCCGATTGCGCGACGCCGCCGACGGCGTCTTCGACGGAGAATCGCTGATTCTGCCCGTTCCACCCAACGGGCCGCCCGACGTGCCGAGGATTCAATTGGAATCGCGCGACAAAAGTCTCGTCATGCAAATTTCCCTTATGCGGCTTACGCTGGAATGGAATCGCCGCGCGCCCGAACCGAAAGATTGGACTCCCTGCGCTCAACCGTTCTTCTCGCTTGTGGAGCGGATCCTGCGCGTCTTCGCGGGCGAATACGTCAAACCAACCCGGTTCGCCCTCAATCCCCAATTCATCCGTCAACTCGATCAAAGTGCGAATGAATATCTCGCTTCCGACGTGATAGAAGCGGGCAGAGTCTTGGACCGCCCCTCGTCGGTCAAGATCGGCATTCTCGATCAATTCGTCCTTCACAACCGCCCAATGAATTTATGGATGAACGTCACCAGCGCGCGCCAGCAACAGAATCCGCAGGACGACCGGGGACTGGTCGTTCACTTCGACTACAACTCGGCGGCGGAAGACCAGCGTCCGTGGGGCGCGGAGGAAATCATCCGCCTCATCGCCGAGTTTGAGGGCATCATGGAAAAACGATTCCGCTCGTTTTTCGGCGATCTGGTTTCGTCGGACGCCGATGAATCGAAGCCAACGGGCGACGCTCCGGCAAATTAGAGTTTGTTCACTCCTCACGCTTCAAACAAACGGCGCAGATAAGGGGTCAAAAAAACTCCGTGCGGATCAAGGCGGCGGCGGATGGTTTGGAATTTTTCCCACTGCGGATAAAGCTTGGCAAGGTCCGACGCCGTCCGTGTGTGCATCTTCCCCCAATGCGGACGCCCCTCGTAATTCTTGAAAATCGCCTCCACCCCCTCGAAGTATTTTTTATATTCCATGCCCCGAAACATGTGAACGGCGATATAAGCCGTGTCGCGCCCGTGCGACGGACTGATCGGAATGTCGTCCCCCTTGACGAACCGAAACTCGACGGGGAAGTTGACCGCGATTTTTTTGTCGGCGATCCATTGCTTGATCTCACGCAACGCCTCGAATCCGCGGTCGGCGTGAAGACCGTATTCCATTTCATTGAAATGCACCATTCGAGAGGTGGAGAACACGCGATGCGATTGGTTGACTTCGACCCCTTCCGATAGAAGCTTGCCGCAAAGTTTGCAGGCCGATTCGCAGAAGGACGGAAAAATCCGGCACGCGTGGGAAATCAAGCCGAACGCGCCGTTTTCCAAGATGACGTCGTTGATGAACTTGGAAACTTTTCGATTGTCCGGCGGCGCGTCGGTTTGATTGAGGAATTTAAGCTGGACCGCTTCGGTGTGGGGAAACCAGTAGAATTCAAAATGGCGGTTGCCTTCGCGATATTCTTTCAGCTTCTCGCCGCACTCGTCAAAACTCACGCGCTTCTTTTCATAGCGGAGGCGATAGGAAGGAACAAGGCGCAACCGGACCTTGACGATCACGCCGAGCGACCCGAGCGAAACCTGCGCCGCCTTGAAAAGGTCGCGGTCTTGATCCTCGGAACATTCGAGAATTTCGCCGTCGGCGGTGACAAGCGTGAGCGCGCACGATTGCGAGGAGATGTTTCGCCAGCCGATGCCGGTTCCGTGCGTGCCGGTGCTGACCGCCCCGGCAATGGACTGACGATTGATGTCCCCCAAGTTCTCCATCGCCAGCCCGTTTTGTTCGAGGAGTTCATTGAGCGCCCAAAGTTTGGTCCCGGCCAAAACAGTTGCCTCTTTGCGGTCGCGGTCAACGCTCTCCAAACCGCTAAGCCCGTCCAGACTCAGAATGACGCCATTGGTCGCCACCAGTTCGGTGAAAGAGTGTCCGCTTCCGACGACGCGCAGATTGACACCCCGCGCCGCGCAGTCTTTGACGACCTTGGCGACGTCCTCGATGCTTCCGGCGGTTTCCAGCTTTTGCGGGGAGCATTTGACCGCGCCCGACCAGTTCGACCAATTCCAACCGCTCATGAAATTTTTTCCTGAAATGACAAGAGACACTATCTCCGGCTTGCGTGTAAAACGGTGAGACCGATGATTTCATTCCCATCATAACGGAGGATGACGTCGTCGTCGGTTAATTCGCTGTCGGATGCCTTGCTTGGTTTATGAAAGTTCACGTAGAGGACGTCGGCGCCCTGATCGTAGGACAGCCACACACTTTGCTCCGGAGATTTCTTCACGTCGGGAATCAGCTTCAGATATTGATCTATTTCAACGGCGGCCATATTTGCCTTCTTCGTTCGAGCGATTGAATTCTTCGAGTCAGAAACGCCGTGACGATAAATCCATCCGCTTTCAATTCCCGGTAAACTACAACTAGCCATTTGCCCGGGGCGATTTCACGGACAGCAAGGAATTCTCCCATGCTTCCTTCCAAGATTCGCACCGGAGCGGGAACCGTTGCAAGGATTTCCTCGCGGAGATCGGCCAGTTCCGCATTTTCCTCCTCAATGTGCGTCCAACGTTCCTTTGTGAGACGGATTCGGACGCCGTTCTTGGAGTCCGCGAACCCGATCAAATTGCCGCTTCCTTTAACGTCTCAAGTTGTCTCAAATTCCTAAAATCCTTTTCCAAATCCATTCCGCCGTTTGCTCCTTGCTCAGGCGGCCCGAAGATACTTGATCACCCTTGCGAGTGAGCATCGTCACCTCGTTTTGGTCGGCTTGAAAGCCGACGCCCGCCACGCCGATAGGGTTGGCGAAGATTAAATCCAGCCCCTTGGCCTTAAGTTTTTTTTGCGCCGAGGCGAGCAGGTCTTGGCTTTCGGCGGCGAAGCCCGCCAGAACTTGATTGCCGTTGCGGTGCGCTCCAGCCCACGCGGCAATATCGGGAGTGCGGACCAAATCCAGCCTCAATTTTTCCCCTCCCTGAATTTTCTGGTCCGAGACCGCAGGCACGCGATAATTGGCCACCGCCGCCGCAAAGATAGCCACATCGCATTGGGCGAATCGTTCTTGCACCGCTTTCATCATTGCCTCGGCGTTCTCGACGGGAACGGCTTCGATGCCGTCAGGAATCGAAGCTTCCAGCGGGCCATGAATCAGGATCACGCGCGCGCCCAATTTCTTCGCCGCCGAAGCCAAAGCAACCCCCATTTTGCCGCTCGAACGATTGCTGATGAATCGGATCGGATCGAGCGATTCGCGCGTCGGTCCCGCCGTGATCAATACGGTTTTGCCCGCGAGCGGTCCCGCCGATGTCGCCGCCGACAAATCCTTCTCCACGATCCGGATGATGTCGTCCGGTTCGGCCATTCTCCCTTCGCCGACCTCGCCGCAAGCCAACAGTCCGGATCCGGGACCGATGACGCGAATGCCGCGCCGAACCAGAGTTTGGAGATTGTCCTGCGTTGCCGGGTGATCCCACATGGCCGTGTTCATCGTGGGCGCGATCCAAATCGGTCCCCGGAACGCAAGATAGAGCGTCAGCGGCGCGTCGTCGGCAATCCCGTGCGCCATGCGCGCCATGAAATCGGCCGTCGCGGGCGCGACGATCAACGCGTCGGCCCAACGCGCCCATTCGATGTGTTCCATCCGATAAGAATTGGCCTGATTGAAAAGTTCGTCGTAAATGGGGTGACCGGAAATGGCCTCAAACGTCAGCGGCGCGACGAATTGCTTGGCCGAACGCGTCATGGTTACGCGAACCTCCGCGCCGGATTTGCGCAACCGGCTTGCCAAATCGGCGGCTTTGTAAGCCGCGATTCCACCGGAAACCGCGAGGACGAGCTTTTTCCCGCTCAGGTTCATGATTCATCCATCATGCCGGAGGGAGTGGACGGTTTCAAGGTCCGCTTGGGGTTTGGCCCTTTTGCTTGCGGATTTGCTCCAACTTTTCCTTGGCGTCCTTGTAATCGGGCTGAATCTTCAAAACGTCCAAGAAATCCCGTTCGGCTTCCGCGAATTTTCCTTGAAGCAACCCGATGTTTCCGAGCATGTAATGCGCCCCAATGTCCTTCGGATTTATCCGGACCGTTTCTTTGAATTGAAGAATCGCCTCTTCTTCCTTGTTTTGCTCCAGCAGGGCGACTCCCAAATTGTAATGGGCGTCCGCCCACTCCGGCTTTAATCTGACCGCCTCTGAATAATGCCGGATGGCTTCATCAACTCGATTCAGCTTCTTGAGAACATTGGCCAAATTGAAATGAACTTCGGGATAATTGGGTTCGATTTTCAATGCCTTCTCGTAATGCCCGACGGCCTCCTCCGCCTTCCCCTCGCGGAGCAAAACGTTGGCAAGATTAGTGTGCGCTTCGGCGTAGTTCGGCTCCAATCGAAGCGCGATGTTGAGATGCTTGATCGCCTCGTCGGTTTGACCCTTCAAGAGCAGGGCATTGGCCAGATTGTTGTGGGCGTCAATGGAGTCGTAGTCCAGTTCCAACGCCCGGCGATATTCGCGAATGGCTTCGTCAACATGACCTTGGCGAACCAAGGCAAGGGCAAGATTGTTGTGCACCTGCCCACGGCTAGAGTCAACCTCCAGAGAGTGGCGATAATGGGCTACGGCTTCATCAATCCTACCCATGTCTGCCAAGGCCAGTCCCATATTGTTGGTCGCAAAAGGATCATCCGGCTGGAATCTCAAGAAGCGTTGATAAACTTCAATGGCCTCCTCAACTCTCCTTTCCTTCATAAGGTGTTCGGCCCAGATTCCCGTTTGGGAGATATTGTTCGGATGTTTTTCCGTTACATCCCGGGTGAATGAAACCATGTTTTGGTAAATTGGATTGCGATGGATGGTCGAAAGGGCAAGCGCCGCACAGAGGGCAAGGGTGCCCCCTTGGACTAACCGGCGAATCCCCACTCCGGACACCACACCCTGCTTCTCCAACCTTTCCGCCACGGATTTCATTGCAAAAACAAACACGACGGTCACCGAAGCCAAAGGTTGATACATGCGACGTTCGGCGGCAATTTCCGACGGTAGAGTGAAGAAGCTGGAAGTCGGAGCCAAGATGAGAAAGAAAACCGCGCCGATGAAGCCCCATGGGGAGCGTCGGCAAACCGCCCAAACGGTCAGCGCAAAAAGCGCCGTCATCGTCGCCATGAATGGCAAAACCCGCAACAGAGGATCGCCTATCGGCCACCCATCATAATTGACCACAAGCGGATGAGGCCAAAGAGCCAGCTGAATGTAATGCATGAGGACTCCACCTTGCGTTTTGATCGAGTCCCAAGAGGAGATGTTGTGAAGGTCCGCCGATTTGCTGGAATAACTCAATAGGGCGGGCAAAGGGAAGGTCATCAACAGGAACAGCCAAGTCAAAACCAAACCCAAGTAGAGGGTGCGGTGCTCCTTTAATGCTTGGCTGAAGGTCGGAGAGAAAAACGTCCGGTCATAGAGCAACGCCAAGACGGGAGCCGCGATGAAGCTTTGTTTGCTTCCCATGCCCAAGGCGCACACGCAGATCCCCCCAAGCTCCCAAATCAAGCGATGAGGGGAACCATGCCGGCGCCCGACGCAATAAAACAACAACCATAAAAACAATCCCACCAACTCTTCGCTCCGTTGCGTGGTAAAACAAACCGCTTCGGATTGGATCGGATGAAGGGACCAGATCAACGCGATGGCCAAGGCCAATCCTCCGGCTCTTGCCCCATAACGCGCCTTCAACCGAGGCGAAACCAATGTCGCGCGGATTAGACCCCAAAGCGCCGTCGCGGTCAACCCATGCAAAAAAATGTTTACGGCGTGATACCCCCATACGTTCGTTTTTCCCCAAGCGTAATTCAGGGCGAACGTGAATCGCGCCACCGGGCGAGTCTCCAAGACTTGCATTCGGGTTCGCAGGCTTGCGTAATCCGCATGCCAATCCCATTGGTAAAGAGGCCAGATGGTTCGAATTCGCGTGTTGGTGGCAAAATACCAAATATCGTCGCTGATGAATTCTCCGCGCAGACTGTTCGCGTAAACGGCGGCGATGGCGATAAATAAAATGAGCGGCGCGAAATCGGTCCATCTCGCGCCCGGCTCCCTCAAACTGTTCCGTCCGTCCTGCATTTGACCCAGTTTCCCACGAAATCGCCGTGACTTCCAAGGGAGCATCTCAGAAGGGTGTCCACACAAGAAGGCGTCGGATTCCCGCGCCTCTTGACAGTTCCCCCCCGTTTTTGCTAGAAATTCACACGGCGGAGAGGCAAGCGAGCGGAAGTTTTTGGGGTCAAAATCATGGTTTATTCAACCATGTCGGCAACGTCAACATCGGCGCGGGAATTCGGGCAGAAGCAACGCAAGACGCTTTTGAACCTGAAGTGCCTGTTTTGGTGTCTTCACGAGCGGCGGCAAAGTTACAATCTGAATTTGGTTCTTCATTCGCTGGAGCGGCGCGCGGTTCACGCCGACATCGCCAATTCCCATCTGGGAGACAATTTGGAATTTCTCCTGCGAAACTTCGGCGACGAGGACGTGGAAAAGATCCAATCGGCCCTGCGCGAAATGGCGCGATCGCGCTCCTCGGTGGACGTCGGCGAGAAGCATTTTGAAATCGGACACTACGTTCAGGCGGACTACGAATTCGGCCCGATCGCCGAAGGCTCATGCGGGATCATCTGCGCGACGACGCCGCAACTGCGCGGTCTGTTTTGCCTCGACGACGCGCACCTGATGGAAGCGCCGTTCGCCCCCTCCGACGCGCGGCTGATCTTCGGCACGTTCATCCAATAATGGCCTCGTCGTGGCGTGAGCTTTTGAATTACGCCGAGTTTTTGCGCGATTCGGGATGTCTTTATTTGGAACCCGGACCGGACGGCAAATTGCCTGAATTGGCGTCAGGAAAATCATCTCCGGAATCTTCCCCTCAATCGGTCCCAACCGCGATGAAATCTCCAAGCTCCGCGTCAACCGATGCTCCACCGCGCCGCGCTCCCTTCGAGAAGGCCCAACAGTCCGATTTGGTGCAAATGGCCGTGAGCCAAGCGCCATTGGATGGGAAGAATCTAAACGAAGCCGAACGGATCAAACTGATGGAGGGGGCGAAAAAAAAAGTCGCGGCCTGTGTCGCCTGCGAGTTGTGCCGCCAGCGAACCCAGACGGTCTATGGCGTCGGAAGTCCGATGGCGAAAATCGTGTTCCTCGGCGAGGCTCCGGGAGAAGAAGAAGACCGGACCGGAATTCCGTTCGTGGGGCGCGCGGGTCAACTTCTGACGAAAATGATCGAGGCCATCGGATTCAAGCGGGACGAGGTTTACATTTGCAACACGGTCAAATGCCGTCCGCCCGGCAACCGCAACCCCCTGCCGGGGGAAAAAAAGGCGTGCGAGCATTTTCTCAATGAACAGATTCAGTGGATTCGGCCCCAGATTTTGGTCGGGCTGGGAGCGCACGCCGCGTTGTATTTGACCGGAGTTGAATCGTCGCTTGGCAAAATGCGCAAACGCTGGCACGCCTACCGCGGCATCCCTGTCTTGGTCACGTATCACCCGTCGTTTTTGTTGCGAAGTCCGAGTTACAAAACGCAGGCGTGGGAAGATTTGATGATGCTGAACGCGCGATACGCCGAACTCAATCCCGACGATCCCCGCAAGGTGTGGCAAAAGGTCGCGTCAAAACCTCAAGGGTGACTCAACCGCCATATGGAGTTCGGATCGCTTGAGAGGGATTCGGCCACCAAACGGTGGGCGTTGGATTTCCAGTGAAAATCCACTTGGTAGCACAACTCCTTGGCGCTCCGATGGGCGAGAAAAGCGCAGAAGTCAACGAATCCGACGCCGTTGGCTCCCGCCCATTGCTCGACTTTATCCCGCGTCAGCCAGCGTCCCGCGTCGGAATAACCGTGGGCTTTCTTCATCGAGTACCACATGTCGTCGTCCCATTCCGTCGCGATGGGAATATACCAGATCGTCAGAGGTCTTGCTCCCGCAATGGCTTTCATGCGGTCGAGCGCTTTTTCGGTATAGGGCCAGAGTTCATTCACCCGGCTTTCGCGATGAATGTCGCTGGGTTCGGAGGTTTTAAGGAATCGGCGCAAACTCCGGACCCATAAAAACGTCACGAGGCGGGAACGTTCGCGCAACCAAACGCGAACCGGAACCCGTCCCTTTTTTCCGCCTCTTTCCGATTCCGGGCGCTCCTTTTGAATGAACCACGCGCGGTTATCTTGCAAGTCGGTGCTTGAAGAAAACCCGACGACAATTTCATCGAACTGATATTGATTTCCAATTCCTTCCAGCACATCGGCCTGTTGGGCGGTTCCATTGGTTCCTCCCGCGCTCAAATTCCACAGGTCCAAAGAAGGAAGTCGCGGATGAATCAAGTCCCGCCAGACATCGGAAAATCTTTCGTTTTCCTCGACTCCGTGTCCGGCGGCGAAGGAATCGCTCAGCAAGCCGACCCGCCATTGTCCGGCGGTTTTCGGCGTCAGTTCGCGTTCGCGGAAACCGTGGGAGTTGATCCGATATTCGACGTCGAATTCGTAGGATTGATACCTCCAAACGCCCGGCGGATAGGGTCCGCCCTCGCGGTCAATGTTCTTTTCGGTCAATCCCGTTCCGCGCAAATTGATGCCGGGAACGCCCCAACCGGACCTTCGCAATCCGACCTCGGCCAAGACTACGGCCAGAGTGATTCCTCCGGCAAGAGAAAGCAGGGATCGGAAACGGAGTTTCATGCGAGGCTCAGAATTGGAAGTAAATAAATGACTGCTGTTGATCTTGGGCGAAGGTCAGGATTCCCAAAATGCAAGCGGTGATCATGGCGCTCTGCGTCAGAAGATTTTTTTTGTAGTCAAGCGAATGGCGCTCCGCCAACCATCCAAGCGTGTGAGTGAGGACGACGGCTCCCATGATCCAAAGAGCCGAAACGCCGACGGGGGTTTTCAAAAGGACATGGACGGGAGAAAATCCAATCCCCAAGCCGATCATGTTGCCCGCCAGCGCGAGGGCGTCGGACAGAGTCCGCGCGCGAAAGAGAACCCATCCGAAGCAGGTAATGGCGAAGGTGAAGAGAATTCGGACCCACGCCAGCAGGTCGGAAGTTTGCGTCTTTCCGGTCAGTCGCGGAAATTTTTCATCGGCCAATCGCGTGATGACGAGCATGATCCCCTGATAGAATCCCCAAGCGATGAAGGTCCACGAGGCTCCATGCCAAAATCCGCCGAGGATCATGGTAATCATCAAATTGCGGTGGGTCCTCCACGATCCGTCGCGATTGCCGCCGAGCGGGATGTAAAGGTAATCCCGCAACCAAGTGGAAAGAGAGATGTGCCAACGTTGCCAGAATTCGCGGACGCTTTGGGACAGATAGGGATGATCAAAGTTTTTGGGCAATTCAAAACCCAGCATCCGGGCGGTCCCGATGGCGACGTCGGAATAGCCGGAGAAATCGCAGTAAATTTGAAACGCGAATGCGATCACGCCGAGCCAAGTTGCCGTGAATCCGTAATCGCCCGGATGGGAAAAAACCGGATCGGCGACAAAACTGAGGGTGTCGGCCACGACGATTTTTTTGGCCAGACCGAGCACCGTCAGCCACAAGCCGGACGTGAAATTGGCCCAATTCCACTTGTGGTCAATCTCAAGCTGGGTCAGAAACTTCAAGGCGCGGACGATGGGACCCGAAACAAGCTGGGGAAAAAACGCGACGAACAAGGCGAAATCCAGAAAATTCCGGCAGGGCTTCATCTTGTTGCGGTAAACATCCAGCGTGTAACTGAGCGTTTGAAAAGTGTAAAAGCTGATGCCGACGGGCAGGATGATGCGCAATTCCGCGAAGGAAGTTTTGATCCCCAATTCTCCGGCGAGCGCGCGGAACGAATCGAGGAAGAAATTCGCGTATTTGAAAATGGCGAGAAATCCAAGGTTCCCCGCGCAACTGATGGCGATGAAGAGGCGGCGGCGATCCGCCCACCGCGGATTGGAAAGCGCGAGTCCCATCAGATAGTCCATGACGGTTGAGGTCAGGATCAAAGCGATCAGTTTCACGTTCCAAGACATATAGAAATAGTAGCTGGCGGCGAGCAGGAGGCATTTGCGAGTCGCCCGATGGGGAATCAACCAGTAGGCGCAGAAGACAACGGAGTAGAAACCGGCGAAGGTGAGGGAGGCGAAGTTCATGTTTTTGTGGTTTTCTTCATCCGATTCGGCGAAAAAGACCTTTGTCCTTCGATTCCATGGAATGGACGGAGGGACGGCTCCGGCATTGGCGGGCGCGCGATTCGTCGAAATAGTCATGGAAACCCCGAAGTTTCGCAATATCATTCTGATCGGCTTCATGGGGACGGGAAAAACCGTCGTCGGGCGGGCGCTGGCTGAGCGGCTCCGATGGAAATTCATGGACACCGACCGCCTGATCGAGGAGCGCGCGGGCAAATCCATACCGGAGATTTTTGCCGAATCGGGGGAGGAAGCCTTCCGCAAGATGGAAGGCGAGATTGCGCGCGAATTGCCGACGATGCGCCATTGCGTCATCGCCACCGGCGGGGGATTTCCGCTCCGCGAGGAAAACCGGCGGGCGGCCATGGATGCGGGGCGGGTCATTTTATTGGTGGCTTCCCCCGAAGAGATTTGGCATCGTATCGGCCAGAGTCGGCATCGCCCCCTCCTGCAGGTGGAGAATCCGATGGACCGAATCCGTCAGTTGTTGGCGGAACGGTCCGCGGCCTACGACGCCATTCCGACGCGGATTTCGACCGATCGCCGCGCGCCGGAGGCCCTTGCCGCCGAAATTTTGGAGTTGCTCGGTTCGGAATGAAAACGCTATCCACGGTTCAGGTTGATTTGGGAGAACGCGCCTATCCCATCCGCATCGGTCAGGGATGGTTGGGGGACCTGCCCGCTCAACTTAAGGAATTGCTTCCCGGTCACCGTTGCGCGGTCATCACCAATCCAACCATCAAAAAATCTTGGGGGGAGCGAGTGAAGGACGCTTTCGGCGCGGCGGAGATGGAGACCGAATGGTTCGTCATGGCCGACGGCGAGGAGGCCAAGACGTTGGAGACCGTCTCGGCAATTTACGATTTTCTGATCGAGCGGCGTTTTGGAAGGCAGACGGTTTTGATCGCGTTGGGCGGAGGAGTCGTCGGCGACGTCGCGGGATTCGCGGCGGCGACGTTTCTTCGCGGGGTCCAGTTGGTCCAGCTTCCCACGACGCTTCTGGCGATGGTGGATAGTTCGGTCGGCGGGAAGACGGGGGTCAATCATCGGCTCGGAAAAAATTTGATCGGCGCGTTCAAACAGCCTTGCCTCGTCGGGATCGAATTGGATTTTCTGGCGACGCTTCCGGTCGCGGAGTTCAAATCGGGTCTTGCGGAAGTGATCAAATACGGCATGATTTCCGACGCGGGGCTTTTTGAGTATCTCGAAGCCAACGCGGATGAATTGCTCGATTCACAGGTTGAATTTCTCACGCGGATTATCACGCGCTCGTGCGAAATCAAAGCCACCATCGTCGCCGAGGATGAAATTGAGGAAGGCATCCGCGCCATTCTGAATTTCGGCCACACGTTCGCCCACGCGGTCGAGACGCAGACGGAATACAAAAAATTCCGGCACGGCGAGGCCGTCGCGATGGGGATGATGGCGGCGGGGCGGTTGGGAATGGAATTGGGCGATTTTCCGGAAAGTTCGCTTGATCGGTTGCAGGCGTTATTGTTGACCGTCGGGCTTCCGGTTTATCTTCCCCGCTTCGAAGCGGAGCGGTATTTGGAGGTCATGCGGTCCGACAAAAAGGTTCGGGATGGCAACCTTCGTTTCATTGTTCCAGTCAACATCGGCGAAGTGGTCGTGCGGGATGACATTGAGGAGAAGTTGGTGGCGGAGGTTTTGGAGGCGTCGTTTAAGAAAAATTAGATTGGACAAAGAGCAAGAGCAAGAGCAAGAGCAAGATTAAGATTAGAATTAAGATTTAGGAAAAAAGGAAAAGGATTGGAAACAGATATGCGAATTTTGGTGTTGAACGGACCGAACATGAATTTGCTGGGGACGAGGGAGCCGGAGATTTACGGGCGCGAGACGCTGGCCGATCTCGAAAACATCGTCCGGCGGCGCGCGCAGAATTTGCGGCTGAACGTCGAGTTTCGCCAGAGCAACCACGAGGGAGACCTGATCGAGGCGATGCAGACGTGCGCCAAGCGGGGATTTCAGGGGGTCATTCTCAACGCCGCCGGATACACGCACTCCTCGGTCGCCTTGCGCGACGCCATTGCCGCCTCCGATGTTCCGGTGGTTGAGGTCCACATGACCAACATTTACGCGCGCGAGGAATTTCGCTCCAAGTCCGTGCTGGCGGGGGTTTGCGTTGGGCAAATCAGCGGGTTCGGCACATTGAGCTACGAACTGGCTCTCCTTGCGCTGACCAATCATCGTCCGGTCGAGAAATTCAGTTCGGTGGATACCGAGGATCGGGAAGAGCGCCATCGGGGGCGTCTGCGCCACCGAGGGGGAAGAAACCGAGGGCGTGATCGGGGAGACCGCGAGGACCGGAGCGAGCGATCCGACCGCGCGGAACGATACAGTGAATCGGAGCGCGTTCCGATCACCCAACGATTCGAAAACGTGGAAGGGGTCAAGGTCCGACGCGGCGTGGATGTCCTGAATGAGCCGGAGGAATCAGTCGGAGGGGAAGACGAAGGGGGAAGCGTGAGTTTCAGTTCGGTCGAGCGGCCTTCTTCCGAAAGCGAACCGCGCGAGGAGTTTGAATCGGCGGAAACATCCGCGCGGAGCGAAGCGGAAAGGGAATCGGCATCCTCGCTGGAAGTCGAGCCTGCCGAGTCGGAATCCGCCAATAATGAGGAAGGGGAAGAACCGTCGCAGGAGAAAGAATCGACGGGAGAAGGCGCTTCGTCGGAAGAAGAGCGTCCGGGAGTCCTTCCTCGCCGCCGACGCGCGCCACTGCGACGCGGTCTCCGCCCGAAGAATCGTTCGAGGAAATGATTCGATGGCGGTTTTTTCGCAGAGCGCCCGCGCGTTGAGCGCCGGATACCGTCTGTGTTTTTTGACGGCGGCGGTTCTGTCGCTCTTTTTTGTTGCCTGCTCCAAGTCCAAGGAAGCGGCTCAGACTTCACCCAAGGAAGCGTCCAAAGTTTCCGGCTCGAAAGCCCAAACCGCGAAAATCCCCGAAGGGGCGATGGTCGTCGAGGACATCACGCCGGGAATCAAGGGGGGAAAATTGGTCATGGGCAATCCCGGTGATCCCAAGACCTTCAATCCGCCCTTGGGAGACGACAATGTTTCCCAAAAGATTGCGAGCTATCTGTTCGACGGCCTTTACGGATACGACGCTTACAAACAGGAAGACAAGCCCGCATTGGCGAAGTCGTGGGAATACAACGAAGCAACATTGGAATGGACGTTTCATCTTCGTCCCGATCTCAAATGGAGCGACGGCGAATCGCTGACCTCGGACGACGTTTTGTTTTATACCGAGGTGATTCAGGACGAGAAAGTTCCGACGGCGGAACGGGAGTTTATGAAGTCGGGGGGGAAATTTTTTATCTTCTCCGCTCCCGATCCGCTGACGTTTGTCGTCAAGATTCCCGAGGCCGATTCCTTCGCGTGGCTCAGTCTGGGACTGATCAAACCGTTGCCCCGCCACAAATACGGCCAAGCGCTGAAGGAAGGGAAATTCGCGGAAATTCTCGGAACCAACAGTAAGGCCGAGGACTGTGTTGGAAGCGGACCGTTCAAGTTGAAGGAATTCAAATCAGGCGAAAAAGTCGTGTTGCAAGCCAATCCCTACTACTACGAATTCGATTCGGCGGGGACGCGGTTGCCTTACGTCAATGAAATACTTTTGCTGAACGTTGAGGATTACAACGCCTTGGCTCTCCGGTTTCAGGCGGGGGATTTGGATTTGACCGAAGACATCCTCCCTTCCAATCTTCCGGTTATTCAAGACGGGCAGGAGAAGGGGAACTACACCCTTTATTCCCCGGGGATGCGGTTGGGGAGCACAAATTTATGGTTCAATCTCAAGCCGGGAGGAACCTATGAAGGGGAAGGAGGCAAGCGCGTGGCGTGGACGCCGCCGACCCCCGACGCGACACCCCCCCCCGAAATCATGGCTAAATCGTTCCGTCCTTATGTCCCAGCCATCAAACTTAAGTGGTTTGAGAACGAGGATTTCCGGAAAGCCTGCTCCATGGCCGCCAACCGCGACGCCATGGTGAAGACCATTCTCTTTGGCGAAGGAGAGGCGGTTTACGGCCACGAAGGGGAAGCCAACAAAAAATGGAACAATCCCAACGTGCCGAAATTTCCTTATGATCCAGCCAAGGCCGCTGAGCTTCTTCAAAAAATAGGATTCATTGACCGCGACGGCGACGGCATCCGTGAGGATCCGCAGGGAAATCCGATCCGCTTCACCATCGTCACGAACAAGGAAAACGACGTGCGGGAGAAAATCGGCGTGCTCATGAAGGAGGATATGGTCAAGCTCGGCTTCGACGTGACCCTTCAAATTCTCGACTTCAACGACATTGTGACCAAGACCGGCGACACCTACGATTACGAGGCTTGCCTTTTGGGTTTGGGAAGCGGGACACCGCCGCATCCGGCGATGGGACGCAACGTTTGGCTGACGAGCGGACGGATGCACGAGTGGAATCCGAACCAAAAGACCCCGGCCACGCCATGGGAAGCCAAGCTGGATGAGCTTTACGGTTCGCTCCAAAAGGTTTTCAAATACGAGGAGCAAAAGAAAATTTACGACGACATGCAGGTCATTTGGTCTGAGCATCAGGCGTTGATCCATCTGGTCACGCAGAAGGTTTACGTCGCGGCGAGCAACAAGATCGGCAATTTGAAGCCGACCGTTCTCGATCCCCATCTGACGCACAACATCGCGGAACTTTACATTAAGAAGTAGAGCGTTCAGGAATGCTCGGCTTCATCCTCCGGCGATTTCTGCAATCCATTCCCCTCCTGCTGGGGGCGTCCTTCCTGACATTTTACCTCATCAATCAATCGCCGGGAAATTACCTCTCCAAACTCAAGCTCGATCCGCAAAAATCGAAGGAATACATCGAGCGGGAGGAAAAGCGGCTGGGTTTGGATCGCCCTTGGATCGTATCCTACGGGCTTTGGCTCAAGGGAATCGCCTGGGGAGAAAATCGGGGTTGGACGCCGTGGTGGAAGGAAGGAGGATGCCTGAATTTCGGTTACTCCTTCTCGCTCAAGCGCCCAGTCTTCGAAGTTCTCGGCGAACGCGCATGGAACACGATGGTCATTTCGTTTTGGGCGATGATGTTTTCGTGGGTCACGGCGATTCCGCTGGGGATCCTCGCGGGGGCGCGCCAATACAGTTGGCTCGATAAAATTTCCTCGGCTTTCGCGTTCGTCGGATTGTCCATTCCAAGCATGTTTCTCGCCCTGCTCGCGCTCTACGTCGCGCAGAAGACCGGCTGGTTCCCGACCGGCGGACTCCAAAACGCCCGCGACTGGGATAGTTTCACCCCTTGGCAAAAATTCGTGGACAAGGCCCACCATCTAATTCTGCCCACGGTCGTGCTCGGTTCCTCGATGACCGCCGTCTATATGCGGCAAATGCGGGGCAATCTTCTGGACGTTTTGCGGGCCGATTTCATCCGGACCGCCCGCGCCAAGGGATTGAGCGAGGGCGCGGTTCTGATGTTCCACGCCCTTCGCAATGCGATCAATCCCCTCATCACGCTTTTCGGCTACAGCCTCTCGGATTTGTTGAGCGGCGCGTTTCTGGTCGAGGTTGTGATGAGTTTGCCGGGACTGGGACGGACGACGGTGCAGGCTTTTTTCGAGAAGGACTTGTTTCTCGTCACCGCGTCGGTGGTCTTGGCGACGTTCATGCTGATCGCGGGAAATTTAATCGCCGACATTCTGCTCGCGTGGTCCGATCCGCGCATTACGTTCAAGGGGGGAGAAGGGTGATGGGCGGATCGAGCGAAAATCCCTCCGCGAAAGCCGACCCGATTCGCTCCCCCGGGCAAATTTTTCTTTCGCGCCTGCTTCGCAATCGGGTCGCCATGTCCGGCGCGGCGATTCTCGCGTTGCTTTATTTGACGGCGATTTTCGGCGCGTTCATCGGTCCCTACGATCCATCCCTTTCCAACATTGATCTGCCGGACCACGCTCCGACGCGCGTCCATTTCTTCGACGCGGACGGGAATTTCCACGGGCGACCCTTCATCTACCGCTCCGAACTGACCAACATCATGCGGCGCGAATACACCGAGGATCGCGCGCATCCGCTTCCCGCTTATTTTCTTGTTCACGGCGACCCTTACAAGCTGTGGTGGATTTTCAAGTGCGACCGGCATTTGTTCGGCGTGGTTTCTCCCGATGTAGAGACGCCCCGCCGGGGCGTCTCTACGGCCGCTTCCAATTCCCAACCCCGGATTTTCCTCTTTGGAAGCGACCGATTGGGGCGCGATATTTTTTCGCGCATTCTGAGCGGGTCCCAAATTTCGCTAAGCGTGGGATTGATCGGCATCCTCATCACGATGGCGATGGGCTTGATCGTCGGCGGGTTTTCGGGCTACATCGGCGGCGTGACCGACGCCCTCATCATGCGCTTCGTCGAGTTGCTGATGTCCATCCCCGGGCTTTATTTGATTCTGGCTTTGCGCGCCGCGCTCTCTGAATATAACCCTTTGTTCCACGCGATCTTCGGCCTCAAGGAAGGCCAGCCCCTTAGTTCCGGCCAGATTTACGTGCTGATGGTCGGCATCTTGGGCGTCGTTTCATGGGGCGGAACGGCGAGGGTGATCCGCGGGATGGCGCTTTCGATCAAGCGGTTGGATTACGTGGCCTCGGCGCGTGTCCTCGGCGCCTCGCCGTTGCGCATCATCGCCGTCCATTTGCTTCCGAACACCTTCACCTACGTCATCATTTCCGCGACGCTTTCGATCCCCTATTACATCTTGGGAGAGGTCGCCCTCAGTTTCTTGGGCGTCGGCATCGAGGAGCCGCAGGCGTCGTGGGGCAATATGCTCCACGAGGCGCAAAACATCCGCGCGCTCGTGGATTTCCCGTGGCTCTTGATCCCCGGTGTTTTCATTTTCCTCACCGTCTTCGCCTTTAATTTCTTCGGCGACGGCGTCCGCGACGCGCTCGATCCCAAATACTTGAATTGACGCTGTTCGGGTCTGGAATTCGCCAAATTTATTGGCCAAAAATGTTCTTGCCGATTTCCGCGATTTTGTTTTTAATGGCGGCGCAAATTTTGCGGATTGAAACGGGAAGGCGCGGGAACTGGGCACTCCGGCGCCAAAGAAAAAAACTGAAAGATTGGATTGAGCTTGTGAAAATCTTCACGATAGGAGACGGCGCAGAATGAATCCTCCCCATTACGGCATGTGGCTCCCCACCGACATTTCCCAGCATGGCCACCGCATTGACGCCATGATCAACTGGTTGCACGTCTTCATGATCGCGCTTTTCGTCGGCTGGGGCATTTTCTTCGTCATGTGTCTGGTCAAGTTTCGCAAGCGGGACGGTCACAAGGCGGTTTACGAGCCGATCCACGGATCGGCCTCCAAGGCGATTGAAGTCGCCGTCGTGGTGATCGAAATGATTTTCCTCATCGTCCTCTCCATGCCGATCTGGGCGGAATATAAAACGATGCCGCCGAAGGACAAAAACCCCCTCGAAATTCGGATCGTCGGCGAGCAGTTCCAATGGAACGCCCATTATCCCGGACCCGACGGCATCTTCGGCGCGACCAAGGCCGAATTCGTCAAGGAGGGAACCAACCCGCTCGGTCTCGACCCGAACGACCCCAACGGCAAGGACGACATCACTTCGGAAAAGATCGGCCAAGGCCAGCTTTTCATCCCCAAGGATCGTCCCGTCATCATTCATCTTCGATCCAAGGACGTGATTCATTCGTTCTTCATTCCGGTTTTGCGCGTCAAGCAGGACGCGATCCCCGGCATGGACATCCCGATCTGGTTCCAAGCAAACGAGACGGGAGACTACGAGATAGCCTGCGCCCAGCTTTGCGGATTGGGGCATTACAAAATGCGCGGCGAAGTTCATATCAAAACGCCCGAAGAATTTGACGCATGGCAGAAGACTGCGGCCAAAGGCGAGGAATTTAACGAGGAGGAGACCAAATGAGCGACGCTCACGCCCCGGAAGGGCATCATGACGGGCATCAAGAAGGGCATCATTCCGAACACGCCCATCCCGAACTGCCGTTCTGGCGGAAATACATCTTTTCGGTTGACCACAAGGTCATCGGCATCCAATACGCCGTGACTGCTCTTCTCTTTCTGTTCTTCGGCTTTTGCCTGATGATGCTGATGCGGTTTCAGCTGGCCTATCCCGGCCAGAAAATCCCCATCCTCGGCGACATGTTGCCCGACACGATGGTTTCCGGCGGCATCATGTTGCCGGAGTTTTACAATGCGTTGGGAGCCATGCACGGCACGATTATGGTCTTTCTTGGCGTCGTTCCGCTGGCGGTCGGCGGATTCGGCAATTACGTCATGCCGCTTCAAATCGGCGCCCCCGACATGGCTTTCCCCAAACTGAACATGATGAGCTACTGGGTTTTCTTCGTAGGCGGGGTGGTGATGCTCTGGAGCTTCTTCCTTCCGACGGGCGCGGCGCAATCGGGCTGGACTTCCTATCCCCCTCTTTCCGACATCGCGCAGAAATCTGAAAATATGTTCATGACCGGCCAGACCTTCTGGCTGATCGGCATGGTTTTCCTCATCACTTCGTCTCTTTTGGGCTCGGTCAATTTCATTGTCACGATCGCGCATCTTCGGGCCAAGGGATTGTCCATGGGGCGATTGCCCGCGTTCGTTTGGGCGCAGTTGGTGACTGCGTTTCTTCTTCTCCTTGCCTTTCCTCCGCTTGAAGCGGCCGGCGTCCTTCAATTGATGGACCGCGTGGCGGGGACGAGCTTCTTCCTTCCCAGCGGATTGGTCGTGAGCAGTGAATCGCTCAACGTCAGCGGCGGAGGCAATCCCCTCCTCTGGCAACATCTGTTCTGGTTCCTCGCCCATCCCGAAGTTTACGTTCTGATTCTCCCCGCGATGGGGATCGTCGCCGAGATCATCGCCAACAACACGCGCAAGCCGCTTTGGGGTTATCGCCTGCTCGTCGGCTCGATCATCTTCCTCGGATTCATGTCCTTCATCGTTTGGGCCCACCACATGTTCATGACCGGAATGGGGACCCGAATGAGCGCTTTCTTCCAAACGACGACGATGATCATCTCCGTTCCCTCGGTCGTTATTCTTTCGTGCCTCATCCTGAGCCTTTACAACGCCTCGATTCGCTTCAACGTGCCGATGCTCTTCGCGCTGTCGTTCCTGCCGATGTTCGCCATCGGCGGCCTGACCGGACTGCCGCTCGGCTTGACCTCCCCCGACATTTTCCTGCACGACACTTATTACGTGATCGGACATTTCCATTACGTCGTCGCGCCGGGGACGATTTTCGGGTTGTTCGCCGGAATCTATTATTGGTTCCCCAAGGTGACCGGGCGGAAGATGAGCGAACTCTTGGGCAAGATCCATTTCTGGTTCTCCTTTGTCGCGATCAACGGCGTCTTCATGCCGATGTTCTTCCAAGGCATGGCCGGAGCGTTGCGGCGCGGGTTCGATCCGACGATCTACACCTACATCTCCGGCGTGCAGGGCTTGATCCGCATGACCTCGTGGTCGGCGTGGTTGCTCGGTCTGGCGCAGATTCCGTTTATCATCAACTTCTTTGGAAGCATCCTTTGGGGCAAGAAGGTTTCGGACAATCCGTGGGAGGCGACGACGCTGGAATGGCTGGCTCCCTCGCCGCCGCCGCACGGCAATTTCCTGACCGAACCCCACGTTTATCGCGATCCGTATGAATACAGCGTTCCGGGGCGCGCGACCGACTTCTGGCCCCAATTCCAAGCCGAGGAGGCGAAATAACACCGTGTCATCATCCGCAACTGCTACGGGCGCAACCGCCACGGGACTTCCCTACGACGTCGAGCCGCATCCCGTCACCGGAATCAACAACGGGAAATTTGGGACGTGGCTCTTTCTGGCCTCCGAAGTCATGCTTTTCGGGGCGCTCTTTTCGACCTACGTTCTTCTGCGCGCCGGCTCGGATAGCTGGCCGCATGGCCGGGATTTGGGGCTGAGCGTTCCGCTTGGATTTTTCAACACCCTCGTCCTCATCGCCTCCAGCGTGACAATCGTGATGGCTTGGGCGTCGCTCAAGATGAAGGACGTTGCGAAATACAAAACCTATATGGCCGCAACGATCGGTCTAGCCCTCCTGTTCCTCGTCATCAAGATCCTATTTGAGTATCTCCCGAAAATCGAGCACGGCCATGTCCCCGCGACGAACACCTTCTTCGCCATTTACTTCACGATGACCGGACTGCACGGCCTCCACGTCTTGGGGGGAATTATCGTCAACAGCTATTTCCTCTTCCCCGGTTTGGCGATGTGGCAAACCGATCCCGAACGGTTCACCGGACGGATCGAGTGCGCCGGATTGTATTGGCATTTCGTGGATTTGGTTTGGATATTCCTCTTTCCGACCTTATACTTGTTATAGGAGCTTGACCCATGAGCGGTGATTCCCATTCCCCCGAGGCCATGAAAAAACACATCCCCCTGTATTGGGGGATTGGCACGGCGTTGTTTGTGCTGACCATCGTGACGGTCGCGGTTTCATATCTGCGGCTGGCGATTGTCGGCGCGCTGATCGTCGCCATGATCATCGCCACAATCAAAGGCTCGATGGTCGCCGCGATCTTCATGCACCTCAAGGGGGAAAAGAAGATCATTTGGGGGACCTTGATTCTTTGCGCGTTCTTTTTCGTGGTCCTGATGGCTCTGCCGGTTTTGACGACGCAGGACATCGCCGGAGTCTCGGTCGCGCCGCCGACGAAAATGATCATCCCCGAAGGGCACGAGGGAAAATCCGAGGCCAAGGAGGCGGCTCCGGCGGAGGCGAAATAACTCCGATGTCGCTTAAAGCGTTCCACATCGCGTTCGTGGTCGTCTCGATTCTCTTCACCGGAGGATTCGGAGTGTGGGCCGTAATGGATTTTTTCAGCGCGGGGGATCCGGTCAGTTTGGCGCTAGGGGTCTTTTCCTTCCTTGTGGGAATCGCGCTGGTCTGGTATTCCGCCTGGTTCCTCCGCAAGCTCAAGAACGTGAGTTTCCTATGAATCGCGCCCGCTTGCTCAAATCTATTTTTGTTCTCTTGTCCGGATTTGTTCTTTCCCTCCATCCGACGAGCGGATATTCCTGCGCCGTCTGCTATGGCGATCCCGCCTCGCCGATGGTTCAGGGAGCCAAGGCCGGGGTTTTGTTTCTCGCCGTTTTCGTCTATGTGGTGCTGATGCTGATGGGAAGCGTGGTGGGATATTGGATGTATCGCGCCCATAAACTTCGGCTCCAAGAACAAGCCGAAGCCACGAGCAAAGTTCCGATTTCCAGTCAACCCATTCCGACGGTTTAACCTTTATCGGATGCCGCCATAAGCGGAGAGGTAAAATTTCAATGAAGGAATCCCTGACCGCCGTTTACCGCAAATCGCCCCACGGTTACATTGCCTACGTGGAGGAACTTCCCGGGGCCAACACGCAGGGAAAAACGCTGGCCGAGGCCAAGGCCAACCTGATCGAGGCCGTCCAGTTGGTCTTGGAAGCGAACCGAATTTTGGCCGAGGAAGAGTTCAAGGGAAAAAAGATTCTTCGGGAACCGCTCGGAACGGTCACATTGTGAAACGCCGGGAACTGATCCGGCATCTTGAGAGCGAGGGTTGCGAGTTCCTGCGCGAGGGGGGAAATCACACGGTTTACGTGAATCGCCGCGCAAGAAAAGCAAGCTCGATTCCCCGTCATCGCGAAATTGATGAAAATCTCAGCCGAAAAATTTGCAAGGATCTCGGAATCCCCAAACCTCGCTGATTGAGTTGCGTTCTTTCTCCATTATTAGCGGAACATGATTAAGCTGGCGCTGTCCTAAGGAGGAGTGGAATTCGCAGATTTCATACGAGGTCGAGATTAAGAGCAAGAAAAAGAGGGAAATCAATCCGGGTAATTCGTGAAATCTGTGGCTAAAAATGAAAATGAAAAACGCTTGAAAGAACCGTCCGATTATCCTAATTTATGGCGAAACGTGTCGGCATCGGAATTGAGTCCTGGAACCAAACAAAGACGCCGATTTTCGCAAGCGAAGTTTGTGAAAGAAATCTCAAGGAGGACCAAGATGAAATCGTCAAAAATCGCTTCTTTCTGTTCCGCGGCTTTGGCCTTGGGCGCCCTGTGCGCCCTGCCCGCCGGAGCGCGCGCCGGCAACGTCAGCGGCGTCTGTAAGTTCGAAGGGGAAGCCCCCAAGCGCACCGTCATCAAAATGGACGCCAACCCGGACTGCATGAAAATTCACGGCGACCACAAGGTCGGGACCGAAAACGCCATCGTCAGCAAGGAAGGGCAGGTCCAGAATGTTTTTGTTTACGTCAAGACCGGGCTTGAAGGCAAAAAATTCGATCCCCCCGCCGAGCCGGCGATGATTGACCAGAAGGGTTGCATGTATACCCCCCACGTTCAGGGCATCATGGTCGAACAGAAATTCAACATCGTCAGCAGTGACCCGACGCTTCACAACATTCACGCCTTGGCCAAGGTCAACCCCGAGTTCAACGTCAGCCAGCCGACGCCGGGAACCCGCGATAAGGTCTTCCACAAGGCCGAAATGCCGATCAAGTTCAAATGCGATGTCCACGCTTGGATGGGAGCCTACGTTTTCGTGATGGACAATCCCTTCTTTTCCACCAGCGCAAAGGACGGATCGTTCACGATCAAGGGCCTCCCCGACGGAGAATACACCCTTGCCGCGTGGCATGAGGAGTTCGGCACGCAAGAGGCCAAGATCAAGGTCGCCGGCGGCGACGTGGCCAACACGAACTTCACCTTCAAGGCCGCCGCGAAGTAATCCCTTGTGAACCGAGGCGAAGCATCGGCCGACTGGTTGCATCGTTACGCCATCCTTTTGGCGTTTTGCGCCCTGTGCCTTGTTTTCGCCGGCGGTTTGGTGACCAGCAAAGGGGCCGGTTTGGCCGTGGCCGACTGGCCCCTTTCTTATGGCAAGCTGATGCCCGAAGGTTGGTTCCGCGCCGAGAACGTCCGCGCCGAACACAGCCATCGGATGCTGGCCGGAACGGTCGGCATCATGACGCTCGTTCTGGCGATTTGGGTCCACCGCAAAGAGCCGCGCCGGTGGGTTCAGGTCTTCGCGTGGGCGACCTTCGGAGGCGTCGTCTTTCAAGCTCTCTTGGGGGCGGTCATCATTAAGTTTCTGCGACCGTTGGCCGGATTGATGAGCCACGCGGTCACGGGACAGACCTTTTTCTGTCTGACCGTTTGCATGGCGCTTTTCACTTCTCCCTCCTGGCGGCGAGAAGGATCGAGAATTCAATCCGAAGCCGCCGGTTCGCTTCACGGATTCTGCCTCGCGTTGCTCGCCGCGGTTTATCTTCAGTTGTTGCTCGGCGCGTTGATGCGCCACACCGAATCGGGTCTGGCGATCCCCGATTTTCCGTTGGCCTACGGAAAATTGATTCCGCCGATGGACGCAACTTCGATCCACAACATCAACGTGGACCGTTTTCATGCGGGATTCACCGATCTCGCGGCGGGACAAATCCTCGTTCATTTTCTTCACCGCGTTTGGGCGGGCGTCGTTTGCGTTGCGGCGCTTGCCGTGGCATGGCGAGTCTTCAAAAGTTTCCGCGATTCCGGCGCGATTCTTTTTCCGATGCTCACCATTTTGATCTTGCTACCGACGCAGGTCGTCTTGGGAGCCATGGCCGTGCTGACGGCCAAGCAACCGCACGTCGCCACGACGCACGTCGCCGTGGGGGCTTCGATTTTGGCTTGCTCCGTCGTTCTGTGTCTTCAATCGTTCCGTTGGGTTGTTCGTCCCGCCGCAGTCCGGCAAACCGTTTCCGCTCCCCGGCTTGCCTCCCGCGAGGTTGTGACATGAAAGCCGAAGCCGGGGTCAAGACGGCGGAGATTGCCCACGCGCGTTCCAAGGCGGCGGACTATCTGGAACTGACCAAGCCGCGCATCTCCGGCATGGTCCTCGTGACCACGCTGGCCGGATATTACCTGGCGGCGACGGGACCAATGGATCCGTTGCGTCTGACGCACACGCTCATCGGCACGGGACTCGTCGGATCGGGAGCCAGCGCGATGAATCAGGTTCTGGAGCGCGGCCACGATGCGCTTATGCGTCGAACGCAGAATCGTCCGCTTCCAGCCGGGCGGCTTTCTTTTTCCGAATCGCTGATTTTCAGTCTTGCGCTTTCCATCGGCGGCGTGGCTTGGCTGGGCATGGCGATCAATCCCCTTTGCGCGATTGTCGCCGCTCTGACGCTGATACTTTACGTCGGCGTTTATACGCCGAGCAAACGGATGACGTTCTTCAACACGATGATCGGCGCGATCCCCGGCGCCCTGCCGCCGCTGATCGGCTGGTCCGCCTCCGCCGACGCGCTCACGCCCGCCGCGTGGACCCTTTTTGCGATCCTTTTCTTCTGGCAACTTCCGCATTTTTGGGCAATCGCATGGCTACACCGTGAGGATTACGCCGCCGCCGGATTCAAAATGCTTTCGGTCGAGGATCCGTCGGGAACCAAAATCGCCCTGCGGATCGTCGGCCATTCGATCGCGCTGGCGGCCGTTTCGTTGACGCCGACCCTTTGGGGTTTGACCGGAAAGTTTTATTTCTTCGTCGCATTCGGATTGGGTCTGGCGTTTTTGGCCGTCGGCGCGCTCGCGGCGTTGAAACGAACAAAATTTCATGCCCGCCTGTTGCTCGTGGCGTCGGTGATTTATCTGCCGCTTTTGCTGGCGGGCATGGCGTTGTTCAAAGTGTGAGATTACACCCAACCCACGGAACGCGCGGAATCTTGACAGAAGAAATTCACCGCCAAGTCACCGAGGAGCCAAGGGGCGGCATCGCGGGCGTCCTCCCAAAGGCGAGCTTTCTTGGTGTTTTCGCGGCTTGGTGGTGAAAAAAAATATGGCTGATTCCCCAGAATCCATTCCAAACACCTCGATTGGCGCCTCTCCGCCTGTCGCCAAGCCCACCCCCTCGGGAACGTTCGTCGTTCTTGCGATGGGAGGCTTCTTCCTTTTCATTTTGCTCAATCTTTTGGGTTGGGTCTTTTTCGCGCGCAAGCCTGAAAACTTGAAGAAGCGGGGAGAATCCGCATTGAAAGCGCTCGGCAACGTTCCGGATTTCCACCTGACGGAACGCAATGGCCAAGCGGTCGGATTGGATTCGCTCCAAGGCAAAGTTTGGATCGCCGATTTCATATTCACCCGTTGCGGCGGATCGTGTCCCGTCATGTCCGCGAACATGAAAAATTTGCGCGATGCTTTCGCGCAACCTTCTCTCCCGCAACGCGCCTCCCGAACGTCGAACGAAAATCTGCGCTTTGTTTCGTTTACGGTTGACCCGCAAAACGACACGCTGGAGACGCTTCAACGCTACGGCAAAGCTTACGGCGCGGAAGGAAGCCAGTGGATGTTTCTGACGGGTGGATACGATGCGATTCAAAAACTCGCTCATGATGGATTTCACCTTGGAATCGAGCCGGGTAACGGAAGCGGACCGGAACCGATTATTCACAGCCAAAGTTTCGTCCTCGTGGACGCGCACGCCCGGATTCGCGGCTACTACGACGGAACCGACGGAAGCGAAGTGAAAAAGTTGTTCGAGGACGCGCAAAAATTGCTGAGGTCCGGAGAATGACGCCGATCTGGCCTATGTTCAACGCCTCGCTCAACGGCTTGAGCGCGATTCTTTTGACCGCCGGATTTTGCTTCATCCGCTTGCGGCGGATTCCCCAACACAAAACCTGCATGATCGCGGCGTTTGCGATCTCCACAGTTTTTCTGATTTCCTATTTGGCCTACCACGCGCACCACGGCGCAACGCGGTTTCAAGGGCAAGGAGCGATTCGGACAATATATTTTGCAATCCTAATGTCTCACACGATCTTGGCGACGGTCGTCGCGGTGATGGCTCCGATGACGCTGGTCCGCGCCTTGAAGGGAAATTTTGAGCGCCATCGCCGACTGGCCCGCTGGACCCTGCCGCTGTGGTTTTATGTGTCCGTCACGGGAGTTTTGGTTTATCTCATGTTGTATCAACTTTAACTTCACATTTGGGCTGAGCGCCTTCAAATTTCACCGACTTCGGGGTCGGCTATTTTTCATTTCCGCGGCGAACGACGGATTTTGCGGACCAATTCGCCGGTGGTGCTCGCCTCGAAAAGCGGGAGTTCGACGATTTCTCCCCCGTAGTTCCTTACGATGTTTGCTCCGATGATGGTCTCGCCCTGTTTCATCCCCTTGACCAATACATCGGGGTGGAGCTTGGAGAGGAGACGCGCCGGAGTGTCTTCGTCGAAGAAAACGACGTAATCCACGTCGGCCAGCGCGGAAAGGACGGCGGCGCGCTCACGCGCCGGAAGAACCGGACGCGGCGGACCCTTAATTCGCCGAACCGAACGGTCGGTGTTGAGCGCGACGATCAGGACGTCCCCCAGCGCCCGCGCCTCGTGAAGCAACTGAACGTGCCCGGCGTGAAAAAGATCGAAGCATCCATTGGTGAAAACAATCCTCCGGCGTCGCGCGCGCAAATGATCGGCGATCAATCTCAAATCCTCGGCGGTGCGGATTTTGGAGAGCGCGTCGGGTCCACCCATCGCCGAGGCCAGTTCCTGCGGACTGACCGTGACCGCGCCGAGTTTGGAAACCGCGACTCCCGCCGCGGCGTTGCCGATGCCCGCGGCTTCGGCGGGGGAAAAGCCCGCCGTCAAGCCCAGCATGAAATGAGCGGTGAAGGTGTCTCCCGCTCCGGTAACGTCGAAAACTTCCCTTGCCCGCGCGGCAATGTGAAGGGGTTCTCCTTCGGCGATCAAACTTAATCCCTCGTGGCCGCGGGTAATGACGATGCCGCGTCCCTTGTATCGGCGGATGAGTTTGCGTCCTTCGCGCACGATGAGGCCGCGGGTATTCAACGTCGCACCCGCCGCTTCGGACGCCTCCTTGAGATTGGGAGTCAAATAATCGGCGCCGAGATAAAGCCGAAAATCAGTCGCCTTCGGATCCACCACGACGGGCAAGCCCAACCGGTGCGCGGATTCGACGGCCGCCTGAACCACGCCACGGGTCACGACCCCTTTCCGATAATCGGAAATGATCACGCCGTCGGAATCGGGAAGGAGCGACTTAATCGCCTGAATCAAAGCCTTCTCGATCCGCTTCGAATACGATCCCGTTTTTTCGCGATCCAGTCGCAACAGCTGTTGCCCCCCCGACATGATGCGCGTTTTCAGCACGGTCGGGCGTTCGGCGTCGGCGATCACGCCGCGACGATTCAATCCCAACTCCGCCATGAGTTCGAGGATGCGTCTTCCTTCTTCGTCGTCGCCGATGACGCCGACCATCAGGGCTTTCCCGCCTGCGGCGACGACATTTCGCGCGACGTTCATGCCGCCCCCCAGCACGTCGCTGATCCGCGATTGCAGGACAACCGGGACCGGAGCCTCGGGCGAGATTCGTCCGACTTCTCCCCAAACATAGCGATCCAATATAATGTCCCCGACGACCAAGAGATGCCGACCCGCGAGGCGATGCAGATGCTCCGGATCAAAGGAGTTGGCCTTCGAGGCCAGATTGGTGGGAGCAAATCGAGGTCGTGGCGTGGCGGGAGAGGCGGGCATGGCGAAAAAATTAGCTTGCCCCCTTGGAACGTTGCAACCAGAATTGTGCTTTATGGCGAATCCCGAAGACTTGACGATCCGTTCGGAACTGGAAGGCGATCTCGGTTGCATCGAACTGGGAGGACGGCTCGTCGCCGAATCGCGCTGGGATTTCAAGAGCGAATGGCGCGAGTTGAACGAAGCCGCGCCGAGCCGCGTCGTGATCTCTCTCCGCAAGCTGGAGTATATTGACAGCGCGGGATTGGCCGCGCTCATCGGCGCGTGGAAACAGGCCAAGGAAAGGGGCGGCGAGATGGTCGTCGCCGAGGTCAACCCTTCCCTCAAGGCGTTGTTCGAGGTTTCTTCTCTGAATAAATTTTTCAAAATCTTCCCGACCGCCGAGGCGGCGAGGGCGTATCTGCGAAGCGAAGAGAAATTGGGTTCGTCCGGGGACGGCAAAAAGCGATGACGGCGGGACGCAAGAAAGGCTCTGGATTGGATTTCGAGGCTTCGCTCAAGCGATTGGAGGAAATTGTCCGGCGTTTGGAAGAGGAACAGGTTCCGCTCGAAGAATCGCTGGCTCTGTTCACCGAGGGAAAGAAACTGGCCAAGGCGTGCGAGACCGAATTGCAAAAAGTCGAAAACCGCGTTCGCCAACTCATCGAAGACGCGCAAGGCGAAATCAAGGAAACGCCGCTGGATGAAGCGGATGAAGAAGCATTAAGCGAAGTTGAACCAAGCGCGGGCGAAGGCGAAGAACATTAGCGCGCGGAATCCAATCGGGTTCCGTTGCGAGCGGTATTTGTGTCCCGGAATTAAACACCAAGAAACAAGGGTTACGCGATGACCACAAAGAAGAATGGGTCGAAGGCGCGTCGTTTTGCTTCGTGGAACTTTGTGCCTCCCTCGTGTCTTTGTGTTTAGCTCTCTTTTCCCGCTCCTGCCCCCTCGCATTCCTCGCAGACGCGCCATGAATTGGAGGGGGGCGCCGATCCGACTCGGTCGTAAAGACGGAATTGCGCTTCGTTGGCCTCTTCGAGGTTTCGGTCGCTTATACTTTTTTGTTGCCCGCAAACCGAACAAACCGGCCAGAGCGTTTCATAAACGACGGCGTCGAGTTCGTTTCCTTCCGCGACGCCAAGCGTCATGTCGGGCAGATGGAGGTTCTTTTCGATCAACTCAAGCGAATCCAAGTTGGCGAGGCATCCGGCGTAGGGACAATTCCGCAACATATAAAGATACGTCAACTGATGCGGATTGAGGTCGGGGGGAAGCTCGTTCAATTCCACCCGGGCGTCGTCGGAGAGGGCGATGGTCGTCTTCATGCCGATCACGCCGACGTCTTTGAATCGCGCCTGATCCAAGAGGGGCAACATCGTCGAGAGGTTCAGCGGATTCAACGGAAGGAAAAGAACATCGTAGAAGTCGGCGTTCAACGCTGATTCGGCAACCCCTTTGACGTTGCGGTGAGTCGAAAGTCCGGCGAAGGCGATTTTTCCCTTGTCCTTGGCGTGGCGAATCGCTCCGCGCAATGATTCGTTGCAGGCGGTTTCGGGTTTTTCGACCGCTTGAATCATGTAGCAATCAATCCGATCCACTTTCAGGCGCGCGAGACTCGCATCAAGATTCTCCCAGAATGCCCGGACGAGAGCGCCATCCCGCTCCGGACCACACTCGGAGGGAAGGGTCGCGTCGAGCGGCGGGGTTTTCGTGCAAACCCAAATCCGATCCCGAACATCGGGAAGAACCTCGGCCAACGCCGTTTCGGATTCGCCGTAGTTGGGCGCGGTGTCGAGAAAATTCACGCCGCGATCAACCGCCGTCCGGACGATCTCCGCGTTGGCCTTGGTGATCGAAGCGCAACCCATCGCCATCCGGCTCATCATCAAATTGGTTTTGCCGAGCCGCTTGTAGGCCATTCCGACTTGGTGGTTGAGCCGAAGCGGAGAGCCGGGTTGGAAGGTTGTCGTGGACGGCTTCGTTTTTTTGGGTGCGGCCGGCGAATTTACGTCCTCCCGAAGCGTCATCCCGTAATGGATGAGTCGTTTCCACGAATGTCGGATGAATTCTCGTCGGCTTTCGTCCTTCATCCGGTTATTATTGCTTTGCGACGCGCAACCGTCAATTCAATGACGCTTTGGATTCCGTGTGCATCCGGTTCATCCGTGCCCAAAATTGGAGGGCGAGTCGGAAAAGTAAAAATTGCGAAACGAAGCCAATTTGAACAGGGACGGACAGGATTTGGGACAGAATTTTTTTTTTGCGAAACGAAGCCAATTTGAAGGTTGGAACTTTGATTTGGTTGGAGTTGGAATATTTGATCATTATGAAGCCACAGATTTCGCAGGTTACACGGATTGGACATGGGAGCGAGAAGGAGAATGAGAAGGATGATGCGAAGGAGAAGGATCATATAAGGCATCCGGATTGATACCCGGCGCTCCATCGGTCGGGGAGCATTTTAGGGAAGCGGCCTTTACGTGGCGATTCCCGTAGGGGAACGTATTGGCTCTTGTTGGATCGAAAAGATGAATCGCGGCGCAATGTTGTCTTGGCGGCGGGATGCGCGGTCCCCGCCGCGACCCCCACCGAGTCGGATCGGCGCGCGGAGCGCGCGGCCCACGTTGGACCTTTCAAACTTGGCTCGGACCTGCCGGTCTCGACTGTTCTATTGGATTGAATTAAAATTGTAGTAAACGTGGGGCTGTTGAAAAACTCCTTAATCTCCGTGGCGCAGGCATCTTGCCTGCGATTCTCCCTCGTGGAAACGACGGGTTCGCAGGCGGGACGCCTGCGCCACAAAGGCTTTTTCAACAGCCCCAATGTCCCGCAGTCCCTCCGCAGTCCCCAGTCCACGCGGCCGGAATTCTTCGAACCTTTCCACCGTATTATGCCCGCCCTCGGCGCGGACGGTCAATCTCAACCAATCGCTCAATCAAGGAATGGTGAATCCTTCCCGTGAAGTAGGGGAATTTGTCTATTGCACCATTACAAAAATCCACGAAAAAAACAAGCCAATACTCATAGTCCGTGGACTGAAATCCATCAACCACCTACGCTTACCCTATGAAAATTGAGACTGATATCCGTCGAGCCTTTGGGAAACGAATCCGAGAAATTCGGAAAAAGCGAGGGCTGTCGCAGGAAGCATTCGCCGCACTTTGCGAACTCGACAGAACCTATGTCGGTGGGATCGAGCGGGGAGAACGCAACGTTAGCCTTCGAAATATCCAGCGGATTGCGCAAGCTCTGAAGATGTCCATCGCCGACGTCATGGATGGAATCTGAACCATGGCAAAGAAGGCGACCTTGGAGAAATTGCATAAGTTCTATTTGGCAGTGAAAAACGCGTGCAAAAAAGACTTCCGTTCCGCCGAAGCATCCGAGGCCATCTTGAACTTGACTGCTTCGGCTATCCAATTTCTCGCGCGAGACACTGAACTCATTCAGCTTGTGTCCCGAGTTCCCGGCAAGAAATATGTCTCCTATCGGCATGGTCTCGTTGTTGCCAGACCCGTGAATCAGTCGCTTTGGCTACCGGAATTGAGCGTCATCACGCGAACATGGGATGAATGGCAGAAAGGAAAAACGGAGGGGACCGATCTCGCGCGAGCCATGTACACTATCGCGCTTGCTCCTTGTTTAGCGATGGAACTCTTTGATAGACAGAACAAGAAAGGGCCAGCAACTTACTTCGAGTGTTTAATTGGACATACTTTTGCGAGAACACTCGGCCGAAATCCGAGCAAACGGATCAAGTTGCCAATACGTGGGAAATCCGTTCCAATGACCATGGATTTCCTGTTCGACTTCGGACAAGGTAGAGGCGCGTTGCACGTCCCCGTGAAGATGTCCACCCGCGAGCGCGTTGTGCAGGCGTGGGCGCATCAACGCCTTCTGGATTCGGCCTATGGTGTCGGTGCTTACAAGGGAGTGATGGTTCTCTTCTCGGAAACCAAAATGAATTCCAAGAACCTCGAGGTCGTGGAAATTTGCGTGCCCGATCAATGGCTCGCCTACCAATCGTTGCTGTCGAAGTTAGACGCCATCTTTTATTTCGACGTGCCCCAAAGATATGAAGCGTTGTCGAGTCAGTTTTCCGATATTATCCGGGTCGAACAATTCGGATTCTTTTTTACTCGAATAGCCTCAATTCTGGGGTGATCCCCTCGCTCTGGACGCGACTTAATCCATTCGTGGAGATGGAAAGCCGACTCGTAAGTCCCGTCCATCGGTTTTTGCCCCGAGGCTTGAGAAAAACAAGAAAATAAGAGTGATTTTTTCGGGCATGAGCCTGCCTAAGTATTCGACTAACGCCGGGCTTGCCTCTGCGGAGAACGACAAAAAGATCTTCGGGAACGAAGCCATATTTCGAGAGTTCATTTGTGATTTCCAAATGAGTCAACCTTTGCCGATTGGCACAAACCTCGTCCTGACATTTCACAATGTAGATTCCTCCTTCGCGGAGGACCCTCCAGGCCTCCTTCGCCGCCTCAAAATAAAGCTGGATCACAGCCTCATGATATTTGGCCGTTGACGAGGCGATGTTATTCCGATAGTAGCCTTCATAATTTTGATGGTTGACGTGAGCCGTCCCGCCCGGGGTGTGCATATAAGGAGGATCGAACACCACCGCATCGAGTGATGAATTCTCATATGGTAATTTCCGACAGTCAACTCCGGAAGCCAAATCAGTCGGATGCAGGCGATATAATTCGCGCGGAACACGCCGCCAGAAAACGCCCTTGCCGTATGTCACGTCCGCAATTTTGCTTCCCGGTTCCACGTAAAGCGAGAGGACATGGGGAAAAATCTCATCGTTTGTTCCAAGATAGGCACTGAATACAAGATCATTGGTTGCTCGACCGTTCGGAGATCTGCGTTTCTTTTTGTAAGGCATCTCGGCCTCAGCGACGGACTCCCTCTTTTGTTTTGTGCGTCGAGATAGTTTGGTTTTGTTGTTGGATCCCATGGGTCGCCTTGACGAATCTGGCAATCGAAACGTTTTCAAACCCGTTCGATTTAGCGTTGCTATTGGATCGTTCTTGTTCCCTCAGCCTGCATCGAAATTATCATCGCACATCTCAGCGGAGAATGCGACTTTCATGTTTGATCCCTCTCTCATTCTTGAGGAAGGAAGAGGTTGATAAGAATCGTCAGCTCTTCATCGGACTGGATTCCATTCTCGCCCCGATCGGAAAGGTGTCGAGGCGAAAGAGGGAGTCTCATCTTGGTGAGCTGTATCTCGCGAATCCGGGGGATGGTCGAATCGAGGAAAGTTGCGGTTTGCCCCGATCCTTCGCTCCGCGTCCCGAAGGGACGCCCACAATCCCAGCCCCGGACCCGGGTCCGGGGGAAAAGAATTCCTCCTATCGGGCAAGTTCCAAGAGGACGGCACAAGTGCAGAATTGGAGGGCAAAAGGAGGTGGTAACGGGGACGTTGAAACAGGGGTAATTCGACTTGAGCTTCGTGACCTGTTGAGATTTATTTTTTTCGCCACATCCTTTTCACAAACTTGCATCCCTCGCGCGCAAGATGGTCCTCGCTGGGATACATTTTGCGCCAGATGCAGGTGGCGGCGGCGAGATCGGGCAGGCGTTTGCCGAAGGCTTCGATCGTCAGCCAGCCGTCGTATTTGATCGCTTTGAGCGCGGAGAACGTTTCCTTCCACTGAACATGATCCTCGCCCGGCGTGGCGCGGTCGTTGGCGGAAATGTGGACGTGCTTGATCCGTTTGCCGCCGAGCTTGACCGCCTTGGCGATGTTCTTCTCCTCGATGTTGGCGTGGAACGTGTCATACATCTGACCGACGGACGCATTGCCCACGGCGTCGGTCAATTTGCCGAGTTGTTCTTGGCTGTTGGGAAAATAGGTCTCGAAGCGGTTCAGTCCCTCGACGGCGATCGTGACGCCCTTGGTCTTGGCGTAGGCTCCGACTTTCTTCAAACCCTCGACCGCCCAGTCGAATTCCTCGTCGGTCGGTCCGCGTCCGACGAGCCTGCCGACGGGAGAGCAGATGGGTCCGGCCAAGAGATTCGCGCCGAGCGCAACGCAGGAATCCACGCAGGCGCGCAGATGATCCGCCGCCGCCTGTCGTTCGCCGTCGTTGCCGCTGATGAGATTGGCTCCCTGCGGCAGGACCGTCACGACGGAGCGGTCCAGTTTCAATTTGTCCAGAGCTTGGGCGAGTTTGGCCCAAGGGGAACCGTCGGGGGAGAACATCGGAAGCTCGACTCCGTCGAATCCCCATTTTTTGATTTTGCGGAAGAGGGGAATTTCCGCCTCTCCCGCCGCGCCGGTCCAAAGCAAAAGATTCATTCCGATTTTCATATCGAGGTCCCGCCCTTTCTCCATTTTTGCGTTCTCAACTTACTTCGCTCCGGCGGGGAAATCAACGGTCTGGTTTCCCCATTCCGCAATGGCTTCGATTGTTTTAGCGCGGCCTCCGTGATAGGATGCCCCGCAAATTCCGCGCTTGCGTATTCGCCGGAAATCAATATCGTGGTTCCTGCGTTGACGCACCAAGGGTGTTGGAAAAATGAAGATTAACCACAAAGGCACAGAGGCACAGAGAAGAAATTCGCCGCGAAAGCGGGGGATAATCTCAGTCTCTCTGTGTCTCGGTGGTTTGATCGTTCTCTTGTCGGCCTGCTCCGGTCATTTTCCCGAAGACCGCGTTCCGAAAATGAAAATCCTGATTCCGGATTTCGACGTTCCGCCCGGTTCGCGGGAAACGCCGCGCGAGATACGGGGATGGTGGCTGGGGGCGAGGACGATCTATCAGAATCCGCGCGCGGGAGCGATGTTCGCCGATCATCTGACAACCCATCTTGCGCGGTTTCCCTTCGTGAATCTCTTTTCCCGCGTGGATTTGAAATACTACTTCGCGCGAAAAAAACAGAATCTCAAGGAAGCTTACGGTTATCTGACCGAAGAGGAACTCGCCGAAGCGATGCGTCAGGTTCCCAAGCTCGATTTCGCGCGGGAACTCGGAGCCGATAAACTGCTTTCCGGGAGGATCGTCAGGAATTTTCTGAGCGAGCATCGGACGTTCCATTGGTGGACCAGTCTGGTCGAGGTGGATTGCGAAATGACCGACGTGCTGACCGGAAAATCGGAATGGAAGAAGACCTATCGCCTCAGGAAGTTCCTCGCCTCGCAGGATACGGTTCAGGAGGAGTTGTCCCGGCGAGTCGCCCAAGACCTCAAAAATTCTTATTTCCGTCCGCTTGCGACATCCCCGATGCTCACCGCGCCGCTTCCCCCGCAGTGAAAATCCGCCTCGATCAATTGGTCGTCGCGCGCGAATTGGCCTCGACCCGCGAGGAAGCCAAACGGCTGATTCTGGCGGGCAAAATCCGTTTGGACAGCACGACGGCGGACAAGGCCGGGCGACTGGTTTCGGATACGGCGCAGATTCAATTGGAGGGACCGGCCTCTCCATACGTCAGTCGAGGGGGCGAGAAACTCGCCGGAGCGTTGGAACGCTTCGGCATCGAGATTCCGCGCGGCGGGATCGCGCTGGACATCGGCGCCTCGACCGGAGGATTCACCGATTGTCTTCTCCAGCGCGGCGCGGAAAACATCGTCGCCGTGGACGTGGGGCGAGGGCAAATCCACGAGAGACTTCGCTCTGATCCCCGCGTCCGACTTCTCGAAAAAACGAACGCGAGACATTTGACCCTTGAAGCCATCGGCGGAAATCCGGCGGATTTGATCGTGGTGGATGTTTCGTTTATTTCCCTCAAACTCATTCTGCCCGTTTGCGCTAATCTCCTCGGACCCAACGGAATTCTCTTGGCGTTAATCAAACCCCAATTCGAGGCCGGAAAAAATCAGGTCGGAAAAGGAGGCATTGTGCGCGATCCAAAGATTCACGCCTCGGTCATCGAAAGCATTATCAGATTTTGCGCCGAGACGGGATGGGAGGTTCGAGGTCTGATGGTCTCTCCGTTGCTTGGCGCGGGAGGGAACGTCGAGTTTTTCAGTTACCTCGCGCGCCCGCGAAGATCAGACGGGGACCGAGCAACCTCCGAGACACCCAAAATTGACGTTGAGGGAACTCTCCGCGATGCCTACAATCTTCAAAACCGCTGAAATGGACCCGACGCGGAATTCGCATTTCGCCCTTCGCCTTTTGCCTTGTGACTTATGAAGCCTTCTCCCGTTTTCATCATTGACGGCAACTCCGAGAAAGAGGGGATCGCCGAAATTCTCTCCGAATTGCTCCATTGGAGCACGACTCGCGGACGGGCCGTGGCGCTCGCCGCGTCGCTCAGCCGCTTCGTCAAATCCGCCGATCTGGACCGCGCCAAAAACATCTCCGTCTTTTCCGCGCAGTTGGAATTGGAGGACGTCGTTCACCGCAAGGGCAGGGGCGACGGCTTGATCATTTGTCTCGGCGGCGACGGATCGGTGCTCTATGCCGTCGGCAAATACCGCGATTTCAATTTTCCGGTGATGGGAGTGAACCTCGGATCGCTCGGATTCAACGCTTCGGTCTCTCCGAAAATTTTGATCAAAACCTTGGAGGCGTGGGAAGAAGACAAGACCCAGCAGGTCGAGCACATGCTTTTCACGGCGACGCTCATCCGTCGCGGCTCGCCGACGGGGGATTTTCTCGCAGTGAACGACGCGGTGCTCCATCGTCATCCCAATGCGCGGATTTTGGACATGGAATTGAGGCAGGGTCAAAGCCTCGTTCTGGCCTGTCACGCCGACGGTTTGATTCTGGCCACGCCGACCGGCTCGACGGCCTACAATCTTTCGGCCGGCGGTCCGATTTTGCATCCTTCGCTATCGGCTTTCGTGGCGACGACGCTCGGCGCGCATTCGCTTTCCAACCGATCCATCGCGCTCGGGACCGATCCTCCGTTGCGGCTTTCGTGGCGCGTTCGCCGGGGCGCGCCCCAGCCTGTCATTGCGATTGACGGCCAGATGCGCTGGAGTCTCGGCGAAGGGGACGAAATTGAAATCGCCAAGGCACCGCGCACGCTCAAAGTCGTCAACCCGGCGGGACTGGATTACTTCCAGACGCTCCGCGAGAAACTGCATTGGAGTTTGCCGATCCGTCCCCACATTCCGGACCTCGACGAGGATTGAAAAAGAATTCTTAAACGCAAAGACACCAAGACACGAAGAGGCTCAAAGATTATAATGAGGCAAGCGAACGACTCGGACCGTTTCTAAAAACCGATTCCGATTCGTCCTTCTTTGGGTGACTTTGTGGCTTGGTGTCTTTGTGTTTAATCTTCGTCTTGAAAAGTCCGATGCTTCTCCGGTAATTATCCCATGAACCAAGCGGCGGATAATTTCATTCTTCCCCGACCGGCGGTATCTCCCTTGCGCGCGGGAGCGCGTTGGGCGCGAAGGCGATACGTTCGCGGACTGCGCGATTTTTCGTCCGGAGAGGAACGCAAGCATCGCAACAGCGAACTCAACTGGCGCGAATTTTGGCACGGCAAAACCGTCCTTCAATCCTATCCGCGCATCGTGCAGATCGGCACAAACTGGACCTGTAATCTGAAATGCAATTTCTGCCGTCTGACGATGCCGTGGACTCAGGAGGAATTGAAAAAGAAGCCGGGGCGCGAGCTTTCGATCAGCGACAAAGTTGAGGAAGTCGTCGCCCAGTTGCTTCCCTACGCGGAAATGTTGACGCTCACGCCGCTCGGCGAACCGCTCATGTGGAGCGGTCTGACCCCTCTTCTCGAACGCCACGCGCGGATCGGGAGCAACAACCTCGCGCTCACCACGAACGGTATGTTGCTCGCCGACAAAATGGCCGAGAAGCTGGTCCGAGGACAATTGACCAAACTTTTCATCTCGATTGACTCGAACGATCCCGAAGTTTACGCCTCCCTGCGCGTCGGAGGCGATTTGCGCGTGGTCGAAGAGGGGATCGGCAGACTGAACGCTTGGAAGGAAAAACTCGGTCTTAAAACTCCGGCGCTCATTTGCAACGCGACGTTCATGGAGCGCAACATCCATCAGCTTCCCTCGATGGTCGCATGGGCGCAACGGCACGGGTTCGAGGAGCTTTCCGTTCAACTCATGGAAATCGAAAATCCGGAACAAGAGGGTGAATTTCTCGGCCACCACGTTGATCTGGCCTACCGCATGGTGCGGGAAGCGATGGAGGAGTCGCGGCGGTTGAGGTTGAAAGTCTCGCCTCATCTCGCGCTGAAAAATCTCCTCTCCGCCGCGTCGGCAGGCCACGACGTCGAGCATCACGAATTCAAAGCCGCCTCGCCCCGCCTGCCGAATGAGAAGAAAAAGTATCGGCCGATTGACGTCCACGGCTTCAATGGAACCGACATCTCTTTCGACGGCGAAACGCTCGACGCCGAGGTGGACATGCGCGGCAAGACGCTGGTCGAGAAATGCCATTACCCTTGGTATTTCCTGCTGATTGACACCGATGGCGACGCGCGCCCCTGTTGCTGGGCGGGCGTCTCGTGGAGCAATCTCAATTCGTTGTCGTTCGAGGAAGTCTGGAACGGCGAAGGGGCGCAAACCATGCGCCGACGCTTCCTCGCCAACGACATTCCCGAATCATGCCGGAAGAAACACTGTAGGGTGGACCTTTGAAAGGCTGAAGGCGAAAGGCGCAAGGCGAAAATGAGAAATGAGGAACCAGAGGTTGACGGCGCGTGGCAATCATGGATTTTTGCCTTTCGCCTTTCGCCTTTCGCCTTCCACATGCGTCGCATCCATCTTTGGGGCGTTCAAAATCCAAAATGGTATTACATCATGCCGCCGTCGGCTTGGGCGGTGTTCATTTACGCGACCTGCATGGTCAATCTCAAGCCGGTCGAGGAAATGGGCATCGTTCCGCCGATTCCGCATCTCGACAAGTTGGTCCATCTGACCTACTACTCCATCTTCTCGATGTTGATCCTGCGCGGTTGGCAGAGGGAGAAAATGCCGCCGCTCGGACTGCATCTTTTAGTTTGGACCATGTGTTTCGTCTTCGGCGCGATGATCGAGGTGAATCAAGGTTTCACAACCTATCGGAGCTTTGAGGTCGCGGACATGATCGCCAACGGCATAGGAGCGTTGATCGGACAAACTCTTTGGCACGCCATGATGATCCGCTGGGGAAAACGGACGAAGCTTTATCCGGGACTTTTTCGGCCGGATTTCAAAACTTCTCCGGCGAATTCAGGGAACCGCGAGATTCGAGGGAAGATGGAAAAGGGCAATTGAATTTGGCGGCCGGATTCCCCGCGAACGATGATGGCATCATTTTCCGATGCAAAATCGTTCGAAAACGCGGTCGAGGATGGCTTCGCTCGGGGAGAGGCCAAGAATTTCGTCCAGCGCCGCGAGCGCATCGCGCAGGTCAACCATCATCAACTCTCCCCCTTCAAATTTGTTCCACGCCTTCCGGGCTTCTCCGAGCGATTCCATCGCTTGATGAATGAGAGCGGCGTGACGTTCGTTGACGGCGACGACTTCTCCGGCAAGCGCGGCAGGCGGGAAAGTCTGCCCCGCGTCTCCGGCAAGAATCCGCTTCAACGCTTCTTCAAGGTCGGAAATTCCTTCCCCGGTCAACGCCGAAACCGCAACGCTTGGCGCGGATTCTTCTTTCTTGCGCGGTTTTCCCTCCTGCTTTAACAGATCGGATTTATTTTGGGCGATGAGATCAGGACGGCGGGCGTTGGAGTCGGAAGCGGGGACGGGATTTATCTCTCCGGTTGCGTCGCGAACTTCGAGCACGCAATCGGCGGTTTCGATTTCACGGCGGCTCCGTTCGATACCCAATTTCTCAATCGGCTCCTCCGACTCGCGCAGTCCCGCCGTGTCAATGAGCGTGACCGGAATGCCGTCCAGATCAATCAGACATTCGATCGTGTCGCGGGTCGTTCCGGGATGCGGCGTGACGATGGCGCGATCGCTTCGCGCCAGCGCGTTCAGCAAGCTCGATTTCCCGACGTTCGGCGGACCCACCAACGCGACCCGCGCGCCGTCGCGGAGCAATTTTCCGCGCTTTTGCGACGAGGCGAGATTCACAAGTCCTTCGCGAAGGACCTCAAACGAAGACGTAAGACGGTTGAGATCGGCTTCTTCGATCCCCTCGTCGGGAAAATCAATCCGCGCTTCGATTTCCGCCGCGAGGGTGACCAGCGTTTCGCGCAGGGATTCGACCTGTCGCGAGAGTCCCCCCGAAAGTTGCGCGCGAGCCGAGCGGGCGGACGCGTCGGTTTCGGCGCGGATCAAATCGGCGACCGATTCGGCCTGCGCCAAATCCATCCGACCATTGAGAAACGCCCGGCGCGTGAATTCCCCCGGTTGCGCCGGACGCGCTCCCAGCTTGACGACCGCTCCGAGCAATCGCCGGACGACCGCCGTTCCTCCATGACAGTGCAACTCGACCAGATCGTTGCCGGTGAACGAATGAGGCGCGCGGAAAAAAATCGTCAGCCCGTGGTCTATAACTTTCCCGTTGTCATCGGTTGGATCGGACGCCGGATCCATCCATTGCCCGAAAATCGCGTGACGCGGCGCGTCGGCGGGATGAACCGTTCCTTTGGGTTGAAAGAGTTCTCGGATCAAGTCTGCCGTGCCGCGTCCGTCCACGCGGATAATGGCAATCGCGCCCGGCCCGCCGGCTGTCGCCCGCGCGGCGATCAGGTCGTCTTGGCGGAGGTGTTCCACACTGGATTGGGGCATTGCGTAAATTCAGCGGGTCGTTTCACCGATGCGCCGCCTTGCGCCTCCGCGCCGTGATTCAAAAGAAGACGATCAAAACGCGAAGCGATTTAACCCAATTGATTCCCCACAATCCCCACAAACGCCACGCATTTCCACGGGCGTCCGCCGAGGTTGTGGGTGAGGCCGAGTTTGGGATTTTTGATCTGGCGCTCCCCCGCTTCGCCGCGGAATTGAAGCCACATCTCAAAAAGCATTCGCAAACCTGACGCGCCGATCGGATGGCCGAACGACTTCAATCCGCCGTCGGGATTGACCGGAAGTTTGCCGGTCAGCTCGAACATCCCGTCCAGCACGTCCTTCCACCCTTGGCCGCGCGGGCTAAATCCCAAATCTTCGTAGATCACCAACTCGGTCGGCGTGAAGCAATCGTGGACTTCAGCCATGCTGATTTGTTCGCGGGGATTCGTCACGCCCGCCTCGTGGTAAGCGAGTTGCGCTCCCCGGACGTTCTCGGTGATCGAGGTGAAATCAAAACTCGGATCGAATTGGCCGTCCCCGGGCCCGGCGGCAATCGCCAGCGCCTTCACGAACATCGGTTTGTCGGTGTATTTGTAGGCGTCCTCGGCGCGGACAATTATCGCCGCCGCCGAACCGTCCGAAACGCCGGAGCAGTCCATCACCCCCAGCGGCGCGGCCACGAGCGGCGAAGTTTTGCACGCCTCCATCGTCACGGCTTTGCGGTATTGCGCGCGGATGTTTTTGGCTCCGTTGGCGTGGTTCTTCATCGCGATTCGCGCCAGCACTTCCTTGCCGACTTCCGGATCAACCCCGTATTTGTGGAAATAGGCCGGAGCCAGCAACGCGAACGATCCGGGAGCGGAAATGTTCGGCTCCGATCCGTCGGTGTCCCCCGCGCCGGAACTGGTCAGGCCGCTGTAGCCGCTGTCCTTGAGTTTTTCGACGCCGATGGCCATGGCCATGTCGCTCGCGCCCGACGCGACGGCGTAGCAGGCGTTGCGGAACGACTCCGAACCGCTGGCGCAATAATTCTCGACCCGCGTGATGGGAACGTAATCCAGCTTGAGCGCGCCGGAAAGAAAAACCCCGGCGTTGCCCGTGCCGAGCGTTCCCAGCCAGCAGGCGTCAATCTGCTTGGGATCAATCTTGGCCGATTCATACGCCTCATAGGCGGCGTCCACCATGAGATCGGTGGGGGATTTATCCCACCACTCGCCGAATTTGGTGCAACCCATGCCGATGATGGCGACTTTGTCTTTTATGCCTTTAATCACGATGAACCTCCGTAAAGTAAGGCGAAAGGCGAAGGGCGAAAGGCGAAAATGAAGCAACCGCTGGCATTGAGGAAAAATCCAAGGACGATCTTCTCACTCTCGTTTGGCCTTCACCTTCTTCGCTATGGTCATGAATATCGCAATGAGTTCTCCGCGCTCAGCCTGCAAGCCCGTTAATCTTGACGGGGATACTATATGCTATTCGGCAAGGAGTTCCAACCAATATCGCGTTTCTTCAAGCTCTTGGAGCGCGCCTTCGATCTTGTTGATGAAGTCGGCGTGGGATTTCGCGCGTTGCGCCTCTCTATAGTGCGCTCCGACGGAAGTTCCCGACCTTAAAATTTGTTTCCCAAGAACTTGCGCGCTTGTGGTTTTCGCCAAGCTCCCGTGCAATCGGATAATCCGCAGGGCGAAAACTTTCGTTCGCAACTTGAGGTCTTGGAGCTTCCCTTCTTCCACTCTTCGATCCAACCTCCTTCAGTCTCCATTTTCGCCTTTCGCCCTTCGCCTTTCGCCTTCCTATCTCAGTCCCTGCGCCTTCCAGAAATAAGTGTGAATCCCACCGGCGGTATACATTTTCCGGAGCGTCATTTCGACCGCTTGGCCGATTTTAAGTTCCTGCGCCTTCACGTCCACCATGTTGCAAAGCATCCGCCCTCCCCCTTCAAAATCCACCACGGCGGCGATTTCGGGGGGATTGAGCGAATAGGTGAGAAAGTCGGCGCTGTAAGTCGAGAGCCGTCCGGTCTTGTCGCGGAAACCGTAGGGTTCCATCTGGTCCTTGGCCCTGCATTTGTAGCAGACCCTTTGCGCCGGGAACTGCGGCGTTCCGCACGCCTTGCACTTGGAACCATAAAGACCAAGGTTGTATCGGGAATTGCGCCGCATGAAGGGAGAAGACGGGCGGTTCGGTTCGGGGCGACGCGGCGGCTCGACCTCGACCCTCTGCCGCCATTTCAAATAAGAGGCGTAGGTCACGTCGTTGTTTTTACTCTCGATTTGTCGGTTGAGCTTGCGGACGGGCGAAAAATCGGCAATGGCCGGCTCGATCTGGAAAAGCAGGGCGTCGGCTCCTTCACCGTAACTGAGAACGAGAATTTTGTCGCCCGGTTTGCCGTTCTCCAGCGCGTCAATTAACATCAACAAAGGATGCGCCGCGCCGGTCAGTCCGACGTTGTTCATCAGGCTGTCGGCGATCTGCTCGCGTTTGAACGTTCCTCCTTGAAGAAGCATCGCTTGGCTCTTGGCGGCGACGGGAAAGATCACCTTGCTGATTTCGGCAGGATTCACCTTGACCTGCGCGAAGAGCGCCTTCAAGACGGCGGGAATCGCCTTGCCGTAACCGAACTCCAACTGATACCGCTCGTCCCAGTTGCGGACGAAGGAATCCCCCTGATTGCGCCAAGTGTCCACGATTTCCATGGCGACCGACGCCGATCCAAGGAGCGTCGCAACGGGGTTTTTGTCGCCGATGACCAGCGCGGCTCCCGCGTCGCCAAAGCTGGCTTCGTTGGAACCCGACGGTCCGCCGGCGCGCATGTCGGTGGCGGTGACAAGGATCGGGCCATGCCCGGCGGCGACGGCGTCGGCGGCGGCTAGAAGCGCGGTCGTCCCGGCGCGGAGCGTGCTGGTGAATTCTCCCGTCCGAATCTGCATCGGCAGATCGAGCGCGGCGGCGATCAGCGTGTCGGATTGTTTTTCAGCGTAAGGAGAAGTCGTCGTGGCGAAATAAACTCCCTTCACGTCGGGCGCGTATCGGTTGCCCGTCGCGTTCATCGCGGCGGCGACCGCCATCGTCGCCGAATCCTCGTCGTAGCCCGCGATGGCGCGCTCTCCCTTGAGTCCGGACGTGCCGAATTCTTTTTGAATCTCCGAGCGTTGAAGCCGGTTGTAGGGAATATACCCGCCGTAAGCCGTGATGCCGATCATCGAATCCTCCTTGGCCGTTGCCGATTCCGTGGAATGTTGAGCCGTCCATACCTATCAAAGACCGAATGAAATTACAACGCCGGATGAATTCATGATATCCGGCGCGCGTGGATCAGAAGTTGGAGTTGCCGAAATGGCGTCCGAGCGCAATTTTGGAGTGCGGCGGCAAGCCGTCGCAACAAAAGCGGGAGCAAGCTTCCGCACGCCACAAACGGAAACACTCCCTTTCTGGCGGCTTGATTCCCTGCCGACTTTGTGGGATGGATTCGGAAGGGACGACCACATGTTGTTTTACGTCAAGAAAATCTGGTGGCTGGAATTGGCGGTGACCGCCTTGCTCGGCAGTATTGGCTACTGGGGAATTCGGCGGTTTTCCATCTCGATTGACTGGACCGCCAATGTTCGAACGCTCGCATTGGGCATTGGCGGATTTGTGGGGCTGTCAATCTGGAACCTTGGCGTTCAGACGGGTTATCGGATATTCAAAGGGAAGGATTACGCCGAGGAATTGACGGGGTCCTTGGCCAAGGAATTTGCCCGAGCTACGCCGGCGCAGATCGTTCTGGGCGGCCTGACCGCCGCGTTGGGAGAGGAAATCTTCTTTCGCGGTTTCATTCAATGCGCATGGGGCATCTTGGCGGGAACCGCGCTCTTCGGGCTGGCGCATTGGGGCAAGAAGGACATCCGCGTCGTGAGTTTATGGTCGTTCGCGCAGGGATTTTTGCTGGGACTTTTGTTTTGGGGTTCGGGAAGGCTCTTGGTTCCGATGATCGCGCATGGCCTCTTTGATATATCGGGTTTTGCCTACTTCCGAATTTTCATGGCTCGACGCGAGCGAAGCGCATGAAAATTGTGATCGCCGGAGCCGCGGGAAATTTGGGAACGGCGCTGGCGCGGCATTGGCTCGATTCGCCCCATGAGTTGCGCCTTCTCGTTCATCGCAAGGAACCCGCCGAAGACGTTCAGCAAGGAAAACGAATCGAGATTGTACGCGCCGATCTGGGCGATCCGGCAAGCCTGCGCGGAATCTGCGCCGGTGCGGATTGCGTCGTTCACCTCGCGGGCGTTCTCTTTGCTCCGCGCCCCGAACGATTTCTTCCCCGAACGAATGTCGGATTCGTCCGCAATCTTGCCGAAGCCTCGCGCGCGGAGAGCATGAGGAAATTTTTGCTTCTCAGTTTTCCGCACGTCGAGGGGAATACGACGCCCGATCATCCGGCGCGGGGGATCATCGGCGCCGCGCCGCCTCTCTCCGTTCACGCGCGAACGCGCCTCGAAGCCGAAAAGAAATTGATCGAAATTTGCGCGGGTTCGACGATGACGCCGCTCATTCTGCGCGCGGGAGTCGTCTATGGGCGCGGCGTGAAGTTGATCGAGGCGGCGCGATGGCTATTGCGTCGGCGGCTTATGGCGATCTGGCGCAGACCGACGTGGGTTCACCTGATCGCTCTGCCCGATCTTTTCCGCGCCGTGGACGCCGCGTTGACGAATGATCGGGCTGAAGGCATCTATAATATCTGCGACGACGCGCCGTTGCTCTTGGGCGATTTTCTGGATCGCCTCGCCGAGCATTGGGGTTTTGCGCGTCCCTTGCGGTTGCCTGAATGGACGTTTCATTCGTCCGCGGTCGCGTGTGAAATCGCCGCGACGCTCCTGCGAGTCCCTGCTCCCCTCACCCGCGACATCATTCACTTGGCGATGGTCTCGTCGGTCGCCGATACAAGCCGGGTGAAAGAGGAGCTTCTTCCGAACCTCCAGTATCCATCATTTCAAGAAGGACTGGAGTTGGTTTGAGGCGAAGCTCCTCGCTTTCCTTTTCATCGGCTTCTCCGTTTCGGCATTTGACGTTGAAGCGTCCCTCGGACCCGGATAAAATAAAGCCATGAAAACGACCCGATACATCTATTGGCAAGACGGGAATTTCTGGCTGGGATACCTTGAGGAATACCCCGACTACATGACGCAAGGCGAGTCCTTGGAGGACCTTAAGGATCATTTGCGAGATCTGCACAAAGACCTGAGCGAGGGTCTTATTCCCAACGCCCGACGCATCGGCGAACTTCAAATCGCATGAAACGGATTGATCTGATCCGTGAAATTGAGAAGCTGAGATGCGTTCTCATCCGTCACGTCGGGAAGCACGATTGGTATCAGAATACCAAGACGGCGTGTGCCAGCCCGTGCCGCGCCACAGGGAGATACAGGAACATCTCGCAAGGCAAATCTTGAGAAAGCTTGGGGGATAATTTGCGCTCGGCTACGATGGCGCGGCCTTTCAGGCCGCATCGCATTTCGCACGGAAAACTAAATCCCTTCGGCTTTGTCGTGAAGCTGGCAAGGCGGAAGTTCGCGGCTCACGAATTCCTTAAAATCGGGACGGAGTTTTTCGATCACGCGCTGTTCGCGCCGAATTCGAATTATAGATATGAACAATGCACTCAGAATTCCAAGGATGCGAAATGACCAAAAAGGAACGGCCAAGGCCAAGCTGATGGTCACAATGAATGCACTGGCAAGCAAAAATTCTAGTGCCCATTGCAGTCCCTCAAGACGACGAACGTAGCACGTATCCCACGCAAGTCGGCGTTGCTTCCACGTCAAACCTTTCAATTCCGGAATCTGCTTGAGCGTCCAATAAATCTTCATGGCAACTTGATCTTCGCGCCAAGCCGCCGACTACTTCAAGTAGTAACTCAAACTCTCGATCTCGATCGTCAGATCAACGTAATGGACCTTGACGTGCGGCGGGACGACGAGGCGGACCGGCACAAAATTCAAAATCGCGTGGATGCCCGCGGCGACGATCGTCTCGGTCAACGCCTGCGCCGCCAGCGCGGGGACGGCGAGGATCACGATGTCCACGGCCAGTTCCTTGAGTTTGGCGGGGAGAGTGTCGGAATGATAAATCGGCACGCCGGCGCGCTCGCCGCCGACCTTCCGCTTGTCGGCATCGAAGGCGGCGACGACCCGAAATCCCTCCTGACGAAACGTCGCGTAGCTCAGGAGCGCCTGACCCAAGTTGCCGACCCCCACCAGCGCGATCCGGACGATGCGGTCCGTGCCGAGGATGGATTTGACCTGCTTGCGGAGGTCCTCGACGTAATAGCCGAATCCGGGGACGCCGAATTGGCCGAAATAGGCGAGGTCCTTGCGGACTTGTGCGGGATTGATCGCAAGCGCCTCGCCGAGTTCGCGGCTGGAGACCCGCTCGATCTGATTGACCGACATGATTTTCAGCGCGCGGGCGTAGAGCGACAACCGCTTGATGACCGCCTTGGGAATTTTCTTCCCGCGATAAAGCCGGTCGGGCATGGCGGAATGGGATTGGGATTTGAGGGGACTCATGAACGGCAAAAAGTGTTACAAGGTGCGGAAGGGCTAACTTTTGTTCTTTGAGATATCCGCGCTCTACGCAACCAGATATTTCACAAGGTCCCGGAATTGTCCATGCTCAAATAAAGCGTGAAACTGGACACGGATGAACACAGAGACACACGGATCAAGAATCCGGTTCTTACGATGCCGTTGTTCCCGATTCGTTGCGGTGGCGGGTGAGGTGTTTGACCATGCCCTTGACGCCGCGCAGGGTCATGTCTTCCATGTGGAAAATTTCGCGGATGGTGGTCAGGGTCCATTGGCCGTAGGTGTCGGTCCATTCCTCGCGGGGGATGGGATTGAGCCAGCAGGAATGGCGGAACCGCTCGGAAATCCGCCGGAGCCAATAGGTGCTCGGTTGGACGTCGTCCACGCCGAAGCTGATCGCGCCGCCCGGGGATTCGAGTTCCTCGGGGGCCATGCTGGCGTCGCCGATGACGACGACGCGGGTGTCGTCCTTGCGCTCGAGCAGTTTCGAGATTTTGAAGGGGATGCGCCGCTGGGCGTCGGTCCAGATGTTGCCGTAGATCGTGTTGTGGAAGAAGTAGGTGGTGAAATCCTTGAAGCGGTCGTTGAGGCGCGAGAAGAGGAGGCGCGTGAGGTCAATGTAGGGATACATTGAATAGCCGCCGTTGTCTATCATGAGGACGACGCTGATTTTGTCGCGCATTTCGCGCTCGAAGACCAGATCAATCTCGCCGCCGTTTTTCGCCGTGACGCGGATCGTCTCGTCCAAGTTGAGAACGTCGCGCGCCCCTTCCTTCTTCATGTGCTTCATCGCGTCGAGGGCTTGGCGGATGTTCTCGGCCTTGAGTTGGTTGCTCTCGGAGTAATCAATGTAGCGGCGGTCGCCGATGACCTTGAGCGCGGAGCGGTTGCCGTAGCCGCCGCCGACACGGACGCCGCGCTGGGCGAAGCCGGAGTGTCCGAAGGGGGACGTTCCGCCGGTCCCGACCCATTTGTTGCCGCCGTTGTGGGCTTCCATCTGCTCGCGGACGGTGTCCCAAAATTTTTTCATCAGTTCCTGCGGGTTCATCGTCCAAAGGGCGGTTTTGGGGACGTCGCCGCGTTGGATCGCCTCGGCGAGCCACTTCTGGAATTGCTTGGTGCGGAGAAGTTCGAGGTCTCCTTCGGCGACGCGGGGAATGTCAATGCCGTAGAAATAAAGGGCGAATGCGCGCTCGAAGGCGTCCATGTGTTCGGCGCGTCGGACGAAGGTCAGGCGGGAGAAAATGAAAAGATCGTCCAGCGTCTCGACGACGCCGCGCTCCAATCCGCGATACAGATCGAGCACGTCGCGGACGCTGACCGGCACGCCGTAATCGCGGAGGAGATAGAAGAAATCGGTGAAGATCATCTTGACCTTCCATTAAACACGAAGCGAAGGGGGAACACAAAGGCGAATCTTCATTTTGCATTTTCCGGTCAGGATGGTAGATTGTCAGGCTCTTTCCCGTGAGGAAGGGCAAATCGGATGGCACAAGTCACACCCATTGTCGTTGTCGGCGCGGCGGGGCGCATGGGGCGCATGATCCTCGAATGCGCGGGGAACTCCGACGAGCCGTATCATCTGGTCGCGGCGGTCGAATCTCCGGCGCATCCGTTGATCGGCAAGGAATTGGGAAGTCTTTTGCCGATGGCTCCTCCCGGCTATACGCTTCTTCCCTCGATTCCGTCGCAGGTTCCGCTCGGAACGGTGGCGATTATTTTTGCGACGCCCGAGGCCACGGTCGAACACGCGCAATGGGCGGAGTTTTACGGCAATGGCGCGGTCATCGGAACGACGGGGTTGAGCGAAAGCCAGTTGGCGCGGATCGGACACGCGGCGTCTCGTTCGCCGATCTTGATCGCGCCGAACATGAGCGTCGGCGTCAACGTTTTGTTCGAGCTTGTCGCGCAGGCGGTCGGAATGTTGGGACGGGGATTCGACATCGAGATCACGGAGATGCACCACCGCTTTAAGAAAGACGCGCCGAGCGGAACGGCGAAAAAATTGGCCGAGGTCGCTCTCGAAGTTCGTGGCGGCAACGTCTCGACCGACGTTCGGCACGGACGGCAGGGGATTCCGGGGGAGCGCACGGCAACGGAATTGGGAATGCACGCCTTGCGCGGCGGAGACGTCGTCGGCGACCACACCGTGATTTTGGCGGGGCTTGGCGAGCGGCTTGAATTGACGCACCGCGCGCACACGCGGGAGACGTTCGCGCGGGGCGCGCTTCGAGCCGCCGCGTGGCTTTCCGGCCGTCCGCCGGGGCTTTACTCCATGAAAGACGTTTTGGGAATCTGAAAATGCCGATTGAATTCGCCGACCGACTCAAACAGTTGCCGCCGTATATTTTTATTGCGCTGGATCAACTGAAGAAGAAAGCCATCGCGGATGGAGCCGACATTATCAGTTTCGGCATCGGCGATCCCGATCTGCCGACGCCCAAACCGATCATCGAGGCGCTCGCCCGCGCCGCAAAGAATCCGGCCAATCATCAATATCCCGACGGCGAAGGATTGATGGGGACGCGCAAGGCGCTGGCCGATTATTACGGGCGGCGCTTCGGCGTCGCGCTCGATCCCGCCGACGAAGTGACGACGCTGATCGGATCGAAGGAAGGCATCGGCCACGTCGCGCTGGCGCTCATCAATCCGGGAGACACCGTCGCGTTTCCCGATCCCGGTTATCCCGTCTATCACACAGGAACACTTTTCGCCGGAGGGAAATCGTATCGGATTCCGTTGAACGAGGAAAACGGATTCATGCCCGATCTGGAAAAATTGCCCGCGTCGGTTCTCTCGCGGATCAAGTTGCTTTGGGTCAATTATCCGCAGAGTCCCTCGGCGGCGGTCGCGTCCAAGAATTACTTAGGGAAGATCGTGAGGCTGGCGAAGAAGCATGGATTTTACATTTGTAGCGACGCGGCGTACGTGGATATTTTCTACGACGGCGTCGCGCCTCCTTCGATGCTTGAAGTTCCGGGCGCGAAGTCGGTCTGCCTCGAATTTTATTCCTGCTCCAAGTCCTTCAACATGACCGGCTGGCGGTTGGCGTTCGCCGCGGGGAACAAGGAAATGGTCGCCGCCCTGCGGAAATTCAAGAATAACATTGATTCGGGCGCGTTCAACGCCGTGCAATACGCGGGGATCGCCGCGTTTGAGAACGCGGAAAAATACATCGCCGCCAACAACAAAATTTATCAGCGTCGGCGTGATTTGCTTGTTGCGGGTTTGAACCGGCTTGGATGGAACGTCGCGCTTCCCAAGGCGACTTTTTATCTCTGGATCAGGACGCGCCGGGGGATGGACTCGATGACGATGACCAAGACGTTGCTCAACGAATGCGCGATTGTCACGACGCCCGGAATCGGATTGGGCGAACATTCCGACGATCACATTCGCCTGACGCTGACGACGACCGAAGACCGCATCCGTGAGGCGCTCGGGCGGTTGCAAAAATCCGGCATTTGAAATTTTCCCGATGACCCATGCGGAACAAAATCGGCGGCAATTCCTTCTCATGGATTTGGATCGCCGCCGCGCCTTTGCTCGCCGTCGCGCTCTACGGATGGGCGACCAAGCCGTTTCTTGACGCGCCCGATCTGGAAATCGTCTCGGACAATCCGCGAGCGGCGGAGACCTTGCCGGGCAATCAAATCTGGCTCGCGCCGATTCCCGCTGAACGCCCCGACCTCGGAATTTATCGCCCGATTCACGGGTTGCTATTAAAACTCGAATATCAACTCTGGCCGGGGAACGTTCTCGCGTGGCGTCGGGTCAGCGTCGCGCTTTGGGCGTTGATTTGTTTGGTCGAGGCTCTTTGGGTTTGCCGTCTTTTCTCGGATTGGCTTGGGCGTCTCGCCGCTGTCGGAATTTTTGTCGCGCATCCGCTTGCGACCGAAAGCGTCAATTGGCTTGGCGCGCAAAATGTTTTGGTTGCCATGCTGGGGTGGATTCTCGCGCTGTGGATTTATCAATTGGCGAAGGAACAAAAGCTTCGCGGCGCGATTGCGTCTCCCGTGATTGCATTTTGTTTTTTCGTTGCGCTCGGCGCGTTTGAGCCCGCGATTCTTTTGCCGGTTTCGTTGCTGGTTTTAGGAAAGAATAAATTGGACACGGATAAGAAGAAGAATTCAGCAAAGGAGAAAAGGGCGTCCGGGGTCACAAGTCTTTTCATTTATGGGATTCCGCTCACCTTTGTCGCGTTTGTTTTGATCGGCCTGCGTTGGATCGCGCTCGACGGCGTGTTCGGTCCCAAGGAGGATTTATGGATTTTGGGAAAAGCGAACGCGGTTCAGAGAATTCTCACGGCTCCCTCGGTCATCATGGCAGGTCTGCTTCATTTGATTTTGCCGCTTCGACCGACCTTCTTTTTTCCGGCTCGATATGAACTTCATCTGATCTGGCCGATTTGGATCGGCGCTCCGCTTTTGGCGATTTTTTCGGGAGCATTGGTCTGGTGTTTTCGCAAATGGCGATCCGTTGCGCTCGCCGCCGTCTTAACCGTGCTTCCGTTGTTGTCGGTCGTTCAAATTGTTCCGCTGACGAACGTGATTTCCGAGAGAATACTGCTTCTTTGTTTGCCCGGACTTGCATTGCTGACCGGAGAGATTGTTTCGGCGTTCGCCGCCCAACGCGAAAACGCCAAAAAGAATAATGAAAATCGAAAGATAGTTGTCGGCATTGTCGGCGCGGTCATTCTGATTTTCAGCGCGGCGACGCTGATCCGAAACGGCCAATGGAAAAATCCTGAAAAACTTTGGGCGTCCGAAGTTCGACGTCATCCGGCGACGCCCGATCCGGTCGTCTATCAGTTGCTCGATTTGATTTCCTCGCCGCAAAGCGAATTCGCGCTGGCGACGATTGGCCAAAAAGCCGAGGGCGCGATCAAGCTGGCGAAACCGCCCGACGCCGATCCGATTTACCAATATCTCGCCCTTCTCCACGCAAGCCGCAACGCCGCGAGCGATCTTCAACGGGTGGTTCAGGATGGGATCAACGCGCCCGGTCCCCACGTCGCCGGATTTTATTCCTCGCTCGGAATCTCGGCGATGAAGCTCAATCTGTTCGATTTGGCGGAGTCCGCGTTCCGGCGCGAATTGAACCGCGACCCCAAGGATTTTAATTCGCTCTACCCCTTGAGCGAGTTGGAGATGCGAAGGGAGCGTTGGCAGGAGGCGATGGGAGACGCGCAGTCGGCGGAATCGCACGCCCCCGCGCATCGGATCGTCGCGGCCAATCTCCGGCTGGGCGTCATATGCGCGCGGATCAATTCGCTCCATCTCAAGGGTGCGCTCGCCATGAGCAAGACGGACGTCGCCGCCGCCACCGAGACGGGAATGAAGGCGTTGACCAAAGCGGTGAACTCCGATCCCACGCTGGCCGAACCGTATTTGGTTTTGGCGAGGATGCTTTCGGAGAACGGCGATTACGCGCGCGCCGAGCAAATTCTCACCGCCGCGCGGCAGAGGGCGAAAATGGAATCGTTGGCGGAGTTGTGCCGGATTCAGGTCGAATCGCTGGAGCGCCAGAAAGCGCAAGCGCGGGTCTTTGATTTCCTGAACGAAATGGCGTCGCTCTACAAGTGGGATATGCCCCTGCAATTTTACGCGGCGCGATATTTTCTGGATCATCGGCAGTATCCGCAGGCGCGGCAGATTTATTTTTCGCTCATGAGCGCCATGCCCGATCATCCCGACGCGCTTTACGGCATGGCGCGGATCGCGTTCGAAGCCGACGGCGATGCGCGGCAGGCCGCGCAATTCTTGCGCTCGGCCTTGGCCGCCGATCCGCGTCATGCCGAGTCGCGGGAGCTTTTGCGGAAGGTGGGCGAAAAATTGGGTGTCGCGCCGCTTCCGAGCGCGAAATAATGGATTGATACGGGTTAATTAAAAATCATCAAGAGCGCCGGTTGAACAAGGCCGAGCACAGCAGAATTTCAATTCAAACCCAAGCGGGCGCATCTTGCTACGTCACGGCCTTGGCTTTTGGGCACCGCCGAATTTGGCGAAGTATATTTCATTAACCCCGCGATGAATCGCGGGGTTAATGAGAGCCAAAGTATTTGGTGACTCAAGCAAGATGCGCCCAACCCAAGCATGAATATCGGTTAGACATGGTCAATGAATCGGCATTGTGGCAAAATGCGGGGTTTGAGGGTTGGCCGCGAACGCGCGGCGATTGCGTTTGGATATTTTCTCGATGACCACTTCCATCCGACAAGGACGATTGACCGTCGCCGATTTCAAGGCGTTGCTGGCCGAGCGGATCATCGTCTTTGACGGCGCGATGGGGACGCAGATTCAGGCGCGCAAACTCGGTCCGGCGGATTTCGGGGGCGAAGCTTACGAGGGTTGCAACGAGCATCTCAATCTGACGCGCCCCGACGTGATCGGCTCGATCCACGCCGCCTATTTCGACGCCGGAGCGGACGTCGTCGAAACCAACAGCTTTGGAAGCACGCCGCTGGTTCTTGCGGAATACAATTTGCAGGAGAAGGCGCTGGAGATCAGCCGCGCGGCGGGGCGGATCGCGCGCGCCGCCGCCGACCGATTCACCGCGAAAGGCAAACCGCGCTTCGTCGCCGGTTCGATGGGACCGACCACCAAAACGATTTCCGTCACCGGCGGCGTATCGTTCGATGATCTCATTGGTCACTACGCCATCCAAGCCCAAGGATTGCTCGAAGGGGGAGTTGATATTCTTCTCCTCGAAACTTGTCAAGACACGCTCAACGTCAAGGCGGGATTGATCGGCATCCGTCGCGCCGTTGAATTGCTGGGGTTGAAGGAGCGCGACGTGCCGATCATGGTTTCGGGGACCATCGAACCGATGGGAACGATGCTCGCCGGACAAAGCGCCGAGGCGTTGCACGCGAGTTTGGAGCACGCTCATCTGGCCTCCATCGGACTCAACTGCGCGACGGGACCCGATCCGATGCTCGATCACATCCGCGCCTTGTCGGAGTTGTCGGTCGAGGCGATCTCCTGTATGCCGAACGCGGGGTTGCCGGATGAAGACGGCAATTACAACGAAACGCCGGAGACGCTTTCCAAAAAGCTCGCGCGATTTTGCGGCGAGGGATTTGTCAATCTCGTCGGAAGTTGTTGCGGAAGCACACCCGCGCACACCCGCGCCATCGCCGACATGGCGCGCGCGTTCAAGCCGCGCCGTCCGCAGGCGCGCGTCAAACCCGCCGTTTCGGGAATTGATTATCTCGATCTGGAATTCACCAAGCCGGTGATCGTCGGCGAGCGGACCAACGTGATTGGAAGTCGGCAGTTTAAGAAGCTGATTGACGCGGGAAAATTCGAGGAAGCCGCCGAGGTCGGACGTCAGCAAGTCCGGGGAGGAGCGCACGTTGTGGACGTTTGCCTCGCCAATCCCGACCGCGACGAAAAATCGGACGTCGTGAGATTTTTGGAATTCCTCACGAAAAAAATCCGCGCGCCGATCATGATTGACTCGACGAGCGACGCGGTGATCGAAGCCGCGCTGAAACTCTGCCAAGGCAAGGCGGTCGTGAATTCGATCAACTTGGAGGATGGCGAGGAACGGTTCGAAAAAGTCTGTCCGCTCATTCATCGCTACGGAGCCGCCGTCGTCGTCGGGTGCATTGACGAGGACCCGGCGCAAGGGATGGCGGTCACGCGCCGGCGAAAATTAGAAGTCGCCCGGAGAAGTTTTGATCTGCTGACGGAAAAATACGGCATCCCCGCGCGCGACATTATTTTCGACGCTTTGGTTTTTCCGTGCGGATCGGGCGACGCGCAATACATCGGCTCGGCGCGCGAGACGACCGAAGGCGTGCGCCTCATCAAACAAAATTTTCCGGAATGCCGGACGATCCTCGGCATTTCCAACGTCAGTTTCGGCTTGCCCGACGCCGGGCGCGAAGTTCTGAACACGGTTTTTCTCCATAAGAATTTCGAGGCCGGACTCGACATGGCCATCGTCAACTCGCAAAAGTTGGAGCGCGTGACGCATCTTCCCGCCGAGGAAATCGCGCTGTGCGAGTCGCTCATAGATTGGTCGGGCGACGATCCCGTCGGCAAATTTTCCGCCTACTTCCGCAACAAAACCGGCAAGGGGATGAAGAAGGCCGACCGTTCGGCCATGCCGCTGGACAAACGCCTTGCTTCCTGCGTGATCGAAGGTTCCAAGGAGGGATTGATCGAGGACTTGGACGAGGCGCTTAAAAATCGCGCCCCACTCGACATCATCAACGGTCCACTGATGGACGGCATGGCCGAAGTCGGGCGGCTATTCGGCGACAATCAACTCATCGTCGCCGAGGTTCTGCAATCGGCGGAAGTGATGAAAGCCGCCGTCGCGCATTTGGAACCGCGCATGGAAAAGAAGGAAGGCGCGACCAAGGGGCGCATGATTCTCGCCACGGTGAAGGGGGACGTCCACGACATCGGCAAGAATCTCGTGGACATCATTCTTTCCAACAACGGATTTGAGATCGTGAATCTGGGAATCAAAGTCCCGCCGCAACAACTGGTTGAGGCGGTGGCGAAGCACCGTCCCGATTTCATCGGCTTGAGCGGATTGCTCGTGAAGAGCGCGCAACAAATGGTGACGACCGTGGAGGATTTGCGCTCCGCCGGAGTTGATCTGCCGGTGTTGGTCGGCGGGGCGGCGCTGAGCGAGCAATTCACCTATGGCCGAATCGCGCCGAACTACGGCGGTCCCGTAGCCTACGCCCGCGACGCGATGACCGGATTGGACCTCGCCAATCGTCTCACCGCCGATGGAGGGCGCGCGAATTTTTTGCGGTTCGTCGAGGAGAAAAAGGAAGCGGCGCGCGAAGTCGAAGCGCGAAAAGCGAAAGGCCGCGCGGAATCTTCTTCTTCCGACTCGACCGCGCGGTTGGTCATTGACCATTCCGCTCCCGCGCCCGCGCCGCCCGATACGCAACCTCACGTCTTGGACGACGTTTCGCTTGAAACGATCTGGTCCTATGTGAATCCCGCGATGCTTTACAATCGCCACTTGGGGCTGAAGGGAAAATTTGAGGAGCTAATCGAACGCGAGGATGAGAAGGCGCTCGCGCTCGTCAAGACCGTCAGGGGCTTGCAGGATGAAATTTTGGCGAAGAACCTTTTGCGCGCCCGCGCCGTTTATCGTTTTTTCCGCGCCGCATCGGATCAGGATTCCTTAATCGTGCTGGACGAATCGGGGCGCGAATTGGAGCGGTTTAATTTTCTCCGCCAACGCTCCGGCCAACAACGTTGTCTGGCCGATTCGGTTCCCTCCCTCGCGTCGGGCAAACGGGACCACGTCGCCTTTTTTGCGACGACGTGCCAAGGAACCGCGAAATCGGTCCGCCAACTTGCCGAAGTGTGGAAAAACGCGGGCGATTATCTCAAGAGCCACGCGCTCCAAGCCCTGACGCTCGAATCCGCCGAGGCGACGGCCGAATGGCTTCACCAAAAACTCCGCGCTATGTGGGGATTTCCCGATCCGCCGGGGACGACCATGAAACAACTCTTCCGCGCCGAATACCGCGGCAAACGCTACAGCTTCGGTTATCCGGCTTGTCCGCGTTTGGAGGACCAAGCGCAATTGTGGACTTTGATTGAACCTCAAAAGCTGATCGGTGTTGAATTGACCGAAGGGTGGATGATGGAACCCGAAGCGAGCGTCAGCGCGCTTGTATTCCATCATCCGCAGGCGGAGTATTTCAGCGTGGGGACTAATCCGGATTAGCCGGAAACCTCGCCGTTACGCCCACCACATCGCGCCCGGTTGATCGTGGATGACGACGCTCTTGAGGAATTCGACCGCTTTGCTGAATCCCTCCATCGGCGACATGAGGCTGTCCTCATGTTCGATGCTAAGAACGTGATCGTAGCCGACGACGCGCAGGGCGCCGGCGAAATTGGACCAAAATTCGCGTCCGTGTCCCCACCCGCACGCGCGGAAAAGCCACGACCGTCCCTGCAAATCGCCGTAGTGTTTCGTGTCGAGGACGCCGCAAGTCGCCGTCGTGTACGGATTGATGAGCGTGTCCTTAGCGTGGACGTAGTGGACCGCCTTGCCGAGATAAAGGACCGATTTCACCGGATCAATCCCCTGCCAGAATAGATGGCTGGGATCGAGGTTCGCGCCGACGGTCGGGCCGACGGCCTCGCGCAGTTTCATCAACGTCTCCGGCGAATAGCAGACGAAACCGGGATGCATCTCGATGGCGATCCGGATGCCGTGATCCTTGGCGAATTGCGCGTGTTTTTTCCAATAGGGAATCACCACTTTGTCCCATTGCCATTCCAGAATCGTCAGATAATCGGGGGGCCAAGGGCAGGTGACCCAGTTGGGATATTTCGCCGTCGGGCCGTCCCCCGGGCAACCGGAAAAATCCACGACGGTCTTCACGCCGAGCATTTCGGCGAGCCGGATCGTTTTCTTGGCGACCTCGTCGTTGCTCTTGGCGATTTTCTTGTTCGGATGCAGAGCGTTGCCGTGGCACGAAAGCGCGGAAAGTTCCAATCCGCGGCTATGAATCTCATCGAGGAACCGTTTGCGCGCGTCGGCGGATTTGAGCAATTGATCCGTCGCGCAGTGCGAATTCCCCGGATAATTTCCGGTTCCGATCTCGACCATCTCCAAGCCTTGCGTCTTGATAAGATCCAGAGCCTCACCCAGAGGCTTATTGCCGAACAACGCGCTGAATACACCGAGCTTCATCTTTCATTCTCCTTCATTCCGTTTGGATTAAATCGCCGACTACGGCGGCGAGTTGAGCCTTGCTGATTGCTCCTTCGCGGACGACGCGATAAGGGGTTTCGGTCACGTCAATGACCGTGGAGGGGGACCGGGTAGGCAAAACCCCGGCGTCCAAGATCATGTCCACCGATTGGCCGAAGTAGCCCGCGATTTCGTCGGCGTTGCGCGCCTCCGGCTCGCCGGTCGGGTTGGCCGAGGTGCAGGCAACGGGACGGCGCAATTCCTGCATCAGCGTCAGCGGAACGCTGTGATCGGGGATGCGGACGCCGATGGTCGAGCCGGAAGCCAGATGCGCGAAACCGCGTCCCTGCTTTTCCATGACGACGGTGAGAGGACCGGGCCAGAAGGCTTCGAGCATGGCGCGAATTTCGGGGGTCAAATTGCGGACGAGCGAAGCGAGCGGACGTTGCGAATCAATGAAAATGGCGATGGCGCGATTGGGCGCGCGCCCTTTGAGCGCGTAAAGTCGCCGGACCGCTTCTTCATTGGTCGCGTCGGCGGCAAGACCGTAAACCGTGTCGGTCGGCATGGCGATAATGCCGCCTTCCAAGAGACAATCCACCGCCTGCTCGACCACTTCGACGGGCATCAAATCCGATTCAATCGCGACGCGGCCGACATAGGAGGCTCGGCTGGTTCCGGCGGCGACGACGGATGGTTTCGTAGAGACGGCCCGATGGGCCGTCTCCGTGGAAACCGAATGGCTGGCCGCATCCGTGGAGACGCCCCGGCGGGGCGTCTCTACCAAAGTCTCTGCGACGGAGGATGGTTTAACTCCCGACTTGACCGGTGGGGTTTCAGTTCCGAATTCGGTCTCTCCCCAAATCGCCCCCGGGCGCTCCAATTTCAATTTCGCGTTCTGCTGGTCAATCTTTTCGCCCATGCCCGCGCGATAGTCCTTCAATTTCTTTTCCCACTGCGCGTCGGATCGGGCGAGGATTTGCAAAGCAAGAACGGCGGCGTTGATCGCGCCGTTGATGCCGACCGTCGCCACGGGAATTCCGGGGGGCATCTGGACGATGGCATAGAGCGAATCTTGTCCGGCCAGCGCCCCAGCTTCGATGGGAAGCCCGATGACGGGGAGCGTCGTGTGGGCCGTGACGACGCCCGGCAGATGCGCCGCCATACCCGCCGCCGCGATGATCGTCTGCAAGCCGCGCGCCTCGGCCTCCGTCGTCCAGCGGGCGACGCGCTCGGGCGTACGATGAGCCGAAGCGACTAAAATTTCATACGGCACGCCCCAGCTTTCGATCAAATCCACGCCGGGTTTGATGATCTCATAGTCGCTCAGACTACCCATGATAAAACCGACAAGGGGTTTGTTTCGGCTCAAAATCGTCCTCTCAATTCACCGCGCCTGAAATTCATTCAGGGAAAGAGATTATAGATTTTTGGAGCCAGAGTCCATGCGGAAAAGCATGGACCTATCATGTCGGGCGGGGGATGGAGGCGATGCCGATCATGGCTCTTGAGTTCATGATGGTCCTCTATTTTCAACCTAACATTGGCCGAAAGTCCGAAGTCTGCTAAAATACCGCGCCTTCGATCCTTGTCCCGCAAACGGGAGGTGGGATTCAAAGTTTGATGACGACCACTTCAAGCCAACCTCTTGTAATTTTGGAAACCGTTTCGCATCGTTTCGGAAAATTCGAGGCGTTGCGCGGACTTTCCCTCACGATCCGGCGCGGGGACATCTACGGCTTGCTGGGATTAAATGGGGCGGGAAAAACCACGACGATCCGGTTGATTCTGCGGCTGTTGCGGTCGCAGTCGGGCCGGATCGAATTATTTGGCCGGGCGCAATCCTCGGGTTGGATGGAAACTTGCGACAAAATCGGCGCGACGATCGAAGCTCCGGCGTTCTATCCGCATCTGACGGGGTTGGCGAATTTGGAATTGTTGAAGGGACTTTCGCGCCGACCGCGCGAAGGACGCTCGCCGCGCGAGTTGTTGGAATTGACCGGATTGACCGAGGCGGGCCGCGTGAAGGTGAGAAAGTATTCGCAGGGAATGACGCAACGGCTTTATCTGGCGCAGGCGCTCCTTTCCAATCCCGATTTTTTGGTGCTCGACGAGCCGACGAGCAATTTGGACCCGCAGGGAATTTTGGACGTGCGGCGGTTGATCCAAAAACTCAACCGCGAAGAGGGAATCACCGTTCTCCTTTCGAGCCACCAACTTTCGGAGGTCGAGGATTTGTGCAATCGCGTTGCGATTATCAATCGGGGGAGGAAAATCGTCGAATCCACCGTCGCCGAACTCTTTCGGAGCGAGGAATGCTGGATCGAAATTCACGCCGACCGTCCCGACGACGCGTTCCAATATCTTCAAACGGTGAATTGGACCAAGGAAACGACGTTAAACGCAGGACTGATTCGGACGCGCGCGCCAAGGACGCGGCGAGGCGAATTGAACACGCTTTTGGTTTCGCGCGGATTCACGATCTCCGAATTCGGCGAGCGCCGCCCGACGTTGGAGGATTATTTTCATCAAAGGATCGCCGAGGATGCCGCTTAGCTACTTTTCCGTGCTCCGATTTGAATTGGGCAAAGCGATCCGGGCCAAGATCACTTGGGTGACGCTGGCCTTGCCGGTGGTCGTCACCTTGCTCACGATTTGGCTCGACCGTTTTGCAAGTCAGGCGCAGTCGCTCCTTGAAGGGAAGAAAGCCGCCGCCGCGCCGTCGGCTTATCTTGCCTTCGCCAAGGGAGCAGGAAACGGATTTGTGTTGGGCGGGATTCTGCTTTTGCTTTACGCAAGCATGGTGGTCGCCAATGAAGGGCATTGGCGGACCTTCAAGACTATTATGTTAAGACCGCATCGGCGAGTGGTGTGGATGCTCGGCAAGTTCACATTGATTGCTCTCTTGGCCTTGGCGATTTCGTTTTGCGTTGCCGGAGCGGCGTATCTCGCCGGATCCGCCGGAGGACAATACGGCGACGTTGCCGAGGAAGGCTATGTTATCTTTCCTGCTCATTACTTAGCTCAGCAGACCTTGCTAACATTGGGACTAACACTTCCGCCCTTGTTGGCGTTGTCCGCGTTCGGACTAATGTTCTCAACGATGACCGATCACACGGGAGTCGCGGCGAGCGCGTGCTTGGGGGCGTTCATCGTCATGGAGACCGCGAAGAGTTCGATGTTCGAGGGGAAACGGTTTCTGTTCAATACTTACATGCCGTCCCTGTTGGACACCTCCTATTTTCAGGCGTTGAAGGGATTCGCCAACGGGATGTCGGACACCGCTTGGGAGGCTTCGGCGATCTATTTCAACGTGGCGACGCCGTTGATTTCGGCGTTGGTTTTTTTGGCGATTGCGATGGTGATATTTGGAAGAAGGAATTTTTTGGTTTAGGATTCCTTGCCAGATGAAGAATCACCACATAGACACAGAGAGGATTTTCAGCACGCGAAACCCAAGACGCGAACTTCTCTGTGTCTCCGTGGTGATTCTGGCATCGTTTGTTTTCAATAGAGTGACAGCTCAGCCTCCCCCCGAAACATTCAAGGGCTACTTGGGCATCTACGCCAAGAGCAACCGCGATGTGATCCAGCAAAAAAACGCCTTTGAGGGAATCACAGTGACGCGCGTCGTGGAAAATTCACCGGGAGAAATCGCGGGGGCCAAAGAAGGGGACATTCTTCTCAAGGCCAACGAACTCGATCTGACCGATCCGAATCAACTCTATGATTTGGCTGAGACATTGCCAATCGGATCGAACGTTCATCTTCGATTGGAGCGCGATAAGGAGGTCCTGGAACTCGACGCCAAAACCGTGGAGCGGCACGCCCTTCATGGAAAGGAAAAGGAAAAAGAACCCAAGAACCTGATCGAAAATCGCCGATTGGGGTTTGAGTTCAAGATTCCCGATCCGGCCATCAGTTTGAGATTGGGACTTAAACCGCGCGAGGGAATTGAAGTCGTGCGGTTGGCCAAGGAAAGTCCATTGGTTCAGGCCGGAATCGAAAAACGTTGCGTTATCGCCGAGGCCGACGGCCAATTGATTCATTCCCCCGAAGCGTTTCTTCAATACCTCGCCGCCCACTCCGACCTCAAAACGATCAAACTCAAGTTCGCCGGCGAGGAGGGTCGCTGGAGAACGGCGCGGGTGACGTTGCATCAACCCGCCAAAACGGTCAGCAAACTTTCGATCCCGCCTATCTTCAGTTACTCACGCGAGCCGCGAAAGACGACCTTCTCGATTCTCTTCGGATTTTTCAAACGGGAGCATTTGGAGCGGGGCACGAAATATCGGTTTCTCTGGGTCATTCCCTTTGAAACCGGCGCGTCAGACGAATTGCTCAACGTCGAGCCGGTGTAAGACTCTCAAGAAATCCAAATCACGGACGGCCATGGCAAGCGAACTCATTCCAGACTCAACGTTGATGGAGCGATACTGGTTCTCAAGCGCGGAGGGGCGAACGCGGGTGGGGCTTTCGGTGGAGTTCGCGCAAACGTTGGCGGGCGATTGGGTCGCGCTGGAGCTCGCCAAGATTGGAAGCACGATCCGTCCGCGGGAGACTTTCGGATTCATCACGACCGACCGCGCGACGCACGATCTCCGCGCGCCGCGCGGGTTTCGCATTGTGGAGATCAATTGCCGCGTGACCGAAAATCCGCAGGTCGCGCGACTGTCGCCTCTGGGCGAAGGATGGTTGCTGGAAATCGAACCAGTGGAAACTTCGGTTTGGGATTGAAATGAGATTCAATTTCAGGCAGGGCAAACAATGAACGTTCGCGGATAGCGCGAAAGCAGGCGTTGGCGCGCGAGGACCGCCTCTTTCGTGGTCTCGGCCCGCGCGAAGCACGCCGACCCGCTCCCCGAAAGCATCGGTCGTTCCAGTCCCGCTTCGATCATGGCCTTTTTAATTCTTCGGTAGCGAGAATCCCTTCGGGAAAGAACTTCGTCGAAGTCGTTGCGCAGGGATTGGAAAAGATGTGTTGCGTCGCCGGATTGGACCGCGCGGACAACCTGATCCGCCGATGACATTTTCCGCCGCGTTTTCGCTTTGAACGGAGGCGCGTTCAGTTTTTGATAGGCCAATCGGGTTGGGCTGGGCCAGCCGGGATAGACCACAACCAGAATCATTGGTCGGAGTCGGGATCGAATCGGAGCGATGATTTCACCTCGACCACAGGCGCGAGCGGAGCCGCCATAAATGAAAAATGGAACGTCGCTTCCCAGCATGGAGGCGAACCGCGCCAGTTTCTCGCGGGATAATCGGAGCCGAAATAGTTTGTTGAGGGCAATCAACGTCGCCGCCGCGTCCGAACTTCCCCCTCCCAAGCCTGCTCCGATGGGTATGTGTTTCTTCAATCGAACCGAAATTCCGCCGACGCGATCCGGAAATTCTTCTCGCATGAGACGCCACGCGCGATGAATCAAATTGGATTCATCCTTCGGAACCGCCGGATTGGAGCAAGAAATTCTGCATAGAGGCGTTGATCTAGGGGTGAAGGTCAATTCATCGGCGAGCGAGATGGTTCGGAGAACCGTGTCAATCTCGTGGAAGCCGTCCGGTCGGCTTCCGAGAACTTCGAGCGACCAGTTGATTTTGGCGGGAGCGCGCAGACGGATTCGAGTCGGAGAGATAGAGGCGGTATTTGTTTTTTTCACGGAACAGAAGCTGGCGTCAGCCGAAGAAAATGTTATCGGTCCATTCCGCTCCGAATGCTTCGCCTCAATACAGCGCCATCGAAGCGAAGGAAACCAGCGATTCGGTTTCGTGTTCGCGGTACTGACTGTAGCTCAGCAATTCCCCCTCGCCGGGTCCGATGGCGTGGAGAAGCGCATAGACCGCCGAGACCGCGTCCACGTTGCGGGCGTTGCGATCGGGGCGGAAATGATCGAAGAACGCCTCCGGATCGCGCGCCTTGACTTGTTCCAGCATCCGCATGTCGGCGGCGCGAATCAGCCCGGCTCTGAAATCGTCCACCCCTTGCGGATCGCCGAATTTTTTTCCGACGTGGCTCAAGTCCACTCCGGCGATGAGGCAAACTCGCGGACCGAATTCCTCGGTCAATTTTTTCAGCGCGTCGCAAAATTCGCCGACCTCCGGCCGGTTGCGCGGCGGACCGCCGCCGTTTTCCAATTCCTCATGCAACGAACCGCAAAGGATCGGCAGGATCGTGAAATCGGGACCGTTGCGATGAAGATATTTCAGAAAAACAGTCTGAAATTCGATGCTGTGCTCGTGCTTGTGGGCGTATTCGCCCGATAATCGTTCCGCGCCGTAAAGCTCCTTCAATCGCAAAGCGGCCTGCTTGTTCGTTCGCGCCGGACCGAGCGGCGTTTCAAAATCTTTTTCCGTCAGCGTGTAGAGATTTTCCGTCGGCTGATGGGCGACTCCCAGAATGATGTAAAGCTCCGGCGGCTCGGGGACCTTCAACTCGTTGAAGCCCCAAGCCATGCACGGCCCCCCTTGCCGCAGGTCAATGTGCGGCGTGACCAATCCGCGCGGGGCGCGCGCCGGAGCGGGACGATCCTTCGGCGGACCTTCGGGAGCCGAGAAATAGGCGTCGAACACGGCGATCAATTCCTCGGGATTGTCGGGATAAGCCATTCCCGCATGAGCGGCGGCCCGGACCGGCTGGCGCAGAAATTCCCGCTCCAAATCCTCGCGCCGAATCATCGAGCGCTCGTTGTCGAGCAGATAAAATTCGTCCAGTTCCCGGACCAATCCCTCCAACTGCTCCATGGGGAGAAGTTGCTGAAACTGCCGGTTGATCTCGACCTGAACCTCGCGCAAGTCGTGCAATCCATCGAAGAGAGTCATGATGAAAAACATCGGCAGGGGGACGGCCATCGGCTGGCCGAAGAGCTCTTCCGGATCGCGGAGAATGACAAACACGTCCTCCCCCTGTTTGATCGGAATGGCGTCGCAATAGCGAAGACGGGGTTTGTCGTTCATGAGGAGTTCGCGTTCTCTCCGGAATTCGCGGAAAATGTCATTCGCGGCGTGGAAGGGGTGCAATTCATTTTTCCGAGAAATTGCGCAACCCCGCCGGGGTTGCGAGGGTATGGGCGGGGTCCCAAGGTAGCCTCGCTCCGCTCCGCAACCTTGGGCTGTGTTGCGGGACGCCATTGGCGTCCTCATACCCTTTGCGCTCGCTTCCCATCGGAAAAGTGAAATGCACCCCATGGAAGCGCGTTTCATTGTAAATCACCTTCGGACAATTTAGAATCATTATCCTCGACGCGAAGGGTTTCTCCCGGTAAGCTGGAAGACCCGAGAGGAATCCTTGGAGATGAACCGTCACCGACCGACGCAGTCCGTTCCGAATCCGGCGAAGTTTCGCCGGATCATCGATCTCCTTTTTTTTGCGGTTGGGCCGGTTCTTGCGCTCGCTTCCTGCAACTGGCCCTTTGCCTCCCAGCCCAAAATTTACGTCCCTGTTCAGAAGACGGCCCGCGAGCAATACGCCTATGCCCTGAATTTTCGGGATAAGAACAATTTGGTTCTGCACAACAAGGAGAAGATGGGACGGCTCCTTCAGGTCCGAGACGAAGTCTGGAAAACTTTCTCCGCGGTCGTGGAAAATTTTCCCGAGGATCGAGAAGTGACCCCGCTGGCCAAGCTTGAGATGGCCCGGATGCAGGCGGGCTTGGACCGCTCACGGCTTTCCACCTCTCACGCCGAATATCGCGCCGCCGTCAAGGATTTCCAGCGACTCAGGGAGGACTACAAGGAAAACGAATTCATTCAGGCGTGGTCGCGGTTCGGCGAGGCGTTTTGCCTGAAGGAAATGAAGGAATTCGAGTCCGCCCAAAAACTCTTCAAGGAAATCACCGAAAACTACGCCACCAGCAAGGACAAGGACATCATGGACGTGGTCCGGATGGCGCATAGTTATTATCAGCAGAATTATGTCAAGTAGCGGACAAACCATCTCCCGGCCAAGAGGGGAACGAAGGCTTCAGCAGAGCGGATCCCGCGCCTCCGCGCCGGCGAAACCCTCCGAGGCGACCTCCGAGATGGAGGGCATGGGGGCGATGACCGTCCTGCGTGAGTGGGCCGACGCGCTCGTCGTCGCCTTTGTGCTCGCCATGTTCATCCGCGTCTTCGTCGTGGAGCTTTTCAAGATCCCAACCGGCTCCATGACTCCGACCCTCTTGGGAGATTACGTCGCCGAAACCGATTGGGACGGCGACGGACGCAAGGACTTGATTGTGCGCGGCGGCAATCGAACGCTTCTCTTCCTTGATCGCGGCGATCATTACGTCGTGGACGAGGCGGCGTCGGCCAAAATATCCCGCGAGGTGGATTTCGAGCAATGGAGCCGGGAAGGGAAACTCAAACCCGAATACGACCGCATTCTCGTCAACAAATTCGCCTATTGGTTTGGGAATCCGAAGCGGGGGGACGTGATTGTTTTCAAGGTTCCCGACGCGATTTGGAATCCGGCCAAGCCGATTTACATCAAGCGCGCGGTCGGCCTGCCCGGCGACCGGATCAACTTCAACGGCCGTCTGAGCGCCAACGGCAAGGTCGTCGAGGACCCTCCCTTTTTTCGCTATCAGGAATACAAAAACGAAGCCAATTCGTCGTATGCGGGCTGGGTTCATCAGGACTATGTGCGCTATAATGGAGATCACCTGATGGAGGTGAACGTCCCCGATTGGGGCGTTTACGCCATGGGGGACAACACGCGCAGTAGCCTCGACAGCCGCTTCTGGGGCGCGGTCCCCCTGCAAAATTTGAGAGGGAAGGCGTTTCTACGATATTGGCCGCTCAGCAAACTCAAGTTCATCCGTTGATTTCGCCGGTCGTATCGCCGGTTTACGGTCCGGTCCGCTCTTGGCGGTTCGGTCGGTCGCTGGGGATTGATCCCATCGGCGCGGTCTCCACTTGTTCCTTCAATTGCGTTTATTGCCAGTTGGGGGACATTCAGGTCGTCACCGCCGGGCGGCGCGAGTTTATTCCGACGGCGCGCTTGGCTGAAGATTTGGAGCGGGTGGATTGGGGCGGCGTGGACGTCATCACCTTTTCCGGTAGCGGCGAGCCGACGTTGGCGACGAACTTGGCCGAAATGATCCATGAAATCAAGCGACGCTACAAGCCGCCCGTTCACATTCTCACCAATGCCACGCTTTTTAATCTGCCTGAAGTCCGTGAGTCGGTACTGAAGGCCGACGTCGTCGCGTGCAAACTCGACGCGCCGACCGACGCCGGTCTGCGCAAGATCAATCGTCCCGCCGAGGGAATCACCGTCGGCTCGATTGTCGAGGGCATTCTCAAGTTGAAGAGCGAATATAAAGGATTGCTTGAACTGCAAATCATGTTCATGCCGCTCAATGTGGACGAGGCGGAGGCGTTGGCGAAATTGATCCGGCAAATCGGCCCGGCTCAGGTCCAGCTCAACACCCCCAAGCGTCCCTATCCGCTGGAATGGCACGTCGAGACCCGCGGCGAACACGAAAAGACGAGCTTCGACTGGCCGACGCGCAGGTTGACGACCATCTCCGTTGAGGAAGCGAATCGAATTGAAGACCTCTTGCGGCGCGAAACCGGCGTTCCGATTCTCTCAATTTATCATGCTTGATGCCGGTCCTCGCCGCCAACGCGGCATGGTATCCTACCCATTTCCACGAATTCCGAATTTAGCAAGTTCAGGCGTAAAAAAACGCAAAGGGCGCAAAGGAAATCAAGCCGAAGCTTGTTCTTGAATCAGCCTTCCCATCGCCGTTCCGACGTTTCCCTCGTAACGCTCCAGAAGCCGCCGCGCCAAATAAAACACGAGCGGAACATTGGCAAGAATGAAGAGATACATGCCGACCATGTCAGACAGGCCGAAGCTGAAAGCCTCGGTCGGATATCCCGCATGAATCAGATACAGGGTCCTAAGATGATAGACGAACAGGCCCGGAAGATGCGCGACAATCAACACGGCGGGGCGAACAAGAAAATTAGGGACGCCGAGGGGAATGCCGAGTTTTCGGGGAGCCATCACGCGGGCCGCCTCGCGCAATTCCAGCGCGAGATTCAAGGCCGAGATCATCGCCAACTCGATCCACGCCGCGCCGCAAACGACGACTCCGAACCGAAAAACACCAAGGGTCGTATGTAGCGTCGGGGGCGCGCATGGAAAGGGAGCAAACGATCCAAGGGAAGAAATCCCCACGGCCCAAGAGTAGGCAATCGGCCCGATGATCAGGAGTAGAAACGCGAACCGGACACCGAGCGAGCGGACTTCGCGTTGCCACAATCCCGCAAAAAGCGCGCGGTCGCATTCGACGGGTTTGAGTCCGCTCAGGTAGAGATGGCATCCCCAAGGCTCGGTCGCGCCGTTGCGCAGAAAATTGCGCATGAGCGAGCTTCCCTCCATTTCCACCGTCCGCGCATAGAGGAGCAGAACCCCCAAGACGTAGGCCACGTCGGTCAATCCGCGCCCCGTCGTGACAAAATCGCGCAGGAAGGGAAATGCGTGAAACGACAATCGCGGAGAATAAAGGTAAGGGCTAAAGATCAGCGCGATGGGCAACAGGCCAAGTTGATTAACCATCCGACCTTTGGTCCGCGTGACTTCCGGCGGCAACGGCCAAGACCATCCCCATTTGGTCCATTTGCGCCTCAGTCCTCCGGCGGCGAGCCGAAGATAAAGTGGATTTTCCTCAAGCCCATTCAACGCCGGAAAAAACCACGCAAGCCAAAAGGGAAGTTTGCCATGAAAACCTGATCTCATTGATCTTGCGATCCGTCCGATGGGAAGGAACGGGCGGAAGACGCGGGGCCAAATTTCTTCGACCCTTCAAGCCCGTCAGCCGCCCCCTGCAGGGTCTATCCCTGCCCCGCGTATCTTATCGGACGTTTGGGCTTCCAACAAAAATGCCGGAGCGAAATTTTTTTTGGGTTCCTGATCCCCTAGGCGACGACAAACACGCGAATCATGGAGAATTCACGAATTTAAAGTCGCTTCATCGCCCGATTCGCCTTAAGGATCGTCCGGTCAATGTCTTTCTCGCCGTGCGCCGTTGAGATGAACGTCGTTTCAAATTGCGAGGGGGCGAGATAAATTCCTTCGTCCAACATCGCGTGAAAAAATTTGGCGTAGCGTTGAGTGTCCGAGCGTTTGGCCGAGGCGTAATCGGCGACCGGACCTTTCTGAAAGAAAAGTCCCAGCATCGAGCCGACGCGCGTTTGACAAATCGGAATTGCCGCTGTCGCCGCCGCCAGTTTGAATCCTTGCGCGAGCGCGGCTCCCTTGCGCTCGAGTTCGGCGTAAATTTTTCCATCCCGCAAAACGCGCAACGTCGCCAATCCCGCCGTCATGGCGATCGGATTGCCGGAAAGCGTTCCCGCCTGATAAATCGGACCGCTCGGCGCGATGAGTTTCATGAGGTCGCGCCGACCGCCATACGCGCCGACCGGAAATCCGCCGCCGATGATTTTGCCGAAAAGCGATAGATCGGGTTCGACGCCGTAGAGCGTTTGCGCGCCGCCGAAATGGACGCGAAATCCGGTGATGACTTCATCGAAAATAAGCAACGCGCCGTGCTTCCGCGTCAATTTGCGCAAGCCTTTCAGATACCCATCGCGGGGAGGGACCATTCCCATGTTGCCCGCGATCGGCTCCAAGATCACGGCGGCGATTTGTTTTGGATGATTTTCGAATAGCGTTTCGACCGCCGGAAGATCGTTGTAGGGCGCGAGCAAGGTGTCTCGCGCGCAACCCTTCGTCACGCCCGGACTGTCCGGCAAACTGAGCGTGGCGACGCCCGACCCGGCTTGCACGAGCAAACTGTCAACGTGACCGTGATAACAGCCGATCATCTTGACGATTTTGTCGCGTCCCGTCGCGCCGCGCGCCAGCCGCAAGACCGACATCGCGGCTTCGGTCCCGGAGTTGACCATCCGGACCATCTCGACCGACTTGATCGCCGAGCAAATCAATTCGGCCATTTCGATTTCGAGTTCGGTCGGACAACCGTAGGAAGTTCCGCGTCCGAGCGCTTTCTCAACCGCCTCGGTGACGGCGGGATCCGCGTGCCCCAAAATCATCGGCCCCCATGAGCCGACGTAATCAATCAGCTTGTTGCCGTCGGCGTCGGTGAGGATCGAACTGGAGGCCGAGCGAATGAATCGCGGCGTTCCACCGACGCCGCCGAACGCGCGGACGGGGCTATTAACCGCGCCGGGAATGACTTTTTTCGCGCGGTTAAACAATTGGCGGGAATGAGAATCGGTCATGCGGGAATGGCGGGGAGGAAGATTGTCCCGCTCTTCAAAATCGAAATCGTGTTCATCACTCTTTGGGCAAATCTTCTCCGAACGACAATTCCGAAAGCAATTCGCCCAGATTGGTTCCGCCCGGGGCGTTCTTCATTTCCTTGTAAGCCTTGAGAAGATTTTTCTCCTCCCGCTTCAGCAGTTGCCTCCGGCTGAGGCCGATCTTGCCGCTCCCCATGTCCATTTTGAGGATTTCCGCGCTTAGCTTGTCGCCAACCTTGAAAATTTGGGCGGGGTTTTCGACCCGTTTGGTGTCCAACTGCGAAACGTGAACGAATCCCTCCACGTTGTCCGCTAGCTTCAGGAACACGCCGTAGTCGGTGACACTGACGATTTCTCCTTCCACGGCGCTACCGGGACGATGCTTCGCTGTGAATTGCTGAAAGGGACTTTCGGTCAGTTGCTTTACGCCGAGCGAAATCCTCCGCTGGTCCAAATCGGTCTTGAGGATCCGGACTTCAATTTCGTCCCCCTTTTTGACCAAGTCACGGGGATTGGCGACCGCGCGGTCCCAACTGAAATCCGAAACGTGAACCAAACCCTCGATTCCCGGAGCCAACTCGACGAAAGCGCCGTATTTGGCCAGCCCCGTCACTTTGCCCTTGAGGCGCGTGCCGGCAGGGTGGGAACGCGCGAATTCGGCCAGCGGATCGGCGGTCAATTGCTTCATGCCCAGCGCGATCCGCCGCTCCGTCGTGTCCACGTTCAAAATCGCCGCTTTGACCCGTTGCCCCATGGCGACGAAATCGGATGGGCGTTTGCCGCCGCTGTCCCAACCCATGTCGCCGATGTGGATCATGCCGTCCAACCCTTCCTCGATCCGGACAAAGGCCCCGTAATTCGTGATCGAAACGACTTCCCCTTCGATCACCGAACCGACGGGATATTTTTCCTTCGCCAGCGTCCAAGGATCGGCGGCGAGTTGGCGGCGGGAGAGAGTGACTTTGCCCGCGGCGGCGTCGAGCGCGATCACCTTGACCGTCACCTTTTCGCCCACCTTGAGATAATCCCCGGGGCGCACCATGCGTTGCCATGAAATTTCCGTGCGGGGAATCAGGCCGTCGGTTCCGCCCAAATCCACGAACGCGCCGAAATCCACTAATTTCTTGACGGTTCCCTCGATGACCTGTCCGACGGCGAGTTGCCGAATCGCTTCAGTCTTTTGAATCGTTTCGAGGGCTTGCAGGAGTTTTCGGCGGGAGAGAATGACCCGGCGTTTTTCGGGCATGAATTCCAGCACCGCGCATTCGATCGTTTGTCCCAGCCACGGATCGAAACTCTCGACGTGGCGCAGATCGAATTGCGAGGCCGGAATGAACCCCGCGATGCCGACGTCCACGATCAAGCCCCCTTTCACCACGCGGGAAACCCGCGCTTGTATCGGGGTGTTGTCGCGCATGGAGGCTTCGATGACTTGGAAGGCCACGCGCCTTCGGGCCTCGCGGTGCGACAGCGTCAAGTTGCCGCTGTCGGGGTCCTTCCCCTTGACCACTGCCGGAATCACGTCGCCCAGCTTGATGTAAAGCGTTCCCGCGCGGTCGCTCACTTCGCGGATGTCAATTTCCCCTTCGGCTTTTTCCCCCACGTCCACGAGAATGTGGGTCGCTCGAATTGCGATGACCGGAACCTGAACCAATTCCCCGACGGCCATCGTGCCGGCCATCTTGTCGAGGTATTGGTCCATGAGGGCGTCCATTTCCTGATGCGCCTCGGACTCGATCCCCTCCATTGCTTCTTCTATTTCGCCCACCGATGGATCGAGGGGAAGAGCGGATTCTTGGCCGAAATTTTCTTCGCCGGATGTGGAACTCACAATGATTGTCCTGAACCGAGGTGAGCAGGGACGGTCGCTTCCAAATGCCGCGAATCGGGCCGAACGTGCGACCCATCACCACTTAAAGCGATCCTTAAAGGATGAGAAAACGGGATTATTCCCGACTCATGCCTTTTCACGCCTTCAAATTTTTCCTATCCCGACAACTCACCGAAGCCGCGCCGTTTGGGGACGCGGCCTCACTTGCCTCTCCGAGTTTGATTGTAGCCATTCGAAGCCGCGTGTCAATTCCTAAGCTGTGCGGAATGATGGGAAGCGGGTTTCTGAATTTGAAGCGAGATACCGGCCGCAACCGTGAGAGGGCGATCCGGCGCGAGATCGGCGCTGTTTGGATGCTCGATTACGCTCGCGGATCGGATCATCTTCGAAAATGTCCGGCATGCCTCCGCGCAATCGGTTCGAACGAATGTTCGATTCCTATGGCTCTGTTTCGTCGCGTGGTTCCTCGACGACGTAGAAGCTAGAATCTTTCCCCCGAATCCGGACCGTGGCTCCCGCCGGAATCTCCTTCTCCGGCGAGTTGGCGCGCGCGGCCAGACGCCGCCCTTCCCATTCGACGGATCCCGTCGGTCGAAGCGGCTGAACGACCCGCGCCGCGTCGCCGATTTGAGGGGTTCGTTCGGATTCATCCAAGCCTTGAGATTGCGACAGGTTGGAATCCTGCCCCGTCTTCTTCTTGGGAGGAGAGAGAGCGAATTGGCGGAGACTCGTGCGGAAAATTTTGTAGGAAAGAAAGGAGGAGACAGCGATGCCCGCGAAACAATAGAGAACGGCCATCACGACGCCGACGTCCTGATACGACAAATAAGCGGCCAGCGAGATCAGTCCGAATCCGATTAGGAACGAGAGGCCATGCGGAAGCGCGGCCTCCAGAAAAAGAGCGAAAACGCCGACGAAGATGAGAAGGAAGACGAGGAGGATCATGCCACGATCACAAGCCGGACTTCATCAACGGCGGAGAGCCGCTCTAGGGTTGGGTTTTCTTCTCCGCGTCGAAATTGACCGCCTTCAATCCGGCGCGACGACAGACGTCCATGAGATGGACCACCTTGCCAAGGTTCACCTGCGCGTCGCCGCGGATGTCCATTTCGGTCGTTCCCCCGGCGACGATCCCCCGCATGGCCGATTCCAATTCGTTCTCGGTCACTTCAAGTCCCCGAAAATAAATTTTGCCCTGCGCGTCGAGCAGAACGGCGGGACGGTCTTTGGTTTTGAGGAGACTCGCCGTTTCGGAGGCGGGAAGTTTGACCTCCATCGCCACTTCGGTTTTGCGAATCTCCGTCGCCACGAGAAAGAAGAAAACCAGATTTAAGATCACGTCGAGCAACGGAGTCAGCACGATGCCCGGCCCCAAAATTCTTCGCCGCCGATCTCTCGGAGAACTCAGATTCATCGGAGTTGCCGCTCCACTTCCACGGGCGGAGAAGATGGACGGACCGAGCCGCGCGCGGAAGATGCCGCACCGCCGTCCGAATCTTCTTCGAGGTGTTCTTCCTCAAGCTTCGCCAACGATTCGGAGCCGGGGGGGGCGAACAAAACGGCGACGATTTGCATGACCTTTTCCGGCAATTGCATTCGCTCGTATCGGCGAATCCGCGATTGGAAAACCTGCGCGGCGACGAAAGCCGGAATCGCGATCACCAGTCCCCACAAGGTATTGACCAACGCCTCCTGAATGCCGAGTGACAAGACGCCGAGGCTCTTCTCCGACATCAAGCCGAAACTGCCGAACGATTTCACCATGCCCAAAATCGTCCCCAACAATCCGAGCAACGGCCCGACCGTGTAAAGAATCGAAAAAACCGCGAGGTCCTCGTACAGATCGTCGGCCACGTGGGCGATGGCTTGGACCGCAACCGCCTCGACGTGATGGCGATGGGGGCGATGTCCGCTCCGCAGGTCCAACTGCTTGAGCGTCAGGGCGAGGGCGCGCGCCAGCGGACTGCTTTGGCCTTCGAGATTTTTCGAGTAGGCGAGGCGGTCGCTCTTGCTCGCGGCGGAGCGCGCCTTCTCCAGCAGGTAGGCGGGCATCACCCGTGAAGCCCGCAGGCGGATCAAGGTCTGCACCGTCGAAGCCACCAAGAGAATCGAGCACGGAATCAGGACGACGATCAGCAACAATCCGCCGTTGGTGACATAGACCTGAAGAAAGTTTTCCACGTCTGCTAATGCTCCGGCGAGTTCGGACTTTTTTCGGAGGGAGCGGTTTTTTCCTCGACGGCATTCGGGATCGCGTCCATCTTTTTAATCCCCAAATCGTATCCTGCCGTCGTCTGAACGATGCCGTAATGGACCTCGATGACGCGCGTTCGCGCGGGGTCCATTCCGCGCCTTTGCAATTCCGCCACTTCCAGTTGCATCATCTTCGCCACGGCGGCCTGCGAGTAACTGAACACCTGAAAAACACCCTGTCCCGAACGGTTGAAATATGTTCCGCCGGCGGTTTGGGCCTGATTGAGGAAGCTATAGCCCTTGGGTTTCCCATCCATGTATTCGACCATGATTTTGATGCCATACCGATCCAACACGCGGTCGGCGACTTCTCCCCCCACATCCGAAATCTCCAGACTGCGGACGACCCCTTCCTTCGCGCCGTCGGTCGAGGCGAGCCACTTCTTAGCCTTCTGCGAAACTGACGCGGCTTGAAGGCGTTGGGCTATCTCCGCCGATCCCTCCTTGGCGGTTCGTTCGTTCTGTTTGCGCACGGCGTCGCGTTGTGTCCGCAATTGCTCCTTCAATTGTTCCGCATCCTGCGTTCCCGATGCACCGCCGTTTTCCTGATTCTCCATTCCCGAATTTCCGGGGGGAAGATTTTTTTCGACCGGGATGATTTCGGTCATCTCTTGGGCGGGTTTCTGAAGTTGGATGCCTTCTTCCGCTCGAGGTGGGTCCGTCGGCGCGCCGACCTTCTCCAGCGGTTTGACTGCTCCTTCGACTCCGGCAGGCTTGGTCGGGTTTTCAGGCAGAACGACCGAAGGGGAAGATGTTGCTGGTTGGTCCGGCTCGGTTGATTTTTCCGCGCGCTCCTCGGCGGCTTCTGCGGATTTATTGTTTTCCGGTCCTTCGGTAGCCTTGGCCGGATCGAACGAGGCCGCGGCTGAAATCCGAGGTTCTCCATCGCTTCCTTGCGTCGGTTGCTCGGCGCTTTGCGAGGAGGTCTGCGCGGCTTCTTGGGGAATCATCATGGGGGGCTTGGAAGGGGACGGAGGAACGGGTGTATTCGCGGTGGCGTTTGGCTCGGCACCGGTCGTCGGAGGTATCGGCGATTGCGCCATGACTGAATTCGCTTCGCTTGCGGGAAAAATCGGCTCCAATAGAACGACTCGAATCGGCTCCGCGGGAACTGCGACCGATTTTTCGATGGAGGGCAGAGCCTGATTGAAAAGCAGAATGAAAACGCACAAATGAAAGACGATGGAAATAATCCATCCTCCCCGCTTCTCAACGAACGTTTCCGCCGTGTCGGGCGGCAGGGTCATGACTTGTTCGGATCCCACCTTCACGCCCCAAGCATACCCGTAAGCCGGATAGGGAAACAAGCCGATTTGGAATCCAACACGACTAACCCTCCAATCCTATCCAAGGACGGGATTGAAAAAACTAGCATCCGCGCAATTTTCATCTTTCCAGCCTAACCTTTACGCCGGGTTGCAAGTCATTCCATATCGGGGGGATGAGGACTTGCGTCTTCCGCTTAAAAAAGGTTAGGATCAACATCGTTAAGAGTATTTTTTGGGAGGAGAACGACCAATGGCATTGAACCAATGGCTTCGCAACGCAACCTTGGCGACGGGTTTGGTCGCTCTGTCAAATTTCGCCGGCATGGCTGGCGCGGATGACACCGCATCCACAGCGGCTCCGACGTTTAACAAGGAAGTCGTCCGCATCTTCCAAAATCGTTGCCAGAATTGCCATCGGACCGGTGTCCAGTTCACCCCGATGGGATTGATGAATTACGCCGAGGTTCGCCCTTGGGTGAAATCCATCAGGAAGGCCGTCACGGAGCACACCATGCCGCCGTGGCACGCCGACCCGCACTACGGAAAGTTTAAGAATGACCTGACCATGCCTGAGGACGAGATCAAAACGCTCGCCTCGTGGATTGACGCAGGAGCGCCGGAGGGCGATCCGAAAGACCTGCCTCCCCCCAAACAGTTCGCTGAAGGTTGGCAGATCGGTCAACCCGACGTGATTCTGGACATGGGAAAAGATTTTGAGGTGCCGGCCACCGGCTCGGTCCCGTATCAATACTTCATGGTCAAGACCGACTTCGGCGAGGACAAATACATTCAAGCGATGGAAGCGCGTGCTGGTAATCTCGATGTCGTCCATCACATCGTCATGTATGTCCGTAATCCGAAGGATGGCGTTCAATTGCCCGACGATCCGGGAATGCTCGGCACGGGACTGTTGGGCGCGCTTTCCCCCGGCAACACCCCTTCGCGGTATGAGTCGGGACAGGGAAAATTACTCAAGCGGGGCGCGACAATTGTTTTCCAACTTCACTACACGACCAACGGCAAGGCCGCCAAGGACCGTTCCTACGTCGGGTTCATTTTCCAGAAGGATCCTGTGCAAAAGCAGGTCATCACGCGGGGAATCGCCAACGTGAGCTTTCTCATCCCGCCCAATGATCCCAATTACGAGGTGAAGTCCACCTACACGTTTGACAAGAGCGTGACAATGATCAGCATGATGCCGCACATGCACTATCGCGGGAAGGATTTCCAATACACCGTCGTTTATCCGGACGGAAAGCAGGAAATCATTCTCTCGACGCCGAGGTATAATTTCGATTGGCAAGTCTATTATTACCTCGACAAACCGATGAAGCTCCCGGCCGGGACGAGAATTGATTGCGTTGCCCATTTCGACAACACACAGCAAAAGGGCAAAGGGCGCGACTATTTCGACCCGAACAAGCCGGTCCATTTCGGCGAGCAAAGCTTCGAGGAAATGATGATCGGCTGGATGGATTACACGGTGGACGATGAGAATTTGCTCATCGCAAAAACCGCCAACGCGACCGCGGCGAAGAATTAGATTCTTAGCCGTTTCGACTTCATGCCTGATCGTCGGGACCTCGGCATGGATCGCCATGCAAATGCAAGATGGACATCCAAGGCAAAGTCGCTTTGATCACGGGCGGGGCGCGAATCGGCGCCGCGGTCGCGGAAGAACTTGCCCGACGCGGCGTGAGTGTCGGTTTGGTTTATCGCAAATCGCGCGCCCAAGCCGAAGCGACGGCGGAACGCATCCGAACCGAGAGGGGAACAGCCGAGATATTTCAAGGCGACGTTTCCGATCCGCAGGCAATCCCTTTGCTCGTCGAGCTAGCGGCTCAAAAACTTGGCCATATTGATATTCTCATCAATATGGCGTCTCTCTATGAGAGTCGCCAGTTCGATTCGCTCGACACCCAAGCATGGGATACAGCCATGAATACGGACGCGCGCGGAAGCTACCTCATGGCTCTCGCCGCCGTTCCCCACATGCGACGCCAAGGAGCGGGAAGGATCATTAATTTTTCGGATTGGCTTGCCGTGAGCGGGCGTCCGCGATACCAAGGCTATCTTCCCTATTACACGGCAAAGATGGCCGTGCTTGGATTGACTCAGGCGCTGGCATTGGAACTCGCGCCCGAAATCTTGGTGAACTGCATCGCTCCCGGTCCTATCCTTCCGCCCGAGGACATGAGCGCGGAGGAGCGACAAGCCTCCATCCGCTCCACGCCGCTTGCTCGTTGGGGCGGTCCGGGAGAAATCGTTAAGGCCGTTCTCTCCCTCATTGAAACCGATTTTGTCACCGGCGAATGTATCCGCGTTGACGGAGGAAGGCATTTGAAGTAAGCCGGGGCGCAATTCATTCATCCGAGAATTTGCGCAACCCCGTTGGGGTTGTGACGGTATGACAAATGTCTCAAGGTAGCCTCGCTCCGCTCGGCAACCTTGGGCTGTGGTGCGGGACGCCGTTGGCGTCCTAATACTACTGATCTTACGTCCCATCGGAAGAGTGGAATGACCCGTGAGTCACACCGGAGGAAGTTGGGACTTGACACCTTTTAGCGATTCGATTGATACTCCCTCCCGAATGGATGAATTGAAATCCGCGTCCGACGAGGCGCGAATGCTACCGTGGTGACACAAGAGCTGACAAAGGGCATTGTAAACGGCGGTCGCACATCCGATTCATTACATAGGATTCAGGAAAGGAATGGTTGAAGATTATGGCGAAACATCAAAGAAGCGCCGGCGAACTGATCGCGGAATTGTCGGCATCCATGCGCCGGCACGTCGTTCAGAATTTGGAGCCGATCGTCCGCAAAATCGCCCAAGCGGCCGGGGAATTGGAAAAGGCGCTCGGAGCCGCCTCCGAAAAGGGGAAAAGCCGGGCCGCCCGGAGCGGAGTGAAGAAAGAAGCGGGAACCGGCAAAGCCCAAAAAGTCCCGCGAGGCTCCCTGCCCAAGGCGATTCGCCGGGTGTTCGCGCATACTCGCGGTCCCCTGCGTTTGTCGCAAATCCGCGACGGCGTCCTGAAACAGGCCCTCTATAAGGGACGCAAGCCGAAGGGGCTTTACGTCCAGATCCTTCACGGTGTTCGGCGGATGTCGCCGGAGATCACTCGGACTTCCGACGGCCGCTACGTTTCCAAAGGGAAATAATCACAGTCTTCGAGTCAAGGTATCGTTCGTCCCCAGGCCCGCGCCAAATTTTCAAGGCGCGGGTCGTGGGGATAACGCCTGAGCGCGTCGGCCAATTTGGGCGAGTTGGGATCCGCTTTGCCTTTGGCTTGATCGAGCCATAACATCCCCACAACGGCGGAGACATTATCCGGCGCGATTTGAAGCGAACGGGCGTAAGCCGCTTCGGCCAACTCCAGTCGCCCGCTCCGGAGCGCAAACACCCCAAGATTGTTCCAAGCGCCTACGTTTTTCTCGTCCAGTTTGAGTAGCGTCTCATAGGTTGCAATCGCGTCGGCGGAATGCGATTGCCTGTCTTGCACGATACCCAAATGATAATAAGGCAAAGGAATTTGAGGATCGGAGCCGACGGCTTCCTTCAGACTCGATTCGGCTTCTTTTAGCCGACCTTGCGCCGCCTGCTCAATTCCCAAATCGAGCCAGCCGTTGGCCGGAGTTACGGACGTCGTCCTGATGAGAGGAGCAATCCAATCTGTCGGCAGACGATTGGAATGATGAAGCGAAACCCGGGCGAGATTCTCCAAGGGGGGATAGGCGGAAAAGGTGTTATGGGACCAAGGGTTGATGGTGCCGATCCATGCAATGAGACATCCCCAAATTCCAAACGGCCAGAAGGTTTTCCCGACCCACTTCCATCCGTCATGCTCGGTTCGATTCCAAAGACCCAAAACGCAAAAAAGCGGCGGAATGGTCGCAAAGCAATGACGAATCCCATACGCGCCGCCGCTTAGATCGAACGCCCAATACATCACCACGGCGATGGTCAAAGGAGGGAAAGATGCAAAGGCAAGCGCAAGTTGCCCACCTTCGCGTCGTCGGATCGCCGAACGAGCCGCGATTATCGTGGCCGGGATCAGCAATGGCATCATCCAATAAATTCCCTTGTGCCCCACCGTGGAATGAATAAGGCGGCGTGAGTAGGACGCCTGATAATACGTCGGCTCTCCGCGTTCCGCCTTCGCCTTCAATTCGGACCAATACGAACCGGGGTAATACAGCATTTTCCCCTCGTGCAAGTTGGGAGGAAACGGCGAACCGAGAATTCGCGTGTTCAACGCCGCATAAAGGAGCAGTAGCGGAGCGGCGCCGATGAGCAATCCGATCACTTGCTTCGTGATCAATTTCCGATGTTCGACCTCGCGCAACCATTGCCATTTCAAAGCTCCGATCACCGCCAATCCCAAGAGAAACGCCGGAGCCACGTCGCAAGCCAAACTCGCCGAAATCCAGAATCCCAACGCGGTGGCGGATTGCGGATTTCGGATTGAGGATTGAGGGAGGCACAAGCGATTCACGGCCAACATTAAGAAAGTTGACGCGGGAACATAGTGATTGAAAGTCACCGCGAAAGGGGTCAGCAATGAACCCAAAGCAAACGCCAGCGTGAGAAGAATCCGGAATCGCGTGGAATGATCGCGCATCCATGGATGATCGAAGATTAACCACAAAAGCCAACCCATCGGCAGGATGACCATGACAAAAATCATAACGCGCAGGCAAAGGGACGCATCCTTTGACAAGCTGAAACCGTATTGGCGCAACGGCGCATAAATCGCCGCGCCGACCAAATGGAAGATCGGGGATTTTTGGGAAAAGAAGTGATTTTCGCGCTTGAACTTGTCCAGTGTGTCGAAGAAGGTGGAATCGTTGATGAAGAACGTGCCCCGCTCGACCAGACTTTCGATGGCCGCCAGATCGCTGGCGACGTTTCCTTGTCCAACCTCGACGTCCATCCACGGCGAATAAACAACGACGGCAAACGCGATCCAAAACCAAGGACGGAAAATCCAGCGGGACATGAGTGAAAATAGGTTGGACGGTTAAAGACCGCAAGATTCAAGAAGCGATTCGTCGGACAAGATTGCTTCCGGTTTTCCCTCGGCGGCCTTGCGTCCCTGCTTGAGAAGAACGACCCGGTCGCAAAGGTCGCGGACCAAGCCGAGGTCATGCGTGACTACTATCTGAGTCCGGCCCAAATCCTTCAACAACTGAATGATTTCCCTTCGTCCCTTCGGGTCCAGATTGCTCGTCGGCTCGTCCAACGCGATCAGCTCCGCATCCATGGCAAGAACCGTCGCAATGGCGGCGCGGCGCTTTTCGCCGACGCTCAGATGCACGGCGCTCCGTCTCTCGAATCCCGCCATACCGACGGAGGAGAGGCTTGTTTTGACTCGCCGGGCGACTTCGTCTTCGGACAACTCCAGATTTCTCGGTCCGAACGCGGCATCTTCTCCCACTGTCGGGCAAAACAACTGGTCATCGGGATTTTGAAAAACCAGTCCCACCATCCGTCGAATGGTTTTGAAATTTTTCTTTTCCACCTTCAATCCGCCGACCGAGATTTCCCCTTTCCCCGCCAAAATGCCGTTCAAATGAAGCAAGAGCGTGGATTTGCCCGCGCCGTTGGCTCCGATGACGCCGATCTTTTCGCCTCGCTCAATTTCGAGAGAAAAATCCTCGAGCGCGGATTTTCCCGTCGGATAAGCAAACGAGAGGGACCGTATCTGGACGATCTTGCCGTTGTTCATCGAACCGCGAGCCGCAAAACCGCCAAGAACGAGAGAGTTGCTCCGGTGAAGAAATAATCCCTCGGGCGCAAGCGAGCCGGAGCGGAACGGGGCAAACGCCCCGAACATCCTCGCGCGAGCATGGCGAGATGAATTCGCTCGGCGCGCTCGTAAGCGCGAAGAAAAAGAGCGCCGATCATCTGGCCGACGATTTTGACTTGCCAGAGCCAACGCCCGCCGTGGGCGCGGCTGTCGCGCGCGCGCTTCATCCGCGCGGCTTCATCCATCAGGGTTTCCATATAGCGGTGCGCCATTGCCGCCGTGAGAATGAGCGGGGAGGGAACCTTCAGGCGCTCAAAGCCGTGAAGCAATTCGCTGGGCGAGGTCGTCGCGGAAAGGAGGACCACCGCGATCAAGCCGATGGCGGCTTTGACCATCGCTCCAATCCAGAATCCCGTCCCTGTTCCCGACCAAGCCAGCGAGGCCGTCATGACAGCGATAATGGGGAGCAGAGTGAACAAGCGCCGAAGCACGAAAGTAATTTCGATCCTTCCAAGAAGCATCACCGCCACCAAGAAGAAAGAAAATCCCGCGAATGTCGGATAAGCATCGGCAGGCGAGCTTACGCAGGCCACGATCAGACCCACGAAGGTTACGATCTTCGCGCGCGCGTCCAATCGCGTGAGCGGAGAATTCAGGCGATTCGTCGTCCCGTTTCGGTGGCGAAATTTGACTAACGCTCGACTCAATCCCAATGCGACGACGAAAACCAGAAGCGTACCCACCATTCCGGCCATGGCTGTTGCGCTTCTCTGATTTTGAAATCCGGGAGCAAGGTATTGGGAGAACGGGGCGTGGCTCCAAACTCCGAGCTTCGCTCTGCCGGGATTCCCCTCAGATCTCCGCGCAATTTTCTCCCATCCATTGGGAGCCGACGACGCGAACGGGGCAACGAAGGTCGCCAACAAAACAGACGCTCCGAGAAAGCCAATCAAGAACAAATGCCTCTTCTTCTTCATGGCCGGGCAACCTCGATGATGGGCGATGATTCATTTTCGGACCAAGCGGCGATGAGATCGGGGCGCGAAGCGAGAATGAGGGAAAGCGCGGAAACGGTTATGGCGGCTTCGCCGACGCCGATCAGTCCGCCGACGCCAACCATCGCGGGGAAGACGATTCGACCCGGAATCGCGCCGGAAAGCGCCAATTCCCCTGCGCACAAGAACGAGCCGACCACCACGGAAACCCACGCCGCCAACGCCGCCGAGAACAAGAATCCCGCGCGTGATCGAGGCGCGACCGCCTTCAGAAACGCGAAAACGGCGTAACCTCCGAAGGCGCTCCCGATGCCCATATTAAAAATGTTGGCCCCCAGCGCCGTCAGACCTCCATCGGCAAAAAAAAGACATTGAATCGCGAGCACGACGCTCATGACCAAACAGGCGTTCAGCGGGCCGATCAAAATCGCGGCAATCAATGCCCCTAAGAAATGGCCGCTCGTGCCTCCGGGTATCGGGAAATTAAGCATTTGGGCGGCGAAAATAAACGCGGCCAAAACTCCGAGCAAGGGCGTTTCCCTTTCAGCCAGAACACGGTCGGCTTTTGCCACGGCCAGACCGCAGACCGAAACCGAGACCGCGTATCCGCCAGCGCAGATGCCGCCGTTCAGAATTCCGTCGGGGATGTGCATTTTTCCGTGCCTCGCCTCGATCCGAAGCCGTGCTATGGAACGGTCCTCGGTATTACGATTCCAGTAATCGTAATACCACTCCCCGAAGAGGGTCAACGGCGAATCAGCGAGGCAATCCATCCGGGATGTCTTGGCAAATTGGAACATAATCCTGTAAACTGACATTGCGTGAAACGGACTCTGTCATCGAGGAAACGGATTTTCCCATGAACATCCCCATTTTAAGCAACACGGTCCCCTTCACGGGGAGCCGGCTTTACGATTCGGCCATCGCGGTCATCTTCTTTTTCTTCGGCGTGTGGGCGTTGGTCCGATACGGTAAAGGGTGGGGATGGATCATCATCATTTTCACCGCCATTTGGGCTTACCAGCTATTTTCCGTTTTCTTTTAGGCCGACGATGAATCTTTCCAACAAGCTGACCCTCAGCCGGGTTGCCGTTGTCCCGTTGTTCGTTGTCGCGCTTCTGCCGGAATCGTTGCGTTTTCCGGACGCGGTCAAACCCGTTTGCCGCATTTCGGCCTTGTTGATTTTCATCGGCGCGGCGATCACCGATTACTACGACGGTGTTCTGGCGCGTCGGCACGGCTGGCACTCCAATTTCGGAAAACTGTTCGATCCCCTTGCCGACAAGCTCATCGTCATGGCGGGATTTGTGGGAATGGTCGAACTGGGTCTCTTTCCGTCATGGATGGTCATTCTGATTCTTTGCCGGGAATTTTTGATCACGGGATTGCGGACCTTGGCGACCGAGCACGGCAAAATCCTCGCCGCCGACCGTTGGGGGAAGAACAAGACGATCTCGCAAATGGCGACGATCATCACCGCGCTGGTGTTTCTTACGGCGCGGGACATTTTGAATCTTACGGGTCAATGGGAGAGCGTCGTGGTCAAGAGATGGGGTTTGGAGTGGTGGCTTATTCTCACGCTCAATTTCATGATGTTTTTCTGCGTCGTGTTGACGATTTTTTCCGGCTGGCTCTACGTGCGGAAAAATTGGGATTTGATCCGCGAAGACATTAAATGATCCGCCGTTCGCGCCCCATGTCCGCCCCGCCGCGAGAAGAGAAGCAAAGCGATGCTTCGGCTCGCCCAAAACGTCCGCTCACCGTTTCCGAACTGAGCCAGAAAATCGCGCGACTTCTGGAGGGCGAAATCGGGAGGGTGTGCGTCGAGGGGGAAGTTTCCAATTACCGAGTCCCCCGTTCCGGCCATGCTTATTTTGTCCTCAAGGACGCCGACGCCGCGATCAATGTCGTCTGCTTTCGATCCACGCTCGCATCGTTGAAGATAAAACTCGCCGACGGGAAAAAGATTGAAATCGGCGGTCGCGTGTCGGCTTACACGGCGCGGAGCGAATATCAAATCATCATGGAATCGGCGCGCGAGGCGGGGCTTGGCGACCTCATGCGTCTCTTCCTCGAACTGCGCGACAAGCTCAAGGCCGAGGGGCTATTCGATCCCGCTCGAAAAAAGCCTTTGCCCCGTTTCCCGCGCGCGATCGGCATTGTCACGTCCGGCACGGGCGCGGCTCTACGCGACATGCTCAACGTCCTCTCCCGTCGCGCCGGAGGACTGGAGATTTATCTTTCGCCGTGCGCCGTGCAGGGGGACACCGCCCCCGCTGAAATCGTCCGCGCCATCGAGCGGTTGGAGCGGCATGGCCGGAGCGAAGTCATCATCGCCGGACGGGGCGGGGGATCGCTCGAAAACCTTTGGGCGTTTAACGACGAGCGAGTCGTTCGCGCCATCGCCCGTTGCGAAATTCCCATCGTCTCCGCCGTGGGACATGAGACCGACACGACGCTGAGCGATTTCGCCGCCGATCTTCGCGCGCCAACCCCGTCTGCGGCGGCGGAAATCGTCACCGCCAATCATGAGGAGCTTGCGCGGAATCTGGCGCGGACGCATCGCTCGATGGATCGCGCCATGGAGGATCAGCTTGACTCCAAGCGGGTCGCCCTTCAAGCCTGCGCGGCTTCGTGGGGGATGAGAAGTCCGCTGGAGCGTCTTGCGGCTACGCTTCAAAAAATTGACGATCTGACCGGACGGCTTGAAGGAGCGGCGGAGAGAAATCGAAACCGCGCGAGGACTTTACTTGAGAATCTTCAACTGCGCCTTTCGACGGCGCGTCCCGATCTGCGTTGGTTGCCCCGTCTCAAATACGCCGCCGGATTGTTAAGCCAATTTCACGTCCGGCTCAAGCAAGCGATGGCTCGCCGCTTGAACGAGGAAAAGCTCGGCGTCAAAGGATTGCGCGATCGTTTGGAATCGCTCGGTCCTCCCGCGGTTCTGCGCCGGGGGTTCAGTTTTATCACGACGCTCAAGGACAAGCGAATCGTCACCGGCCCCGATCAAGTCCGAGTCGGTCAAACGCTGAACGTCCATTCCGACGGGGGGAAGTGGCGCGTTGCGGCTTTGCCCAACATGAGCGAGCTTTTCGACATAGAGGAGTAAGGGGCTTTCAGCATGCGTTTGATTTTGAGCTTCATGTGTCTGCTTGCGGCAAGTTCCGGTTTCGCGCAAGACGGCAAAGATTTGCGGATGAATCAAATCCAAGTCATCGGGACGCACAACAGCTATCATCTCCGCAAATCCCCGACGCATCCGGCGCGGCAATGGGATTACGCGCATCTGCCGTTGGACCAACAGCTCGACGCCGGAGTTCGGAGCTTGGAACTTGATCTTCATTACAAGGCCGACGGTTGGCGCGTCTTTCACGTTCCGCGATTGGACGACAATTCCTCCTGTCCCTTGTTATCCGATTGTCTTCAGACGGTTCGGCGTTGGTCGGACGCTCATCCGCGTCACGTCCCGATTTCGTTTTTGTGCGAGATTAAAGAGGAGGGGCGGCCTCTTGACAAGACCTTGCTGGATTTCGACGCGCAAGCCGCCGACCGGCTCGACGCGGAAATTCGCGCCGCCTTTGACGCCAAACATCTCATCACGCCCGACGACGTGCGGGGAGATGCTCCGACCTTGACCGAAGCGGTGCGGAGGCGAGGTTGGCCTCTCTTAGATGCCTCACGGGGCAAGGTTTTTTTCATTGTTCACGATCAGGGGAAAGATCGGGAGGTTTACGTCAAGGACCGCCCTGTGCTGGAGGGGCGAGCCATGTTTGTCCGTTCGTCTCCGGATCGCGCCGATTGCGCCGTGATGGTGGAGGATTTTCCGAACGTCGAAAAAATTCAGAATTTGGTCAAGGAAGGCTATTGGATTCGGACACGGGCCGATGCCGATCCCGGCGAGGAACTCACCGATGGCGCCGGCAAGCGCGTCGCGTCGGCCATGGCCAGCGGCGCGCAGATCGTGAGCACGGATCATCCGCCGGGCGAGTCGGTTTCCGGCGGAGGCAAAATTGTCGCTTTGCCGGGAGGAACTGCCGCGCGTCCAAATCCGGTCAACGCGCCCTCCGACGTTGGCAACGTGCCGCTTGAATAGCGGGAAATCTTCTCACGGCTTCTCCTCGCTTGATCAAGCAGACCCATTTTATCCCGTTGTTGAAGTCTTAATCCCTCTCTGTCATGATCTTGTGTTTGAACCGCTGAGGAAGACGAATGACTTGGCAAGCTTGGATGACCGTTGCGGTCATGGTTGGAATTCTACTCACCATGGCGACGACCAACATCGGCCGGGACCTGATCGCTCTCGGGGGACTGGCCATCCTTCTGACGTTCGGCGTTCTGAAACCCGCCGATGCCTTCGCAGGATTCAGCAACGAAGGGATGTTGACGGTCGCCATTCTTTTTCCAGTCGCCGCCGCCCTGCGCGAAACCGGGTGCATCGGATTGGTGACGCAATATTTATTAGGCCGTCCCAAATCCATTATTGCCGCGCAAATCCGGCTAATGATCCCGACCATCGCCTTGAGCGCGTTCATCAACAACACGCCGCTGGTGGCGATCATGGTTCCGGTCATCAATGACTGGGCGAAGAAATACAAACTTTCCGCCTCAAAGCTGATGATTCCGCTGAGTTACGCCGCAATTCTCGGAGGAACGATCACGCTCATTGGCACGAGCACCAATCTGGTCGTCAACGGCCTCTTGATCCAAACGCAGAAATCGGCGGGGCTTCATTTCTTTGACATCACTTGGGTCGGGATTCCGTGCGCTCTTGCCGGGTTGGCCTATATGCTGATTTTCAGCCGATGGTTGCTTCCGGATCGCATCCCGATCATGAACCAGCTCGCCGATCCGCGCCAATACACGGTGGAAATGGTCGTTGAGGCCGCCAGCCCGCTGGTCGGCCAGACGGTCGAGACCGCCGGCTTGCGTCATTTGCCCGGAATGTTTTTGGTGGAGATTGACCGGGAGGGAGACGTTCTGGTCGCCGTCGGTCCGCAGGAGCGTTTGCGCGCGGGGGATCGCCTCGTCTTTGCCGGAATCGTCGAATCGGTGGTGGATTTGCAGAAGATTCGCGGCTTGACTCCGGCGACGGATCAAGTTTTCAAGCTCGATGCTCCTCGTTCGCACCGTTGTCTTGTCGAGGCGGTGGTCTCCAACACCTGTCCCGTCATCGGGCGGACAATACGCGAGGGACGATTCCGCACGCAATACAACGCGGCGGTCATTGCGGTCGCCCACCATGGACGCCGGGTTCAAAAAAAGATCGGCGACATCGTTCTGGAGGCCGGCGACGTGCTTCTTTTGGAGGCGCATCCTTCGTTCGTGGATCAAAATCGCAACAACCGGGATTTTTTTCTCGTCAGTCGGATCGAGGATTCGACTCCGCCGAGCCACGATAAAATGTGGGTCGCGCTGGGCGTTTTTGCGGTCATGATCGTCGCCGTCGCGCTCGGATGGATCAGCATGTTGATCGCCGCGATGCTTGCGGCGGGGATCATGATCGGGACCCGTTGCATCTCCGGTAACGAGGCGCGCAAGAGCGTGGATTGGCAGTTGCTCATGGTGATCGCCGGGGCGTTCGGCATCGGCCGCGCGCTGGATAAAAGCGGAGCGGCAAAAATTCTTGCCGATCATTTGATCGCCATGTCGGGCGGCAACCCTTGGCCGACCCTTGCGATGATCTACGGGGTGACGATGCTTTTCACCGAGGTGATCGGCAACAACGCCGCCGCCGCGCTGGTGTTTCCCATCGCCTTCACCACGTCGCAGAATTTGGGCGTGGATTACATGCCGTTCGTCATCACCGTCATGATGGCGGCTTCGGCCAGTTTTTCCACGCCGATCGGCTATCAGACGAATTTGATGGTGATGGGACCCGGCGGCTATCGCTTCTCGGATTATTTCCGAATCGGGATTCCGCTGAATTTGGTCATGTGGGCGACGACCGTGGCGGTCACGCCGCTGGTCTGGCCGTTCCATGCGCATCCTTGATTTCTTCCACAATCGATGCAATCAAACCGGTTGAAAGACATCGCCGAGGCGGATATTTTTCTGGTCTCGTTCCCCAAGGCGGGGCGGACGTGGCTTCGTGTGCTTCTGGGAAAGGCGATTTGCGATCTGTACGGTTTGGAAAATCGCCTGATCTTTCGCCCCGTCGAATTGACAAAGGCGGCGCGTTTGCCCGTCATGATCGCCACGCACGACGAATCCATTCCGATTCAGGAAAACGGCTTTGCCCCGTTGCGCCCGGACAAATCCAAATACCGCGACAAGAAAATTATCTTCATGGTCCGCGATCCGCGCGACGTGCTGGTCTCCTTTTACTTTCAAGCCACGCGCCGGAGCGATCTCTTTCGCGGTCCAATTTCCGAATTCATCCGCAATGAGGATTTTGGTATTCGCCGCCTTCTTGGATTTTACGAAATCTGGTCCGCCGCTCGAAACGTCCCGCGCGATTTCCTCCTCGTCCGCTATGAGGACTTGCACGAAAACGCGGGAACGATTCTTCGTTCCGCGCTCCAATTGTTCGGCATCCTGAACGCGGAGGACGAAATTATTGAGCGAGCCGTCCAATTCGCGCAATTCGAGAATATGAAAAAGTTGGAGCGGGAAGGCTACTTTGAAAGCCCCAAACTCCGCCCCGCGGATCCGCGCGATCCCGATTCTTTCAAGGTTCGACGTGGAAAAATCGGCGGATACCGCGATTATCTCTCGGGAACCGACAGCAAATTTCTGAATCGAACGATCGCGGGCTTTCCATGCCCCTTTTATTCAGTTGCGAAGGCATCCCGCCTGTGAACAGCAGGTTAGCTGATCGGGGAAAAATCACGGCCGGGGCGCTCGCGCCACATTCTACAAAGCTTCGCGCAAGCGATACGATTCGGCGGTTCGACGAACGCCTTCGCGAAAATCAATGGCAACTTCATACCCCAAAAGTTCTTTGGCGCGACGGATGTCGGCAAGAGAGTGACGGACATCTCCGGAGCGAGACTCGGCGTGAATCGGCGCGACGGAAGTTCCCAGCACCGAATTGATTTCCGTTAGCAGATTGAGAAGCGAATACGATTTTCCGCAGGCGATGTTGAGAACCTGACCGACCGCTTCCTTGCGCGCTCGGGTGGCGAGAACATTCGCTTGAACGATGTTTTGAACATAAGTGAAATCGCGCGACTGTAGTCCGTCGCCGTAAATCGTCGGCGACTGGCCGCCCAAGATTGTCGTGATGAATCGGGGAATCACCGCGCTGTAGGGAGAGTCAGGGTCTTGGCGCGGACCAAAGACGTTAAAATAACGGAGCGGGATCGTCTCCAAACCAAACGAGGCGTGATAGGCGCGGGCGAAATACTCCCCCGCCAATTTCGACACGGCATAGGGAGAAATCGGACGGGGCGGCAGATCTTCGCGCTTGACCGGCTCATCTTGATCTCCGTAAGCCGAAGATGACGCGGCGTAAATCACCCGTCGAATTTTTGCTTTCACGCAGGCGTCGAGAAGCTGGACTGTCCCGATGACATTGGTCTCCGTGGATTCGACGGGATTCTCAAACGAGCGCTGGACCGAAGGCAACGCCGCGTGATGAAGCACGAAATCCATGTCCTCGACGGCGCGTTGACAAGCGGATGCGTCGCGCAAATCCCCTTCCATCAATTCGATCTTCTTGAGAAACGGCGTGAGATTTTCCCGCTTGCCCGTCAGGAAATTGTCCAAGACCCGGACCGATTCCCCCTGCTCAACCAAATGCTCAACCAGATGCGATCCGATGAATCCCGCACCGCCGGTGATCAGATAATTCGCCATCGGCGATTTTCAATGCCCCCCGCCGGACAGATTCAATCCCACCACGCCAATCACGATGAACGCGATGAAGATAATTTTGGGAAGCCCCGCAGACTCGTGAAACGCGGCGATGCCGATGATCGTGATGAACGTCGTCCCCAACGCCGACCAGATCGCGTAGGCCACGCTCACGTCAATTTTCTTGAGCGCCAAAGCCATCAGCGAAAATGAAGCCGCGTAGAAAATCGCCATGGCCGCCGTCGGCCAAAGTTTGGTCAAGCCTTCGGAGAGTTTCATGCAGGTCGTTCCGGCGACTTCGGCGAGGATGGCAAAGGTAAGCATTATCCAAGGCATGGACGCCCTCAATCAAACCAGCGGTAGCCGTCTCAAGCGCAATGAATTTTCTCTTGCCGACGGGCCGCAAATTCCAGCGCCTGCCGGATGTCTTCATCCTCCAGTTCGGGATATTCCTTCTTCAATTCATCACGGTTGGGATAAACCGCCAGAGATTCGATCACTCGTCGGACGGTTAACCGAAAATTCCGAATGCGGGGTTGTCCGTTCATTCGGTCTGGATTCACGGTGATGCGGTCAAGATGTTGCATCGCTCTCAGAATAACAGATTTCGCATCACCGCGCAAACCGCGGCATCAGCTCCGCCGCCGTGAAGACGCCGTATTGCCCGATCCGGTTCAGCCACAACGCGGTGTTCAGATACCCCATCGCCGTGCCGTTGACGTTGGCGGCCATCGTCGTCTCGTCACCGAGAGTAAAAGTATGCGTGCTGATCGAGCCGTCGTAGGTGCGCCCTTTGACCATGACCCGGCTGGAAACCGGTTTTTTGGCGTGGCGCGTGTCCACGATCCCGCCGACGCGGACTTTTTCCGCTCCGACCACGCCAGCCAGTTCCAGCATCACGTCGTCGGCGTGTTCCATGTTGACGAGCTTCAGAATTCCGCCGCGCCGATCCAATTCCGCCTCGACCTCCGCGTTGCTCATCGCGTTGGCTTTCTCGATGTTGAATCCCTCCATGTGCGCCAAGTCCTCGCGGATCGTCGCGCGGTAGGATTCCCAGTTGGCGATGCCGACGCCAAAATAAACCTCGACTTCCAACACCTCGACAAACGACGACGCGGCGAGCGCGGCGGCGGCCGTCAGCAATCCCGGCGTGCATCCCGCGCCCGTGACGTAGGTGATCCCCGCCTCGGCCAAATGCGGTTTGAGTTCCATCATGAGTTTGACGGCGCTGGAACGCTTGAGCGCGTCGGTCATCGCGCCGCGCCAACCCTCCTTGCCGAAACGATGAACGATGCTCGGAATAAATTCATTCGGAAGATTGGGAAGCGCGACGAAAATCGCGTCCACCTTCCCCCCCAGTTTGATGATTTCGCCGACCGAATCTCTGCTCATTTTTCCCCATTGGGGGATCGTGCCGACCGAGGTCATGATCGGAAGCGGCTCGAGCATCGAGGAGGAAATTCCCGCCGGATTGTAGGCGAAGCCTTCGCGGTCGCACATGGCGACGAGGCGAAAGGTTTTCTTGTGGTCGAGTAGTTGCGCCGCGGCGCGCCCCAATCCCCCCGAACCCAAAATGGCCAAATTGACGACTTTTCCGTTTTCCGACATGAAGTTCTCCCTCCTCATTCATGCCTCGCGTCCATCCGCCTTGATTGCGGAGCCACCCTTTGCATTGATCCGGCGCGAAGCCAAAGGAGACACCTAAACGGGCGGAAGGGAAAAAGTCAATGATTACGATGCAATATCGAGCGATATTGCTTGAATCGCCGAAAACAAAGAGGGAAAATTTCGATGGAACAGGAGCAAAGGGAATGAACAGCATGAAACCGATTCGATGGGTAATTCTGGCGAGCGCGTCGATTTTTTGCGGCGTGGTCGGATCGTCACGGGCCGAAGTGACGTTCAGCAAGGACGTGCTCGCGATCCTGCAAAAGAATTGTCAGGAATGTCACAGGCCGGGGGAAGCGGTTCCCATGTCGCTTGTCACCTACAAGGACGTGCGACCATGGGTGAAATCCATCAAGAAGGTCGTCACCGAGGGAGTGATGCCGCCGTGGCACGCCGATCCCGCAGTCGGGAAATGGAAAAACGAGCGGCGTCTCAGCAAAGAAGAGCTTGCCACGCTGGTTTCGTGGATTGACGCCGGCGCGCCGATCGGCGACGCGGAGGATTTGCCTCCTGCTCCGAAGTTCAGCCGGGGATGGAAGATCGGCGAACCGGACGCGACGTTCAGTTTCAGCCGCGATGAAGTCCTGCCCGCCACGCTGGAGGATCAATATCGCTACGTGACGATGAAAACCAATTTCCCGACCGACCGCTGGCTCAAGGCCATTGAATGTCGGCCCGGCAACGTGGAGGCCGTCCATCACATCATCGCCTTCACCAAACCGGCGGGGCTTGACATCGCCTCGGCGCAAAAGGGAATGGGGAAACCGGGGACCGGACTTTCCGGCGCGCTGGGAGGGGTGAGTCTGCTCGGCGGATACGCGCCGGGGATGAATCCGTTCAAATTTTCCGACGGGACCGGAATTCTGCTCCCCGCCGGATGCGAAATCGTTTTTCAGATGCATTATCACAAGGAGAAGGGAGCGGCCGCCCGCGACCGATCCAGCATCGGCCTCAAGTTCGCCGATTATCCGATCACGAAGCAATATCGCGCCGACGCGGTGTTCACGCCGCTCTTGATGATTCCGCCGGGCGCGGAACACTTCGAGGTCAACGCCATGCCCTACACCGCGGCGCAAGACATGGAACTGCGAACGGTTCTGCCGCACATGCACCTGCGGGGCAAAGACATGAAAGTTTGGGCGAAATTTCCGGACGGAACCGAGAAGGACATCATTTGGGTTCCGCGCTATGATTTCAACTGGCAGACGATCTACGAATTGGCCGATCCGCTTTATCTCCCCAAGGGAACGAAGCTTTTCGCCAAGGCGCATTACAACAATTCGTCGTCCAATCCGGCCAATCCGAATCCCGCGCAAACCGTGACCTTCGGCGAAGCCACGACTGATGAAATGATGTTCGCGTTCCTGAGCTATACGCTTCCCAACGAGCATCTCAACCAACGCGATCCAAGTTTTGTTCTGGTGGGCGCGGGAGCGTCGGCGGGCGGGCAATAGCCGAACGCTCGGATCATTGGGGATTTTTCTTGTCCGACGATTCGCGAAGGTAATCGTCAATGGAATAATATGCCTTCTCTCGATAAAGCCGCGCGCCATCTTCGACTTGCTCATCCGAATTGAAGGACCATGCGTCGCGGGTTTGATTCATGGCATCCTTTAACAGTTGATCCATCCGCTCGCGCTCGCGGAAGGATATGGGATCGTCGGCGAGGTTGTGAAGTTCGTAAGGGTCCTTTGGCAAATCATACAAAACCCACGGCGCATTCTCGAATCGCGCGAACATTTGAGTCTTCGTTCGGATGCCCCGCCAAGGATGCGGAATGCCGTCCAGCGCGGCTGGATTGAAAATCTGAAAAAGGATTGAGGTCGGTTCCTCCTTGCTTTGGCCCAAGAGCCTCGGCGCGAGATTGTGCCCCTGCATCGCGGATGGAATTTCGATCCCGCAAAGGCCGAGCAACGTCGGCGCGATGTCCACGTGCGAAAAAAGAAGGTCCAGTTTTTGCTCCGCCGCGATCCGCGCCGGAAAACGCAAAATCCCCGGAATATGAATGGATTCTTCCCACGGCTTGCGCTTGTAGCGAAGCCCATGTGAGCCGAGCATGTCGCCGTGATCGGATGTGAAGAGAACGACGGTGTTTTCGGCGAGGCCCAGTTCATCCAGCGCGCGCAAAATTCGCCCGCATTGTTCGTCCACGTCGGAGATCATCCCATAGTATTGCGCGATCTCCTTGCGTCCGTCCGCGCCCGGTTGCCAATTCGGGCGCAGAGCAATTTTTTCGGGATCATACATCGTCGCGTATTTTCCCGGAGCCTTGTAGGGGTTGTGCGGCGGTCCCATTGCGACTTCAAGAAAGAAGGGCGCGCCTCTTTTTTGTTTCAGGAACTCAATCGCCAAGTCGCTCCAGACGCGCGTTTCGTAATCGCTCATCTCAATCGGCGTGGGGTCGTCGCGGAAATAGCGGTTTTTGAAATGGGTGTGGTCGCATTCGTTCGCCGCCCAAAAATCGAAGCCTTGGCGCCGTTCTCCCGGAGGAACAAATCCCGGCTCTCGCTTGCCGCCGTCCAAGTGCCATTTGCCGATGAATCCGGTCCGATAGCCATGGTCGCGCAAGATTTCCGCGAGCGTGATTTCCGATTCGCGAAGGCGCAGGTCGTTGCAGATGAGTCCGTGGCGATGCGGATATTTGCCGGTCAGAATGGTCGCGCGCGCCGGACAGCAGACCGGCGTGTTGGCAAACATATTCGTCAACAAAATCCCCTGAGACGCCAAGCGGTCCAGTTCGGGCGTCTTTACGTCGGGATTTCCCGTGCATCCCATCGCCTCGCCGCGCATTTGATCGGGCAGAAGAACGAGGATGTTGGGCGGGAGATCGGCGGGTTGCGCGGGGCGCGCGGAAGCCGAAATTTCGCGGGTCTCCTTTTCTCGCCGAAGTAATCGGAGGGCGTTTTCGAGTTGGGGCGTCCTCGCTCCCAATTCAATCGCTTTGGAGTAATCCTCGATGGCCTGATCGGTTTGACCTTCCTCTCTCTCCAGATTTCCAGCGACGATGAAATCCTGCGGGCGAAGAGGTTGGGCAACAATGGCGCGTTGGGCGTAAGATTGAAAGGCGGCGGAAGCGACAAAAATCCAAACCGCAGGAGCGCGGAGGCATTTTCGCAGTCCATCTTGCCGGCCAACAAAGGAAATCAACCGCTCAAAAAATTGAGAGGCAAAAATCATAAGGAGGGGAACGACAAACAGCCGCCAACGCCCGACGGCATGCGTCAGGCTGAGCGATCCAATCAAACAAATCGAAGCGATGAGAAGCATTGTTAACGCTCCCTTGGGAGGAAAATTTTCCGTTTCCGGGAATTTTCCCGATGTATCCTTTCGCGTTCCAAGGAAGTCGCGCGCGGCAAGCGCCATTCCTCCGATTCCCGGCGCGAAGACAAAACGGAAATCGGGCAACCATCTCAACAATGGAACACGAAGCCGATAAAAATCGTAGGACACATTGTCCGGCGCTTCATAGACCGCGCAGACCCCGCGAAATTTCGCGGACCAATTCGCCGCGAACAATTCCCATTTGCCCCCGTAAGATTGAATCACGGCGCGAAGCATCCGCCAAAAGGATCCCCGAGCTTCGTCCATCAGAACAGCCAGTCCCGGCCAAACCATGCCCCATCGCGCGCCTCCTCCCGGCGCGTGTGCGTCGTTGCTCATGGCGAAAACCATCAAGTATCTGTCCGAGAGAGAAAAGAGGGGCGCGCCGACGATCAAGTTGCGAATCAGAAGAGGCGAAAAACCGAGCAAATAACCTCCCGTCATTGCCGCCATCAGGATTGCCATTCTTTTTCGATTGACCGACGCCCCATAAATTCCCGCGCTCAAAAACGCGGCGAAGAAAACGATACGGCCGATTTCATGAAACATCGTCAAGACGCCAAAGAGAGCGCTACCGAAAACAAAAAGGAAGATGGCTTTTCGCGCGGAAGCATTTTCCTTTGCCGTTTGCAACAGACGCGCCGTAACCCAGATCGCGGCGAGCATCAGAAACAAGCTGGGACCTTCGCGCAAATATTGCCGCTCAATGGGAATGAAGGGACCGTAGAGCGCGGCCATGCTCCCCGCGATCCACGCGGCGAGATTTCCCCCGGTCTCCCGCGCCGTGAGAAAAATCAAGACCGCAGTTGCGCCACCAAGAAAACATTGCAGGAGCCGCACCGTCTCCTCGCCTCGGGGCAAACTCACGCGCGCCGAGGCAAGAAGATAGGCGTATCCGGGAGCCTGATTAAAGACATGCGGCGGATGCCACGAACGCCATTTCTCCTCCGGCGCGAAGCGTTGCCAGAGGTGATAGGGATGATACGGCTCACGCGCGAGCCAATCCTCATCGGCCAATCGCCGCGCCTGCTCCAGATACGTGCTCATGTCCGATTGGTCCCATCGCTCCCAATGATCCAGAACCGTTCCTCGAATCGCCGATCCGTAGATCAATCGGACGCTCACCGCAAGGACAAATATCGCGATGAGGGGAAAAAAATCCCGACTGACGGGCAACGAATCTCCATTTTGCATTTTGGGCCTCAATGACGTTCAGACTTCCTCATCGTCGGCGTGCTGTCAAGCGGGGGAAGCGCGTGTTTCCTTGCGGTCGCACGATGGACAAGATAAATTCTGACCGAAACACGGTCGTCAAGACATGAGATCCCAAAACAAACTTTCGACGCGAGGCGCTCTCAAACGCGCCAAGGAAATTCTGGGCGAGGAGCATCGCGCGCTCCAATTGACCGCCGAGAATCTCGACGCGCGATTTATCCGGGCGGTGGAAATCATCTCCCGCTCCAAGGGAAAAGTTGTCGTCACCGGAGTCGGCAAGTCCGGACTCGTCGCGCAAAAAATCGCCGCTACGCTCAACTCGACCGGCACGACGGCGGTTTTCATGCACGGAGCCGACAGCGTCCACGGGGATCTGGGGGTTCTGGAGACCCGCGACGCGGTTCTTGCCCTCTCCTACAGCGGAACGACCCTTGAAATTCTGGCCGCGCTTCCCGCCATTCGGCGGATCGGCGCGCGAATCGTGGCGATGGTCGGCGATCTCAAGTCCCCGTTGGCCAAAGGAGCCGACGCCGTGCTTCCGATCGTGATTGACCGCGAGGCCGGCGCGCTGAACCTCGCCCCGACCAGCTCCACGGTGGCGATGATGGCGTTGGGAGACGCGCTCGCATTGGTGCTTTCCGAGATGAAGGGATTTCGCGCGGAGGACTTCGCGCTCTATCATCCCGGCGGGGCGCTCGGTCGCCGCTTGTTGCTTCGCGCGCGAGACCTGATGCACGGCGGACCGAATCATCCGATGGCGTTGCCGACGACGCCCCTCACGGAAATCGTCGAGATTCTCACCCGCGCCCCGCTTGGCGCGGTCAACATCGTCAAGGATCGCCGGGGAGGGCGTCTCGTCGGCATCATCACCGATGGCGACGTTCGCCGAGCCATGCGGCAACGCGAAAAGTTTTTCTCCATGCTTGCCCGCGACGCGATGACCGCCCTACCGATCACGGTCGAAGCCGACATGCCGGCATCCCGCGCGCTGGAACTGATGGAAAACCGCAAGTCGCAGATTTCGGTTTTGCCCGTCGTGGATCGCTCCGGACGCGCGTTGGGTCTGCTTCGCGTCCATGATCTTTTGCAAGCCGCGCCTCAAAAGAAATCTTGAAGCTGGAAATGGTGGAGGCGGCGGGAGTTGAACCCGCGTCCGAGGAACCCGAAGGAGAAATCTCTACAAGCTTGTCCGGCGGTCGTTTTCTCGCCGGGAGGGAGGTCCGCCGACCGACGCCTTTCCCGACCAGTTTGGTTGATCTCGCTCCGGGGTCTTCAAACGGCAGACCGCCGGAACCAGCCCGAAAAATGACGCCCGTTCCAAAGTCTCAGGCGAACCTTGGGCGGACGGACCGCCGATTAGGCGGCCAAGGCGAATTGATAGTCGCCGTTTATTGTTTTGCCCAGTCGGATTAACGAGGATGAACCGGGCGATCCTCGGCTTGCAACTCCTCCCGCGCGGAACCCCGTCGAAACCGTTTCGCCCCCACGAGGTTGGATGAACGCAATCCGATTTCCGCTTCGGAAATCGGACGCGCCACTCCAAACATTATACCCTTCTTCGACGATCAAACAAATTGAATTCTCTATTCGCTTCTTCCGTGTTCATCCGTGTGTGTCCGTGTCCAATTTACGGCGTGAGCATCCGCGTTAGTTTGAGACCCAAAATCTGCACCCCGTCCGCGCCCGTGCCCGTTCCGTTCAACTCGGGCCGGTTCTGGAAATCCACCATCGGCCGCAACCGATTCATGTCGGGATTGGCCGTCAAATCAATCGCCGTCGCGTTGTGACTGTAGAAGAACCCGACGTAGGTCTGCGGTCCGTTCGTCAGACCCGGCAACCTCGGCGAGCCGCTCCGGTCCATGTTCTGCCACGATCCCCGCGTCGTCCAATGCCACAACCCCAATTCATTGGTCGCCGTGTCCACATACAACGTCACCGCGTCGGGCGGGTCAATCCCCGCGTTGGCGGGATCCATCTGCAAGTCGGCGCTCACGCGGAACAGCGTGTCGGCGGGCCAGACCACCGGATAAAGGCTCGGCAGATTGTAAACATGATTCGGCGGGTCAAGGTCCACCGCCGGAATCAACCGTGCCGCGTCCAAATCGGTGTTCAACCGATAGGTCGCCGTGTGCGTCGCGTCGTCAATCTGCGCGAATAGGGGATTCTGCCCGTAGATAAACGGCGCGTGCGTCGCGTTGGAAATCGGCGTGTCATAGACGACCGCGTCCTCCGTTAGCGCGCTGATCGGATAACCGTCCACGCGAACCGACGAAATGCAGACGTTGCCCGAATCATTGTTCGCGTTCCAGCCCTCCGATCCCAAATCCAGAACGCGGAACATGAGCCGCATTCCCGTGTAGGGGGCGTTTTGCGGATCGAACGCGCCGAGCGTGCCGTCGTTCAGCAAGCCGCGCCATTGCGGCGTCAACATCGCGCTGGGCGCGATCCACGTCTCAAACTCCGTCCGCCCGTTCGCGCGCCCGATCCCGTTGGCTCCGCCGACGTTGTCCATGAACCACGCCGAGCCGCCGAAGGTGTTACCGCCTGCTGAACCGTGGAAATTGTCGTAGTCAATGTTCCACAGCGGGATCGCGTCGGGATTGGTCTGATCGGTCCACGCCGTCACCTGAACGCGATAGACCGTCTGATCCAAGAGCGGAATGAAACTTTCCGGACTAACCCACGCGGCCAGATTGTCTCCCGTCAACGGGGCATACATGCAGAGGCCGCTCGTCTGGATCGTGATCGAGGGGCTGGTCGGCGAATCGGACGTTGCCCACGTCGCGCCCGCCGGAGGATTGAACGTCGTCGCCCCGCCCCACCATGTCGCATTCATGTCGCCGCCGGAAATGAAATCGTCCCCTTCGGCCATGGCGCGATTGGGAGCCGCGGACGCCACGCCCGGCAAGCAATCGCATCGCGGTCCGGCGATCTCGCCGACTTGGAACCCGGACCCCGCCTTGACCGCCGCTTCGACTGTGCCGGTCGGGATATTGCCGCTGATGGTCACGGTGTAAACCGCGCTGGAACTGATGTCCAACGGTTGCTCCCATTTGATCCCAGTCACGCCGGTCGGAGGATCGAGACCCAAAACGTAAGGCGTCGGCGTCGCGCCGACGATCTCGCATCCCCCCAGCGCCAAAACCCAATGCGACAACGCAGGCGAAACGCCTTGACCCGTCAGGCGATACATGAACGTCGTCGAGTCGTAGGTTGGATCGTAGGTCGCGCCAAGGAATTCGATGAAATAATTGCTCAAAATGATCGAGCTTGGACCGGGCACACATTCGGGCCTCGGTGTAGCGGTGGGGGTGGGCGTGGGGGTTCCCGTCGGCGTTGGCGTCGAAGAGGGCGAAGGTGTGGACGTGGCGGTGGACGTGGTGGACAGTATGGATGTCGGCGAGGGGGTCCGAGTGGCCGTGAGGGTATAGGTGTAATATGGAGTCGAAGTCCGGGTGGGGCTTGGCGTGTAGGAACAAATCGGCGTCCCGGTCATCGTCATCGTAGCCGTGGCCGTCGGAGGATAGGTGTAATACGGAGTCGGCGTTCGCGTTGGAGACGGCGTGTAGGAATAAATCGGCGTGGGCGTGTGGGACGGCGTCGGAGTGTAAGAGTAGATCGGCGTTCCGGTCATCGTCGCAGTGCTCGTCGGCGTCGGCGGATAGGTGTAATAGGGCGTCGGGGTTCTCGTTGGCGTCACGGTGTAGGAATAAATCGGCGTCGGAGTGTAAGAGTAGATCGGCGTTCCGGTCGTCGTCACAGTGCTCGTCGGCGTCGGCGGATAGGTGTAGTAGGGAGTCGGGGTTCGTGTTGGAGTAGGCGTGTAGGAATAGATCGGTGTTCCGGTCATCGTCGCGGTGCAGGTCGACGTCGGCGGATAGGTGTAGTAGGGCGTCGGGGTTCGTGTCGGGGTCATCGTGTAGGAATAGATGGGCGTTCCCGTCGCCGTCATGGTGCTCGTGGGCGATGGCGGGTAGGTGTAGTAGGGCGTCGGAGTCCGCGTTGGGGTCAGGGTGTAAGAATAAATCGGCGTTCCGGTCATCGTCATGGTGCTCGTGGGCGATGGCGGGTAGGTATAGTAGGGAGTCGGGGTCCGTGTCGGGGTCATCGTGTAGGAATAGATGGGCGTTCCCGTCGCCGTCATGGTGC
>CAZRCZ010000013.1:0-5532 GCA_964598765.1 uncultured Candidatus Sumerlaeota bacterium | reverse complement strand
AGTAGGGCGTCGGAGTCCGCGTTGGGGTCAGGGTGTAAGAATAAATCGGCGTTCCCGTCATCGTCAGTGTGGCCGTCGGCGTCGGCGGGTAGGTGTAGTAGGGCGTCGGAGTCCGCGTTGGGGTCAGGGTGTAAGAATAAATCGGCGTTAAAGTTGCCGTCACTGTAGGTGTCCCGGAAGGAAGAAGCGGCGGAGTCGGGGCCGAAGTCGGAGTTGGAGTCGCGGTTAGTGTAGAAGAGCAATACGGCGTGGCGGTCGGCGTAGGCACGGGTCCGGCACAAGTATATGTATAGACCGTCCCCGCGTCGGTCACGCCGCCGGGGTCGTCATAAATCGCCCCCACGACGGCCAGATTCCCGGAGATCGCGACCGAATAGCCGAATTCGTCACCCGGCGCAGACGCGGGATTGTTCAGCGTCGCCACGAGCGCGCCGGTCGTCGCGTCAAATATGTAAGCCGTGCCCGCATCAGTGACGCCTCCGGGGTCGTCATGCACTGCCCCCACGACCGCCAGATTCCCAGATATCGCGACCCAGAAGCCAAAGCCGTCGCCCGCCGTCGGCGCACGTATCGGCAACATTTTGTCATATTCGCCTAAGTGCAATAAATCCAATGAAAAGGCTCTCGGATGAGGACCGTTCGACCCTCGGAAAGCGGCTCCGGGAACGACGGAAGGCCCTCGGCCTGACCCAAGTGGCAACTGCTTCACGATTGGGGGTTCCGCTCCATACCCTGACCAATTGGGAGACCGGCCATGCAACCCCGAGGTCCCTCGCGTATGTGAAGAGGATTCTGGGGTTCCTCGGGGGGGAGCCGAATCAGGAATCCTGATCCATAGAAGTGGGCCGGGGGGAGCGATCCAACTACGACGAAATCGCGATGGCGTAGGACGGACCTCATGACCCCTGAGCCAGCGCGATCGCGGGGGCGTCTCCCTCCGATCTCCGCCCGGTCAATGCGCACATGAGCTACATATAAGAATCGGGCCAGCTTTGCTGGAGAAGCTGAAAAATGGGGCAAAAACCGATTCACTGCCGGGAGTTCGCGGCCCAAATCCACCCGAAGCGCACATGAGCGGCTTATAAGAATCAGGCCCCAAATGGCACAAAGCGCGTGTGCTTCCTCGACTTCCCGGCCGCTTCACCCAGCTTGATGAGACCTTCCCTGACCGTCTCCCGGATGATACGGGATCGCAACCGGCGATGCTGCCGGTCGCCCCTTCTCGCCGGTTTTCGCACAGTTGAAGGGCTCAAGCATTGATAACCGGGCGACTCCGACTTAGTATCCTACGGGTTGGAAATGAACTCGGCAAAGGATTCGACTCAGAAAATGGTCCGCGCGAAAACTAGACGAACCTCCGCCGAGTCCGCGGCCAACCTTGGCTTCGAGGCCAAGCTGTGGCTCGCCGCCGACAAGCTCCGCAATAACATGGACGCGGCGGAATACAAGCACGTCGTCCTCGGCCTCATCTTTCTCAAATACATCTCCGACACGTTTGAAGAGCATCGCGCCAAGCTCGCCGCCGGCAAAGGGGACTACGCGGGCGCAAACCCGGAAGACAAAGACGAATACAAAGCGGAGAACGTTTTTTGGGTGCCGAAGGAGGCCCGCTGGTCTCACCTCCAAGCCAACGCCAAGCAACCCAGCATCGGCAAAACGGTGGATGACGCGATGGTTGCAATCGAGCGCGACAACCCGCGCCTCAAGGGCGTCCTCCCCAAAGACTACGCCCGCCCCGGCCTCGACAAGCACCGCCTCGGCGAACTGATTGACCTTATCGGGACCATCGGCCTCGGCGACAAAGAGAACCGAGCCAAGGACATCCTCGGCCGGGTCTATGAATACTTCCTCACCCAGTTCGCCAGCGCGGAAGGCAAGAACGGCGGCCAGTTCTACACGCCAAATTGCGTCGTGGGATTGCTCGTCGGGATGCTCGCCCCCTACAAAGGCCGCGTCCTGGACCCCTGCTTCGGCTCGGGCGGGATGTTCGTGCAGTCGGAAAAATTCGTCGAGGCTCACGGCGGCAAGCTCGGCGACATCAGCATCTACGGTCAGGAGAGCAATCCGACCACCCGCCGCTTGGCGATCATGAACCTCGCCATCCGGGGGATCGAGGCCGACTTCGGCCCGGAACACGCGGACACCTTCCGCCGCGACCTCCACCCCGACCTCCGCGCCGATTACGTTCTCGCCAATCCGCCCTTCAACGATTCCGACTGGTTTCGCAAGGATGACGATGTGCGCTGGCGGTTCGGCGTCCCGCCAAAGGGGAACGCCAACTTCGCCTGGGTGCAGCACTTCATCCATCACCTTGCCCCGAACGGCATCGCCGGATTCGTCCTCGCTAACGGCTCCATGTCCTCCAACCAATCGGGCGAAGGCGAGATCCGAGGCGCCTTGATCGAAGCCGACCTCGTGGACTGCATGGTCGCCCTGCCCGGCCAGCTTTTCTACAGCACGCAGATTCCCGTCTGCCTCTGGTTCCTCGCGAAGAACAAGAGCGACGGGAAACGGCGCGACCGCCGGAAGCAGACCCTCTTCATTGACGCCCGCAAGCTCGGCAGCCTCATTGATCGTGTCCACCGCGAGCTGACCGACGCCGACATCCAGCGGATCGTCTCGACTTACCACGCATGGCGCGGCGACAAGGGCGCGGGCAAATACGCCGACGCCGCCGGATTCTGCAAGTCGGCCACCACGTCGGAGATCGCCACGCATGGCCACGTTCTAACGCCGGGCCGTTACGTCGGCGCGGAAGAGGTTGAAGATGACGGCGAGCCGTTCGAGGATAAGATGACGCGGTTGACGGCGGAGCTTCGAGGCCAGTTCGCCGAATCCGCGAAGCTGGAGAAGGCCATCAAGGCGAATCTGAAGGGGCTGGGATATGAACTGTGAGCCGTTCGGCCCCCAAAAAGCAGAAACCCCGGCTCCTATCTACCGCAAGCGGCAGAGGAAGGACTTCCGGGGTGAACGAGATCATCCTAGCCCGAACGCGCCCGGATTGCAAGCATGAACCCCGCATTTTTTCAGCAGGTCGAGTCCATTTTAGCTCCCGAACGACTCGACGCCTATCGGGCGGATGGGGCCGTTCCTTCGGTCGCGATGGCTCGCTACCTCTGGAACATGGCCTTGTGCGAGGCTCTCTATTCGCCGCTCCAGATCGCCGAAATCGCCCTGCGCAACTCCTCGCACCGCTGCCTGACCGCGCGCTTCGGGCGCGATGACTGGTATGCAGTCGCCGTCTCGCTGCCCCCCTGGCAACAGGATCAACTGACGGCGGCGCGGCAGAGACTCCAGGCCGCGCGCAAGCCGATCACGCCCGGCCGGATGGTGGCCGAACTGCACTTCGGATTTTGGACCGGCTTCTTCAACAAGTCCCACGCCGGGACTGGCCTCGGCCATGCCCTCGCGCAAGCGGCCTTTCCCCATGCGCCGCGCGCGGAACGCGATCTGCGGAAACTCGATGCTCGATGGAAGCGCATCCGCGATTTGCGCAACCGCGTCTTCCACCATGAGCGGATCATCCACTGGAAAGACCTCCAAGCCCAGCACGCCGCGATCCTGCAAACCGTCGCGTGGATCAATCCCGAACTTCACGACATGGCCCGCGTGCTTGATCGCTTCACTCCCGTTCACGCGGGCGGCCTCGCCCCGTGGCTCGCCAGCATTCAGCAAAACTGGCCTGATCCGGCGGCGGCTCCCGCACCGGCTCCGCCGCCCGCGAGTGGGGGAACGCCATGATCGAACGCGCTCTCTCTATGCCCCGCGCGGAAGTTTCCATGCACCGGATTGCGCTCCGCCAGCCGTTGGGGGACTTCACCATGCGGCATGGGGACTTCCCCGAGTCGTGGAGGGAACCCCGCCAGTCGCGGGGAGACTTCGATGAACCGCCGGGGGAGTTCTCTCAGCCGCTGATAGACCTCTCTCAGCCGTTGGGGGAACTCCCTGAACCGCTGAGGGACTTCCCCAAGCCGTTCAGGGAACTCCCCCAACGATTCGGGGAAGGCGTTAAAACGCTGAAATTCCTCAACTTAGGCGATTTTGAGGCTTTTGAGCGTCTCGCCGGGCCATTCCGCGCTCGTCTCGTCCGCTGGAGCCTGCCCGACAGGGGCGGATATGTCGGATTCGGGAGGCTGGAACGGGCCAGCCAAGCCAAGCGTGTGAGGCTGTCTTATGGCGGCTGACATCACCAATGGCGACATTCCGAACCATTGGGAATTCACGACCTTGGGTGATGTGTGCGAGCGTGGAGGCGGTGGCATTCAGACCGGCCCGTTTGGAAGCCAACTCCACGCCTCCGACTATGTGCTCGTTGGCATTCCGTCCATCATGCCAACGAACATCGGCGAGAACCGCATCATAGAAGATGGAATCGTGAGAATTACCGAAGCTGACGCGAATCGTTTGGGCCAGCATAGATTGCAGGCGGGGGATATTGTCTATAGCCGCCGTGGCGACGTTGAGAAGCGGGCTCTCGTCCGAGAGCGGGAGGTAGGTTGGCTCTGCGGCACAGGATGTTTGAAGGTCCGCCTCGGCTCGGGTGTTGTTGACCCGTTGTTCGCTTCGCTATTCCTCGGACACCCGGCAATCAGAGAATGGATTGTTCGTCATGCGGTTGGCGCGACAATGCCGAACCTCAATACATCCATCATGAGCGGGGTTCCGTTCGCACTCCCGCCGCTCGCGGAGCAACAGGCCATCGCGGCGGTGCTTGGGGCGCTGGACGACAAGATCGAGTTGAACCGGCGGATGAACGCGACGCTGGAGGCGATGGCGCGCGCTCTGTTCCAGAGCTGGTTCGTGGATTTCGACCCCGTCCGCGCCAAACTCGACGGCCGCCAGCCCGCCGGTATGGATGCAGCGACCGCTCAGTTATTTCCCGCGCACTTCGAGCACGGCGTGGACGGGTTGCTTCCCGTTGGCTGGCATCACACCGCCATCGAAACACTCTGCACAATTAACGCGTGGACACTGAGCAAAAGTGACGATTTGAAGACGTTGGAATACGTCGAAATCTCCGAAGTGAGCCGAGGCAACATCGCGAACATTGCGATCTATCCACGCGGCGACGAACCCAGCCGCGCCCGCCGTCGTCTGCGTCATGGCGACACCGTTCTCTCAACGGTCCGCCCCGACCGTGGCTCCTACTTCTTGGCGCTGAATCCGCCCGTGAACCGTGTCGCCTCCACCGGCTTCGCCGTGCTCACGCCGACGAAGGTCCCTTGGTCATTCCTCCACGCTGCGCTTACGCTGCCGGAGGTCTCCGAACACCTCGGCCAAATGGCCGACGGCGGAGCCTATCCCGCCGTGCGCCCCGAAATTATCGGTGCGATCAAGGCCGCGGTGCCCGACGAACCAAGGATTCTTGAAGCCTTTCACCGCACCTGTGCCCCGCTCTTTGAACAAGCCGAAGCTAACCGCACTGAATTCCGCACCCTCGCCACCCTGCGCGACACGCTGCTGCCGAAGCTGCTGAGCGGAGAGATTCTCGTTCGTGGAACCAGGAACGGGAGGTGCCCATGAGCAGCCCCC
>CAZRCZ010000012.1:0-145131 GCA_964598765.1 uncultured Candidatus Sumerlaeota bacterium | reverse complement strand
TTCTCCTTGTAGGCCCCAACCTTCGCCAAATCCACGAAAATCGAAATTTGACGGTCCCGAAACGATTTTTGCAAGGCGCGCAATTCGATTGGAATCAGATTCAGCGTGGAATGCCTCCTTTCAAACAGGGATGCGGTTGATGAGATGTAGGCTTCGGGATCGGCGGGCTTGACTTCGGGAGCGGACGGACGATCCCACGCGGGAACCCGCCCCTTAAGATAATCGCGTAGTTTGGGATAAAGCATGGACGCAATTTTACTCATGGTCGCATCAATGGCCCAAGGTGAGGCATGGTGTCCCGCATAGGGGGGCGAACCCCATGGCGCGAGCGCCAAATAATCCCGCACAAGTTCGTCGGACGGTTCAAGCACATCAAATCCCATCTCGCGGGCCATGGCGAAAAGGGGTTTCAGAGTTTCCGGAGTGCTCCTCAACCCTTCGGCTCGCGGCGAGAACATCCCGCAGTTATTCAAAAAAATCAGTTTCGTGTCATACTTTCGCGCAACCTCGGCAAACTTGTTAAGCATGGTGAGCAATTCCGCCTTGGAATAATGCATGAGGTTGAAATCCTTCCAATCCCCAAAGGTCAGGGGAAAGATTTCCAAGATGACAAAATCCAATCGAGCGCCGGAGTTGACGTAAGTTTCCAACGAGGAGAGCGTGGCCTCGAAGTTCAATCCCCAAATGATTCTGTTCATTAGATTCAACCGCATACCGTCGCGATAACCCAGCGCGTCGCGCAAATGCGACTCCAAAAGTCGCCCCGCCGAGTAACGGCCATCCGTGCCAAGCATCTCGGTGAACATAAAAAGCGATGAGCCAATGAGCATTCCCGTATATGGACCTTCGCGGTCGAGACGTTCGCTCCGTTGATGCAGGTATCGGTCCGGTTTGAGGTTGGCCAGCGCGTATTGCGCGCCGTCTGTTCCGGGATCGGCGTAGGCCGCATTTCCCTCCTTCGCCATCTCCCAGATTCCATCCCCAATCCGATAGAGCCGGGAGCGATTTCGCTCCGAATAGAAGAGCGATGCCGTCTCCTGATCCAACGCCATGTTGCCGACGTGGTAGGGAGAGCTTAGACCATCCATGGTATTATTTTGCCACGTCGGGACGGAAAAAATCCGGTCCTTGTTCCACAAATACACTTGGCTATCCCGAGTGCGGAGAAACCGCAGGTGAATCCGTTCGGTGACTTCCACTTTGGGGTTATCCGGATGGCGTCGTTTGGGAACAACCTCGTCTTGAACTATAATCCCGTCGTAACGCTGGACGTATTGAATATCCATGATCGCGGAAAAATGGGCCTTGTCAAAGGCAACGGGGAAACCGTTTTTTAGAAGATTGGCGCCGGTGTTCGGGAACCAAAGGCGCATCTCCTTTCCGCCAACCGTGAGCGGTTTTCCCCCTTCTCCGACCCAGATCTGATTTTTTCCGCTCGCGACGAAGAATCTAAAATCAGGCGCAATGTCAAAGCTTCGGATGGATTCTCCCGTTTCACAAGCAACTGCCGCCTTGGTTCGATGTGTCGCCGGATCATACTCCAAAATCCGAAAATGCGAGTCCAAGAGATAGAGCAATCCCCCTCGCTCCCGAATGGCTCCGATCTTTTGCCATTGCGGACCGGACAAAACAAATTCGGTGCTTACTCGATCATTCTCCAGCCGTCTCAATTGCTTCCCTTCGGCGTCCGAAAAATACACTGCGTCTCCGGCAAAGCAGGGCTGTCGCGGCGTCTCCAGCCGGGACTCCGGCGCCGGACCATCAGCCAACCCCGCCGAATCGGGTTGACCCGCAACCACTCGCACGGTCTGCAGATTTCCGCGCAACTCCCTCAAACAGTGATTCCCCGTGTCGGCCACGATCACCCGCTGACCCTCTCCCACGGCAATCCCATCCGGAGCATTGAATAAGGTCTGCCACGCCGCGCCGTCGCAAAATCCCGTCTCCGTGCTGTAAACCAGCGACTGATCCGGATCTTCCAAATACACCATCTCATTTTCGGCGGGCGCGCTTCGCAACCCCACGTTCATCTCATGCAACAAGTTGATCGCCAATAGCCGGTTCCCATCCGGCCACAAATGACAGTGGTCCACGAAATACGACGGCGCGAACAACGGATGATCCAAATTCACCAGACTGCTTTGACGCTCTTGTTCGCAGTTCACGATCCCCCCTAGCTCCGCGATGTAATCCCCATACCGCCGCTCGCTCATCGCCCCCCGCATGAACTCGTCGTTCAACGGCGTCGTGAAGAAAATCGCCTTGCGCCCCGTGGACCGCGCATGATGGACCATCTCCCGCAACGCCTGCCCCTGCGCCCCCTCTTCGCTCAGGTCCGGGTCCCGGTAATGCTCCGCCACGCGCGCCATCCCCGCCAACTCCCCCGACGCCGTCGTCTTCTCTTCCTGCCCCGGTGCGAACACCGACGCATCGGGCATCGGCGGCTTGGATTGCAAATACCTCAAATGCCGAATGACCGGTAGCTGATCGCGTAGCCATTTTTCGCCGGTCTTGGCCTCCTGTCCGATCCATCTGAAAATTTTCAAGCGCCCCCCCTGAATCAAGGAAGGCGCAAGCTCATTCAACCAAGACCTCGTGCACAAGGTCTGGTTCAGGTAGGCTTGCGAGAAAAAGCGCGGGTTCAATTCCACGACCAACCCAATCTTCCCCCCCGGATCCACACGGTCCAATTCCGTCACAATCCGTAGCATATCCACGGGCAACATCCCGTTCAATGCGATTTGCTGGAACGTGTCGGGATAGGAAGGATTTTTCTCTTGTCGCATCAAATCCAAAACTCTTTGGTGGCGCCAGTCCTTGACCTTTCCAGCTAAAACATCTCCAGCCAAGACCGAATCCCCCAGCAATAACCACGGGCGGCCGGACGATTGTTTCATTTGAATGACTAAGCGGCTAACATCCTCCGCTTCCTCCAAGGGCAACTCGGTTTGGGTTTCCTTCGCGGGACGCGCCATTCCCAACAGGAAGTCGGCCACGAGAACCACGGCTAAGACTCCCACCCCCCAAATCCAAGGACGTCGAGGACGACTCAACTCATCCAACAGATGCCCCCGGTTCCAGATTGCGCCCTTGACTTCGCTCATGCAGAAGAACCCATGCCGGGATTCGTTGGATCAGAATTGAAAATAGATGAATTGCGGTCCCTGCGGAACAGCGTAGAGAACGACAATGACGATCAAGATTCCGTAAAAGAGAATCGAGAAACCCAGATCGTCGTCAATTCGGTCGGCGAACCGGTATCGCCTTGAAATATAACTGCCGAACAGGAACACCCCCACAAAAAGAAAGAAAAACATCTGGGGGAGCGTTGGCATGGAAAAGGAGGCAAACGAATGGCCAATTTGGGACAGAATAAGGCCGACGTCCTTGACCGACTTCACCCGGAACAAAATCCAACCCGCGACGACGAGATGAAACGTCAAGAGCCACGCAAAGAATTGCCAAAGGCGCCCTCCCATTGCGCGCAGTGCGGCATACGCGGGAATTCTCGTCACGATGGTGTGAATCAATAATAGAAAACCGTGGAACAATCCCCACAAAACAAAATTCCACGCCGCGCCGTGCCACAAACCGGAGAGAAACATCGTGACGACAAGGTTGAATAAAGCGCGAATCCTCCCGCATTGATTTCCGCCCAGCGGAATGTAGAGATAATCCCGAATCCACGTCGAAAGGGAGATGTGCCATCGTCGCCAGAATTGCGAGACATCGGCAACCAAATAGGGCTGGTCAAAATTTTGAACCAAATCAATTCCGAACAATCGTGCCGATCCGCGCGCGATTTCGGAGTAGGCGGAAAAATCGCAGTAGATTTGCAGGGTGAATGCATAGGTCGCCACCAGCGAACTCCAGCCATCGTAACCGTGGGGCTTGTTGTAAACCAAATCCGCGATTTGACCGCAATAATCGGCGAGGATTGTCTTCTTGAACATCCCCCAGATGATCATGCGAACACCGGAGGCAAAGTTGGCCATGACGAAGGGTTGAGTCGCGGCGCATTCGATCTGCGGCATGAGTTGACCCGCGCGCGCGATCGGTCCGGCGACCAACTGCGGGAAATACATGACGTAGAGAAAAAATCGGATGAAGGATTTGGAGGGAGTAATGAGCTTGCGGTAAACGTCAATCGTGTAGCTCATCGAATGGAACGTGTAAAAGCTGATGCCGGGAGGCAGAACAATGTCCAAAATTTTCGCGTTGGAAGTATCGCCCATCAAATAATGAATGTTCTCGCTGAAGAAATTCACGTATTTGAAAAAGGCAAGGATGCCCAAATTGACCGTCATGCTGGTAATGAGACATGCCTTGGGTTTCCACGTCCCGCGGTATTTCTCGATCAATTGTCCCGCCGTGAAATCCACGACCGCCTGCACTAGAATCAGACCGATGAGCGGGACGCTCCAAAAGGCGTAGAAGACCACGCTCGCGACCAAAAGGACAATCAGCCTCCCCATGTAGCGAAGATTGATGTAAAGGCCCAGCGTGACGGCCAAAAGGATCAGATAAGGGAGGGAATTGAATTTCACGAGCGGAAAAGCGCCGCCGACTCAGGGAGCGGTCTTCGGCGCCGGAGGCGCGGGAGTCATTTTGGAAACTTTGTCGGCAAGCGCGGTCACGTCCCCGTTCAGCTTGCTGACCAATTGCTTCATCTCGTCAATTTGGTTGATGAGAATGCCTTGTTTCTCAAGCATCGGCGCGGTTTTCTCTTTGACCGAGGCGATGTCCGGAACCGCTCCGGCGACCTGTTGTTTCAAGGCTTCGACCTGCTGATTAATTGCCCGTAAGTCCTCAGCGGGAGGGGCGGCGCTCTTGGCCGTCGTTAATGACTGCCCCAAGGCCGAAACGTCCTGCTGGAGTTTATCCACGTCTTGGCGGAGTTGCTTCTGCTCCTGCGCAATCGGACCGCTCGGCTTGCGGTCTCGCGCCAAGAAATCGCTTACGATGCTGGCGATCGTATAATGAAGAATGCCGAGCCAAAGGAACGGCAGAAGGACGAGAACCAACAACAATCCGCTCCGGACCATCCCACCCCGATCCCGCTGTCTTTCTTTCGCCTCTTCAAACGGCTCCATCACGCGCTGAGCCATTTCGGGATGGTGTTCCTTGATGTAAGCTTGCATCTTGTTGAAGGCTTCCTCCAGATTGGGGTCAATGATGACCGTCTGTGAAGGATGGTGGAGCAGAACAAATTGCCCCGTGTCCGATTTGTAAGCTTGAATCATGGAGTGTGATCCTCGACGGCGCGACTTCTTCCTCGGCCTCACGGCGGGAATTGACTGGGGGATTTTTGATGGAGAGGAATAATAATGTCAATGTTTAAGCGGATGACGGGCTGGTCCGGAGAAGGGGAAAATTACGAAAATTCAGCCGTGAAAAGGGCGCGGAAAACCAAAAAGAAACCATCGTCCGGAAAGCGAATTCCGTCTTGAACAATTAAAACAATAGAGGCGTAATGTTTCATGTTCTGCCGACGTTGCAAGGTCAAGATGCGCGAGCAAAGCCGCTCCTTCCACAAACGGCGCAAATGGATATGTCCGCGATGCGGCAGAGCGCGGATGCAGACGCCGAAACCGCCCGGTTTCAAACGATGACGATCATGGAGGGGAGATGACGGCGGATTCTTTGGAAGGAGTCTTGGCCGGAGGGCCGTCGTCGTCCTTGTTCTTTCCCCGACCGTAGCCGTAGCCATAGCCGTAGCCATAGCCGTAACCATAAGTTCCGACTTCCGCGTGTGTGCGCTGTTTGGTGTTGTAGATGGCCCCGAAGATGCGGATGTTGAGACGATGGAGAGTCACCACGACTTTGTGTAGCACGTCGGCATGCGTCTTCCCGCGATTGATGACCAGACAAAGTCCATCGGCCAGCTTCCCCAGAACGAGGGTATCGGCCATGCCGAAGAGCGGAGCCGCGTCTATGACGATGATGGAAAACTTTTTCCTCAGGTCGGTCAAAAGTTCGCCCATCGCGGAGCTTTCAAGCAAATCCACCGGCGAGGGGGTTGACCGACCCGCCGTGAGCAAGTATAGATCCTCCAATTCGCTGGCTCGAATGGCCGTCTCCAATTTTTCCTGTCCCGTCAGCACCTCGCTCAATCCCGGCCATTTGTAGGTTCCAAACGACTTGTGCACCACCGGCGCCTTCAGGTCGGCGTCAATCAAAAGCGTTTTCTGCCCCCTGCTGGCGAACGTCGCGGCCAAATTGGCGGCAATCGTGGACTTTCCTTCGCGGGGCAGGCAACTGCTGATGAGGACGATTTGAGGCGTGTGAGTTGGAGCGGAATATTGGAGCGACGTGCGAAGATATCGAAAAGCTTCGCCTTCAATGGAGTTGGAGGGGGCGTCGGCGACAATCGGAACCTTGTCCCGCTCCGGCCTTTTGACAAGCCGCAATCCGATTCCCCTGCTCAGAAAGGGAACGGTTCCCAAGGTCGCCACGCCCAGATTGACTTCAACCATTCGCGGGTCCTTGATCGAACGGTCCATCCGGTGAATCAAGAAGGCCAACCCGACTCCCATAATCAAACCGCACAGCGTAAACAGCGCGAGCATCTTCAAAACCTGAGGGGAATCGGGGACGCCGGGAATTATCGCGCGATTGACGACGCTGACGTTGCTGGGTTTGATGTCAGCCGCGACCCCAACCTCCTTGAAGCGATCCAAGAGGCTTTTGTAAAGATGATCCGTGCTCTCCACGTCCCTCTGCATTTTTCGATACTCGATCATCTCCAACTGGATTTTCTCAACTAGGCTCTCCTGCTCCTTCAACCGCTTGTTCAGGCTCTCCAATTGCAGACTCGCCAGATTGGAGCGCGCCTTGAGGTCCTTGGTCGCCGAGTCCGCCGCGCTCTTGACTTGCTCCTCCAACGCGGCGATTTCCCGATCCAGTTTTTTCAGGGGAGGATAATCGGGGGTGTTTTGCGCGGCCAAACTCACCCGGCTCAAACGTTGCTCGTCCAACTTCTTCACGAGGTTTTCGTAGTTCGCATCCCGGCTCACCAACACTTTCCGCAATTCCGCCGAGTCCGCCCCCTTGTCCTCCGCCGAGAACGTCACAATGTCCTGCTGGGTCTTCTCAATCTGCTCATTGAGAGATTTCAGCGCGCTGACGGCCGTCTCCGCCTTATGCTCCATCACCGTCATGTCGAATTTGCCCTTGTATTCGTAGAGTTTGGTTTCGGCCTCCGAGAGATGGATTTTGGTCTTCTCGGTCTGATCTTCCAGATAATCGGTCGCGTAGGCGAACGAATGTTTCTTCTCCTCGTTCAAAAGCCTGACGTATTGGGAGCAAAATTCATTGGCGATCTTCGCGGCCATCTCGGGACTGGGATCATAGACCGTCACGCTGATGAGTTTGGTTCCCTTCTCCAAGTCCACCGTGACGCGGGAAAGCAGATTTTCAACATCGGACTGGGCTTGGATGGCCTCCTTGATCTCTTCCTTCACGGGGTTCTTCAATGTTGTCGGCCCCGCCCAAACCACCATCGCGTTGAAAAGATTTCGCAAACGATTCACAGTCCGCTGGGCCGTGGCCAGCGGCGTGACCGCGTCGGGTTGCGGCTTGCCTCCGAGCTTCAGGCCCAGCGCGTTGATTACGCCTTCGGCAACCGGGCGGCTTCGAATTACCTCCACTTGCGTCAAAAGGTCTTCCGTTCCGCTCGAGACGGACCCCTCAATGTTTCGGAATTCGACGATCTTGGAGGTGTCAGGCTCGTATTTGAGCGCGGCGACCGCCTTATAGATGGGAGTGGCCCGGCGCAACTGAAAAACGGTCAGCGAGACCGCCGTGAGCAAGATGAACAAAATCAACCATTTTCTACGAATGATGACGTAGCCGAACTGGCGAAGATCAAAGCCCTCTCCTTGCTCCTCCCCGAGGGAGGTCAGCGGATGGGCAATTTGGAGGAGCGGCTCGCCGAGCCGGGGGGCTAGCATCGGGAGGGTCTCCGGGTTCAATTGTTCGGATACGTGACTCACGGGACCGCCGCTCCCATCATCGGATTGTAAGTGGCCTGAAGTCCCGCGCTCGTTCCGCGTTGGAGGAAATTCCCGAGGTATTCAAGCACCATGCGACCGGGATGGTTGTAAACCCAAATCTTATCGCCGTCCTCGAGGGTGAAATCGCGGGCGGTTTGGTGCATCATCCTCCGCCCGTTCATGTAATACGATTGAGTTTGGCCGGTGGGGCTGGTGCGGAGAACGGCAATTTCGGATTTGGCGCCGAACTTTAAGTCCCCCGCCGTTTCCAGAACTTCGGAGACGGTCCGGACGCTCGGCCCCAAATACACGACGCCGGGTTTGTTCACTCTTCCATGAACCATGACGGCGCCCGCTCCGGGCACGTAGATGACGTCGTTGGGCATCAGCGGAAGATTATACACAAGCGTTTGGGTGTGAAGATAATCGTCAATGGGAATGGTGATCTCCTCCCGCGTCAGGAGGCGGTTTCCCTCCATCACTTTTTTGATGAGATCGTCCAGCGTCACTTCGCGCCTTTCCTCGCGGTTGGTCTTCTCGCGGTAAATTTTCAGATACCGCCCGGCCGGTTGGTATCCTGCGACCGGATTGACCATCGTAGTCACTCCGCCCGCCGAAAACAACGCGTCCAAAAGCGTGTCCCCCGGATTTAGGGGAAATTTTCCCGCAGTCTTGACTTGGCCCAAGACGGCCACTTGGTTGTTCTGGAACTTCTTGATGATGACGCTGGGCTGGGGATCAATGATGAATTTGACGTAGGCTTCCTTGAGGTCTTTTTCAAGCTCCCCCGAGGTTTTTCCGTGAACGCGAATCGCCCCGATCAACGGAAGGACCAACATCGGGTTGTCCGTTACGGTGAATCCTTCCTCGGGAGCATTGGCGGGTTGTTCGATGATATCCGGCCGACCCACCAGTGTGATCGTCAGAACGTCGCCCGGGCCGATTTTGTAATCACCCGACGGTCGAGGATCCGAATTGTTTTGCTTTAGCAAATCCTGCAGATTCAGCTCGCTGACGGGTCGTTTGAGGTCAACCGCAGGTTCCGAGACGTGACGGTAGAAGCAACCGCAAAGCGACCATCCGATCAACAATTGGAGAAGCGCCGCGACGGAAATCCTCCCCGTTGCGATCATCCTCAGTTCCCTTCGAACCCGTCCCATCATCCTCATCACTTTCACGGCCTTCGCCGATTCGCAAAATTAGCGGTCCTCGCGCTCCACGCGCCGCTTCTTCCCCTTGAAACTCCAGAGTCGGGCAAGACGCCCCGATGAGATTAGCAAGGTTCCCTCGTTGACCGCAAGAGCCAAAAGAATCAAAAATACAAAACCGATTTCGGGAATGCGGAGATGAAAATCAACCGCCGCGTGCGCCAATGCCGCCAAAACCCCGGCCAATGCCGCTCGTTGCATCAGACCGCGCGACCAATCCGAGCGCCGGATTCGTCCGGACCAATCGCGGATCATGGAAACCAACATCCGCCCCAAAAACATTAAGGCAACCGCCGAGGCCGGAACACCCATCTCGGCGATGATTTGCACATAGTCATTGTGCGACCGTATGGGGATCAAGGTCATGGGCATCGCGCCGTATTGGTTCAGGGCGTTTTCGGTTCCGAACAATCCTAATCCGAGCCAAGGTGTTTGCATGAGCGCCTCGGCGGTCGCGCGCCACAACTCCATCCGTCCCGCGCCGCTCAGTTCATCCTTCCATCCGCGAGTGGCAAATCCCTGATAAATCGAAGACGAGGTAACCAACGCGGCAAGCGACAGCGAGAAGACAACTCCCGCCAAAAGACCGATCAACAAGGCTGAAACGGGAATTTTTTCCCCCTCGCGCAATTCCCTCAACGCGCCCCAGAATTCGATCACGATCCAAACGACCAAGACACCCCCGGACAAAATTAGAGATCCTCGTGAAATGGCCGCCAGCCATCCGATGATCGCCACCAACCCCAAACCGTAAAATAGGAGAAGCGGGTTGGATCCGCTCATGATCGAACCATACCGAAGCCGGGGGGAATATCGTTTCCACTGAACGAGGCGCGCGAAGTAGAGCGGAAGACCCATCACGACCAGCGCCGCGTGGTGATTCGAATTAAAGATGGCTCCGCTCGCGCGAGGCACACCCTTGGCGTAACGGATGGCGCCGATCCAACCCTCGGCGAGCGAGACCAACGCGACTAGCGCGCAGAGCCGAAGCGAGCACGATCTTCGGGCGGTCAAGAGACATACACCGGCGAAAAACAAGCCGGAGGCCACCAATTGGTTCCATGACCTCAATCCCTTGGCAGGACTGTGCGCAAGGGAAATTTTTCCTTGCAAGGATAATCCAGCCTCCCGAAACGAGGTTTGAATTTCCCTTTGAACGGGCGAGATGCGGAGGACGAAGTCCGAGGACAAAGGAATCAGTTGGAATCCGCACCACAGAATCGGGATCGCCAGAACCGCCATGCCGCAACGCGCCGTGCGCAATCCCGATCCCCCCCATCTCCCCGCGCCGAGGCCGATGGCTGACCACGCTCCCAACAATCCACATGCCAACCAAGCCCAACCCCGCAGGAGAGGATTGACCACGTAACCGAGACTAAAAAAACCGCCGATCAGAATGAGCCAGACGACAATTTCCGCCGCGGTATCGCCGGTCCGAATCCACCCGGGCAAACCGGAGGGGTTTTCTTGTTCGGAATTGTTCAAGGGCGGGTCCCCTTTTCCCCGTCGGATTTGGCGTCGGCGCCGATCTCGATTCCCGCAAGGTCAATTTCCGCTTTGGAGGCGTCCTTCAAATCTTTCAGTTCAACATCAAGAATCAATTCAGCCATGGCCGGCTTGGGTGACGGAGACCAATCCAACGTGACGGATTTCCATTCCGGGCCTTCGGGCAGGGCGTTGACGCCTGTCAAAGTGCTTCCGCTACGATTCAGCGACAACCGACATTTGGTGGCCTCCGGGGGAATCTGCCGGAGCGGAATCGAAAATTTCAACCGGGTGTTTTCCGGAACGGGAAATCGGCAGAATGCCCAGTGGATCCCCTTCGATTTTCCCCCTCCGGTCATCATGATCTCGACGTGATTGCGGGAAGACTCAGCTGTCGCCGCCCAACGAATTTGGGCATTGGACATTTCCGGCGGACGTTGCCAACCCAAATGAAAATCCCCCGTAAAGGGGGGATCGCGCAAATCCAAATTTTCCATCCATAACCCGGGTGAAATTTCCTTGAGGCGGGACGATTGCGCCTTCCACAAAGATAAAACCATGCCGCTCACAAGCGGGGCGGACGCAAGCTTGACCGCCGCGCTTCGCTCCTCGGAATTTTCCAGCTTGGCCGGCGGGACCAACCCAAAAAGCTGTTCCATCTCGTCGCGATTGGTGTTGTGCAATACTTGCAGAATCCGAATCGTATCCTCCGGGCCTAGTTGCGGTCCCTCTATTTCCCGGAAAACGTCGGCGGGAGGAACTCCGATGGAAGTCAAATTTCGGGCGGCTTCCTCAAGATAGCCGCCGCCCAATCGGGCCAGCGCTCGGGCAACTTCCAAGCTTCGATCCGTCCGACCCAGCAAAGCCCAGAGCTGAATGGAGCCGTGCCGTTGACGGGGATAGCGAGGATCAAGTTCGTCAGAGCGGGTGAGGGAGGCGCGCGCCTGATCCGATTGGCCCAGCAAGATCTGCTCCCGCGCCAATTCATACCATAAGGTCGAGAAAAGGGGATCCAATCGGAGCGCTTGTTCCAGAAAAAGGCGGGCCGAACGGTGGTCCGGAGGAAAGAGATTGACGCTTTTGGCGCGCGCCACGCCCCGATAAGCCTCCGCTAGCCCGGGCGGCTTTTCCATCGCCAACACCGCATCCGGCCCACGCGTTTGCGCGGACTCCCATTGAAATTGCGCCAAGGAATCGTGAAATTGAAAGACCACCCATGCGGAACACGCCGCGACGAGCACGAAACCCGCGATCCCCCGGGCGAGGCCTGCTTGCCTTGATTCCGCGGTTTTGGAAACGGAGATTTGTTCGCCGGTCACGGAATAATCACCAAGGAGAAGGTATCCCAAAATTGAAAGCGCCAAGGAATCCTTCCGGAATCCTTGGCGCTCGGAAATGAAGATTCGAAGAAGTTTCTTGGGTGACTCTTCGCACTCCGCAGGGAGTCCGGTTTTCAGTATCCCCCGGTGTGACTGCTGTGATAGCGGTTGTCGTGATCACCGCCGCTTTCATAAATGATCAGAGCCGTGGCTCCGCCGATGCCGGCGATGGTCAGGGGAGCGGCCCACCAGTAGGCCCCGCCGCGACGCTTCTTTTCCTCTTTCTGATTATTACTGTTTTTGTTGTCCCCGTTTTTCTTCGTATCCTTGGAGGGAGGGGCATTCGCCGCGACCACGAGCTTCCAGCCGCTGGAATCCTTGACGAAATCCATCGTGTCCTCGTGCCCCAAAACACCAAGCTGTCGCCCATTGGCGGAATTCATCACCACCACGGGTTGGTTGAAACCGCTGATCGAGGCATGCTTTTCATCGGGACGGCTGATTGCCGCGAGCCGTTGTCCGGGGTTGGAATCCTTCTTCTCCGCTCCCTCCAGCGGGGCTACCACCAAATCATCCACGCTGAACTTGACCTTGGTGGCATCACCGACGGTGACGAGCATGTCGCCCGATTCCAGATTCAACTTGTCGGTCCCGGCGAATTGGGCCGTGGCATTTTGGTTGAGGAGAACCATGCCTCCATCGGTCAACTGAATGCGCACAGGCTTGGCCGTGGCCCGAACCTTGTCCCCCTGCTGGATCGCGGTAAGGGTGTCGGGGCGCGCGCTCATCGTCGCGTTGGCCCGATCAATCTTGTAACCCTCCTTGGATTCAGCCAGACCCAACGGAGATTCAACGGCAACGGCCTTGAACCCGATGGATAAACTGAGGATACCGACGGATAACCAAGATGTCGTTTTCATGATCTCTTTCTCCCAGTAACAAGTGTAAGGCGGAAGACTTTGGCAAAACCAATCACCCACTCCGGCCCGTTCCGATAGACTATGGAAACATCTTGGGAAAACTTCAAGCGTTATTTTGTGAAAAGATTGAATTTTTTTTAAGGGGGGAAGGACGAAGCTCCGGCGGACCCTTCTCCTCATCGCCAATCGAAATCCGCCTCGACCGCCGAATGATCGGAAAGGGCGACGATTTCGAAATCCAGAAATGGATTGGTTCGAACGGAATCCGGTTTCAACTGATGCGGCGCCGACGGAGAATTGGAGAAAAAAACGTAATCTATCCGTTCGTCCTCCTCCCCTTTTTCCGGATCGTCCGTCCCTCCCGGAGCATCGCCGCGCAGTTGCGGCCAGAGATCGAGGAAGGGAAATTGGGAAGCCCGCGAAGAATTGTAAATCTTCAGCATCCTCGTGTATTGCGAATTGGAGTCTTTCTGGGCATCCGCATTTCCCCGGGTGTTCATGTCCCCCATGAGAAGACACGGATGACTGGAATCGCCGAATTTTTTGATGAATTCCGCCAGCTCGGGGTATTGAGTCTCGCGGATAGATGAATCGCGCGCTTCCAGATGGGTGATGAAAAGATCGAGATAATCATCCTTGGACGAGTCCTTGCTCCGAGCGATCCGGCCGTGCAAAACCCCCTTGGCGGCAAAGCCGTCGGCCAGCAGGCCATATTTTTGCGGACTGCTGGCTTGAGAATAATGAAGAAAATGGCTTTCCAGAATCGGCAGTCGCGTGGCGATCAGAAGCCCGCCGTTGAATCTTTTTTCATCGGGTCGAGGATGAACGACGAAATGCGCGTCATCGCCCCATGCTTGACGCAATTGATTCATCACAATTTCACGGGGGGCGTCGTCGAATGTTTCGTTCAGGCCGACAATATCGAACCTCGCCATTTCGCGTCCGATCCGCTCGGCGCGATATTCCAGTTTCGGACGTTTATTGGCGATTCGCGCCGGGCCGGGAAGAAATTGAACGTTAAACGTAATGACTTTGATCGGCTTGTTTTGCGGTTCGGCGGAGCCAAGAGGTCCGGATTCGGAGAATACACTAGCGAGCAAGAGAAGGAGAAAGATGATACGAAGACAAGAAAACATCATCTTAGGAAAGGCACGTTCTCAGGATTCCGACGGATCGGGGGTGATCGTCGGCGCGGAATCGTCCTCCAATTCCGGCGGGGGTTGGGTGTCCTCCGCGCCTTCGTCTTCGGGTTGCGTTTCATCCTGTGTCTCTTCGTCGTCCTTGTCGTCGTTGCCGCCGACGCGGATCAAGACGACGGAGATGTTGTCATTCCCCCCCGCGTCATTGGCCACGCGGATCAATTCGGCGCAAGCCTTGTAAAGGTCGTCGCTGTTTTCCTTCAAGATATCGGCGATGGTCATGTCGTCCAGCATGGTGGTCAACCCGTCCGAGCAAAGCAGAAGCAGATCGCCCGGTTTGGAATCCACGGTTCGCAGGTCAATTTCGACGTCGCTCCGATTGCCAAGCGCGCGGGTGATGACGTTGCGCCAGCGGTGGGTGCGCGCTTCCTCTTCGCTCAGGACGTTCTTCTGGATTTGCTCATTTACCCATGAATGATCCTGAGTGAGGATTTCCAAAATGCCTTCGCGGTAACGATAAACCCGCGAATCCCCGACGTGGCTGATGTGGATCTGTTCGTCCCTGGGCATATAGACGGCGGCGATGGTCGTCCCCATGCCGCAGTAGGCGGGATTCTGTTCGGCCAGCGAACAAAGCTCGCGGTTGGCGTTGGAGATGGCGGAATAGAGGACGTTCTCGCCGACGTTCAATCCCTCCTGCGCGGTCTGATCCCGCGCGAAGGAGCCGTCCTCCATCATTTTCTGAATGTGCTCGCGAATGAGCGAGATCGCCGCCTTGCTGGCGACTTCTCCCGCCGCGTGTCCCCCCATCCCGTCGGCGACGATGAACAATCCCAACTCGCGCGAAATGAGAATGCTGTCTTCGTTGTGATCGCGTTTCAAGCCCACGTCGGTCAGTCCGCCGGCTTGCATCCTGAATATCGGCACGTTGGTTTACGACCTTACTTTGACATTGAGGAACGGACCGGAAATTTCATCGCAAAAATTTCTCCTCCGCCCCCTTTTCTCTCACACCGCAGTCCCATCAACTTCGCATTTTAATTAGACCATGCGAAAAAAAAGGCATCAAGGATAAATCTTTGGAGAGACGCACGGGGAAGAGCATCAGCGATTGGAGTCTGATCCGAGCCGCGACCGTGAGTGAGCCCCCGATGCGCGTCGTCCTTGTTCTTGGACGCTCCCTCACGCTCGCGCCTCGGCGAAAAGTCTTCCATTTCTCAGATTGACATGTGATTCACATGCAACTATGCTAAACACATGTCCAAGATGATTCAACTCCGGCACGTTCCCGATGATCTTCATCACAAGCTCAAGGCCCGCGCGGCTTTGTCTGGGCTTTCTCTGTCCGATTACCTGATCCGGGAAGTCCGCCACGCGGCGGAGCGACCCACCGCCGACGAACTGATGAGGCGGCTCACCGAGCGGACTCCGGTCTTTCCTGAAGTTTCGCCCGCCAAAGCCATCCGGGCGGAGCGGGAACGACGATGATCGTCGCCGATGCCTCGATCGTGATCGAGGCCTTGTTGAACACCCCTTCGGGACAGATTATCGCCCGCCGACTTTTCGCCGAGGGAGAGACGCTTCACGCGCCACATCTTTTGGACCTCGAAGTCGCGCAAGTCCTCCGGCGTTATGCCCTCGCCGGGAACCTCGATCCGATTCGTGGGGGACAAGCGTTGGAGGACTTTGCCGATTTTTCCCTGACCCGTTATCCCCACGACCTTTTTCTTTGGAGAATTTGGGAGTTGCGCAACGGCATGACCGCCTACGATGCGGCTTACATTGCCTTGGCAGAAGCCTTGGACGCGCCTCTCCTCACCCGCGACGCCGCGCTCGCAAGGGCTTCGGGACATCGCGCACGGATCGAACTCATCTGATTTTTCCAGCTTCGTGTTCCTTGATGCTTGTGGAGCGGGGTCGTTGAAGTTAAAGTCCGTTCCATGACTTCGCCGACCGTTTCGCCCAAAACCCTGCTCGATTATTTTGAGCGCGTGATCGTCGGCAAGCGCGAGCCGTTGACGATGATGCTCGCGGCCTTGATCGCCGACGGCCACGTTCTCATCGAGGACGTTCCGGGAGTCGCCAAGACCATCGCGGCGCGGACGCTGGCGCGGAGTTTCGATCTCAGTTTCGCGCGCGTTCAAATGACCCCCGATTTGCTACCGGCGGACCTGACCGGCACGAGCGTCTGGGACGAGCAGAAGCGGGATTTTATTTTTCGCCCCGGTCCCATTTTCGCGCAGGTCTTGCTGGCCGACGAACTCAACCGCGCCACGCCGCGAACGCAATCCGGGTTGCTGGAAGCCATGGAGGAACGCGCCGTTAGCGCAGAAGGTCGCCGCCATCCCTTGCCCGATCCCTTCTTCGTGATCGCCACGCAAAATCCCATCGAGCAGTTCGGCGTTTTTCCCCTGCCCGAGGCGCAGATTGACCGCTTCCTCATTCAGATCAGCATGGGGTATCCCTCGTTGGAGGAGGAAATCGCCGTCGTCGAAGCGCAGAGCAAGTCGCATCCGCTGGAATCCATCGGGCCGATTTTGTCGGTGGAGGGATTGGTGCGATTGCGAGAGGAGGCAACGGCCATTCACGTTGCGCCGTCGGTCCTCGATTACATGGTTCGGATCGTCCGGGCGACGCGGCAGAGACAGGAGGCGGCGCTGGGGGCGAGTCCCCGCGCGTCGTTGGCGTTGCACCGGCTTTCGCGGGCGTTGGCATTGATGAACGGGGAAAATTTCGTCCGTCCCGATCACGTCAAACGCGCCGCTCCGGCGGTCTTGCGACACCGTTTGATTTTGAATCCGCAGGCCCGTTTGTCCGGATTGAAATCGGACGACGTGATCGCCAAGATTTTGGAATCGGTCGAAGCGCCGATTTACAACGGAAATTCGGATTAAGGCGCAATCTTCGCGGCGGTTTCCGCCGGTTTGTCCACGGTGAGGGTGATCGGGGCGGTGCGACGGGCGTAGCGTTGACCATTGACCTCCGCCGTTCCGACGACCACGAATGAAATTTCCTTGCCGGTGGGGGCTTTGTCGTTGGCGGTGAGTTTGAGCGTGGCTTCGCCCGCGCCCTTGGAAAGAACGGCGGTCGTGGCTTGAACTCCCTCGGGCAATCCCTCCGCGGCCAGAGCCACGTCTTCGTCGAACCAACCGTGGCGCGACGCCTTGATCGCAAAGACCGCTTCCCCCGCCGCCGATTGTGTTCCGGGAGGAAGGGCGGTGAGCGAAAGTTTGCTCGGCGCGGAGCTGAGCGCGAACGGAGCAGGAGCAATCGTAAGGGGAATCGCGGAGGTGTATTGCGTGACGCTCTCGCCGTCCACCTTGGCCGTTCCGCTGGCGTAGATCAGTCGGGTCCCGGTCTCGGCCTCGCTTCGGGCCTTTAGTCGGATGGTCGCGCGCGACTTGTCCGCGCCAATTCTCACGGAATCGGTTTCGACGTTGGAGGAGATCGGAGATCGTCCCGACGAATAACCCTGCGCCGACAATTCGATGGCTCCCGCGAATCCTTCCTTCCGTTTCGCCGCGACTTCGATAACGGTGGAATCGTCCTGCATGGTTTGTGCGTTGAGGGAAATCATTTCCAGCGAGAAAGGCGCGGAATCGAGGACGGAAAGAAACGCCTCTCGCACGCCGGGATCGGGATCGTCGGGAGGACGGTTGGGGTCGGGCGCGCGAAGCGGACGCTCGACGTAGAGCGGTTGGGCGGAATGAGCGATTTGCTTTCCGCCGACCGAACCTCGGGCCGTGAGCTTGAGCGGAAACGCTCCCTTGGCGGCGTCGGGCGAAGCGGCCAACATCAGATAGGTCGCGGGGGGCGCGTCGGGAACGAGAAGGACTGATTTTCCGCCGATCCCCTTGGGCAAATCCTCAAAGCCGATTTCCACGGCTCCGCCAAATCCTCCAAGCCGTTCGATTTCCACTCGCACCGGAACACAAGAGCCGCGATGAATGCGCGGGGTGTCGGGAAAGAACGTCGCGCGAAAATCGGGCGGAGGGACCATCGCCTTGAGACGATAGCCGTAGGATTCGCCGCCGTGATCGAGCAGATCGCGGAGCGAGAGATAATATTCGCCCGGTTCCAAATTGCCGGGAGATATGATGCGGGCGTCCACGCCGAGATCGTCGTCATTGCGGGAACGGACGTTTCCTTTGGCGTCGGTCAAGGTCAGCACGGCATCCAAGGGGGAACCAAATCGCCGGGCTTCCACTTCAAATATAATTACAGTCGGAGCATCCAGCTTGAACTTGAAAACATCCATGTCTTTCTCGGCGTCCAGCCGCCCATTGATCGTGACCGGCAGATTGATGACGTTGGCTTTTTCCGGCGTGTTGTTCGGCTCCTGTTCAGACATCTCCGGCAGATCGCCGATTTCAAACGGGCGCGGGTTGGAAAAGCCGACCGAAGTGTGGGCGCGAATGTCCTGCCGTCCGAGCGGAGCGTCGGGAGCGATGGTCAGCTTGGAGGTCATCGCGCCGTCCAAGTTGCGCCCCTTGAGGGTGATGTCCACGTCCTGCCCTCGCTGGGCGCCGAAGGGATAAATCGAATCCAAGTAAGGCAACGCGCCGACGCTCAGGCGATAGGTGTAATTCGGTCCCCCCTGATAGCGAACGTCGCGGAGTTTGAGAATGTAATCCCCTTCCTCGGGGACCGTGTAATCAATGACCGGGTCCACCCCCTCGGCGTCTTCATTTTGAGCGACCTCTTTGCCCTGCGCGTCGGTCAGCGTCAATGTTCCATCGAGCGCGGAGCCGATTCGCGCCCCCTGAACGTCGCAGATGAGACGTTGGCCTTTGATCGCGTGGAAACGGTAATGGTCCTCGTTGGCTGACGGATTGATGCGTCCGGTGATCGTGATCGGCGGCGTGACGGTTTGCGCTTTCGCGTCCGTGTCGCCTGATTCGTCCTCCATGATTTCGGGAAGATCGCCGACGTAAAACCGCAGGGAGTTGGAGACGCCGTTGGGCGTGACGACGCGGACTTCGCGGCTTCCCAGCGTCGCATCCTTATCTATGACGATCTGTGCCTTGAGCGGCCGCTGGTCTTTCCCCTTGGCGGCAATGCCTCCCGCGCTGAAAACCAAATCGAGAAGCGGCCCGCTTTGAGGCGTGACGGTGGCCGTCAACCCCGGATCGCCGCTAAAGATCAGACCCGTGCCGGTATCCAGACTTTCGCCGTAGAAAGTGACCGTGGCGGTGGTTCCGCGTTGGCCTCCCTGCGGATAAACGGCACCGATCTTGGGAGCGGGTTGGGCATAGGCGGAGGAGAATATAAGCACAGAGGCGCAGAGGCACAGAGAATACCGTCCCCATGATTTCATCCTGCTCATCCAGTTCATTCCTGTTTGAATCAACCGAACAGCGCGGGGATCGGTTCGGCTTGAACCAATTCGCGCGGTTGGTTGAGGTGATTCAACACGATTGTCTTGGGGTTGATCCCCAAGGCGTGATAAACCGTCGCCAAAATTTGCGTCGGATGGACCGGATTCTCGGCGGGCGAGGAACCGGTGGCGTCTGATTTCCCATAGAGCGCGCCGCGCTTGATGCCCGCTCCGGCGACCAACGCCGTGTAGCAATAAGGCCAATGATCGCGTCCGTCGGGCGCGTTGCCGTTGCCCGATGTGCTGACCCCCAAGCGGGGCGAACGTCCAAACTCGCCGATAGCGACGACCATCGTTTCCTTCAAAAGCCCGCGCTGGTCCATGTCCTCAAGAAGCGCGGAAAGCGCGGAATCGAGTTTGGGGCAATGGAGATTGCGGAGCGGTCCGAAATTGTCCGCGTGCGTGTCCCATGCGTCCACCGTGGGATTGCCGTTGGCGACGGCGGGCCAATTCATCTGAACGATTCGCGTTCCCGCTTCGATCAATCGCCGCGCAAGCAAGCATCCCTGACCGAACGTGTGGCGTCCGTAGCGGTCGCGCATCGCGTCGTCTTCCTTGGTCAGATCAAACGCGTCGCGGGCGCGTCCCGAAAGAATCAGATCGAATGCCTTGTTGTAATAGTTATCTAGGGCGTAGGAGGAGACCGCCTTTTCGATGTCGGGCATCGAGGCTTCGACGTTTTGAAGGAGCGTGGCTCGGCGCGTCATCCGTTCCTTGGTGACATCGCGCCGCATCGCCAAATCATTAAGGTTAATGTTTTGGTTCGGGTCCTGATAGAAGTAATAAGGATCGAACGCCGGACCAAGAAATCCCGCCGTTCCCCCTTTGCCGATCACGTTGCTCTCCTGCAACGGACGGGGAAGCATCACGAAGGGAAGCATCGGAACGTCCGGCGGCTTGAGACGCGAGATTTGAGAACCGGCGTGAGGAAAATCGTTCGGCGAGGGAGGCTCCAGTTGTCCCGACGGCGAAACGCGGTCGGGAGTGTAGCCGGTCATCATTTGATAGATTGCGGCGGTGTGATTGAAAAGTCCCGCCGGAGTATAACTGACCGAACGAACGAGCGTCGCTTTGTCCATCTGCTTGGCCAAAAGCGGCATGACCTCCGAGAGCTGGATGCCCGGGACGTTGGTTGGAATCGGTTTGAACAATCCCCGGATGTTGGACGGCGCTTCGGGTTTCGGGTCCCATATATCAATGTGACTGGGGCCTCCCTGAAGGAAAATCAGGATGACCGATTTAGCATTCCCCCACCCGCTTTGCGCTCCTGGCTTCTCCGCCGGCGGCGCATCGGCGCGCGCTTGAAGTTGGAGAACTTGCGCGAGACTCAGGCTGAAAAGCCCTGCTCCTCCGACGCGCATGAATTCCCGACGGCTGAACCCATCGCAGGTGCTTCCTGATTGTCCGGGGATGGATAACATGGGAACGCCTCCTTAATGCCTTCCTAATGGTTAAACAAAAACGCGGGACTGTTCATTAGTGCCCACGCCAAGTCCTGCGCCCCTTCCAAGCGCGTGGGGGCTTGGGCGAGATTGACCGAAGTGATCTCCTTCTCGGTCGGCGGGCGGTTCAAAACCGCGAAATAAATTTCCTCGACGAGTTTTTTGTCGTCCGCCTCACTCTTGACCAATTTGGCGATCCGGTTGTCGGGTTGATTAAGCGCCGCGCCGACCGTGTCGCCGTTGATGAGGTTCATCGCATGGGAAAGGGTGAGATTGGCGGTTCGCTCGCACTCGCAGGAGGATCGGCGCGACGGACGGCCAAAGAGCGAAAGGAAATCATCCCCCGCGACGGGGCCGTCGGCGATCTCGGCGGCGCGCATTCCCTGCGGGACGCCCGCCAGTTTGGGATGGGTTTCGGTCACGGCCGCAATCGCGTCCATCAATTGCTCGGCGGAAAGCCGGCGCGGAAGAGCATGCGAGAAGTTGATCTTGTCGTCCTCGTTCCACTTGTTGGTCACGAGGGAGGATTGATAGGTTCGGGACAAACAAATCGCTCGCATCAGTTTGCGGAGGTCGAAGCCCCCTTTGACGAAATCATCGGTCAAAGCGTCCAACAATTCGGGATTGCTCGCCGGGTTGCTGGATCGGATGTCGTCCACCGGATCAATGATCCCGCGACCGAAGAAATAACTCCAGACGCGGTTGCTGATCGCGCGGGCGAACATCGGATTATCCTTGGAGGCAAGCCATTCGACAAACGCCGGACGGCGATCCGCCGCCTTGGAAACGTCCTCGGTCTGACCGAACGGAACCTTCGGCGCCACCTCCATGTTGGTTTTGGGATGTTTGACTTCCAAATCATTCTCGTCGTATTTGCGGAAGACAACTTCCTCGCCCGGAAGCTGGCCGGACTTGACTCCCACGCGCGCGAAGTAAGCCGAAAACTGATAATACTGATTCTGCGTCCACCGCTCGAAAGGATGATCGTGGCATTTGGCGCAGGTGAATCGGACGCCAAGGAACGTCTGGCTCACGTCCTCGGTCATCTTGGGGGTTTCGCGAAGGACGCGGTAATAGTTCGCCGCCGGATTCTTGTAGGCGCTACCTTCCGCCAGAAGAAGATCGCGGACGAATTGGTCGTAGGGCTTATTCTTCGCGATGGAATCCCGAATCCAATTTCGGAAGATCCAGACTCCTTTTTCACCGAGGTTCGCGCTGTTGCATTGAAGCAAGTCTGCCCATTTGTTCGTCCAGAACTCGATGTAATCCTTGCTTCCGAGCAACTCATCAATCAACTTTTCGCGCTTGGCCGCGCTGGGGGAAGCATCGGCCAGAAATGCCTTGGCGCGTTCGGGAGTCGGCGGAAGACCGGTCAGGTCGAGCCAAACGCGCCGCACGAAATCGGCGTCGGAAGACAACTCGGCTGGAAGGATTTTCATCTTGCGAAGTTTGGAGTCCACCAGTTTGTCAATGTAATTGACCTCGGCGGGCGCGGCCCATTGATATCCGCTTCGATCCCCCATGACCGTCATCGGCGCGGTGGCGTAATTCCCTTCATAGCGAATGAGAACGGCTCCCTCACCCCGTCGAATTGCGCTGAGCACGCCCCCCTCGCCGACCGACGCGACCTCGGTGTTGCTACTGGTCACGACCGCCTCGCGCGTCACGTCCCGAATGCTACCATCGGGATAATGGGCCAAAACGATGACTTGCTGAGTCATGCCGGGAAGGGGAATTTGGATTTCCTTCGGAAGACATTCAACCTTGTCCGCTCTGGCCGAGGGAAGCTCGCTTTGCAACCCTTCCATGATCCATTGCTTCAAAATGTGATAATAGCGGGAGCCGGGTTTGAGCGCTTGACCTCCCTCGTGCGGAACTTCCGCCGTCGGCTTGAGCAACATCAGGCTCTGATCGGCGACAACGCGATTGAACCGCCGCCCCGAAATGTCGTTCACCAAAGCGTTGTAATCGAATTCCGAATCGTAACCGCGCAGAGAAAGCTTGAAACCGTTCTTTCCCTTGGCCGAACCGTGGCAGGTCCCCGCGTTGCATCCGACCTTGCTCAGGACCGGCATGACCTCGCGGACGAACTGAATCGGCGGCGCGGTCGCCTTGCGGACCGCGACGGGAAGATGGGTCTTTTGCCCCCCAGCCGAAATCTCCACCGAGCCTTCGCCGTTGTTCCGGGGTTGAATGTATTGATCGCTCCCGACTTCCACGTTGGGAGATTCGGTTTTGAAGGACGCCTCTCCGGTCAGATCAATCCAATCTCCCGCCGAGGTTTGTCCCCAGACCAAAACGCGCCGCGCGTCGCGCCCATCCTCCAACGTGAGGTTGGCGGGTTCGGCTTTAATCGCGGAGATCGGCGGCAGGGCGGGCTTGGCCGGAGGAGCGGAATCGGCGGGTCCCGCCGCGCTCGCCAAAACGCCCAACGAAAGAAAGGGTGCAATCGAAAGCCATCGGAGAAGATTCGTCATAATTGGAATTATCTCACTAATTCGGGGAAATCCAATAGAAAATTCTTTCAAAGACGATTCACAGAGACCGGCGCGATTCCCTCTTCATCCAGATTGAAAAGAAATCCGCCTAATGCTCGACCCCTTCGCCCCCCAGCGCCGTCGCGTCGCGGAGCCATCGGAGATAATCCATCTTCCGCGCGCAAAGCTCGTCGAAGTAGCATTTCGGAAAGACGCTGATTTTGGGGTGGAGCTTGGACGTGATGACGATATTCTCGTCATGCAATTTGTAAATTCAATAGTTTGGCGTTGAAAAAACCCCGAAAACAGACCAAGTAAGAGCCAAAGCGCCGTAGGCAATAGAAATTGTATTTCTTATCCGATCGGCCTTTGGATCCGGCTGAAAGCGAGAAGTCCATAGGCGGGCTTGTTTGAACAAGAGCCAAATTGAAATCAGAAAGATCGCGGCCAAAAATTTGTCGAAGCCGTCATCCCTATAATCATTAGGTAATGGTTGTGACAGCGCACCTAAAGTCTCAAAAGCCAAGAACAATGCAAGGGGCGGGAATAGCAGAGCAAGAAGCTGAATCGGCCCCGGAAACCATCTTGAATCGCCCGTCCACCCGTAAGGAGGATCCTTCATTCGGAATATCAGAATCGTATTAAGGCAAACTCCGAAAACGAGCGATGCCTCCGGTAAAGCCAATTCGAAACGATCGTGCCAAGAGGGTTCTCCCACCGGAATCCGCCAAGTCGAATAGACATAGCCTATTGCGATGGACAGAAACAAATGGATGACAAATCCAATCCAAAGCCGCCAAAGAATCTCGTGTCTGAAATTTTGATCCGGCGAATAACGCAGGATGAAACAACGACCGAAAAGGAACAAATAAACGCCCCAGAACGCATTTGAAATCAGGAAAAATAACCCGATCCAAACGTATTTCATTTACCTATCCCAACCCCGCCGCCGGAATGGGACCCGCCGCGACGAGCCTTTTTCGCGCCGGATCAACAACGAGATTGAGTCCCTCCAAAGTTCGGGAGCCGAGCAAGACCAAATCCCCTTTTTCCGCGAAGACGACCTCATCGGTCGTGAAATGCCGGTCCACGCGAATAATCGCGAAGCCCACGTTTCGCGTGACGACCGCACCGTTGGCCATGACGAACGAAAGGTCCTTCTTTTCCTGATGGATGCCGATCTCTTCGAGCTTGGCGGCAGGCAACCAAGTGTATTCGCTTCCGGTGTCAACGAGCAACTTGGCCACGCGGAACGACCGATTTCGCTCCGAATGATTTTCCACCCCGCATCCCACGTAAAATGTTCCCATGCCGTTATCCCTCTCCCTAAGATCAAACCGTTCGAACCGTTCTCAGTATGCCACGCCGAGCGTCCGTTGAGCAAGGCGGGCGCAAATGAGGTTTCATCTCACTACTTCCACCTTGCGGATAAAGAATCCTCACGGCTTGATCCTCGGAAGCGCGGAGACTTCCGGTTCGTCCAGCGTCCCGCCGACGTGGAACCGCAGGATGCTTCCGGTGAGCTTGTTAACGATGTCCCACACTTGCCCCACGACCGGAATGCCTCCGATACGGGGGAAGAATTGCAAACTTAGCTCCAAATCCAAGGCGCGTTCCGGTCCGACCTTTCCATGCGTCTTGAGACTCAACGGATGGATCATCGAGGGATTTTCAAAGACGATCGGCTTGTCCCCTTTGATGGTCACGGAATTCTCGGAAACGTCGAATCGCCCTTGAATTTTGGGGAATGAAATTTCGTTGAAGAGTTCCTCCAGCTTCAGAAGACTTCCCAGTTTTCCGAAGATCGCGTTGGAGACAAATTTGCTGTCCTCGACGAACAATTCGCCGTGGCCGTCGAAGGGAACCCCTTCGAGACCGTCCTGATGAAGATAGAGCGTTCCGGTGACGAGACCCGTGGAAAGTCCGGTTTGTTTTTTCGGCTTGTAGAAAGCGTTGAGCAGATCGGCGACGTCCATTTTCGACGCCTTGATGTCATAGGTCGTGATGTCCATGCCGGGGCGCCGTTTCCAAATGCCATTGACGAGGACCCATCCCTTCTTGGCCTCCGCTCGCGCGTCGGTCCAACTCAGGTCGTCGTGTCCCTTGCCGAAATCCTTGTATTGAAGCGATCCGGTGAGATTTTTCCCCTTGAGTCCGCGATAGCCGACCTCCTTGGTCTCGGCGGTGACGTTCGCGATGAATCGCGGCTGGTTCAGATTCGTCGGCTTTTCCTTCTCCTTGGGATGGGGACGCGGACGCCGCCAATCCTGAATCCAATCGTCCAAATCCACGTTATCGCCGATGACGTGCGCGTCCATGATCGTCGGCGCGCTCTCCTTGCCGAACGTCACCACAATCGTTGTTTGGGTTTCGCGGGCGTGATCGCCCGCGCGGACTTGGACGAGGCCCGGACTCCAGAGATGATTGGCGTCGTAATTCAGCGTCCCGTTCACGTCGGTCAAATGCGTCGGCATACATTCAAAGGTCATCTCGGCGTTCTTGAATTGGATTTGACCTTTGCCCTCGGTGAGCCACATCGTTTTCAGATCGAGCGTCGGCGTGGTCGCCTTGTTTTCGGGGTCCGCGGGCCAGAGAGCGACAAACGTCTTCGCCGGAAGCTTCTCGCGGTCGGCGCGCGCGAGTTTCAGCGTGTGGCGAAGCGACGCCGATCCGCCGACTTCGAATCGGTCCAAAACGGCCGGAACGGCCTTTTGAAATCCGACGAGCGGTCCCTCCATTTTGAGGGTGATCTCTCCCGCGTCCACGCCCAGTGTTCCCTCGACGCCGAGGGCGACGCCCTCCCAATCGCCGGCGGCCTTGACCAATCGGATTTCGCTCGGGGTGAACGCGGCCTCGATGCGCGGGGAACGAATCGTCCCGCCAACCAAATCGGTGTCCAGCGGCAGGGCAAGGTCTTCGAGGATCAGGTCGCCGCGAAAATCCATCCTTCGCCATTCGTTTAACGGTCCCGCGATTCGGGCGTTCAGAATGGCGCGCCCCTCGGACTTGGGAAGATTCTCCGGCGGATCGGTCCCGACCCACTCAAAATAATGCCCGATGTTTTCAAGATGAAGGCGGGTTTGAAGCGTGGCGGTCGTGGTCGCTTCGTCCCAAAAATGTTTCCGGCCGGCGATCACGCCGTCGAGCGCGAAATCCACGTCCTCGATGGAGCCGGAAAGATTGTGAAACACGGCTTGATTGCGGCTCATCTCGAACGTTCCGCTCAGTCCGCGGATCGGCCGATCCAGTTTGCGGTAATTCAATTCCGCCTGATTGAATTGAAGTTTCCCTTGGAGATCGGCCTTGTCGAGCAGTTTTTCCCAATCTCCCAATTCCGGATTTTCAATATGAACCGATCCTGATCCCATCACGTCGCCCCGGAAGCTGAACTGGGAAACCAATCCTTCGCCGTTCTTCTCGATCAGCTTTGAAAGCCCTTCCACTTCCCCCGCCGTTTTCCAATTTAACTCGGCATGATCTATTTTTCCCTCAAGAGGACGACCCCGAAAACTTCCGGCCACTTGAAAGGGTATCCCCTGAACGACGGCGTAGCCGTCGGCCAATTTCAGTTCCTTCGGCGTCACGCTTCCCTGAATCCGAAGATTCGTGATCGGTTCGGGGAAATCAGGAAGTTGAAGGGCGAGATTTTCCGCTTTGTAGGTCAAGTTCTCGGTCTCCGGCGGCAACTCGCCCAGCCGCCCGGCCAACTCGCCCCTGACTTCGATGCGGCTATCTTCGGGTTTGACGATGTAATTTCCCCGCAGGACGTTGCGCTCCACCAGCGCCAATCCCTGCGACCGCAGTTCCAGCGGGTCTAGGTGGAGCGCGTAGCGATAGGGATCAAAGAGATCGAGTCTGCCATCGGCGGTCATGGCGCAATCTTTGCTCTTGAACTGCGCGGAGTTGAGCTTCAGCGCTTTCTCAGATGTGGACCAATCGAGGGAAGTAAAGAGCGACGCGCTCTCGAACCGTTGGTCCGATCCATCGGCGCCCGCGCCGATGAACGTGATCTCCGATAGATTCGCCTCCGAGAAGAGCGACCATTCCCTATCGTTCGCGTTTGGCGAGGGCTTTCCGGCCTGATCCTCCTTCCGCCGGAGCATTCCGGTAATCTCCATTGCTCCGGTTCGGAAATCGGCGGGCGGAGCCGTCGGCAGATGCAGACGCGAATCGAGCGGCTGGAGGGTGAGATTGAGGGACATCTCATTGCGTTCCAAATTCGGGCCGAGCCTCAATTTGAAGCCCGTGGAACCTCCTTGGCCTTCCAGCTTTCCAGTGCAAAGAATGTTGGTTGGGGCGTTCGATCCGTTGAATTCCGCCAGAACGTCGGCGTCGCGCGCCAGAAGAAGCGTTTTGGTCTCCTTCTCCCCCACGTTCTTAAGGGTTATGCCTAATCCCGCCAGATTCACCGAGGTCAGACGAACAGGCGCGGACGGTGGTTTTGAAAGGGTTGTCGAAGAAGTCTGCCCCCCCGTTGCTTCATCGGAGGCCGCCTTTAATTTCGCTTGAAAAATCTCTTGAACGCGCCGGGATTTCTCGGCGAGTTGGACTCTTCCCTCCCGTTCTTCAACCTCCACCTCCAGCGGTCCCCGAACCGAAAGTTGCCGAACTTCAATGAAATCCTTGGGCGACCACCAATGGCGGAAAATCGAAGCGACACTCAAATCCAACTCCACCGCCTTCAATTCGAGGAGGCGGTCATGGACGCTCGGATCGGAAAGAGTCGGCGCTCCGATGAAGAGATGTCCGCGCCCAAGGGTCCATTTGGCGCGCTCAAAATCGAGTTGAAGCCCCGTCGTCGCGAGGAATCGTTCTTTCAGAATGTGTTCGGCCCAAGAAATGGAAATGGGTCGAAAGCCGAACAGCGCGACCGCAAGTACGATGAGAAAGAAGAGAACAACGATGATCCGCGCCAGCGCGCGGAATATCAGGCGTCCGATGCGGCGTTTGGGCCGGACGGGCGGAATTTCATTTGCTTCCGAATCGTGGCTTTCATTCACCGTGCGGCCTCGAGCGTCAGATGAGCCACAGAGATCACAAAGAACTCAGAGAATTCAGAAATCTCAACGGAGTTTCTTTGTTCTCTCTGCGTGCTCCGTGGCTACAAATTCCTATGTCCCATTTTCCGGAAGGTTCGGAGTTTCCGGCGTTCCGTTGCCGCCCGATTCCGCGCCTCCGTTCCCTTCGTCCCCATCCACCTCCGTGTCTTCCTCGATCCGGGCGACGGACGCCAGCATGTCCCCCGCGCCCAAATTGATGAGGCGAACGCCCTGCGTGGCGCGGGAAATTTTGCGGATTTCCTTGACCGAACTACGGATCGAAATCCCCTTGGTGGAGATCATGATGAGTTCATCGCCGTCGAAGACTTCGAGAATCGCGATCACGTCGCCGTTGCGCTCGCTCGTCTTGATGTTGATGACGCCGACGCCGCCGCGATTCGTTATTCGATATTCCCCGGCGTCGGTCCGCTTGCCGTAGCCGTTGGCGCAAACGGTGAGAATGGAGGAGCCGGGCTGAAGAATTTCCAATCCGATCACTTCGTCGTCGTCGCGAAGACGGACACCCCGCACGCCGCCGACGAACCGCCCCATCGGACGAACCTGCGATTCATGGAACCGCACGGCCATTCCCTTGAGCGTCCCCATGAAAATTTCCTGCTGACCGTTGGAAACCTTCGCGCCGATCAACTCATCCCCTTGCTCGACGTTGATCGCCTTGATGCCCGCCTTGCGCGGATTGGAATAAAGGCTCAGCGCGTTTTTGACAACCTGTCCCTTTCGCGTGGCCATGATGAGATAGCGGTCCTCGCTGAATTTGGCGATGGGGATCATCGCCATCACCTTTTCGCCCCCCTCAAGTTGCAGGAGATTGACAATCGGTCTTCCCCGCGTCGCGCGCCCTCCCTGCGGTAGCTCATACACTTTCAGCCAGTAGGCTTTCCCCTTGTTCGTGAGGAACAAGATGTAATTGTGCGTCGTGCCGACGAACAAATGCTCGACCCAATCGTTTTCCTTCGGGTCCATGCCGGTCACGCCCTTGCCGCCGCGACGCTGGCTTCGGTAAACCGCCGTCGGCGTCCGCTTGATGTAACCTTCATGGCTGACCGTGACGACCATCCGCTCCTCTGCGATCATGTCTTCGATGGTCAACTCGTCTCCGGCGTCGGTGATTTCACTGGCGCGCTTGTCGCCGTGCTTCTCCTTAATTTCGTTCAGTTCCTTGCTGATGATCTTGGTGACTTTTTTTGGATCGGCAAGAATCGAGGCCAATTCCTCGATCAGCGCGATCAATTCCTTGTGTTCCTTCTCCAACGCCTCGCGCTCCAAACCGGTCAAACGGCGGAGCGGCATTTCGAGAATGGCGTTGGCCTGAACCTCGGTGAGATCGAATTTCTCGCGCAGTCCGGCGCGCGCCACTTCCACCGACTCCGACTCGCGGATTAGCTTGATCACCTTGTCAATGTTGGCGACGGCGATCCGCAAGCCCTCGACAATGTGCAGTCGCTTGCGGGCCTTGTCCAGATCGAACCGCGTTCGGCGGACGACGATCTCGCGCCGATGATTGAGATACTCGACCAGCATCCGCTTGAGGGCAAGATAGCGCGGTTTGCCGTTGACCAGCGCGAGCATGATGATCCCGAACGAGGTTTCCATCTGGCTCATCTTGTAAAGCTGATTGATGACGATCTGCGCCGGCTCGCCGCGCCGCAATTCAAAGACGATCCTCATGCCGTCGCGATCCGATTCGTCGCGCATGTCGGAAACGCCCTGAATTTTCTTGTCGCGGATCAACTGCGCGATGTCCTCGAGGAGTTTGGTTTTGTTGACCTGATAGGGAATCTCGGTGACGACGATGGCCTCCTTGCCCCCCTTGAGTTGCTCGGTCATCATCCGCGCGCGCAGAACGATTTTTCCCTTCCCCGTTTCGTAGGCTTCCCAGATTCCCGTGCGCCCGTAGATGTAGCCTCCGGTCGGGAAATCGGGACCAGGGAGAACTTTGATGAGTTCCTTGGTGTCGGCGTCGGGATTTTTGATGAGGACTTGAAGCGCGTCAATCACCTCCCCCAAATTGTGCGGCGGAATGTTGGTCGCCATGCCGACGGCGATCCCAGCCGAGCCGTTGACGAGCAAATTGGGAAACGCCGACGGAAGCACCACCGGCTCGTTCGTCGTCCCGTCGAAATTCGGGACCATGTCCACCGTTTCCCTGTCAATGTCGGTGAGAAGCAACTCGGCGATGCGCGAAAGGCGACATTCCGTATAGCGATACGCCGCCGGCGCGTCGCCGTCCACCGAGCCGAAATTCCCCTGCCCGTCAATCAGCGTGTAGCGGAGGTTCCACGGCTGGGCCATGCGCACCAGCGCGTCGTAAACCGCCATGTCGCCGTGCGGATGATATTTCTTGAGGACTTCGCCGACGACCCCTGCGCTTTTGCTGTGCTTTTTGTTCGCGTGCAATCCCTCGCGGTGCATGGCGTAAATGATCCGGCGATGGACGGGCTTGAGTCCGTCGCGCACGTCGGGCAACGCCCGCCCGACGATGACGCTCATCGAATAATCGAGATACGACTCCGACATTTCGTCTTCGATGTTGGTCGGAATAATCTGCTCGCGGTTCATTTCCTGCATGGGTGTCTTTCTCCAAAAGTATTATTCAATCTCATAAGAGGAATTCATCCGTCTTGAATCTCAATCGCCGTTTCGAGGCACCGCTTTTCCGCCGACGATTCCAATGTCTGAACGCTCATATACGGCTTTATTCCGCAACTTTTCGGCGGGATGGCGAAGACCGAACGTGTGGGTGCGACCGCCGCCTTCAGCGCCCGCCTTGCTTCCTTCGTATTTCCAGTCCTTCTTCTCGACGAACAAAATGTCAACCCGCCAAATAATCAGCGGGCGGTTCTTTTCGATTGAAGCCGTGGGATCAACCAGATAGCGCCAGACGATATACCAGCCGGGGTGATCGTAATGCGATTGAACGGCCCAAGGGCGTTTGCTCGCCTTACATTCCAAGGACTGACGCGGAGAAGGAATGGCCCCGCTTCCCCTCTTCTTCAGGTCCGGAAATTTTTGCTGTGCGATGTCAAGGTGGCGATGCTTCTCGTAAACGCTGTGAGCGTCAAGCGCTTTGGTTCCGTAGATTCCAACCAAGGCGCTGAAAACATTGGCTTGCTCGTAATAAAGTTCGATCATGCCGGACAATTCTTTTTCAATATAATCAATCGCTCGACAAATGGCGTTCGACGTAAGACCCGGAGGAAGCGGAACTGAGGCGTTGAAATCATCCTTTCGAGCCACGATTTTTCTCTCCGCCGATCCACATCTCGGCAAGACGCGGGACGGCTCTTTTTGCCATCTCGAAATACTCACGGTTGGTTTCCACCCCCACGCTTTGAATGCCGCACGCGGCGGCGGCGGCAATGGTTGATCCCGATCCCATGAAAGGATCGAGCAGGACGCCCTTTTGCAGGGGCAAACAGGCTCGAACCAATTGGCGCAAAAGATGTTGGGGCTTAAGCGAAGGGTGCGGAGCTATTTTGCGCTCCGCGCCCCTTGCGGGCGAAGAGAAGAGCAGGTCCTTGAAAGGTTCGGCTTTGGAAATTCTTCGCAATCCTCCTGTCCCCCATTTTCGGAGGTTATCCTGCACTCTCCCCTCGCAGGGTTTTCGAAACAATCCCCACGGTTCCCAGCATGATCGCGGCATGACGGAGATATCTTCAAATTCACGATGCGCATTTTTGGGGCGATCCCCTCCGCGAAGGGTCTGAACAACCCGAATAATTTCGCCCCGCTTTTCAAAACCCGCCTCAATCATGGGTTCGTAAGCCAGATGGGAAACCAACGGATTCGTCGCGATGAACACATGTGCTCCCGGAACCAGAACCCTCATTAACAAGCCGCCGAGCTTGGCGAAAAAATTCTCCAAAGCCGTTTTGTCCGAATTCGTCAACACCGTGAACCTTGGCAGGGGATTGCGACGGCATCCGTCAAAAGACGGCGGTTCTCTCCACACCCCTCCGTGTCCGTTTTGCATCTTCACCAAATGTTTGGGAGTGTATTCCAGCAGGCCATACGGCGGATCAGTCACCACCCCGTGAAAGGAATTGGGCGGCGCGCTTTGCAACCACTCAAAGGCGTCGGCATGAAAAAGTTCGTAGGAGAATTTCGCGTCGTCCATATGCCATGATTCGCCGAAAAACGGCTTCGGTTCCGGCATGACCGCCGAATCAGACTCCCTTGCGTTTCTCAGCCTCGATGGAGAGAGGATTTTGGTATTTATTCTAGCCTGAACTTGCATTGATGCCCGCAAAAAAGTTTTGTCCGCCCTGATTTCAAACCTGTTTGTCACCGCCGCCGATAAGGAGGGTATGGATTATCACACATCCAAATTCCTCACCGCCGCGGCGTTGCGCTGGATGAATTGGCGGCGCGGTTCGACCTGATCCCCCATGAGGATCGTGAACGTCTGGTCGGCCTCGATGGGATCCTCCAGTTTGACGCTCAGGAGTCGCCGCGTCGCGGGGTTCATCGTCGTTTCCCAAAGTTGCTCGGCGTTCATCTCTCCCAAACCCTTGTAGCGCTGGATGTCCACCCCTTTCGCGCCGAAGTCCTTGACGACCTCCAGCACGCCGGGAAGCGAATCGGCGCCGACCTCGCGCCCCGTTTCATCCTTAATGGCAAAAGGATGGAACGTCTCGAACGGCTTGCTCGGATCAATTTCGATCTCCTGCGGGATGAGCGTCGCCGAGGGGATGCCCAATTTCTCGACCCGCTTGAGGATCGCGTGGATTTTTTCGGCTTCCGGAAATTCGACCACGTCCGGCTTGACCGGCTTGGAAGCTTCGCCATTCGTCTCGCCGTTTTGGTCGAAGAACTCCGCCGTTTTGCCGTCGCCGTTTCCCGTCTCCTTTTCATGGTGTCCGTTTCCATTGCCGTTGCCGTTGCGCTCCTCGACTTCCTCCAACAACGCGGCGTGTTGCTTCTCATCGTGGGCGTAACGAACTTCGCCGCCGACGGTCACTTGATAAAGTGGCAGACGCCCCTTGTCGTCGCGCAGGGCGAGGAATTCGGCCAGCGAAATCCCCTTGCGTTGAAGGATGATCCCCAACCCGTTCAATTCGATCACGTCTTCAAGAAGCGACTTCAATTCCTTTTTTGCCGCCGTCGCGGACGCCTGCTTCTTTCCCTTAGTCTGATACGCCATTTCGACACCGTCATAGCCCAATTCCAAAAGGTAGCGGTCTTTGTCCTCTTCCTTGTCGAGGTATTTTTCGGTCTTTCCCTTCTTCACCCGATAGAGGGGCGGCTGAGCAATGTAGATGTGGCCAGTTTCGATCAGGTCGCGCATCTGGCGGAAAAAGAATGTCAGGAGTAGCGTCCGAATGTGCGAACCATCCACGTCCGCGTCGGTCATGATGATGATTTTGGAATAGCGGAGTTTGGCGAGGTCGAAATTGTCCTTGCCGATGCCGGTCCCGATCGCGGTGATCATCGTCCGGATTTCCTCGTTGGAAAGAACGTGATCCAGCCTCGCCTTCTCGACGTTGATGATCTTGCCGCGCAGGGGAAGGATCGCCTGAAAATGGCGGTCGCGCCCCTGACGGGCCGACCCGCCGGCCGAATCCCCCTCGACCAAATACAGCTCGCAAAGGTCGGGGTCTTTTTCCGAACAATCGGTCAATTTGCCCGGAAGCGCGGTGATGTCCATCGCCGATTTGCGGACGATCTCGCGCGCCTTGCGGGCGGCGATTCTCGCCTTGGCCGCCGTGATCGCCTTGTCCACGATCCGGCGCGCCTCGCGCGGATTTTCCTCGAGGTATTGCGTCAGCGCCTCGTTGACCATCTGTTCGCACCACCCCGCGACCTCGGCGTTCAGCAACCGCCCCTTGTTCTGTCCCTCGAATTGCGGATTGGAAATTTTCACCGAGATCACCGCCGTCAATCCCTCGCGCAGATCGTCGCCGGTGATGGCGTCCTTGAAATTTTTCAGCAGGTCGGCCCGCTTGGCGTAATCATTGATCGTGCGGGTGAGCGCCTTGCGAAAGCCCATCAGGTGCGTTCCGCCGTCGCGGGTGTTGATGTTGTTGGCAAAGGAGAGAATCGTCTCGTCGTAGCCGTCGTTGTGCTGGATGGCGACCTCCATCTCCAGCTTTTCCTTTTTGTTTGACCCATCGCTCTTCTGAAATTCGCGCGCCGAGACAAAATGAATCGGCGTCCGCATCAGCACTTCCTTGTTTTCGTTCAGATGCTTGACGAACTCGATGATTCCGCCGTTGAACTTCCAGTTGGCCGATTTGCCCGAACGCTCGTCGAGAAGCGAAATCTGAATTCCCGCGTTCAGGAACGCCAGTTCGCGGAAGCGATTGGCCAGCACGTCATAGCTGAATTCGGTCGTCGTCGTGAAAATTTGCGGATCAGGCTTGAACCGGACGCGCGTTCCGGTTTTTTTCGCGGTCCCGATTTTTTCCAGCTTTTGCGCCGGGATGCCGCGCTCGTAGCGCTGGAAATAAACCCCCCCGCCGTTCTTGACCTCGACCTCCAGCCACTCCGACAGGAAATTCACCACGCTCACGCCGACGCCGTGTAGTCCGGCGGAAAACTGATACGCCTCGTTGTCGAATTTCCCTCCGGCGTGAAGCATCGTCATCACCACTTCGACCGTGGACTTGTTCTTCACCGCCGGATGCGGCTCGACCGGGATGCCTCGCCCGTTGTCAATGACCGTGACCGAATTGTCGAAGTGAATGACCGCCTCGATTTTGTCGCAGTTGCCAGTCATCGCCTCGTCAATCGAGTTGTCCACGACCTCATAAACGAGGTGATGCAAACCGAGCGCGTCGGTGTTGCTGATATACATGGCGGGGCGTTTGCGGACGGCCTCGCGCCCTTCCAAAACCTGAATGTTTTTTGCGGTGTAGGTTGCGGGAGTTCGGGGAGCCGCGCCTGCGGCGGAGACTTGGAGCGTCATACAAAACTACTCTTGTTCTGCGGGATTGCGGAGGCTTGAACGGGAAGTTCTAAGGGCGCTTCGCCGTTGGGAGAAACCTGCTTCCACAGTGGGAAATTCCCACTATTCGTTATTCAACCCGATGCGCCGATGGTTGTCAAGAAAAAGGGGCGGGAATTCTCAAATATAACTCATTTATAATCAATTATCTATAAAAAATATGCCGGACGGCGAAGGAACCTTGTGTGGCGAATCTAAAAATCGTTTTTGGCGGCGGTTTCGTTGCGTATCAAAATGATACAGATAAGGGAGTGGCAAGCGTAAAAATGGTGGGCCCACTAGGATTTGAACCTAGGACCTACCGGTTATGAGCCGGCGGCTCTGACCAGCTGAGCTATGGGCCCGCATAATCCCCGCTCTCATCCTAATGAAAACCCGACGGATGGGTCAAGTCAACGAATTCGCTTTACACCTTCCATCATTCCCCTTTAGATAATCCTGATTTCGGACTGTTTAGGAATTTGTCCATGCCGCGAAAAAAAATTGACACCCTCGTTGACGGATTTTGGGCCGGAGTGGATTGGATCGGCGGCGTCAGCAAACGGATGGAAAAATCGCGCGAGGAGGCCGCCGAACGCCGACGACGCAAGGCGTTGGGAATGGAGCCGGAGCCGAGACCCAATCGGGCGGAAACCGCGCGAGCAGAAGCCGTGCCGGACGAAATGGGCGAAACCGTCGGGGCGCCGAAGGTCAAAAAATTCCGAATTCCTCTCCCGAAAGTCAAAGTTCCTTCCTTCCGCAGACAGGAGCGCGCCGCGCCCAAAATGTTCAAGTGTCCCTCGTGCGGGCATTTATGCCGCGTTCCCGCGCTCTATTGCGAGGCGTGCCACGAGCCGTTTCTCCACGTTAGCAAGTTCCTGATCCTCACGCTGGTCACGGTCGCCATCGGTTGTTTTTTTTCCGCCGAGTATTACCGTAAAAACTTGGAGTGGCCTTGGCCGATTTATGTCTTCTACGCGCTGATTTTTCTGATCGTCAATTCGATCATCCTGCGCGGCGCGCGGGCGCTGTCGTTCACCATTTTCTGTTGGGGACTCTCGTTCATGGGAGGCGGACTTTTTGTTTTTTTCTTCGGAGAGGGGATCGCCCGCGATTTCGTCCTCGACGCAATTCATTCCTTCGGCTCGTTTCTCGCCGCGGAGCCGATCAGCCTCACCGTTTTTGCCGGAACGCTTCTGATCGCGCTTATGATCTTGATGATTTGGATGAGCAAACGATACACGTTCGCCCACGCCTATCGGATTCTTTTCGTTTGTCTGGCGGCGCTCACGCTGGTTTCCAAATTCATTTATCCCCGGCTGATCGCTTATCAACCCATCGCCGATTCATTGAGCTTCCTCGACCCTAGCTCGACGGGGGAGATTCTCGAATTGGCGGCGGTCAACATCGCTCGCGTTCTCTTCGCCGAGATCGTCGTCTATTCGATGGTTAAATCTTACGGCGAAGCCCATCGGATTTTTGCCATGAAGAAGGCGGTGCCCAAACCGAAAAAGGCGGGGGTCGTGCGCTCGCCGATGGATCAGCTTGTCGAATCGCTTTACACCGTCTCGATCACCCTCATGAACGGCGCGACGCGCTTTTATCTGCAAATCGGCCACGGATTCAAACTGATTCTGCTCACGGTCCGCGATTTGGCCCGTCATCTGGCCGATTTCGTCTGGATTTTCTCCCGCGATCTTTTCATTCCCGTCGGGTCGCTTTGCCTTTCGGCGACGGCGCTTTATCATCTCTCGCGCAATACGGGGGAATACATCGCGGCCCATGAATATGCCGCGATTGGGCGCATTTTTGTCGCCGCCTCCGCGCTTTTGGCCGGGCAAATTCTTTTTCTCTCCGGCAAAAGCCGGATCAATCCGCTCCGCCTTCTGACCTCTCATCTCTATCTCTGGCTCTGGTTCTCTCCTTATTTATTGACCCTTTTCATCTTCATCTCCCTTTCGCTTTTCGCGGTCGGGAAGGTCTTGATCCGCTGGGACGCGAATCTGGAATACGGTTACCGGATCGGTCCGGTGACGCTCGGTGCGTTCGTTCTGACCGCGATCGCGTTGGTCTTTGCGGTCTTGAAACGGCATCGCGAGGTCGAATAAAGATTCACCGCAGAGGCACAGAGAAGAAAAAGGGCGACCCAGCGGGTCGCAGGAGATTGCTCCAAGAAAAATGTCATTCCCCCAGCCGCGTCAGCGGCGAAATAACCATAGCCCCGTGCGGAAGCACGGGGACATGAGGCCAGCCCAGCCGAGTTTGAGCCGCGGGAGCGGCGGCATAAAATCAACTCGAGATTGTTATGCCGCTCCTGCCGGAGCTTTGATTTTGCGCGGGGTTTCCTGCGCCCCGCCCTTCCGGACGGGGCTAAAATTACGCCGCCGCTAACACGGCTTGCCTTCGATTCTCACATTAAGGTTGAACTCAACCTCAATCCACCGGACACTCCGAACGTATGGGAGTTGCTTCTCCGTGCCTCTGCGGTGAGTTTTTCTCTTTGATGCCGAAACGGAAAACAAAACGGGATTACTGGTCGCTCCGCAAGGGGGACCTTCCTTCCCCCTCCGCCATCGCCGCCGCCGAACCGTTGCGCGATTTGGAGAATAATGCGTTGTTTCGGCTTTATCTCTTCACGGAACGTGATCGGAGCGGATTCGGACGGAGTATCGTCATATACGTGGCGCGATTTCTATTCATCGGAGTAATCGCCCTTTTATTCTACTGTGGATTCTTTTTGTCCGGATTCGGCCAGCTCGCGTTTCTATTTGTCTTTTCTACTTGGTCGTTCTGGTTCAGATCCGCCTTCCGTCCGCGCCGCGACTCTGTTCTAGGACTCGGAAACCTTGCTTGGCACGACTTGATTCTAACGGGTCTTTCCCCGAGCGATATGGCAGGCGCCGTCTGGGGGCTTGTGGTTGGACGATGGGCTATCATTCATGTGGCGATCGTCCGAGCGGTCTTTTTGCTCCTGTTCTGGTTCGGATTGTTGTTTTCCCACCAAATCACAAAATGGATCCTATTGCCGGTTCTCTTCGCAGTTGCGGCGAGGATCGCCATGATGGCGTTCATTCCACATAATGTTCTTCCGTCATGTCTGGACGCTGTTTTGCTTCAGCGAAAATATTTGGAATATCAACGGCGCCCGTTCAAAGCAACGATGGGCTTTGTTATGTCGGCGACGCGGATCATTTTGGCCGTCGCGGCCTTTCTAATCGCATTTATTGGAGCCGTATTTCTCTTCAACCGCTCGCATTTCTATACCGCCTTTCCCTTCGATCTCGTCCAAGCCCCGCTTTGGTTCTTGGGGGCGTTGATCAACACGATTCTCGGCGCGGGGGCGGGATGGGCGCGGGGACTTTACATCCGCAAACACGCCAATCAATATCTCGACCTCATGACCCAAAACATCCGCGCGATCATGGAAATGGTGATGGAGCGGGAGGAAAGGGAGGTGAAGAGGGGATAAGATTAGGATTACGATTAGGATTAAGAGTAAGAGTAAGAGAAGAGAACATAAACTCTGTGCCATCCGTGAAATCTGTGGTTTCGGGCGCGTTTCAGTTTTCGGAGCAAAAAAGGTCGGGAAGAAGGTTTCACTGGTCGTTGTAAACTAGACGGCGATGGGACTCCAAAGGGACAAACCCTGCCTCCGTCTTCTGGGAGCCGGAATCGGCGAATGTTGACAGCCAAAGGGAAATGCGTCAAAATGTCTAACATGAAAACCGTCACGGTCCGCCAAGTGCAACACCATCTGAGCGAGGTCCTGCGCGAAGTTTCGCAGGGGCATGAAGTTCAAGTCGTTAAGCGCAAGCGCGTGGTCGCCAAGATCATTCCGGCAAGCCAACCGCCGCGTCCGCGACGCTGGCCGGATTTTGAGTCCCGTCGCCGCCGCCTCTTCGGGGGAAAGAAACTTCCGGGAGGAAGCCTTAGCGAAATCATTTTGAAGAGCCGTTAGAAATTCCCTTGAGCGCCTACGCGGATACAAGCTTTTTGGTGCCGCTCTATGTCACCGAATCCCGATCACGGGAGTCTGAAAGGGCGATTGAACGTCAAGCGCCTCCCCTTATTTATACGGCTTTCCACGACTTGGAGTTCAGGAACGCAATCTGGTTGAAGGTATTTAGAGGGGAAATGGACGCGACCGCCGCCAACGCCGTTCTCCTGCAAGTGGAGGACGATCTGCAATCAGGTTTTCTCCATGCGCCGCTCTTTGTGTGGGATCGCGTTTTTGCCCGCGCTCGTGATCTTTCCATGCTCCACACGCCGCGCTTGGGATTGCGCGCGCTGGATATTCTTCAGGTCGCGATCGCATTGGAGGTTAATGCGAAGCGCTTCCTCACCTTTGACGTTCGTCAAAGGAATTTAGCCGAAGCCGCGGGTCTGAGAGCATAAGCGGGATAGGAATTTAAATCGCGCTCAAGGCGAAGCTCTTGATCGCCCGATGTTTCGCTCCTTCGGGGCGAAGCTCGCTCTCGAACAAGACCACCTCGCCCACCTGAAACGGTTCGGTCTTCCACCGGTCGTGCGCCTCGATTTTCCGCCGCGCTTCGGCGATGCCGCGCGAAGTGCGAAATCGCGCCAGCGTCAGATGAGGGCGAAACGGCGTTCGCGCCCCCTCGTAGCCCTGCGTGACGGCCATCGCCTCGATTTCGCCCTGCAACCTCGTCAGCGCGCCCGATTCTTCCGCAATCCCCGCCCACAAAACCTTGGGATGCCGCCAATGCGGAAATACTCCGAGTTCGCGTCCGCGCAATCTGAGCGGAGCAAATCGCGCGGCGATTTCCGCCAGCGCCTCGCTGATCGGCTCGACGCGCGCGGGATCGGTCTCCCCCAAAAACCGCAACGTCAAATGCATCGTTTCGATTCCCGTCCACGAAGGGCGGCAAGGAGTAAACTCAAATCCTTTCTTCAATCGGCCGGACAAATCGGCCAGCTGTTCGAGGATGGAGGAAGGAAGCGGTAGGGCGATAAAAAGCCGAGGCATGAGAATCCGATGCGAATCGCCCCTTACCTTTAACTTTTCCCGTGGTGAATGGCAAAGAGCGAATGCGCGATAAATTGCGCAAAGATAGTTAACCGCCGATGCACTCCGATCCGCGCCGATGAAAACCGAACACAAAAAAATATCGGCGTTCATCCGCGCGCATCGGCGGTTAAAAAAACGGCGGTTAAAAACGACTTGAACCTCACCCCACCCTCCGCTAGGCTCGTTGCGCCAAAATTTGCAGAGCGAAAGGAATCGAAAATGAAAGAGGCAGTCGTTGTCGCCAGCATGAGAACCGCGCTGGCCAAATCGGGTCGGGGGTCGTTCAACATGACGCGCCCCGACGATCTGGCCGCCCACGCCGTCAAGTCCGTCTTGGCGCAGGTCCCCCAACTCGCCCCCGAGGAAATCGAGGACGTCATCATGGGTTGCGGGACGCCGGAGCGGAGCCAAGGGATGAACGTCGCCCGCGTCGCCGCGATCCTCGCCGGACTTCCCGTTTCGGTCTCGGGCACGACCGTCAATCGTTTTTGCTCCTCCGGTCTTCAGAGCATCGCCATGGCCGCGCACTCGATCATGAACGACGGAGCCGACGCCGCGATCGGCGGCGGCGTCGAGAGCATCACCTTCATGGAAGGCCAGCAGTTCGATCCCAATCCGAACATTCTGAAAAACAAACCGACGCTCTATTATCCGATGGGCATGACCGCCGAGGTCGTCGCCAAACGCTACAAGGTCAGCCGCCAAGCGCAGGATGAATACGCGCTGGCGAGTCAGCAACGCACGGCGGCGGCTCAGTCGCGCGGATTTTACAAGAATGAAATCGCACCGATCACAGTCAAGCGCAAGGTCAAGGACAAGGTCACGGGCGAGGAGCGCGTCGAGGAAAACGTCGCCGTCGCCAAGGACGAGTGCAATCGCGCCGACACGACGCTTGAGGGATTGACCGCGCTCAAGCCGGTCTTCGACAAATCGGAAAAGGGAACCATCACCGCCGGAAACTCCTCGCAATTTTCCGACGGCGCCTCGGCGACGCTTCTCATGTCGCGCGAGCGGGCGAGCGCGCTCGGGGTCAAACCCAAGGCGGTCTTTCGCGGATTCGCCGTCGCCGGATGCGAACCGGACGAAATGGGGATCGGCCCCGTGTTCGCCATTCCCAAACTGCTCAAGCGGCACGGCTTGAAGGTGGAGGACATTGATCTTTGGGAACTGAACGAGGCGTTCGCCGTACAGGTCGTCTATTGCCGGGACCGCCTCGGCATCCCGATGGATCGCCTGAACGTCAACGGCGGCTCGATCTCCATCGGCCATCCCTACGGCATGACCGGCTCGCGGTTGGCCGGAGCGTTGGTCAACGAATTGCTGGCGCGCAAGGCGAAATACGGCGTCGTGACGATGTGCGTCGGGGGCGGCATGGGCGCGGCGGGCTTGTTTGAGGCGTGTAATTGAATCGGATCGCCCTTTTTCAAACGTAATGCCTCAACGAATTGCCCGTGCGTAAGGCCCAATACCGCGCGGTGGCGAGGCGCCTCAGCGTCAGCATGGGGGCGGTGGAATTGTTTGAGTCGCGAAGCAGTAAAAACGAATTGTTTTTACAGTAAACGTCCCGCTTGGCCTGTTCCCTTCCGAGGGATCGAGTTGAGAATGGGATGAACAACTCTCTTTCTCCTCATCAGCGTGATTTTGAGGATTCAATTCTTTTGCTTTCTCCGCGACCATGGGTTCTAACAAATCCGCCTAGCTCAAGAACTCGCAACGATGCCCCGATACTCCCCGATGTCTCTTTTTTGCAACCTAGACGCTGGACGCAAGCCTTTTTCAATTCCGCCCATGACAAAACTCCTGTCTCATCTATTAGCTTTTTCATCCGGGAGGGGAGGCTGTCCGGGTTTCCCAGCATTTCTCGGTAGCTTCGAACATATTCCGGTTCTGATCCCCTTGATTGGACTGACTTTACAACGGCTACGGATGGCTCGACATACCGGGGTTTGGTAAGTGAGGGTTGTTCAGCGAGAGAAATACTCGCATTGAGAAAACTAGCTACGGTTTCGAAGTCCGGTTTGTAGCCACAAAGTGTAGCGGCCTGATCGGCTATCAGATCAATCAACAGGCCGTCCTTTTCCTCAACAAGTTTCCGCCAAGCTTTGGGAAGCGTGGACTTGATTTCTCTGGATCGGGCCACGTTTCGGTAATCCTGTTGAGCTACTTCAATCGCCGAGCCCGAGATGACGGCATCGTACCTTAGGTAGCGTTGCAGTCGGCTCGAGCATTCGTCAATCTCGCGTTCCAGAAGATCGAGCTTGTAAACCCTTCTCTCTCTATAGTCGCCTTGGCCGGCAGGGACAAAAAAAGTCCCATTGTCGCCCGTCTGTCAGCACTACCAGCTGGGCACCGGCGTGATAGGCATATTCGAATAACTGCCTTTCGGAGTCCGGTTCGGACAAACCGAGTTGCTTAACTTCAATTGACACGATTGGGCGATCAGCTGGATGGCAAAGAGCGAAGTCAGCACGGCGACCTTCAATAGATTATTGGGGAGCTACCACATGTGTGTCCCAGCACGGCCAAGAAAGGGCACCCAACGGACGCAGGACGATCCCTTGGGTTACAGCCGCCTCGTTCGCAAACTGGCGCGCTTCGATTGCCGACCTCACTTGGCGGATATGTTCTTCAAGATTCACGGATGCAAGTCGCTCCCCACAATTCAGAAGCTATCACTCTTCAAGACAGCTTTTCCCGAACCCAAGAGTTGAGAAGCGTCGCGGCGGAGACGCCGCGGCGTTTGGCGACCGCGCGGACCTTGGACGCCAACGAGGTTTTGAGAGGGAAATAGGTCATTTCACCTTGAAGGTCAACCGTGAATTCGACCGGCCGGGTTCGATCCCAAATCGGGGCCAGACTGTGGCGATCCCAATATCTTCCGATCTCGCGATAGCTACTGGCTTTGGAAATCGAACTTTTAACTTTTCTTGTGCTTTTCATAGAGCCTTTATTCCGCCTTATCCATGTCTCTAGCGGAAATAATGAGTGCGCGTCCGTCCATCTTGTGAACGAAAAATACGGAGAGCAACCGCCCCGCGTCGGTTTTCCCCAACGCCGCGTACACATTCTCGCCGATCACGTCTCCGTTTTCAACAAAACGAAAATGCGGCGCAATTGGTTAGAATTTGCTCCACCTCCCTTTGCCTGACGGCGTGTTTACGGAGCAATTTTTCGACGATATCTTCAAGCCAAATGGTCCCGGCAATTCTCATTATCCGAATTCACCAACCACGGCGATTATGGGCTTGAGAGAGTCTGCCGATCAAGCAACCGACGGTTTTCGATACATCGTCACGACCGCCGCGCCGCCCAAGCCGAGATTGTGCTGGAGCGCGGCTTTCAGGTCGGGCACCTGCCGCTTTTCGGCTTGGCCGCGCAGTTGCCAGTTCAATTCGGCGCATTGGGCCAGACCGGTCGCGCCGAGCGGATGCCCCTTGGAGATCAAACCGCCCGACGGATTGACGACCCATTTGCCGCCGTAGGTCACCGCGCCGGAGTCAATCAGTTCGCCCCCTTTGCCTTCCTCGCACAGCCCCAAGGCCTCGTAGGTGATGAGTTCGTTGGCCGAGAAGCAATCGTGCAACTCGACGACGCCGACGTCTTCGGGTCCGAGGCCGGATTGCTCATAAGCCTTTTGCGCGGCCTTCTTGCTCATGTCGTAACCGACCATCTTGATCATGCTCTTTTCCTCAAAGGAGCTCGGGAAATCGGTCGCCATCGCCATGCCCGCAATTTCGACGGCCTGCTTCTGGAGATTGTGCTTCTTGACGAAATCCTCGCTCGCCACGACCGCGGACGCCGAGCCGTCCGACGTCGGACAACATTGAAGCTTGGTCAGCGGCTCATAGACCTTGGGCGCGTTCAGGATGTCTTCCAGCGAATACTCGGTCTGGAATTGCGAATAGGGATTGTTGACCGAATGTTTGTGGTTCTTGTGGCCGATCTTGGCGAATTGCTCCGGCTTGGTTCCGTATTTCTCCATGTGTTCGCGTCCGGCGTTGCCGAACATTTGCGGCGCGGGAGGAGCCGGCGCAAAGCCGCGCAGGGCAACCATCACCATTGCGTGCTTGTCGAGCGGATTGGTACGGTCGGTGTATTTCGCGCCGAGCGAGCCTTTTTCCATTTTCTCGAAACCGAGCGCGAGAACGCAGTCGGCGATGCCCCCCTCGACGAGTTGTTTCGCCATGAAAAGGGCGGTCGAGCCGGTCGAGCAGTTGTTATTCACGTTGTAAACGGGGATGCCGGTCAGGCCGAGGCCATAGACGGCGCGCTGGCCGCAGGTCGAGTCGCCGTAGCAGTAGCCGACGCACGCCTGCTCGACTTCATCGTAGGGGATTCCGGCGTCGGCCAGAGCCTTGGTTCCGGCTTCCTTCCCCATGTCGGGATAATCCCACGCCTTGGATCCCGGCTTCTCGAATTTGGTCATTCCCACGCCCACCACGTAAACTTTCCGTCCCATTGTTGTTCTCCTTGCCTAATGCTTTGCCTAATGCTTTGGCCGTTCGGCCTTCGGTTATTGAGGACAGAACTATAACGCAGGGAATCGTTTTGCGAAAGGATTCTTTCGGCCATCGGCTCATGCCGGGTGCGTCTGGGCGCATCTCCCGGTGCCGGAAGATGGACCCGCTAGCCTCGCGCGTCCATCCTTCTCTTGACCGAACGATTCCCCTCGCTCTAAAGTCGTCTTCATCATCTGCTTGAAGAAAAGGAGACTATATCATGCAAAAAATTTATTCGGTTTTGACGGTCGCTCTCATGGCGACTTCCATTTCCCGCGCGCGGAGCGAGGCGACTCCCGCCAAAGCGACCCCGGATTGGTCGCTCAAGGCGACAATTATCGAGGCGTGCAGTTGTCCGCAACTCTGCCAGTGCTATTTCAACACCGTCCCGGCCTCCCACGCCGGACACGATCACGGCGGCGGCGGCGAAACCTATTGCCGGTTCAATAACGCCTTTCAGGTGGAAAAGGGAAATTACGGCAAGGTCAAGCTTGACGGAGCCAAGTTCTGGATCGCCGGCGATCTAGGCCACGATCTTTCCCTCTTGAATTTTGAATGGGCGGTCCTCACCTTTGATTCCGCCGTCACCGAGGAGCAGAAAGAGGGAATCCGCGAGGCGGTCAAGCACATGTATCCGGTCAAGTGGGGTTCCTTCACCGAAGGCAAATCCGCCTCGATTGAATGGAAGGGGGGTAAGGACCGCGCCGAGGCCCGCATGGACGGAGGCAAGGGGGGCGAGGTCATTCTCAACGTCACCAAGGGGATGAACGACGAGCCGGTCGTCGTCAAGAACCTCAAATACTGGGGCGTTCCGCGCAATGAGGGATTCAAGCTGATGGGGAATGAGGTGGAAGCCTATCGGGTTGGCGAGAAGGCGTTCGAGTTCAAGGGAACCACCGGCTTCATGCTGTCCTTCGACATCAACTCCAACGACGCGAAGAAGGAATCCGGGATGTCGGGCATGTCGTCTTCGAAGAAGAAGTAACGCCTCTTGTGTATTCCAGCCCCAGCGGGGCTGTGTCCCAAAGCCCAAGGTTGCCGAGCGTAGCGAGGCTACCTTGGGTCGCCGGGCGGAATTGTCCGCAACCCCCAAGGGGGTTGCGGAATGTGGAATTCTGCGGTGTTTCCTTGCTGAGCGTTCCCCAAGCCCTCGATCTCCTTCTGTCCGAAGTTGAATTGCGATCCGCGCAGTCGTGTTCGCTCGGTCATGCGGTCGGAAGAATTTTGCGCGAGCCGATCCGCGCCGCGCACGATTCGCCGCCGTTCGACACTTCCGCGATGGATGGTTGCGCCGTTCGACGCGGCGAGATTGAACGCGCGACGGCGAGTTCACCGGTTGTTCTCGAATTGCAAACCGAAGTCTCCGCCGGAGACTCATCGGCCCGCAAACTCGAATGCGCAAAAGCAATCCGGATCAACACCGGTTCCCCGTTGCCGGAGGGGGCCGACGCAGTCGTTCGCATCGAGGACGTTCAAATCGAAAAAAATCGCGTCCGATTTTCCGCGCCCGTCAAGGCCGGAACGGCAATCCGACGCGCGGGGGAAGATTACAAGACCGGAACGCGCCTCTTGGAATCGGGACGCAGGCTCGACCCGCTCGCCGTCGGCTTGTTGGCGTCGCTGGGCAAGGCGCGGATCGAAGTTTCGCGCAAGCCGCGCGTCGCGCTCATTGCTTCGGGGGATGAATTGACCGAACCGGGAGAACCGCTCCGATTCGGACAAATCTACAATTCAACCCGATACGCGCTCGTCCCGCTTTTGACATCCTTCGGCGCGGAGGTCCACGATTTGGGAACGGTCGGCGACAGTCCGACGGCAACGAAAAAGGCGTTGTCGGAAGGATTGGAATTCGACGTATTGGTGACGACCGGAGGCGTCTCGATGGGAAGCCGCGATCTCATCCGCCCCACCTTGATTGAATTGGGCGCGCGTGAAATTTTTTGGAAGGTGAAACAACGTCCGGGGATGCCGCTGTTTGTCGGGAAAATCGCCCGTTCGTCCGCGCACTCAACGGTCTGCTTCGGTCTGCCCGGCAATCCGGTTTCGGTGATCGTCACCGCTCTGGTTTACGTCCGCGCCGCGTTGCTCAAAATGCAGGGGGCGTCGGAAATTAATTTTCCGTGGCGTCCCGCCATCGCGGCCGCGCCGTTCGCCAAGCAACCCGGCCTGACCGTCTTCGCGCGCGCTGATTTCGCTCCTTGCGGGGATCAATTAAATCCAAAATCTGCAATCTCAAATCCACAATCCACAATCCGCAATCCGCAATCGGTCGTTCCTTCCCCCTCCCAAGGCTCGCACCAATTCAGCGCGCTGGCCAATTCCGCCGGATTGGTCCGGTTGGATGAAGATTCCTCCGGCGCGGCGGTTGGTCAAACGGTTGATTTTCTTGAATTCGGCGGGATTTTTTCCCTATGAGAAAACCGCCGCGAGGCACGCAAGGTATTTGAACGTCTCGCCCGGTTGGAGTCGTTTCAGTCCGTATTGATGAAACCGGAAGGCGTCGGCGCCGCCGGTTTGCGGCTCGATGGCGATTTCCTCGCGGTGGGGAGGAATGTAAATTTGCGCGTAGCCGCAGTTGGCTCTCGGATGAATCCAGAGTTTGAAATTCTTGATCGCAATTCCCGCCGCGGGGTCCTTGTCCGCTTTCAGGATGAATCCATTATCCAACGTCGTCGCGCCGATCTTGCGCGATTTGCGGAAATCATGCTCGGACATGACATCCACGATTCCGGTCGGGATCAGCTTGTCGTCCGCGGCGAATTCCTTTTCCGCCGCGCAGAATAACTCGACCTCGTCCACTTTGCCGCCAAACGGATTCAAGAAATAAGGATGAATCCCGGTCGTCACGTAGGCGATTTCGCTCTTTTCCAAATTTTTGCAGGTGATTCCCACCTCCAAAGATTCGGCTCCTCCCGCAATTCCGATGACGTAGGCGACCGTCGCCTCGACCTTGCGCGGATAAAATTTCCCCGGCTCCAACACCGTGTGAAAAATCACATGCGAGTCGTCGCTTTCGACCGTTTCCCATTCGGCGTCGAACGTCAAACCGTGCAGATGCGTCAGCGGACCGGAAGTGTTCACCGGAACCGGATGCCCCTCGCACGACCAATGATCGCCGCCGATGCGATTGACCCACGGAAACATGACGGCGGCATGGTAGTTGTCCTCGGAGGTTTTCCTAGAGCCGTCTCCCCGGCAAATTTTCCGCCACGTCGTTCCGTCCAGCGCCTCCCACGTCAAGATCCGCGCGCCTAGCGAACTGAAGCTCCAGCGGTTTTTCCTGCCTTTGAGTTCGATGATCTTTCCCATAATGCCAACCCCTTAGCGCAAAATTCTCCGACAGGCAAAAGAAAAGTTCCGGCAAAATTCGCGGGCGCGTGTCAGAAATTGGCGCATGGACCGAGCCGCGACCGTAAGGAAGCGTCCAGTGCGTGGCGTGTTTTCCTTTGGACGATCAACCATGCTCGCGGCTCCGTTGCCTCAAATGCGACTGAATCCAAGAATTGAAAATACGCCCGCAAGAAGTTCTCGCGTTCGTCTTTTGTTGCCAGTGGCGGAAGTTTGTGAATAATCAATGGCTCTACGTCGAGCAAGAGTAAGATTAAGAGCAAGAGCAAGATTACTTGTTGAGGGGGAAGAACAATGGGGCAGGAACTGCGATTTGACGGACGGGTGGCGATTGTCACGGGATCGGGGGGCGGCTTGGGACGCGCCCACGCGCTTCTTTTGGGAAGCCGGGGAGCCAAGGTCGTCGTCAACGATCTGGGGGGCGGGATCCACGGCGAAGGAGCGAGCCAAACGCCCGCTCAAAAGGTCGTGGATGAAATCAAGGCGCTCGGCGGCGAGGCGGTCGCGAATTACGATTCGGTCGAGAATGGCGACAAGATCGTCCAAACCGCGCTCGACGCCTTCGGCAAAATTGACATCGTCGTCAACAACGCGGGGATTCTGCGCGACGTCAGTTTCCACAAAATGACCGAGGAGGATTGGGACCTGATTTATCGCGTCCACCTGAAAGGCTCTTACGCTGTCACGCGCGCCGCGTGGCCTCATCTTCGCGCCAATCAATTTGGCCGCGTGATCGTCACCGCGTCGGGAGCTGGGATTTACGGAAATTTCGGACAAGCCAACTACAGCGCTTGCAAGTTGGGTCTGGTCGGATTCATGAAAACGCTCGCCATCGAGGGAGCCGGGCGAAACATTTTCTGCAACGCCATCGCGCCAATTGCCGGGTCGCGCCTGACGGCGACGGTTATGCCGCCGCCAATGCTGGAGGCGCTCAAGCCTGAGTGCGTCAGCCCGCTCGTGGCTTATCTTTGCCATGAATCCTCCAATGAAAACGGCTCGATTTTCGAATTGGGCGCGGGATGGTTCAGCAAAATCCGCTGGGAACGGACGAAGGGCATTTCCCTTCCCCTGAGCAAGACCATTTCCGTCGAGGATATGGCCTCCAACTGGTCCAAGCTCACCGACTTCACCAACGCCGATCACCCGGTCACGGTGCAGGATTCGTTCGGGCCGATCATGGCGAATGTCGGACGCAAGGATGAAAAGAAAGCCGGAAACGAAAACATTGATCCGGCGAAGGTGCTTGCCCACGAGTTCAAACCGAACACGATTGAAATCACCAAGCGCGACGTGAGCATCTATGCGCTGGGGGTCGGCGCGGCCAAAGACCCGACCGACAAGAATATGCTCCAATTCGTCTATGAAATGAACGGCGGCGGATTCAAGGCATTGCCGACCATGGGTGTCACGTTCCCCTTCAAAATGCTGGTGGATTTGGTCACAGTCCCCGGCTTGAAGTTCAATCCGGCGATGGTGCTTCACGGCGAGCAATATCTCGAACTGCGCGGACCGATGCCGACCGAGGGGAAAATCACGAACTCCGGCAAGGTATCCGGCGTGTTTGACAAGGGCAAGGGCGCTTTGATCGTTCTCGACGCGATCAGCAAGAACGAAAAAGGAGAGGAAATCGCGTTCAATCAATCCTCCGCCTTCATTCGCGGATTGGGGGGATTCGGAGGCGATCGCGGTCCCAGCGGCCCGGCCAATGAGCCGCCCAACCGTCCCCCCGACGCCACCGACGAATTCAAGACCGACGCGAATCAGGCGTTGCTCTATCGGCTGTCGGGGGACTTCAATCCGCTTCACGCCGATCCGAATATCGCCAAGATGGTCGGCTTCGACAAGCCGATCCTTCACGGACTTTGCACGTTCGGCGTCGCGGGATTGGCAATCCTGAAACATTTCTGCGGTTACGACACCGCGAAATTGAAGAGCCTGAAAGTTCGATTCGCCAAACACGTATTCCCGGGCGAGACGATCCTCACCGAGATGTGGAAGGAGTCGGATTCGCGGATCATTTTCCAGTGCAAGGTCAAGGAGCGTAACGAGGTTGTGCTTTCCAATTCCGCCGCCGAATTGCAGGCGGGTTTCGCCAAGGTGTCCGGTTCGGACGGCGCGCAAGCCAAGGGCGCGGGTTCCAACGGCTCGGATGGGCGCGTGGCACAACTCTTCGCCGAGATGGAAAACCGGCTCAAGCAAAATCCCGGTCTTGTGGAAAAAGTCGGGGCGATTTATCAGTTCGAGGTCACCGGACCCGACGGCGCGACGTGGACCGTGGACCTCAAGAATGGACCCGGGAGCGTCAAGCGTCAGGCGAGCGAGAAGGCCGATTGCACGATCACCGTTTCGGGCGAGGATTTCCTCGATCTCTCAGCGGGGAAACTGAATCCGCAAATCGCGTTCGTCCAAGGCAAATTAAAAGTCAGCGGCAACATGATGCTGGCGACCAAACTTGAGACGATTATGAAATAGGTGAAGTGGACGTATTTCATTTTTTCGGTGATCGAGGAAGCGTTTGCGTAGTATCGTGATCTTCGCGAGCGCAGGAACGATTTCTTGGACGCCAAAGGCGTCCCGAAACAAAGCCCAAGGTTGCCGCGAAGCGGCTACCTTGGGTAAAGTTGTCGGAAATTTCTTGCAACCCCAACGTGGGTTGCGGAGTCGAGCGTCATCATTCCGCAACCTCGTTGAGGTTGCGGTGAGACGTTCGGATAACCCAAGGTAGGCGCGGAACGCGCCAACCTTGGGCTTTGATTCTCAGCCCCGTTGAGGCTGATTAATATATTGATTACATAATTGAAACCCCTAATGGTGCAGTCCCCATGAACCTCGCCCAACTCGCCGAAGAATCCATCCAACGTCTCGGCCAACGCCGGTCGCTCGTCTTTGAAAACGAGGACGTGACCAACGTCCAAATCATGGACCGCGCGCGGCGGTTCCAGAACGCCTTCATGGAACTCGGCATCTCCAAGGGCAAACACGTCGCCCTTTACATGGTAAATCATCACCTTGTCTATTCGGCGTTTCAGGGGATTTTCCGCGCCGGGGCGACTTCGGTTCCCGTCATGTATCAACTCACGACTAACGAATTGCGCTACATCCTCTCCGACACCAAGGCCGAGGGGCTGATCACCGACACGACGGTTCTGTTCAAGGTCCGCGAGGCGGTCAAGGGACTGGATCACCTCAAGTGGATCGCGATTCGCGGAGGCAAGGACGACCCGAACGCCTCGCCGCCGGAATTCGCGCTCGATTCGCTTCTCCAGCGCGAGCCGCGCGCGTCGCTCCCTCAAATTGACGATCACGACGTCGCGATGGTGATGTATACCTCCGGCACGACCGGCACGCCGAAGGGGGCGATGTTGACGCATGAAAATCTGGCCGCCGGCGCCGAGGCCACGCACAAATCCGCCGAGTATCATCTTTGGGACGGACCGCGCCGCTCGATGAGCGCGCTTCCGATGGCGCACATGGCCGGCGTCGCCGTGATGAACAGCGGCTATATGATCCCCGAGGAATTTGCCGAGAGCTACGGCGTCCAATCGCAGTGGTTTCAGCCCGAAGGATTCATGAAGAAAATCGTGGAGCACAAATGCAATGTCATGGCGGGCGTGCCGACGATGCTCTCGCTGATCCTCAATCACCCAAAATTGAATGAATACGATTTGTCATCCTTGCAAGAGGTTGTCGTCGGCGCGGCCCCTCTGCCGATCGAGGTCGCCAAGGAATTCATGCGGCGGTGGGATTGTAAAATCCGCGAGGTTTACGGCATGACCGAAAATTGCGCGATCTGCACGATGACACCGGTCTCGTTGCCCTATCGCGCCGGATCGGCGGGACGACCGCAACCGGGTGTCGAAGTTCGGATCGTGGACGATCAGGATCAGCCGCTTCCGCCGGGTCAGCGCGGGGAGATTTTGAGCAAAGGCGGGACCGTGATGAAGGGCTACCTCAATCGCCCCGACGCGACCGCCGAGACGTTGCGCGGCGGTTGGCTTCACACCGGCGACGTCGGCTACCTCGACGAAGAGGGCTGGCTTTTCGTCGTGGACCGCAAAAAGGACATGATCATCCGCGGCGGCGAGAACATCTATCCGGCGGAACTGGAAAACGTCCTTTATTCCCATCCGGGAATTGTCGAGGCCGCCGTCGTCGGCGTGCCCGATCCGATCTACGGCGAGAACGTCGTCGCCTACGTCGTCCCGCGCGTCAAGGGAAGCCTGACCGAAAAGGACGTTTTGGATTACATGGCCGCGCAGGTGACGAAATTCAAGCTCCCCTCGCGGATTTACATCACCGAGGCGCTTCCTAAAAGCGGCGTCGGCAAAATCCTGCGCCGCGTCCTGCGCGACCAAGCGGCGGAGATTCCGGCAAAGTAATTAAATCGTGATTCCGCAGGTTTATGGATGGCGCTCCCGAGTGCGCGGAAGCAGGATTGACATCCCTTCCATCTGCTCCCTCTCGATGTAATTCTCGCGCAAGAGTGCAAGAAATTGAGGCGTGTAAAAGAAGGACATGGTCGGTTCGGTTGTTCCCGTTACCGCCACGTCGCGGGTCGCCATGAGAACGGCGGAGAATTCCCTGCGGCGAAGTTTGTCGAATAATTCCTCCCGGTTAATGCGACCGCGATCGGCGAGGATCGTGTAATGTCCCTGATCCATGAGCGTCGGGGGCGCGGGGCGAACGAGGGCGAGATACGGGTTCTGCGTCAGAATCGGTCCTTCGATTTGTTTGACGCGCTCCACAAGCGCGGAGGGTTTCCAGACCAATCGCACGATCCGCAAATCATGACGGAGACCGGGGAAAAAGAGAAATGCGTCAATCAGAATCGCGGGGAGAAGAATACCTGTGAATATGAGTTCGCGGGCGGCCTTCCAATTGTCTTGCGCCTCGCGCCACAAATGGCACAGCCATCGCGTCGTCACGATGCACGATAGAGCATAGCCTTCGAGATAATAGTTGTGATACGCGCCGGGTTTGAGCGATTGAAACACGGCCGCGGCTAGAGAGAGAACCGTGGCGAGCGACAGAAGCCACGGGGCGTCGCCGACGGGATTCGAGAGCAGTCGCCGCGCGGACAAACCCAATCCCAAAATCATAATCGCCGCGGGAAGCAACGGAACCTCCCGCAGAATGTTCCACGCGTAAGCAAGGTAATAACCGTTATCCAAGGAATCAATCAGGTTCAGGAGGAGCAGACCGCGCAGTTTCCAATTCAAGATCAAGGCGGGAACAAGGCCCGCGACGGCGAAAGCGAGCAATCCAAGAAGTGCGCGACGCCATCCCATCCCCATAACCATCCAAACGCTCAACGCGGCGATCAATCCCCACGAGGTTGCCTTGAACCATGCTGAAACCCAAAGGGCGATCAACACCGTGGTCACCGTTCTTGGTCGCGCGGGATTCCGGAGCGCGATGGCAAGGGCGAGCAACGAAAAGAAGACTTGGGGAGGATCGGGGCGATAGCTTATCAGATGCGTGAAGTTCTCGGTCCAGATCGTGAACGCCGCGACGCCAAGCAATCGCCAAATCGGAGGCGCGCCCAACCGCGCCAGAATCCGCGCGAGCAGAAAGCCAATTCCGAGCAGGGAAACAAGCGATTGAATCCTGCCGAGCCGATAAATTTTCAGAGGGGCGTCGGAAAGGCCGAAAAACCTCGCGGTCCAGCCGACCGGATAATAAGTCAGCGGCTCGTAGGGCGCGAAGGAATAAGGCCAATGCCTCCAATCATGATAAGGGGATTCGCCGCGCGCGACGTCGGCGGCGCGCGCCACGACCGCCCCTTCCGGCAACGACAAATCCACGATCGCCGGAATCAGAAACGCCAGCCAAAGAAGAGACGCCAGAACCCGAAGACCGAGCAGGAAGGACAAAAGCGGGCCGACGTAGCGGCGGCGATAAAAAGCCGGCGATTCGATTGGCCTTAGACTCCTCGACTCCGATCCGGCCACAGGTATTTATGCAATTGGATTTGAAGTCGGACGTTGAGGCGGTCTTCGGCGATCCATCCCGCCAATTCGGCGGGATGGAGTAAACCGTGCGCGGAGGAAAAAAGGAGTCCGGCGCGGTTCGTCAGTCCGCGCTCAATCAATATCTGTTTTGCCCAATTGTAGTCGTTTCGGCTGGCTAGCACGAATTTGATTTCATCGCGCGGACCGAGCGCGCTTAGATTGGACCAAAGATTGCGTTCCGCTTCGCCGCTTCCCGGGCATTTGACATCCACGATTTTGACGACGCGCCGATCCACGGGCGAAACGTCAATCGCTCCGCTCGTCTCCAAGAGCACTTCGTATCCCGCGTCGCAGAGCCGCGCGAGGAGCGTCGGACATTCCGGCTGGGCGAGGGGTTCGCCGCCGGTCACCTCGACCAAATTGACGCCGCAGGCTTTCACCTGATTCAAGACATCGCCGAGACTCATTCGCGTTCCGCCGGTGAAAGCGTATTCGGTGTCGCACCATGAACAACGGAGAGGGCATCCGGTCAGGCGGACAAAAACGCACGGCAATCCCGCGAAGGACGATTCGCCCTGAATGGAGGGATAAATCTCGCTAATGAGAAGTTGGAGGGAATTTTCCTTAGCCACGGAGGACACAGAGATCACGGAGAGTTTTTTTCAGTTTAATTCTTTACAGGACGTTTTTCCTGAATTCTTCGCGATCTCGATGGTTCATTTTTGCGGCGAAAGAACATTGAGATCAATTGTTGGCGGCGGCTCGGAAGTCTTCTTTTTTTCCTGTTCCTCCGCGACGGGTGATTTGCCCGACAAAGGTTGAGGCTTCGGGGGCGGCTCGGCGGATTTGGCGGGCTTCTGCGCGATGCGCTTGGCGTCGTCGGGCGTGGCGTCGCGCCATTTGTTCAGTCCGCCGGAGTTCATGTGAATTTTGTAGCGTCCGCGCACGCCCTCGTAAATCGCGGGTTTGGTTTTGTTGAAGAGGTAATTTTGAAGCTGGGGCATGGCCGCCTCGAGCGTGAATTTGGACCCCTCCTCGCGCTCGATGACGCGTATGACGTGCGCCCCGAGTCCGGCCAGAAAAATGTCGCTCGTTTGCCCGGGATCCAGACTGAAAATCACTTTGTGAAGCGCGGGAGGCAGATCGGTGTCGGCGGCGACCCAGCCCATGTCGCCAATGGAAAGCTGGAGGTTCGTATCGCTTTTTTGGGTCAGCATGGCGTAATCGGGTTTCGGCTTCTTCAGTTCCTTGCGAATTTCCTCAAGGTCTTTTCGAATGTCCTTTTGCTGTTTGGCGGTCATCGAGGCGTCCAATCCGCGAAACACGTCGAAGACGTGAACTCGCGGCGGAATTAGAAACATGGCGGGCTGGGCGTCGTAAATCTTTTGATAGTAGGATCGGTCATAGCTTTTCACCACGTCCATGATGAATTTCTCGATCAGCAAACCGTCGCGGATTTCGGCGCGCATTTGATCCTGCGGAACGCCGACCAGCTTGACGTGGGTGGATGCTTCCTCCTTTTTAGTTTTGTCCGAGGGGTTTTCCGATAATTTGGCGAGCGCGGCGTCAACTTCGACGTCGGAGACGGCATATTTATTGCGCAATGCCTCCAGCGCCAGCACCGCGTTCATCACCCATTCCGAGACGATGGTTTGCGAGACGTCAACCTTCTGTTGTTCGAGTTTACGTTTCGTGTCCACGTCCCGCGCCGCGTCGGGTCGAATATCCTCGCCGACTAATTTTAGACGCAAATCCAAGTCCCCCTTGGTCAAATACCTGTCCTCCACGACCGCGACCAGTCGCTCCCCCTTGGGCGAAAGCCACGGCTCGCTGACCATGTCCTTGAGCGGCCGATTCGGCGTTTCTTCCTCTTCCTTTTTTTTCTGTCCGGCGGTGGACTCCTTGTATTTTTCAAGGACGTTTTTCCTTCGCTCGGCTTGAGTCTTGGCGTCCCTCACGTCGGATCTCGATTGCGTGGCCGACGGGAAAGATGGAATGGAGCCGCTTGAGCGCAACGACTGGGTCGGCGGCTGAATCTTGGACGGCTCCTGTCCGGCAACGGCAAGGACGAACGCCGTCAAGAAGACTCCAACGTTCAATCCGCGAATTAATCCGGAGACCGTCCCCCGCGAATTTTTCTTTCGATTTCCCGTGAATTTCATCATTTTAGCCTGCAACAAGATGGGTCTAAGCGCAACCCCTTCGGGATCGGCGAAGGCTCCCGCTCGACCGCTTTGTGGCTGATGGAGGGAATTCATCTTAACAGAGCCTTGAATCCCGCTTGTTCAAAATGGCGATCACCCGTTAGCGCGTCGGCGATTTCATGGTCATGCATCACGGCAAAGGAAATGCAATCGGTCAGTGACCAGTCTTTATCCGCCCGCTCAGAGTAAAGAATTCGACCCCTTTCAAAGAGATCCCTCCCACCCCAAACAATTATGGTTTGCGGATCGGATTGGATTTGATCCGCGAGATGGACAAAGGCGCCACGATCATCGCTTCGCGCCAGCCAGTTTGCCGTTTCAAGAAGCACGTATTCGGTCGTCAAGATTCTTTCGTTCCAAGCCTGTGCTCGGCGCATGGCTACCGTATGCCATTCGTCTTTGGGATTGACCAAGGCGATGTAAAACGACGTGTCGGCGAATACCGCCTTCATTTTTTGGGCATGCCGTAAAGGTAATGATCAACGTTCCGCGCCGCGTCGGCGGGAAGTCCCTTGGCCGTGCCGATGATCGGCTTGAGTCTTTCGTAAAGACTAAGGGAGGTCTTTGCGCTCCCATTTTCACGCTCGGCGCGGGGAATGATTTCGACTTCCGCTCCTTCGGGCAAGGGAGTCGGACCTTGGATGACCACAACGCCGTTCTTGATGCGACCGATGTATGACATGGTTGAAAATCCAGTTCGGGTTAAACTGAGCCTTGTCGGCCCCCTCGTTTTCCCCGTATTCATTAAACACCTTTCCACTCTTCCATCGCAAGAGAAAGGACCGTCACTCAAGGAATCCCATTGACTCCACGCCCCATGCCGCCAAAATGACGGGAATGCTCATGGGCAACGGTTGAAACCATTTGCCGGCTCGTTCACAAAGGGTGATTCTTAGAATGGATGTCATGGAAAAGGTGGAAAAGAAAATTCAAGGCGCGGAACTGGATGAACTCTGCGTCAACACGATCCGCGCCTTGGCGATGGACGCCGTGCAAAAGGCCAACAGCGGACACCCCGGAATGCCGATGGGTTGCGCCGATTTCGCCTACGTCCTCTGGACGCAATTTCTCAAGTTCGATCCCTCCGATCCCCTCTGGCCCGACCGTGACCGTTTTGTTCTATCCGCCGGCCACGGTTCGATGCTCCTCTACGCCGTTCTGCATTTGTGCGGCTACGAATTGACGCTCGACGATCTCAAGAATTTCCGTCAATTTGGAAGCAAGACCCCCGGCCACCCGGAATTTCGACTTACGCCCGGCGTCGAGTGCACGACCGGTCCGCTGGGGCAGGGCATCTCCAACGCCGTCGGCATGGCGATTGCCGAAGCTTGGCTCGGTTCGCAGTTCAACGACGACACGCACAGTCCCGTGGATCATCATACCTACGTCCTTTGCAGTGACGGCGACTTGGAGGAAGGGGTTGCCGCCGAGGCCTGCTCGCTCGCCGGACATTTGGGGCTGGGCAAGCTGATCGCCTTCTACGATTCCAACCACATTTCCATCGAAGGGGACACGGCGCTGGCCTATTCCGACAATGTTCGCTCGCGCTTCGAGGGGTATCACTGGCACGTTCAGGAAATCAACGGCCACGACCGCGAAGCGATTGCGCGCGCGCTCACGGCGGCGCGAAATGAAACGGAGCGTCCGAGTCTCATCATCGCCACGACGACGATTGCCTACGGCAGTCCGAACAAAGCGGGATCCGCCGATTCGCACGGCTCACCGCTCGGCGAAGAAGAAGTTCGGTTGTCGAAGAAAAATTTGAGTTGGCCGGAGAACGAGCATTTCCTCGTTCCGCCGGAAGCGCGATCCAAATTCCAAGAGGGGGAGGACAAAGGCAAGCGGGCGCGCAAACATTGGCGCGAGCAGTTCGAGGCGTTCCGCAAATCCGAACCTCAAAAAGCCGCGTTGTGGGATCAATTCTGGTCGGGCAAACTTCCGGAAAATCTCGCGTCACAGTTGCCCAAATTCGAGCCGGGCAAAAAAGCGGCGACGCGCAAATCGGCGGGACAGGTTCAGGCCGCCCTGCTGAAGCACGTCCCCAATCTCATCGGCGGATCGGCGGACCTCGCCCCCTCGACCAACACCTACGTCAAGGAATACGGATCGTTTTCCAAAACCAACCGCGCCGGACGGAATTTTCATTTCGGCGTCCGCGAACACGGCATGGGAGCCATCCTGAACGGGATATGCTACCATGGCGGCGTCCGTCCCTTCGGCGCGACGTTTTTTGTCTTCAGCGACTACATGCGCCCGCCGATCCGGCTCGCCGCGCTGAGCCATCTGAATCCGATTTACGTCTTCACGCACGATTCGATTTTTCTCGGCGAGGACGGCCCCACGCACGAGCCGGTTGAGCATCTCGCCTCGCTTCGCGCCATGCCGAACCTCACGCTCATTCGCCCCGCCGACGCGGAGGAGTGCGCCGTGGCGTGGCTCGTCGCGCTGGAAAATCAATCCGGACCGACCGCCTTGTGCCTCACGCGCCAAGACCTTCCCAATTTGGATCGGCGCGTCTTGGCTTCGGCGGACGGCTTGCGCCGCGGGGCGTATGTTCTGTGCGGCGAAGGCGACCTGACGATTCTGGCGACGGGATCGGAAGTTCCGCTCGCCTTGGAAACGCGGGCCTTGCTTGAGCAACAACATCAAATCCGCTCGCGCGTCGTCTCCATGCCGTCATGGAATTTGTTCGACCGGCAGAGCGAGGATTATCGCCGCGAAATTTTGGGAACCGGCCGGCGCGTCGCCATCGAAGCAGGCGTCGAACAAGGCTGGTCGCGCTATCTCGGCCCCGACGGACTCTTCATCGGTCTGGACCGCTTCGGCGCCAGCGCCCCCTACAAAGTCCTCGCGGAAAAATACGGCCTGACGCCGAATCTGGCGGCGGAAAAAATTTTGAAGTGGTTGAGGAAATAGGCTTCCCGAATGTCTGAGCTTATACATGATAACGGCAAGGAAACCGCTGACACACCATCACCGCTCTGGTAGGATTAATTGGTGGACAAGACGGGTCACTTTCGGGACATGCTCCGAGAGCGCGAGATCGCCGAACGGTGGGTTGAAGCGGCGCTAACGACACCGGATTTGACCGAGGACCACGATGACGGAACGCGGCATTACTTGAAGAAAATTCCGGAGTTCGGCAATCGTTGGCTCCGGGTAGTGGTGAACATCCGGGCAAATCCCAACCGCGCCGCGACGGTATTCTTCGACCGGAGGTTGAAAGGGAAAAAATGAGAATCAAGCTGGACAAGGAAAACGACGCTCTGTATTTCCGTCTCGACGAAAAGAGGATCGTGGAATCGGAGGAAATCCGGCCCGGCGTGATTCTCGATTTCGACGATCAAGATCGCGTGGTGGGAGTGGAATTTCTGAACGTCTCCACCCGGGCGTCCCAAGACGAGCTTTCCAATCTCCAATTTCAATCCGCGTAATTCCCCGGCGACTCAACCGTTAATGCGCGTGGGCTTGTTTCAGTTTTTGGAGTCAGCCGCATTTGAGGCAACCGAGCCGCGAACGTGAGCGAGCGTCCGATCAGCATTCTGTCGCGCATCGGGCGCTCCCTTACGGTCGCGGCTCGGTTGCCACTCCACATTTTGACGCACACCCCACGGAAATAACTCCGCATTGAACTTCGCGCGGTGATTTGCCAGAATTTTAGCGGCATTTGGAATGAGAAAACACAAAACCAAAAACGTGCGAACGTCGTTCGCGGTGTGCGTGGATAATCGCGATTATCCGGCGTCGCTTGAACTGCACAAAATTTATCGCGTTCTGCCGGATGCCTCCGCCGAGGCGGACGGGGATCTTCGCGTCGTGGACGAGAGCGGCGAGGATTATCTGTTTTCGAAAGACCGGTTCGTGGCGATCCCGGTTCCCGATGCGGTTCGCCGCTCGCTGGCACGCCCGCGCCGAGATCGCTTCACGGTGATCGCAAGGCCATCTTCGACAGATTGATCGCGGCAAATTTTGGGGTTGGGGTTGCGGAAAAAAATTGCGAAACAGATCGGAGAATAGACACTCGGGGGAGGTTCTGCAAAGTGAGCTATAAACCGCACTCGTTGTTCAGACTTCTGGAAGACATTGACGCTAAACGGCTACTGCTCCCTCACATTCAGCGCCCGTTCGTGTGGGAGCGCGAGCAAATGGCGCGTCTTTTCGATAGCCTTATGCGGAATTATCCCATTCAAACATTCCTCTTGTGGCGAACAAAGGAAGCGATACGCGCCCGCCATTTCATGCCTGTCATTAACCAAGACGCCGATCTTTCGGAATTCTATGACAGCGCGCGGTCAGTTGCAGATGTTGAAAAAGTTTTCGTCCTAGACGGTCAACAAAGGTTGCAAACCCTGCATTGCATTTTCCGTGGTGGAATCAAGGAAGAGAGAAGCGACGTCTTAGAAGCCTATTTCGATGCGAGTGCCGGTGAAGTGCCGGCTGATGGCGGGGATAGTCTGTATCAATTGCAGTTCAGCACGGAAAAACTTCCTCCACCTTACTTCCGCGTTAGAGACCTGTCGGAACGGTTCGCAAGAACTAATCAGCTTGAAGTAGCCAACACGCTAAACGACGAAATTTCCGCCGTAGCGAAGGAATCCGCCGAGGCAAGAAGGACAAGAGAGCGCACAGTCTCAAGAAATATCGTTCAACTTCACTCATTATTGCATGAAGACAAGTTCTTCTGGGCGGACGAGCTTGATGGCGTGGCTTGCTTGTATCCATACAGACGAATTCTTGAAATCTTTGTGCGCGTAAACTCCGGAGGAACGAAGCTGACAGCGGGCGATCTGATGTTCGCGGCAATGAAGGAAGGGTGGGACGACATAGAGGAGCGCGTTGAGCAAACCGTCGACCTTCTCAACGGTGGCCGTCTAAACATCGATCAAGATTTCGTGCTCAAGGCTTTGTTGCTCGCGCATGGCGAGGGAGCCGAGGTAAAGACGGAGAAATTTTACGGCGCACGCGGAGAAGAACTTCTTGCAAAAATGGAGAAGGATTGGGACCGGGCAGAACAAGCTTTTAAGGAGTTGCGGGATTTCATGGTGCAGCACCTTCGTTTAACCGCGGATCGCCTGATAAGAAGCTACAACGCCCTAATCCCGCTTTTCTCCTTCCTCTTCCAAAATCCAAAACCCTCCGAAGGTGCCAGAGTGGTCATGGGTGCGTATTATCACAAGGCGCAACTTTTTGGTTGGTTCTCGAGCCAAACTGATGCGACTCTCAACATGCTACAAGGAATAGTCGGGCAACCGCTGAATGGTGAATTTCCTCTGGAGACCCTTAAATCCTATTTTAAGAACTCACGCGGCAATCCAACGGAGCTTTCCTTGAGCAACCTTTCGGATACGCGACTGCGCCCCCTCCTCCTCAATGTTGTTTATTTCGACAAATGGGGAGCCTCACCGTTCGATGTGGCGTTTAAGGGAAATGAACCACATGTTGATCATATTTACCCTCAATACATGCTACGCTCCCGATTGGGTTGCTCCAGCACCGAGATCAGCGACATCGGGAATCTTCGTTTTTTTGGAGCAACGGATAATATTAGAAAACGCGCAGAGCTTCCTGCTTCCTACTTCTGCAGGCTCAAAACTCAAGGAGTGCCGATTGAGCGGCATCTGCTGGTTAAGGAATTTGCGGCCGATCCTAACACCCTCGCCTTCGACAAGGCGACGTTCGATCTGTTCCGGAGATTGCGCCGCGAAGCAATTTGGGACTCCTTACGTCGCGTTGTTGATCCAGAAATCGTAGTTGCACCAATTTCTTAGTGGGTTCCCGATGTCTTTATTCAATCGGACTGAATTTTTTGCGAATTCTTGCAAACACCTTATCGCCGGGGATGAGTTTCGCTTCGCCCCGTTCAATTGGAGCCACGCGCCGTTCGGCTTCCTTTGCCCACAGGCGATTGACTTCCGCTTGGGTTGGAAGGCTGAGACTGACCTCTCCCTAGGCGAAAAGCGCCGTCACGGGTTTCCCCTTGTCCGCCACGGTGAACGGCCTCCCGGATGGGGAATGCACCACCTGATCGAGAGGAATGCCCTGCGCCCGCGCGATCGTGGCGTGGAAATCCTGCACGGTCACCTCATTCTCCGCTACGGCGTCTCCGGTCTCGTCGGTCTTGCCGTGGACGACGCCCCCCTTGATGCCGCCGCCGGCCAACACACAAGAAAAAGCCTGCGGGTGATGGTTGCGTCCCTCCGTTTCGTTGATCTTCGGCGTCCTGCCGAATTCGGTCGCCACGGCGACCAGCGTGGTCTTCAGCAACCCTCGGGATTGCAGATCATCGAGCAAGGCCGAAAGCGCGCGGTCGAGCGCGCCGGCAAGGTCCTCCACGCGGTCGAAGTTGTCCGTGTGGGTGTCCCATCCGCCAAAGTTGACCTCGACGAATCGCACGCCATGCTCCACCAGACGCCTTGCCAGCAGGCACCCCAAACCGAAGTTCTTGATCGCCCCTGCGGCCTTCGCGCCGCCCCCCGCGTCGCGCCCTTCGTATGCGTAGCGGCTCTTGTCGGTCTCCGGTTCTTTTCCAAGGTCGAACGCGGCCAGATCCTCGCTCTTCATCAGCTTGAGCGCCTCGCTGTAAAGGTCGGCGTAGGCGCGCGTCTCCTGCGAATTGAATTCCTTGTGGAACTCATGGTCGAACTGGTCAACGAGCGCGAGGCGTTTCTCCAGTTTCTCCTCCGTGACCCCCTTGGGGAGCGCGCTGTTTTGCAGACCCGCCGAGGGATCGCCAATGGGCACGGGGGCGTTGCGGGCGTCGAAAAATCCCGCGCCCGGGTGCTTGCTACCGCCGCCGATCAGGATGTTCGCCGGCATCGTCGGATTGATCCGGCCCTTGATGTTCGCGCTCCACGCGCCCAGCGAAGGATGCTGGATCGTCCCGCGCTTCATATAGGCGGTGTGCATGATGTAATTGCCGCGCTCATGGTCCCCCTGCGTCGTCTTCATCGAGCGAATCAGCGCCACGCGATCCATGCGTTTGGCCATCTCCGGAAGATGTTGACTGAGCTGGATGCCGTCCACGTTGGTCTTGATCGTCTCAACCGGTCCCATCTCCTCTTTCCCCGGCTTGGGATCGAAGGTGTCCAGATGGCTCATGCCGCCGGCCAGATAAATGTAGATGACTTGCTTGGCCGGTCCCTCCGGAGCGTGGGCGATTTGAACCGATTCGGCCCAGATGAGCGAGGGCGCGACGCTCACGCCCAAGAACGCGCTGGCCGCGCGCGCCATAAAGGCGCGACGGGTAAGCTCATCCTGATTGTTGATGAAGGTTTTCATGATGGTCTCCTTGTTACCTTATCGAATAAACATGAATTGCTGGGTGTTGAGGAGCGCCCAGACCAAGTCTTGGACTCCCTGCGGATCGCTTGCTATTACCTGTCGGGCCGCGCGCGCCTCCGGTTCGGTCGGTCGGCGGTTGTAAATGGAAAGGAAGATGGCCTCGGCCTGCGCATCGGGCGAGGATCCGGCATTTTTGAGTGTCTGCGAAAGAACCGAACCCGGCTTGGCCAACTCGGCGTAGGCTGGGCCGTTGAGCAACGTCAGCACTTGCGGGACGGTCGCGGTGGTGTTGCCGGCGTCAATGGTTTCGCGGTCCGAGGCGCCGAACTGTTGCAGGAAATGTCCCGGCGGCGCGGGCTGTTGCACTTCGGATGCGCGGACCATTCCCGCAGGGAACGCGGCTTCGCGGCGGGGTTGCGGTTTGGCTTTGGCCGGTGCGGCGCGCTTTGCCATTTCGGCCTTGGCTTCCTCGCGCTTCGCCATTTCGGACTTGGCTTCCTCGCGCTCCTTGGTGCTTGCTTCGGCGCGCTTTTTTTCGGCCATGGCCTTCGCGCGCGCGCGGGCTAGGGCTTTTCCTTTCCCGCCTGCGGTCAACACGATTTGCGAAGGCGCGGGACCCGATGCCGGCCCCGATGCCAATTTGATCATCCCGGTTTCAGGGACGTCGGCCTCGCTTAGCTTCTTGACCGGTTTGCCGGCTTTGCCTTCCGGGTTTTTCTCCGCCCGTCGTTCCATTTGATTTTGAACCATCGCCACCAATTCTTGGGGCGACATTTGGCGGATCTTTTCCAGTTCCTCGACGGAATCGCCCACGCCGCGACGCCGGACTTGTCCCTCGCGTTGGTCCAGATTCGGCACGATGAGCGTCATGACCGAATCCCAAATCTGTTCGGCGGACATCCTTCGCGCGAGCGGGCCGGGAAACCTGTAAATCTCATCGGCCGATTCGGGGGGAAGGGAAGCCTGCCGCTGATACGTCTTCGTGTTGTAGAGGATGCGCAGAAAGGACTTCTGGTTGTAATCCAGGCTCTTCATCAGGTCCGCGAGGTAGGCCATCAGCTCGGGATTCGAGGGAACGGTGTCGTCCTTCATGTCGTCAACCGGCTCAATCAGCCCTCTGCCCATCGCCTGTTTCCAAAGTCTGTTCGCGATGACCGTCGTGAAGCGCGGATTCTCCGTCGAAGTCAGCCAAGCCGAATAGGCATGACGGCGATCGGCCGGCGCGACCGAATCCGGCCCGCCGAAAATGGCCTTCGGATCAACCTTCGCGTTCGGCGCGGCGTCGGGATATTTGTAATTGTCCGGCAGTCGAATTTGTTTCCCCGGAGTATCGCTGACGTATCCGTAGCGCGTCTTGCGCACGATTCCCTTGATGGCCTGCTTGGTTTTATTGTCCACGTCCATCGCCATCAGCTCGCGCGCTTTTTCGCGATCCTCGCGCGTCGCAGGGCGGACGGTCTGCACGCCGAAGGTGAAAGCCGACATTTCATAAAACTCTTTCTGCGTCCAGTGATCGAACGGATGGTTGTGGCATTGCGCGCAGGTAAGTCGGGTTCCGAGAAAAATTTGGACGGTGTTCGCCATGTTGTCCAGCGGCATGCCGTTGTCGCGGAGGTAGTATCCCGAGGCGCCGTTTTCATAAATGTGTCCCTCGGCGGTCAGGAGCGCGTCAACGAACTTGTTGTAGGGAGTCTCGTGGCGGATCGCGTTCTTGACCCACTCTTGGTAGTTGCCCCCGTCCACTCCCTGTCTCATGCGCGACTCGATGCGCAAAAGATCGGCCCAGAAATCATATTGACGGCTGACGTATCCGTCGGAAGCCAACAGACGGTTGATCAGCTCGGCGCGTTTGTTCGCCGAGGGGGATTCGAAAAACTCGCGCGTCTCGTCGTAGGTCGGAATTCTGCCGACCGCGTCCAAATAGATGCGACGGACGAAGGTCGCGTGATCGGCCGGGGGATTGGGGCGTATGTTGTTCGCTTGGCAGTTGGCTTCCACGAGTTGGTCAATCTGTCCGGCGGCCCCTTCGACGGTCTTGAGCGGCGCGAAGGGACTTTTCACCGGCGGTTTGAATTCTGTTTTCACGGGGGACGTGTAGGCGGGGATCGCCGGAGCCGACTCATTGGCCGGGGCGGCCGGTTTGACGGCGGGTATCGGCGCGGACAAAACGTCGAATTTGTGGGCGGTCCATGATCCGAAATTGCAACCCTCGGCGATCCAAGCGCGGATGAGGTCGAGCTGATCTTTAGTGAGCGGCGTTCCCTTGCCGGAGGGCGGCATGAGGTCGAGGTCATCGGCGGGAAGCGAGACTACGTGGAGCATCAAACTTTCATCGGGCTTGCCCGGGGTGACGACCTTGTGTTCCTTGCTTCCGCGGGTAATGCCCTCGGCTATGTCGAGCCGAAGGCCGGCCTTCGGCTTGCCCTTGATCGGGCTGTGGCACTCAAAACATTTGGATTCAAAAATCGGCTCAACCTGCGTGGCAAAATCAACGGCCGCTCCTGCGCGAAACGTCAGCGGAAAAACCACCGCCGCAAATGCAATCCATTTTGTGATCATGAACGTTGCCTCCATCGGCTCTGGACTGGCCGTGTTGTACCTTTTCGTTCCAATCGGGGGCTATTTTCACCGATTTCGTGCGTTAAAGCCAACCCGAAGCCTGCTCAGAGTGTGGTATGCAAACCCAAGGCCAACCGAAAGAAAATGGCGGGAGAATGTATTTTTTCGGTAGTGTCTCAGTTCGGAGTGCCACGGGCTTTCCAGCCTGCCCCACCTGTCAAATTGAGACACTGCCCTTCTCTGCGCTCCTGTGCCTTTTTTTGTGGTCAAAATTCCCTATTTTAGAGTCCTTCAGCTCCAATAAGAGCCTCCAAGGGAATCGCCCGACAAGAATCTCTCGGTTATCCTGTGCCGCATGAGCGCCAACCCTATTCCTAATTCCTCTCCCCCCTCACGTCTCTCTCATCGCCGCTTCTCGATCTCGGCGTTCGCGGCGTCTTGCCGATCAAAATTCTCGCGTTGCAACCCCAATCCTCTCAACACTCCCCGCCAGAAAGTGTGCCACAATTTGGGTTCGTTCGGTAAAAAATGCAAACGCTGGCGTTCAGACAACGGGGGTCCATCCGATTCAAATTGGGTTCGTTTCGCAATTTTCTTTTTCGACCCCCCGTGAATCTCGCAAGAATTGACTAAACGCCCCCCGCTCCGTATGCTCATGCCGCAGTCTGAGACACGGGATTTGAATTTTCTCAAGGAGACGCGGGATCATGGCCATCAATCTTTCGGCGGTCGGGCAGATGCTCGGCCCCGACACCTTCGAATACGACGAGGACGACGTCATCCTCTACGCCTTGGCGATCGGCGCCGAGCTGGACGAACTCCAATTCATCTATGAAAAAGGACTCAAGGTTCTGCCGAGTTTCGCCGTGATTCCGGTGCGCGGGGGCAAGCTGAACAGTTCGAGTCTTCTCAAGCTGGACTTCACCAAACTCCTTCACGGCGAGAACCGCATCGAGCTTTTCAAGCCTCTTCCTTCCCGCGCGAAGATCACTGCCACCAGCACGATCAAGGCGATTTACGACAAAGGCAAGGGAGCGGTGGTCGTGAGCGAGGTCGAGGCGCGCGACGAAAAGGGCGAATTGCTTTTCAAAAACATTCCCAGCATTTTTGTCCGGGGCGAAGGGGGATTCGGCGGGGATCGCGGTCCCTCCGGTCCGAAAAATGAGCCGCCCGACCGCAAGCCCGACGCGGTCGTCTCCATGAAGACGCGCGAGAACCAAGCCCAGCTTTATCGCCTGTGCGGCGACAAAAACATTCTGCACGTTGATCCGGCGTTCGCCAAACTCGCGGGATTCGACCGCCCGATTTTGCACGGGCTTTGCACGTATGGGCATTGTTGCCGCGCCGTATTGAAATCGTTTTGCGGGAATGAGCCGTCGCGGATGAAGGCATTCGAGGTTCGGTTTTCCGGCGTCGTTTTCCCCGGCGAGACGATCACGACCGAGATGTGGAAAGTCGCCGAAGACAAAATCGTTTTCCGCGCTTCGACGCGCGAGGGGAATTACGTCGTCAGCAACGCGGCGGCGGAAATTTCCTGACGCATAAAGACGCGGAGACAAGGAGACGCCGCGACGCGGAGAAGAAATGGACGGTCGAAATTCCATTTCTTCAGCGTTTCGCAACCCGCGGCGGGCGTATCCGTTTGTTCTGATTGCCGCCGGGATCGCGGCCTACGCGAACAGCTTTTCCGGTCCCTTTATTTTCGACGACAAGCCCGCGATCCCTGACAATCCTCATGTTCTTCATCTCTGGCCGATCTGGGACGCGATGCGCTGGCCGGATCAATCCACGCTCGCCGGACGTCCCCTCGTCGCGTTTTCGTTCGCGGTCAATTACGCTCTGAGCGGATTCAACGTCTGGAGCTATCACGCGCTCAATCTGGCGATTCACCTCGCGGCGGGATTGACGCTCTACGGCATCGCTCGCCGAACATTGCTTCTTCCCAAGCTCCAAACCACTTACGGCTCGGCGTTGCCTCCGAGCGACGGCACGGCGCTCGCCATTGCCTTGCTTTGGCTTTTGCATCCGCTCCAAACCGAAAGTGTGACCTACATCGTTCAGCGTGTCGAATCGCTGATGGGACTTTTCTATTTGCTGACCCTCTTTTGTTCGATTCGGTCTTTTGATTCTTCTCGCCGCGCACTCTGGCAAATCGCCGCCGTTCTTGCTTGCGCGTTGGGCATGACGAGCAAGGAAGTCATGGCCACCGCGCCGTTGATCGTCCTTCTCTACGACCGTATCTTTATTTTCCGCTCATGGCGCGGCCAGATGAAATTCCGATGGAAACTTTACGCCGGACTTGGCGCGACGTGGCTGATTCTGGCGGCGCTGGTCCGGAGCGGTCCGCGAAGCAATTCCGCCGGATTCGGGTTGAAATCCGTCGCGCCGATTGATTACGCCAAATCGCAATTCGGCATCATCGCGCATTATCTCAAGCTAAGTCTCCTGCCGCATCCGCTCGTGTTGGATTACAAATGGCCGGTCGCGTCGAGTCTCGGCGATGTGCTCCCTTGGGCGATTCTGATTTTCGGCTTGCTTGGCCTGACGCTTTTCGCGTTACGCTTCTATCCGTGGGCGGGATTTCTCGGCGCGTGGTTTTTCGTGATTCTGGCTCCGACCTCAACCTTCATACCCATCGCCGATCTCGCATTCGAGCATCGGATGTATCTGCCGCTTGCGGCTGTTATGACGATGGCTGCGGCGTGCGTTCAATGGATGGTTGGAAGACGTGCGGCGACTCCCTTCCTGATAATTGTCGCCTTGACATCGAGCCTGCTTACAATTCACCGCAACCGAGATTACCGAACCGAAATCAGCATCTTTTCCGACGTCGTCGCCAAGCGTCCCAACAACGCCCGCGGGCATCACAACCTCGCCGTCGCGCTGGAAAACGACGGGCGATATGACGAAGCCGTCGCGGAATACGGCGAGGCGATTGACCAAGATCCGCAATACGCCGACGCCTACGTTCATTTGGGCAATGCGCTCTTGGAATTAAAGAAGACCGACCAAGCCGAAGCCGCCTATCGCATGGCGTTGCAGTTCGCGCCGGAACATTCCGAGGGGCATAATAATTTGGGAACGCTCCTTGCCGAGGAAGGAAAAATGAGCGAGGCAAGAGAGCAATTTATATTGGCGATTCACTTCAATCCCCAGAACGCCGAGGCGCAGAAAAATCTGCGGACCTTGGAGGAAAGTGAAAGCCCCAAACAATAGTCCAAAAAAGATTCACCCCAGAGACACAGAGAAGTTTATGACGAAGGTTTCGCATCTTGAATATGCTCTCTGTGTCTCTGGGGTGATTCTCTTCCGATTCTCACAATGCGGATTTACGATCCATTCATCCCACCCGCCGGATTGCCTCGGTGATCGTCAGCCGCGCGGCCATGAGCGCGGGCCAGAGACCCGAAAAAATCCCGATCAAGAATCCGACGGCCAATGCCGAGCCGTAGATCGTGAGCGAGATCGGAAATTTCTCGATGAAGCCCGCAGTCAGTTTGTAGAGGTTAAGGAAATTTAAGGAATAAGCCACGACGCACCCCAGCGCGCCGCCGAGCAGAGCGATGAATCCGGCTTCGCCCAGAATCATCCAAAGAACCAATTGCCGCGTGTAGCCCATCGCCTTCAAAATTCCAACCTCCCGATACCGCTCGCGCACGGTCATTCCCATGGTACTGGCCGTGACCAGCAACATCGTGAAGACGACCACCGTGGCGATGGAGCCGAATAGCAAGCGGAGATTGCCCAACATTGAGGAAAATCCGACGCGGAAGGCTTGTTCGGTGTCGGTCTTGGTTTCGGCGGGACTGTTGTGGAACATCGCGTCAATCGTGTGGGCGATTTCGGGAATCGCATCGAGATTGTCCGCCGTCAACCAGAACGCCGAAACGGTGTTGGTTTTTCCCATCGCCTCGTTCAAGTAATCATAGCGGATGTAAAAGACGACGTTGTGAATCTCGGAGGTGTAGGTACCGACGATCTTGAATTCGAGATCCACGGGCTGGAATTGTCCCAAGAGCGTGACCGTGTCGCCTACTTTCCAACCAAATTTCTGCATGAGCGCCACGCCGACGATTGCGCCGCTTTTTTGTTCGAGGAACGCTTTCTTGGCCGCCTCGTCGGTTTTCAACTCGTGAAAGACCGACCACATTTCCGCCGGATCAACCGCGAGACACGGGAAAAAGTTCTTGGATTCCTTGTAGCTGGCGGGGAAGAAATCGGTCGGCGAGACGTGCTCGACGTGCGGCACGGCCTTGATCTTGTCGAGGTAGGACATGGGCAACTGATCCACGAATGCCGTCGAGCGGCTCACGACCAGTCGCATTTTGCCTTCTTCCGATCCGGGCGGATTCTTCAGAAAATCCAGAAATGTCGTCAGCAGGATCAGCAGAAAGAGCGAGAAACCGACGCTCAGAATGGTAAGCGCCGTGCGTCGCTTATTGCGAAAAGCGTTGCGATAGACAAAACGGCCAAATGTCATAATGAAACCCCGCGCCGCTCCGCGAGATCAATCCCCTTGCGGCGAAACCGCCAGATGCTACCATACCCAATTTCATTTAGCCGCCGCTATTTCCCGGTCATGGGCGGCATGAATTCTCCGCGGCTACGTCACGCGCCGGCAGGAGCCTCAATCCGATGTCGCAAATTTTTGAACGCGATGATTGAAGCTGTCCACGACGTAAAGGTTGCCGCGGCCATCCAACGCCAAACCGTGCGGCGCGAAAAATTGTCCCGGCTTGTCCCCTTGTTCATTGGTGAGGCCTCCCAAATACTTTCCATCCGGATCAAAATGCTGGATTCTTCCGCAAACCGCGCTGACCCACAGGTGACCGCGCCGGTCGAAACAAAGCGCGATCGGTCCTTGAAGTTTCCCGCGCGGCGGCGGAGTCTGGCCCGCCTTGATCGCCGAAGCCTCGAATCCGAAAAAAATCCCGCCGAAACTGCCGGGCTTGTTTTCGTTATCGCCCCACGCGAGAAGAGGCTTCCCGTCCGGCGTGAATTTCTGGATTCGTCCGTTGGCCCCTTCGGTCGTCCATACATTTCCGCCCGAATCGAGCGCGATAAACTGCGGTCCTCCGGTGCGCGAGTTCTGCCAGTCTTTGCCGCCGAATTGACCGGGAGCGCTTCCAAATTCGCCCCATTTGAAAAGAAATTTGCCTTCGCGGTCGAAGACCTGAACCCGATGGTTCGTTTGATCGGCGACGTAAAGACGACCTTCCTTCGAGACCGCCAGTCCGCCCGGGTAACTGAATTCTCCGTCCCCCGCGCCGCTCTTGCCCCATTTGCGAAGCAGTTTGCCTTGCGGATCGTAAACGGAAATGAAGTCGCCCCCTTTGTTCTGGGTTTTCATCGAGGCGGCGAAGTGGGTGATGTAAAGATTGCCGGATTCGTCCAAGGCCATGCCCCCCGGATTGGGCTGGACCGCGAAACTGACGAGAAGCTTTCCATCCGCGTCGAATTTCTGGACGCGGTCATTGTCATGATCCGTGACGAAAATCTCATCCTTGGCGTTGATGGCGATTCCGATTGGAAAATTGAACTTGCCCGGTTCGGTTCCTATGTCGCCCCATTCCTTGACGAAAGCGATGTGGGTTGATTGGGCTTGAGCCGTCTGCGAACGGGCCGAAAACGGACCGAGCAAAACAAGCAAAACCACCGTCAATGAATTTCGTTTTAGTCGAATCATTTATTCACCTCCGCCAGGTAATTCTGAATCAGCGCCCATGCCGCCTCGTCGGTCGCCTTGTCGCCGTTTTCGGCTTGGTTGCACGCGACCAAGACCGCGAAATTCTTTTTCGGCGCGATCCAAACGACGCAAAACCACATCGTATTGCTTCCATTATGCGTGAGGACGCGCCCGCCGCCCCAAGGCCGCTCCGTCACGCCCCACCCCATCGCGTATTGCGGGTCCGGACCCTTGAACGGCGCGTGCAATTTTGCAAACGTCTTCGCGCTGAGAAGGCGAGCCTCGCCGCGATCTCCTTGCAGATGAAGCGCGACGAATTTCGCCCAGTCGCCGATGGAACAATGAACCGTTCCCGCCGGACCGATGGCGGGAGGATTGTCGGCGTCGCGTCCCAGCTCGACGGGCGCGCCCCCTTTTCGGTGTCCGCGCGGCTGGTCCACCACGCCCGGCGTCCCCGGGGCGCCGAATCCGGCGGTCGTCATGCCGAGCGGTTCGAAGAGCCGCTTGCGCATCAAATCCTCCCAAGCCTCGCCGGTGATTTTCTCCGCCATCGCTCCGGCAATGGCGAATCCGGCGTTGGCGTAGAGATATTTTGTCCCCGGCTCATGGAGCGGCGGTCTGCTCAAGACTCCCTCGACCAGATCCATGCGTTGCTCGGTCGGTGTTCCCTTGCGATTCCAAAGTTTTCCCCATAGTCCGTCCGCGCCGAGATCGGACGGCGCTCCGGAGCGATGCGTGAGCAGTTGCTCCAGCGTCACGTTGCGCCACGCCGCATTCCAGCGGTCCGGCCAAGGAGAGAAAACTTTCTCCAGCGTCGTCTCCCACGAAATTTTTCTTTCCTCGACGAGCGTGGCGATCATCGTCGCCGTCATCGCCTTGGTGCAGGAGCCGAGATGAAAAAGGTCGCCGATCTGAACCGGTTCGGGCGATCCGGCCTTGCGGACTCCGACCGCGCCGAGGGCGATGACTTGATCCCCTTCGACAATCGCCGCGACCATGCCCGGAATTTTATGGCGCTCCTGTATCGGCTTCAGAAGTCCCGAAACGTCGCGCGGAGTCAAATGCGCGCGTGGCGAGAGCGAAGGGAAAGCAAAGGAAAGCAGAAGGACGCGGGTAAGAAAATTCAAATAAAGCATTTCTTGTGGATGAATTCGGAGTCCCGTTCAACGCGCCTCAATAGTGATAGCGGCAAGCCAGCACGCGGATTTTGTCGTTCAAGACCTGATAGACCAACCGGTGTTCGCCATCTATACGTTTGGACCAACATCCGGCCAGCTCTCGTTTCAAAGGTTCGGGCTTTCCGATTCCGCCGAAAGGATCGCTTTGCGTTTCCAAGATCAGCCGCAGGATGCGCGACGCTTTCTTGCGATCCTGCTCCACCTACCAAGCCAAGTCCTCGAACGCGGAGCGGTCAAATTCCAAGCTTCGCACGAGCATCCTCAACGGAAACGCCGTCGCGGCGACGCTTGGCTTGCGTCAAGCGTTTCCGCATCGTTTCGCTCTTCAAAAGATACGCCGTCTCCCGTTCCGATTCGATTTCACGCCAGAAATCAATCGGAACAAAAACGCCGACGGGATGGCCTTCCGCGTCGGATACGTATTGAACGGGGGATGATTTCGACATAACCTTCTCCTTGAACGATTGATTCTAACGCGGCGGACGAATCAGCGCAACGGATTCAATTTTACAAGGCGTGATCGAGAACACGCGCGAAGGAGTTTTTTTTATGCTTCTACTCGCCGCGCGCAAAGCCGTTGGGACAGATTATTGATTCCCTTCAGTCCGGTCCGCTTCCGGATGCCGTTCCGTTTCACGCGGGGTAGAATCATCGGGCGGTTTGCTCGACGATTTGTTTCGTTCCACTCCCGGAGGGTGCCTGTGTTGATGTATTGCCATGTAGAGAAAGATTGGCGATCCGAGAACGCCAATCGGAAAGGTGGCAGTCCAAAAAGTAAATGCCACGGGCATCAAGGGATACGCCCATTTCTTTCGCGTCCTGTAGTTTGCAAATTCAAATCTGGTTGCGGAGTAATCAATTTGTATTTCGTCATCCCTATACTCGATGTTAATGGGCTTGCTTCCGATCCTTTGCGCGTTCCCAAATCCATCGAGTAGCGAAATTATCTCCTTGTAGCCTCTCTCCGCGTCATCCGCGTCTTCACGATAGATTCTACAGTCACGACGAGCGACGGTCTTCTGCACCACAATTACGTCGGTAATATCGTATTGCCAGCGCCCTGTGTTCGGATCTGTTCTCTGTCTTCTCTCTCTGTTCAGTATTTGGTTCATTGCGCGTGCGCTAAAAACAACGATGGCTCGTGTTTTTATCGAAGGTGGTTCGTAGATGCGGCCAATTAAACACTCGCCCTGGAAAATGACGCGGTTATCCGGGGTTACAGCGACTCGATCAATTCGATCTAGCTTCGGATAAGTGATCGAAATTCGGTCCATCGTCTCACGCTCTTCATTTACGAGTTCGCAACCGATGGAACCAAGAAAGCAAGCAATGGCGCATACCGACAAGCGGATTATTTTGCGCAAGATGGAGCGTTGGGTTTGGCAAAATAACCGCGTTTTCCGACTTGGAATTTTCGGCCGATTATTCATGCGATTTGCGATTTTACCACCAAGGCAACAAGACACCAAGAATCTCAGAAAGCCGAATCTGCTTTGTCTTCTTCAACTTGGTGCCTTTGTGTCTTGGTGGTGAAAAAATCCTCAAACCAACTCTACACCGCGTCATCCAACGCCGCGATGCCGGGAAGGGTCCGCCCCTCCAGAAATTCCAGCGACGCGCCGCCGCCGGTCGAGACGTGGCTCATTTTGTCGGCGACGCCGAATTGTTCCGCCGCCGAGGCGGTCTCGCCTCCACCCAAGATCGTGACCGCGCCGCTGGCCGCCATCGCTTCGGCGACCCGACGCGTGCCCGACGCGAACGGCTCCATTTCGAAAACACCCATCGGTCCGTTCCAGACGACCGTTCCGGCTTTGGCGATTTCGGCGGCGAATTTCGCCGAAGTTTCCGGTCCGATGTCCGCGCCGATCCATCCGGCGGGAATTTGCGCGACGGGAACGACGCGGGTTTGCGCTCCGGCTTCCAGTTTTTCGGCAATGACGCAATCCACGGGAAGAAGAAAGGGAGTCCCGGATTTTTGGGCCTCTTCAAGAATTTGCTTGGCGGTTTCAAACGTCTCCTGCTCAAAAAGGCTCGCGCCGATTTCGTGCCCCTGCGCCTTCAAAAACGTGAACGCCATTCCGCCGCCGATCGCCATGACGTCAACTTTCTTGAGGAGGTTCGTGATGACCGAAATCTTGGAGGAAACTTTCGCGCCGCCGAGAATCGCCAGTTCGGGGCGTTTGGGATTGGTCAACGCGCCGCCGAGATATTGAAGTTCCCGCTCGATCAATAATCCCGCCGCGCGCGGTTTGAGGAAATGAGTCACCCCTTCGGTCGAGGCGTGGGCGCGGTGCGCCGTGCCGAAGGCGTCGTTGACGTAAACTTCCGCAAGCGCCGCGAGTTGCCTCGAGAAGGCCGGATCATTTTTTTCTTCCTCGGCATGGAAACGCAGATTTTCGAGAAGCAAAATTTCGCCCGGTTGGAGCGATTGCGCCATCTTCTCCGTTTCTTCGCCGACGCAATCGGGCGCGAATTTCACCGGCGTCCCGACCAATTCCGCCAATCGCACGGCGACCGGCTTAAGGCTCATCTTCGGATTCGGTTTTCCCTTGGGGCGTCCCAAATGCGAGGCGATGACGAGTTTGGCCTCTTGATCCAGCAACAGCCGGATGGTCGGTAGCGAGGCGCGAATCCGCAGGTCGTCGCCGATGGCTCCCAATTCATCGAGCGGCACGTTGAAATCCACCCGCAAAAACACGCGCTTCTCTCGCGCGTCAAGGTTGGTGACGGAAAGTTTGCGATTCATCTTGAGCGCAAATTACCAAACGAGGCCGAATTTTGACACACTATTTGCGGCGCAACTTCTTTGCGATTTGCGACGTCGCCACGGCGACCGGATTTCGGGTTCGTTTGGGGCGCAAAACGAGATTGCCGTTGCAGTTGGGGCAGACCGCTTTCATCTCCGTCGCGCACGGCTCGCAAAACGTGCACTCGAACGAGCAAATGTAGGCGACGCCGACAGGCGGCGTGGAAGCGCCGCATTTCTCGCACTGCGGTTTCATTTTAAGCATAACGTTCCTCGCTTTGGTTCAAGGCTACCCGCCCAATCGAAGCCGCGCCACAGATTTATTGGACAGGATGAACAAGATTTACAGGATTGGATTGACGCGCGAAAACCTATTGACCGTTGGCGCGCGATTCATCACGATTCCGCCAGAGCGAAGCTCCCTAACTTAACGCAAACCACGCGAGGTGCGATCATGAACGACTTTTCTTCAACCCGGCGAAAATTCTTGGCGACGGCCGCAAGCGCCGCTTCGATTCCGCTTCTCTGGAATCCGGCGCGACTCCACGCCGCGCCGCTGGTCGCCGATCCCGAATTCCAATTTGCCTTGCCGACGGGCTTCAGACCGGTTCGCGTCGGAATGATCGGCGTCGGCGGACGCGGGACGGCGTTGCTCAATGAAATCCTCAAGAGCAAGCGCGCCGAAGTCGTCGGCATCTGCGACATTGATCCGGAGGCGATCAAGCGCGCGACCGCCCGTTGCGAGGGGATGAATCCGAAGGGACACGCCAGCTACCATGATTTGCTTTCGCGCACGGACGTCGAGGCCGTCGTCATCGCGACCCCCGTGGATTTGCATTGCGTGATGGCCGTGGACACCTGCGCGGCCAACAAGCACGTCTATTGCGAGAAACCGATGGGACTCAGCGCGAAAGAGGCCGACCGGATCCAAAACGCCGCCAAGAAATCGGACAAGGTTTTTCAGGTCGGGTTTCAGTGGGTCTATAACGCCAATTTCCGCTCGGCAATCGAGGCGGTTCACGACGGAGTGATCGGCGATGTGAAGTTCATCCACGCGCAGAGGCACGGCGGCGACCTGCCGCACAAAAAATCGTGGCTCTTCGAGGCCAAACGCTCCGGCGACATCATCGTCGAGCAGGCCGTGCACGAAATGAACATTTTCTGCTGGGGATTGAAGAGTCATCCGGAAAAAGCCAACGGTCTGGGCGGAAACAATTTTTACGTCAATGTGCCCGAGGGAAGGACGATCATGGATAATTATTCCTTGAGCATGGAATTTCCCGGTCCCTGCACGTTGAGCTACAGCCATCTCTATTACGCGCAAGACCCGATCTCCAAAACGCACATCTGGTTTTACGGAACCAAAGGCGCGGTGGACGTAATGGAAGGGATGATCTACATGGCCGACAAGTCGGTCCCCGCTCCGAGGACGATGAAATTGACCAAGGAAGACACTTACAACGCCATCGTCGCTTTCTTTGAAAAGGTCCGCTCAGGCGGCCAAGCCGACGCGGGAATCGAGAAGGGAGTCATTGCCACAAAGACCTCCGTTCTCGGACGCACGGCGATATACAATCAAAAGACCGTGAAGTGGAATCAGATTGCGTGAAGCGGTAATCCGACGCGACGTTCCGCGGCGGTTGAATTGGCGCTTATTGCCGATGAATGATCCGCCGAAGCGAACGCACCGACGGAACCGATTCGAGCCGTTTGAGAAGCGTGTTCAACGTTCCCTCATCCTGAACCTGCACCGTTAATTTCAAAATGGCCTGATTCGTCTTCAGGTTGCTCAAGGTGTGCGCGGCGAGAATGAAAACGCCCAGTTGCGTGACCGCCTGCGTGACATCGGTGAGCAAACCTTTGCGATCTTGGCAGACGACGCGGATCGTCGCCTGAAGAAGCGGCGGCGTGCCGTCGTTCCACTGAACGCCGACGACCCGTCGCCCCGAATCGTCCTGAAGCTGGCGGCTCCTCTCCAGCGATTTGCAATCGGCGCGATGAATCGAAATCCCGCGCCCCAGCGTGATGAATCCTAAAATCGGATCGCCCGGTTTGGGCGCGCAACATCCCGCCATCCGCGTGATCGCCCCCGGCATCCCTTCGACCAAAATCGACTCGGGCGCGGCCTTTTTTTTCCCGGGCGCGACCCGCTTGGGAGGGGGCGGAGCCGTATCGGGCGGAAGAATCCTCGCCACGGCCACCGCCGGTTTGATCGTGCCGAAACCGATCTCGATCAAAACGTCCTCGGCGTCGGAAAGGGAAAAATGCTTCGCTTCCAATTCAAGCTTTTCCATCGCGTCGCGGATTCGGAAGCTGGGGGAGCGCACGCGAAGATGCTCGGTGAACATCGAGCGCCCGCGCTCCAGATAAAACTCGCGGTCGTGCGTCTTGAGCCAATGGCGGATTTTGTTTTTGGCGCGACCGGACGTGGCGATGTGAAGCCAGTCGGGCGTCGGATGGGACGACTTGCTCGTGACGATCTCCACGATGTCGCCCGTTTTCAGAATCGTCCGGAGCGGAACCATTTTGTGGTTCACCTTCGCTCCGGCGCATTGATGCCCGATCTCCGTGTGAATGCGGTAGGCGAAATCGAGGACGGACGAATCGTTCGGCATTTCGATCACGTCGCCGCGCGGCGTGTAGCAAAACACCGACGCCTCGAAAACGTCCTGCTTGACCGCCGCCATGAATTCCTGCGGATCGCGCACGTCTTGTAGCCAATCCACGAGTTGGCGGAGCCAGAGGAGTTTTTCGGATTCGGCGGCCTCGGCGGTTTCGTTCGATCCCTCCTCCTTATATTTCCAATGCGCGGCGACTCCCTGATCGGCGAGCTTGTGCATGGCCTGCGTCCGGATTTGAATTTCGATGATCTCGCCGTCCACGCCGATGACGGTCGTGTGGAGCGACTGATACCCGTTGGGTTTGGGAGCGGCGATGTAGTCGTTGAATTTTCCCTCGACCGGCTTCCAGCGCGAGTGAACGATCCCCAGCGCCTCGTAGGTCTCGGCGACCGTGTCGGTGATGATCCGCATGGCGATCAAATCGTGAATTTCGTTCAGATTCAGCCCCTGCCGGAGCATCTTTTGATACGTGCTGTAAATGTGCTTGAGCCGCCCCGCGACGGTGGCGTGCACGTGGGCTTTGGCCAGCGAGCTTTCCAAGATCGTCTTGGTCTTGTTGATGATCGTTTGATAGCGCTCCTTGTTGCGCTCGATGTGCTCGGCCAGACCTCGATACAACGCGGGATGAATGTAGCTCAGGCAGAGGTCTTCCAGTTCCGATCCGATTTTTTGGACGCCGAGCCGCTTGGCGAGCGGCGCGTAAATTTCCAGCGTTCCCGTGGCGATCAGTTTTTGCTTGGCGGGTTCCAGATAATTGAGCGTCCGCATGTTGTGAAGGCGGTCGCAAAGTTTGATGAGGAGCACGCGCACGTCGCGCGCCATCGCCATGATCATCTTGCGCAGGTTGCCGGCCTGACGCTCGCGGTCCGAGGAAAAATTCAGCTTGGAAATTTTGCTGACGCCGTCCACCAAATCGGCGACCGGATCGGGGAGAAGCGAATGGATATGTTTCGGCGTGAAGCCGCAATCCTCAATCGTGTCGTGGAGCAATCCGGCCGCCAGCGTCGGCCAGTCGGCGACCAAATCGGCAAGGAGCATCGTCACGCCGACGCAGTGCGAAAAGTAAGGCTCCCCCGACCGGCGCAGTTGTCCCTCGTGCGCCTTCTCGGCGATTTCGTAGGCTTTGCGAACCTGACGCGCCCCTTCCGCCGTCAGGGGAGGATCCACCCGCGCCAGTATCTCGTCCACGGTCGCGTAGGAGGGAGAAACGGCGGTCGCGGGAGTCATGGCTGATCTACCCCTCGGAACGTTCGTGGAACCGCGAGAGCGGTTTACAGGCAAGCCGCGTTAGCGGCGACATAATTTTAGCCCCGCGCGGAAGCGCGGGGTTTGCATAGTCGCTTAGTAAACCCCAAGCTCCGGCAGGAGCGACATAATCGCCCCAAATCAAATTTATATCGCCGCTCCCGCGGTTCAAATTCGCATGGGGTGTCCCTCGGTCCCCGCGCTTCCGCGCGGGGCTACGGTTATTTCGCCGCTGACGCGGCTGGCATAACGACATTTTCATCACGTTAAACGCGCGCTTCACCTCAAAATTAGCCATTTCGCGCCTTCGGCGCTGAAATCCAAACGCTCATGGTTGTCCGAGTCTTCCACTTTTGCGCTCCTACCTACACCGGTTCCGCCGGTTGGTTCCGCGATTTCAAAAGTTGATTCAACGACCTCCGAAGCAACGCCCGCTTGAGCTTGCCCATCCGGTCAATGAACAGAACGCCGTTAAGATGATCCACCTCGTGCTGAACGCATCGGGCGAGCAGATCGTCGCAATCCTGAACGACCGTCTGCCCTTCAAGCGTCTGGTAACGGAGTTTGATGGAGACCGGACGCCAAACTTCTCCCTTGATGTTGGGAATGCTCAGGCATCCCTCTTCATAAGGAGCGTCCTCGACCGATTCCTCAAGAATTTCGGGATTGATGAGGACCGTTGGCTTTTTTTCGGGCTTTTCCCCCTCTTTGGCCTTGGCCCATTCGACGTCCACGACGGCGATGCGCTCCAAAACGCCGACCTGATTGGCCGCCAAGCCGATCCCTTGGGCGTCATACATGGTTTCGACCATGTCGGCGGCGAGCCGGTGGTGCCGGGAGGTGATCTTCTTGATCGGTTCGGCGACCTGCTTTAGGACCGGATCGCCGTAGATGAGGACATCAAGGGTAGCCATGCGCCGATTCTACCATGTCGGCGGCGCAATCGCATGGGGGAAAATTTGACTATGAATCCCAAAAAACAGATTGCCTCCGCCCGTGGGGGGGGCGGAGGCAATCTGGAGCCGAGGCATGGAAGAATTTACGAAATTTGTTTTTCGCCTTTCGCCCTTAGCCTGTCCTACTGTTGCGTTTCCCCGTAGTTCCCCTGATACACAATCTGGAACCGCGAGCCGGTGTGCCCCGGATCAAGGACCAATCCCCTGCGCAAATCCCAGTTGTAGAAGATGTCGGGCGTGCCGCCGCCGACGAAACCCTTATCCGTCACGACGCAACCATAGACCCCCGCGTTGCCCCCCATCGAGAGCGTGCCGGAGACCAGCAGAACGCCGTCGAGCCAAATCTTCGGGTTCCCCGTCAGGTCGGACGGCTGGACATTGGTGAACGTATCGGGAACGCCGTCGGCGTCCGCGTCCGTGTTCGAGGGCTTCTTCATCGTGAACTGCCCCGGACTGCCGGAGCCTTGAACCGTGAAGTTGGCGGCAATATACATCAGTCCCTTCAACCCATTGCTGGTGCCGGAGACGGAAATACTCGACAGATTCGATCCGTCGGCGGCCGGAGGTTGCCGATCCGTCGTGTCAATAAAGTAGAACCCGAAAGCCGCGTTGTCCCGGTTCACGCCGTCGGGAACCTGAAATTCGGTGGTGAAGTCCACCAAGGTTCCGTTGGGGTAATTCCCCTTGTAGATGTTTCCGCTGGAGTCGGTGTAGTAGTAGGTGCCGCTGGCCATTGCGAAATTCTTGAACGCCTGATAGTTCGTCGGAGCGTTGATGTCCATGAACGAGAGCGTCCCGAAGTTATAGTCCTGATTGAATTTGCCGGCATACCCCGTCGCCGGAGAGGCGCCGATGTCGTTCAAACGTGGATCAGGCGACTGGCCTGAAATGTCCGAGCCGCTGGAGGAGGCCGTGTTGTAAAGGTCGTTGCTTGATCCCCAGCCCCAACTGTTGGGCGCGATGATCGGCGAGGTCAGGCCGGAGTTGGCCGGAACGACCGTTCCCGCCGGAACCGTTGTGTTGGGGGGAAGACTGGAGGAAAGGATGTTGACCTGAACCGTCCCGTCGGCAAGGGTGGTGTAGGAGCCGTCCAGAATGCTTCCCGCTCCTGCCGTTCCCCCCTGAACCTCCGTCCGAGTGTCGCCGGTGACGCCGGTCGAACCGACGGTCAAGGTTCCGTCGGCGCGAACCGTCAGCGTTCCGCCCAGCGTCAATTGCTGGGCGGAGCCGCCGACCGTGAAAGTTCCGGGTCCGAGCGTCAACGCTCCGGGAAGGGTCAACGCGCTCGGAAGCGTCATGGCGTTGGCGATCTGCATGGTCCCTCCCAACGTCGTGCTTCCCGTCAGCGTCATGTTTGCCCCCAGCGTCATGTTGCCGTTGAGTTGCATTGAGCCGCCCAACGTGATGGCGACGGTCTCAGTCTGCGCCGCGCCGAAATAGGTGGAGTTGGAAACAGTCGTCGCCGCGGCCAAGGTTCCGCTGTAATTGCTGTTATTGAGTTTGGAACCGGCGGGGAAGACAGTTCCCGCGGGGAGGACCGTGCCGTTGGGAAACTTTTTGGAGCTACTTCCCGCAGGCCACGTCGTTCCCGCCGGGACGACCTCGCCGCTGGGAAGCGTCGTCGAGTTGGGAACCACCGTTCCGCTGGGAATGACCGTGGTGTTGGCCAAAACCGTGCTTGACGGGAAGATGGACCAAGCCGGGATGCTGGTTGAGGCCGGAATGACCGAGGCGCTCGGAATCGTCTGCGCCAGGTCTCCGGCGTCGGTGAACGTGTGGTTGCCGTTGGCGTCATACGTTCCGGAAAGGGTCGTGCCGCTGTAAAGTTTCGTGCCGGAGTTCAGCGTGCTCCGATAATCGGTTCCGCTGTTGGTTCCCCTGAGTTGCGACCCGGTGGCGAGGAACGTTTCGGCCTGCATGGTCATTTTCGTCGCGCTGGGGATGGTCATGTTGCCGCCGAGGTCAACTCCGATGTCGCTTCCGAATCCGTTGGTCGTGTCGGAAATGTTCGTGGCGCTGGAGAAAGTCTTCGCCGCGCTGAGTTTGCGCATTTCGGTCCGGTATTTGGCCCATCTGTCATAATCGGAGCTGGAGGTGAGCAAATAGCTCAGATCGTTGTGCGGAGGCAGAGTCATGGCCGACTTGAGCCACCCCTCGCCCCAATGAATCCGGGCGTTGCCTCCTTGGGAGCCGGTGTTGTTGCTGACCAGCGCCGCGCCGAAGGTCGCCTTGAGGAAGGGACTCATGTGGACCAGCGCCTCGACGACGCGGGTGACGCCGTTGGGCGCGCCGACGGTGTTGACGCTTTTGCCGGTGCTCTTGATCTTGAGTTGCGGAACGGAGCCGCCGATCGCCGCCGCCGCGGCAAGGTCGTCCGACGTGGGGAGCGAAAGATCGAGTTGCTGGATGTATCCGTATTCCCCTCCGTTGGCGTCGGTCAGGATCGCGCCGGGAGTCATCCCTTGAAGGTCGCTGTAGGTCATTGTCAGCGTCTGGCCGTCAACCGCCGCGTAGAGATTGGGGAAATTTGCCTCAACGGTTCCGGTGACTCCCTGAATCCCGAACGTGGTGTTTCCCAACAGCATCGAAGAATCGTCCGTGAACGAAAAGAGAAGCCCGCTCCCGTAGGTGCAATCCAAGTAGGCTTGGTCGGACGAGCTGACGCCGCTCCAATGCTGGACGAGATTGACCCCCGCCTCGGCGGCGTAGAACGCCCGGGCCAGATCGCGTCGCCGGTCGTTCGTCCGGAAATTGGACTGCAGGGCGCTGGTCAGCAGGATGATGGACATCCCCGTCAGGATGACGATCAGCAGGGTGACCGCGACGATCACCGATCCCTTTCGTTTCCGCCCAAAAATTTTGTTGATGAGTTCGTTGCGCATGATGTTGCTCCTTTGTTCTCGTTCTTAATCCTAATCTTGTTCTTACCCTTAACTCTTGCTCTTGCCCTTGCCCTTGCCCTTGCTCTTCTTCCGGCGACCCGCCGGATCGCTCCTACAAAATTGGAATCGGGTTGCCCCTACCCAATCCTTCTCATTCCCCTACTCCTTCTCCAAATCTCTCCTGATTTTCGCCTTTCGCCTTCAGCCTTTTCTTCAAACGTTCCTCAAATAAATGTCCATCACTCCATCCTCCGTGTCCACCTCGCCGTAATCCGACGCCGAAGAGGTCTTGACCGAAACCTGAACCACGTTGGTCGGATAGGTCGCGTCGTCTTGGAAATTCACGGTGAGAGTCCCGATGACCAAGATGGTGTAATGGACGTCGGGGTTGGCCGTGTCCTCGGTGTAGGTCAGCGTCGAATCCGCTCCGCCGCCGGCCTCCGTGAACTGAAACTCGCCGGTCACGAACGTCCATTTGCTGTTCGCGTCGTCCCAAACCGGATGGGTGAAGGTGACCGTCTTATTGCCCCCGTAAACGCTGTCGGGATCCGAGTAGGCGACCGTTCCGATGCGCGCCTCGCCGAGAACGTAGCGGATTTGATCCAACGCGGCCATGCGGTAATTGCGGGTGTAGGCTTGGCCGAAAACGTCCTTGACCGCTTTGGCGCTGTCAATCATCAGCACGGTCACCATGGACATGACAAAGGTGGTGATGGCGATTGAGATCAACATCTCGACCAGCGTGAATCCTCGTCCGCGTCCGCGCCGCGCTCCGCCGACTCCCCCGCGATGCCGCCGCGCAAGGAAACGGACTTTCCCCAGCATCTGGGATTGCAAATGCCCGATCCGATGTAATCGGAACAAGGAGTGAATTTTGAATTGGTTTTTCATGGTTGAACTCGTTTTCTAGCCACACATTTCACGGATTACTCAGATTTCCTTATTTATCCGCAGATTTCGCAGATTCCGCAGATTTTATTTTTTCGCCTTTCGCCTTGTGCCTTTCGCCTTCTCTATTAGGGTGCTTTGTAACTCACGATCGTCTCGGTGTAAGTCTTGCTCGCCCCCAGCCGACCGCGCGGCGTCCACGTCAGCGTGACGACGATCGTCAGCATCGTGGCCGGGGTGACCTCCGCGCTATTGTCCGCGTATTGGAAGATCTCGTTGGTTGAGGCGCGGGTGACTTGTCGCCCCGAGTTTGACGCATAGGCCAGCACGTCGATCGTTCCCGTGGTGTCGTCCGAAGCGTCCGAGGGCGTTCCATTGTCCCAAATCGTGGTGCTGGTGCCGACTTGCAGACTGGGCCAGAGGTCGCGCCGCGCGCGCTCCATCTCTTGCGCGCACTGCTGATGCGCCCGCGCCCGTTCCTGCTCCAAATCCCCTTCGGTCCGGTCCCAGACGATCAGCGAAACGGTTCCCAGAAACCCGATGGCGAGAATCGAAACCGCGAACATCGCCTCGATCAGGGTAAATCCTTTGTTTTTGGTCTTAATCTTAATCATAATCTTAATCCTAATCCCGTCTTTCCCTAATCCTTCCCCTGTCCAACCCCAAAATTAGCAGTCTCCATGCCTGATCGCGCGAGAAGATGTAAACTATTGCCATTCATGGGGTTAGCGTTCATTCCATTTCAAATTCGCGTTGCATTGTTTCCCCATTTACCCAAATTTCGCACTAAAACTGTGCGGGGCAGTTGGGACGGGAGCATCTCCGAATTCCAAACCTCAATCTCATTGTCGGCAATCGCTTTCACCGCTACGAACGCGGGCCCACCTCGATCTCAACCGAATCCGGCTGAGTCACGCCCATTTTTCGATCCCCTGTCTTTGATGCTTGGCACGTCCTACCTTCGTCTTGGCCATGAGCTCTTGATGGCTCGCTTCGGATTGGCGAATCATCTTGCAGAGACGGCCCACCTTTCCACCGGGTTGTTCAACCGCCTTCCGGCGCCATTGGCGGGTTTCCTCCAAGTTGGGGTCCATCCGCGTTGATGCTTTCATCGAGTGATTTCTCCGCGGCGATGACTCTAGAATGAGGCGGTTTTTTCATGCGCGGCGGGTCGGCCGGCCAACATTTCATCAAACGTAAAAACCCGATCACGAATCGCCCGACAAGCTCGCAAAACATGAAGCTCATAAAGCATGGCGTCATCGGGGTAATCCTCACGGACTTCCTTGCAGAGTCGAGAAAGTTGGTCGTCGGATAAACCGGCATCCCTCGCAGTCTTCTCGAAATCGAAACAGTTCATGCGAATTCCTCCATCGCTCAAAGCTCAGGCGGCGCCATAATCTCGATTCCCGGCAATCCGAAGGAAAGCGTTGATCTGTCGAATCTTTAAGATTCTTCGGCGATTCACCAAGTGACGAAAATTCCAAGAAACCAAGATGTCTTGGCGGGTCTGAACGGCGGCGGCAAGATGAATGGCGTCGTCCACCATGCGCGTTGTGAAGGCTTCCTCTCTTACGTAAGTTTCGGCCAATGTCCGCATCTCGTTGGTCACTTCAAAAACCGAGACAGTGGAAAGCAATGCTTCCATCTGAAGCCGCCGTTCGGCATTTTGCGTCTTCCCGATTTCGTTTTTCGTCCAAACCGAAGTTGAAGCGTCGAATTCATGCTGTCGTTCCCAGAACTCCCGAGTCAACCGCATTCGGTCGGGCCACTGATCATCATGATACGCGCTCAACACGGAGGTATCGAGATATATCCTTAATTTTGCCATGACTTCGCGAGCTTTTTATTGAGAAAGCCTTTGACGCGGGCATCACATTCTGGCAACGCCAAACGTATTCGGATGCAACTCGCGCTCCTCCGCCTCCTTGCAGATCGAGAGGCAATAGGCGAGGACCCTTCTGCTGTCGCGGGGGTCAATGAGGCCGTCGTCCCAAAGGCGCGCGGTGGCGAAAAGCGCCTTGCCTTCCTCCTTGTAGGTCGAGATCACTTTTTGTTGCATCGCCTCGAGCATCGCGGTGTTGGCCTGCTGGCCTTTGCGCGCGGCGCTTTGCTCGGCGACGAACGCCATCGTCTTGGCCGCCTGTTCGCCCCCCATGACCGAAATCTGGTTGTTCGGCCACGCGAAGATGAATCGCGGATTGAAGGCGCGTCCGCACATGCCGTAATTCCCGGCGCCGAACGACGCGCCGATTTGAAGCGTGAATTTGGGAACGGTCGCGTTCGTCACGGCTTGGATCATTTTCGATCCATGCTTGACGATTCCCGCCTCCTCCGCGTGTTTGCCGACGAGATACCCCGTCGTGTTTTGCAGAAAAACGAGCGGCGTCCCCGACTGGCAACAAAGCTGAATGAACTGCGCGGTCTTGGCCGATCCGTCGGCGTCAATCGGGCCGTTGTTGGCGATGATGCCGACCTCGTGGCCGTCAATCCGCGCGTGGCCGTTGACGGTGTGCGGACCGTAGGCGGGCTTGAAATCGAGAAACTCCGAATCGTCCACGATCCGCGCAATCACCTCTCGCGCGTCGTAAGGCTGGCGGTAATCAATCGGCACGACGCCGCAGATTTCGTCCGGGTCATAACGCGGCGAAGCCGCGGAAGGATGAGGGATGAAGGATGAAGGATGAAGATTCTTATTCCAGCCGAGAGATGCCATTACTTGGCGGGCTATTCGAATCCCGTCGGCGTCGTCCTCGGCCATGTATTCCCCCGTGCCGGTGATGTTGTAATGCATTTCCGCGCCGCCGAGTTCCTCCTCGGTGGCGATTTCGCCGGTCGCGGCCTTCAAGAGCGGCGGACCCGCGAGAAAAACGCGCGTTCGTCCGCGAACGACGATCACGTAATCCGAAAGTCCGGTCTGATACGCGCCTCCCGCCGTTGAAGAGCCGTTGATGACGGAAATGATCGGCAATCCCATCGCGGAAAGCTCCGCCATTCCCGCGAACGTCCCGCCCCCTTTGATGAACATCTCGGCCTGACGGAAGAGATTCGCCCCCGCGCTTTCAACCAGCTGAACGGTGGGCAGTTTGTTTTGCCGCGCGATCTCCTGCATCCGCAATCCCTTGTGAATTCCCATCGGCGTCGAGGCTCCGCCGCGAATGCCCGAATCGGTCGCGCCGAGGATGCACCGGACGCCGGAGACGTAACCGATGCCGCTGATCGCGCCGCCGCCGGAGATGTTTTGATCGCCGTCATCGTCGTGCATTTTGTAACCGCACAGCGAGGAAATTTGCAGAAACGGCGCGCCGCGATCCAAAAGCAGATTGATCCGCTCGCGGGGAAGAAGTTGTCCGCGTTTTTCGAATTTTGGCTTGGACCGCGCGGAATTCTCCGCGATCTTGCGCTCCAGCGCGCGAAATTCCGCGACGAGCGCAAGCATTCCTTCGCGGTTGGCCTTGAACGAATCGGAGCGTGTGTCAATTTTGGATTCAATAATCGGCATGAACGTTATTTATCCTTCTTAACTTTTTCCCGCTCGTAGTTGACGGATTCAAATTCTTAAAGGGTGTCCATGAGACTGTCAAAAGGATTACTTGGCCGCGCCGACGATCACATATCGGAAACCGATGGCCGCCTGTCCTTTTTCAGGGTCGGCGAACCGGGGCGCAAGGAGATCGAAATCCTCGCGGTTGACCGAAAACGCGCCGCCAAGAACGGCGCGTTGATTGTCCTTGGCGTTCATCCCCCATTCGGCGGCATTGGTCAGCAGATCAAAAACCTGTCCGGTGGGGAAAAAAAGGGCGTCCACGTTGCGGCGTCTCTGAACGCCATCCAAAGCGTTCAGTCGAGCCAATCCCGTATTCTTCCAGAATTCCTTGCTTGTCGCCGTCAGTCCGCCGCGAATCGGAGCGCGGAGAAGCCGATTGAACTCGGCGGTGGTCGGCAGTCGGACTTGATCGGCGGAAAGGCCGGCCTTCTTCGCCTTCCATTTGCAATACTCCATCGCGTCGGCCCATCGAAGGCCGGTCACCGGAAAATTGTCCTTCCCTGCGGGAAAACTGAAATCTATCCCCCATCCCTCGGGAACGGCTCGATAAAGCGTGTCGAGCAAAAACTTCTGATATTCGAGGCACGTCACTTCGGTGATTTTGATTTGGAAAGCGGGAGGATCGTCGGATTGTTCCGGTTCGATGGTCAGCGCGCCGGACGCCGGATCGGGCTTGGGATTGTCCCAAAGATTGACAAGTTTGGGCGTGGCGGAAATCTCCGTTCCCTTCCCGCTTTTGTCTTCTATGCCGTTGGAACCGGAGGGCGACGAACCCGAAGGGAGGTTTTGGAAGATGAAATAACCCAAGCCTCCCAGAGCGACCACGGCCAAAATCGCGATGCCCGCCGGACTCTTGAGGAATCGGGTGACAAAATTTCCTTCCTTGCCGATCAGAACCGTCTTTTGCTTTTCCAACAATTGCTCGATTTCGGAGGACTCAAACGTCGGCGTCGTCAGTTGGAGATTGGAAAGATCGGCCTGCGTCGCGCCGGTGAAGGTATAATCGGAGATGATTTGATACGCCTGATCGGAATCCAGTCCCATGCCTGCGGCCTTGGGCATGAGAAGACGGGCTTGGTTGTTGTTCAGCACGCCGTCGCGCGCGACCGAAAGGATCAATTTCCGGAACCAAACTGTTCCGACGTCCTTGAGGATCGTCGAGGCGTTATCGCGCGAGATGCCGAACTTGGAGGCGTCGGCGACGACTTGCTTGAGCGAATCCTCATTGGCTCCGCCGGCCTCGAACAATTTGCCGACGGCGTCGCGGAAGGCTTCGGGACCTTCCTCTCCCGTCGTAACCTGAAATTCCCATGCCTTCTCTGCGGCGACGGCCTCGGCGGCCTTGCCGGAGACGGCCGTCACGATCTCGCTCAGGATTCGCCCGGCCTCGGCCATCGGAATTCCGTTGGTTGTCGCGTAACGAATCAATTCCGTCTTGCTTGCCTGATCCATCACGCCGCCGGCGGAGGCGGCGCGCACCATGTCGCGGAATTCCGTCAGCGGGTCCCCCTTGGCTCCGCTCATCACGCGATCCAGTTCGCGGCTATAAGCCTCGCGGCGTTGCGGGTCCTTTAGAATGGCCGCGATCCGATGAAGCATCGGAAGCAACTTGATCGTTTCATCGCCGTGTTGGGGGGAATTTTGCCAAGGTCGCAACGCCTTGGAACGGGTCATCACCGCGCGATCCACGTCGGATGCCGCGAAGTTTTCGCCTTGCAGTCCGAGCAGACGGAAATAGTCAACTTTTCCTCCCTCGCCGGGAATGTCCATCGCCTCAAGGAGGGCCGGGCTGATTTCTAGGATGAGATTGTCGGTGGCCATTATTCAATCCGCAGACGGGCGATCCGTTGTTTGGCTTGCTCGATCTCGTCGGGCGTCATGCCTGCGGTCCGCTGAATGTCGGTCTGGGCCGATTGCTGGATGGTCGGGAGCGAGGCGGAGACGTTCAGCCGACTGTCGCGGGTGTATTCAAACAAAACTTCGATCGGCGTGCCTTGCGCCAAATCATCCGGCAATCCGCGAACGAAGCAAGTGCCGATTTCCGTGCACGCCGACGGATTATCGCTTTCCCCCTCCATGACGGCGATTCGAACGACCTGCTGACCCACGCGGGCGGTTTGAAACTGGCGCAATTCCCGGCAGGGAACGCTGGAGAGTTTGGGAATGACCGGAGCGACAACCGTCCGGCCGTCCGGATGCAGAGCCTTGATTCCAAGCGTGTGCGCGTTGATGAGCCGCTCTTCCATCAGACGGAAGCGCTCCAGAGAATCGGGGGGAATGTTGGGCGTGACGAAGCTCTCCCCGCGTTCGATCCGATCCAGTTGCGTCATGACGGCGTGAATCGCGGCTCCCTGCGCGACGCACTCGTCGGGATTCAACACTTGGCGCGGAGGCTTGCCCGTCAACCGCTCAAACATTTCGTGCACGCTCTTCATTCGCGTCGAGCCGCCGACAAGGAGACATTCGTTGATGTCCTTGAAATTCATCCCCGCTTCCTCAACCGTCAAGCGGAGGGTCGTTTCGGTTTGAGCGAGGAGATCGGCGGTCAGTTCGTCGAATTTTTCCCGCGTCAATTCGATCGTGTCGCGCATTCCGCCGCAATTAACCACCAACCGGGTTTCCTCAAGCTTAGAAAGGCGGATTTTGGCTTGCTCCGCGTGGGTGAGAAGTTCCTGATAGGTTTCGGGAGATTCGCGCGGGTCCATGCCGTGACGCGCGAGAAAATCCTCCGCCGCGTAGTCAATGATCCGCTGGTCCCAATCCTTGCCCCCCAATTGAACGTCGCCGTCGGTGGCGATCATCCGGACGACATGTCCCTCGATCCGCATGATCGTCACGTCAAAGGTTCCGCCGCCCAGATCATAAACCAGAATCGTCTGGTCGCGGCCCAGCTGATGAAAGCCGTAGGCCAGCGCGGCGGCGGTCGGCTCGTTGATGATGCTGAGGACGTTCAGACCTGCGATTCGTCCCGCGTCCTCGGTGGATTTGCGTTGCTGTTCGGTAAAGAAGGCCGGAACGGTGATGACGGCGTTGACGATCTTTCGCCCGCCTCCCAAAGACGCCTCGGCATCCTGCACGACCTTGCGCAGGATCATGGCGGAGATCTCCTCGGCCGTCCATTCCTCGCCGCCGAGCGCCAATTTTTTTCGTCGTCGTCCGATGTGCGTTTTGACGAATTGAATCGTGTTCTCGGGAGACATTAGGGCGATTTCCTTGGCGATTCGCCCCACGATGACCCGGTCGTGTTGAATGTTCACCACCGACGGCGTCACCCGGTCATTCTCCATGTTCGGGATGATCTGGGGGCTTCCGGTCTGGTCCACGTGGGCGAGGGCCGAATAGGTCGTCCCCAAGTCTATCCCTACCACATTGTCATATTCCGCCATGCTTCGCATCCCCATCACCCCGGCGGATCCCCGGTTTCAGAATGTGCCAACGCCCACCCCCGCGCCCGGCAAGGCGGGATTGCAAACGTCCGATCCGCCTTATCGGATTAAGAATAACAGCGCAGTGCGTCCTACTGACGCTGATGTCTCATGCGCTTGCGCAACTTCTTATACTTGTGTTTCCGGATTTTCTTCCGCCGTTTCTTAACAACACTTCCCATCCTGAGCCTTCCTCGTCGTGAAAAGGAATTCGTCCTTGCGTCCGCTTCGGCATCAACTAAACCGAACGCGGAGGCAAATTCACTTTGGACACCATGATAACGGCAAATCCAATTGTTTCAAGGGGGAAAAGGGAAAAATTAATCGGAGCTAGGCGATGGTCAAGGAACTTGTCCGGGCGTGGCGACGCCGGAAAGGTCGAGTTTGTTGAATCCGTCCCGATGTTCGCGGGTTTGATCCATCTCGCGGGATCCCGCGCATCCGGGCGCATTCGAGTCGGAAGCATTGGAATCGTCGCGTCGTTGCGCGATCCGGGGATGGATAATCTGCGCGATGGCGTGTTTGTAAACCAAATGCTGACCACTTTGATTGGAGAGAATGACGGTGAAATTGTCGAAACCCCTCACGGTTCCGATGAGGATGCTCCCATCCATCAGAATCAGTTGGATGTCGGAATTTTCCTTTCGCATCTGATTGAGAAAACTATCTTGTAAGTTCATCGTCGTTTTGACCACACAAGCACCCCGCATCCAAGACTCGGGTTTCCACCACCACCGAACCGATATTTTTCTTGTCGGGGTTTACTCTAGGAATCGGGGGAGGTTGATGCAAGCAAATTCTCAATTTCCTCTAGGGCTTGCCCAGCGTCGCGGCCATTGAATTCGATCCAATGGGCGTCGCGCTCCTTGCGGAACCACGTCATCTGCCGTTTGGCGAATTGACGCGTGCGGGCTTTGATTTGGCTTCGGGTCTGTTCCAAGGTCAATTCGCCGCTCAAATGGGCAAAAATTTCGCGGTAGCCAACCGCTTTGAAACAATGCAAATCCGGCGAATACCCGGAGTGCAAGAGACGCCGGACTTCCCCGATCCATCCCGCCTCGATCATCTCATCCACGCGCCGCTCGATTCGTTCGATCAATGCAGGACGCGCACAATTCAACACGACCAATAGATGAGGGAATCGAGGACTGGCCGCCGACCATTGTTGTTGCAGGGCGCTCATCGGGCGGCCGGTCGTTTCCGCTACTTCCAAAGCGCGAGTGATTCTCACGGCGTCTTGCGGACTGATTCGCTTGGCGAGTTCCGGATCCACGCGCCGGAGCCGCCCGTGCAAAGCCTCCGAGCCGAGTTCTTCCACCTCGCTCAGGAGGCGCGAACGCGCTTGCTTCTTGGTTTCCCGATCTGAAGAAGCAGATTCGGGTTCTTCCTCAAACAACCCCCATCGCAAGGCTCGCAGATACATGCCCGTTCCGCCGACGAAGAGGGGAAAGTTTCCGCGCCGGGCGATTTGCTCGCGGGTTCGGTCGCAAAATTCCAAAAAAATCTTGGCGTTGAATGTCTCCTTGGGATCGAGAATACCGCATCCGTGCAATCGCGCTCCCCCCAGTTCCTTCGCCGTCGGTTGCGCCGTGCCGATTTCCATGCCGCGATAAACCTGCATGGAATCGGTGGAGATGAGTTCAAAGGGACGGCGATGAGCCAGACGGACCGCCAGTTCCGTTTTGCCGACGCCGGTGGGTCCGGTGAGAATCAGGGCGGGTAAGGTCGCCTTCTTCATGCTTCCGCCTAGCGTGCGCTTTTTTTGAGAGCAAGAGCAAGAAGTTGGTGACGTGTCAGGCGGGCCTTTGGGAATGCCAGCGAGAGCTAATGACTCGCCGAACCGACGGGGGCATTCTCGGCCTCGAGAGGAAGAAGTTCCCCCTTGTCCAGATGCCGCGTGACGGTCCCGTAATGCGAGGCCTTGGGATCGTGCGTGACCATGATGATTGTCTTGTGAAAATCCTGATTGAGCTTTCTGAGAATCGTCAAAATTTCCTCGGCCGAATGGGCGTCGAGATCTCCGGTCGGCTCGTCGGCCAGAATGAGATCGGGGTCGGCGACAAGCGCGCGCGCGATGGCCACCCGTTGCTCCTGACCGCCGGAAAGTTGGCGGGGATAATGCGTCATGCGGTCCCCCAACCCCACGATCTTCAGCGCGGTCTCAACGTGTTCGGCGCGTTCGGCGCGGCTGAGCGAAGTCAGCAATAGCGGCATCTCGACGTTTTCGTATGCCGTCAGAACGGGAATCAGATTGAAGGTCTGAAAGACGAAGCCGATGTGCTCGTTGCGCCAACGCGAAAGTTCGTTCTCCGATAATCGGGTGAGGTCGGAGTCCAGAACCTGACATTCCCCGTCGGTGGCGCGGTCAATGCCGGCGATGATGTGGAGCAGGGTGGATTTGCCGGAACCGGACGGTCCCATCAGCGAAACAAATTCCCCCGAGTGAATGTCGAGACTGACGTTATCCAGCGCGACGACCAAGAACCCGCCGTGCGTGAAGGTCTTCCTCAAGTTGCGAGCCTTAACAACGATTCCTTCCTTGTGCTTTCCCATACCTCTTTTCCTTATTTCTTGCTCTTGCTCTTAATCTTGCTCTTGATCTATTCGGAGGAGGTTGAACGCCTACGACGTCACAATCACCTTCGCACCGTCGGCGATCTTATCCAGCGGTTCGATGATCAGCAATTCCGTTCCCACCAAACCGTCCTTGATCTCAATTCTTTGGGCCGCTTCTTCGCCGATCTTGACTTCGCGCGCCACCGCCGTTTTGTCCGAGACGATGAACACCTTCGATCCGCCGGGGCCGGAAACCAGCGCCGAACGCGGAATCCAAACTCGCGCTTCCTGCGTTCCTTCCTTCTTTTCCACTGGTTTTTCTTCAAGGAACGTGACGCGAGCGTTCACTTCGGGACGCACAAATTCCTCCGGTTTGATCATGCGAACTTTGACCTGCACCGTCGCCTTCTGACGGTCGGCCTGCGACGCGATCTCGTCCACTTCTCCCTTGAATGTCGAATTGGGATGACTGTCGAGCCGGATTTCGCACTTCTGTTTGAGCTTGACCTTGGGCAAGTCGTTTTCATTCAAATCCAATTCAACCTGAAGGTCGTTCAAATCGGCCATGGAAACGACGGAGCTTTTCGCGCCGCGCGTTCCGCCGAAGTTCATGTTGGTCACCAGTTCCCCTTTTTTGGCCAATTTCTCCAAGATCGTTCCCGTCACCGGAGCGCGAATCACGGTGAACTCCAACTGCGTCTTGGCGTAGCTGAGATTGGCCTCCGCTTCGCGCAGTTGCGCCTCGGCCGCGTCTATCTCTTCCTTGCGGGGACCGATGACGACCAATTCGGCGTTCTTTTTGGCCGAATCCACTTGCGCCTGCGCCACGCTGTAAGCTTGGCGCGCCTGATCGAGTTGCTGTTTGGAGATTACGTTTTCCTTGGCCAGCGGTTCCAGACGATCCCAATCGGCCTTGGTCATTTTGAGCGTGGCTTCCGCCGAAGCGACGGCGGCTTTGGCCGCCTCGATCTCCTGCGGGCGAGAGCCGGCCTTCAACTGGGACAAATGCGCTTTGAGCGAGGCGACGCGCGCCTCGGCCACTTTGACCTGCGCGGCGTATTCGTCATCCTCGATCTGTAGAAGGATGTCCCCTTGCTTGACCACGTCCCCTTCCTCGATCCGAATATCTTTGACCCGTCCGACGATTTTCGAGCTAAGCTCGATCCGATTGCGCGGAATCACGTAGCCCGTCGCGGTGAGAATTGCCGAGCCTTCCGAGGCTTGGGTTTCGCGCTCCGCCCGCGCCACCTTGACCGGAATCCCGGCGTTGACCTTGGTATAAGCGAAAAATCCCCCGGCTCCCAATCCCCCCAGAACCAGCAACGAAAAAAGAACTTGAACAAAGCCACGGCGCGCGGGCCGCTTCTTGGCCTTGTCAATCTTCAGCTTGGTCAGATCGTGGTCGAGAGTTCCCGTGGGCATCTATTGTTAGACCTGCCTCAACGCCTTAAGGATTGGTTGCCGCGCCGCCGAAAATGCCGGCAAAAGTCCCCCAATGGCCCCCATCAGGACGGCGAAAATGATTCCGTTCCCCATCAGGCGCGGGGTAATGCGGAAGAAGAAGATCACTTCGCTGAACGATTGAAAATTCGTCGTTCCGGTCGAAACGTTGTGCATGGGAAGCGAAAGCAGACACCCGAGCGCCCCGCCGAACGCCGCCAAAACGACCGACTCAATCAAGAAGCTGACGAGAATTGAGGCGGGGGTGAAACCCAGAACGCGGAGCGTTCCGATTTCACGCACGCGATTGGCAACGGTCGCATACATGGTGTTCATTCCCGCGAAGCACGCGCCGATGGACATCATCACCGCGAGGAACATCCCGAACGCCTTGAGGGGCTTGGAGGAGCGCGTTTGCTCCTCGTAATACTCCAATTCGGTTTTGGCGGTCAGTTTGACTTTCGGGTCGTCATCCACGAGTTTGGCGATGGCCTCGGCGGCGGGCTTGTCCATGGCGCGAATGACCACCGTGTTGTAGGCGTTGCGGTCGAATTCCTGCATCAATTCCTGATAATCGCACCACATCTCGGAATCGTAGGCCGTTCCTTGCGCGTCGAATATGCCGACGATCTCCCATTGCCCGCGCCCAAGATATTGTTTGTCGCCGACGTTCATGTTTTGGAACCGTTTGGAAACCGAACGGGAAACGACCACTTGGCGCAAGCCGGGCTGAAACATTTTCCCTTCGACGATCTTCACCTGCGGCCTCATCTTGAGCGCCTGTTGATGAATCCCGCGGATTTGGAGATTGGAGGGTTTGCCATCAGGCGCTTTCGGTTTGTTCACCAAAACGATCACCTCCGGCGCGATGAGCGGCTCTCCTTTGTCGTCCTTGGCGATGCCTTGATAACTCCGCAAGGTCTGATACCGTTCGATCTGAATCGAGCTTTGTCCCTCGGATTGAACCCCCGGACGCAAGATCAGCAACGTCAACGGATCGCCCGTGGAAACGAACGCCTTTTCCAACCCCTGCGCCAGCGACATGACGATGATGAACACCGCAACAACCAAGCCGAAGGTCAGGGCCGTCATCAGGGTGCTGGAGCGCCGGGTGACGAGGTAGCGCACGTTATATTTCAGCGGGATGAGCATCGTTGGATCCGATATGCCGTCTCTCTGGGTCTCAAAAAAGGCCTAGTCCCGATCTGACAAATGTCGTCCAACGAAAAATCGGGGACTGGCTCGCGGGGGCTTGTCCGGGTGCCTGTCCCACGAATTTCATTTATCAGACCGCATCTAGTCCCTTCACACTCTATCGGAATCGAGGGGGAAAAACCATAAGATTATGGACAATTTTCCATGAATGGCAAAATTGACAATCTCGACGCTATCGCGGATCATAGGCGCGCAATCAAGGGATTCGAGATTCTATTCGGGGAGTCGAAATCGCATGGACATTTTTGAGGGCTTGAGTCGGGATCAGATCGGGTTGCTCCGCAATTCGGGAGGATTCATGGAATTCGACGCCGGGGCGCGGATTTTCAAGCAAGGGGACGCCGCGTTCGGCATTTACGCCATCGCCGGCGGCAAGGTTGAAATCCACCGCGACACGCCGAACGGAAAAATCGTGCTCTCCACGCAGGGATCGGGCGAATTCTTCGGCGAGATCGGCCTTCTGACCGACACCGAATCGCGCACCGCCTCGGCGACCGCCTTGGAGAGAACAACCCTCTTCGCTATTCCCGGCAATCCCGTGAAGTTTTTCGATCGGATCAACGATCCGGGCGCGGCGCTGGCGCTTCTCCGCAATCTCGTCTGCATCTTCGGCGAGCGCGTTCGGAACGCCGACGAGAAAAGGCGTTCCCGTCCGGGACCGATTGGGGCGGAGATGGAGGCGGAGCATCGGAGGTCGCTGGAGCGGGTGAAGGCCGAGCTTCCTCAAGCGTCCCGCTCGCAGTTTTTCACCGACCGTTCCGTGAGCGCAGAGAAATATCTCTTCCGCGAGAACGAGCCTTCGGAATCCTTCTTCTTCATTCATGACGGCGCGGTGGCGATCACCAAAAAGGACGGCGGCGGAGTCGAGCGGGTTCTGAATCGGCTGGTCGCGCCGACGGTGATCGGCGAGCTTGGGTTTTTCACGCGCCAAAAGCGATCCGCCGGGGCGCGGACCGAGACGCGGGTCAATTACACCGAATTTTCCGGCAAGGAGTTTACGCAACTCGAAGTCCGCGATCCCAAGGCGGCGGTCGGCGTCGCGCTGGCGGCGGCCAAACTGGCCGTCATGCAATTCCTGCGCAAGGAGAACGCGTTCGTGGAGAGCCAAAGTTAGGATTCCGTTGCTGATCGGAGAATTGGACCCGTGAGTCAAATTTGCCGTGAAGTGAGTTTTGGATTATAAAGAAGTTGGAGTCCGTCTGACGGATGAACGCATGGCGCACCTCGCGGAACATCCGGAGATGACCGGTTTGGCCGGAGTAATTGAACGAGCCTTGGCCGAACCTGAGTTTATTGTTCAGTCCATGAGCGATCCCGATGCGCGACTTTACTATCGGCTTGGGAGAGAAACATCGGTTGGAAGCAAGTATCTGCGCGCGGTGGTCAAGCAGACCGAGGAGGATCACTTTCTGCTTACCGCCTACCTAACCGATAGACTCGAGAGGGGAGAAATTCTATGGACAGGAAATCCGTAAAATTGTGGTTTGATCCAGAGGGTGATTATCTCGAGGTCATCTTTGACCAGCGGGAAGGCTTTTTTCGTGAAACGGATAACGATCAGGTCATGGAGAAGGTTGACCTCAAAGGAAACATTTTGGGATTTTCTGTGACGAAGGTGAGTTCTCTCCAGAAACTTCCGCTGGAAGTTGTTTTGGCGTGATGGACGAGTCGTGACTCATCGGTGATTTATGTCGAGGGAATTCGTAAGCAAAGTTTTAAGGGTAGTTCTTGCGGGTTTCAGCTTCCCGCTCGCGATTTGCCTTTGCGGTTGCCTTTTTGTGGGACAATCCAAATGGTATCAGATTGAAGGGGGACCCAAAACAACGGAAGGAATCAAGTTGTCGGGCCGCTGGGACGCAGGCTAAAGGATACGCATATCCCCTTTGTATTTTGGTCTCAATCATATGATGGGGAATATTTTAGGCCCGGCATTGTGATCCAACAAACAGATCGAAAATGGGAGAAAATGAAAATCCAAAACGTGGAATTGGTTTATAATTTTGAGGGAAAGGAATTGCGAAGACAAGTCGTACCCCCGGGAAATCCAAATTATCGTGGTTCTGTTAAGCTTGGCGTACCTTTTGAGCTGAAGGCGTATAATGGCTTTCAAACGTATGGCGGATTCGAGGACATTCCGTGGAAGAAAATCAAGACCTTTAAGATGGCATTAGCCTGCACGCTGATATCAGAAACGAACGAGGAGGATTGGTTAATTGAACTTACCTTTATCCTTAAGAGATCATGTGCCGTGCTTCCCCTTCCCGTGGTTTGGGTCTGTTCCATTTGGGGATTGGGCCAAGCCTGATACGGATTACACATCTCGTCCGCTCCATTCTTACCCTAGGGCAATCTCGGCTTCAACTTCCCGTATCTCCAAACTGAAGTGATTGCCATTGCGCTTCAGTCCCCTTGTTGGTTATGAATGGGGCGAGGGGAAAGCCGTTCCCGAGACATTTAGCGGCGACTCGAAGGATGAAGGTGGCAAAGTATGTTTGATCGGATCACATTTGATCCTCAAATCATGGGGGGAAGGGCGTGTATCCGGGGGATGCGCGTCACTGTTTCGGTCATCGTCAATCAGATTGCTCATGGAGCCTCGGTCGAGGAAATTCTGGCCGATTACCCTTACCTTGAACGCGAAGATATCCAACAGGCTTTGGAATACGCGGCGTGGCTGACTCAGGAACAGGTTCACGTCGGTTGAGGGAAATGCTTTTTGCGCTGTTTGGCGGACATGGGCGTTTCTTGGAGGATTGTGGAGTGGTTGCGCTCTCAAGGGCATGATGCGATACATTTGAGCGATGAGGAGTTGGGGAAATTGCCCGACCGGGAGATTTTTGCAAAGGCATTGACTGAAAGTAGAATCATTCTGACTTTTGATCTGGACTTCGGAGAGATCGCGACGTGCGCCCGCGGGAGCAAGGTCGGCGTGGTTGTTTTTCGGTTGCATGATACGCGTATGCCCCACGTGCTGAATCGTCTGAAAGCGGTTTTGCCCCTATGCCGAGCAGGACTTGATCGAGGGATCAATTATCGTGATTGAAGAATCCAAATTTCGCGTTCGACTGCTACCCTGAGCCAATCGCCATGTCCACAATCCCCCGTATCGAGATCGAATACTGCCCCCAATGCAAATGGCTTCTCCGCGCCGGATGGATGGCGCAGGAGTTGCTTTCAACCTTCGAGCGGGATTTGAAGGAGATTTCGCTCATTCCAAGCCCGGAGGCGGGAGTGTTTGAAATCCGCCTCGACGGCCAAACGATTTGGTCGCGCAAAGGGGAAGGTGGATTTCCCGAAATCAAGGAACTAAAGCAACGGGTCCGCGACCGAATCGCGCCGGGACGCGACCTAGGGCACATTGACCGGAAAATCGAATAGAACCATTTCTATACTATTTCGGGAGGTGGAAATCCCTTCGCCCAAAGTTCCATAGCCTCGTTTTTGGAGTGGCGATGGGTGAGAAGGCGGCTGATCTTGGCGGGATGGCCTGACGATACGAAGGGAGTCGGAATCGCGGATCGCGGGATGACGGCGAAGGCGTTTTCGTCGGCGTCCGTCAGCTTGATTTCGCCTTGAGCATTCACCGGAACGCCAAATGGAATCGAGTCCGGGTGAAGGGCGGCCTCGCTCCAGCGGGGAGCCGAAGATAACAAACTCGCCGGAAAAAACGGGTTGCGCCAAAAGGGACTGACCCAGCCTCCCCCTTGCGCGATCCAAGGTTCGGCTCCGGCGAGCACGATCTCGGAAGGATTGCAACGAGCGAGTTCGGGAATTTTTTCAACCAGCGTTTTTTCCCATTGGTCCGGCACCGATTCGCCGGAAAACACCAAGGCTGTTTTGCCTTCAGAATCTTGCAAGAGAAAACTTCCGCCCGGGAGAAGGCGGATTTCTTCCTCCTTGGATTTCAATTCTGACGTTTGAGATTTCTTATTCCAGAAGCGATGCGCCGATTCGAGCGCGATCAAAAGTCCGGGACGCAAATCGTCCGAGCCGAGAATCAGCGCAAGTCCGAGAGCGGGCAGGCTCAGCAGAATTTGATCCTCGCTTGAGGGAATTTGAAGAATGGTTAATTCGGCGTCGCCCAATCCCGTGAAATTCTTCGGCGGCCAAAAAATTAAATCAAGAGCCTGCGCCAACTCGGCGCGACTTTGCGGCGCCAGCGCGACGACGCGAAAAGGAATGCGGCATCCGGCTCCGGCCAATCCGCGAACTTCCAGCAATGGTTCGGAGGCGAGGAGTTCCCGCAGATGATCGGATAATTTCCGGCCAGCGGGAGTTGAAACTTCCTCCAAGGTTCCGGCGGATTCCCGGATGCCCTCCCCTCGGACCGGTTTGGCGATTGGGTGAAGCGGAAGACCGTGGATGTTGGTTTGCTCGGTGAATTTTCCCATTTCTCGGAAATCCTCGGCGGTGAGATGGGAAAAGACCTGAAGACCTTGGAGAAGGGAGGCGATTGGCGATTGCGGACTCGATTCTTGGGACAGATGGCGATTCATGGCAGGATAAAGCTTCTCAAAGCGAAAATAGGGTGTCGAATGTTTTGAATCAAAAATGAGCGAGGAGTGCGTTAGGATGCGGACCGGCATGAAAAATCCGCCAATTAAGCTTCCGTCGCTTCCCGCCGATCAACTGGGTCGAATGCGGACTTCGCTCCTCGAATGGTATGATCGCGAGCGGCGAACAATGCCGTGGCGGGAGCATCCGAGCCCCTATCGCACGGTCGTCTCGGAATTCATGCTTCAACAAACTCAAGTCGCGGCGGTCATCCCCTACTTCGAGAAATTCGTCCGACGGTTCAAGGATTTCCGCTCGCTCGCGCGAGCCGCCGAGTCCGACGTGCTCGCCCAATGGTCCGGTTTGGGCTATTACCGCAGAGCGCGATTGCTCAAACGAACCGCCGAGACCCTCGTGAGGGACTATCAGGGAAATCTTCCGGCGAACGCGGAAGCATTGCGGCAATTGCCCGGCTTCGGCGAATACACGACGGCGGCGGTCGGTTCCATCGCGCGCGGTCTTCCGTTGGCGGCGGTGGATGGAAACGTCCGGCGGGTACTGGCGCGGCTTTTCACCGTTTCCAGTTCAGGAGAGACGGGCAGAATTGCGCGATGGGCGGACGCGCTTCTCGATCCCGCGCGCCCGGGCGACTGGAATCAGGCGATGATGGAATTGGGAGCGACGGTCTGCCTTCCTCGCAACCCGCGCTGTTTGATTTGTCCGGTTCAGTCCGGCTGTAGGGCCTTCAAACTTGGCAGGGCGGAGGATTTTCCAAAGTCGCGCCCCTCGCCGTCGGTCGTGTCGGTGCGCGAAGTGGCCGTCGGGGTGAAGAAGCGGGATCGGCTATTGCTCCTTCTGCGGGGAGAAGATGGTCCGTTTGCGGGAATGTGGGAATTGCCGCGAATGGATTCCCGGCAAGTTGAAACCGAAACCTTGACTCCCAAACACGTCCTGTTTGAAACGGCGCGTCTGCGAGGGGGTGCATTCTCACTTGTGGGAAAATCGGAATCCACTTTCACGCGCCACAAGATCAAGACGACGCTCTACCAAGTCGAGCGTGTTGCCGACGGCGCGGTGCGGATGCAAAACCACGTCGCTCATCGGTGGGTCAAAGTTTCCGAGATCGGGCGGTTGCCGATCAGCAAGGCGCAACGCCGGTTGATCGAGTTGATTCTGGCGAAATGCGACTCGCTCTAATAATCTGATCCGCGATGAATCCGCCGGAAAAATCTTTCCGCGTTGTGCCGACGCATGCGTCTGCGGCGACGATTCTGATTTTTATCTCCGTGTTGGCCGCATATCTTCCCGCCCTGCGCGCGGGATACGTGTGGGACGATACGGCGGTGACGGAAAACCCGGCGGTGAGATTGCCGCACGGTATTTTCGACATCTGGTTCCACCCGTCCAGCCTGCGCGAGGAGGCGCATTATTGGCCGATGGTATATTCCAGTTTTTGGCTGGAGAACCATCTGTGGGGATTGCATCCCCTTTACAATCATCTGGTCAACGTTGCTCTTCATGCCATAAATTCGGTCGCCTTGGGATTCTTGCTTTGCCGCTTGCGAGTCAAAGGGGCGTGGCTGGCGGCGGCGATTTTCGCCCTGCATCCGGTTCACGTCGAATCGGTGGCATGGGTCATCGAGCGCAAGGACCTTCTTTGCGCGTTTTTCTTTCTCTTGGCGGTTCGATCCTATCTTATTTTCTCGGAAAACCGGATCAAGAGCGGATGGATTGCTTATGGTTACGCTCTCCTCTTTTTTCTCTGCGCGGTTTTGAGCAAGACGGCCGCGGTGACGCTTCCCTTCGCGTTGGCAATCGGATTGTGGTGGAAGAACGAGCGGCTAAAATTTCACGACGCCGCGTTTCTCATTCCGTTCGTCTTCATTGCCGCCATGTTGACCCGGGCTGATCTTAATTGGGCGAGGCACAGGGAAATCCATGAAGATTTTGGCCTTTCCATTTCTGCGAGAGCCCTCACTGCCGGACGCGCGACTTGGTTCTACATTTTCAAATTACTCTGGCCGATGGACTTGATGGCGATTTATCCGCGATGGCGGATTCAGTCTCAATCGATATTCTTTTACGTTCTGATGATCGGAGCAATGCTAGGTTTCGTCGCACTTTGGTTTGGGAAACGGCGCTGGAAAAAAGCAACGCTTGCGAGCATCTTCTTTTTTGCGCTCACTCTCGCGCCGGTCTTGGGATTGGTGGATCACGGTTTCATGCGGCTTTCATTCGTCGCGGATCGTTTTCAATATCTTCCGAGCATGGGGTTGATCGCGTTGCTCGCGGCGGGAGCCATGACGCTAGGAGGCCGATTGAATGGAGCGGCGCGAGGCATCGGTCAAGCGGCAATGACTTCGCTCTTGGTCGCGTTGGGCTTGATGACGTGGAGACAATCGGCAACCTATCACGATTCGGAAAGTCTGTGGAGTCACAACGTTCAAAGAAATCCCGGAAGTTGGGAGGCGCGCAATTATTATGGATTGGCTATTTCGCAGAGGGGAGAGGCGGAACGCGCCATCGCGCAATTCTCCGAGGCGGTTCGGCTGAATCCCAAATTCACCAATGCGCGAAACAATCTTGGATACGAACTTCTGCTGAGGGACCGCTTGGACGAGGCGGCCGCTCAGTTTGAGGAGGCGCTCCGCGTGGAGCCGAAATTTGCCGAAGCCAGAGCGAATTTGGGATTGTGCCTCGCCCGAATGGGACAAACCGACGAAGCCGTCGTTCAATTGAATCAGGCGATCCGGACCGATCCCGCATCCTCTCAAGCCTACAACAATCTCGGAACCATCTACGCCCAACGGGGAAAACTGGATGAAGCGATTATCGCGTTTTCGATGGCGTTGCGACACAATCCCAATCTCACCGACGCGAAAGCGAATTTGGAGAAGGCGCAAGAAGAAAAGAAGAAAGCCGGGAAGAGCCGCTGAGCCATGTCGAAAAGAAAACGCCAGCGCAGGAGGGAAACGGGTGAAGGTCAGGTCCCAAGCCGTGTCGTCGCCGGCTTGGAGGCACCTCCCAGCGGCGGCTCTGGAGATCGAACCCACAATTTTTTTGATCTGTACATTTTGAACTGGATGCTTCTGATCGGGATTGTCGTCTTAATCGCCTATATTCCGGCAATCTTCGGAGACTACGTTTGGGACGACGCCTCGCTCCCCAATAATCCGCAGATCAATGCCGCCGGAGGATTGTGGGACATATGGTTGAATCCTTCGGCCAATCACCACGAGGGACATTACTGGCCGCTGGTCTATTCCACCTTTTGGCTGGAAGCGCAAATCTGGGGTCTCCATCCGGCCAGCCTTCATCTGGTCAATTTGCTGTTTCATCTCTTCAATGCGACGTTATTTTGGATTTTGCTCGCTCGGCTCGGCGCGCCCGGAGCGGGACTGGCCGCGTTGGTTTTCGCGCTTCACCCGATACATGTTGAATCCGCCGGATGGATCATCGAGCGCAAAGACGTGATGTCAGGAATGTTCTATCTGTTGACCGCGTTGGCCTTTCTACGCTGGGAGCGGAAAAAAGATTGGAACGCTTATCGTTTCGCGCTGGTTCTCTTTGTCTGCGCGATGCTTAGCAAATCCATCGTCGTGACGTTGCCGGTCGCGCTGGGGCTGTGGGTTTGGATGAGCCGGCCGCCGGAGATGGCGCGACGAGATGGGTTTTGGCTCACGCCTTTTCTTTTCCTTGCCGCCGTGATCTCGATCGCGGATTTGATTTATCTGAAGGGGCGCGAGGAGATGGAGGCCACCGGTTTGTCATGGTTCGAGCGGATTTTGATCGCCGGACGGGGTCTTTGGTTCTACGCGCACAAATTGATTTGGCCCTCCAATCTCATGGCCATTTATCCGCGTTGGAGCGTGGGAGGAGATCCCGCGTTATTTCTGATTTTCTTATTCGGCGTCGGTTTGGTTTTGGTCTGTCGTTTGGGATTTCGGCGTCGTTTGCGGACGTTGGCCTCATTTTCCGTCCTCTATTTTGCCGTGACGCTCCTTCCGGTGTTGGGATTTCTCGATTTCGGCGCGATGGATTTTTCCTTCGTCGCCGATCGTTTCCAATATCTGGCGGGAATGGGTTTGATCGCCCTCTTCGCGGGCCTTGCGACGCGGGTCGTTCGGCGGCTGAATATGGAGGAAAGCATTTGGAGCCGAACGGGAATTTGCGCGACGGCTCTCGCGCTCGGCGCGATGACGTGGGATCAGGCCGGACATTACCACGACACCGAAACGTTGTTCCTTCACAACGTCTCGAAGAATCCCGAGGCTTGGATGGCCGAATATAATCTGGGCGTGGTTCAATCCGAACAAGGAAAAATCAACGAGGCCATCAGTCACTATACCCGCTCGCTTCAACTCAAATCCAACCGCGCTCAAACGCACAACAATCTTGGGAATTGCCTGCTCAAGCTGGAGCGCCTTGACGAGGCCGTCGCGCAATTGAAGGAAGCGGTCCGGCTTCAACCGAAGTGGGCCGAGGCGCATTACAACTTGGGATTGGCGGAAGAACACAAGGAAGCCACCTCGGAAGCGATTCAAGAATTCGAGAAGGCTCTGCAAAATCGTTCCAATTTCTTGGAGGCGTATCTTCATCTGGCCGCGCTTTGGGAGAAGAGCGGACCGCGGGGCAAAGCCGATCAATACATTACTCCCGATTTGAAGGCGCGGTTCGATTCCGCCGAGAGCGAGTTCGCCGCCGGACACGCCTTGGCCGGAAAAGGGGAGACCGACGCGGCGGTCGGCCATTACGTCGAAGCGTTGCGCCTCAAACCCAATTACGCCGAGGTTCACAACAATCTGGCGGTGGTTCTGGCCGGACAAGGAAAAACCGATGAGGCGCTGGAGCATTTGAATCAGGCAATCAAGTTCAAGGCGGACTATGCCGAAGCCTACAACAACATCGGCGTGATCTTCGGCCAGCAAAAGAAGTGGAAAGAAGCCGCCGAAAACTTTGCCAAGGCGCTCCAAATCGATCCCGGCTACGAAGATGCCCGAAAAAACCTAGAAAAGGCTCAGCGTCGCCTGCAGTCTCCGCCCGCTCCCACCCCACAGCCTTCCACGGAAAAGGGCAAAAATCCCCCATCCTCCACGTCCCCCTGATCCTTCTTGGCGTTCTTGGCGGCTTGGCGGTTTAGTTTCTTCGAGGATCGAGGTAGGATGATCCCCGTCGTGGATCGGTCTCTTCGCTCACAATCCATTCTTCCCTTCACGCCGTCGGCGACGGTTCAAGCCATGGCATTGGTCGCCTTGACTTTTGTCGCCTATATCCCCGCGTTGCGCGCCGGATGGGTCTGGGACGATTTCTCGATTACCGATAATCCCTTCCTGCGCTCGGCGGAGGGCTTGCGTCAAATCTGGACCAAGCCTTGGCTCAACGTGAACGAGGCGCATTATTGGCCCTTGGTCTATACCGGATTCTGGGTGGAGCGGCATTTCTGGGGCGCGCGCCCGATGGGATACCACGCGGTCAACGTGGCCTTGCATCTTTTGAATTCGCTCTTGGTTTGGAAAATTTTGACGGAACTAAGAATCAGGGGGGCTTGGCTGGCGACGGCGATCTTCGCGCTTCATCCGGTTCATGCCGAGTCGGTGGCGTGGGCGATTGAGCGCAAGGACCTGCAATCTGCGTTATTCTATCTTCTGGCGTTCCTGACGTTTTTGAAATTTGAACGGTGGAATCATTGGAGATGGTATCCGCTGTCTCTGGTTCTGTTCTTATGCGCGTTGCTCAGCAAATCCTCCGCCGTGGGATTTCCGTTGGCGGTTCTTCTCACGGTTTGGATTACAAGAAATGGGACCAAGGCGACTTATCTCGCCGTCGTTCCGTTTTTCATTGTGGCCGCCGTCATGGGAATCGCCGACGCGATTTATTCGCACCGCCACGAGGGAATGGATCCCATCCCCTTGACGGTTTTGGAAAGGATCGAGGTCGTCGGGCGAGGCGCATGGTTTTACGTTTTGAAATGTCTTTGGCCGGGGAATCAGATGGCGACATATCCCAAATGGGACACCGAAGGAATGAAAGCATGGGGGATAATCTTTCCGTCGGGCGTGATTGTGGCGTTGGTGGGTTTGACGCTGGGAAGCGGGAAAAAAGTCGGTGGAGCATTGGGGTTGGCTTTGTTTTTTCTTCTGAGCGTGGGACCGACATTGGGTCTCGTGGATTACGGATACATGAAGGTTGCCTACGTGGCGGATCGTTACGCCTATCTGGCCGTCGCGGGATGGGCGGTATTGGCGGGATGCGGCGCGGTCATGACGGCGGAAAAATTGTGGCGCGGAAGCCGGAAGATCGGATCGAAGATTGTTATTTGCGGAGCCGGATCCGCTCTACTGGCAATGGGTGTCTTGACTTGCCGTCAGGCCGAAACCTATCACGACGCCCGGACACTTTGGACGCATAACCTCAAGAAAAATCCAAAAAGCTGGCTCGCGCACAACAATCTTGGCGTGGCGTTGGCGGAAGCCGGAGAGCCGGACTATGAATCGGCAAGGCAACATTTCCTTGAGGCGGTTCGATTGAATCCGCACTATGCGGAAGCCTATACAAACCTCGGCAATAGTCTGCTTCAGCAGGGAAAAATTGAGGAAGCTATCGGGCAATTTGGCCGCGCGATTCAAGTCAACGCCCAATATGCCGACGCGCATTTCAACCTCGGTCTGGCCTTGGAGCGAACGGGAGACATCGAGAATGCGGCGACGTCCTATCGTCGGACGGTCCGCCTCAAGCCGGACCAAGTCGAGGCATGGTTCAACTTGGGAGGCGCGCTCCGGCGCATGGGCAAACTCGACGAGGCGGCCGAGGCGCTGACCGAGGCGGTAAAATTGCGTCCCGATTGGGAGGAGCCCGAATACATGCTCGGCTTGACGCTGATGGAGGAAAGAAAACTTCCCGACGCCATTTCTCATTTTCACTCCGCGTTGAAAATCAAACCGGATTACGCGGATGCTTTCATCAAATTGGGCGACGCGCTGGCCGTGAGCGGAAAGACCGACGAGGCGATTGAAAATTATCAACAAGCCTTGCGGATCAAGCCGGGGATGGCCGACGCCCATTTCAACATGGGGAATTTTGAGCTTCAGCGCGGCTTGTTGGAGCAGGCGATTCGACATTACCGCGACGCGCTTCAAATTCGGCCCGATTATCCGGAAGCGCTCAACAACATGGGCATCGCGCTTGCGCGTGAGGGGAAATTCGAAGAAGCCGTTGAACAGTTTGAGAAAGCTCTGCAACTCCAACCCGATTTTCCCAATGCGAGGGACAACTTGGAAAGAGCGCGCAAAGCTCCGGAGCGGCAAAGGAACGAAGGGAAATGAGGGATTTCCCGAAGCTTGCGCGGGTTCCGTTTGCCGTTCGCGCGCTGGGAATTGCCGCGTTTACGTTTCTCATTTACGCGCCGGCCTTGCGCGGCGATTTTCTCTGGGACGACGATCTTTATCTGACGCAAAATCCGACGATCGCGGCTCCGGATGGATTAACGAAAATCTGGACCCATCCCTCGACCGCCTCGCCAAGTCCTTATCCTCTGGTCTTCACGACCTTTTGGTTTGAGTATCGGCTTTGGGGATTTCATCCGCTCGGTTATCACGTCGTCAACGTTCTCTTTCACGCGCTCAACGCGATTTTGCTGGGGGTCGCGCTGGAGCGATTGGAAGTCGCAGGCGCGTGGCTGGCCGCGTTTCTCTTTGCCATTCATCCGATCCATGCCGAATCCACGGCTTGGATCAACGAGCGCAAGGATGTGATGTCGGGATTCTTTTATTTGCTCGCGTTGTTGGGTTGGCTTCGATTTGAGAGAACGTCGAAGTGGCGCGATTATTCCGCCACGGCGGCTTTGTTCTTTCTCGCCATGCTCAGCAAAACGGTGACGTGCACATTTCCGGTCGCCCTCATGCTGACGGAATGGCGTCGAGACACCGGCCAATGGAAGAAAACAATAAAATTGCTCACGCCATTTTTCGCGGCGGCTTTGGTCTGGGGCGCGGTCACGGCGTGGTGGGAGAGAAGCGAACTCGGGGCCGTTGGAGAACAGTTTAATTTCTCAATTCTTCAGCGATGCCTGATTGCCGGACGCGCGCCGTGGTTTTACACCGCCAAGCTTCTTTGGCCGTCTCCCTTGGTGACGATCTATCCCCGTTGGGAACTCGGATTTTCCCGTCTCACGTTGCTATTCCCCGCCGCGACCGCCGCCGTGCTCTCGGCGTTGTGGCATCTTCGGCGGCGCATCGCGGGAACGGCGACCGCGCTCGCGTTTTTTTTGATCACCCTTTTTCCCGCGCTTGGATTTTTCAATTTCACGACGATGATGTATTCCTTCGCCGCCGATCATTACCAATATCTGGCCGGGATCGGATGGATCGCTCTAATCTCGGCAATGGCGGCGAGGGTGACGGCCAAACTGAACTTGAGCGGGCGCATTTGGAGTCCGATCCTTCTCGCGCCGCTCATCTTGGGTTTGGGTGTCGCGAGTCTCGCGCAATCGGCCAAGTATCGGAATACGGGGATTCTTTTTGGCGATAATCTGGCTAAAAACCCGAACGCATGGGTGGTTCAAAATAACGTCGCCGCGTCCTTGGCCGCCGAGGGAAAACTGGACGAGGCCGTCGCGCATTATCGCCGCGCGATTGAATTGAATACGACCGAGCCGGACCTCCACAACAATCTTGGCGACGTTCTGGCTCGACAGGAAAATTGGGAAGCCGCCGTTGTCGCCTACCGCGAGTGCGTTCGGCTTCAACCCGAATACGCCGTGGCGCGCAATAATTTGGGAAGAGCCTTGTCCCGACTGGGAGAATTCGATCAAGCCGTCGAAAATTTTAGGATTGCGCTGAAACTCGATCCCCAACTTCCCGAGGCAAAAGGAAACTTGGAGGAAACGCTTCGGCTCAAGAGCGGTAGGAACAAGATGCGAATCCGCGGTCATGGAGGAATCAAGGGAGATGAATCCGACCGAGATTGACCCGTTTATTTATCAGGAGACCCCCCGCGGATTGCGAGGATTCCCGCCGCGATTGCCGATGACGCCGATTTTTCCGGCGTTTGCATTGGCGGGCATGATCTTTCTCGCCTATCTTCCCGCTTTCCGCGCCGGATGGATATGGGACGATGACGCCATCACGGAAAATGTTCTCCTGCAATCGGGTCATGGGTTGTGGCAAATCTGGACCGAGCCTTGGTTGAACCTCCATGAGGCGCATTACTGGCCTCTGGTCTATTCGGGCTTTTGGATTGAGCGCCGGATTTGGGGCGCGCATCCGGCGGGATATCACGCCGCCAACATTGTCCTTCATGCGTTGAACTCGCTTTTGATTTGGAGGACGCTCGCGCGGCTTGGCGTCAATGGGGCATGGACGATTTCAGCGCTATTCGCGCTTCACCCGATTCATGTCGAATCGGTCGCGTGGGTGATCGAGCGGAAGGATGTTCAATCGGCCTTTTTCTTCATGCTGGCGACTTTGGCCTATCTTCGCTTCGATGAAGCGCGCCGGAGGGGATGCTACGCGTTGGCGTTGGTTTTGTTCGTCGCGGCCATGTTCAGCAAGTCGGCGGTGGCTGGATTCCCCGTCGCCATGGGATTAATCGTTTGGGAACGAAGGGGAGGAGATAACAAGCGATTCACGACCTTGATTCCCTTCGCGCTCGTTGCGATAGGGCTGGCGGCGGTGGATGCCGGATATTCGAGAACTCATGAAGAATTGGATGGCATTCGCTTATGTCTTTCAGATCGCTTCTCCATCGCCGGCCGCGCAATCTGGTTTTACGTCTTCAAAATTCTCTGGCCCGCGGGACTCACACCGATTTATCCGAAGTGGGACCTGCCCGAATTGCGCGGAACAAGGATGTTGTATTCCATGGCTTGCGCGGTATCGCTTGGGGGATTCGCATGGATGACGGGAAGCAAGGGAAGGAAATGCGGGCGCGGTATTTTTTCTTTCCTCTCGTTCTTTCTCGTCGGCATCGCACCCACGCTCGGACTGGTTCAATTTGGATATATGAAATTTGCCTACGTGGCCGATCGGTTTGCCTATCTGGGTAGCGTGGGTCTGATTGCGATGGCGGGTTGGGGCTTGAGGAAACTCATGGTTGGCGTGGGATCGCGAGGCCGGAACGGAACAAGGTTTGGGAAATGCGCGCCCGCCGCGATACTGGCAATGTTGGGGGCTTTGACTTGGAATCAGTCGGCGAATTACGCCGACGCCAAGACGTTGTGGCGGCAAAACCTGACCCGCAATCCTCGGTCTTGGGTGGCGCATTACAATTTGGGAACGATTCTAGCCGGAGAGAATCAAACCGATACCGCCGTCGGGCATTTGGAGATGGCGGTTGAACTTCAGCCGGAATTCGCCGACGCGCATAATAATCTGGGACTTCTTCTCCGACGCCAAGGCAAAATTGCGGAAGCCATCGAACAATTTGAAATCGCATTGCAACTGAATCCCCAACTTTCCGAAGCGCAATTCAATCGGGACGAAACGCTCCGGATCAAAGAGGAATTGGATAAGACGCGAATCCGGGGACATGGACGGGTGAAAGAGAATGAATCCCCTCGGAATTGAAAAATCCGCTCGCCGCGAGGAAACGATCCTTCCGGGAGTTGCGATGATCGCCATGACCTTGATCGCCTATCTCCCCGCGTTCAAGGCGGGGTGGATTTGGGACGACACCGTCATCACGGAGAATCTTCTTCTTTCATCGGCGCATGGGTTGCGGCAAATCTGGACGGAGCCGAGTTTGAATATCAACGAGGCGCACTACTGGCCGTTGGTCTATTCTGGATTTTGGTTTGAGCGGCGGATTTGGGGCGCGAATCCGGCGGGGTATCACGCGGTCAATGTGCTACTTCACGCGATCAACTCGCTGTTGATTTGGGGGGCGCTGAAGCAACTCGGCGTCAAAGGATCGTGGACGATCTCCGCTCTTTTCGCGCTACACCCCATTCACGCCGAATCGGTCGCGTGGGTGATCGGCCGCAAGGACCTTCAATCGTCGGCCTTTTTTCTCGCCGCGTTTTTGGCTTATCTCCGTTTTGAAAGAAACCGGCAATGGCATCTCTACGCGCTGGCGATGGCGTCGTTCGTCGCGGCGATGCTCAGCAAGTCGGCGGCCGTGGGATTTCCCGTCGCCGCTGGGCTTGCGATTTGGCATCGAGGAGAGAAAAGGTATGCAAAATACACGCCTCTGATTCCCTTGGCGCTGGTCGCCGCAGGCATGGGATTCTTCGACGCCGATTACGCGAGCCGACATGAGGGATTCGACCTCGCGCCCTTGAGTTTGCCGGACCGCGCTTCTCTCTTGGGACGGGCGATTTGGTTTTACGTCTCGATGTTGATCTGGCCCGCGAATTTGACGTCGGTCTATCCGAAGTGGCGTCTCTCGGAGAACATAGGAGCGGGATTCTTGCTTCTTGTTGCATGTGGGACGGCCGTCGGCGCAATTTTATGGGTCTCCTTGAAAAGAAATTCGCCGGGCATTGCGGCCTTCGTCATGTTCTTCATTGTCGCCCTTGCTCCGACGCTGGGCTTTGTGAATTTCGGCTACATGAAATTTTCCTTCGTGGCGGATCGGTTCGCGTATTTGGGAAGTATTGGTTTGGTTGCGATGGCGGGCTTGGGCGCGAGGAAAATGATGGATCGTTTGGAAGCGCAATCCTCTTTTCATTCGACAGTTCTCGGTCGCGTGGGGTTGGCGACAATTTTCCTGATCTTGGGAGGTTTGACTTGGAGCCAATCCGCATCCTACGCCAACCCCGAAACCTTCTGGCGTCGCAACCTCGCCAAGAATTCCGGATCGTGGCTGGCCGAATATAATTTGGGAGCGATTCTCGGAAGCACCGGTCGAACGGATGAGGCCGCCGCGCACCTCCGCAAGTCGCTCGATCTCTATCCCGGGTTCGCCGATGCCCACAACGCTCTCGGCCTTTCGCTTCGGCGAAAGGGAGACATCGCGGGAGCCGTGGGTCAATTTGGCCAAGCGATGACGTTGGACCCCCGGCTTCCCGAACCGCATCTCAATCTTGCCGAAACCTTTCAGGCTTTGGGGCAATTCGATGGAGCCGTCGCCCAATATGAAATCGCGCTGGAACTCGCCCCCGATAATGAAGCCGCGCGAGTGGCGTTGGCCGACTGCAAGAAAGCCTTGGAACGGAGAATACCTTGATTTCCTTCATGCACGCTCAAGCTCGCCGACAATCAGGATCGTGCATCTTGCTCGCCGGAATCGTATTCCTTGCGTATATGCCCGCGTTGTGGAGCGGTTTCGTTTGGGACGATCCCTCGTATATTACCGACAATGTCTCTCTCCGAAGTTGGAATGGATTGTGGCGAATCTGGTTCGACCCGAAAGCCAACACGCAATACTACCCGCTGGTATTTGCGTCATGGTGGATTGAATACTTTTTCTTCGGGTTGCGTCCTTTCTCCTATCATTTTGTGAATGTTCTTTTGCATGCGGGAAACAGTCTGCTCCTTTGGCGAGTCTTGTTGGAAATGCAAATTCCGGGGTCGTGGCTTGCCGCCGCGATATTCGCGGTGCATCCGGTTCACGTTGAATCGGTGGCTTGGGCGACCGAGCGCAAAGATGCGCTCTCCGGTTTTTTCTCGCTCTTGGCCGCGTTGCTTTGGAATCGTTTCCTGAATCGAGGCAAGGAGCGGGATTACCTGTCCGCGCTGGCTTTGTTCGTGTGCGCGCTTCTCAGCAAGGCGGCGGTCTGCCCGCTTCCGGCGGTCTTCGCAATGACGGCATGGTGGAAACGGAAACGCATCGGGCGAAGCGACCTCTTGCGGACGATTCCTTTTTTTCTGCTTTCCCTTGGCATGGGACTCCTGCACGTTTGGGTCGAGCGGCGCAACATGGAGCCGATCCGGGGCGAATTGCGGGAGGGCGTCATCGAGCGGATTTTGATCGCGGGTCGCGCCGTGTGGTTCTACTTCGGGAAATTGCTCTGGCCCCTGCCGCTCACGACGATTTACCGGCGATGGAAGATTGAACCATTCCCGCTGGTCAGATTTCTCTATCCGATTCTGACCGTTGGCGTCGCCTTGACGATCTGGCTTTCAAGAAGGCGTTGGGGCCGAGGACTCTTTCTCGCGCTCGCCGTGTTCCTCGCCATGGCGGCTCCCGCGCTCGGCTTGCTGATGGGTTCTTTTTTTCGCATCTCTTTTGTCGCGGACCATTTTCAATATCTGGCCAGCATCGGTCCGACCACGCTGTTTGCCGCGCTTTGGGATCGGAGCATGGAGCGCGTTGGCTCTCGGCTTCGCTTTCCGCGAACGGCCGCGAACGGAATTCTTCTTCTGTTTCTCGGCGCGCTCGCGTGGCGGCAATCGGCGACCTATAGGGACGCTGAAACGTTTTGGCGCGCTAATCTCGCGGTGAATCCGGAGAGTTGGATGTCGCACAATCAATTGGGATTGGCGTTGGTGGCGCAAAGCAAAATGGGTGCCGCCAAGGAGCAATTTGAGGAAGCATTGCGCCTAAATCCCGATTCTTTTGAGACTCATTTCAACTTGGGACAAGTCTTGAACATCTCAGGCCGCAACACCGGCGCGCTCGCCGAATTTGAGCAGGCGCTCCGGCTTTATCCCGACGACCCCAAAATTCTCAACAAGGTCGCGATCCTTCATGCGAAGGCGGGTAGAGCGGACGAGGCGATCAGAGAAGCCGAGAAAGTTTTGTCTCTCCAACCCAATTCACCCGAAGCCCATTTCAATTTGGGGAGCTTTTGGGATTTGAAAGGAAACGCCGATCAGGCCATCCTCCATTACTCGGAGGCGTTGCGGCTCAAGCCCGATCTCTCTCAAGCGCACAACGACTTGGGAATTTTGCTGGCCAAGCGCGGCGAGATGGAATCCGCGATCGAACATTTTTCTCTGGCGCTGAAATTCAACCCCGACAGTCGGGGCGCCCGGGCCAATTTGGAGAAAGCGCGTGCGGCAAAACAATCAACCCTCTCCTCAAAACCTTAATTCGCCCTTCGCCTCTCCCTTGGCGCTCGCGGCGATGGTTTGTCTTGCCTACTTGCCCGCGCTTTTTGCCGGGTTTGTTTGGGATGACACAGGCTATCTCACCTCGAATGATACCCTTCTTTCATGGGGTGGGCTGAGGCGCATCTGGCTCGACCCCAAGGCCAATTCGCAATACTACCCCTTGGTTTTTACTTCTTGGTGGATCGAATATCATTTATGGGGGCTTCATCCGCTCGGTTATCATCTCATCAACGTTCTTCTTCACGCCGCTAACGCCGCTCTCCTTTGGAGTCTTTTGCGCAAATTGGAAATTTCCGCCGCATGGCCGGCCGCCGCCCTCTTCGCGCTTCATCCGCTCCACGTCGAATCGGTGGCGTGGGCGACTGAGCGCAAGGACGTCTTGTCCGGTTTCTTCGCGTTGCTCACGCTTCTGGCTTGGCGAAGATGGACGGAGCGCGGACAAGCGAAGGATTACACGCTTTCCGTCTTGGCCTTTCTTCTCGCGCTCTTGAGCAAGGCGGCGGTCTGCCCCTTGGCGATCCTTCTTTGCTTGGGATTGTGGCGGAGAAAACCTCCGCCGTTAATTCGGCGGCTTCGCGCGACGATTCCTTTTCTCGCGTTGGCTCTGGGCATGGGACTCCTTCATGTTTGGGTCGAGCGGAAAAACGTCGCCCGCGGTCCGGACATTCTGAAACCGGCATTCGGAGAACGCATTCTGATCCCGGCCCGCGCTTTGTGGTTCTACCTCGGTAAATTGCTCTGGCCGTCCACGCTGACGGCCGTTTATCCGCGATGGGACATCAAAGCAACGCATGGAGAGTCCGTCTTTTACTTTTTTTCCCTGCTCGCGGCTTGGGGAATTGCATGGTTGATCGCGTATCGAGGACGTAAGAGCTTGCTCGTCGTCATGAACATTTTCGTCATCATGCTGGCTCCCGCGCTCGGATTGATCTGGGGTGGAATTTACCGCCTCACGTTTGTCGCGGATCACTTTCAATATCTTGCCGGGATCAGCGTGACGACGCTTCTCGCCGCGCTTTGGGAGCGCGCCGCGAAACGATTCCCTCTCGCGCCGTTGCCGTTCCGCAAATGTTCCATGTCCGCGCTTCTCTTTCTGCTCGGCGCGTTGACTTGGCGTCAGTCGGCGATTTACCGCGATCCCGAAACCTTTTGGCGGGCGAATCTCGCCGTGAACCCGCAAAGCTGGATGTCGCACAATCAATTGGGATTGGCTTTAATTCGCAAGGGATCCGCCGATCCTGCGCGCGAGGAATTTGAAGAATCCTTGCGATTGAACCCCGACGCTCCCGAACCCCATTTCAACCTCGGCGAACTTTACGGCGTCACGGGACGCCGCGAGGAAGCCCTCGCCGAATTCCGACAAGCCGTCCGCCTCCGGCCCGACGAAGCCCCCATCCATCACAAGATCGCGCTCCTTCTGGCCGCCGAGGGCAAATCGGACGAGGCAATCCGCGAGGCGGAGGAAGCGTTGACACTCAAGCCCGACTTTGCCGATGCTCATTACAGTTTGGGCGCGCTTTGGGATCGTAAGGGAAACCCCGAACGGGCAATTCAACATTACTCGGAAGCGTGTCGAATCAGCCCCGATCTCGCTCAGGCGCATGTCAATTTGGGAGTTCTCTTGGCCAAACGCGGAGACTCCGACGCCGCCATCGAACATTTTCTCGCGGCGTTGAAATTGCGTCCCGACAGCCAAAGCGCCCGGATCAATTTGGAGAAAGCGCGTGCCGAAAAAATCTCAGCCGCAAAATCCCATCCCTCGAACTGAAATTCGCGGGACAAGCGCGCGGATAACGCCCCGCGAGCCGGTCCCCGAATTTCCGAATTTTTCCTTTCTGGTTCCCTTGGCGATCATGGCGATGGTTTGCGTCTCCTATTTTCCCGCGCTCTTCGCCGGATACGTTTGGGACGACGTCGCGGTGAGGGACAACAGCCTCCTGCGATCCCTTTCCGGACTGCGCCAAATTTGGCTTCATCCCTCGTCCAATTACTACGAACACCATTACTGGCCGATTGTTTACACGACCTTCTGGCTCGAACAACGCGCATGGGGAACGCATCCCCTCGGCTACCACGCGGTCAATATCCTCCTCCACGGATTCAATTCCGTCCTTCTGTGGATGTTGTTGCGACGAATGGGATTACGCACCGCGTGGCCGGTGGCCGTGATTTTCGCGCTCCATCCGGTCCACGTCGAATCGGTCGCGTGGGTGATCGAGCGCAAGGACGTCCTTTCCGCCTTGTTTTGCCTGCTTTCGCTTTGGTTTTATTTGCAATGGAGCGAAGGTCGAAAAATCGCGCTCTACCTCGTGTCCCTCGTCTTGTTCGCGTGCGCGATGCTGAGCAAATCCGCCATCATTGGGTTCCCGGTGGTTCTTGGATTGTGGCTGATTTGGAAACGAGCAAAACCGGTCGCCAAGCGAGCGACGAGTCCTCCCATCTTCAAGGAAATACTTCCAATTCTCCCCTACGCGCTGATCGCCGTCGCCATCGGTGGCGGGGACTACCTCAATGCGCGAAGTCGGATGGAATCCCCCGCCGGGTCCCTTTCCATACTTCAGCGGACGGCCATCGCCGGACGCGCAGTCTGGTTCTACGTCGGCAAATTCCTCTGGCCCGCCAATTTGGTGGCCGTCTATCCCCATTGGCTCGATCCCTCGCCGATCTGGATTCTCTGGTTGGCTCCTTTGGTTGTCGCGGCATTGATTCTTATTCTTTGGGCGCGGAATTCCCGAACCGGTCTCGCGGTTCTTCTTTCTCTTTCTCTTTTCCTCGTTGGCGTCGGTCCGACCTTGGGATTCATCGGACACGATTTCATGCTCTATTCCTACGTGGCCGACCGCTTTCAGTATTTGGCCTCGATTGGTTTGACCCTTCCGTTGGCTTCGGCGCTTCCGGGCATCGTCGGCCGGTTTCAATTCAAGGCGATCCAATGGCCGAAGAGCGTCAACCGCCGGATCAAGCTCTTCAATCCAACCCAAGCGCTCACCGCGCTTTTGGCTTTGCTCGCGCTGGGGATTTTAACGTGGAGACAAACCGAAACTTACAAAAGCGCCGAAACGCTCTGTCTTCACAATCTCGCCAAGAATCCCGAAAGTTGGTCGTCGCACAATAATCTCGGCCTTGCGCTCCGCAATCAGGGCAAACAAAAGGAGGCGCTTTTTCATTTTCAGGAAACCCTCAAACTTCGTCCCAACTCCGTCCAAGCGGCCAACAACATCGCCGACATCCTGATCGAGCGCAAGGAATGGGACAGGGCCGGGGACATTCTTAAACAGGTCGCGCAAATCAAGCCCGACTACGCCGACGGACTGAACAACCTCGGCGTCGTGCTGAAAAATCAGGGCAGGCTGGAAGAAGCCAAAGCAAAGTATCTTGAGGCGATCCGCCTTCGCCCCGACGCCGCCGAATGGAGGGTCAATCTGGGGAATCTACTGAACGAGCAGAATCAAACCGAGGCGGCCAAGGAGCAATACCTCGCCGCCCTGCAACTCAATCCCAATCTGAGCGACGCGCACAACAACCTCGGAATCATCCTCGCCAAATCGGGGAACAACGAGGAGGCGCGAAAGCAATTCGGCGAGGCGGTTCGAATCAAGCCCGAATATCCCAACGCCCAGAACAACCTCGCCAACGTCCTCGCCATGACCGGCGACTTGGACGGAGCCATCGAGCATGGTTTGAAAGCCGTCGAACTCGACCCGAACTTTTTCGAGGCGCGGTTTAATCTCGGCAACTGCTTTTCAAAAAAGGGGGATTGGGACGCCGCCATCCGATCCTACAACGAGGCGCTTCGAATCCAGCCCGCCAGCGCGCAGGCGCATAATAATTTGGGGATCGTTCTGGCCCGCCAAGGTAAAATGGACGAAGCCGCGAGGCATTTCGAGACCGCGTTGCAACTCAAGCCCGATTACCCCAATGCGCGAGAAAATCTGGAGCGAGCGCGGAAGATGAGAAAGGGATCGTGAGGGCATGGAGAAGACGCGAAAAGCTTGGCCACACGAAAACCGACGCTCCAACTCCAAACAAATCAACATGCCCCGTCCAAAATTGGCTTCGTTTCGCAAAAAAAAATTTCACGGTTGTTCCGAAAATCCTGTCCATCCTATTCATCCCTGTGCATTCGGTCCATCCTTGTCCAAATTGGCTTTGTTTGGTAATTTTCGTTTCCCAAGATGGAATTTTTCGGCGAACCAGATCAGGGAGGCAAACGGAAAACAAAATCGCTTTATCCTTCCGCGCCGTTGGCCGAACGATTGCGGCCGCAAAGTTTCAATGAATTGCTCGGACAAGACGAAATCACCGAAGCGGATTCATTTCTCGTCCGGTTGCTGGAAAAAGGCTCCATTCCCTCCCTGATTTTTTGGGGACCGCCGGGATGCGGGAAAACGACGCTGGCGATGCTGATCGCCAACCGGAGCGGCATGGCGTTCATCGGCCTCAGCGCGGTTACCGCCGGTATCAAGGAGGTCCGGGCGATCATCGAGGAGGCGCGCGAACGACTCAAGTCCTCCGGCCAACGGACGATTCTCTTCGTGGACGAAATCCATCGGTTCAACAAGGCGCAACAGGACGCCTTCTTGCCGCACGTCGAGGACGGCACCATCGTCCTGTTCGGCGCGACGACCGAAAATCCCTCCTTTTCCGTCATCGCCCCGTTGCTTTCGCGTTGCCGGGTTTTGACACTGAAGGCGCTGGATCAGAAAAACCTCGTTCAAATTTTACGCAGGGCGATGAGGGATGAATCCGCCGGATTGGGCCGGATGAATCTGAAAGCCGACGACGCGACGCTCACCGCACTGGCCGGACTGTGCGACGGCGACGCGCGGCGCGCGTTGAATCTTCTTGAGCAATGCGCCCTCGCAATCAAACCGACCGCCGACGGAAAAAAAACTCTCGATTCCGCGCTTCTCGCCGAGGTCTCGCGCCGGACCCATTTGCTCTATGACAAATCCGGGGAGGAGCATTTCAATCTCATCTCCGCGCTTCACAAAAGTCTCCGCTCCTCCGATCCGCATGCCGCGCTCTATTGGCTGGCGCGGATGCTCGTCAGCGGCGACGATCCTCTTTACGTCGGGCGGCGGCTCGTTCGGTTCGCCTCCGAGGATGTCGGCCTCGCCGATCCGCAGGCGTTGACCCAAACGCTCTCTGCGGTCGAGGCTTATCGAATGCTCGGTTCGCCCGAAGGGGAACTCGCGCTGGTTCAGGCGGCGATTTATCTGGCGACTTGTCCCAAGAGCAATTCGCTTTACGCGGCGTGGGGAGAAGTGACGGGCGAGATCGAAAAAAGCGGCGCGCTTCCCGTTCCGATCCATCTCCGCAACGCACCGACCGGCTTGATGAAGAGTCTCGGCTACGGCAAGGAGTATCAATACGACCACGACGCGCCGGAGCATTTTTCTGGGCAAGCCTGCCTTCCCGAATCGCTCGGATCAAAAATTTTTTACACCCCCGGGGAATTCGGATTTGAGAAGGAAATCGCGAAAAGATTGGAATGGTGGGAGAAAAGAAAGAAGGAAAAATTGGACACGGAGAAACGCGGATGACACGGATGGTGAAGTGAATTTAGAGCAAGAGCAAGAGTAAGAACTAAATGGGATCCGCAGTTGATCCGCGAAATCCGTGTCCAAATTTTCAATTCAGCTTGCTTTTCGCGCGGGCGGGGATATAAACAGAGTCCATGAACGGCTCCGACAATCCCGACCAAATCAAAAAGCTCGAGCAAGAGCTACGCGAGTGCATCCAGCGTCAGGATTTCCTCGAGGCATTGGACATCTGCGAGGAAATCGAAGGGCAGGGAGCGTTCCGCGCCGCCCACGCCGTCGCGCGCGGCCAATGCTTTCTCCGTCTCCGCAGAAAGCAGGACGCCCGGACCGCCCTGATGAAAGCCTTTGAGTTGGATCCCGGATTCGAGCCTGCGATCAAACTGCTGGACGAAAATTTTCCCGGCTGGGAACGGACCAAAACCGCGCGCCCCGCTCCGGCGCCGCGACCGGCTCCCCCTCAAGTCCCTCCCGCTTATCAACCCACGCCCCCGTATGCCGGACAACCCGCTCCCGCGCCGACGGGCTACGCCATGCCCCCCGCGCAAGCGTATCAACCCCAACCGACGCCCATGCCGGGCTACGCGACACCGACGCCTCCCACGCCCTATGGAGTCCCCGGCATGGCTCCCCAACCGATGTATGCGCCGCAGGGCTATCAATCGTCTCCCAACTTGGGACAAGTTCCCTATCAGCCCCAAACCATGCGTCCGCAGACCGACACGAAAATCAATTGGGCTTACGTGATGGAAGACCTGACGACCGCACGGAAAGAACTGGAAACGGTACAGCAAAAAGCGACTGAGTCAGCCGGATCGCCGATCCCTTGATCGGTCTTGATCCATCACCCATTTGAAGATGGATTAAGTCCTTGGATTTCAATCACCGTTGGGTGATTTCTCCGACTTTTCCACAATTTCTCCACAGATTTTGAAATAACAACGATTTCCACCGGGATTTGGGTTGCTTCCTAATTCTCGCCTAACCGTATGCTTGGAATCAGGACGGGAAATGGTTCCTTCGCAAAAACCCCAAGGATCATGTAGATCATTGTAAATAAGCTTCTTAGACACGATCTCCAAGGGATCGTATTTCTGGCTGATGGATCGGTGATCTAGCCCAACCGGAAGCATTTTCCCTCTATGAAAATACCCCCTTCGCCCCATAAATTCCCGAGGGAATCCGGCTTTTCAACAATTTATCCACAGGAACCGGCGGGAATGGGCAGGTCGGCCAAAAAGCGAGCCAGAAGGTCCAGAATTCGCTCGGAGGACTCCTTTTTTCCACGCGAATGGAGCGCCAGAACATCATCCTGTCTCCTTTCGATCCGGCTGATCCATTCGGACCCTCCCGAAAGGCGTTGCAGAGCTTCCGCCAGTTGACCGATTCCTTCCCCGCACACGATTCGGACGCTTCCATCCGCGCCCTGTCGGACCGATTCGACGCGCCAAGGACTCAGCGCGGTTTTGACACGGAAGGCGTTGATGAGATTGACCGTCTCGGCGGGAAGATCGCCGTAGCGGTCGAGCAATTCGTCCCGGATGCGCTCGACTTCATACCGATCCCGCGCCGAAGCCAAATCGCGGTAAAATCCGATCCGTTGCGTCTCGACCGGGACGTATTCCTCCGGCACCCACTGGTCCACCGGCCACTTGACCTCGGTCGCCCAAAGGGCTTCCGATGGGCCTTCGCCACGCAAATTGAGAACCGATTCCTCCAGCAACTGGCAATACATCTCGAAGCCGACATCGGCAATGGCTCCGTGTTGCTCGCGTCCAAGGATGTTGCCCGCGCCCCGGATTTCCATGTCGCGCATGGCGACCGAAAATCCCATTCCCAATTCCGTGAATTCCTCCAGCGCGGCCAGACGCTTGACCGCCGCGTCGCTGATCGGGCGGCCTCGCGGCATGATGAGATAGGCGTAAGCCTGCCGCACGTCGCGCCCAACCCTGCCTCGAAGTTGATAAAGTTGCGCCAGTCCCATCGCGTCGGCGCGGTTGATGATGATCGTGTTGACGTTGGGAATGTCGAGTCCGTTTTCGATGATCGTCGTCGAGAGCAGGATGTCGTATTGACCCGCGATGAAATTAATCATGATGTTTTCGAGGTCATCCTCGTCCATCCGGCCGTGCGCCACGGCGATCCGCGCGTGGGGAACGATCTCGCGGACCGACTGCGCGACCTCCTCAATCGTCTCGATTCGGTTGTGAACGAAATAAACCTGCCCGCCGCGATTGAGTTCGCGCAGGATCGCCTCTTCAATCGGGTCTTTCTCGAAATAAATGGTGCGGGTTTTAATCGGCAGACGATTGGCGGGCGGGGTCAGGATCACGCTCAGGTCGCGCAGTTTTGCCAGAGCCATGTGGAGCGTCCGAGGAATCGGCGTCGCCGTGAGCGTCAAAATGTCCACCGAGGCCCGCAGGTTTTTGATCCTTTCCTTCTGCGCGACGCCGAAACGTTGCTCTTCGTCCACGATCAGCAAGCCGAGATCGTGAAACCGCACGTCGTTGGAAAGAAGCCGATGCGTTCCAACAACGAGATGAACGTCTCCCTTCGCCAAATCGGTCAACGTCTGTTTTTGTTCGGCGGGGGAACTGAATCGAGATAGCTGGGCGACGCGGAATGGGAAATCGGCGAGCCGCTCGCGGAACGTCCGGTCGTGCTGTTGGGTCAAAAGCGTCGTCGGCGCGAGGACGGCCACCTGATGCCCCTCGCACAAAACCTTGAACGCCGCGCGGATGGCGACTTCGGTTTTCCCGAATCCGACGTCGCCGCAAATGAGGCGATCCATCGGTTTGGCTCGATGCAAGTCGGACATCACCTCGCCGATGGCTTTGTGTTGATCGGGCGTTTCCTCATAGAGAAACGCCGCCTCGAATTCCCGTTGCCAAACCGTGTCGGGACCGTAGGCGTGGCGCTCCGCCGCCTCGCGCCGGGCGTAGAGTTGCAAAAGCTCCCCGGCCAAAATGCGAATCGCCTCCTGCGATTTGGCCTTGCGCCGATGCCAAGCTTTTTTGCCCAGCCGATCCAGAACAGGCTCTTTTCCCTCGGCGGAGGCGTATTTCTGAACGAGATGAAGTTTGTCAATCGGCACGAGGAGACGGTTGTCGTCCTGATAAACCAATTCGAGAAATTCGGTCATCGCCCCTTCGATGCTCTGGCGCCGGATGCCTTCGAATCGCCCGATTCCATGATCGAGGTGAACGACAAAATCGCCGCGCGAGATTTCGGTCGGCGATTTTATCGCCTTGCCCGGATGAGTTTTGCGATAAACTCTCCTGCGCTTGTAACGTCCGAAAATTTCGCGGTCGGTTAGAAGGAGCAATTTGGCGGCCGGGAAAATAAAGCCTTCGTGCAAATCGCCGACGATCAGGGCGACGTCATGGATGGAAGGTTGGATCACGGGTTTGCCGTCGGCGCTGTCCAATCTGGCGGCGGGGATGCGCCGCTCCGCAAGAAGTTCGTCGAGGCGTTGGACTTGCCCCGCGTTGTCGCAAACAACAGCGATCAAGTAATCGCTGAATCGCTTTTCCTCGATGAGGTCGAGGAAATTGTTAAAGTTTGGGGGAATCGTTTCGAAACTCTGCGCGCCGATTGAAATCGGGGCCGAAGAGAATTTTGCCGCGTCTTCCCCTTCGGCTGAAAGATCGGTCCAGAGCATCCGGCGGACTTTTTCGATCCCCGCGCGCGCCTCATCCGCGTTCAAGACCCACGCCGAAGGCTCCAAATTCCGCCGAAGAAAGAAACTCGGCTCAGCTTCATGGTGGGGAGCGCGGATTTCCTCCCAATGCCGTCGGGCAACCTCGTCGAAATAATCGAGCCGTTGGTTGATCCGCGAGGGGCCGTCGAGAATCAGCAACGTATTCTTCGGCAAAAGATCGAAAAGCGCGCCGAGCTTGCCGCCCGAATCCAAATGCTCCATTGACGGACCAAGATTGGCGCGGGGGAGGATGCGGATTTTTTCGGTTTCGTCTTTCGTCGGGAGGGAACGTTGCGTCGCGGGATCGAAGGGGCGGATGGATTCGATTTCCTCGCCAAAAAAATCCAACCGCCACGGGGTTTCCGCTTCGGCGGGATAAACGTCCACGATGGTTCCCCGCACGGAGAATTCGCCCGGACTTTCGACCATGGCTTCCCGGCGATACCCCATTTCCACGAGCTTCTTCGTCAGCGCGTCAATCTCAATTTGTTGTCCCCATTCCAGATCGAGATGAAGGTCGGCGAGTTTCTCGGCGGGAAGAAGCCGGTGCATGAGCGCGTCGGCGGGAGCGACGATCAGAAAGGGTTTGGGATTTGGATTTCCGGCTACGCGCGCCGCCAATTCCGCCAAAACGGCGCTCCTTTGAGCGGCGATGTTCAGCGCGGGTTCGGCTTCCTCGAAGGGAAGGGTTTCCAACGCGGGGAAGAGCATGGCGTTCGCGCCGAAGAATCCCATTCCATCGGCCAACGCTTCGGCGCGTTCAAGCGTGCCGGTAATCAGCAATACCGGGCAGTTGATTCGTTCGGCGGCCAGCGCGGTCAGCAACGCTCCCGCGCCGCCGCGCATATTGGCGATAACCAAGTTATCATTGCCGCGCGTGAGACGTTCGAATGTTTCGAGCGTTGTCGGCGCGAGCGCGAAGCGCTCTTTCATGCGGTCCAAGTGAAGACCGTCCATAATTGATTGAACACGGATTACGCGGATTCCACGGATCAATTTTCAATGATCCGTGCGCATCCGTGTCAATCCGCGTCCAAATTATCCTTCCTCCGAATACTGCTTCTTCAATCCCTCCACGACCCCCGGATCGGTCAGCGTGGTCGTGTCCCCCAGCGCGCGCCCTTCGGCGATGTCACGCAGGAGGCGTCGCATGATTTTACCCGAACGGGTCTTCGGAAGCTCGGCGGAAAAAATGATTTCCTCCGGACGCGCCAGCGCGCCGATCTTGTGCGAGACGTGTTGCTTCAGTTCCTCGTTTTTATCCGGCGTCGGCTGGCGTCCCTCCTTGAGCGTGACGAACGCGACGACCGCTTGCCCCTTGATATCATGCGCGCGACCAATGACCGCCGATTCCGCCACGTCGGGATGCGAAACGAGCGCCCCCTCGACCTCCATCGTACCGATCCGGTGGCCGGAGACGTTCAGCACGTCGTCAATGCGCCCCAGAATCCAGAAGTAGCCGTTCTTGTCGCGTTTGGCTCCGTCGCCGACGAAATAAGTTCCCTTGTCCCATTTGCTCCAATAGGTGTTCACGTAGCGCTCCATGTCGCCGAAGATGCCGCGCAACATGCCGGGCCACGGTTTGCGGATGGCGAGATATCCGCCCCCGACCTCGATCCGCTCTCCTTGTTGATTGAGAATATCGGCTTCGATTCCGGGAAACGGCGTCGTCGCCAAGCCGGGCTTGGTCGCCGTGATCCCCGGCAAAGGCGTAATCATGATCCCGCCAGTTTCGGTCTGCCACCAAGTATCCACGATCGGGCATTTCTTCCGCCCGATGTTTTCGTGATACCAAATCCAAGCCTCCGGATTGATCGGTTCGCCGACGGTTCCGAGCAACCGAAGCGAGGAGAGATCGCACGCTTCCGGCCATTGTGCTCCCCATTTCATGAACGTCCGAATCGCGGTCGGGGCGGTGTAGAACACTGTGACCTTGTGTTTTTCAATCGTCCGCCAGAATCGGTCGTTCTTCGGATAGTTGGGCGTGCCCTCATACATCACGACCGTCGCGCCGCTGGAGAGAGGACCATAGACGATGTAGGAATGTCCGGTGACCCAGCCGACGTCGGCGGTGCACCAAAAAACGTCGGTGTCCTTGATGTCGAAGACCCATTGCATCGTCGCGTAAACGTGCGTCAGATAACCCCCCGTCGTGTGGACGATCCCCTTCGGTTTGCCCGTCGAGCCGGAAGTGTAAAGCACGAAAAACATGTCTTCGCTGTCCACCCACTCCGGCTCGCTGTGGGCGTCGGCCTGCGCCATAAGCTCGTGCCACCAATGATCGCGCCCTTTCTCCATCGTCACTTCGCCGTGGCCGCGCTTGACGACGATGACGTTCTTCACGCTCGGGCATTGCGCGACGGCTTGGTCGGCGGTCGGCTTAAGGGGAAAAAGGGTTCCGCGCCGATAGCCGCCGTCGGCGGTGATGATGAGTTTGGCCTGCGCGTCGTTGATCCGGTCAATGAGCGAATCGACGGAAAATCCGCCAAAGACAACCGAATGAACAGCGCCAACGCGGGCGCAGGCGAGCATAGCGATCATCACTTCGGGGACCATCGGCATGTAGATCGCAACACGGTCCCCTTTTTGGATTCCCAACTTGCGCAACATGGACCCGGCGCGATTGACCTCGTGATAGAGATCGTTATAAGTGAACTTGATCGTCTCTCCCGGTTCTCCCTCCCAAATCAGCGCGACCTTGTTCTTGCGGTGCGTCGTGACGTGGCGATCCAAACAGTTGTAGGCGACGTTCAGTTTCCCCCCGACGAACCATTTGGCGTGCGGCGGATTCCACTCCAGAACCTTCTTCCATTTTTTATGCCAATGGAGTTGCTTGGCGAACGATTCCCAGAAGGCTTGGGGATTTTTCCGCGCGCGGGCGTAAATCGTCGGGTCCTTGACGTTGGCTTGCGCCTTGAACGCCTTGGAAGGTTTGAAGACCCGTTTCTCCTGCAAAAGATCGGTGATTTCGGACGTGGCTTGGGGTTTGACGCTCATGGCTCGGCTCCTTCCGCTGAATTCGCGCTCTCGTTAAGGGGGTCCAGCGTATAAAAATCGGGGCGGGCTGACAAGAGGGGAGCGAAACCCGCAACAAGTGGCCTTGGTCCCTCGTATTTTTTCTTACCACCAAGACACAAAGACACCAAGGACTCCCAATCTAAGAATCCGGTCCTTCGCTCATTCCACCGATCTCGTCCGGATCGGGTTGATTTCAGAATTTGATTGGTGAAAATCCGTTCGGCGTATCTCCAACCCCTCTACCGGGATTGGGACGGTGTCGCCTGTTCGCTCTTACGTGCAAGTCGAATACCCATCGGCCATTGGCCACCCCAGAGGACGGAAATGGCATTCCCGCAGTAACCGATTCCTATTTGTGAATTTGTTTGCCTTTCAATTTCAGAGAAAAGATCCCTCACTTTATAAATGTCCTTCCCAAAAAGCATTTTCTGGTCCGCCATATCCTCCGGATATCTGAGTTTCACAAGGCCTTTCTTCTGAAGGAAATCACTGACTTGATGTAGGGTCATTGAACGATTTGGCAAGGGGCCAACTTTCCGGTCCTCGTATTTCACCGGCGCGACAAAGGCGAGCGCCACCACGACAATTACGCAAACAAGATGTGCCGCGAAACCGATTACCCGCTTCCTGAACGGGAGTCCCGATTTGAGGAAGGCCCACATCAGAACAAATATCCAAACTCCGGTTCCAAGGGGAAAAACATCCATGATTGAGTTGACGCTGAATAAAACGCCGACGAGAAGGCCGAGAGGGATTACGACCCGGAGCCTCATGAAATTGTCTCGAAACGACACCACGATTAATCAGAGAATCTTATTTTGGAATGTGTCCGGCTGGTCTTCATTGGTCCGCCTGTCTCCGACCACCTGAATAATTTCAACGCCTTCCGCGTCTCCGAGTCAATGCCCTCGTTTGTTCGATGCCGGCGCGCGACAGGTATCCAGAAAGCCGCCAAGAAGGCCAAGAAGTTTAGGGAATGAGCTTGGCGTTCTTGGCGGTTTGGCGGTTAATTTGACGTCAGCAATTTAATGCTCTACTCACCCTGATTAGGATCAACTTTTTTCAATCCGCTCTTGTTCAGCGGAACCGTCGGCTGGACGGGAAGCGGGCTGATGGAGCCGCCGGAGCTTGATCCGCCGGAGTCCGATTTTTTCTGCGCGCGGGCTTCTTTTTCCTTGGCGACCAAATCCCCCGCCGTCGTGAATTGAAGTCCCTTGGCCTTCAATCCGCCGATGATCTCCGGCACGGCGTCCACCGTCCGCGCGTGAATGTCGTGAATGCAGACGATCCCTCCGGGTTCTCCTTCCTTGAGCACGAGGCCGATCACCTGCGAGGAGCTTTTCTTCGCGTCCCAATCGCGCGGGTCAATGGACCACGTCACAACCTCCAAGCCCTCGTCCTTCAGCACGTCATAGACCTTGGCGTTCACGTTGCCATAGGGAGGACGGAAAAGTTCGGGCTTCTTGCCGATCGCCTTCTCGATGGCGTCCTGCGTTTTGCGGACCTCGTTGCGGATTTCCTCGATGCTCAGTTTGGTCATGTCGGCGTGGCTGTAGGAATGATTGCCGATCTCGAATCCGGCGTCGGCGACCATCTTGGCGACGTCGGGAAATTTTTCGACCTGCTCGCCGAGCATGAAGAATGTCGCGCGGACGTTTTCCTTCTTCAAAATTTCGAGCAGGCGCGGCGTGAGCTTGGGATGAGGCCCGTCGTCAAACGTCAACGCAATCGCGCCCGACGATTTGGGACCGCAACTGTATTTGACGCCGTGCGGTTGGGTTTCGGTTCTGGCGGGTTTGTCGGCGGAGGGCTTTTCGCCGGCGGAAGAAAGGGTCCAGCAATTGAGAGCAACAAGAACGGCGGCCCATGAGATGGAACGGTTCAACAGGGTCAAATTTTTCATGCGGGAAGAACAGCCTCCTATTCGCCGCTTCGCGGCAAGGTCTTCACAATCCGAATATCGCCCCGATGAGGGAACTTTGCAAGATCAAGTGTGGGTAAAAATTGAATTCACCACAGAGACACAGAGAGGTAGTCGGCGCGCGGGAGGAATTTGAGCAAGAGTGAAGAATTCTCATTCACGATCAACTCTTGTTTGAGACAATCTCGCGCTTCTCCGTGTTTTTCTCCTATTGTTCGGCGTCATTTCCCGATGGCTGTCATTCCCAAGAATTCCTCTCTGCGTCTCTGTGGTGAATGAGCGCTTGCTCACGCGCGCGGATCGGCAAAATGCCCGGCGACTTTGGCGACGCCGGACGCGACTTCCTCAACGTCCTGATCGGTCCAGCCTTCGTGAAGACTCATCGAAATCCAGCGGTCGAACGCCGCTTCAGCGACGGGACAATCCCCCTTGGCATAAGTCCGCGAACCGAACGGAAAATCGGTTTCGGGGAAGGCGGAGCGTTTTTGGAACACGTCGTAAAGATAAACCGGACGTCCGCCCGTGATCGCGTGGGCTTCGTTGGGGATTCCCTCGGCTGAGAGCGCCTGCGAAAATTCGCGCGCCGAACATCGCATGGCCTTGAGATCAAGTTTGAAGAGAAACATGAAGAAGCTGTGGAGGCAACCTTGCGGGATGCTTTGCGGCTTCAAGCCCGGGATCGGATCGAGGAGGGCGTTCAATTTCATGCCGAGGCGACGGCGCGTTTGAACCACGTCACGCACCCGCTCCAACTGCGCCAGCGCGACCGCCCCTTGGAGTTCGGTCACTTGGTAATTCGGCGCGAGAAAAAACGGGTTGCGGATTTTTTCCTCACGCTGATAGCACTTGTCCAGAAAAAGCGACGCGACGTAGCGGAGCCGTTCATCATTGGTCAGGATCATGCCCCCCGACCCGCAAGTGATGTGTTTGAAGTGATTGAGCGAGAAGGCGTTGATCGCGCCGATTGTTCCGGCGAGCCGTCCTTTGGATTCGCCGAGAAACGCCTGAGCGCAATCCTCGATGATCGGGACGTTGAACTCGCGCCCCAAGGCGAGAAAGGCGTCCACGTCGGCGGCCAACCCCGAATGATGAACGACGACGATGGCGCGGGTCCGATCCGTGATCCGCGCGCCCGCCGAAGCAGAATCCATGTTGAGCGTCTCGGGGTCCACGTCGGCGAAAACTGGGACCAATCCCTGATAGAGCAATCCGGTGAGCGATCCCATGTCGGTGATTGCCGGAACGATGACCTCGCTCCCGGCGGGAATCTGCAACGCGCCGACGGCAATGTGCATCGCCGCCGTCCCGCTGGAGCAGGCGATGCAATGTTTCATTCCGTACATTTCGGCAAATCGCCGCTGGAATTCAAAAACCTTGGAACCGAGAAAATAAAAGAGAACGTCGGAGTCAATGACTTCGGCGAGAAGGCGTTTTTCCAAATCGCCGTGGCGTTTGCGCTGGCCGAAAGGGTGCCGCTTGGCTTGGGGTCCGCCTTGCAGAGCTAGTTTTTCAGGGGCGCTCATTTCACCACCAAGACACGAAGGCACCAGGAAAGACCGGAGAATTCTAACTCGTGATGTCTTTGCGCCAGAAGATCAACTGCGAAACGACGAAAAATCCGAGCGTGTAGCTTCCGAGCAAACTGGCCTGATGCCAAACGACATCCCAATGAATCGTCTGGCTCATGCACTCGCGCCAAAAATCCATCGCGGTTGTGAAGAGGTAAGGTTTCAGCGCCTTGAAGAGAGGGATGATATTTTCGGCGTTGGCCATCTCCTGAAGAATACGAACCAGAAAAAAAGTGCCGATAGTGAGCGCCATCGCCGCAATGGAATGTTTGTTGATGACGGAATAGAAGAACGCGATCGAGCCGATGGTGAGGAGCGCCCAAGAGGTAAAACCCCAGACGATCACCATGCGCCTCATCCCCTCCCGATTGGAGATAACCCGGTTCATCAGGGCGACGTCGCGCAATTCGATGCGAAGCTTACGCTCCATTTGCCTCGGATCCAATCGTTGTTCCGGAGGCAATTTGGCTTGTTTCGCCATTTCCGCCGCGACTTTCTTTTTTGCTTCCTCGGCGAATGAATCGTCGTCAATTTCGCTGACTTTGCCGACGGTGATCGAATCATGCGGTCCATAAAACGCCAAACCCATTCCGTAGGAGAGCGCCAAGCTGAATCCCATGAGCAGGACGCAATAGACCGCGCAGACGATGAATTTGGCGTTGAGCAAAGCCATCCGGCTGATGGGACGGCTGAGGATCAGGCGGAGCGTTCCGCGCAGGTCTTCTCCGGCCACCTGACGCGCGAAAATCTGAATCACCATCGGCGCGATGAGCAGAGCGAATCCTACTTCCAGCGCGATCCGCGTCGAAACGTAACTATTTACGAGGAGCGACGTATCAAAGCCGTTTTTCTGGAGAAACTGATAGAAGTGATCCTTATAGGCGTTAAAGTAAACGCCAAATTGGACCAGCATGACCAACATGGCGGCGGCGACGAATGCGATGTACGTCGAAAGCATCCGCATCGTCTTGATCCATTCGGCTTTGATTAAGGCAAGAAACATTTCAGTCGGTCCTCAGTTCCTAATCCTTCTCATTCTCATACCCTTTCTCCTTCTCATCGCCGAGCCGATCTTCCGCAACCGTCGTCCGAAATAGAAAAATTTGACCGAGCCGCGACTGTGAGGGAGCGACCAGTAACGAATATGATGCGAATTGACCGCGCCCTCACGGTCGCGGCTCGGATTGGAGAAGGAGAATGAGAAGAATGAAGATGAATATACATGACGGAAACCTTACGCCGGATTCTCCGGCGAATTTCCCCCTTCGGTCAGCGAAAGGAAGACGTCCTCAAGGCGGTTGCGATGCGGCGTCAACTCCAGAACGTCAATTTCCGCCTTGACCAACTCGCGGTTCAGATCGGGAATTTTCGCGTGATCTAAATTCAGCATCCACCGCGTCGGATCGTCGGTGGATTTGAACGCCTCGACATACGGAAGTCTCCCAAGCAAATCGGCGGGACTTCGCCCGTTGCTGATCCGCAATAGAACGCGATTGGAAACCGAGATCAATTCCTTCGTTGTTCCCTCGAAAAGTTTTTTTCCTTGGTGGATCACCGCGACGCGGTTGCAGGTCATTTCGACCTCGGAAAGGATATGGCTGGAGATGAAAAGAGTGACGCCGTGATTGCGGACGGCGTTGGTCATGACGTCGCGCATGTCCCGAATCCCGCGCGGGTCCAGTCCGTCCAGCGGCTCGTCCAGAATGATGAGTTCGGGATTGGGAAGCAACGCCTGCGCGACGCCGAGTCTCTGCCTCATTCCGTGCGAATAAACCGAGACCTTGTCGTTTTGGCGCTCCGTGAGACCGACCGTCTTAACCACCTCGTCAATGCGCGAGGCCTCCGCGCCACCCGACAGCGAGGCGAGGATTTCCAAGTTCGTACGGCCCGAAAGATGATCGTAAAATATAGGGCTTTCGATGATTGCCCCGACCGGCCAGTGATGCTTGTGCCGCCCCGTGTTAATGAGATGCCCGTTGACGCGAATCGCGCCGGAGGTAGGCCAGACCATCCCCATGATCATGCGGATCGTCGTGCTTTTGCCCGCGCCGTTGTGACCGAGGAACCCGTAGATGTCGCCGCAGTTGACGTTGAGCGAGAGATTGTCCACTGCGACGCGCTGGCCGTAGCGTTTGGTCAAGCCCTCAATTTGTAAAATCGGATCGCTCAAGGTTTCGGTCGCGCCCCCCATGCAAACTCAGCTTTCCAGCATATCGGCGGGAGGCCGATTCCCGCAAGAAATAAGAACGGATTCAAACGCAAACGCGATTGCGTCCGCCCTCCTTGGCGCGGTAGAGCGCTTCGTCGGCGTCGTGAAGAAAGGAGGTGACGGCCTTGGTGTCGGCCTTGCTGGCCCCCTTCAATTGGGCGACGCCGACGCTCGTGGTGACGTGGAATTCCTCGTCTTCCCCTCCCTTGTGAACGCCCTCTTCAATCCGCCCCCTGAGTTTTTCGGCGACGCCCCGTGCTTGATTCAGATCGCATTGCGAGAGGGCAAGACAAAATTCCTCTCCGCCGAAACGCCCGGCGACGTCATGATCGCGGGAGAACGCGCGGATGATTGAAGCCGCGTCAATCAAAACGCGGTCTCCCGCCAAATGTCCGTGGCTATCGTTGACCGACTTGAAGTGATCCAAATCAATCATCAGGAGACTCATCGGCGTTCCTTCGGCTTGGGCTTGACGCACGGCTTTACCCAGTTGCTCCATGAAAAATCGCCGATTATACAAACCGGTCAAGCCGTCGGTTCTGGCGAGCCGCTCCAGTTCGCGCCTCTGCTCTTCGATCTTCTGATGAAGCGCGGCCTTTTCCAGAACATTCAAGAGCGTGCGATGCAGACCGTCGCGAGAGAGACGTCCCTTGATGAGGTAATCGGCGGCCCCGCTCTTCATCGCCTCGACGGCGACCTCCTCGTCACCTTGGCCCGTCAGCATGATGATCGGCGTCGTGACCCCGGCTTGTTTGATTTTGCCCAGCACGTCCAGTCCGGTTTCCGGACCGAGCAGATAATCCACGAAAATCACGTCCACGTTTCCCTCGCGCAAGCGCGCGAGGGCCGACGCCGAATCGGTGAACGGCAAATACTCAATGCTCTTGTCGGGATGATCCTCGAGTAGGCGATACAAAAGTTCCGCGTCCCCCGGATCGTCGTCTATGACAAGGATAGTGAGTTTTTTCTCTTGCATGAATTGACCTCAGCCGGGAGGCAGGACGACGACTTGAAACCAATAAGCCTCCAACGCGTGGACGAGCCGGGTCAGTTGCTCGAAATCCACCGGTTTGGTGATGTAGGAGTTCACCCCCAGATCGTAAGTGCGGATGATGTCCTCTTCCTGACGCGAGGTTGTGAGAATCACGACGGCGAGACGGCGCAACTCCGGGTCCATGCGGATGCGCTCCAAAACTTGCTTGCCGTTCAACTTGGGCATGTTGAGGTCAAGAAGAATCAAATCGGGTCGGGGAGAAAGATTCGCGTCCTGATACTTTCCGCGGTGGTAGAGGTAGTCCAGAGCCTCCTCTCCGTCTTGAACGATGAAGAGTTCGTTGCGGACTTTTCCCTCCTCCAATGCCCTGCGGGTCAATTCCTGATCGCCGGGATCGTCCTCGACCAAGAGGATGACGGCGGCTTTTTCGTTGATCTTGGCCATTATCGCTCCTTGAGCCTTTCGCCGATGGTAAACTTGAAGTGTGCCCCGTTTCCCGGCTCGGATTCAACCCAAATCGTTCCGCCGTGACGCTCGACGCACTTCCGGCAGATGGCCAGACCAATGCCGGAGCCTTCGTATTTGTCCCGGCCATGGAGGCGCTTGAACGGAGCGAAAATTTGCTCGCGGTATTCCTCCTTGATCCCGATGCCGTTGTCCTTGACCCCCAAAAGCCAGTCCTCTCCTTTTTTTTCGCAGGTGAGATGAAGCTCCGGCTTCTTGTCGCCGATGAACTTGAGGGCGTTGCCGATGAGGTTTTGGTAAAGCTGGGTGAGCATGGTTCGGTCGCCCCAGATTTCGGGCAATTCATCCATCTTGATTTCCGCGCCGGTCTCCTTGATCCGGATGGCGAGCGCGTCCATGGCGTTTTTGGCGCATTCGCGCAGGGGGACCCGCTCGCGCCGCATGGCCGATTTGCCGGCGCGGGAGAGTTGCAGAAGATCTTGAACGAGCGTTTGCATCCGGTTGGAGGCGTCGGTGATAAAGCCCATGTCGCGCTTGGCGCGGTCGGGAAGGGCGTCTCCCAAGTCTTTCTTGAGAATATCGGTGAACGCGCAAAGTTTCCGGAGCGGCTCCTGAAGATCGTGGCTGGCGATATAGGTGAATTCGTCCAGTTCGGTGTTCTTGCGGATTAAGTCCTGATTGACGCGTTCCAAGAGGCGAGTTTTTTCCGCGAGAGCCTCTTCGGCCTTTTTCCTCTCCGTGATGTCGCGGATCACGCCTTGGAATCCGATTGGTTCGCCGTCGCGGTTGCGCACCAGAGAGATCGAGCCCTCGACGGTCCGGCGGTCGCTGTGCTTGCCGATCAATTCGTAAATGAAACCGTGGTGCGGCTCGCCGGTGCGAAAGACGTCGTTGAAAGCATCAAAGACTTGACGCGAAGTTTCCGCTCCCATGTAATCCCGATTATTTTTTCCGACGAATTCCTCGCGGGTGTATCCGAGGGCGCGGATCAGGGCGGGATTGGCATAGACCAAATTTCCGGCGAGGTCCACCTCGTAAAGCCCGTCGGTGATGTTTTCGAGGAGGTTGCGGTATTTTTCCTGCGACTGAACCAAAGCGTCCTGCGCGAGTCTGCGCTCGGTGATGTCTTGAATCACCCCGTCGAAAAATTCGATTCTTCCCTGCGCGTCCCGTTTGATGTTGGTGGAGTTCGTTCCCCAAATGACCGTTCCATCCTTCTTCCTCAGGCGAAGCTCCGAGTTGAAAATGTGCCCCTTGGCGACCAAGTCCTTGGCGAAATTCTTCTGCTCCTCCGCATCGGCGTAGAGGTCCGAAACCTTGCAATTCATGAATTCCGCGACTGAATCGTAGCCGAACATGCGCGCCATGGCAGGATTGGCATTGAGGAAATGGCCGTCGAGACCGGTTGTGGTGCGGTAAACGCCGACCGGAAGATTCTCAATGAAGGAACGATAGCGCTCCTCGGCCTCGCGGATCGCCGCTTCGCTCTGGATGCGCTCGGTTATGTCCCAGAAAATTCCTTGGATTCCCACGACCTGACCCGAGGCGTCGCGAACCGCGGTTTTGACCACTTGGACGTAAAGCTTGTATCCCTCCGGCGTGACGTGCTCCTCGACGACCTCCATGTTTTGGCCCGATTGCGTGACGCGCAGGTCGTCCTGACGATACTTCTCGGCCAATTCGTCGGGAAAGAAATCGAAGTCCGTCTTGCCGATCAGCTGTTCCCGCGTTCGTCCGACCGTCCTGCAAAAATTGGAGTTCACGAACGTGAATTTTCCATCGAGGCCCTTGCGGAAGACGTTTTGAGTCAGGCTTTCGACCAGCGATTCGTATTGGGCTTCGGAATCCTTGAGAGCGCGCTCGGCCTTTTTGCGTTCGGTGACGTCGCGGACGTTGGCGACGACGCCGCTCACGCTTGGATCCTCGATAAGATTGGTGCAAACTCCCTCGACCACGCGCCACGAGCCGTCGCGGTGTCGGATGCGAAATTCCATCGTCGCGCTTTTGCCCGGTTCGCTTCGCAAGTCCTTCAAAAATCGCCGCGCTTGCGGCGCGTCTTCGGGGTGAAGGAGTTCGAGTCCATCCCGACCCATGAGGTCCCCCGGTTTGTATCCCAAATCGCGCTCGATGACGGGATTGGCGTAGGCCAACTTGCCGTCGGGCGCGAAGACCATCAGCATGTCCATGGAATTCTGAACCATGGAGCGGAATCGCTTTTCGCGGTCGCGCAGGGCGGCTTCGGCGCGGCGTCGCTCGGTCAGATCGGTGATCGTGGCGGCGACTCCAGACGCCGTCGCCGCCGGATCGTGGCGAACGACGGACACTTCGCACCAGAACGGCGAGCCGTCGGTTTTGACCAACTCCACCTCGTTGCGGAAGACTCCCTGCGACCGCATGGCGGCCAGCGCGGAGCGAACGAACTCCCCGCACTGGGCCTTGGAGGGAAACAACGTTTCAAATGCCTCGCCGATCACGTCCTTCTTGGGAATGATGCCGGGGTTGAGGATATTGGCCAGCGAGCGATTGGCCCAAACGATCTGCCAGCGGCCGTTCAGCAGGCAAAGACCATGCGGGGTGCTTCGAAGCACCGCCTCGTATTGCTTCTTGGTTTTTTCAAGCTTGTTAATGCTCTCATGGAGAGAGGATTCGACGCGCCGGTGCTCCTTCTCCTTATGTTCCAGCTTGGCCACCTGCGCCCGCAGTTCCTCGATCTCCGCGGAGGTAGAATGTTTTGTTTTGCCGGATTCGCTCATGCTCAAGGGGCCGGTTGGACCATGGCTCCAATCTTCCACCGATGAATCAGCCCTTCACTCCCGGAGGAAAACCCGCGCCGTTTTGAAGTTTGACACATTCCAAGTTTAGCCGAAGCGGAAAAAATATCAGCCACAAAATTAAAAGACCCCCGCCGGAAAATCCGATGAGGGTCTTCTTTTTCCATGCCCTGCCCCATGGCTCGGCCGGAAAAAGCGCGCGGAATTATTCGAGCAAGTTCGCGCTCAAGAAGATCAATAACGTCACTCGGTTCAGACTCCGCTGGTTCCGGCTGAAGAGGAGCTTTCCGAAGTAGGGCATGTTGCGCAGAACGGGGACGCCGGAGGTCAATTCCTCAGCGCGTTCGCCGGTCCATCCGCCCAAGACGATCGTGCCGCCATCGTGGGTGCGCGCGGTCGTGTCAATCAGCTTGTGCGTTCGGAAGAGCCGTCCGTGATTGACGATCCACGTCGCGAAGGCATCGGGGCCGGTGATCCCGGTGGCCGCCAAGCTTTCGCCGGGGTTGGGATCAATGTGCGAAGGCAACGGAGTATTGGCCGATGCATCCGTGTTGGTGATGAATACATTCTCGCCAAGGTAATCGTCGAAATCAATCAGTTCGGCGATGATCTCCAGAATGATGGATTTCTCCGAGGTAATTTGCGGCGTGACTTCCAAGACCACGGTCGAAACACGGCTTTGAAAGCGGGATCCCCCTTCATTTTCGAGCGTCTCGTTGTTTCCGCCCGTGGTGCCGAATGGGCTAAATGTCCCCGGTATGGTCGTGTTCTGTCCGGCCGGTCCCAGCTTCTCGATGCGGAACCGCCCTTGGATGGCGTCCAGCATGGCGACCTTGGGTCCGTTGGTGATGTTGATGATTCCTTCGGCTTCGAGTAAGCGCAGTTGGAAATTCAGGGTCGGAAGACTGCTTCCGCCCAACACCAAATCCAAGGCCGTTGTGCTCTTGAGGAGATTGGCGGCCAAGGGATTTTCGATGGGGGGTTCGAAGGTGTTGATCATTTGATCGCGCGTCTGGGCGAACCGTGAATTGAGCAACCAATTGCCGTCAAACACTTGGCTCAGCCCGTGGGCGTTGCTCAGACCTTCAAGGTTGAAGTCGCCGCTAAACTCGCGCGCCCGAGTTTCGTTGACCTGAACGAATTTGGTTTCCACCTCGACCTGTTTGGTCGGCTTGTCGAGTTGCTTGACCAAGTCCTCGACTTCCTGAAGCCGCGAGGGATTGTCATACCGGATGATGAGGGCGTTGAGAGGACCAAAGGGGTTGATCGTCAAACCCTGTTCGGCCTGCGCGGCTTGCTGGGCTTGGTTCTGGGCCGCCGTCACCGCCGTCGCCGCCGCTCCTCCGGGTCCGTTTCCTTTGTCAAGCTCCTCGACGTAACGGATGCGGATGCGCGCCGTTCCCTCGCCCCGATTGGCGGTCGTTCCCGCCCCACTGGTGGTTCCTCCTCCTCCGGAAGGCTGAACATCCTCGGCGGTGATTTCGTAGGACTCAAAGAATTGCGTGTCCAATTCCCGGAGCGTGAGGGTGCTGGTTTGGGTTCCGGTGTTGACGGTGATTTCGCATTCGTCATCGTTGCGGTCATTCGGATCGTTTTCCTCAACGCGCATCAGTCGGATGCGAAGATCGCGGAAGGTGAATTCATCCCCCCGGCGGAGGCGGCGGATGACTTCATTGCCCTTGCCCCCTTTGCCCCCTGTCGTGGATTCGGCAAGCCCAAGGACCTCCGAAAGATCGGACGCGAGGGATTCCGCGACGGCGTTCTCAAGGAAGATCACCTTTTGGAGCCGCTGATGCCTCAATTCGGGGAGCGATTCAATGTATTTGCCGACCTTGCCGATGTTGGTCGGAGTGTCCACGACGGTCAACTGAAGCGTGGAGGGATCGAACCAAAGTCTGCGTCCCTCGGCTTGAGCGGCCTTGATCCCGGTCCGGGAATAGAGCAAGGTTTCAATGGCCTCCTTGACTCGATTGGTGAAGACGGTGATCTGTTCGGAGTTCTGACTCTCAACGTCGCGGGGAACCAGAGAGAAGTTGGAGATGTCCAGTTTTTCGTCGCGGAGGTCCTGAATGAATTTCTCGTCGAGAAGAAGCTCCTCGATCTTGGTGATGTTCTCCGGCGTGTCGCGGACGATGAGGTCGGAGCCGTCAATGAAGATTTTGCGCTCAAGTCCAAAGGGAGTGGACTTGTCGGACGCGATCAACGCGCTGATGAGCGCCTTGATCTTCGGTCCGTCCGCCTCGCGGATTTTGTAGATTTGCGTTTCCAGATCGGGAACGACGGTTCCCTCCAACGCCCCCATGAATTCCTCGATCTTCTGCATGTGAAGTTTGGAGCCGACGGCGACCAAAACGCGCTGACGCTCATCCACGGTGAGTTCGACCCCCTTGGCCGGTGGCTCGGTTTGTCCCCAAACGATCTTTTGAAGGTTTCCGCTGTCGAGAAGCGAGCGAACCTTGTTCATTTGGTCGGTCGTGAGATTGAACGTGCGGGCGGAAAATTCGGGTTTGATCGTGATGACGTTTTTCTCGTCAATGCTCCAAACCAAACCGCGCGGGGTGAGAATCGTGTCGAGAACCTCCTGAAGGGGCTTGTCAATGAAGTTGACGAAGACGTCCGCCTCGGCTCCCGACGCGACGTAGTATTGAATGTCGTGGGGAGTCGAGAAGGAAAGAATGCGCATGAATTCCGCCAAAGGCGTCGGGCGGTCAGTGGAAACCGTGACGGGAGAGTTGAGAAGCTCTTGGGCCTTCTTCTTCCGCGCCAAGGATTCCTCCTTGGCCTTGCGGTCGGCCAACGCGCGATCCAGTTCGGACTTGGTCTGCTCCAAGTAAGTCGCGGCCAGCTTGTTCTTGGAATCAATGGCGAGCATCGCCTCCCAATTTTTCCGCGCCGCTTCGATGTCCCCCTTGCGGCGCTCTTCCAAAGCCTCGCGGTGCAATTTCTCAAGTTCCGCCCGCTTGGATTCGGGATTCATTTTGGGCGGCTCGCTTGGCGCGGCGGGGGCCGAAGCGGGTTTGGCGTCGGCGGGTTTTTCAGTTTTGGCGTCGGCTTGGGCGATCTCAAACGACCGGGGCGAGGAAGCATCCTTCTTTTCAGCTTCCTTCGCGTCAATCGGATGGAGCGCGGCGCCTGATACCGATTCAATCGGCGCGGCGGAAATCGCGGAAGGCTCCGGGGCTTGCTCGGCGGAAGCCGGAGATTTCGCCTCGCGCGAAGCCGCTTTGGCCTGCTTCCGCGCCGCTTCCTTCAACCCCTTTTCCGCTTTATGATTCTTGGGATCCAACTGAAGAACCGCTTGAAATCCCGATTGCGCCTCTTCCAGATGTCCGCCGGAAAGCGACGCTTCGGCGGCTTTCAATGCTTGCTCGATCTGCTCGTGACGTTGTTGTTCCGCAATTTTGGTCCGCGCTTCGGCCAGACGATCAAGACCTTTGGATGCGGTCTTGTTGGCCGGTTCCAAATCCAAAACGGCGCGAAATGATTTTTCAGCCGCGTCGAAATCCTTGTTTTTCAAATCCACTTCGGCTTCGGATTGAAGCTCCTCGATTTTGCGCGCGGTTTCAATTTGGTGTTGCTTGGCGGCGTTCTTTTCTTCCTCAGCCGCGGCTTTCTGATCTTCTACGGGGGCGGGGGACGGAGCAGGAGCGACAGCCGGAACTTCCGCACTCACGGGAGGCGTTTGCGTTTCCTGCTTGGGGGCCGGTTCCTTTTTCGGCTCCGCTTCGGGCTTGGGCGCGGAAGGGGCTTCCGCTTTTGCCGGAGCCGATTGAACTTCCGAAACCGGCGCGGGAGCGGGCGCGGTTTGCGCCGACTCCGCAGGAGGAGCGGCAGGGGCGACGACGGGAGCGGCAATGGGAGCAGATACGGGAGCGCCAGGGTCGGATCCGGCGGACTTTTCGGAGAGCTGGCTCAATCCGTATTGGATCATTTTATTGGTGGGATCAAGCTTGAGCGCGTTTTCATAAAGGCGACGGGCGACGTCCTTGTGTCCGGCCTGAACTTCCATTTGCGCGCGAACCATGAATCCGTCAATTTGCGCGCGGGTCTCATCGCTGATTGCGGGCGCGGCGGCGGGCTGGGCGTCGGCGGCAGGTTTGGCCGCAACCGATTTCTCACGCGCCCTGGCCAACAACTGGGTCGTGTCCTTGTATTTTCCGGCGGAAAGCCAGATCGAGCGGAAGGCTTTGGAAGCCTCGCCCGGGTCCCCTTTTTCAAGAAGTTCGCAGGCTTTGTCATAGGAGGATTTCAGGAAGGCGTCCTTTTCCGCGGGATTTTCGGGAAGTTTCTTTTGGGCTTCGCGTTGAAGGTCGCGGTTATCGGAGGCGAGTTTGAGGAGTTGTTGAAGATCGGCGCGGTCCGGAGCGAGCGCGCGCGCGTTGTCATACCAATCCATCGCCACGCCGAACGCCCCTTCCTCAAAGGCTTGGGCGGCTTTAGTGAGTATGGCGGTCAAGGCCGACGGCTCGGCGGATTGAACGACAACGTAGCCCGCGCGGGGATCGTCGCCGCTCGGCGCGACGGGGTCTGCGCCGAGAACCCGCGTCAAGATTCCAAGCGCCAGAAAGGCGACAGGGAGAGAGATAGCTCTGTTACCGCGGTGCATCTTCATGTTTCGTCCCATTTCCCCTTTGTGAAATAGACCCCTTCGTTCCGGGCGTTCCTCAAGCGATCCAACGCCCTCTTTTACCGTTCGTCACCCACGCGCACACACAATTCGGCCATTGAGGCGCATGATTAAATGATTCATACCACAAGATTTGTCAAGAAAAACCCCGCCTTAAAATTAGCCATGCGCCGGTTCCCCCCCTGCGCCGCCATGGATCGAAAATCTCGACAGGGGGGAACTATGCCCTTATTCCATCCTGAAAATCAATCTTTAAGATGAAATCATTTGCCCTCCGGCTTCTTGGCAGGCGCTCCGGGCGCCGGGGTCGCCTTGATTCTCTTGTCGATTTCCTCCAGCAGAAGCTTCGCGGGCTTGTAAGAGGCGTCGAGCTTTTTGAAAACCTGATCCAGAAGCAAGCGCGCCTCGTCGTATTTGGCCTGCTCGACCAGCGTCTGGGCCTGCCCCACCAATTTATCCGCGTCCTTCTGCCTTTGCTCCGCGTCCTTCACCGATTTGGGATCAAACATATTGAAGTCCGTGAGGGGATGATACGGAGAGGACTCAAAAGGTTCGAGGCGCTTGACAACCAGCTCGGATATGACGCGATAAGGCATGGCCGTTTTCGTGATCGCGAAGATCGGATCGCGTGGCTTGGGGGGAACGGCTTCCGGCTGAACGGTGGAACGCTCGGCAAAGGCGAGAAAGCCCAGAAGGGCAGTGATGAATCCCAGCGAGCCGATCATGATCTTGTCCAAATGCTTGCTGAGCAGAGGCTTGAGCGTCTGAATTAAGTCGGGTTTATCGGTGGATGCCATGGTAACGAGTTCCTTCGATTGCTAAGCGGCTCAAGTCCGATCATCGCCCCCCGGGGGCAAATCGCGAATGGGTTGTCGTGCCGCCGGTCGTAGCGACGGTCGAGGGATTGGTCGCCGTGGTCGAAGTCGAAGGTCCGCCGGGAGGTTCCTTGATCGCCTCGTAGCGTCCCTCGCGCACCCGCGTCCGTATTCGCAGGGTGAATTTCCAAACCTTGGTATCCATGGGCGGAACGATCAGTGGTCCCTCGAGTTTTTCGAGGTTGGATCCGCGAACGAAATCTTTTTGTTGCTGGAGGTCCTCTTGAAAACGCTGGAGGTATCTCTGCTCGGGAGCCAATCCCGAAATGAGAACGTCGCCGTTATTGCGGAGAACGAGGGTATCCAAGATGACCTGCGGCGGGCGGTTGAGGTAAAGGATGTTGGCGAAATCAAGCCAATAGGCCCGTTTTCCGTAAATCTTGGAGAGCGTTTGCCATTTGACGGAAACGTCCTTGTTGTCCTTTTCGGCTTCCGTCAGGCGTTTGGAATCGTCCTCGGACTTTTTGATGAGGTCCTGCGTGGAGTCGGCGAGCTTCTCGTTCTGGGAAATGTAGTTTTCGCCGAGGTTGAAGGCCAGGAAGAGGGAAGCCGCCAGCAACGTCGCGGCCACGCCGATCTGCATTCGGTTTTCCGTCAGGGCGCGAACGTTCTTTACGTCTTGCGGGAGAAAATCAATCGTGACTTGGCCGATTCCGACTCCCTGCATCGCCAGCCCGATCGGAATGACGAAAGAGGGGAGTTGCTCGCGAAGATCGTCGGCGATGGAGATTTTTTCGGATTTCACCGATGCCAGTTCGACGGGCAAGCCCATTTTCTCCTCCAAATAATTAAGGAGGAACCGCATTTTGGAAAGTCCGCCGGATAAAACGATGCCGTCCACCGCGACGCCGTCAGGTTGCGAGATGAAGAAATCCAAGGAGCGACGGATTTCGGCGATCATCGTGTCGGCAACCTGCGTGGCCGCCTGAGACGCGGGCATGTTCACCTCGGCCAAGTCGGAGGCCAATTCATAATCCGCCGAGAGGATGACGGTTTCTTCCTCTTTGACGCGCATCGCGTCCTCTTGGGATTGGAGATTCAACTTCGTCCGGATCTGGCGGTCCATCTGCGTTCCGGCAACGGGAATCGAACGGGTGAAGCCGATCAGTCGGCGCGCCCCTCCCTTGGGAATGGCGAGGTCCATGGTCGAGGCTCCGAGGTTGACTTCAGCTTGAATCTCCTCGAATTCCATCGTCGGTCCCGCCGCCTCTTCTTCCGGCTCCGCCTCATCGGTCTTTTTCTTCCGTCCAAGCTTGAGAAGCCCCTTGCCCGCCGTCTTTTTCTTGGCTTCCCCCGACTTGCCCTTTTGAAGGCGATCCAAAAGGTTGCTGGGGCCGGCGTTGACCTCGTAATAATTGTGAAGCGCGAGCGAGGACACGGAGATCGCCATCGGCTTGATGCCGGTCTTGCGGACGAGTTTCATGAAGGCGTCCACGATGTCCTTACGGATGGCGACGAGGAGAACCTCGACCTCACTCGGGTTTTCGGTTTCAAAAACCTGATATTCGAGGGCGGTCTTGTCCAAGGGAAAAGGGATTTGCTCGCGCGCCTCGAATTGAATAATGCGGTTCAGGCGGTCGGGCGTCGTCGCCGGAACTTTCAATTGGCGAACGAATACCGCCTGTCCGGACATGCAAAACACCGCTTGCTTGGTCTTAAATTTTCCCTGCTTGATCAAGGCGTTGACTTGGGAGGAAATGGCCGATTGGCGTTGCGGCTCGGTTTGCCCCGGCTCCAATTCCAGCGGGGCCTGGGCAAGGTTTCGGATTTCCACGCCCCCCGGACCCGCCGAAACCTCGGCGATCCGGATCGAGTGCGATCCGATATCAATGCCCAGACACTGACGCGATTTGGCCATGGTTCACTTTATCGCGGAGACGATCTCCGCGCTACCGGCAACGACTGCAACCCCGCGATCTTGTAGCCGACCCTCCGGCATGAGTCAACTGGTTTTTGAGCGAAATTGCCGATGGCCGTCCGTGCCTGCTCACGGCCACTTTCAATCCTGTAATCGAAATTTTTCGTCATCCCTCAATCCCCCCCTTCGGTTCGGCGTCGGTGTCGGTTTCCAAAATTGCTCTCCCTCATCAACCCGTGAAGCTCAGGTTGGTCCAACAACTGCGCGAAGCCATGCCGTTTGATGTCCGCAACCGATTCCTCTTTCGGGACAATGGCGCAATCTACGGGCGAGCCGTTCCCGACTTCTTGAAGGATCACGGGGTCGAAGAAATCCGCAACGCCTTCCGCTCGTCGTGTCCGAATCCTTGTGTGCAACGGCTCATCGGCACACGCCGAAGGGAATTGCTCGATCACGTCATCGTCATTAACGACCAGCAACTGCGCCGATTGCTCC
>CAZRCZ010000011.1:0-155915 GCA_964598765.1 uncultured Candidatus Sumerlaeota bacterium | reverse complement strand
CGTTCAGCCCCGCCTTTTCTCCGGCCAGCTTCGTCGCCTGCCTCTGCGTGTCGTTGAAATGCGCGGGGACGGTGATCACGGCGTCGGTGACCGGCTCTCCCAGATGCGCCTCCGCCGACTCCTTCATTTTTAGCAAGACCTGCGCCGAGACGTCCTCGGGACGAAGATGTTGCGTTCCGACGCGAATGGTCACCATGCCCTGATCGTCGGGCATGATTTTATAGACGATCCCTTGACAACGTTCCGCGACCTCGTCCCAACGGCAACCCATAAAGCGCTTGACCGAGTAGATCGTGCGGTCCGGAGCCGAAATCCGCTGACGCTTGGCCAACTCACCGACGATGATGTCCCCTGATTTGTCGTAGTGAACGACCGACGGGGTGGTCTTTCCCCCTTCGGAGTTGGCGATGACCTCGGTCCGGCTATTTTCCAAAATGGCCACCACGGAGTTGGTCGTGCCAAGGTCTATGCCGATGATTTTTGCCATACTTCAATATTCCAGCGCGGGAAAAAAGAATTGGCATTCCCGTCCCCCGCCTCTCGGTTTGCGTCTTTCAGTAATCAAGGTAAAGGGGGAGACGGAGGTTAGGCAAGAAGAATCCCGATCAGTAAATCAGCTGAAACTCCGGCGACATCAGGAGGGTCCAGAGAAAATCCTCGACCCCTTCGGGTTTCGGGGGAGAGCCGATGGTCCGGCGGGCGAGGCGCGACTCGCTCCAATTCGGTTTTCGCGCCAGCGCGCGGAGATAGAGTTCCGTCGTCAAATCGGATGGCGAAGGGGATTTTTCGCCGATCAGTTTTTTTGCTCCCTGTTGAAGCCGTCCCGCCAGCGTCGCGCCGTTGGTCAGTTCGAGGGCTTGGAGCGTCGTGGCGACGGATTGGCGGCGCGTGACAACCTGCTCGCGGTTGGGGCGGCCCAAGGCGCGCTGGAGCGGATCGGGCTTGGCGAGCCAAGCGCGGATTTTGTCCATGCCGGTTTCCAGCCGCACGGCCTCCACAAGCCGCCGCTCGACTTTCCACGGCGTATCGCCGGGCCAGCCGATCACGACCGCGTCGCGCCAATCGAGCGGAATGAATTCCGGTTTCTCCCAATCCTTGAATTTGAGATCGGAGCAGAGCCATGAGGCGTCGGTGGCGAAATCAAGTTTCTCATTCCCGCGCCGGATTCGGGCTTGGACGATCAATCCCGCCGGACCTTTTTGCGTGTTCGTCGCCTCGACGGCAAAGACGTTCTCGCCGTCGCGTAGAAATCCGCCCAAGTCCACGCTCACGGGCTTGGACCAATCTTTTCCCTCGGAGGCCTTGTTGCCGTTGACGTAGAGCGTGAACTCGTTGTCGCAGGAAACAAAGAGGGCGGCTTCGCTTGGGGGACGGGATTTGGCGTCATTCCATTTGACGCTCTTGCGGAAATAAACCGTGCCTTGCGGGGCTTCGGTCGCGGAACCGTCGGCGCTCCAAATCCATCGCGCCGAAGACAAATCGGCGCGGATGGTTTGATTGACGCGCTCGATTTCTGCGGCGTCGGCCCCAGAGGCGAGATCAATCTTCGCGCCCGGATCGCGCCCCCAAACGCCCGTAAGACAAGCAAGCGCGTCGAGAAATTGCTCGCCGCTCATTCGCCGAACCGCCGGACCGCGAAAGACGTATTCTTTTTTCTCGATTTCCTCATGAGGCGCGGTCGGCAGTTGATACGCCTTTGAGGTTAGGATCAACTTGATGGTTCGCTTCAAATCGCAACCGTTCTCCGCCAAATCGAACGAAAGCCAATCGAGCAGGTCGGCGCTCCAAGGTTGCTGGTCCATGTCGTCGAGCGGCTCGACGATTCCGCGTCCCATGAATTTTTCCCAGAGACGATTGACGATGGTGCGCGTCAAGCGTCCGTTTTCCTTTTTGGTCATGATCGCGGCCAGTTGTTCGAGCCGCTTCTGCTTTGAGACGGATGGATCAATTTCCCCCAACTCGGGAAACAGAAAGTGCATTTGCGCCATGCTTCCCTGCGGCACGTCGCATCGGACGATTTCCAATGGCTCATCCGCGAAAATCGCCGCGAGACCGTAGGAATCCTTCAGCTTCCATTGATTGACGAAACTGTCGTGACACGAGGCGCATTTGAGATTGGTTCCCATGAAAACTTGCGAGATGTTTTGCGCGGCCTGCATCGCCGGGGTTTGGCTGGCGTTGGTCACGCCGCGCCAGACGATCCCTTTGATAAATCCCTCCGAATCTTTGTTCGGATTGATCAACTCGCGCACAAATTGATCGAACGGCTTGTTCGTCGCCAGCGAGGTGTAAAGCCATTGCGTAATTTGCTTGCGCCCTCCGTCAATGTAGCCCGTCCCCTGAAAATCATTGCGAAGCGCGTCATTCCAGAACGTCATCCATTGCTCGGCGTAGGCGCGATTGTCGGCGAGCAATCGCTCGACGAGTTTGACGCGCTTGTCCTTGGCCTTGTCCTTGGCGAAGGCTTGCAGTTCCTCCGGGGAAGGGAGAAGTCCGACGGCGTCGAGGTAGGCGCGCCGCATGTAAACCGCGTCCTCGACCGGTTTCGGCGGGGCGACGTTACGCGACTTGAAATAAATGTCCAAGATGACATCAATCGGATTGACGTTCGGATTTTTCGATTCGAGTCCGGGGATTTCCGGTTTGCGCGGAGCCAGCGGCGCGACGCGCCGTTCCACGGCTTTGATCTTGGAATCCCAAATCAACCCTTGGTCAATCCACACGCGCAAAATGGCGATTTCCTCGTCGCTCAGCGGTTGCCCTTTCATCGGCATCCGTTTGCCCTCGATCTTGCCGGAGACCAAATCCATCAGGAGACTTTGATCGGCGTGGCCGACGACGACGGCGGGACCCGATTGCCCCCCCTTGAGAATCGTCTCGCGCGAATCAATCCGAAAATCCCCCTTGTCCCGGCCGCCGCCGTGACACTGCGCGCAAGAGCGGGCCAAAATCGGATGAACGTCCTCGGCGTAGCTGATGTTTTTCGGTTTCGGTTGATCGCCCTTTGATGAAACCGGCGCGGAGTAAATCGGCGGAAGATAGCAGAGACTTCCCAACGAAAAGAAAATGAAATAGGAAATGGACTTCAGATTTGAATTCACAATTTGTGTTCCGGGGAATTGGCGTTCGTCCCGAATTTTTCCTCGCCCAAACTCAAACGGCGATAAATTTCCATTGCCGGGCGCGCGCGATCAATGATGGCGATTGTTGCGGCCAATCGTGCAGGGTGGCCGGATCAAAGTCGGCTCCATTTGGCCAGACTATTGTCTTAACTTCCGGATCAAGCCTCACTTTTTCGAACAAGGATAAATCCAGCAACGGACCGTAGATTTCTCCGGCCAAGATAGGTTGGAAATTGATCAATTGTTCCGTCTGATCTTCAAAGCGCACTCGCAAGGTATAGGGAGCGACAATTTCAAATGATCGGACATGGCGAATCGGATGCGTCATAAGGTTCTCGTTATTTCAGATGTCAAATTTGAAATCTCAAATTCGCCTATTTCTTCTTCTCCAACTCCGCCTTCAATTCGCCGATGGCCTTGTCCCGTTTTTCCACTTCCCCCTTCAGGTCATGCACGGCGCGTTCCAATTCTTCGGCGTGATGACGCAACTCCTCGGTTTGTTTGTGCATTTGTTCCATGTGCTCGTGCATTTCCCGCTTATTGTCTTCCATCGCGCCGCGCATTTCGTCCCTTGGGCCTTCCATTTTTTCGCGCCGTTCCTTAATGCGTTCAGGCATGCGCTCCGGCATCCTCTCCGGCATTCGCTCGCGCATTTCAGGACCGCGCATTTCCGGAGGCGCGGGAGGCGAACCTCCTTCGGGATGTCCCATTCCATCATGCGGAGCGTGAGGACCGACCGGCGGATGGGGTCCGCCGAGACCCATGCGTCCCCCGTGGGGCTGACAACATTCCTTTCCGGCTTCCTTGCCGTGTTCTTCCGGAGCGCAACATTCCCCCATGGGACCATGCATCGGTTCGCGAGCCATTCCCATCTCGTGATGTCTGCTGACGTAATAAATCGGGATGCGGACGCGGGGATGGCGGAAATTTTGCAGAACGCCGTATTCTTCGTGCATCCGCCCATCCTCGAAGGCAACGTCGTGATAGATCAGTTTGCATCCTCCGCAAAGGGTCGTCGCGCCGAGGGCGACCGCGACGCGCAAATTACCGATAATCATATTTCCCCCTCCCTGAATTAGACTTGTCTCCGCATTTTATACAAAGCGAGGACAAAAGATAACGTAAAATCGAATCTCGCCGCTCTTCCTTGGTGTCTTGGTGACTTGGTGGTGAAATACCCAACAATCCGATTCAAGCAATCAGTCTGGCGATGAGAAACGCCGCCGCGCCCGCCAATCCACCGATGAGAACCGTTTGGCCCGCGCCGCGCCAAGGGTTCAGGCCGGTGAAGCGTCCCTTGACGTAGCCGAACGCCGTCAGCGCGGCCAGCGTGACGGCGGTCGAAACCCAAAATGCCCGGACGACGTTGCTCATCATCATGTAAGAAGCGAGCGGGATCAATCCGCCGACGACGTAGGAAAGGGCGATGGTGAACGCGCTCCGCCGCGCGCGCGCCGGATCGGGAGCCTCCAGCCCCAGCTCGAAGCGCATCATGAAATCCACCCAGCGCTTTTGATCCGAGGCGATGGCTTCGACGACCGGATTGACTTGCTCGTCGGTCAATCCCTGCGCGCGGAAAATTTCCGCGACTTCCTCCCGCTCGCGGTCGGGAAGCTCGACGCACTCGCGCACTTCGCGCCGGCGTTCGGATTCGTAATGTTCCGATTCGGTTTTGGCGGCGAGATAACCTCCCAGTCCCATCGCGATGGATCCGGCGGCGATTTCGGCCAATCCGGCGGTGACGACGATGCCGGTCGCGGTCGAGGCGACCGCACCCGAAAGCCCCGCCGCCAGCGCGAACGGCACGGTCAGCCCATCCGACATGCCGATCACGACGTCGCGGACCAGATCGGTTGCGGTGAAGTGTTGCTCGTGGTGCGGATCGGGAGGCACGGTCCGGTTCAAAACGCCGCCGCGCCGGCCTCGGCGACGGAATGATCCTGCTCGCCGCTTCCGCCGCTCACCCCGACCGCGCCGACGACCTCGCCGTTCTCGTCCTTGAGCGGAATCCCTCCGGCGAAAATCATGATCCGGCAATCGTTGCTGTTGTGGATGCCGTAGAATTGCTGGTTCGGTTGGGAGTGTCCGCTCAGGTCCTTGGTGGAGATGTTGAAGGCGCGCGAGGTGAACGCCTTGTTGATCGAAATGTTGATCGAGCCGATCCACGCGCCGTCCATGCGGACGTGCGCGACGAGGTTGCCCCCGGCATCCACGACGGCGACGTTCATCGGCTGGCCGAGTTTTTTGGCCCGTTTTTCCGCCGCCGTGATGACGCGCCGCGCCGCTTCCAGATTGACCGTTTTGGGCATGATGGAAATTCTCCCTTTCGGATGAAGATGCCCGTCAAGTTATCCGACCCGCGCCGGTTTTTCACGGATTATTTGAATGGATTGCCCCATCCGATCCCGTTATTCTTCCGTCCATTCTCATTTTGAATTGAAGGAGACCTTCCCATGCGATTGAAAGACAAAGTGGTCGTCATCACCGGAGCGGCCGGAGCCGGCATCGGCAACGCCTGCGCGCGGCGGTTCGCGCGCGAGGGAGCCAAGATCGTCGTCAGCGACGCCCACGCCAAGCGGACGATGGAAGCCGCCGAGGCCGTCGCGCGCGATCACAACGTCGAGACTCTCGGCGTCCCCTGCAACGTCCGCGAGAAGGATCAGGTCGAAAATCTCATGCGCCAAGCCGTCGAGCGGTTCGGGCGGATTGACGCGCTGGTCAACAACGCCGGGATCAACGTCCTCACCAACGTCGTTGACATGTCGGACGATCAATGGAACCTTGTCATCGAGGTTTGCCTTCGCGGGACGTTCTATTGCGTCCGAGCCGTCCTGCCGCAGATGATCAAGCAGAAAAGCGGCGCGATCGTGAGTCTGGCCTCGACCGCCGGGTTGGAGGGAAGCCCCCAGCAGTCGCACTACTCGGCGGCCAAGGCGGGGATCGTCAGTTTCAGCAAGGCCGTCGCCAAGGAGGTCGCCGAACACAACATCCGGCTGAACTGCATCGCGCCGGGGTTGATCATGAATGCGTTTTTGGAGCGGATTTATCCGCCGGATCGTCTGGCGGAAATGCTGAAACGCGCGCCGTTGCGCCGCCGGGGCGAACCGCTCGACATCGCCAACGCCGCGCTGTTTTTGATCTGCGACGAGGGGAGCTACCTCACCGGCCAGACCTTGTGCCTCAGCGGCGGGCATGTGATGATTCCGTAAATTCATTCCGAAGCGCGAATTCTTACTAATCACGCTTGACGTTAATCACGCATGGCGTTAATATGCACTCATGATCGCGTCGTTCAAGTGCGCGGAAACAAAAGCCCTTGCCGACGGAGTTCGGGTTAAGCGATTTGCAAATGTCGAATCGGTCGCCCGGCGCAAAATCCGGCAATTGCAGATCGCAGGCCGACTCGAAGACTTGCGAGTCCCTCCGGGCAATCGCTTGGAGGCGCTGAGAGGCGACCGGATCGGGCAATACAGCATTCGCGTGAATGATCGGTTGCGTCTTTGCTTTCGCTGGACTCCGGCGGGCGCGGAAGACGTTGAAATCGTGGATTATCACTAGAGGAGGAAAGCGATGAGGAAGCTTAAACCCATAACACCCGGCGAATTGCTCAAGGAGGAGTTCCTCAGCCCGATGGGGTTGACCCAATATCGTCTAGCCAAGGAGATCGGCGTCCCGCCCCAGCGGATCGGGGAGATCATCGCGGGGAAGCGCGCGATTACGGCGGATACCGATTTGCGCCTCTGCCGCTTCTTCGGTCTTTCCGACGGCTATTGGTTGCGGGCGCAGGCGGCTTATGACACGGAAGTCGCGCAGGGCGTCTTGGCAAAAACGCTGGCAAGGATCAAGCCTTGGAAGAACGTTGAATCGGGCGTCTATCACGCATCTCGATGACCCGGCGATCTTCAACCGAAGAACAAAGTATGAGGAAATCACGTACCCGCCGATGTCCCGACGTCATGGAATTCATTCGGAGTATGATGCTCGATCCTGTGGCCGGAAAACGAATGTTAGGGGATTTTTTCTAATCAGAATCGAAATTGGAGGCGCCAAACTAATGGGAGCATCAGGATGGAGTTATTTCGTGCCTTACGAGGCAGACATTGAAACCGCCTTGCAACGCTTGCGTAAAGACGTCTTTGACCGAGGAGAGTACGTTTATGGCACTGACATCACCGAAGATCAGTTAGATGCCTTGCTTAAGGACGCGCGTGTGGAGATGGACGAGTGGAAGCGGCGAGCTGGCGAAACAGCAAGAACTCTGCCAGAGCCGCTCCGAACATACTATAGACAGGGAGCAGAGGAGGTCGAAGAACGCATTATGAGCGGACGCTTCCCACATGCAGGACCCAAAATAATGCCAAAGACAATTGAGCAATTATTGGAATTCCAAGCCGAAGAAGGAACTCATTCGATTCTGGACATTGTGGGAATCTCGAAGGAGTCGCAGTTTGGCAATATTAGCCCATTTCCCCGCGCCGAGCTGATTGAATACTTCGGTTCCGAAACCCCAAGCCACGCCGAGATTCAGGCCGCATATGATTCCGGTTCTCTCGAGGATTTTGTGCATGAGAGATGGCAGGGCATTTATCTGATTGCTTATCAGGACGGCGTGCCGTCCGAGATATTCTTCGCTGGATGCTCGGGAGACTGATAATAATGCGCATGGCTGTCATCGAACCATCCTGCTTAAATGGCATGAGAAAATCTTGAGTACCGAACCTCGCATCGAATACCTCTCCGATCACCCTTCCGCCATACCGACCTTGGCGCGGTGGTAATTTGCGAACAAGGATGAAGTCCAAAAGAAGGCGTTTGGACCCGTTGAGTCCGGTCGAGCGGAGCGATCGGATGAGGTTGATCCGCGCGTCTGACACGAAACCGGAGGTTCGCGTAAGACGGCTCGCTCATTTTCTCGGATACCGTTTCCGGTTGCATCGGCGCGATTTGCCGGGTTGTCCGGATTTGGTCTTCACGAGTGGCCGAAAGATCATCTTCGTCCACGGTTGCTTTTGGCACAGGCATCGGGGATGCCCAAGATGCAGATTGCCGAAAACAAGACTTGCCTTTTGGAGGACCAAGTTAGAAAAAAATAAAGAGCGAGACGCCCGAAATGCAAGGGTGCTCAGGAAAGACGGATGGAGAATCCTCGTGATATGGGAATGCCAAACGGAAAAGATCACTTCATTGAGAACGCGGCTCATGGGCTTTCTGGACGAAGAGCGTTGACCTCGATTGAACTTTTCGCCGGAGCCGGGGGCTTGGCCTTGGGAGTTTCAAGAGCGGGTTTTCAACACATCACCGTCATCGAAAGAGACGCGGACTCGTGCGAGACAATTCGGTATAACCAGCGCAGAAGAGTCCGCTACATCCGCGATTGGCCGCTCCATCAGGGCGATGCGCGCCTTTTCAATTACTCAAGCATCCCGACGCCTGTGGACCTGATTTCAGGTGGTCCTCCTTGTCAGCCTTTTTCCCTTGGCGGAAAACATCTGGGGCGTGAAGATCATCGCGACCTGTTTCCCGAAGCGATCAGGGCGATAAGAGAACTGAAGCCGAAGGCTTTTCTTCTTGAAAACGTGAAGGGCCTTCTTCGCCAGACATTCGCAAAGTATTTTGAATACGTCCTCTTGCAACTGAATTATCCTGAATTGACCCATAAGAAGGGGGAGGATTGGACTCGCCACTTGGGGCGACTCGAAAGGCATCATACCAAGGGAGCGAACGTCGGCCTCGGCTACAGGATCGTATTCCGACTGCTCAACGCGGCCGATTACGGCGTGCCGCAAAAGCGCGAAAGAGTTTTCATCGTTGGATTTCGCGACGATCTCGGCGTCGAGTGGTCATTTCCCCAAGCGTCGCATTCGCTGGAAGCCTTGCTCTGGAGCCAATGGAAAACCGGCGAGTATTGGGACCGACACAAGATCGCAAAGGCTCGGCGCCCCGCTCGGCCCTCCAACCTTGGAGCCAAGTTCGGCTTGTTCCCGCCTTCGATCCAACCTTGGCTCACGACCCGCGACGCGATTGCGGATTTGCCTTTCCCGGGAGGGAAAAGCGCGAGCGTGGTCCTTAATCATCAATCCGTTCCCGGAGCGCGTGTCTATCCCGGTCATACCGGTAGCCCTTTCGATGAACCCGCCAAGACCTTGAAGGCCGGCGATCACGGAGTTCCCGGCGGAGAAAACATGCTCGCCCATACGGACGGGAAGGTTCGCTACTTCACGGTGAGAGAAAGCGCCAGACTCCAATGCTTCCCCGATGATTATGGTTTTCGCGCTTCTTGGACGGAGTCCATGCGTCAAGTGGGGAATGCCGTCCCGGTATCATTGGCTGAGGCGGTGGCCTCTCACATCAGGACGCACTTGGAACCGGCGGAACAACGATGAGCGAGCGGTTTGAAGGCGAAACTCCGTATAACCCGCTTGATAAGAAGAATCTTGGCGTGAGCGTGGCCGACGCGCTTTTGGCCAAGAAAATCTCCCCTTTGCCGCCTCCGGAACCGTTCGCCGGAGCGGGAATTTACGCGATTTATTACAGCGGCGAGTATCCGGCCTACGCGCCCATCGCGCGACGAAACAAGAATGGTCAATTTCGTTTTCCCATTTACGTGGGCAAGGCCATTCCAGCCGGAGCCAGAAAGGGCGGCTTTGGTTTGGACGCGCCAACGGGATCCGTTCTGCACAAGCGCCTGTGCGAGCACGCGGAATCCATCAAGCAGGCAAGGAATCTCAAATCTGGGGATTTCTTTTGCCGATATTTGGTCGTTGACGACATCTGGATCCCGCTAGGAGAATCTTTGCTAATCGAAATGTTCTTTCCCGCTTGGAATTTGTTGATAGACGGTTTCGGGAATCACGATCCCGGAAGCGGGAGACATAATCAGCAACGGTCGGCGTGGGACGTTCTGCATCCCGGACGAACTTGGGCTGATCGCTTGCAACCCAACGCCCGCTCCGCCAAGCAGATTCTTGACGGCTTGGCTAAGTTCCTCGATGAAAACTCGGATCGGTTTGCTCCAGAGTGATGATTCCGGCGGATTTCCCCACCCAATACCTCGCCGACCATCCTTCCGCCATCCCGACTTTGGCGCAGTGGCATTTTCAGCAGTGGAGTTATTTGCACGAAAACGATTCGGTCGAGCGGCGGGTGGCGGAGTTGAGCGGGCAACTGGCGAAGCGGAAAATTCCGACCTGTTTCGTCGCGCGGGACGGCGAAAAAATTCTCGGATCGGCGAGTCTGATCGTCTCCGACATGGACACGCGGCCGGAGCTGACGCCGTGGCTGGCGAGCGTGTATGTGGACGCCAAAGAGCGCGGGCGCGGGATCGGCACGGCGCTGGTCCGCCGGGTCGTCGAGGAAGCCAAGGCGCTCGGCGTCGAGACGCTTTATCTCTTCACGCCCGACCGCGAATCGTTCTACGCCCGAATGGGATGGACGACCATCGAGAAAACCATCTATCACAACGAGCATGTGACGATCATGAAGATCGAGCCGCAAAAAGTGAAATCGGACCCGGCGGCAAGCGGATAAACGCGGATGGATATCAGCCGAACCTGAGTCAACCGTTTTCGCGTTCGAGAATCAGGCAAACGATCAATTTGGCGACGGCGAAAAGAACCTCGAACGCTTCGGCCGGATTTTGCGACGCCAACGCTTGAAATTCGTTTCCGGAGAAAAAATCATACCGCACGTCGCTCTTGGCGAAGAGACTGGACGAGCGCTTTTCATGCGTGAAATAGCCGATCTCGCCGGCGACGATAGGACCCTTGAGCAAGCCCAGCACGCGTTCCGCCTCTCCCGGTTTCGGAACCTGCCGGACTTCCAATTCCCCTTCATGGATGAAGTAGAAACCCTTCGGCTCGTCCCCCTGTCGGCAGAGGAACGTCCCGGCCTTCAGTTTCGATTCTCCCATGACGCGATTGAGCGGACCGTGCCGCGAGACGGCCTCGCGCACCTTGGCCAACGCCGCATCGGGATGAGATGAGCCGCCGGCAGGAGGAGCCGCGCCCCGCTCCTGCAACGGAACCCAATCGGTCCGGTCCTTGGAGCGCAGACGCTCGGCGAGAATCCCGACCAAGTTTTGAAGCAGAACCAGCGCGGTCTGCGGATCGGCGATGGATTGAAACAGATCCGGAGGATTGGAGGCAAACTGCATGACGGTCGTCTCCGAGATCGCGCGCGCGGAGGCGGTGCGTCGGCTGGTTTCGCTCAGCAGTCCCATCTCGCCGAAGACCTGCGAGGGACCGAGCCGCGCCACTTCGACTTCCCCTTGCGTCCCCTTGCGAAAAATCCGGACATCGCCTTCGACGATGACTTGAACGCCGGAGGTCGGGGGATGACCTTCGGAAAAAATGAGGCTTCCCGCCGGATAACGGACCGTGCTACGCAAGTTGCGCAGACTGTCGCGTTGCTGAAGTTTCAGCCCCCGAAAAAGTTCCATGTGCGCCAATCCTTTCTCCGGGCGCCGTCGGCGCGGACCGGAACGGAATCTCGGACAACCGCCGAAGCGCGGACATCGCTCGTCTGGTTGCGCGGACATGGAACGATAGCGCATGTTTGGCGCAAAATCCACCATGCGGCCCATTGAATTTAATCGGGTGTTGGCGCAAAAGAGGAAATGGGAACGAATCCGCCGAAGCCCGTAGCGCAGGAGGCGATTCAAGTTAAAGCAAGCGCTCAAACCTGCCGATGAACAATGGGATGATAATCAAATTCGAGGGTCCGGTGGGCGGTCGCCGAATGACGCGCTCCTCCGCTTGAGGCCCCGGACATTGTCTTGATTCGATGGGGGAAAATCTTGGGATCAAAACCATTGACACGCTCAGGTTTGCCCCCTTACTGTGGTCGCAGGTCGTGATTGGGAAAAATAGGGTGTCGGGAATAACGGGCGAGAGATGCGCTCTCGGATCGGCGGGAGGACGCGTGTGCACGATTGGTCTCTGGAAAGGACGTGGATTCGTGACCCCTAGGATTTGTCAAAGCTTGGCCAGCCGGCCCGGATTTCATTTGTTTCGCTCCGCGATATTTAGCGCGATTCTCGCGCTCTGCGGATTGTTCTCCGCGCTTAGCCAAGCGCAGTCTTTCGTCAATTGGGAAACGCCGCCGGTTCATCCGGTTGAGCTATCGCCGGACGGGACCACGCTTGCCATCGTCAATCTGGCCAACAACCGGGTGGACTTCTATTCCCTTGCCACAGGAATTCCAGTTCTTCTCGGCGCGGTTCCGGTCGGACTTGATCCGGTTTCGGCCCGCTTCCGCACGAACACCGAACTTTGGGTCGCCAATTACATCTCCGGTTCGATCAGCGTCGTGGACGTGACCGCCCTGCGGGTCGTGGCGACGATCATGAAGGACCCGACGACGACGGTATGGACGGATCAGTTGGACGAGCCGTCGGACATTATTTTCGCGGGGAGTCCGGTTCGCGCCTATATCTCTTGTAGCCAATCGAACAAGGTCCACGTTTACGATCCCGTGACGCGGACCGAGACCGGAGTGGTGACCATTGCCGGCGAACGGCCCCGCGCGATGGGAGTCAGCGCCGATGGAACCAAGGTTTACGTCGCCATTTTTGAATCGGGAAATGCCTCGACGATCCTCGGCGGGGACTCCGACGGAGGCGGCACGATCACGTTTCCGCCCAACGCGGTCAGCGATCCCGCCGGTCCCTATGGAGGAACCAATCCGCCCCCCAATTCGGGAGCGAATTTCAATCCGCCGCAAAACGGAGCCAATCCGGCTCCCCCCGCCGTCGGCCTAATCGTCAAGAAGGACAACACCGGCAAGTGGATGGACGACAACGCGCACGATTGGACAAGCATGGTCACCGGAGTCAACGCCGCCAAATCGGGACGGATCGCTGGTTGGGATCTGCCCGACCACGACGTCGCGATCATTGACACCGCCACGCTTGCGGTCGGTTACGCCAATCGCCTGATGAACATCTGCATGGCGATGGGAGTGAACAACGCGAACGGTCAAATCTACGTCGTCGGAACGGATGCCATCAACGAAATGCGCTTCGAGCCGAACGTCAAAGGAATCTTCACGCGGGTCAAGGTCGGCATCGTGGATCCGACCGGTCCGACGACGCTCAATTCGGTGGACCTCAATCCGCATTTGACTTACGCGGTCAGGACCGTCGCCCAATCGGAGCGCGACAAATCCATCGGCGATCCGCGCGGGATCGTTTGGAACTCCGCCGGAACGCGCGGATACGTCGCGGGCATGGGTTCGAACAATCTGATCGTCATTGACGCCAATGGGACGCGCATTCTCGGAACCGACACGACGCCGATTGATTTGGGCGCGGGTCCGACCGGCATGGCGCTGGATGAGCCGCGCAATCGGCTCTACATCTGGAACCGGTTCGACGACACGATCTCGATATTGGACGCGACGACCTTGGCCGAAATCGTCCGCATGTCCGCCCCTTATGATCCGACGCCGTCGGCGATCAAAACCGGACGCCCCCATTTTTATTACACGCACGCCACGTCGGGCCTCGGCCAAATCGCCTGCGCCTCCTGTCACGTTGACGGGAAGATGGATCGGCTGGCTTGGGACCTTGGCGACCCCTCCGGTTCGCTTGCCTCAACCTCGACGGAGAACGATTTCCTTCATTCCGCCGGATTGCCGGGCGTTCCGGCGATTGACGCCAACTTCCATCCGATGAAGGGACCGATGACCACGCAGACGTTTCAGGACATCATCTCCCACGAGCCGTTCCACTGGCGCGGCGACCGGCGCGGTCTCGAAGCCTTTAATCCCGCCTTCCAAGGACTTCAAGGCAACGATGTCCAATTGACGGGAACGGAAATGACCGAATACAAGAATTTCGTGGCCACCCTCGCCGTTCCTCCAAGTCCCTACCGCAATTTTGACAACACCTTGCCGACCAATCTTGACATGACCGGACAATACTCGACGGGGCGTTTTGTCGGAAGCGGCGGGTTGGCCGCCGGGACGCAACTTCCCAACGGCAACGCCGTGACCGGCCTGAGCCGCTACCGCACGGGCATCTTGGACAACAACGCCGTGGATTGCGTCACCTGCCATACTTTGCCGACCGGCAATGGAACCGACCGCACTGCCGTCAATCTCGGCGGATTCCCCCAAATTAATTTCCGCTTCGATCCGATCAGCGTGGACGCCAACGGCAATCATCATCTCGCCCTTGTTTCCATTGACGGCGGAACGCAGGACGCGATCAAGGTTCCGCAGTTGCGCAATCAATTCCGCAAAACCGGTTTCGAGATGACGCCCGGACATCTGAACAACAACGCGGGATTCGGATTCGGACACGACGGCGCGATTGATTCCATATCCCGCTTCGTTTCGGAAGGGGTCTTTACGGTCACGTCGGATCAGGACGTCGCCAATCTTGTCGCGCTGATTCTATCTTACGCCGGATCGGACCTCCCCTTGGGCAAAACGACAGGCTTCCTCAATGCTTCGACGGGCGCGCGCTCGCTGGAACCGCTCGGTCCGCTCGCCAACGACACGCACGCCGCCGTCGGAAGACAGATCACGATCAACACCACGGGAGCCAACGCGCTCATCACGGCCATGATTGCCGAGGCCGCCGAAAACGGAACCAATCCGACGCGCGGCGTGGATTTGGTGGTGAAAGGAAAATCGGGAGGCATTGATCGGGGTTGGGTTTATGATCGCGCGACGGGAAATTTCAAATCCGACCGCTCCGCCGAGGCCGAACTGACGCCGACCGCGCTCCGCGCTTTGGCCGGCGTCGGGACCGAGCAAACCTACACCGTCGTCCCGCGCGGAAGCGGCACGCGTGTCGGCATAGATCAGGACGAAGACGGCTATTTCGACCGAGACGAACTCGACGCCTGCACCGATCCCGCCAATCCTCTCTCCAATCCGGGACTAGGCGTGCCCAACATTCAGTATTCCCCCGCCGGACCGCTGGCTTTCGGCTCGCGGGACATCAGCGCCGGACCGACGCTCGCCCAAACCGAGACCCTCACCAACAATGGAACCGGAACCGCCCAGCTTTTCTTCAAGGGCGCGATGATTATCATCACCGGAGCCGACGCGGGAGAATTCAAAATCAACAATAGTCCTTCGACCTCGCCGCTGGCGCACTTGGCGAGCGAAGGGATTGACGTGGTCTTTGACCCAACAACCGTCGGCGCGAAATCAGCCAATCTTACAATCTTTACCGACGACTGCGACGAACCGACCGTGAACATTGCTTTAACCGGAACCGGGACCAGTGGCGGACCGACACCGACCCGGACCGCCACTCGCTCGGCAACGCGTACGGCCACGTTGTCCGCGACTCGAACCGCCACCCCATCTCCCACGCGGAGTTCGACACGGACGGCGACGCGGACTGCCACGTTGTCCCCGACCCGCACGGCGACGCCGAGCGCGACGCGGAGTTCAACCCGCACCGCCACGCGAAGCGCGACCCCCTCGGCAACCCGCACGGCCTCGCTGACTCCCACCGCAACCCGAACCGCGACACTTTCTCCCACGCGAACCGCGAGCGTGACGGCGACGCGAAGCTCCACCCGCACAGCGACGGTCACGGCCACGCTCTCTCCCACGCGCACGGCGACTTTGTCTCCAACGCGCACCGCTTCCTTGACGCCGACAGCGACGCGCACCGTGACACTTTCGCCAACCCGAACCTCGACGTTTTCGCCCACCCGCACGGCAACCCAGTCGCCCACTCGCACCGCCACGCTTTCCGCTACCAGAACGGCATCCTTGACACCGACCGCGACTCGCACGGGGACTCTTTCGCCGACGCGCACCGCGACACTTTCGCCGACGAGGACCGCGACCCTTTCGCCAACCCGCACCGCCACTCTGAGCGCGACACGGACAGCAACTTTGTCTCCCACGCGGACGGCCAGTTTGACGCCGACTCCAACGCGCACCGCGACACTTTCGCCGACGAGGACCGCGACCCTGTCGCCAACCCGCACCGCCACTCCGAGCGCGACACAGACTGCAACTTTGTCCCCCACGCGGACGGCCAGTTTGACGCCGACTCCAACGCGCACCGCGACACTTTCGCCGACGAGGACCGCGACCCTGTCGCCAACCCGCACCGCCACTCCGAGCGCGACGCGCACGGCGACCCCCTCGCCGACGCGCACCGGCTCGCTGACTTCAACCCCCACGCGCACGGCTACGCTTTCGGCGACGCAAACCGCGACGGTTTCGCCGACAAGGACCGCAACCCTCTCGCCCACGCGCACCGCCAGCGCAAGCGCGACACGCACGGCGACCCTGTCTCCGACGCGAACGGCCAGCTTGACGCCGACCGCGACGCGGACCGCAACATTGTTTCCAACGCGCACGGCCACGCTCTCTTCGACCCGAACCGCATCGCTGACCGCAACCAAGACGGCAACCCTTTCACCCAGCAAGACGGCGACGAATTCGCCGACGCGCACCGCGACTCTTACACAAACTTTCACAGCCACTTTGTCTCCGACAAGGACCGCCACGCTCTCACCGACGCCCACGCGAACAGCAACGGCTTCGCCCACGGAAACCGCGGCTGCTTCTCCCACTTCGTCCGTCACCTTGACCGCGACCCGCACGGCGACGCTTTCCCCGTCGCCTACCGCAACCCTTTCCGTCACGCGCACCGCGACGTTCTCTCCGACGCGAACGGCAAGTTTGACGCCGACACCGACGCGATCGGCGACATCGTCCTCAACCCGAACGGCGACTCTTTCGCCGACGCGGACAGCCACGCCCTCGCCGACGAGGACCTCTTCCTTGACCCCCACTCCAACGCGCACCGCCACCGCTTCGCGCACACGGACCGCGACCGGTTCGCCCACGAGGTCTTCAACGCTGACGCCGACCCGGACGGCCAGCAAATCCTCGACCCGCACCGCGACAAGATCGCGCACGCGCACGGCCACGCCTTCGCCGACGCGCACGGCGTCCAAAACGCCGACTCCCACGCGAAGCGCCACGCGTAGCGCGACCCGAACCGCGACCGCAAGCCCGACGCGCACCGCGACCTCGACGCCAACCCCCTGCGTTCCCGGAACATTCACCAACCGCGCCAACGCCGACCTTCCGGTCCTCGGCGCGATCACGGCGGGCAATTACATTGACACTTGGTCGAGCAACGACACCTCGGAAGGGATCACGGAGGTTTACACCGGCGGCTATTGGCAGTTGAAGCACAAATGGACGATCCCCATTACGCCGGGGTCGGATTTGCATCTCTTCTCGATTGAAGCGTTCCACGGAACGAACGCGACTGGACAGGATGACTTCATCTTCAGCTATTCGACCGACAACGTGACTTTCACGAACATGCTGACGGTGACGAAAACGGCGGACGACAACACGCATCAAACCTTCGTCTTGCCGACGTCGTTGCCCGCGGTGATTTACATCCGCGTGGTGGATTCGCTGGCGTTCGACACCAATCCCAATCCCGATCGCGCGACGTCGGTGAGCGTGGATGACATGTTCGTCACCTCGATCATCACTTGCGGGATCACGCCGACGCCAACTCCGACGCGAACGGCAAGCGCCACGGCGACACGAACCGCAACACGGACCAGCACGCGCACGGCGACGCCGAGCGCCACGCCCACGAGGACGGGAAGCGCCTCGGCGACGCGCTCCGCAACCCGTTCCGCAACGCGAAGCTCGACGGCTTCGCCGACGCCTTCCGCGACGCCGACGCCGAACACGGCCCGCGACTGGGATTATTACGAATAGTTCAGGAGCGACGTTTGTGACGCGGGCGTCTCGCCCGTGATCGGATCATCAGTCGCTTCAGCTCTTCGGCTTTATTTCCGCCGCGTGAAGCGAAGTGATCGCCAAGAGATTGAGAATGTTATGCACAAGCCACGGTTCGCTTGTGCGATAGGAGGGATGGGGTCGGCCCGCTTTGCTCATGTCGAAACCGGGGCGGTCATAGCCGCCGATGTCGCGGACAAAACCGTTGGGGATCGTTCCCGGAACCGCGCCGCGCTCGTGTCCGGGAATGGAATCGTAGCGGTGATGATAGCGAGGCGGATTGAGGCTTCCCAAGCCCTCCATCATGCAGAGGTTGTAGGGATTTTTTCCGAGCAACCAATCGAGTTGATCCACGGCGTAAACCAAGGCGCGGCGGTCGCCGGTGACGCGGTAAATTGAAATTGCGCCCCACGCCCGCGAGGAATAAAGAAAATTTTGTCCGTAGACCGACGTCGGCTCGAAGAAATAGCCGTCCGGTCCCGGTTTTTCGCGGGCGACGCCGAAGGGGTTGTCCGGCTCGGCGAGAAAAAATTCCAGTTGCTTGGCAAGGAGCGATTTGATTCGCGGCGCGAGCGGATCGTCCGGAAACGCGAGCGCGAATTCGGCGAGCGCGGCGCACGGCACGTCCCCCGAATCGCTGTAGCCTCCCTTGATCCTTCCGGCGGATTCGCTTTGCTCGATGATCGCCGTGGCGCATTTGCGCGCGAATTCCCGCTCCGTCACTTGTCCCGCGCGGACGAGTTCAATCGCTCCCAGCAAGACGTGCGGATCGGCCTCACGTCCGGGTTGCTTTTTGCAATAGTTCAACAAACTCACGGCTCGGTTCACATGGCCTTGATCTTGTCCGCCGTCTGCGGAAAGTCGTCCCGCGAGAACCAAGCCCGCAATCGCCAGAGGCGTGTTGCCCGTCGGCGAGGCGACGATGGGGTCGTCGGGCGTTCCGATTTTGTTGTCGGTGTGGCGGTCGGGCGGTAACCACTGAAAGAACGCCTGCTTATTCGGTCCCTGCCAGATGTCGCCGAGCAATCCGCCGGTTTCGGGAATTTGAATCTTGCTGAGGAACTTTGCTCCCCAAAGCGCCTCGTCGAGAGCGTCGGGAATACCGTCGTGATCGCGGTCGTGGCTGGAAAGAACGTCCTTGCCCAAGCGCATCGCGTTTGCGAGCGCGTAAGTCGCGGCTCCGTCGCCGTATTCCCATGGGAGTTTGTTGTAATCCCCCGCGCTGTGCCAGCCGCCGGTCAGGTCGCGGTGCGATCCGTCGGGCATTTTGGCGTCGTCCATGTGGCAGGCGTCGTGCCATCCGGGGACCGCAAACCCGCAACGCTGAACGAAGAAAAAATCCACGTCCATCGGCGCGCACTTGGAGAATATCAAGTCTTTGCCGATGGCGAAGGGAAATGAAGTTCCCTCGCCTTTTCCGACCGTGGCTTTGAGTTTGTAATTCCCCTCGCGGTCGAACGATGAAAAATCGGCGCGCCAGAAATACCAACCCCAATCGGCGTGATTTTGGCCGAAAATCCGCCCTGAGCATGTCGCGGAAATTTCGCCCCGTTTTTTATTTTCCGCGTCCAGAATTTCGACGCGCGCCGGACCGCCGTCGGCGGTGACGAAATTGGTCGCGATCACCGCGCTCTTGGGACGGCCCAAATCGTAGCCCACCTGATTGACCAGAACCTTGACCAACGGACGCGTGGGAGGAAGCATTTCGAGCCGGGCGTCGTCGAACCAAACGCTCCCGCCCGCCGCGAGCAACACGAGGCGAAATTGTGTCGCGCCCGATGGCGCGCTCAGGGGACCGGTGAAAATTTCGCTCCATGTGGATTTTGTTTCGGGGGGTCGCGCTTCCGGACTTTGATCCACGCGGATTATTTTGGCGAGATCATCCTCCGACCAAATAACCAGAAGCCTCGCTCGCGCTCCGGCGTCGCATTGCGTCCAAGCGTGCCCTTGCCACAGATCGGACCATTCCCAAACCGTGTAATTGATCGAACCGACCGCGCACCAATTCTTGCGCGGGGACAATTTCAAACTCTGGTTGCCGCCGTGCTTGATTTCCGCGTCAAGTTTTTGCTCCCCTCCGGCCTCCTCTTTTTTCCATTCAATTCCCGGCCAACCCTCCTTTTCCTCGGTCCAGAAGGGAACTCTTCCTTTTTTGTCGAGCGGTTCCTCCATTTCGCCATTGTTGAAAAAAGCAGGCGAGACATTCTCCGACGCTTTGTTGGACACGACCTTGCTCGCGTCCGACGGGGACGGCGGTTGAGTCGGCTCGCTCATCGTCCTCGCCATCCAAGATCCGCAGACGCAAATCATTCCCGCCAGTCGTCTCACGCCCAGAGATTTTCGCTTCATTTTTGTCAACCCTTCCCACGAGGCTACATTCTCCGAAATACGGGAGAACATTTCCAGACCGCTTAATGGATTGAAAAAATTCTTGGTGTCTTTGTGACTTGGTGGGGAAAAAGACCGGAATCCGTTGCCCGCGTTTTCTCCCTGTGTCATCATTTTCAAGATGCGCGTCCGTTTTTTCGTAAGGTTCTTTCTCCCGCTGATTTGTTCGCTCGGCGCTCCCCTGTCCGCCGAGCCGGTCTCCTACGAAAAAGAAATTTTACCGCTGATCGAAACCTATTGCGTCGGATGCCACAGTGCGCCGAAGAGGAGCGGCACGCTCGATCTCACGCGGTTCAAATCGCTGGACGTGGTTCAGGATGCCGTCGAGGTTTGGTATCGCGTCGGCAAGCGGCTGGAAGACCACGAGATGCCGCCGAAAAAGGCGACGCAACCGACCGACGAGGAGAGAAAGAAGATCATCGCTTGGACGAAGGAACTCAAGGCGAACGACATGGATTGCAACAAGGTCGCCAACGACGAGAACGTGAAATTTTATCGCGGCTACGTGATGAGTCGGCGGCTGAATCGGACGGAATACGGCAACACGATGCGCGATCTTTTGAGAATTGATCTGAATTTGAAGGACGTTCTTCCCTCCGACGGCGCGGGAGGAGAGGGTTTCGACAACAACGGCGATGCGCTTTTCATCTCGCCGATCCTCATGGAGAAATATCTTCAGGGGGCCGATCTCGCGCTCGACGCGGCATTGCCGGATCGGGCTTCAGGTTGGCGCGCGCGCATGGGACGATTTTTCTCCCGCGTCGTTCCTTGGCATTGGCGCGGCGATCCCGCGAGGAAAAGGGAGGAAGAAATTCGGAATCGGATTTTGGTTGCGCGACCGAGTTGGCGCGTTTCGCCGAAGGAGGCGGCGGGAAAAGTTTTGGCTAAGTTTTTGCCGAGAGCTTTTCGCCGTCCTCCGGACGACGAGGATATCGCGCGATTCGTGATGATTTTCGACCGCGCATATCAACGCGGCGATGGATATGAAAGATCGGTCAAGCTCGCGCTCAAAGCGTCTCTCATTTCGCCCCATTTCTTATTCTTGGCCGAGCCGCAACCGGAGGAAGAAGGAGTTTATCGGATCGGCGACTACCAACTCGCCTCGCGTCTTTCCTATTTCCTTTGGTCCACGATGCCGGACGCCGAACTTTTTCAACTGGCCGCCGAAAATAAATTGCATGAGCCTGAAATTTTGAAGGAACAGGTCGGGCGAATGTTGCGCGATTCGAAGGCTCGCGCCTTGGCGGAAAATTTTGGAACGCAATGGCTCGGTCTCACGGCGCTGGGAACGACGGTCAAACCCGACGCAACGCGATTCCCCGACTGCGACGACGCGCTCCTCCAAGCCATGCGCGAGGAAACGATTTTGTTCCTCAGCGAAATCATCCGAGACGACCGGAGTCTTTTGGAACTGGTGGATTCGGATCACACGTTTTTGAACGAGCGTTTGGCGCGTCATTACGGAATCGAGGGGATCGCGGGAAGCCAAATGCGCGTCGTGCAACTGGCCGACCGCAATCGCGGCGGCGTGCTGGGCATGGGAAGCGTGCTGACTGCGACTTCGCATCCGCTCCGGACCAGTCCCGTTCTGCGCGGCAAGTGGGTTTTGCAGGACCTTTTGGGAGAGGGAGTTCCGCCCCCCCTTCCGAACGCCGGAACCTTGCCCGATGATGAAGTCCAGCCTGACGGCCTGACATTGCGCCAAAGATTGGAAGCGCATCGCTCCAAACCCGAATGCGCCTCGTGCCATCAGAAAATGGATCCGATAGGCTTCGGTTTGGAGAATTTCGATCCCGTCGGACGCTGGCGCACGGAACAAAACGGCAAACCGCTCGACACGACGGGAGAATTGCCTTCGGGAGATAAATTCAACGGCCCCCAAGAATTGAAGACGATCCTGATGAAGCGCAAAGGAGATTTCACGCGCAACGTCGCGCGCCGAATGATGGGCTACGCCATGGGGCGCGGGTTGACGAAGTTCGACCTCTGCACGGTGGACGACGCGGTCAAGGCGCTCGACGCCGGGGGTTATCGCCCCTCGCTTCTCATCGGGGAAATCGTTTCAAGCTATCCATTTCAGCACCGTTATAGTAAAAAATAGGGACGATGAAACAGGGACATTGGAGAATCTCCCGAAGACGATTTCTGCGCGGCGCCGGCGCGGCGATTGCGTTGCCGACGCTGGACGCGATGATCCCGGCGGGCGCGCTCGGAGCCTCCGCCGCCAAACCGCCGACGCGAATGGCCTGCATTTATTTCCCCAACGGCGTCTGGCAGGATTCGTGGATTCCCAAGCAAACCGGATCCGATTTTGAATTTCCAAGGGCGCTCAAACCGCTCGAAGGATTGAAGGATCAATTGCTGATCCTTTCGGGCCTCGACAAGGCGGCCAGCCGCCAAGGGGACGGCCACTACGCCAAAACCGCGAATTTTCTGACAGGGGAGCCGGTCACGAAAACGACCGGACGCGAAATCAGCGCGGGGGGAATTTCGATGGATCAGCTCGCCGCGCAAAAGTTGGGGGCCGCGACGCCGTTGCCGTCGCTCGAACTCGGCATTGATCCGGTCATCTCCGGCGTGGACAGCAACGTCGGCTACACGCGGCTTTACGGCTCCTATATTTCATGGCGCTCGCCGACGCTTCCGGTCGCCAAGGAGATCAATCCCCGTTTCGTGTATGAGCGATTGTTCGGCGAGAAGGACGCAGGCGGGCGCGAAATCAAAAGCAATCGTCGGCGCGAGGATGATCGAAGTTTGCTCGATTTGGCGCTCGAAGACGCGAATCAACTTCGCGGCAAATTGGGGCGCGACGATCAGTTCAAACTGGACGAGTATCTGGATTCGATCCGAGCGTTGGAGAAACGAATCGAGTTCGCCTCCAAACCCGACGGGCGGACATGGAAACCCGCGCCAATGACGAATTCGATCACCCCGCCGCCGGAAAAAATTCCGTCCGATTTCCGCGAGCACATCAAATTGATGCTCGATCTGATGGTCTTGGCGTTCCAGACCGACTCGACGCGGATCGTTTCGTTCATGTTCGCCAACGACGTCTCGCCGAGAAATTTTTCGTTCCTCCCGGGCGTGGAGGGAGGCCACCATGACATGTCGCACCACTCCAACGAGCCGAAGAAAATCGAAGCCTACACGACGATCAATCGCTGGCACGCCGGGCAGTTCGCCTATCTGTTGGATCGTCTGCGGTCCATCCGCGAGGGAGACGAAACGCTCCTCGACCACTCGATGATTCTTTTCGGCTCCAGCATTTCCGACGGCAATCGCCATGACCCGAACAACTTGCCGATTCTTTTGGGAGGGCGCGGCGGCGGGATGTTGAAAAGCGGAATGCACCTCGCGCATCCCAAGGACACGCCGCTCTGCAATCTGTATGTTTCGATGCTTAAATGTTTCGGCGCGCCGGTCGAAAGTTTCGGCGACAGCAATGGCGCATTGGATGTGCTCGCTTAATTTCGGGAGATTTTTACCGCCAAGCCGTCAGGGAGCGTCCGCGCATCTTTTGATTTGAGTTTCATACCCCATTGGCGTAGCCTCCATTTTGCGATGGTCATTGTCGAAACCTCGGTCTTTACCCGTCAGGCCTTGAACCTATTGACCGAGGACGGGTATCGCAAACTCCAGATCGCGCTGATGAACCGGCCAACGACCGGAGCAATCATCAAGGGAAGCGGCGGGCTTCGAAAGATTCGATGGTTTGCGCAAGGGCGGGGCAAACGGGGCGGAGCGCGGATCATCTATTACTGGGCCGCCCGGCACGAGCGGTTGCTTATGCTTTTTATGTATTCCAAAACCGAGCGGGACGACTTGACGCCCGCCCAAATCGGAACCTTGCGGCAAATCGTCAGGGAGGAATATCCGTGAGGGACAAATTATTCGATGAATTGATGGCCAGCGTCCGGGAAGGGGGCGCGATTCTGCGGGGTTCCGTCCCTCCGTCCCGCGCGTTCACGGTGAGCAAGACTGGCGTCAGACGCATCCGGGCCAAATACGAACTATCGCAAATCCGGTTCGCTTCCCTGCTCGGCATCAGCGTCAAAACGCTCCGAAATTGGGAGCAAGGACGCCGAAAACCCGACGGACCCGCCCGTGTGTTGCTCCAAGTCGCGGCCAAACACCCCGAAGCCATCTGGGATTCAGTGCATCCCGCGGCGCGGTGAACCCCGTGGAATCATCCGCCACGCGCGCCAACACCGCCGAATCATGGAACGTGAAAGTCGAGCCTTCGGGTCCGCTCGGCGGCTACGTCGTCGTGCCGCCGTCGAAGAATTACACGACTCGATTCATATTGGCCGCGACGTTGGCCGAGGGGCCGAGCGTGATCCATCGTCCGGCATCCAATGACGACGCGCGCGCGTTGATCGCCTGTTGCAGAAAATTGGGAGCGGAGATTGATGAGCAAGGGAATTCGCTACGGATTCGAGGGGTCGCGGGAACGCCGCGTAATCCGGGCGTCTTGAATCCGGGAAACGCCGGAGCGGTTCTGCGTTTGCTCTTGGGAGCGGCGTGTCTTGTCGAAGGAGAAGTTCGATTTGAGACCGATCATCCCGACTCGCTCGGAAAACGCCCCAACGAAGATTTGTTGAGCGCGCTCCGTCAGTTGGGGGCCGAGGCGACGGGACAAGGGGACGAGGGTTTGTTGCCCATCACGATTGAGGGGGGATCGGGGCGCGTCAGAGGCGGAAACGTGAAAATCAGCGGCGCGAGGAGTTCGCAATTCCTTAGCTCGCTTCTTTTTCTGACGCCGCACCTCGAAGGAACGACGACGATTGAAGTGACCGGAAACGCGCCCGCAGAAAAACCGATCCTCGTTTCGCGCCCGCTCATAGACCAAACGCTGGAGACACTCCGTTTTTTGGGTGTGAGGCTCGTCGTCTCCAACGACGGGCTTTGGTTCACGGTTCCCGGCGGTCAGACCTTGCGCGGCGGCGAGTTCACCGTCCCGGGTGACTGGCCTTCGGCATCGGCGCTCATGAGCGCGGTGGCCGTGGCGTCGGGAATGGTCGGCTTGCGCGGACTCCGCGCCGACGCGCAAGGCGAGCGCCGCGCCAAGGACGCGCTCTTTGCGATGGGTTGCGTTTTTTCCGGAGCCGAAGCGGATCAACTTTTCATTCACGGCAAACAGGAATTGCGGGCCGTCGGATTCAACGGCGATCTGGCGACCGATGCGGTCCTTGCTTTGATGGCCGCCGCGTGTTGTGCCGAAGGGACCAGCCGCTTCGCCGGCGTCGGCAATTTGCGAATCAAGGAATCGGATCGGATCGCGGTTCCGCTGGAGGAACTCGCCAAAATCGGCGTCCGTTCGCGTCACGGCGACGATTGGATCGAAATCACGGGCAATCCCGAAGGCTACAAAGGGGGAATCGAGGTGGATTGCCGCGGCGATCATCGCATCGCGCAGATGCTCACCATCGTCGGATTGCGATGCGAAAAGGGATTAACCTTGCGCGGCGCGCAATGTGTGAGTAAATCTTATCCCGAATTTTTCGAGGATTTGGGGAGGATGGGAGTTAAGTTGAAGAAGGTTTGAGAGCAAAAGTAAGAGCAAGATTAAGATTAGGATTAAGAAAATGAGGGTAGGGAAAAACAGATGAATCCGAATAAACTTTTTACGGCTTTCTCGGCGATGGCCGCGTTGGTCCTGACGAATCTCGCCTTGGCCGAATCGTCGGGCGGGTTGAAAATCGGCTACGTGGACGTGGATCAGGTCGCGTCCCGTTCGCGCTCGATTCAGGACCGCGTCAAGACCGCCGAGGATCCGCTCAAGGTCAAGCAGGACGAAATGGAAATTCTGATCCGCGATTACCGGAAGGCGCAGGACGACCTGAAGGCGCGGCGATCCGTTCTGAGCGACGACGAGGCGCGAAGTCAGGAGACGAAAATCGCCGCAATGCGCGACAAGCTCGACGCGATGAAACTCGAAATTGACAAACAACTGCGCAAAGCGGAGACCGAAATCATGGGTCCGGCGGTGGATCGCATTTTGGAGACGGTGCGGAAAGTCGGCAAGGCGCAAGGTTATGATCTCATCCTGCGCAGGGAGGTCGTGCTTTATGGAGCCGACGCGCTCGACATCACGCCGCAGGTGATCCAGCAGTTGGATCAGGAGGCGGCGTCGAAGAAGGAAGAGCCGACGAAGAAAGAAGAAAAGAAGGAAACGACGGACAAGGACAAACCGAAGGCGGCATCGCCGACGAAAACGCCTTCGGCGTCAGGCAAAGGCACAACGACGAAGAAATAGGAAAGAATCAACACGGAGACACAGAGAGGCTATTCAAGACGCGAGACCGTTGCCAAAAACTTTTCTGTGTCTCCGTGGCTTGAATTTCAAATTGAATATAGCCCAACAAACGATTACCAGACCGGTTGAGGCGGATGGAATAGGCGTTCATTCGGGCAAACCCGCGCGGCTCCGGCTCCTTCCCGCGCCGGTTAATCAAGGGATTGTTTTCGTCCGCACGGACCTTCCCGGCGCGCCGGAGATTCCCGCAAGCCTCGAAAACATTAAGATCGAATCATTAATGCGGATGACCGTTCTCGAAAACGCGGAACGGAAACGCAGTCATCCGCAAGAGCAACCCGCCACCGTCGGCATGATCGAACATTTGCTCTCCACCTGCGCGGGATTGGGGGTCAGCAATCTGCGGGTTGAACTTAACGGATTGGAATGTCCGATCTTCGACGGAAGCGCGCGGCGATACGTCGAACTAATCCAAGAGGCGGGCATCGCGTCACAGGACGCGCCGTTCCGATGCCGACGTTTGAAAAAGCCCGTCGGTTTGATCCGCGACAAAGCCGAATTGATCGCCCTTCCCGCCGAGCGGACGCGCTACACGTTCTTCGCCGAGTTTCGCCACGCCGGATTTCCCGACGAAGCGGCGACGTTTGAGTTGTTCGCGGAGGATTACTCCGCGCAAATCGCGCCCGCCCGGACTTTTTGCTTCTGGCAGGACATTGAAATGCTCCTCAAGGCGGGACTCATTAAAGGAGGCTCGACCGACAACGCGATCGTCCTCAAGGATGGCAAACCGGTGAAAGTCGGCGCCGACAACGCCCCCGTGGTTGACGAGAAATTCCAATATCACCTCCCCTCCGAACTCGCCCGGCACAAATTGCTCGATCTCATCGGCGATTTGGCCGTGCTCGGCGGACCGGTTCTCGCGCTCATCTCGGTGCGCGCGTCGGGCCACGCCTTGAATCAAGAATTCGCGCGTATGTTGGTCAAGGAAACGGAATGGGTATGAAGATTAAACACAAAGACACGAAGAAAGCACGAAGGACACAATGAATCGGACAAACCGCAAAATAGATATCGCTTGTCGTAAGTTGACGTTCCGATTCAATCCGCAAAATCGGATCAAGCAAACGAGTCACCGGATATTCTTCCCTTGTGAAACTTTGTGCCTCCTTTGTGTCTTCGTGTTTAATCTCTTTTCCTCCGTCGCCGCCGAAGCCGAAATTAAGAAAGTCATTTTGATCGCGGGCAAAAAAAGCCACGCCCCCGGATTTCACGAGTATGAAAAGGGGGTCAAGCTCCTGAAGGCCTGCCTCGACGCATCTCCCGACGCCAAGGGAATCAAGACCGAGATTTATCTCAACGGCTGGCCGGATGATCCCAAGGTTCTCGAAGATGCCGCAACAATCCTCATGTATTGCGACGGCGCGGATCACAATGAAGACGACCATCCGCTCCTGCGCGGCGATCATCTTGCCACGATGGACCAATTGATGAAACGCGGCGTCGGGTTCGTCGCCCTTCATTACACGATCATCGCTCCCAACAAGCGCGGCGGTCCGCAATTCCTCGATTGGATCGGCGGTTATTTTGATTATCAAAGCGGACCTGCGGCCAACGGCTGGTTTTCCAAAATCGCCACGCACACGACCAAACCCCTTCCCGCGACTCCTTCCCATCCGATTTGTCGCGGTCTCGCTCCGTTCGATTTGAACGAGGAGTATTACTACAACTTGCGATTCTTGGAGAGCGATCCGCGCCGCGTTCCGATTTTGAAGACGGCGATTCCCGGCGAACCGGAACCGCAAGTCGTCGCATGGGCGGTCGAACGCAAGGACGGCGGACGCGGCTTCGGTTTCTCCGGCGGACATTTCCATTCCAATTGGAGTGTCGAAAATTATCGGAAGATGATCCTGAACGCGATCCTCTGGACCGCTCATGTTGAGATTCCGGTTAATGGCGTCGAGTCCAAAATGCCCCCAGAGTGAAACGCCGCTATTTTCTGTCTGATGCCAACTCCCGAACGCTCTCAATCAAATAATCCAACGCCTCGCGCGTCTGGCGCGGGTTGATCGGAAGCGTGACCAATCGCTCGACGAGCGATTCGGCGACGGGAAATTGACCACGCGCGAATCCGCGCCGCGCGAATGCCTGCGACCAATTCAGCGGCAAATAATGCGTCCCCACTTTGATTCCGCGCTCGTGCAACATCCGATAAATGAAATCTTCTTTGCTCATCCCATAAGCCGCCGGATCAATCTGGACCGGATAGAGATGAAAAACGTGTTTCACTTCCGGAGCGACGGTCGGAAGCGTCAGACCTCGAACGCCGCGTAGCCCTTCGGTCAGATAAGCCGCGTTCCCGATCCGCTTCTTATTAAATTCGTCTAGCTTCTTGAGTTGCTCGATTCCGACCGCCGCCTGAATGTCGGTCATGCGGAAGTTGTAGCCAACGTCGTCGAAATCCTGCCACCAAAAGCGCTTGCCCATCGGAAATTTCGATTCGTCAATCGAGCAATACTTCGTGCTTTTTCCATAGACCCGCGTGCAATGCGAGCGGTAGAGCGCGATCCGCTCGAAGAGCGCGTGATTTTTCGTCGCGATCATTCCCCCTTCGCCGAGCGTGGACATGTTTTTCTGCTCGTGGAAGCTAAAACATCCCGTCGCGCCCATGCTTCCCGCCTTGCGCCCCTTGTATTCCCCGCCGACGGCGTGGCAGGCGTCCTCGACGACGACGAATCCGAATTCCTCGGAAAGTTCGAGGATCGGGTCCATGTCGCAACATTGGCCGTAGAGATGGACCGGGATGACCGCTTTGATTTTTGGCGCGCCTTTGGTTTTCAATCGCTCCTTTAGTTTTTTCGGATCGAGATTATAGGTGACCGGGTCCACGTCCACGAATTCAATCCGCGCGCCGAGCGTCGCCGGAGCGGCGGCGGTGGCGATCCACGTCAAAGGGGTTGTCGCCACGACGTCGTCCTTCTCGACGCCGACGGCGATCATCGATAGAAAAAGCGCGGCGGTTCCGTTGCTGACCGCGCGAGCGTGCGTCACGCCGCAGTAGGCGGCGAAATCGCGCTCAAATTGCAGACACGCCTCGCCGCTGGTCGGCGCGCCTTTGCGGAGAACCTCCAAAACCGCCCGCTCTTCTTCCGCTCCATATTCGGAGCCGAACTTGATTTCCAAATCGTGTTTTATTGTGGGAGAAGCCAATGTCAACCTCCTTCTCGCGTTTCCTAAGAATACGAAGTTCGCGCTCAAAATCGCCAAGGGAAAAAGGGATTTCCATCGTGGGTCCAGTCCAGCGGTGGGTTCTGCATTTGACCCAACGGGCAAACGCGGGATAAACCGATCTTCTCTAATTCCGCGAGAATGGATTGGGGACATGCCGTTGCGTCCGGCGCGAGTCCCATCCCCTGCAATCTCGGCCGGCTTGAATCGAAAGTTCCGTCGGAAACGACCGATTGCAAAACATGCTCCCAATTTGTCACGGGAAAAACGAACAGCGTCTGATAACCGGGCGTCGGACGCAGGGAAGTTTCGGTTTCATCGTAGAGCAATGTCCAGCCGGGCAAACCGCCGCTCGAAAAAACGCTCCGTTTGTTGCCCGGGTCCATCGAATAAACCGCGCGAAGCGAACGGATCGCCATGGCGGCCCCGGCGGGCAAACGTCGGGTGAATCCGTTGTGGTGAGCTTTCTCATCCAGCGCATCGGCAAGCGAATGCATATACACTGATTTTTTTTCATTTGAGCCGCCAATCAGATAGAGCGCGGATGGAGATAAGCATCCGCGTTGATCGTAAGCGGCGACGTCATCGGCGAACTTTCTTGCCCATTGATCCATCTCGGACCCGGACGCGCCGCGCGTCAAATCCATCACCGCGAAACTGAGGCGCGGACCGTAGATGAATCTTTGGCAATGCGGCGATGCCCGGCGGCCAAGATCGTCCACCGTTGGCTGATCCCCGAAAATCACGAGCGAATCGGCTCCCGAAATTATTTGGTTTGTCAGATCAGCGTCGTCGTGCGGCCATGTCACGCAAAGAATTCGTTCTTCCGAATCCCTTCCCATCGTTTGAATGAATCGCTCCGCCAGAATCGGATCGTCGGCGGAGGGACGAAAGATGACGTAGCGCGAGATCATCCCCGCCGCGATGATCTCCTGCACGGTCGGTTGCGGGATCGCGCCGCCGCCGAAGATGACGGTGAGATTTGGCCAGTGAGTTTGCGAATCGGCTTTCGATTCAACCTCTTTCCTCCAAAGCGCCATCAATCCCTCGGCGGTGACTGGCTCCAACGCTCGCCGCACGGCGCGGCGTGATTCAGCCGGACTGAAGCCATGCGCCTCGCCGATGAGAGGGATCAATTCGTCAATTTTTTCTAATAGTTCGCGCGCGGTTTTTTCGGCTAGCTCCGCCCATGCTGGGGCACGTTCGAGCGGATTCCAAAATCCCTCCACTCCTCGTGCTTGATTCAAAAATCGTTTGATTTTCTCGCGCGCATGAGAAGAAAAAGAGGTCGCCATTCCACTAATTCTTTGTGACCCTTTGTGTCTTCTCCGTGTCTTCGAGTTAAATCCTCAGCCCTTAATTCCGATCACCAACGGCGAGTGCGATCCGATCTCGGCGGTCTCGACGCGCGAGAATCCGGCGGCCTTCAGCCATTTCGTATATTCCGCCAGCGTGTAGGTGTCCCCATCGGTCGTGTTGGCGAGCATGTTGAGCGCGAACGTGATCGGAAAGAGAGGACCGGTCCGTTCGTCGTTGGGAATCATGTCAATGACGACGATCTTTCCTCCCGGCTTGAGCGCGCGATGAAGTTGCTTGAAAAGTTTGCGCGAGGATTTCTCCCCCTCGGAATGGACGATGTTGCCGAGCAACGCGACGTCGAATTGGTTCTTTCCGAAATCCACCTGCTTCAAATCTCCCGGCAGATAATCGGCGCGATCCTCGATCTTGTGGCGTTTCACGTAACCGCGCGTGACGCTCAAAAGACCGGGAAAATCCTGAAAAACGACGCGGGCGTTGGGATTGGCCTCCGCGAACGAGATCCCCCAAATGCCCGAACCGCAGGCGACGTCGAGGACCGCGACACTTGCGCCGCCGCCGTTTCGGCTCAATACCTCGGCGGTCTTGCGCGCCGGAGCGCGGTTGGTGACGTGCAGGCTCCGCACCAGTTTGGGAAAAAATTCCTCCGCACTTTTCTTTCCCTCCACGCGAACGCGCGGTTTGCCCGTGCGGATGATCTCCTTCAGGTGGGTCCACGAATCCCAAAGCGCGTCGGTCTCCATCAGCGCCCCCATGTAATCGGGGCTTTTGCGGACGAGGAATTGCGCCGCGACAGGACTCAGGGCGTATTTCCCGTTTTTCTTTGAGAGCAACTGAAAACAGACGAGCGAGTCGAGCAACATGCGGATCCCGCGCGGCGACGCCTTCGCCGACCGCGCGACCGCCTGCGCGGTCTTCGGCCCGTTCGCCAACGGCGAGAAGACGTCAAGCTGAACCGCCGTGCTCAGGCAACGCGACGGCACATAAGACATGGTGAGTTGAAACACCGGATCGGGGTTGGAATGAGGCGCATGAGGCGCGGTGGAATGGTTCATGGTTTTTCTCCTGTCAAAATTCGTATCGCGTCGGATGATGTTCTAGCCTCGTTCCGCCCAAGACGCCAGCAAAACGTTTTGGTTGGCGACCTGAAAGAACTTAACTTTTGACGCCAAATCGAAGAACCGCGAAGCGGTTCCGGAGCGAAGCCCAAGGTTGCCGAGCAACGCGAGGCTACCTTGGGTGGCGAAATCCCTCTCGCCCGCAACCCTGAAGGAGTTGCGCAAATTACACATGAACCTGTTGGTTCATCGGTTTAAGGAGAGATCCAAATCCGACAATCGGCAACCCTAGGTTTTGATCCGGGACGCCGTTGGCGTCCTCGTGCCCTTGAATTTCAATCTTCCGCCGGAAAAGTGAAATGCACCCACAGAGTTTCAAAAACGGTTTTCACCTTGCGCGGAGCCAAGGGGTTGATTAAAATGCGGCGTCTTCAGATGGCGGTTTGGCCCGGACGAAGTCGGGTCGGTGGGGACGATGACTTCACGAGGCTTGGAGCAGACCGGCGTCAATTGGATCAGAGGCAAATGATGACCGCTCAATTTCCCGCGACACTCGTACGCGAGGACACTGTGAAAAAAATCACGGAGTTCTTGGGGAGCGATTTGGAGCAGGTTCGTCGCCTTCTCCGCCAGACCGTGGACTCGGAAAGCCGCCTCATCCGCGAGGTCGGCGATTACATCGCGCTCAGCCACGGCAAGATGCTTCGCCCCATGCTGACGTTGCTCACCGCGCGGGCGCTTTCCCCTGCGGCGACTCCGCCGGTGGGATTGGCCGCGGCGCTGGAGTTGATCCACGTCGCCACGCTGATTCACGACGACGTCATTGATCACGCGACCCTGCGCCGCGGACAGCCTTCGGTCAACGCCCGCTGGGGGGACGACGTCGCCGTCCTCATGGCCGACTATCTTTATTCCCGCGCCTTTGATCTCGCATTGATGGCCTCGCGCCCCGAACCTTTGCGATTGATTTGCCAAGCGGCTCAAAAGATGTGCGAGGGAGAAATGTTTCAGATCGAGTGGCGGGATCAAGAAATCAATGCGCAGGATTATTTGCGGGTCGTCGAGCGCAAGACGGGGCATCTTTTTTCAGCGTGCTCGGCCTTGGGCGCGATGGCCGCCGGACGCCCCGAGTCGGAAATTTCCTCCGCGCGGCGGTTCGGTCTGGCCTTCGGCATCGCCTTCCAGATCACCGACGACACGCTCGATTTCATCGCCCACGACGAGCGGTGGGGTAAGGACTTGGGCATGGATATTTCCGGCGGCAAGCAGACGTTGCCTCTGCTGTTGGCGATGGCCGATGCCTCCGAAGAAGATCGCGCCTTAATGGAAAAATGGCTGAACAACGGGCGGGACTTCAATTCGATCTTGGGGACGATCCAGCGCTATCGCGGCGTGGAGCGCGCGCTGGAGGAAGCGAAAAAATTCGCCGATCGTGCGCTGGAGCATCTTTCCGCCCTGTCGCTGACCGATGCCACGGCGGGAGAGTTTCTTTCGTCGTTGCCGCTCTACGTCATCAACCGCGACTACTAAGCCTGATCCATAAAAAGAAGAAAATCGTCGAGGCGATTCCAATCCCGGTCTTCATTCTCGCCGAAATTGATGCCAAGGATGCAGGTTCCGTCCCCCAGCTTCCCCTTGACCTCGAAATTCAAAATTTTTCCGAATAGCCGGGCGGGTGTTTCCAGTGTGGGGAAGGCGCAGAAAACGCGGCACAATCTCGGGCCGATCATGATCTTGCGATACGCGCTGAGCGAAAGCTCCTTGACCATCACGCGGCACCCCTCGCGCGTGAGGTCGCTGATCACGCCGCGCAGATCCACCGGAGTGAACGTCGCCTCGGGAAAAATGATTTGGATGTGGGCAGGAACGTCAACGCAAACCCGGTGCAGTTTTCTGCGATCTTGCTTCTGTTCCGTCATGGTGAATATTGCCGGCCTCGTCGCCGACCTTTTTTTGACAACGACCAAGCTACCGCAACTTGAGCAGTGGCGCAAGGGGGGCGGCCGAAAATCTTTTTCATCCCGCTTGCTTTGCTGGTAAGCTGATTTCATCGAAGATGATCATGAGAAGTTTTGGATTCCTGAACTCAAGATGGTTGTCGTTAAGCCTCCGTTGGATTGCAACCTCGGCTCTTGCGATCCCAATCGCGTGGGGCATCGCAGGAGAGACAACCGACCCTCTTGGAAAATCCTTGGACGAAATGCGCGCCATCGAGGCGCAAATCCAAAGCAAACTGCGCGTTCAGGCGGCGACCGAGACCCGCATCAAGGACGCGGATCAAACGCTTAAGCTGACCGAGGAATTCATGCGTGGTAACGAAAAAGTCCGCGTTCAAGGACCGCGAACCCTGCGCGCGTTTCAGGATTCGCTGGATCGCAACCGCGCGGCGATGGATCAGGCGGTTCAATCTTCCCGGCGTCAACTCGACTCCGCGCGAGCCGGAATGGAATTGACCGCTCCGCTCACGCTCCACGTCGCCAAGACCGAAGGAGCGACCGATCATCGGGCGCTGACGCTTGCCTTGCTTCAGGAACATCGCCGGGATCAGGCCAAGGAGGCCGTGGAACAAGCTTTGCGGCTGGACGAACTTCGCAATTCAAATCAGAACCGACAGGGCGATATTGACGCGCAGATTCAACGTTACGCCGATTTGGGCAACCTTTCGCTCGATCAACTTCGGCGTCGCCACCGCGAGCTTTCCAAGAATTTGGACCGACTCCACGCCGAAAGCGTCGGCGGAAAAAAGGAGATTGCCTCGCTGTCGGCGCGGCGCAAGGCGCTGGACGATTTGATCATGGGTCTGGCCGACGGGACGATTGATCCCGCCGCCGTGAAGAAGGACGAAGCGCGAAGGGTGAGGGGAGAACTTGAGAAAGAGAAGGAGAAGGATAAGAGAGGAACGGAAGGTCGGAAAATTGCTAAAATTCAGGAATCGCCCGCGACTCCTCTAAGCGCGCCGCAACCGCCCCCCGCTCCCGGCGATTTGCCCGAAGTTCCTAATGAAGACCAAACCCAACTCGCCTTGGGAACGAGGCAGGGAGCGGGCGCGCCGACAATGAAACTAGACATCGCTTCTCAAAATCGAGAGGGAGAGCAAAATGAAACGCGTCGGATATTTTGGCGCGCAAGTTCTTCGCGCGTTTGCGCTTTCGCATCCGGAAAGGTTCTATTCAGCGGGGCGTTCGCCGGATACCGCCATCTTCTCATTCTCGATCTCAGCGACAACTGGACGGCCATATTCGGCAACCTGACCTCCTGCGAACTGATGGAAGGGGACACCTTAACGGCGGGACGGGTCCTCGGTTTCTACAAAACGCCCGAAGGCGAAGACGCGGAGCCGCTTTGGATCGAGGTCCGCAAGAGCGGCAAGCCGGTGGCGATTGAAACTTGCCCCTCCGCAGGGGCCGCTTGGTTGAGTCGCGTCTTCGGCGAGGGAGCGCGCTAGAACTCCTTGCAAGAGAACGAAAAGGCGTCTGCAAAGACCAGCGCGCGAAGACATTCGGGAAATCGTGTTTGTGTCTGGCAGTCGGTAACTCAGCCTAAGAGGAACGGCGCGTGATCTCAATCGGTCCGCGTCGCCAGTTCGCTGAGGATTTGCTCGATGGCGTCCTGATCCGGCTCGGGACTGACGATCATCGTCTCCTTGAAGCGATCCAAATCCAAGTGCATCAGCGACCAGTGTTTGTGGGTGTTGTGCGCCACCACCGGACCTTGGCGGTCCTTGCCCCAATAGACCGCCTCCCACGTTTTGTTTCCAAATTTGAGCGTGATCCATTGACCCCGGCGGATCTTAACCTTGTTTTCGTCTGCGGCAGGTTCAACCGGCACGGCGGACTCTTGACGCGATAAAGCTCCGACTTCATCGCGGTCCCCGTCATAGGACCCGGAGGGAACGGAGCGCAGTCGCTCGCTGTCCCGGACGGGAGGAGGAGTGCGAATCTCTTGAGGAAGCGTTTCGGCGACCCCGCCCGGATCAGGAACGCGGTCGGCATCTTCGGGCTTGGCGCACCCGGTTACAATCAACGCCCGCGTCCACCGCGCCTTGGCCTGCAGGATTCGCAGTTCAGCGGGGGGAAGAATCCCCATTTCCGAGATTTGGTATCGGCTCAACTCCAAAGCCTCGATTTTAACCGAACCATCGGCGAGCAGGGAATAAACCATGTCGAGCGGTTGACCGGCGACGGGACGGCGATAGACGACCAATTCTTCATCGTTCAGGCAAAGAATCGCGCCGTTCGGAAAACGCCCCTCTTCGGCTTCGGGGGGAGTCGGACGCGACAATTTCATGCGCGGCGCGCTCTCCGCCATTCTGGGCGGAGGCGTCGGCGCCCGAACCACCGGCGGTGGAGAAACTTTGGTCTCCGGAGACGGCGAATTCCCGCCCGATCCCCCATGCCAATCCTGCAGGAGGCGTTTATAGCGCTCAATTTCGTCTTTCATTTTTGTCGGGTCCGACCATCCGCGATGCCCTGTCTATCAGCTCTATCGAAATCGCAAGATTCGCAAACGACCGTCCGTCTCTCATGCCGGACGCGATCGCGCAACTTATAGACGGATGCATCGCGTAAACACGGTAAACTACACGATTCTGAACGAAACCGCCATAAAAAAATCAAAATGGGAAAAAGACCGGCGCATTTTTCTGCGAGAAGGCCATAAATCTCGGATTTCAAATCTCCGCGCGCCAGACGCATCCTTTCCATAGAGAAGGGGGGAAAAATCGTTGAAAATTCAGGAGGGGACGCCCATGCCGCCCGCAAAAATTTTCAAAAATCGCGCTCCCCCCGTTGCCGTTTCAGGAAAAATGGTATATCCTAATGTTGTGTGCGTCGCTTCGTACAACCGAATGCTGACGTCGGACATATTTCAACAAAGAGGCGTGCGATCCATGGATCAACCAATCACATGTGGAACGCAGGTTCCCACGCGACACGACCCCCTGCAGGAGGCGGTCAACAGCATTACCCACGGCGTTGGACTCCTTTTGAGCATCGCCGGATTGATCGCCCTTGCGGCGTTGGTCAAAGTTCGCGGCGATTTTTGGCAAAAATTGGGGTGCGGAATTTACGGCGCTTCCCTCGTCGTTCTCTATTCCGCGTCAACCCTCTATCACGGGTTCCAGACTCCGCGCGTCAAGGACATCCTGCGGATTGTGGACCATTCCTGCGTCTATCTTCTAATCGCCGGAAGCTACACTCCGTTTACTCTGACCCTGCTCCGAAATCGAGGAGGCTGGATTCTGCTGGGTTTGGTTTGGAGCCTCGCCGCCGTCGGAATCGCCTGCAAAATGGCCATGCTCGGCCAAGTCGCGTTGCTGGAAAGATTCGACACGATCTCGACGTGGGCTTATCTCGTGATGGGTTGGCTCGTGTTGCTCGTCGCCAAGCCCGCGTTTGAATTGATCCCGACCGGAGGATTGGCTTTGCTCGGCGCGGGAGGTCTATCCTACACCGTCGGCGTCGCGTTTTACGCGAAAGACACGATCCCCTTCTTTCACGCCATTTGGCACCTGTTCGTTCTGATCGGAAGCGCGTTCCACTTCTTCGCGGTCATGTTCTACGTTCTGCCGGGTTGAGAGCCGCTATCTTCGGCGACGGCGAGGGTCATTCATAATCCTCCCAATGCCCGACGGCATTGGGGATGACGGTGAGTTGAAGCCCGTTGCTTTGTGCCGCGCCGACTTGAACCTTCACGAGGGCGGTTCCAAAAATCGTCGGGCCAAGCTGAAGCGTGATGCTGGTATCGGACCACGAGCCGACGGGCGTCAGCTCGGTCGAGCCGAACCAAACTTTCGATCCCCCTTGACTCGCGCCGAAGAAATACCCCTTCAGCGTGATCGTTTTGTCATGCAGGACCGTGTAAACGGTCGGACTCGGCGGCGCGCTTTTGGCGACGTCCGAGCCGTTGATCGAGGAAAGCGATAAACCGGAAACGCCGGTTCCGAACGTGATGATCAAATCATCGCCGCTCATGGTACCGTCCTGCCCCAGACTCACAATCGCGTAGCGGTCGAATTGATCGCCGTAAAGTTCGTTCGTCACCGTTCCCGAATCCCCCCGGATCAAACCGAGCGGGCTGAAAAAATAATACGGATTCCCCCACGGATCGAGCGGCGTTCCCTGATCGTAGGGGGTGAGGCCAAGCTGGGTCGTCCCCGGCTGGAAATTGACGTAGGGGCCGTTCCACGTCGGAAGCAAATCCACCCGCGCGGCCTGAAAAAGTCCCTTGTTGGGAAAGAGCACCCGCGCCCCGCCGGTGTAATCAATGTAGTCGTAGGCCAAGGTGGGCGAGGTCGAAAGGTCGTTCAGGGTCTCAAGCGAAACGTAATATCCGGTGTCTATAAAAACCATGTCAAGCGCGTCGCGCAGGGTCCCCATGTCCGCCAAGGCCGCGACTTCGCTCGGAGTGAGGGCCAAGGTCGTTTGGGCCATCACCAATAATCCCGTCGCGCAGACCGTGGCCAACACCGGGCCGATCCGACGCCTTGATTTCCTCGAACGTGGCTCACTATTCCGAGGCATATTCCTCACCGTATTGCAGTATAGAGCAGGATCAAGTCTTTGTCAGGTCAAAGTCCCGGTGACGATGGGAGTTGACCATTCCGGAATCCTCAAATAGAAGAAAGGCGGAAAACACGATGCAAAACCAAGAAAGAAGCGCCCGCGAGGAAAAACTCGAATCCCTGACCCGCCGTCGCTGGCGCGTGGCGCTCGCGCTCACCGCCGCGATGACCATCATCTATTTCGGATTCATGTTGCTGGTCGCCTATGAGAAAGAATGGCTGGGAAGTCAGATCGTTCCCGGCCTCAGTTGGGGAGTCCTGCTCGGCGCAGTCGTGATCGTCGCGGCATGGTTGCTGACCTTCATCTACGTCCGTTGGGCGAATCTCGTTTACGATCCCCACGTCGAAAAAATCAAATCGGGCGAGGAGTGAACCTGCGATGAATCAACTGCCAAATCCGCCGGTTCCTCCCGCCGCCAACGCGCTCAACGCCCCCGCCGTCGTTTTCTTCGCCCTGTTCGTAACGATCACGCTCGCGATCACCTATTGGGCGGCCCGCCGCACGAAAACCACCGCGCAGTTTTACGCCGCCGGCGGGCGCATCAGCGGTTTCCAAAACGGATTGGCGCTGGCGGGAGATTACATGAGCGCGGCCAGTTTCCTCGGCATCGTCGGCATGGTCTCGCTCAAGGGTTTTGACGGCCTCATGTATTCGATCGGCTTTCTCGTCGGCTGGCCGGTCGTGATGTTCCTGATCGCCGAGCCGCTCCGCAACCTCGGCAAATACACGTTCGCCGACGTTGTGGCTTACCGCCTCAACCAAAAGCCGGTGCGCGTCGGCGCGGCGGTCGGCACGCTCTCGGTCGTTCTTTTTTATCTGATCGCGCAGATGGTCGGCGCGGGAAGCCTCATCAGGCTCCTCTTCGGTTTGGATTACACGCTCGCGGTCGTCATCGTCGGCGTCGTCATGCTCGGCTATGTTTTCTTCGGCGGCATGGTGGCGACGACGTGGGTTCAAATCATCAAGGCCATGCTCTTGCTGTGCGGCGCGGTTTTGCTCGCGATTTTGGTGTTGGCGCGGTTCAGTTTCAATCCTCTCGCGCTGTTCCATGCCGCCGCCGAGAAAGCCGCCGCGTCCAAACCGGGACTGAACGTCCTCGCTCCCGGCTCGCTCGTCTCCAACCCGCTTGACGCGATCTCGCTCGGATTGGCGCTCATGTTCGGCACGGCGGGATTGCCTCACATCTTGATGCGGTTTTATACTGTTCCCGACGCCCGATCCGCGCGCAATTCGGTCAGTTACGCCACGGCGTTCATCGGATTTTTTTACCTGCTGACCTTCATTCTTGGTTTCGGCGCGTTGGTGCTCGTCGGTCAGAGCGAAATCGAGCAAATGGACAAAGGGGGCAACATGGCCGCGCCGATGCTCGCCCGCGAACTGGGCGGCGATCCCTTTCTCGGATTCATCGCCGCCGTTGCCTTCGCGACGATTTTGGCCGTCGTCGCGGGATTGACCCTTTCGGGGGCGGCGGCGCTCTCGCACGATTTGTGGGTCAACGTCGTCCGCCACGGCTCGGCGGACGACCATGAGCAACTCCTGGTCGCGCGGGTTGCAACGATCATCCTCGGAATCTTGGCGGTCCTTCTCGGCATCGCGTTCAAAGGGCAGAATGTCGCCTACATGGTTGGGCTTGCGTTTGCGATCGCGGCCAGCGCCAATTTCCCGGCGTTATTGATGTCCATTCTATGGCGCGGCTTCACGACTTCGGGCGCGGTGGCGAGCATGATTGTCGGTGCGCTCGCCGCGCTCATTCTGATTGCCCTCTCGCCGACGATCATGGTTGATCTGCTCCACAAATCCGCGCCGATTTTTCCCCTCAAGAACCCCGCGCTCATCAGCATTCCTCTTTCGTTCGCCGTCGGCATTTTGGTTTCTTGGTTGAAACCGGAGCCCGCCGCCGCCGCGCGCTTCACCGAAGTCGAGCATCGGATTCATTTGGGATTTTGAAGACGAGAGAAGCCACAGATTTCGCAGTTGGCGCAGATTCAATGCGTCACCTTAATCTGTTAAATCCGGGACGGAGGAACTATCCCAAAGAGAATCAAATTCAGAAGATTAGGCAGACAAAATTTGCATCATCCGCGTTGACGCGACTCGCGAACCAGCGGTCTAAGCACCATAAGCCCAATAAACAAAACGGTTGACGTTCGTTTTTCTCGATTCTCCGAATGGCACGCGAAATGCTTTTCCTGCAATGGAGCGGTTTTGAATGCTCTCGCCCCTAGAATGGCGAATCAACTACGGACGTGAGGAAGCATCGAAATCATGGAATTCTTGGTTTTTGTTTTTTTGATCATCGGCATTTGGATTCTCATCAGTCCGATCATTGCTCTGACGGCCAATTCCCGTCTCAATCAATTGCAAAGGAAACTTCGGGAAGTCGAAGCGGAAATCCGACTCCTTCGGAACGGCGAAAAATCTCTCCAGACTCAGCCTCCGCCGATCACTGAAAAATTCGACCCGAAGACCCCCTCCGTTGTCGAAGAGGTTTCTCTCCAAGGGTCATCAGAAATAGTTGTGCCGGAAAACGAAGTCGAATTCCCGACACCAGCTCTCGCGGGTGACTCAAGGGTCGCGTCCGTCGTTAAGCAAGAGATCGAGAATGTTCATGTTCCCAAGCAATTATTTCCTCCCCCGCCCAAACCCGCTTCCGTCGCCGACGCGCAAGGTCGAATGGAAAAAGTCCGGCGGGAATCCATGTCCGAGGCCGCACTTTCCCTCGAAACGCGGTTGGGAACGGTTTGGACCATGCGAATCGGTTTGGTTCTTCTGACCATCGGCACGGCGTTCTTTGCCCACCTGATTCACGACAAGCTCCCGATTTGGTTCAAAGTCGTTCTCGCCTATTCAGGCGCGATGGGGCTTTTCGCCTGCGGAAAGGTTTTCGAACGGCGAATGCGCGTCTTCGCGCGTCCGGTCATGGCGGGCGGATTGGCTCTCGGATTTTTTGTTTCTTACGCGGCCCATTTTATCCCCGCGATGGCTTGCGTTCCTCTTCTCGTCTCCCTCGCGTGGATGACGGGAGGAATCGCCTCGGTTTTATATTGCGCCGAGCGGTGGAAATCGCAATACGCCGCCGGACTGGCGATTTTTCTCGGACACGTCGCCGCGTTCGTCGCGGCGGGGCATGCCGACGCTTATTCCCTCACGGTCATTCCTTTCCTTTGCGTTTGCGCGGTCATCTTGCATCTCCGCCACGATTGGCCGCCACTTTCGCTTTTTGCCATCGGCTCGGCGTATCTATCGCATTTTGCATGGGCGTTCGTAAACCATCCCCCCTCGCCGCCTCTTTTCAGTTTCCGGCTCAACCTCGCGTTTCTGTCTTCCTATTACACGATCTTTGCCTTCTCGGACCTGATTTGGTGGAAGCGAATTGGAAAATCTGACGAGACCTTGCGAAATCGGTTGCAGGATTCTGTTGGTCGGGCCGGCGGCCCAGTCAACGTCATGGCATACGTCGCGTTGGTCTCCCTCTTCTATCATCTCCTTCAAAGATTTCTCACGGGGATCGAATGGTTCTACTTCACGCTCGCCGGAGTTCAAGGTCTGTTGGCGTTGGCCTACCGTCGATTTGGCAACAAAGATTGGGCTTTCTATTCCGCCTTGGGGGTCATCCTCGCCACTCTGGGGCTTTTCAGCGCGTTCGGGGGAATCACGCTCAATCTTCTCTTGGCGGTCGAAGCGCTGGTTCTGTTGATCGCCGCGCATCAAACGCGGCTTTGGATTTTTCACCTTCTCGCGCAGATCGCGCTGGGAATCAACTTTGTCCACTCGTGGGCGTTTGAGGCGCACCACGGCGCAAATTGGGATTATTCCGTCCTGATCGGACGACTCATGGTGGTGGCCGTCTATTTCGTCAAATCGCAACTTGAGGAAATTTGGTATGGGGGACAATCGAGGCGCGAATGGATCGGCGGAGGGCGCGAGGGACCGGTGTCCAAGCCCCTTTCCGACGTGTTCGATCAAATTTTCACGGCCGCCGCGCCCCGGCTCGCTCATCTCCACGCGATCGCGGGCGCGATGCTTCTCGTTCACGTCTGGGTCGAATTTCTTGGCAATCCGCAAGCCCTTTGCGCAACCGCATTCTGTTTGCCCGCGCTTATGATTCTTGTGTTGGTTCGCCGAAGCATCCCGCTTATTTTCGGACTCGTGACGTTGCAACTTGGCGCGCTGGCGCAACTCATGTTTTATACGTCGTATAACTCCGGCTCCATGTCGTCGGCGAACGAATGGTGGATCGTCACCTCGGGTCTTGTTTCGCTCCTCATGTTGGCCATCGGATTGAAACACCGCTTTTTGATTTCCAAGATAAAGACCGGCTTATATTTGGCGCAGGTGCAGTTTTGGTGCGCGCTTGTCGCCTATGGAATCGGATTAAGCCAATTTCCTCCCGCTTCGTGGTCCTCTTTTGTTTTCTGGTTGCTCTCTCTGATTTCCGGCTTCGTTGCCTACGTGTTCCTCGTTCCGCTCCGTCAGGATGGAAATTGGAAAGACAGCGTGGAGCGTGTCGCTTACGACTCGATCAGGGGCGCGCCCTGTTTTCTCACCGCATTTCTTTTTGCCGGCCTCAGCGAGCAATTCATGGGGGACACCATTGGGAGTCCTCTCCTGCTCGCCGGAGTGGGTGCGCTCTTGATCGCGGTCTCTGCGTGGCGGAGGCTCATCGCGTTTTACTTCAGCGGGTTCTTTCTATTTCTCGCCCTCTTCCACAGTTTTTTCATGGACAGTCCCGTTCCCTCGGCTGGGGCGGAAAATCCCTTTGCCACCGCGATCCTCATCTCCATTTTGTTTTGCGTCGCGTGGGCGCACGACCATTATCTCTCATCCCAACATTCGCAAGTATCCTCCAAAGTCGAGGACGGTCTGACTCTCGGGACATACCTCGTCTATGGCATCGGACTCTGGATTCTAACCGCCTACCTATGGAACGTCGTCGCGTTCGCGGGGTCGGTGGCCGTGTTGGGATTCATTCCGGTCGTTCTCCTTTACGCCTCCGACTCGATGAAGTTTAGGCATGGGCGCTGGGTTGCGGCGATTCATCTTCTCGCCATACAACTGATCTACGCGCTTCATGTTCTTCCCGACATCGGGAAAATCGAAATGGACACCTTCGTTCCGATCCTACTGGTCTTGATCCAAACGATTGCCGTGGAGCGGATGATCGAGTGGAGAAGCCGCCCCCTGCTCAAGGGAAACGCCGAAGGTCAGAAGCTCGCCGCGATTGCCTCGACGCCGCTTGTCGCCGGGGCGATGATCGTCGGCATGATTGCCGCCTATCAATCTCCCGCGATGGGGAATCAACACAATTGGACGACGGCGGCGTGGTCCGGTTTGGCGATTTTTTTCATGGGATTGGGCTTTGCCTTCAATTCTCCGATTTATCGCCGAACGGCGCTGGTCGAATTGGCATTCTGTCTCGCGCGCATCGTTCTGGTGGACACGCGCGATTTGCCGGAGATTTACAAAACGGCGGCGTATCTCACTCTCGGCGTCTGCCTCCTTGGCGTGGCGTGGCTCTATGCGCGATTTTCGAGGGAGATCCGCCAGTGGTTGTAATGCTAAGTTGCAACCAAAGGGATACCAATTATCCATTCGAATCCGGCGAGGTGGCGCGGCCTGCGGGCCGCATGGGCGGACACTTGGGATGCAAGGAGGACGGGCCGTCCGGATGGATCACCCTTTGGCAACCGACCGTTGAGTTCAACATTCCTGCGGAGGTGCTTTTCCCTGCGTTTCCTTGAACTCGCGGCGCAACTGCCCGATCAGATCCGGCAAAAACGACATGACGTAATCCGCGTCCTTGTCCGTGTTGGCGCGTCCGAGCGAAATGCGGACCGATCCGGCGGCGTCATCCTTGCTCATGCCCATTCCCAACAAGACGTGGCTGTGGCTCGTGCCGACCGACGTGCACGCCGATCCGGCGGAAATCGCGACCCCCTTGCCGTTCATCTCGGTCACGAGCCTCTGGCCGAGAATTCCCTGAAAACAAAGATTGAGCGTCCCGGGAAGGCGGTCGTCGGAATGGCCGTTCATCTTAACACTCGGGATCGCGTCGCCGATGCGCTTGAAAAAATTCTTTCGCAATTCGGTCAGACGATTGGCCTCGTCGTTCATGACCCTGCGCGCCAGTTGCGCGGCGGAGCCGAATCCGGCGATGCCGGCGACGTTTTCGGTGCCGGCGCGAATCGCGCGCTCGTGCGATCCGCCAACGATCATCCCCTTCACCTTCAGGCCGGGGCGGATGTAAAGCGCGCCGACCCCTTTGGGACCGTAAAGTTTGTGCGCCGACATGGAGAGCAAATCCACTCCCAATGCCTGAACGTCAATCGGAACGCGCCCCGTCGCCTGCACCGCGTCGGTGTGGAACAAAACGCCTCGCTCCCGGCAGAGCTTGGCGATTTCGGCGATGGGTTGAATCACGCCCGTTTCATTGTTGGCAAACATGATCGAAACGACGAACGTATCGGGGCGGATCGCCTCGGCGACGCTTCGGACCGAAACCTTGCAATCGGCGTCCACGGGCAAATAGGTGACCTCGTATCCGAGCGCTTCCATTTCGTGGCACGATTCGAGAATCGCCTTGTGCTCGACGGACGACGTGATGAGATGGCGCCGTCCGGGAAAAACTTCCGCCGTTCCGCGAATGGCGATGTTGTCCGATTCCGAACCGCAACCGGTGAAGATCACGTCTTCGGGATTGGGGGCGTTGATGAGTTTGGCGACCTGCATCCGCGCCTTCTCGATGCCGTAGCGCGCCTGAATCCCGAACTCGTGGATGCTCGACGCGTTGCCGAAATTCCAAGTCAAATACGGAAGAAGCGCGTCCAACGCTTCGGGCGCGAGAGGCGTCGTGGCGTTGTGGTCCATATAAATTCCCAAGTCCGGGTGCTTGGCCAATGCCCCGATTTTGGGGCCGATTTTTTGTTCAATATCTTGAACAACTTCGGATTCAACGGGCGTTTTGCTCATAGATTCTCAACTCCTTACCTATCTCGACTCCAGCCATCGGTTCGATGTATATCATTGATAAAACTTATGATAGACTCACGTCGTCGGGTCGGAGACATTCATCTTTTATCGAAGGAAAGAGTAGCCGGCCGTGTTCAATTTGTCAAACAAATTATCCGCGTGGGATTTCGGAACCGCCAATTCACACCGATCCACGCCGATGATTTCTTTATCGGCGTAAATCGGCGTGGATCGGCGGTTTGTTGGGGAATCCGTTTGACAGCGGACCGAGCTTGTGAAAAAATTCGCAAAGAGACCCGACCTCGACCGGCGGGCAAAGGCGCGAGGATGAGCAGGACCAGCGGCGGACGCCGGTGTTTTTTTCCTCCCGACCCGAGGCGCCGACAAGCGGCTCCAAGGTCGTTGACCTTCGCTGTGAAAGGGATTTTGCGCCCCTTCTCATTATGGCTTATCTTTACCCCTACATTCCCATCGCCATGATCTTGGTTCTCGGTTTGGGATTCGGGATCGTCAATTTGATTTTGGGGCGGTTGATCGGTCCCCGTCGGGACAATCCGAGCAAACTGTTGCCCTATGAATGCGGGATTGCTCCGTCGGGCGAAGCCAACATCCGCATCCCGATCAAATTTTACATGGTGGCAATACTCTTTCTGCTCTTCGACATTGAATCCATTTTCATTTTGGCTTGGGCGGTGATCTTTCGCGGACAGGGATTGGATTTTGAATCGGGCGCGCTGAATTTCACCCGATCCGCGTTCCAGCGATTCGCCTTTCTCGAAATGCTTTTCTTCGTTGTGATCCTGATGGTCGGCTACGTTTACGTCTGGCGCAAGGGGGGATTCAAATGGTCCTGATGGACAAGGCCAAGCATCCGCCGCTGTTGGATGAAGCGGCGCTGGCGGCTTCGGACAAATTGCGCCCCGCCGAATACGACACCGCGCTGGTCAAAACGCTGGACGAAGTTCTGGCGTGGTGCCGGAAAAATTCCATCTGGCCGATGACGATGGGGCTGGCCTGTTGCGCGATTGAGATGATGGCGACGGCCGCCTCGCGCTACGACATTTCGCGTTTCGGGTCCGAGGTTTTTCGAGCGTCGCCGCGGCAGGCCGATCTGATGATCGTCGCGGGATGGGTGACGAAGAAAATGGCGCCGGTCGTGCGGCGGCTTTACGACCAGATGACCGAGCCGAAATACGTGATCGCGATGGGAGCGTGCGCGTCATGCGGCGGAATGCACAACATCTACAGCATTTTGCAGGGGGTGGATCAGATTGTGCCGGTGGACGTTTACGTGCCCGGTTGCCCGCCGAGGCCCGAAGCTCTCATCTACGGAATTCTGAAACTGCAAAAGAAGATTCAAAAGGAACATCAGGAAATTGTTTAACCTCAAGAAAAAGCACAGAGGCACAGAGGCACAGAAAGCCATCGGAGAGCATATTAGCCTAGAGCGTCTCCTCTGCGAGTCTCTTTCTCTGTGGTGAATTTTCATCATGTCCCTGAACCCGACAGAACTCCTCGCTTCCTCCCGCGCGATTATCCAAGGCGTCAACGCTTCCGCCGTTCTCGACGAGACGATTTTCCGCAACGAGGTGACCTTCCACGTCAACAAACAATGGATCGTCCCGGTCATCCGCGCGCTCAAGTCCGATTCAGCGCTCCGCTTCGATATGCTTTCCGACATCACCGCGATTGATTATCTCAACTTACAACGCGAGCCGCGATTTGACGTTGTCTATCATCTTTATTCGTTGCCGTTTCATCATCGGCTTCGGCTGAAGGCTCCGGTCGGCGAGGAGGATTGCGAGATCGCCTCGATCTGTTCGCTCTGGTCGGGGGCGAATTACATGGAGCGCGAAGTCTATGACATGTTCGGCGTCCGGTTCGGCGATCATCCGAACTTGGAGCGGATTCTGATGCCCGACGATTGGAAGGGGCATCCCTTGCGAAAAGATTTCCCCATCGGCGGGAGCAAGAGTTTCTACTACAAGCACGAGACGGAGGAATACGCCGGGGAGCCGGACGACCTCGTGCCGCGCATTCGGGTGCAGGATCGGGATATTTGATGGCCGCGACGATGGAAAAAACTCCCGCGCGACGAACCGTCGAGCATGATTACCCGACCGGCGAAATCATGCGGCTCAACATGGGACCGCAACATCCCTCGACGCACGGCGTCCTCCGTTTGGTTTTGGATTTGGAAGGGGAAACGGTCCTCAATTTGAAACCGATCATGGGCTACCTTCACAGCGGGAAAGAAAAAATCGCCGAAGTCAAAACCTACCACAAATTCATACCTTATACCGACCGGCTTGATTATCTCTCGCCGATGGCGAACAACTATGCGTTCGTCTCGGCGGTGGAAAAATTGATCGGCGTCGAAGTGACCGAGCGGTGCAAATATCTGCGGACGATTCTCTGCGAGTTGGCGCGGATTTCCAGCCATTTGCTCTGGCTCGGTACGCACGCGATGGAACTCGGCGCGGTGTCGCTGTTCCTCTACACCTTCCGCGAGCGCGAGACGATCTACGATCTTTTCGAGGAGATTTGCGGCGCGCGCTTCACGGTCAGTTACATGCGCGTCGGCGGCGTGATGCGCGATTATCCGGCGGGATGGCTTGACCGCGTCGCCGCGTTCATAGACGATTTCCCCGCCAAACACGCCGAATACTCCGATCTTCTCACGCTCAACGACATCTTTGTTTATCGCACGCGCGGCGTCGGAAAAATCTCGCGGGAGGACGCCTTGGATTTGTGTCTCACCGGACCTTCGCTTCGCGCCTCGGGCGTGGAATGGGACATCCGCCGGGCGAATCCTTACCTCGTCTATGACCGCCTGCAATGGAATGTCATAACCGCGCAGGAAGGGGATTGTTATGCCCGCTATCAAGTGCGGATGCGGGAAATGCTGGAAAGCCAGAAGATCATCCGACAATGCCTCGATCAAATGCCGAAGGATGGTCCGGTCAATATAGACAACCCCAAGGTCATATATCCTCCACGCGACCGCGTGAAGAAGAGCATGGAGGATTTGATCCACCATTTCCTGCTGGCGTCGGAGGGACTGAAGACCCCTCCGGGCGAAGTGTATCAACCCATCGAGGCGTCCAAGGGAGAACTCGGATTCTACATCTTCACCAACGGCGGGCCGCAACCTTACCGGATGCACATTCGCAGTCCGTCGTTCGTCAATTTGCAGTCGCTCGGAAAAATGAGCGAAGGCGCGCTGATCGCCGACGTCGTCGCCGTGATCGGTTCGCTCGATTTGGTGCTGGGGGAAATTGACCGATGAGCGAAACGTTGGTTCAAAATCCTCCCGCGCCGAGCGCGCCGACTTCCCCGCTGAAGGTTCGCAAGGCGGCCGAGATCAAGAAGATCATGGCTCGGTATCCGATTCGGCGATCCGGCGTGATGGACGTCCTTTATCTCGTGCAGAGCGAAGCGGGCTGGATTCCTCCCGAGGCGATGGCGGAAGTCGCCGAGATTTGCGAGATGACCACCGCCGAAGTGATGGAGATGGTCAGCTTTTACACAATGTATCAGCGCCAGCCGGTCGGGAAACATGTCTTTTGGGTTTGCGGCACACTTCCTTGCGCGCTTTGCGGCTCGGACGGCTTAATGAAATATCTCAAGGAAAAGCTCGGCGTCGGGATGGACGAGCGCACGCCCGACGGTCTCTTCACGATCAAGCGCGCCGAATGTTTGGGGGCGTGCAGTGAAGCGCCGCTGATGCTGGTGAATGACAAGATGGAGACCAAGCTGACGCGGGCAAAGGTGGATGCCATTATTGAAAATCTAAAGAATCACCACGGAGACGCAGAGACACAGAGAAGAAGCTGAAGATGGCAGGCGAAGGAAACAAAGACTTCAAACCGATCCTCACCGAGGGAGTGACGGGGACGTGTCTCAACGGCTGGAACGAGCGGCTCAACGATTATCGCGCCAAAGGGGGCTACGACGGACTGAAAAAAGTCCTTGAGCAGATGACGCCGGAGCAAGCGACCACCGCCGTCAAGGACGCCGGATTGCGCGGACGCGGCGGCGCGGGATTTCCCGCCGGAGTGAAATGGGGATTTTTGCCGAAGGAAAAAAAAGGTCCGCATTACGTCTGCGTCAACGCCGACGAAAGCGAGCCGGGGACATTCAGCAACCGCCCGATCATGGAGCAACGCCCGCACCTTTTGCTCGAAGGAATTGCGATTTGCTCCTACGCGGTCAAGGCGGAGACCGCCTACATTTACATTCGCGGCGAATATCACGACTGCATCCGCCAAATGCAAAAAGCGATTGACGAAGCCTACGACACCGGACTTTTGGGCAAACGGATTTTGGGAACCGAGTTCAGCTTGGACGTTCACATTCATCGCGGCGCGGGGGCTTACATCTGCGGCGAGGAAACCGCGCTTCTGGAATCCATCGAGGGGAAACGGGGTTATCCGCGATTGCGCCCGCCGTTTCCGGCGATCGAAGGGCTATATCGCCGCCCGACCGTCATCAACAACGTCGAGACGCTCGCCTGCGTTTCGCTTATTTTTCAGAAGGGGATCGAATGGTTCAAATCCATCGGGACCGAAAAATCCACCGGCCCCAAAGTTTATTCCCTTTGCGGCCACGTCAAAAATCCGGGGAACTACGAGGCTCCGCTCGGCGTCACGTTGCGCGAACTGATCTACGATTACGCCGGAGGAATCCGCGACGGCAACAAACTCAAAGCGGTCACGCCGGGGGGCAGTTCGGTTCCCATGCTTTTCGAGGACGAACTGGATTTGGTGATGGATTACGATTCACCGCGCAAATTGAACACCTTCCTCGGCTCGACCGGAATCATCGTCATAGACGAAACGGTTTGCATGGTTTGGGCCGCGATGAATCTCATGCACTTTTATTGGGATGAATCATGCGGGCAATGCACTCCCTGCCGCGAGGGAACGGGATGGCTTTATACCATCCTGAAAAGGATGGAGCGGGGGGAAGGGAAACCGGGGGAAGTTGAATTGCTGGAGGATATTTGCAAGAAAATCGTGGGGCGTTCCATTTGCGCCTTGGGCGAATTCGCGACGGGAAGTTTGGTCAGAACCATTCCGCGGTTTCGTGAGGAATTTCAGAGGCATGTTGATGAGGGGAAATGTCCTTTAGGGAAGGGGTTTACTGAGTTTAAATGAATTTTTCTTGCTCTTGCTCTTACTCTTGCTCTTGCTCTTGCTCTAAAATCCGGACTGGAAACCGGGGATAACAATTCATGGAAACTGTTTTCGACCACGAAAAACTCAAAGTTTACCAACGAACCATCGAATTCGTTGCATGGTCGAGCGAATTGAATGGAACGGGAAAGAGCATTGGCCCGATCGGAGACCAACTAGCTCGGGCGTCGTCCAGCATCGCCTTGAATATCGCCGAGGGCAACGGCAAATCGTCCGCAAGGGACCGATGCCGCTTCTTTGAAATCGCCCGGGGTTCGGCTCTCGAATGTTCGGCCTGCCTCGACGTTCTAGCGGCGAGGAATCGGATAAGTCCCGACCAAATTGGTCAGGGCAAGCGGTTACTCCGGGAAATCGTGGCGATGCTTGTGGGATTGATGAAGAGCCTTGCGGATCGGGTGGCGGAAGAGGAAACCGGTTATGGCGGCGAGCCAAAGGGGGAACAAGCAGTGGAGCAAGAGCAAGAGTAAGAGCAAGAGCAAGAAAATGAACCTAACAACGACAATAATTGCCCCGGAAAATCTCATCACCATCACGGTCAACGGAATCGAAAAGAAAATGCCCAAGGGCAAAAATTTGCTCAAGGCGCTATTGGACGAAGGAATTTACGTTCCCCATTATTGTTGGCATCCCTCTCTTTCCGTCGCGGGGAATTGCCGGCTTTGCCTCATTGAAATTGAAGGGCAACCGCGCCCTTCGGTTTCGTGCAATATGACCTGCACCGAAGGACTGAAAATCAAGACCGAGGGTCCGATGGTCGAGGACAGCCGGAAAGGGATGATGGAATTCTTGCTGGTCAATCATCCGCTCGATTGTCCGATTTGCGACCGCGGCGGGGAATGTATGCTCCAGCGCTACAGCATGGAATACGGAACCGGTCACGCGAGGACGATAGACGACCGGCGGCGGTTCGAGAAGCCGCAATTCGATCCGCTGATTGACATCGAGCGGAACCGTTGCATCATGTGCACCCGTTGCGTGCGGTTCATGGACGAGGTCGCGGGGCATCACACGCTCGGCGTGTTCGGACGCGGCAACCGCAATTACATCGGAACCTTCGGCAACGGTCCGGTCTCCAGTAACTTCTCCGGCAACATTATAGATGTATGTCCGGTCGGGTGTCTGACGAGCAAACCGTTCCGGTTCTCCGCGCGGTCTTGGGAGCTTCAACAAGTGACGACGACCTGCTCGCTTTGCTCGGCGGGTTGTCCGACGACGGCGTGGCTCCGCGACGGAAAATTGATGCGGATGACGCCGCCGGCGCGCAAATACAACGGCCAATATACGATTGACGAGGACACGACGCAGTTCATCTGCAACGAGGGGCGATTCGGAAATTATTACGCCAATCATCCCGACCGCCTGACACGGGCGCTGGTTCGGGAGGGCGATTCGCAGAAACCGGTTTCGCTCAACGACGCAATTCTCAAGAGCGTGGATTGGCTCAAGCAAGCCGCTCAGGCCGGACCGGAGAAGGTGGCGATTCTTTGCGGAAGCCGCCAAACGAACGAGGAGTATTACCTGCTTTCGCGTTTGGCGCGGAGCGTTCTCGGAACAAACCAAATTGATTGGCGATTGGATTTCACTTCGCCGCGCGCGGCTCAGGCGGTCGCCGACGCGCTCGCCGGATCGGACGGCGATCTGGCCTTGCTGGAAGCCAAGGGTTATCCTGTGACGCTGGTGGTCGGCGCCGATCTTTTGGAGACCGCGCCCGTGATCGGATTGAAGATCAAGGAAGCGGCGCGGCTCCGGCACACCAAACTCGCCATTTTGGATTCGCGATTGGACGGCTGGCTGAGCGAACAGGCGTCCGCATCCGCCGTCGCGTCTCCCGACAAATTGACGTCGAATGTTTCCGCGATTGCGGAGGGTTTGGCGGAAACAGCCGCGCTTGCATCTGACCTCAAACCGATCCGCGATCTTCTCGCGTCATCGGAAAAAGGTTTGATCGTTTTGGGAATGGACACGGCGGGAGGCGAAATTGCGGCGGAGCTTCTTCCGGCGATTTTCGCGCTCCTTGCGCGGCTCGGAGCGGGCTGGAAGTTTCTTCCCGTCTTCCGCGCGCGCAACGCCAAGGGAGCTACTTCCGCCGGAGCGCAAAGCGACCGATTGCCAGCCGGAGAAATCGGATCCGACACCGCGCGCAACCGCATGGCGGAATTGTGGGGGACGCTCAAGGGCGATTCGCAACCCGGCCCCTCCGCGCCCGAAATTTTGCGACGCGCCGCCGAAGGTCAAATTCAAACGCTTCTACTGCATCGTTGCGACGAGCTTGTCCATCATCCGCAAAGGGAGTTGATCGGAAAAGCATTGTCGGCCACGCCGAACGTGATCGTCATGGATGTCTTTCCCTCGTGGATCACCGAGAGGGCGACGGTCGTTTTGCCGGGGGCGTTGTTTTTCGAGACGGAAGGCTCGCTCGTTTCCGCCGACGGAACCTTTCAAAGCTTCACGCGGGGGAATCAACCTCCCGGCGACGCGGGGGAGGATTGGCGGATTCTGGCGGCGATCTCCGAACGTCTGGGCGCGAGCGGAGCATATGAGCGCGCGGGACAAATTTTCAAGGAATTGCTTCAATGCTGGAAAGTCGCACCGCCCTTCGCGCTCGAGGATTTGAAATTGGAAGGACCGGGAGCGGAATCGCCGCAACGGCCTCAATCGCTGATCCGCACAAAAGCGCGTCCGAATTTCAAACTTCATTCCGGCGTTCGGGAACTTCATGGGACGGGCGCGCCGGAAATTCAGGGATTGGCTCCCGACGGAAAACTTTGCCTTCTCTGGCATAACGCCGTTCAGGGGTCGGATCATCTCGGTTCCCACTCTACGCAATTCGACGAACGGCGCCCCGAAGCCGCGATGGAACTCCATCCGCTCGACGCCAAGGAACGGGGTTTCAAGGAAGGGGACCGCGCGCGGATCAAGGGTTGCCGCGTCGAGGCAAAAATTGTTCTGAACGAATCGCTCGCTCGAGGATTCGCCTATGGCGCGGCGAACGTCCTCGGGCTTGAACTTGCCGACAACGCATCGGTCTTGCCCGAAGTCGAATTGACTAAGGCGGGAGATTGACGCGATGGACTGGATTGATTTCATCCTCATTCCGCTGGTCAAGGTCGTGATTATTTTCACGGTCATGGTCCTTTCCGTCCCGATCATGGTTCTGCTCGAACGGAAGATCATCGGGCGGATTCAGCAACGCCCCGGCCCCAACCGCGTCGGAAAATGGGGAATTCTCCAGACGATCGTGGACGGCATCAAACTTTTGCTCAAAGAGGATTTCATTCCCCCCAAAGCCGACCGGATCACCTTCGCGCTGGCGCCGGTTCTCGCGCTCGTCCCCGCGTTGCTGACGATCACAATTGTTCCGTTCGGGCCGAGCTTTGACGTCGAGATCGAGGGCAAAATGCGGACGATCAGTCTCGGCCTCACCGATCTTCCCGTCGGCATTTTGTTTTATCTGGCGATCACCTCGATCGGCGTCTATGGAATCGTTCTGGCCGGATGGTCGTCCAACAGCAAATACTCTTTGTTGGGCGGGATTCGATCTTCGGCACAACTCATCAGCTACGAACTGACGCTCGGCATGTCGCTCGTCGGCGTGTTGTTGATCGCCGGATCGTTCGAGACGCGGAAACTGGTCGAATCGCAGACGGCGTGGGGAATTTTATCGTGGCACGTCTTCCGCCAGCCGCTCGCGTTCCTCATGTTTCTCGTCGCCGGATTCGCCGAAACCAATCGCCTCCCCTTCGATCTGCCGGAAGGGGAAACCGAACTTGGCGCGGGGTTTCACACCGAATACAGTTCGCTCAAATGGGCGATGTTCATGATGGCGGAATACATGAACATCCTTTCCTTCTCCGCGATCATGACGACTCTGTTCCTCGGCGGATTCCACGGTCCGTTCCCCTTGCCGCTGGGACCGATGGCGACGGTCGTGAGCGGGCTGTTTTGGTTTTCGGTCAAAGTCGGCGCGCTTTTCTTCTTTTACGTTTGGGTTCGCGGGACGCTTCCGCGATTGCGCTACGATCAACTGATGAACGTCGGCTGGAAATATCTTTTTCCGACGGCGGTGGCCAACATGATGGCCACGGCGGGAATTCTGGCGCTGGGCTTGCCCGCGCCGATCGAAGGAATCGCGTTGGCCGTCGCCGGAGCGGGATTGATTTGGGGGCTGGATCGAATTTCCATCGAGCAGAGAAAGCGGGTGTTGAGCCATGTTGCGTGAGTTGGTCAAAGGTTTGGGCATCACGGCGCGCTACTTGTTCAAGAAGCCGATCACGATTGAGTATCCCGAGGTCGCTCGTCCGCAGGCGCCGAATTTCCGCGGAAGGCACAAGCTCCAGCGCTACGAAAACGGATTGGAGCGTTGCGTCGGGTGCGCGCTGTGCGCGGCGGCGTGTCCTTCCGAGGCGATTTATCTGGAGGCCAAGGAAAACGACCCGGCGCATCCGGTTTCGGCGGGGGAACGCTACGCGGCGGTCTATCAGATTCACTTGCTTCGGTGCATCTGGTGCGGCTTCTGCGAGGAGGCGTGTCCGGAGGACGCCATCGTCATGGGACCGACGTTCAATCTGGCCGATTACAGCCGCGATTCGCTCATCATGAGCAAAGAACAGTTTCTCGATCCGCCGGATAAGGGATTCGGCAGGCCGTCGGATTTGAAGGTGAATTTTCCGCTGTGATCCAAATCGCCTACACGCTCTTCTTCACGCTGACCGTGATCTCCGCACTGATGGTCGTTTTCTCGCGCCACGCGGTTTACAGCGCCCTTTATCTGGTGGTGACGATGGTTTCCATCGCCGGAATTTTCATTCTCATCAACGCGCAACTCGCCGCGTTCCTCCAAATTTTGGTCTATGCCGGCGCGATCATGGTCTTGTTTTTGTTCGTCATCATGCTCCTGAATTTGGGGCGTTGGGGCGATCCCCCCGTCTCGACTTCATTCATTCGTCGTTTTGGAGGCGCGTTCCTGATCGTCTTCCTTGTTCAACTGGCGATCTTGGCGATCAAGTTCGGCGGCGGGCCGAAGCTTGCCGAAGAAAACGCCCGCACGGCCACGATCAGCGAAGTCGCGCTGTTGCTCTTGACCCGATACCTCTACGCCTTTGAGATGACGTCGCTCCTTCTTTTGATCGCCGTCGTCGGGGCGATGGTCTTGGCGCGCAAAAGCATCTCGCAAATTCCGCATCCCTCCGGCGAATCGGCGGACGACGGGGAGAGGCTCTGACGATCTCGATGGAAATGTTGTTTCAGGGCAATCTTCTTCTGGCCGCGATGGTTTTTTCCATCGGCGCGTTCGGGTTTCTTTGGAAACAGGACGCCATCGGCGTTTTCCTCTGCATCGAGTTGATGCTGAACGCCTCGAATCTGGCTTTCGTCACGTTCGCGCAGGCGTCGGGCCGAGCCGAGGGAACCGCCGCGTTCATCTTCATCATCACCGTCGCCGCCGCCGAGGCCGGAGTGGGACTGGCGTTGTTCATCAAAGTCTTCATCGAAAAGAAGAGCATCGAAACAGGCGAGATGACGTTGCTGAAGGATTAAGCTTTGGACACTTCCAATCCCCTCGAACTCATCTCCTCCGGCGACATCGGTCTGCTTGGTCCGATTCTCATTCTGGCCCTTTGGGGCGTCGGAGTGCTCATGGCCGACTTGATTCTGGAGCCGGACAAAAAAGGTTTTCTTCCCCTCTTCGCCTTGGCCGGATTGGCGCTGAGTTTCTTCACGCTTCACATGGGCGTCGGCTCGCCGGGATCAGGGGTGTATTTCTACTTTTACGATTGTCTTCGTTACGACAAACTTGTCTTCCTTGCCGACAACGTGATCCTCGGCGTCGCGGTTTTTCTGGTTTTGATTTCGCCCCGCTATCTGCGCGACCGCGCGATCCCTCGCGGCGAATACTACGCGCTTTTGCTGTTCGCCGTGATCGGAATGATGACCCTCGCCGCGTCGAACGAATTGCTGACTCTGTTCCTCAATCTTGAAGTTCTCTCCATCACGCTTTACGCGCTGGCGGGGATGGAGCGCGACAATCTCCGCTCAAGCGAGGCGGCGTTCAAGTATTTCCTCGTCGGCTCTTATTCCGCCGCGTTTTTGCTTTTCGGCCTGACGATGGTTTACGGCGCGGTCGGGACGACTTCGTTTCCCGCCATCCAAGACGCGCTGGCGTCGGGCGCGGTCGAGCATCCCCTTTTCCTCACCGCCGGATTCAGCCTGATGCTCGTCGGATTCGGGTTCAAACTGACGCTCGCTCCCTTTCACATGTATGCGCCCGATCTTTACGCCGGAGCGCCGACGCCCGTCGCCGCCGCCATCGCAACGGGATCGAAGGTCGCGGGCTTCGCGGCGTTCTTTAATTTTTTCCGCATGATCGAGTCGTGGACGGGTGCGCCTTCGGGATTTTATTACGGCTTGCTGGGCCTGACGATCCTGAGCATCTTGGTCGGCAACGTCGGCGCGTTGGTTCAGCCGAACATCAAGCGCCTGCTGGCCTATTCGGGCGTCGCCCACGCCGGATACGCCATGATCCCGCTCGTGGCCGCGCTTCGCCAAACCGCGACCGGCGGGGAAAGTCTTCTTCCCCAAGCCGAGTCCGCGATCGCGTATTACCTCATGGCCTACGCCTTGATGACGGTTCTCGCGTTCGGCGTCGCGGCGACGCTCGGTCCACTCGGCGAGAGCCACATTGACCGCTACGCCGGATTGGCGGGACGGTCGCCGCTCTTGGCCGGAGCGCTCGCGTTGGCGTTGTTGTCGCTCACGGGCGTTCCGTTGACCGTCGGGTTTCTTGGAAAATTTTATCTTTTCTCCGTCGCGGTCAAGGGGCATCTCTACGCGCTGGCGGCGTTCGGCGTGTTGGCCTCGGTCGCGTCGGCTTATTATTACCTTCGCGTGATCGTGAAAATGTATATGGAAGTTCCGCGCGGGGCGCGGGCCGAGCCGGGGCATTTGGAGAATCCGAGCATGGCGGCGTTGCTGGCCGGATCGGCGGGAATATTCCTGTTCGCAATTTTTCCGATGATGTTCCTCTTGGATTGAGAATGGCGGATCGAACGACATGAACAAATTTTTGCTCTTGATGATCGTCATGTTTCCGCTGGGCGCGTTTCTGCTGAACGGATTGTTCGGGCGTTGGCTCAAGGAGTTGGGGGGATGGATCAGCGTCACGGCGATGGCCTGCTCGGCGATGATCAGCCTCAAATTGCTGACGTCGGCTTGGAGCGGCGAATTGAGCCTTCCCATCGAAACCGGGCCTGTTTGGGAGTGGATTCACGCGGGGGATCTACAGATTTCCGTCGGATTTCACTATGACGAATTGACCGCAGTCATGTGCGCGGTCGTCACGTTCGTCGGTTCGCTCGTGTTTCTCTACTCCATCGGCTACATGCGCGGCGATCCCGGCTTCAACCGCTTCTTCGCCTATCTGAGTCTTTTTGCGTTTGCGATGTTGATTCTGATTTTGGGGGACAGTTTTCCGCTCCTCTTCGTCGGCTGGGAAGGGGTCGGGCTTTGCTCTTATTTGCTGATCGGTTATTACCTCGACATGCGCGGCGCGCCGGACGCGGGAAAGAAGGCGTTCATCGTCAACCGCGTCGGCGACGCCGGATTCCTGCTCGCGATGTTTTTGATTTATCGCCATTGCGGGACGCTCAACATCGCCGAGACGCTCCGGCTCGCGCCGCAAACCTTCGCCGTCGCCGGATCGGCGATCACCGCGATCACGCTTTTGCTCCTTCTCGGTTGTAGCGGCAAATCGGCGCAGATTCCCCTTTTCGTCTGGCTTCCCGACGCGATGGCCGGACCAACGCCGGTCAGCGCGCTCATTCACGCCGCGACGATGGTGACGGCGGGCGTTTATCTCGTCGCGCGGACTTCGGGATTGTTCGTGATGGCTCCGGCGGCGATGCAAACCATGGCGGTCGTCGGAGGGGCGACGGCGTTCGTCGCGGCGACCATCGCGATGACCCAGCGCGACATTAAAAAGGTTTTGGCTTATTCGACGATCAGCCAACTTGGCTATATGTTCATGGCCTGCGGCGTCGGCGCGTTTTCCGCCGGAATTTTTCACGTCGTCACGCACGCCTTCTTCAAGGGATGTCTCTTCCTCGGAGCCGGAGCCGTCATTCACGCCGTTTCCGGAACGCAGGATTTGTTCATGATGGGAGGATTGAGAAAAAAAATTCCGGCTGTCTGGCTGACGTATTTTGCCGCGTGTCTTGCAATCTCCGGCGTTCCGTTTACCGCCGGATTTTTTTCCAAGGACGAAATTCTTTGGCGTGTCTTCAGCGCGTCTCATCCCGTACTTTATTTGCTCGGCATGGTGACCGCGTTGTTGACGGTCCTTTACAGCTTCCGCGCTTTGTTTCTGGCGTTTCATGGCGAGAACCGCGAACCCGCTCCGGTCCGCTCCCACATTCATTCGCCCGATTGGACGATGACCGCCGCGCTTGTCATTCTCGCCGTCGGATCGCTCGGCGTTGGTTTCCTGAATGTTCCCGAAGGTTTGGCGAATCGCTTCGGTTGGGGGGAGCGGGCCGATTTCGAGCGGTTCCTGAGCGGCGCGTTGAAAACGTCGGCGGAATCTCCCGTCCTGAAAAACGCCGAGTGGTCGGCGCATCACGACGAGCGAAACGAAATCAGTTTGACGATTGCGTCCTCTCTCCTCGCGTTGGTCGGCATCGGTTTGTCTTCGCGTTATTTCCTCCGGCGTTGGCCCGATTCCGCCGACGCGATTGCGCGGCGCTTTTCGCCTCTCTATCAAATCAGTTTCTGCCGATGGTGGTGGGACGATCTTTACAATTTCGTTTTCGCGGGAGGTTTGAAATTCCTCTCCCGTTTCGCCACGGCGTTGGATCGTTGGCTCATTGACGGCATTCTCCATACCATCGGCAAAATCGCGCGCGAGGCGGGACGGACCGTCCGCCACGCGCAGATGGGGCAAACCCAAGCCTACGCGCTCGCCGTGTTGATCGGCGCGAATCTTCTTCTCTTGGCGGTTCTTCTATGGTGAGCAATCATCACGCCTTTCTCTTGGTCCTGACGACGTTTCTGCCGCTCGCAACGGCATTGTTTATCGCGCTGGGACAATCTCCCGGCAGGGATCGCCTTTCACGCTGGTATGCCCTCGCCGGCTCGCTGGCGACGCTCGTTCTTTCGCTCGGATTCATCGGCGGCATGACGCGCGATCCGGGGGAATTCACCGCCGGAATTCATACCGATTGGATGCGCGAATTTTCAATCAGCTTCACGCTGGGCTTGGACGGCCTCTCCGGGCTGATGGTCCTGCTGACCAACCTGCTGACCGTCGTTTCGGTTTTGGCGTCGTGGACGGCCATTGCCGAAAGGCGAAAGGAATTTTACGCCTTCCTGATGACCCTCCAGACCGGCGTCCTCGGAACCTTCCTCGCGCTCGATCTGGTTCTTTTCTACATCTTTTGGGAATTGATGCTCGTGCCGCTCTATTTCCTGATCGGCATTTTCGGCTCGTCGAACCGGATTTACGCGACGATGAAATTTTTCCTCTACACGATGACCGGATCAGTTCTCATGCTGGTCGGAATCCTTGCCCTCCATTTCCAGACCGCGCCGCTTCTGCCGAAAGGATCGAGCTTTCTTCTACCGGAGCTTCTCAAGGCCGCCCCGCAACTTCCGCATCAGACGCAGGTTTTGATCTTCCTCGCGTTTTTCTTCGCGTTTGCGATCAAGGTTCCGATGTTTCCGTTCCACACTTGGCTTCCCGACGCCCACACCGAAGCGCCGACCGCCGGCTCAATCCTGCTCGCGGGCGTCTTGCTCAAGACCGGCGTTTACGGTTTTTTGCGGATCGCGATTCCTCTTTTTCCGGAGGCCGCGCGGGAATTCGCGCCCCTCATCCTCACGCTTTCGCTCGTTGGCATCGTCTATGGCGCATTGACGGCCTTCGCGCAGACCGACATGAAACGACTGGTCGCCTATTCGTCGGTCAGTCACATGGGATTCATCACGCTCGGAATTTTTTCGGCCAACGCGCAGGCGGTCCAAGGAGCGGCGCTTCAGATGGTCAACCACGGCCTCTCGACCGGCGCGCTTTTCCTCTGCGTTGGAATTCTTTATGAGCGCCGTCACACGCGCCTGATGAGCGAGTTCGGCGGCCTCGCCCATCGCATGAAAGTTTACGCCGTCCTGACGGTGATCGTCGCGCTCTCTTCCGCCGGATTGCCCGGGCTGAACGGATTCGTCGGCGAGTTTTTGATTTTGCTCGGGACGTTTCAGACGCATCCTTGGCGAGCGGCCCTAGCGTCGTCGGGCGTCGTGCTCGCGGCGGTTTATCTCCTGCGGATGATTCAGGAAACTCTTTACGGTCCGCTCAAAAATCCCGCGAACGATAATCTGCCCGACCTGAATTTCCGCGAAGTATTCTCGTTGGTGGTTTTGCTTTTCTTCGCGTTTTGGATCGGCCTCGGCGCGGGACCATATTTGAAATTGGTCGAGCCGATTTCCGATGAATCGAGCGCGCTTCTTGCCAGAGATGCCGCTCAAACCGAACAGAAGCAGGCGACACGATCCGTCCCGCGTCAGGAAATTCGATCCGCCGCCGCGAAAATCCCCGCTAACTCCTGACGAATTTTCACTCCGTCGCCTTCTTGCGGAAAAACCAATCGTCTCGAAACATAAGCCGAGTGCGTGAACGCCTGAATCGTCGGGCTGAGCGTCGCCACGTCCACGATTTTGCCCCGGTCGTCTTCGATCCAAATGCGCTTCGAAGACGCGGGAGATTTCGGATCGTAGGGATGATAAGGAGTGTCGGACGATTCGACTTCCAGCAAATAATAGTCGGGATTGAGTCCCGCCTTGCGAATCGCGCTTCGCGCCGAATCCATTCGCGCGGGCAAATCGGCGAGCGACGAATCAACCTCGATGGTCTTGAACAGCCGCCGGTTCAGCATCCGTTTCGAGAGATCGGCCAGGATAACATCGCCGCTTCGCGTCCACTGTTTGATCCGTCGCATGATTTCAACGTCGTCTAGTTCCAAGTAATCCGTAACCGAAAGTTCGCCGGAGGCGACCAGCGCCCGCGCCAAAACGTCCCCCCGCTCCAATCCCGCCCCGTTCCCTTCGCGGGCAAGCGTCCCCGCGCGTTTCAACAACGCCGTCAACATGGCCTCGGCGGCGATCACCGTTTTGTGCAAATAAACCTGCCTGTGCATGTGGTATCGCGCCTGAATGTATTTCTCGACGGGAACCAATCCCCCGTGCGCGACGATGATGCGGTCTCCCTCCGGGCTGATCCGCAACATGTGAATCAGGCGGTCCAGATCATAGACGCCGTATTTGACGCCCGTCATCAAACTGTCGCGCAAAAGGTAATCGAGACGGTCGGCGTCGAGTTCGCTGTTCAGAAGCGACGACAAATATCCCGGTTTGGCCATTCCGATTAGGAGCGATTCGATGATGGAGGGAAGCCGCTTGGAATAGCCCGACAGAATTCGGTGAACTTCCGTGTCGGGATCGTGAAGGATGCGCACGGTCCAATCCTCATGATGGAGTCCCAAGAATCGCTCCGAGACGTGCGAGAACGGTCCATGCCCCAAATCGTGAAGCAACGCGGCGACCGAAGCGTAGAACGCCAGTTCCGAATCCACGGCATACATCCGCCCCAACTGATCCACGATCATGCGGAGCAGATGAAACGCGCCGACCGAATGGGTGAAACGGCTGTGCTCGGCTCCCTGAAAGGCGTAATGGGCGAGACCCAACTGGCGGATGCGGCGAAGCCGTTGCGCCTCCGCGCTGTCGAGCAATTGAACGAGAAGCCGCCCCTGATCCGAATTTTCGTCAATCGGAATCAGGCCGTGCAGGGGATCGCGCAGAAGGCGTTCCTTGGTTTTGACCTGAAAGGCGTGACCGAAGATGTCGGGAGCGGGTTCCAATTCTTAATTCTTGGACGTCTTCAATTTGTCCGCGCGCCATTTCGCCGTGATCTCGTCCACCAAATCGCAATCGGCCTTGCGCAGACCCGTCTTCGCCTCGACCGTCTCTCCCAGTTGAAGGTATTCATCCTTGGCGGCGGTGTAAACCGGCCACGACGGCAAACCCTTGGCGTTTGGATTGCCCGTCGCGGCGAACCGCGTCCAATACGTCATCATTTTTTCGCACAGCACGGCGTCGGCGGCGTCGCCGACCTTCATCCCGTTGAGATTGCCGAAGACGTAGGGAATTTCCGCCGCGTGGTGCGCCCCCATGTTGCTTCCGAATCCCGTCGCGTGCGTCTTGGTGAAGTGATAGCAAAAAGTTTTCACTCCGGCCGCTTCCATCCCCCGGCACATCGTCCGCGCCGGCGCAACGAACATCGCGGCGGTGACAAGTTGATTCAGCGCCGCCTTGATTTGCGCGGTCTCGCTCGCCGGGTGAAGCTTGAGCATTTTGTCGGCGTCGTCCTTGAGCGCGACGCGGACCAAGCCCTCGTAATCCGAAGGTTGGCGCGCCGGAACCGCCGCCGTGAAGATCGAGCCTTCGTCGGCGTTGGTCCCGATCATGAACGGAATTTTGTGGCATCGGCCCGATTGCACGACGTCGGAGGGGTCTTCGGGAATCACCCATCCGTCCACGATCGGCCAGTAGGGAAACGTCTTTCCGGAAAAAAGCTTGTTCGCATCGATCTGCACTTTTTCGGACGCGGCCAAAATTTCCTCGTCCGATTTGGATCGCATGATTTCCAACTCGTTCGGCGCGCCTTTGCATCCCAAATTCTTCGCCAAATCAATTCCGGAATTCTCCATCGGCTCGGTTCCGTTCCAGCTTTCGCGGACGTGGCGCATCGGAAAAAGCGACACCGATCCGCTCTCGGCAATCGCCCGCTGGAACAATCCCTCCGAGAGAGGCGTCACCATCAGCATCGCCACGCTGACGCCTCCCGCCGATTCGCCGAAAATCGTCACGCGCTTCGGATCGCCGCCGAAGGACTTGATGTTTGCCTGCACCCATTTCAATGCCTCGATTTGATCAAGTAATCCGTAGTTGCCGGATGAATTATGTTCCGATTCCTTGCTCAGTAGCGGGTGCGCCAGAAATCCAAAAGGGCCGAGACGGTAATTGATTGTCACGACGACGACCCCCTTGCGGGCCAGCGCCTCGCCGTCGTAAATGTCCACCCCTGCGGCTCCCATCGCAAACCCGCCGCCGTGAATCCAAACCATGACCGGCAATTTCTCCCCCATCTTTTGCGCGGGAGTCCAGACGTTCAGATAGAGGCAATCCTCGCTCATCTTGGGAGGATTCAATCCCGGCATCGGAATCGGGGAGCGCGGCTGACTGCATCCGGCGGAATAATCGGAACAGGTCCGCACCCCCTCCCACGGAACGACCGGCGCGGGAGGCTTCCAGCGCAATTTCCCCGTCGGCGGCGCGGCAAACGGAATCCCCTTATAGACGTGAACCGCCGGATCCTTGCCGACGACCGCGCCGGAAACCCTGCCGCCATCCACCTTGATCGGATCGGCCAACTCTCCCGCCGCGCGGGCAACCGCGGGCAGGAGCAAAATCAAAACGGCGTGGAAAAAATAATTCGTCCAGCCGCGAGGCGAAATCGAATGGCGCATGGGGTTTCTCCTTCTCGAAAGCCGAATCCTTGTCTGAGACCGCAGGGTGGAATGAATTATAGGAAGGCAACCGGCCAAAGCAAACGAAATTAGAGGCTGATCCCTCTTGGCCAAGACGGAGACTGAAACACGCCCTCAATCTTTCGCATCTTCTCTTCCTTCTTGATTTCCTTGGGCAAAGCCCGTAAGAAATAAGATTTTGGAGAGGCAAAGGAACCGCAATACATGGCCGTCAAGGGACGAAAACTGACCCGCGAGGATTTGGAGCGGGACGAAGTCGCCGAATCTCTGCAAGAGATGGCCGCGACCCTGCGTGAAAACCGGATGAAAATTCTGGTCGTTTGCCTCGGCGCGATTTTGATCGCCGCCGTGGGATGGGGCTACAAATCCTACCGCGACAAGATCAAGATCGAAGCCAGCGCGGTCTTCTATCAAGCCAACGTCGTCTTTTCCGAAATTCCCTCAATGAAGGATGAGCAGGAGCGGACCAAGCAACTGGAGAGCACGATCTCCTCGCTCCAAGGGCTGATCGAGAAATATCCCGATTCGGTATCCGCGCGCGAGGCGATCTTTCTTCAGGGCAACTGCTACTACACGATGGACAAGCTGGACAAGGCGCGGGAAACGTTCCAGAAATACATCGAAAAGGCCAAGACCAACGACGACCGCGCCAAGGGAGAAATCGCGCTGGGCTACGCCTTGGAAAATCAAATTTATCTCTCCGGGAATCAGGTCGAGATGAAACCGAAGATCGAAGAGGCAAAGGCCGAATACAAGAAGGCGGAGGAGCAGGCCGTTCCCAAATCATTTCAATATTACGAGGCGTTGATGTGTCAGGCGCGGTTGCTGGAATTGACCGCCCATGACGCCGAGGCGCTGGAGATTTACAAGCGCGTGATGAAGGAACGTCCGGCTCCCTCGAAAATTGCGCTCGGCCAAAAGGGAAAATCGAGCGAAACAATGGGCGGCCTTGAGGAATTCGTCCGGGGGCAAATCGCGGATCGTTTGACGCCGCTCAGTTTGTATGCCGCCGCGCGGGCGCGCGCCGACCGGATCGAATCGCGGAGCAACGTCGCCGCGGCTCCGGCCCCAGCTCCGGCTTCCGTTCCCGCCGCTCCGGCCGCTCAACCGTCTGCCGCAACCCAATAATTCCATCCCATGTTCACCGGCATCATTCAGCAACTGGGCCGCGTCCGGGAGAGTCTCGACGCGCCCGGCGGCAGGCGATTGAAAATCCGTTCCGAATCGGGATTTGAAAATCTTCGCGCCGGCGAAAGCATTGCCGTCGAGGGCGTTTGCCTGACCGTCGAACCGGGTTCGCCGCCGGGTGAATTGATTTTTTTTCTTTCCGAGGAAACGCTTTCCAAAACGACATTGGGCGAACTCGAATCCGGCGCGGCGGTGAATTTGGAGCGGTCGCTGGCGTTGGGAGACCGCATCGGCGGTCACTGGGTCATGGGACACGTGGATGCCGTCGGCCAAATCGCGCGTCTCGAACAGTCCGGCGAGGGTTGGATTTTGGAGGTCGCCTTTCCCGAAGCCCTGCGCCGTTTTCTCGCTCCCAAAGGCTCAATCAGCGTGGACGGCGTGAGTCTCACCGTCGTCGAGATCAAGGGGGATCGGTTCAGCGTCGCGGTGATCCCGCACACCTATCAAATGACGTCGTTCCAATCCAAACGCGCCGGATCGCGGGTGAATTTGGAGGCCGACGTGATCGCCCGCTACGTCGCCGAGCAGATGAGGCTTGGAAACGCGGGTTCACCCCCCAGCCGCGTGGATGAGGAACTTTTGCGGCGGGCGGGGTTCGTATAATTCCATTCCAAACCCCGTAGGGATTCCACTGGCGCGGAATTCGTAAGAACTTTATGCCACGGGTCCAACGGAAACTTCGATTGGCTCATTTTGTTGGAGACAATCGGCAAAAATTTGGCGGGTCTCGTCGGGCGTGAGGCTATCGAGGCGTTCCAGATATCGGTCCAAAAAATCCGTTCCGCCGGTCAGGGTTCGGTAATAACCGATTTCCGACGACGCGCCGCCGGTCGTTTCAAACGAAAAGCGATAGCCGGACGCCAACAAGCGGCGCGCGCGATTGAATTGATCGGCGGAAATCGGCTCGGAAGCGAAACGCTCCAGTTGTTCGCGGACGGCGCGGCTTAATTCGTCGCGCTTGCCGGGGATGCAGGTGGCGACAACGATGAAGATGGAATCGCGCCGATGGGTTCCATAGTAACATCCGATCGTTGAGGCGAGCCGCCGCTTTTCCTTGATCTCCTGAAAGAGGATCGAGGCGCGTCCTTGGCCGAGAATGAACTGCGCGACGTCGAGGGGAATAATCCTGTTGACTTCCGCCGCGCCGGGCGCGCCCCACGCCAGCGCGAAATAAAGCTCGCCGCCGGTCGGTTTTTCCCTGTGATGAATTTGCGCGCGACCCAAATGCGTCGGCTCGGACGCGGTTACGAGCGGATCGTATTGCCGATCCCAGCCGCTGAAAACGTCGCCGGTTTTTTCGGAAATCGCAGTTGGATCCACGTCGCCAGCTACCACCAGCGCCATGTTGGACGGCGCGTAGTGCCGCCGATAATAATCGTTCATCCGGTCGCGGGTAATGGAGCGGATCGTCTCCTCAAGGCCGATGACGGGACGATGATACGGTCCGGCCTCGTAGAGTTGCTCGTAAACGTCCTCGTAAAGCATCGCGGCGGGGTTGTCCTGTTTGCGTCGCCATTCCTCCAAAATCACTCCGCGCTCTTTTTCCAGTTCGGTCGGATCGAGCGAGGAATGGCGGACCATCTCACCGAGCATTTCGATCCCGCGCCCGATGTTTTGGGCGGGCATCGTGATGTAGTAATGCGTGAAATCATAGCTGGTCGCGGCGTTGCACATGCCGCCGAGGTTTTCGATTTCGCGCTCGATCTGGCCCGTCTTGAATCGGTCGGTCCCCTTGAAAAGCATGTGTTCAAGGAAATGGCTGATCCCGCTGATGGAAGGCGGTTCATCCGCCGATCCGGTCCAAATCCAAATGTCCGCCGTGGCGACGGCGACGTCGTGATTTTCGCGGATCAGAAGGGCGGGTCGGCCGTCGGAGGGGGGGATGAATTGGGTTTTCATTTGAACTCAAGCCACCGTCACCTCTTTGCAGGCATAAACATCCTGAACAGCGTGAATGATTTCGACCCCCTCCTTCAGCGGCTTTTGAAACGCCTTGCGTCCCAAGATCAACCCCGTTCCGCCGGCGCGTTTGTTGATGACGGCCGTGCGGACGGCTTCGTGGACGTCGTTCTTGCCCGACGCGCCTCCCGACGTGATCAACCCGCATCGCCCCATGAAACAATTGGCGACTTGGTAGCGGCAAAGATCAATCGGGTTGTCGCTCGATAGCTTGTCATACATCGCCGGATGGGACTTGCCGAATTTGAGCGCGGTGAAGCCGCCGTTGTTTTCAGGCAGTTTCTGCTTGATGAGATCGGCGCGGATCGTCACGCCCAAATGGTTCGCTTGGCCGGTCAGATCGGCGGCGACGTGGTAATCCTTGTCGGCGGTCTTGAACGCGGAGTTGCGGAGATAGCACCAAAGCACCGTCGCCAGACCGAGTTCGTGCGCTTTCTCGAACGCCAGCGAAACCTCGATGATCTGCCGCGCCGATTCGGCGGAGCCGAAATAAATCGTCGCGCCGACGGCGGCGGCTCCCATGTCGTAGGCCTGCTGAACCGTCCCGAAGAAAATTTGGTCGTATTTGTTGGGGTAGGTCAGGAATTCGTTGTGATTGAACTTCACGAGGAACGGAATTTTGTGGGCGTATTTGCGCGCGACCGATCCGAGCACGCCGAACGTCGAGGCGACGGCGTTGCATCCTCCTTCGATGGCAAGCTTGACGATGTTTTCCGGATCGAAATAAATCGGATTGGGCGCGAACGACGCTCCGGCGCTGTGCTCGATCCCCTGATCCACCGGCAGAATCGAGAGATAGCCGGTCCCGGCGAGTCGGCCATGATTGAACAGACGATGAAGATTGTGCAGGACGCGCGGATTGCGATCGCTCGGCTCGTAAATCCGGTCAATGAAATCGGGGCCGGGCAGATGAAGCATTTCCTTCGGAATCCCTTTGCATTGATAACCAAGGACGCTCTTGGCGTCGTCTCCCAAGGCTTTTTCAATCTGTTCGATGGACATGGTCGGTCTCTCTCCTCTTCATTGTAAAATCCCGCGTCCTGAGTTTAATGCGCGTCTCGAAATTCGCAATTCCATAATGCATATTCACCACAGAGACACAGAGAAGAACTCGCAACGCGAAATGCTTGTCTCCAGCTTCTCTGCGTCTCCGTGGTGAGCATTAGGTCGTTGCAAGAATTTTTCTGCAGGTGGCTTCGTCTTCTCTCAACTGGGCAACAAGCGTCTCGACGCCGGAAAATTTTTTTTCGTCGCGGATGCGCTCGATGAATTCGATTTCGACGGTCCTGCCGACCAGTTCACGCGAAAAATCGAACAGATGAACTTCCATCGAGCGTCCCGCTCCTTCAAACGTCGGACGCTGACCGATATTGAGCATTCCGCCATGGCGCTCGGATTTCGCGCCTTGATCGTCCAAAACGGAAACCGCGACGGCATAAACCCCGTCGGCGGGAACAAGCTGATCGGCGGCGGGAACGAGATTCGCCGTCGGAAAGCCGATGGTCCGTCCGCGCGCGTCGCCGGTGACGACCTTGGCCTGAAATCCATAGCGGCGCGAGAGCATCTCGGTCGCGTGGCGGATGCTCCCTTCCAGCAGGGTATCGCGGACCCGCGTCGAGCTGATCCAATGATGCCCTTCCAACACCGGGTCGAAAACTTCCACCTTGAACCCGAATTTCGGACCGAGTTCGGCCAGCATGCGGGCGTTCCCCTTGCCTCCCGCGCCGAAGGAAAAGTTTTTTCCGCAGACGACGTATCGCGCCCGGCATCGCCCCGCCAAAATTTTTTTGATGAACTCGTCCGCCGGAGTCGCCGCGACTTCGGCGGTGAACGGAAGAAGAAGACAGAGATCAATCCCTAGCGATTCGATCAAGCGCGCTTTGATTTCGGGCTGAAGCAACGTCGGCGGGCAATAAGCCGGAGCGAGAAGCGCAAGAGGATGACGCTCGAACGTGAAAACGAGCGAACGAACCCCCAACACCGAAGCCTGCTCCTTCGCGCGGCGAATCAAGGCTTGATGGCCGCGATGAATGGCGTCGAAAACACCGATGGTCATACCGACGCCTCCCTTGCAGGCGGCGTCCAGTTCATCCAGTCGTCGGAGTAGTTGCATCAGCGGCCAAGAGCAATCGTCACCGGATCGCCGGTCTGAATCTGATAGACCTCGGCGGCGGAACCGAAATTGACGGCGATCTCCAGATAGCGGCTCGAACCCCAATAGCAGAGCGGTTCCCCTACGGGTTTGCCTCGGTAGGTTTTTTCGGCTTGGCGCAGGCGCAGATCGCGCACCGAAAGATCGAATGGAGCCTGCGACATCCACGCTTCAAATCGTCCTTGGTCAATGTTGGTGACCGCGTTGCCGAAGTGATCGAGCATCATCACTTTTCCGAGAATCTTGCCGTTCTCCTCGCGGGCCATGAAGGAAGGTAGCTTTACGGGATCCACCACACGCGGACCGGCCATGCGGGGATCATCGCCGAGCAGGAGCCGCGCCGCCGCCGGAGCGAACAAATCGCGCCCATGAAACGTCGCGCTGACCATCGGATTGCGGAACGTCGGCGATTTGATCTCGTGCAGTTCGACCGATCCGCCGGAGCGGTCCAAAAGCGGCGTCGCCAATCCGTTGTCCGGGCCAACGAATCCGAATTCCCCGACCCATCCGACCAACGTCCGGCGCTCCGAGCCGACCCCGGGATCCACGACGCAAAGAAAAATAGTCCGGCGCGGAAACGAATCCACGGCGCAATGGAGAAGAAACGCCCCCTGCTCGATGGATTGACGAGGGACTTCGTGCGAGAGATCGAGGATCATCGCTTGCGGCGCGCGACGCAGAATTTCTCCCTTCATCGCGGCGTCATACCAATGCTTCGTGCCGAAGTCGGTCATCATGACAATGAGAGAGCCGGGGCCCATAAGGGCAAACATTTTGATCGGTTCCGAGGTTGAAGGAAAGAAAAAAGAACAGGGAGAACGGGATTAACAGGACTTACAAAACGCGGAAGCAAGGGACGTTTGATCTGATCGTCGCGATTTGGTATCTTACCTGAGCGGATCAGCGGATTTCACCCATCCCGGCTTGAATCCGCAATCCCAAATCCGCGTTCAGAAATTATCTGATGGACCGTATCGTCATTCATGGCGGACGCCGCCTCTGCGGCGAGATCAAGGCCGGCGGATCGAAAAACGCCGCCCTGCCGCAAATGGCCGCCTGCATGTTGGCCGCCGGAAAATCCACCCTGCGCAACATTCCTCGTCTGCGCGACGTCGAGACAATGGAGAGCGTGCTCAATTTTCTGGGCGTCGCCACCGGACGCGAGGACGACCGGCTGACGATTGACGCCTCCGGTTTTTGCGGCGACGAAGCCCCCTACGACATGGTGCGCAAGATGCGCGCGTCGTTTTACGTCTTGGGGCCGATGCTGGCGCGGCTCAAGCGCGCCAAGGTTTCGCTTCCCGGTGGTTGCGCGATCGGCGCGCGACCCATTGACCTGCATCTGCGCGGCTTCGAGGCGCTCGGCGCGAAAGTTCATTTGGAGCAAGGCTACATTGTCGCCGACGGCGAGAACATGAAGGGAGCGGAATTTTCAATCGAAGGGGAATTCGGCTCCTCGGTCGGCGCGACGTGCAACGTCCTGATGGCCGCCGTCCTGACGCCGGGCCGGACGGTTCTCCATGGCTCCGCGAAGGAACCGGACGTGAGCGAGATGGCGCGGATGCTGAATCTCATGGGGGCGCGAATTTCCGGGATTGACTCCGCGACGCTCGAAATCGAGGGGGTCGAAGCCTTGCGCCCGATCACGTATGCGACCATTCCCGACCGGATCGAGGCGGCGACGTTTCTGGTAGCCGGAGCGATCACCGGCGGCGAAGTGATGGTCGCCGGCGCGCGCGCCGATCACATGAACGCCGTGCTCGATAAACTCATGCAGGCCGGCGTCGAGGTGGAAATTCTTCCCGACGGCGTGCGCGTCCGGGGCAACGCCACGATCAAGCCCCTCTCGATCCAGACGCTTCCCTTTCCCGGTTTTCCGACCGACATGCAGGCGCAGTTCACGGCCATGCTTTGTTTGGCGCAGGGGGAAAGCGTGATCCGCGAGGGGATTTATCCGGATCGTTTCATTCACGTCGCGGAATTGCACCGGATGGGAGCCGATATTCAGGTCGGGCGCGGGACGGCGCGGATCAAGGGAATTCCGAAACTTCTCGGCGCGCCGGTGATGGCGTCGGATTTGCGCGCGTCGGCGGCGCTGGTGTTGGCCGGACTCGCCGCCGAAGGAGAAACCGAGGTCCTCCGCGTTTATCACATTGACCGAGGCTACGAGCGGATCGAGGAAAAATTGGCTTCGCTCGGAGCCGACATCCGACGCGAAAATGACGCGAAAAATCCTCCCGAAGAAGGCGGAAGCGAATAGCGGCGGGCCGATCATGCTAAGTCGCTTGGAAATCGAAAACCTCGCCATTATTGAAAACGCGCGAATTGAATTCGCCGCGGGATTCAACGCCGTCACCGGCGAGACTGGCGCGGGAAAAACCGTTCTCGTCGGCGCGTTGGAATTGGCGTTGGGCGAACGGGGGGACGCGGGCGTGGTCCGCGAGGGAAGCAAATTCGCGTCGGTCGAGGCGGTTTTTGAAGGGCCGTTCGGCGTCGGACCCGTCAAACTGATCTCCGGCGAGATCGGATTGGAATGGAACGGAACCGAGCCGCTGATCCTCCTGCGCGAAGTCTCTTCGCAGGGACGTAGCCGCTGTTTCATCGGCGGACAAACCGTCGGCGTCGGCGATCTCAAGCGCGTCGGCGAATTGTTGGCGGACCTCCACGGCCAGCACGAGCATCAATCCCTTTTTCATCTGGCGGCTCAACGCGCCGCGCTCGACGCCTTCGGCGGTCACGGCGCCTTGCTGGAAAATTATCGGCGCGTTCACGCCGAATATGCGCGTCTTCTCCGGCGCAAGGAAGATCTGACCGCGCTCGCCCGCGATTTTGAAAAGCGCCTCGATTTTCTGACGTTTCAAATCGAGGAGATCGGACAACTCGCCCCGAAACGCGGTGAACTCGCCGAATTGGAAGCGGAAGAGAAGCGGCTGGCCAACGCCGAAACGCTCGCGCAATCCGCCCATCGCGCCTACGGTTTGCTCTACGAGGGAATCGCGGAGGAAGGTCCGACGGTCGTCGCCGCGCTGGGGGAAATCCAGCGCGACTTGGATCAAATCGCGCGCCACGACGCGGGGATGAGGGAGTTGTCCGCGAAATTGGGGGAAATTCGCGCGCTGGCCGACGATCTGGCCCGCGAAACACGCCGATACGCGTCGAAGTGTGAGGCCAATCCCGAGCGGCTCAACGAGGTGATCGGGCGAATCGAGGCTATCCGCCGACTTCAGCGGAAACATTCCGTGGGGGACGAGGAACAACTCTTGAAAATCCTCGGCGAACTTCGCTCCGAGCGCGACCGGATGAATCTGGACGAGCGCGAGCGCGAGGACATGGAGGGGCGAGTGGCGATGACGAAAGGGGAATTGATCGAGTCGGCGGAAAAACTTTTTGAGGCGCGATCCAAGTCGGCGAAAAAACTGGCGGCGGAGGTCGGCAAAACCCTAGCGCAAGTCGGCATGGAGAAGGCGAGTTTTATCGCCGAGGTCACGCGCGAGGAGGAATTCCACTCCGAAGGAGCCGACCGCGTCGAGTTCATGCTTTCGCCAAATCCGGGAGAAGGAAGCAAGCCCCTACGGGAGATCGCGTCGGGGGGCGAGCTTTCGCGCGTCATGCTCGCCATCAAGACCGCGCTCGCCAAGCGCGACGCCATTCCGACGCTCGTCTTTGACGAAATTGACGCGGGGATTTCCGGAAGCGTCGCGGTCCGCGTCGGCAAATTGCTGGAGAAGCTCGCCGAGTCGCATCAGGTCATTTGCATCACGCATCAGGCCGCGATTGCCGCGCGCGCCGAACGCCATCTGGCCGTCCGCAAGACGACGCGCCAAGGCCGGACGCTCGCTTCGGCGGTTGAACTCGACGGCGAGAACCGCATTGTCGAACTGGCCGGCATGATGGGAGACGACGGCAGAAGCCCGGCGGGAAAGAAACTGGCCAAGCAGTTGTTGGATGGAGCGACGTGAAAAACGCGAATCCGGGATTGGCAATGGCGTCCGAATGATGTGGAGCGTCAAAGCTTGCTCCCGCCTTCGTTCAGGCGACAGGCCGCCGCGCTCCACATAAAAATTCTCTCTCCAGCAATTTCTTGACTTTCAATCCATGCGTCGGATGATGAAGGGGATGAAATCGGGCAAACGCTCAATCCTGCGCCGAGGCGCGGCTGGATTCCTGCCGTGCGCGGTCCTCTTGCTCGGCGCGTGGGGAGCGCAGGCGGGGGAGAAACCGACGTCTGAGCAACAAGCCTCGTCTCAAATCAAACAGAGGTTTGAAAATGTCGAAAGCCAAGTGACGCATCTGGAGCAATTGGAGAACAACCTTCGTCGGGAAATAGATTCAATTGAGGCGACGCGCAAGGATTTGACGGCGCAGTTGTCCAACCTGAAGAGCGAGGTGGCCGAAGCGCGGCGTCTGGCCCCCGGGGGGAGCGGCGCGGAGGCCCCGGCGCCGAAGACCCATTGGTTCCTGAGATTAATTTCGCTGGTCGTGGTCGTCGGGGCGATTTTTTTCCTCGCCCGTCTTTTCTTCGCCCGTTGGGGAGGAGAGGATGAACCCGGATCAGGACCGACGATCGTCAAAACCAATGATCCGGAAACGATTCGCGCTCGCGCGCAGGCCGACGCCCCGGCGGAAACCGCCGATTCCTCCAACGCAAAATCGGAATCCGCCGAAGAAAAACAAGAAAAAAAAGGTTGAGGCGATGGCGGATTCCTCGGTGAATCGGTCCGGCGCGGTCGTGTTGTTGAGCGGCGGGTTGGATTCGGCGGTGATGACCGGCATGGCGTTGCGGAACGGCGCGGAAGTCTGGCCGCTTTTCGTTCGCCAAGGGTTGATTTGGGAGCGGGGCGAACTCGCGGCGACCCGAAATTTTCTGGCCGGTTTGAAGAAAAGCTTCCCGCGTCAGCTTCGTCCCCTGAGCGTCTCGCGCATGGACGCGCCGAAAAATTTTTCCGCGCGATGGGCGGTGGACGCCGACGTCGAGCCGCCGGACGTTACAGCGCCCGATGAAACGGTTTATTTGCCCGGACGCAATCTCGCGCTCTTGACCGTGGCGGCGAGTCTGGCCCGCGCCGTCGGCGTTGGTCGCCTTCAGTTGGGTATATTGGCGGGCAATCCCTTTCCCGACGCCAAGATGGCGTTCTTCCGCGCCTTCGAAAACGCGGCGGAAAGAGCGATGGAATGGCGCGTCCGAGTGGAGACCCCCTTGGCTCGGATGCGAAAGACCGAAGTTCTTATCCGGGGCGAGGGATTAAAACTGGAACGGACTCTCTCGTGCATTCGCCCGGTCGGACGAATCCATTGCGGGGCTTGCGCCAAATGCGCGGAACGATGGAACGCATTCTTGAAGGCGGGGATTCCCGATCCCACGCGATATGCGCGACGTCGTTGAAAAATGTCGTTATGAAATTTTGACGGACGGGATCAACCGCGGATCGCCGACGTTCCGCTTCCGACCCCTTCGTAGGCCAGACGAAGTTCGTCGGCGCTGGTGGCATAAAGCAACGCGTCGTCGTATTTGGCCAAGCCGCGGCTGATGAGCTTGAGGAGCGACTGATTGAAGGTCTGCATTCCGATGTATTCCCCTTCCTTCATGTGCTCGGCGATTTCCAGCGTCCGTCCTTCGTGAAGGAGCTTCTGCACGATCGGCGTGGCGATCAAAACCTCGGCGGCGGGCACGCGCCCCGATCCCGATTTGTGCGGCAACAATCGCTGGGAAATGACCCCCTTCAAGCAAAGCGAAAGCTCCAGACGAATCTGGGTGTGAAGGTAGGCGGGAAAGTAATTGATGATGCGCTCGACGGTTTGAATCGCGTCGGTGGTGTGAAGGGTCGAGAGAACCAAATGCCCCGTTTCGGCGGCGGAGATGGCGGTCTGGATGGTTTCAAGATCGCGCATTTCGCCGATGAGAATCACGTCGGGGCTTTGGCGCAAAACGTGTTTCAGCGCGTCGCGGAAATTCTTCGTGTCGAATCCAACTTCGCGCTGGCTGATGATCGAGAGGTTGTCCTGATGAAGGAACTCGATCGGGTCCTCGATGGATATGATGTGCGCCTTGCGCGTCTGGTTGATGTGGTTGATCATCGCCGCCAGCGTCGTGGATTTGCCCGACCCGGTCATTCCGGTCACCAGAACCAGACCGCGCTTCATGTTGGCCAGATATTCGACGGCGGGAGGCAAATTCAGCGCGCCGAATGAAAAGTCGGGATTGGAAATATGGCGGAAGACGATGCCGCACGTCCCCCTCTGACGATAACAGTTGACCCGGAATCGTCCGATGCCGGACATGCCAAGCGCGAGGTCCATTTCCGGAATTTCGAGGAAGTGACGCCACTGATCCTCGTTCATGATCTTGCGGGCGACCTGCTCGCAATCGTTGGCGGTCAGGTCGGCGAAATCCATGGGGGTGATGACGCCGTCAATGCGGACGCAGGGAGGACACCCCGCCTTGAGAAACAGGTCGGACGAATTGCGCTCGACCATTTCGGACATCAGGTCTTCCAAACGGATCATGAATGGGTCCCTCTCCCTATGCTGAAATACTCGATTCCGAGGCTCTTCAACCGCTCTGGCGAGTAAATGTTGCGTCCATCAAAGATTATCGGCGTTTTCATCAAATTCTTGATCCGTTCGAGGTTGAGCAACTTAAATTCGTTCCATTCCGTCACGATCACCACGGCGTCGGATCCTTCGGCGGCCTCGTATGCGCTTTCGCAAAACGCGATTGCGCCTTTTTCCCCCTTCAGCGCATCCCGCGCGCCGGAGACAGCCACCGGATCGTAAGCCCGAACCCCGGCTCCTCCCGACAGAAGAAACCGGATGATCTCAAGGCTCTTGGCCTCGCGCATGTCATCCGTGTTCGGCTTGAAGGACAAACCCAACACGCCGACCGTTTTGCCGTGCAACGAGCCGAGCCGCTTTTCCACCCGCCTGCAAAATCGGGGCACGCGCTCATTATTGACTTCCATGACGGTGCGAAGCAACTGATTTTCCTCTCCGTACCGGCTGAAAGTGTGAATCAGCGAGGCGGTGTCCTTGGGGAAGCAGGAGCCGCCGAAGCCGAGTCCAGCCTGCAAGAACGCGCTCCCGATCCGCGCGTCGTAGCCCATCCCCTTGGAAACTTGGGCGATGTTGGCCCCCGTTTTTTCGCAGAGATCGGCGATGGCGTTGATGAAGGAGATTTTCGTGGCAAGAAAAGCGTTCGAGGCGTATTTGATCATCTCAGCGCTTTCGATGTCGGTGATGAGCATCGGCCGTTCCAGCGGCGCGTAAAGCTCAAGGAGCGACATGGCGACCGACTGGCTCGGCGCGCCGATCACGATCCGGTCGGGGTTAAGCGAATCCTGAATCGCCGAGCCTTCCTTCAAGAACTCCGGATTGGAAACGACGTCAAAATCCACTTTGCGTCGGCGATTGGCCTCGATGGTCCGCTTGACGAAATCGCCGGTTCCGACCGGAACCGTGCTCTTGTTGACGATGATCGTGTAGTGGCCGATGGAGCGGGAAATCGCCAACGCGGCGGCCTCGACCTGCGAGAGATCGGACTCGCCGCTGGGCAAAGGAGGTGTCCCGACGGCGATGAAAATGACGACCGATTTTTTAACGGCTTCGTCTATGTCGGTCGAGAAAACCAGTCGGCCGTTGGCCAGATTGTGCGAAAGCATTTCCTCCAGCCCCGGCTCGTAGATCGTCGGCTTGCCCGATTGAAGCTGGGCGATTTTTCCGGCGTCCTTGTCCACGCAGATCACGTCGTTGCCCAAATCGGCAAAAACGGTCCCCGTGACCAATCCGACGTATCCGGTGCCTATGACCGCGACGTTCATGCGTTCCTCATCCGACCTTCCAAATTCGCGGGAATAGAATCCAAAAAAACGGGCGGAGAATCCAGCATAATGCTGTGCGGGGCAACTTTTTCTTGCCTTCGCGCCCGGCAATCTCAAACATGGGACGCCAAAACGGGAGAGGAAAAAGACGATGACGGTTCTTGCGGGAAAACAGGGAATTATTTTGGGGGTGGCCAACTCTTATTCGATCGCTTGGGCCATCGCCGAGGCGATGCACACGGCGGGAGCGCGACTGGCGTTCAATTACCTCAACGAGCGCATGGAGCCGAAAGTCCGCAAATTGAGCGAAACGATTCCCAATTCCCTGACCCTCCCTTGCGACGTGACCAAGGACGATCAGCTTGATTCATTTTTCAAGTCGGTCGGCGAGTCCTTCGGCGGCAAAGCCGATTTTCTGGTCCACAGCGTCGCCTTCGCCAACCGCGAGGATTTGGAAGGGCGGTTCGTGGACACTTCCCGCGCGGGATTCGCGCTGGCCTTGGACGTCAGCGCCTATTCGCTGGTCGCCGCGGCCCGCCGCGCCTTCCCCCTTTTGGAGGCCGCCGGCGGAGGCTCGGTCATGACGCTGAGTTATTACGGCGCGGAAAAGGCCGTGCAGAATTACAACGTCATGGGGGTCGCCAAAGCCGCGCTGGAGGCGTCGGTCCGTTATCTCGCCGCCGATTTGGGACCGCAAAAAATTCGCGTCAACGCCATTTCGGCGGGTCCGGTCAACACGCTTTCGGCGCGCGGCATCCGCGGGTTTACCGGGATGCTCCATTCCGCCGCCGACCGATCTCCCCTTCGGCGCAACATCGAACCGTCGGAGGTGGGACAAACCGCCGTCTTTCTCGCCTCGGACGCCTCCGCCGCGATCACCGGCGAAACGCTCCACGTGGACGCCGGATACAATGTCATGGGAACCTGAAATCCGCCAAACCCGCCAAAGTCATTTTTTGATTGCGGGTCGGGGACATGCCTGCCATAATCCCGTGTTGCGCGTTAAAATCGGCGCCGGAGAGCAATACATAAATCATAGCAAAGGAATCGAATCATGGCCACCTCCCAACCCCAAGATCAATCCCAGAGCGGCGAGCAAGATCAGGCCGAAGATGAGGAACTCAAGCCGAAGATCAGTCCCCCTCAAATCATCGGTCTTGTCGTCGTGGTGGTCGTACTTGCGGGAGTGGTCTTTTGGAGCATGGGCAAAACCCAACAGATGAACGAGGCCCGGGGATTACACGGCAAGGAAGCGACGGCGATTCCTCCGGAAATGAGGCAGAATTTCAAGCCGCAACAACTTGGTCCCGCGATGATGAAAAGCATGATCGGCTCCAAAAAGAAGACGGAGGGAGAAGCCGCTCCGTCAGGCGCGGCTCCGGCGGCCCCTGCGGCTCCCGCCGCCCCGGCCGGCGGGGAATCCAAACCCTGATCGCGGAATTTCCCACAATTTTTTGTCCCCTTGATTGAAGTGAAAACCGCCGTAAGCCTCTCTTGCGGCGGGATCTGTTCCCTGCGGTGAAAATCCGCCTTCACTCCCTCGATCTTCCCCTGCGCCACACGTTCACCATTTCGCGCGGCTCACAAGAGGTCGCGCATGTCCTCATCGTTGAATTGGAAAACGATGGTATCATCGGCTTCGGCGAAACTTCTCCCAGCGGCTATTACGGCCAAAGCGTCGCCAGTGTGCGGGAGGATTTGGAGTCCATTCTTCCTTGGCTGAAAGGCCAAAATCCGCTGGAATATCGTCTTCTACTTGAGGAAGCGGCGGAGCGACTGAGGAGCAACACGCAGGCTCTCTGCGCGTTGGACTTGGCCCTGCATGATTGGATCGGCAAAAAATTCGGCCAGCCGATTTATCGCCTGCTCGGTCTGCGCGCCGGACCGATTCCGAGGACCAGCTACACCATCGGGCTGGATACCATCCCGAAAATGACGGCGAAGTTGCGGGAATTTGCGGCGTTTCCGATATTCAAAATCAAGCTGGGGACGAGAGAAGACGTGGAAATCGTCCGCGCCCTGCGCCAAGAAAGTCGGGCGGTCTTTCGCGTGGACGCCAATTGCGCGTGGAGCGCGGAAGAGACGATTGAAAAATCGCGCGCGCTCAAGGAATTAGACGTCGAATTCATCGAGCAACCTCTGCCGCCGGACAAACTCGACGACATGGAAAAAGTTTTCGGGGAGAGCGCGCTTCCGGTCATCGCGGATGAGAACGCCTGCGTTCCCTCCGATATTCCGCGGCTGGCCGGACGATTTCACGGAATCAACATCAAGCTGGTCAAATGCGGCGGGCTTCAACCCGCGCTGAAAATGATCGCCATGGCGCGCGCACTGGGGATGAAAATCATGCTCGGGTGCATGGTCGAGTCGTCCAACGCCTGCACGGCGGCGGCGCATCTGGGATCGCTCGTGGATTGGCTCGATCTGGACGGCCCCTTGCTCGTCGCGGAAGACCCGTTCGACGGCATGAATATCGCGGAGGGACGCATCACGCTCCCCGATTCGCCCGGGTTGGGGGTTAGATTTATTGGACGCGGATTGGGCGGATGAACACGGATTTGAAATTCGAGATTTGAGATCTGAAATCGCCTTGTTTCCGATCCGTGCAATCCGTGCGCTTCCGTGTCCAATAAATCCTTACTTCGTTCCTAATCCCAATACCTCTCTGCAATACTTTACGCTTCGCTCCAAATCGTATTTTTGCCGGGCTTGCTCGGCGGCCTCGGAGTTGTCGCCGGCGGGACGGCCGGGCGGAAGTTGCGGAGGCTTGCCCCGTTTCGCGTAAGCGACAAACTTGGCGAAATCCTCCGCGCGCGCTTTGGGAAAGACGCTCCAAAAATCGGCGTCCAGATAATTGAACGGCCTTGGCGCGCCGTAGGAAATCGTCTCGAGATTGAACGGGCAATCGGGACACAGCTCGGCGAATCGCGCGACGTAGCGTTTCCAATCCACCTGACCGTCCCCCATGTCGGTCCACTCGACCATCGCGCCGCGCTCGGACTCCCAAACCGCGCTGTCGCGCAGGCTTGAAGTCGCCGCGTAAGGACCGAGAATTTCAAGACTTGCCAGCGGGTCTTCCAGCGTCCAGACCGCGTTGCCCGAATCGAGACAGACGCCGACGTAGTCTTTGCCCGCCGCTTCGACCAATCCCGCCAATTCCCACGCCTGCATGTCGCCCGCATGGTTCTCAACGCCGATTTTGACGCCCGAATCGAGCGCGAGGCTCCGCGCGCTTTTGCAAACCTTGATCGTCTCCTCGATTTTTTTCTCGATCCCCCCCGGATCCTTCCGGTCCTCGCCCGATCCCAAAACGCAACGGACGGCGGGTGACCCAAGCGCCTTGGCGACGCGAATCGCCAGCGCGAGATGCTCCTCCGCCGTGCCGTGTTTTTTGTTGAACCAATGCGCCGACGGGCAAATGCTTCCCGTTCCGGCGTGAACTTGAATGCCGAGCCGGTCCGCTTGTTCCTTTATTTTCTTGAGGTAGCTTTCCTCGAAGCTTTCGTAAACGTCGAGATCGGAGAGGAGGATGACATCGAGTTTGAGCGAGGCGGCATGGTCGAGAAGTTGCGGAGCTTTCCACTTCATCGCGCGAACGGCGAAGTTGTCCATGCCGAGCTTGATTTTTTTGGAAGGCGTTTGCGCGACGGCAATGGAGGCAATCTTTTCCGCCGACAGGAAACTTAACGCACCCAATGTCGCGGCGGTTCCCTTCAAGAACCGACGGCGATCGTAATTTTGAGCGGATTGGGACATCACAGATTACTCGAGTTGTCCTTCTTGAGGGACTTGGTGTCTTGGTGGTTGAGAAAATTGGTAGCGGAGCCCGGGATCGAACCGGGGACCTGCGGATTATGAGACCGCCGCTCTAACCATCTGAGCTACCCCGCCCCAAGCGCGAAAATTACCGTGGCGGCTGGAACGACGCCCGAACCGCCGAAAAAAATTTGGTAGCGGGGGAAGGATTCGAACCTCCGACCTTTGGGTTATGAGCCCAACGAGCTACCAACTGCTCCACCCCGCGCCAATGCAATCGGATGACATCATACGCCGATTCGCCGAGCGCTGTCAATGTCACCGGCAAGTTCAAACCTTGTGGCGCGTTCGGCTCCGTCTGTGAAATGATGCCGAGTCGAAAGCGGGCATTTGTCGGAATGGAATTGACGTCCGTCATGGCGTCTTGAGAAAGTGGAGATTGTGCGGGAATTGGGCGGTGGAGGAAGACGCAAGGCGAATGAAAATTGATGAGCCCACCATCTTGAAGGCCGTGGAGTTAATCAAGCGGGTCGCTCCCGCTTCGACGATTATCTTGTTTGGCTCCTATGCGCGGGGCGACGCCCGCGAGGGTAGCGATCTCGACTTTTCGGTGATCGAGCCGGAAGTCAAGACGCGGCATGAAGAGATGGTTCGATTGCGCGATGCTTTGCGTCCCCTCAAGGCTCCGGTGGATGTCCTTGTCGCCAGCCGCCAAAACTTCGATCAATGGGCGGACACTCCCGGAACCTTGTTTTTTGAAGCCGCACGGGAAGGATGCGTATTTCATGCGGTCTCGTGAATTCGCCCAACTTCTCTCGCGCAAGGCGAAGCAGGACGAATTCACGATGGAGAAACTCATCCCTGATCCGGACTCGCCCGACGAGATCATCGGATTCCATGCCCAACAAGCCGTCGAAAAAATGCTGAAGGCCGTTCTGGCGTCAAGAGCGGCTCGACATCGTCGGACGCACGATCTGGTGGAATTGATTGATCTCATCAAGGACTGCGGACTGAATTTTCCGGAAGGTCTGGAATTCGTTCGGCGACTTACGCCCTTTGCCGCCGAGTTTCGTTACGAAGACTTGGGGGACGAACGAGAACCCCCTTTCGATCGGGCTTTTGCGATGCCGTGTGTTCGAGACGTCGAGGTTTGGGTTCGAATCGTCCTCGGCGAGGAGAAACCTTGAGTGCGAACCCAAGCCGAACGATGAAATAAAAGATAGGCTTGATGATGCGCGTTCTTCATTGGCTCCGTCCGCGCAATTTTTCCCGATCCGAGCGGAATTGGATCGCCGGATATTTTGCGGCGGTCGCCGTGTTCTCGACCCTTCCATATTGCATTTTCGCTTGGTTCACGCCGCCGGATCAGCAATACGCATGGGCGAGCGTTTTTTATTACGACGATTATTTTCAGTATTACGCGTGGGCACGGCGAATTGCGCGGGGTGATTGGCTGATCCGAAATTATTTCACCGAGAATCCCGCCGCGTCCTTCGCGTTGATTAACCCTTATTTTATTTGTCTCGGCTGGCTGACCCGCCTCGTGGGCAACGTCTATTTCGCCTCGCATCTCTTGCGCGTAGTCGCGCTCGCTCCGTTCGCATGGATTTCCTACGCTTTCCTCGCATTATTTCAGCGGGACATCCGCCTGCGGCGTCTGGCGCACGTTTTGATGCTCGGCGGCGGATTGGAATACCCCTTCTTTTTGCTTTTCCGTTCGCGCAACCCAACGTCGCTGGCCGATCCCTATGTCTTCAAAATTCTCTATCGCTACGGGCATCTCACCGTTGAGCTTTGTCTGGTCCTCCTGATTTTCGGCATCGCTTTCGCCGCTTGGCGCGACAAGCAAGGGAACGATGCGCGGCTGAGCGTCGGCGAATTCGGTTGCCTCGTCTTCCTTACGCTCCTGCTTGGACTCATCAACCCTTATTATCTGATTTTGGTCGGGTCGGTCTTGGGCGCGCAGGGGTACTGGATGATTGCCCGGCGCGGAAAATCTTTGCGCGCGGTTTTTCAAGTATTGCTTCCCGTCGCTCTCGGAGGCGCGCTCGCCTCCCTTCAATATCGGGTCCAGCCGATCAGCTCGCATCTGGGCGCAATTTCATTCGATGATCCGATCTCTCTTGGGGATATGCTTCTTTTCTTCGCGTCATTTGTTCCGTGGTTGATCGCCGAGGGAATTTCGAGCGCGCGTTCCCGTTCAACCGCAACGGAATGTGCCGCGTCGTTTCTTTGGTTATGGATTGCCTCGGTGGTTTTGCTCGTTCTCGCGCCATTGGCGTTCCGCGCGCGGATGGTTTTCGGCCTGCAAATCGCGCTTGCGATCCTCGCCGTGAAGTGGATCGGAAAAACCAAAATCGCCGCTTGGCGTCATTGGCCGATCTACATTCTTCTCGCCTTGGAATTCGCTTTCACGTTCTTCGTCGAGGGAACGCACTTTTGGGAGGGCATCGGGCGGGTGGACCGCGCCATGCTCGCCGCCTTTGAGTTTTTGGACAAGCACGCCCGGCCCGGCGATTGCGTTCTCGCTCCGGCAAGAACGGGCAATTTTCTTCCCGCTTATTGTTCCGCCAACACGTTCATCGGCCACAGTTTCCAGACGGAAAATTTTTACGCGAAGGAAAAGGGGGTGACCTTTTTCTTCCGCAAGGCGAACGCCGACCAGCGGCTTAAGTTTCTCGACCTCACGAAGATGAATTTTGTTCTCCAGTCTCCCACCGAGCGCGCCGAGAATCCCGCCTTTCGACTTCCCGGATGGAAGGAAGTTTATTCCCATTCAGGATACGCGATTTATCAGCGGCCTTGACCGTTCGCAGGGAGCGGAACATCATCACCGTGCGTTGCTCCCCCAAGAGTGGCGAAGGTCGCGAGTCAATCCATGTCTGAAATTCAATCATCTCCAACTTTGCCCGGCGGTCCTTGGTCCGCCGAAGAATCGGACGCCGGAACTCGGCTGGACCGCTGGCTCTCGCAACGACTCGCCCCTCTATCGCGCCATCAGATTCAGCTCGAAATTAAACGCGGCGCGGTGAAGGTCAACGGCCTCGCGCGCCCCCCAAGTTACAAACTTCGCGCGGGAGACCGCGTCGAGATCAAGTCGGGCGTCGGCGACCTTCGTTTTCAGCGGCGGCCAATGGCTCCGTCGCGGATTGAACTCGCCGTTGCCTACGAGGACGAATTTCTGCTCGTCGTGGACAAACCGGCCGGATGGGTCGTTCATCCCGCCCCCGGTCATGCCGAGGAAACGTTGGCGAACGCGCTCCTGAATCATTGCGGAACCGCCCAAGAAAATATCGGCGGCGAAGGGCGTTGCGGGATCGTCCATCGCTTGGATAAATTGACCTCCGGGTTGCTGGTGGTCGCCAAAACCGAGGAATCCCACCAAAAGCTGACGGCGGCGTTGGCAGAACGCGAAATTCAAAGGCGCTATCTCGGCTTGGCGTTGGGACAATTTGCCAAGGAGCGGTTGGAGATAGATCTCCCAATCGGAAGGAGACCTAATGACCGCAAACGCATGGGGGTCGTGCGGGACGGACGCGAGGCCAAAACCATCCTGCAACCTCTGCTCGAAGCGCACGGCGTCGCGTTTCTGCTGATTCGGCTTCACACGGGACGGACGCATCAGATTCGCGTGCATCTTCAATCCATCGGCCACCCGATTCTGGGGGATCCGGTTTATGGCTGGACCAAGAAACGTTGCTTGGCGGCGATCAGCCCGGAGCTTCGTCCGAAACTCGGCCAACAATGGCCGGAGCGACAAATGCTTCACGCCGCCGGACTCGGATTCCGACATCCGGCAAAGGGAGAATGGATCGCGCGCGTGAGCGCGTTGCCGGACGATATGAGCCGAACGGTTCGGCTGATTTTTGGGACGACGCCGACCGATCCGCTGGACGCTGTTCGGCAAGATTTGGAGTTCCCCAAATGATGGATTCACCACAGAGACACAGAGAGGAATCTGATTCACGATCGGTATCCGAGAAAATGTCTGAGACTTGGATATTCAATCCGAAATGGATCGGGCGGGTGACGCACGGAACCTTGACGCGGCGCGGACCCAACCTCGTCGGGAAGCTTCCCTTCGGCGAAACCATCACTCGCGCCGCGCCATATTTGCGCGAATTGGTCAATCCCCCCTCGCAATTCACGATCATCGGCGCGGATCAGGTTCACGGATTTTCCGTCGCCGCGAATTACGATCAAGCCCCGTTGCCAAAGAGTTGCAAACGCCAAACCGATTTGGTGGGAATAGAGACATTCGAATTTGCCGAAACCGACGGCTTGGTCACAACGTTCCCAAATCATCTTCTGCTTCTACAAACAGCCGATTGCCTTCCCATACTCTATTTCGATCCCGCCTCGCGCATGGTCGGCGCGTGCCATTGCGGATGGCGGGGCCTTTTCGGCGGGTTGGCGCACCAAGCCGCCCGGGTGATGATCAGGATTGGAGCAAACCCGGAAACCCTCGAAGCGTGGATCGGTCCCGGCATCCGTGCCGAAAATTATGAGGTTGGAGCAGAGCTTGTCGGCAAATTTCAATCGGCGTTCCCGCAGACCCTCGTCTCCCCCGACGGAACGCATCTGGACTTGGCGCGAATCGCAACCGGCCAGCTTCTGGCCGCCGGACTTGATCCCTCCCGCGTAACCGATTCGGGCGAATGCACCTTCGCCAATCCAGACCTCTATTATTCCTACCGCCGCGAGGGAGCCAACGCGGGCAGACTGTTGACGGTCATCGGCTTTGTGAGCGATCCCGGCGCGAGGCGCTGAGAATTTTCGCCTTGAAAATTCGGTTGTCCTCACCGAATTTTCAAGGCGGCTGGGATATTGCCGAAGTAGAGTATTTCGGCTGGGGCATATCCCCGGTATTCGTGGTTATTTAATGAAGCGAAGGAGAATGAAATGCAAAAAATGAAAAATCCGCCGCTTATTGTGCTGGGGGTGATTCTCGTGGCCGGGGCAATCCGGGCCCGAGCCCAGTCGCCGCTTTATGAAGCCGAACAGATCTTTCCCCCGGAGCCGTTTCATAATCACTCCGCCAGCATCATCGAGACGCCCGACGGCGACTTGCTCGCGTGCTGGTTTCACGGCAAAGGGGAACGGACCGACGACACGCTCGTCATCAGCGGAGCTCGCAAGCGCAAAGGAGAATCAAAATGGTCCGCGCCGTTTCTCATGGCCGACAACAAGAATCTGCCGGACCAAAATCCGGTCCTGTTCATTGACCCGCGCAAAACGCTTTGGCTCTTTTGGATTTCCTCGATGGACAATCTGGTGCGGAGTTATCTGCTCAAGTATCGCACCGCGACCGATTATTCGGCGGACGGCCCGCCGAAATGGAATTGGCAGGACGTGATTTTTTGTCGTCCTCCCGATTTGGAGTCGAAATTCGTGAAATCGGTGGATCAATTGATGGCCGATCACGCGGAGTTTCTCGAAAAAAATCCGCGCTTCAAAACGAGTTTGGAGGAATCGCGAAAAATGGCGTCCGACAAACTTTTCCAGCGCCTCGGCTGGATGCCGCGCCAGCCGCCGATCATGATCTCCGACAAGCGGATGATGCTCGGCCTTTATTCCGACGTGTTCGATTGCTCGCTTGCCGCCTTCACCGACGACTGGGGCGAATCGTGGGAATTCAGCCCGCCGATGATTTTTCCCGACCGCGGCAACATTCAGCCCGGTTTCGTCCGTAAAAAGGACGGCAACATCGCGGCGTTCATGCGCGAGGCAGGATTAAAGCACATGGTCCGTCACGCCGAATCCTCCGACGGCGGAATGACGTGGACCGAAATCCCGACCGAAATCCCCAACCCCGGATCGAGCGTGTCGGTCGCCGCGCTGAAAACTGGCCATTGGGTTTTGGTCTGCAACGACACTCCGGCGGGACGCCACCGCCTGACCGCCTTTCTATCCGACGACGAGGGAAAGACGTGGAAGTGGAAACGGCAACTGGAAATGCTCCCCGAGGAAGGCTCGGCCTCCTATCCGACGGTCATCGAATCCGCCGACGGAATGATTCATTGCGTTTATTCTTACAAGGACAAAAGCCAATTCGCGGGTTCGACGATCAAGCATGTGCGGTTCAATGAAAAGTGGGTGGAGCAAGAGCAAGAGTAAGAGCAAGAAAAAAAGGAATTATCGTTCGGCCGGTCGCCGATGGTCATGGTCGTGATGCGAATAAACCGCCGCGTTGGGACCGAAGAGTTCGCGTAGGCGGTCGGGAGTCAAAATTTGTTCGGGCGCGCCCACGCACGAAACGGCGCGATTGAGGCAAATCACCCGATCCGCGTGATTCATCACGACCGAAAGATCGTGCGAGACCCAAACCGTCGTCAGATGCCGTTCCCGATGGATCGAGTGCAACAACTCATAAAAGAGCGCCTCCCCTTCAACGTCCACCGCGCTGGCCGGTTCATCCAGCAATAAAACCTGCGGATCGCGGAGAAGAGCTTGGGCGAGAAGGACGCGCTGAAGTTCGCCGCCCGACAATCCGCCGAGCGGGCGATTCCAAAGACCAACGGCGTTGACCCGGTTGAGTGCCTCCTGAATCCGCAGTTGAAGTCCGGTCCCTTTGCCCCACCACAGCGGAATCGTTTGTTTCCCCGCCGCCAAAAAATCGGCCACGGTGATCGGCAGACCACGGTCAAAATCGAGCCGCTGGGGAACGTAACCGATGATCGGACGGCGATGCGTTTCGACGCGCCTTGTCTCGACGGCGGAAGTTCCGGTCTCGCGCGAGGCTGGGGGAATAAAATGGATTTGCCCCTTGTAGGGAATCAATCCGAGAATCGCCAGCAGGAGCGTGGTTTTCCCCGCGCCGTTGGGACCGATGACCGCCGTGATTTTCCCCGGATCGAACCGCGCCGTGACATTGTCGAGGATTTTCAAATCGCCGAACGCGACGTTCAGTCGCTCCAGTTGAATCAGCCAAGAAGATTGATCCGTCGCGGTGGTGGGTTGATTCATTCTGTCGGAAACCATGACGAATTCTCACCGATCTTGCCACTGAATATGAACTTTACGACTCAATGCGGCGAAAGCAACCGCTCCAGCGCCGAAGCGTTCTTGCGTTGCGCCGCTTCGTAGCCTTCCGACGAGCCGACGGTGGTCGATCCCGGATCGAGCGCGATCATCGGCCGTCCGGTTTCCTGCGCGACGACCCGCGCCAGACGGTCGGAAAATTCCGGTTCGATGACGATGAAATCGGGGGGCGATTTTTTGAGTTGCGTGAGCAAATCGGCCAGTTTGCGCGGCGACGGCTCCCGCCCGTTCTCGTCCAGAATGGTTCCGATTACCTCCATCCCCAAATCGCGCGCGAGATAATAGAATGAATCGTGCATCGTGACAATGCGGATCGTCGGGAAGTTTGCGACAATTCGCTTCATTTCGCCGCCGATCTTTTCGAGTCGGGCAGAGTATTCCTCCGCGTTGGCCAGATAGCGCGGTGCGTTGGGTGGATCGTTCTCGGCGAGGAACGATCCGATTTTGCGCGCCATGCGCGCCGCCAAAAAAGGACTGACCCAAACGTGGGGATTGAATCGCGTGTCCCTTGAAATCCCCTCCCCGTAGAGACGCCCCGGTGGGGCGTCTTTCTCGGCGATCAATTCCTCTTTCGGAATCGCCTCCGAAACTTTGAGAATCGAACAGGTCGAAGCCGGAAGAAATCGCGGATTCAGAAATTCATCGTCCAATCCCAAGCCGTTGATGAGAACCACGCGCGCCTCCTTCAATCGCCGGACGTTGGCCGGAGTCAGACTCAATTCATGCGGACACCCGACCGATGGATTCACGAGGCAAACCGCCTCGACGCCGGGAATCCCCTTGATGACGTTTTGCGTCAAATCATGGATCGGATAAATGGAGCAGACGATTTCGAGTTTCGCCGCCTGAGGTTTGTTCGGCGTTTGCGCAGGGAGGGAAATCGCACAAAAGATGAAACACGGAAGGAACCACAATGGTCGCGTTCTTCGTGCCTTCTTCGCGTCGTTGTGTTTAAGATTCATGGATGAAAACGCCGAGCGTTCACTATCTCACGCCCTTGATGAGGCGTCAACTTGCCCGCTTTTGGCGCGAATCGTTCCCCCTTTTGCCGATGAATGATTTTCTGCTTGCCGAGCGGATTTTCGGTCCGCCGGACGCCAAACCGGAAAACTCCCCCTGTTATCTTGATCGAAAAGGAAACGTGATCGCCTTCTCTCTGCTCGTCCCGCCGGTTCCCAAAGCGGGATCGGCGGAACTGATCGGCGGAATTCGCTGGTTCGGCGTTCATCCCGATCATCGGAGACGCGGGTTCGGCAAAGCGTTGATGAAGGAATCGCGCGCGCGGCTCAAACGGCTCGGCGCGACGACCGCCGATTTCCTTTCGACCCCGCCCTATTACATCCAGCCGGGGGTGGACGTCCGCGCGACCGGCGTGATCGTCTGGCTGATCGCCCAAGGGTTCGAGCATTACCGGACGAATTTCAACATGACGGTGGATTTGCGGCGGATCAAAATTCCTCCGGCAAAGGAAATTTTCGGCGGCGAGCGGGAGGCGTATCGCGTTCGCAGAGCGCGGGAGGAAGACCGCGAGGCGTTCCGCGCCTATTGCTTGCGCGATTGGACGCCGGGTTGGACCGCCGAGGCGAGTCAAGGTCTGGCGCACGATCCCGTCTCCCTTTTTCTCGCCGTGAAAGAATCGGGAAGGGGAAAGGATCGCAAGGATCGCAAGGATCGCACGGAAGAGATCGTCGGATTCGCCTCCTACGAGACCAATCAAGGTCTCGGCAGTTTCGGACCGACGGGCGTCAATCCCGATCATCAGGGACACGGCTTGGGCAGACGTCTTCTTTGGGCGACGCTGGCCGACCTGAAAAAACTTGGACGCCCAACTTCCCAGATCGGCTGGGTCGGTCCGGTGGACTTCTACCATCGTGCCGTCGGCGCGGATCTCGGTCCGGTCTTTTGGGGGATGCGCGGAAAATTATAAATGAGGCGATCAAATCGTCCGTGGTTCGGCAAAAAATTTCATGCCCCTTCGATTCTCAGCCGCACCAGCGGCGGCATAATCCTAGCCCCGTTCGGAAGAGCGGGGTGTAGGTCATTTCCAAAAATCCCTTAAGCCCCATCGGGGCGGCATAATCCTCTGGTCAAGGCCCGCTGTAATATGCCATATTTGGTATAGAATGAAGGGGGAGACAATAAGGAAGCCCGTGTATTGGATCGCTTCCTCCTTGGACGATTTACGGAGATTTCCCGACGACGTGAAGAAAGTGATGGGGTTTGCGCTGGCGCAGGCCCAAGAGGGAGGGAAACATGTGGACGCCAAACCACTGAAGGGTTTTGGCGGCGCCGGTGTTTTGGAAATGGTGGCAAACCGGGCCGGCAATGCCTTTCGCGCGGTTTACACGGTCCGCTTTGCAGACGCGGTTTATGTTCTTCACGCTTTTCAGAAGAAATCGAAGCGTGGCATTGCCACACCGGGACGGGAAATCGAACTCGTTCGACGCCGCCTTCAAATGGCGGAGGAAGAATACCAAGCGTTAATTTATTGGAAAGAGCGGCCTCATGAAAAAAAACAAAGTCATGACAAGTAGCGGCAACGTCTTTGCCGATCTCGGAATCCCCAACGCCGAGGAATATCTGGCCAAGGCCAAAATCGCGCTTCGCGTTTGCTCAATCATACACGACCGCAAACTCACTCAGGTCCAAGCCGCCAAACTTCTCGGCGTGGATCAACCCAAGGTTTCCGCCTTGATGCGCGGAAGACTCGACGGTTTTTCCGCCGAACGTCTTTTCCGTTTCCTCAACGCCCTTGGCCGGGACGTCGAGATCATCATCCGCCCCAAACGGGACAACGCCCGATCCGCCCGCGTCCGAGTCTTGGCGACGGTGGAAATGTGAAACTTCTCTTCCTCAGCGCGCGCCGCAATATCCCACGCCAAACTCAAATTTGCCTTCTCTCAAGGAATCGCTGTAAAATTGCTTGGTCTTGGGATTCCAGAGATAAGGCTTTCCCGACACCGGATCCACTGGAACTTCCGGCAGAAGTTCGGGACTGACTCTGGGAGGCTCAACCAAATCACCGCTCGTTTCCAAGACGACAATTCGCGCCGCCAGATTCAGGCGTGTTAAATCAAAGAGGATTCTTAATCTGTTCTTCCAATCCTGAAATCCTTGCATTTCAGGCGTAAGAAAATCCAGATACACGATATCTATATCCGGTATCGTACGATCCCAACTTAAGGCGAGGTCAATCAATGATCCAACCAAGACTTCATTGTGTATGTCCTTGGAAAAAGCCCTTCCCATCGGCCTTTGCAAATCAAAAGAAAAATAGTTATTTCCCCCTCCAATGGCCTTGTCGGTAGCGTTCATGTATCCTCGAATCAGTTCCCGTCCTGTTTGTCTCGTGGTGAGATCGGCGGGAAAACCGCGTCGCCGAAGTCTGAGGATTTCGCTTGCCGTATTGTAAATATAGAAGTTTTCCCGCAAGGGTGTGCCGACCTCATGTTCGAGCCGATTCAATTCGGCAAGAGCGGATTCCAATAATTTTGATTCAATGCATTGCGTCTTCAAATCGTCGTTGCAACGGGATGCAAGGCGCAGAAAATGAGGCGTTACCAAATGCTCGCTCCATGTGGCATAGGGTTTCCGGCGACATAACCTAAAGATTTCAAGGTCGGCTTCAAGAGCCTTTTCCCAATTGCCATCGTGAGCTAGGTTGTAAGCCTTCAGGCACAGATGCTGGGCGGCGGTTTCCGCAAGCATGAAATTTACTTCTATGGAGTCTTGGTCGTATCCGGGCAACGCGCTGTATTCGTAATCCGCCCGCGCGGTCAGTTGTTGCAGGAGGTTGATAAATTCCTCTGAACCCTTGAGGATTTGAGGTATCCTCAACCACGATTCATCGCTCAATGGTTCCCTATTGAGGAGATCGGCCGCCATTTGATTTGCGTCCTTGTAGTCCTCAACGGACTGGTTCTCTCCATGATTCCGATATGCGACACGCAATTTCTCGGAGAGTTCAAGAAGATCGCTCGGGAACGGCGGAGCCTCTAGCCACGAATCGGGAATAACCACCTGACTCTTCAGAAATTGATGGGCTTCCGGCGGGAGCAGGCTGTTCACGCGGTTCTTGACATACAAGGGAAACGCCAGAATCGCGCTGGCAACGATCACAAAAAGGATCGCAAGCGCGCTGAAGATCCAGACCAACGGATTCGATTTTGGCTTTTTGGCGTCGTCCATGCGGGCATCTTCTAAAGACGCGAGAGAGAAGGACGGAAACAAGAAGACTCAAATCTCATGGCCGGTTTGGTTTGGGGACGGGCGGCTGTGTTAGGACGCGATCTGATAAATCGCGGGGCGGAATCGGGGTTCCGGGATGGGGCGCCCTTCGCCGCGCGCGGTTTCCAACCACGCTTCCTTGGCGGTCAGGACTTCGTGCAACTTCTCTTCGGGAGTTTTCCCGAACGCCGAGCAAAACCTCAGATCGGGGATGTCGGCGATCCATCCTTCGTCCGGCTCGCTGTAGAAAAGGTTGATGTGGTAGTCCTTCATTCTTCTTCTCCAAGCGTCAAATTGTATTCTTCCACGATTTCCAAGAACCGGCGCACCTGTTACGCCTTGGCCATGCCGCCGCAATCTTGAATGTTCACCATTTCCAAGATGCCCGCGCGCCTGAAAATATGATGACTCCCTCGGACGCGATCCAAATGAAAGCCGAAAGCCTCAACGAGCGCCTTGAGTTCAGTGAACCTGAGATTCCGAGACTGCGTCAAGGCTTTTTCGAGCAATTTGCGCTTATTCATGGAGGAACCGCTCCAAAGCGAACCATCTCGTCATCACGCGCTCAAACCGACACCCGAATCCGGAGGCTCCCCTTGCGCGGGAGGACCAAACCGGTTTCCAGACCGACGTGAACGCGCCCGTCGGCGATCTTGGCCCGGGCGGCAAGCGGGGAATCGCCCAGCCACACGTCGCAACTCGGAGCTTCCCCTTTTTCACCATTCGCCGGGCCATTCGCGGGTTTAGGAAGACGAAGCGAAAAGAGACTCAGGTTTCCATAAAGCGCGGTGATTTCCGATTCGAGATGACGACGCGAAAGTTTTTGGCGATAGGTTCCCCATCCGCTTCCGCACGACCAAAACGTCCGGAAATCCTTGCCGTTCACGACCGGCGCGAAGGTCATCCTTTGCGCGGAGGCGTCGTAGTGAAATCCCGACAGCGCGAGAAGCAACGACCAACTCGACATCGCGCGCGCGTAGTGGTGGCCGCATTCGATCTCGTCCCACGGATTGCGCCTTCGCCCATCGTGGCGGCTTCGCGCTCCGGCGACGACGTTCAATCCCTCCTCGATCATCCCCTCGTAAATCAGGTGCGCGGCGACGTGATATTCGATCCCGGTCCAGACCTCATCCGAATAAGGAAACGGAAGCGGCAGGCGATCCCCCTTGGGCCAAGAGCAGACGAGCAATCCGGCCTCGTCGCCGAGCGCGTAAATCCTCTGCGGGTTGTAATGTTTGTCGAGACGCGGTTTCCAGTTGTAGTCGTAAATCGAGCGCATCGCCGAGCGCACGCGGTCGGGGGGAAGGAGATAGCCGAGATCAACGACGTGCGCCATCCATTGACCGAGCATTTGATCCGAGAGGCATCCCTTGCCCAGCTGATACTTCAGTTCCTGTCCCTTGTTTTCGGTTTCGATTTTGTGGATATAAAACTCGCCGTTCCAAAGTTGTTCGTCGAGCTTTTTGCGCCCGCTCTCAAACACGGCGCGATATTCATGCGCGGTCGTTTCGTCTCCCAGCGCGCGGGCAATTTCCTCTCCGGCGCGAAGGGCGCAAAGATAAATGACGCCCGTGAACGGATTGGGTCCGTGAAACTCGATGTCATAGGTGTTGTGTTGGATTCCCTCCATCACGCCGTCCTTGTCCTTGTCCCACCGCTTCCAAGCGTATTCGAGCGCGCGCCGCGCGTCGGGCCACATGCGCCGCAGAAAATCCGCGTCGCCCGAAAGTTTCCATTCGCGGTAGAGCTTGACGATGCACCCCATTTGTCCGTCGGCGCAGGGAAGGTCCTTGGCCCAAAAATAATCGCCGAGCGGAACCAGCGTGCGGAACGCCATGTTTCCCTCGGGGAGCGTGTTGTGTCTGAAATCCACCTCGCGCATTTTCCGCTCAAGCTGGGGAAAGAGAAACGCGAGGCTCTGCTCGTAGTTCCAGACGTGCGTGCAGTCGAGCGGACAACAACCGTTGTCGTCGCTGACCCCCTCGAAGCCGTAAAAATTTCCCTCCTCGGTTCGGAAACAGACGTTCGAGCGGATCGTCGAGCTTTGGCTGGAAACGGCGTCGAGAACCGGCGGCGGAAGCGTGGAGCTAAAGAGCGCGCGCTGAAAAAGCCGCGTTTCGTTTTCGAGCCGCTCCAAATTTTCCAGCGTGTATCGCGCCGCCTCCCAAGCGTCGGCGAATTGCGTCGCGTAGAAGTTTTTCAGGATTTTTCCCTTCACTTCTTTCTCGCTGTTCCATTTGTTTTCGCGGTTGGGAAAATGCCATGCGAGAACAAAAGGAAAAACCGCCGTCTCGCCCGGTTCGATCTCGCCGATCAATCCTAGGCAGGCGTTGTCGGTGCGGTTGTCGGGCGTCGGCCCCTCCGGAAACTTGCGCTCCAGTTTTCCGTCCGCCGAAAAATCGTCCCAAAAAATGCTCTGGTCGTCGAACCATCCGCTCCGCGCCCAGCGGGTTTGATATGTCACGGCTTCATGCGTCGTCGCCAGCGTCATTGTCCCGAAATTCGGGCTCGACGCCTCGTGCTTGGCGCAGGTCATTCGGATTCCGTGAAACGGCTTTCCCGTTTTGTCCTCGGCAAATTCATTCAGATTTTTTCCGAAACTTTTATTCCCCGCGATGTTGAGTTGCGAGGCGAGGACGGTGACCGGAATCGTCCGTCGGCTGGTGTTCTTGACGCGCCAATAAAAAATCGCGACGGGCAAACCGGAATCCTTGTCGTTGAGCGGGATGAACGGATTGAAGGCTTCGAGCGTCGGCTGGAGCGGAACGTCGGGATCGCTCAATTCCACCCGCGCGAAGGGATACGCCCCCAAAAATCGGCCGGTCTTGAATCGCGGCATCCCCGGCATTCCGTCGCGCGGATAGCCCATCCAACCCGGATACGGCGGCGCGATTTGCGCTTCCAAAATGCAGGCGCGCCCTTTGCCGTCCTCGGCCTGATACCAAAGCGCGAAAAAGGTGTTTTCCAACCGGCGCCCCTTGTCGGGGGAATTGACGATCTCCCAATCGCGCAAATCGCCCCGCCCGCCGAGCGAGACGGTTCCCGTTCCGATCCCTCCGAGCGGAAACGCGATTTGCGAAGTGTAGGGCGGCTCGAACTCGCGCCAGAGCGTTTGATCCGGCAAGGAAGCGTCGGACGCCGTAAATTTCAATCCTTGACCCGGTTCCGCCGTTTCGTGGCGTTTTCCGAACAACCCCAGCATCGGCGCCGAAGCCATCATCTTGAGCGCATCTCGCCTGCTTGGTCGCATCCTAGTCCTCCTTACTTTTTGCTCTTAATCTTGCTCTTGCTCTCGCCGAATTTCCATCGGCGCTCATCCCCGTTCATCGGTTGTTTGAATCCAACCGACCTCCTTGTCCTGTTTCTTCTCCGTTTGTTTTTCTTGGAGAACATAAATCCCAACGAAGATCGTCGCGGCGACAAGAACACCCGCCAAAATCAGCAGGAGCAATCGAAACAGAAATTTGAATCCCGGTCCGGACGACTTGCCTGAGGACACAGGCGAAGGATGAGCCGGAGTCGAAGGGTAGGGAGTCGTGAAGGCCGTTCCTCCGGCGGGCGTCGGTGAAGGAGGGCCGACTGAGATTCGGCGATTGGAGTCGCTCTTGCCCCATGGAGGCGCGGTTTCTTCCTCCGGTTTTCCGGACTCGGACGATTCGTGGTCCAATCGGGTCAACGCCAACTTGAGGTCGGTCTCCATCTCTTCGGCGGTCGCGTAACGCTCGTTGCGTGTTTTGGCCAGCGCCTTCTCCACGACGCGAACGATGTAAGCCGGAACCTTGTAATTCGCCTTGCGCAACGGCGGCAACGGATTTTCCAGAGCCATTTTCCGGACCTCTTCAATGTCGGTGCTGTTGTAGAGCATCCGTCCCGCAAGCATCTCGTAGAGCACGACCCCCAGCGAATAAACGTCGGAGCGTTGGTCCACGGGCAATCCCTGCAACTGTTCCGGCGACATGTAGGCGGGCGTTCCGGCCCAAGGATCGTCCCCCATGGATTTGGGACGGCTTCCCTTCAATCCCAGCGACGCGGCCATGCTTTCCTTCATCTTGGCCAGACCGAAGTCCATCACTTTGGCCTGTCCGGAACCGTCAACCATGATGTTGTGCGGCTTGATGTCGCGGTGAAAAATTTTCCGGCGATGCGCGGCTCCGAGCGCCGAGGCGACCTGACGCGCGATCTCCACCGCTTGGCGCGTCGGCAACGCTCCCGATCTCTTTACGATGTGATGAAGCGTCTGCCCTTGGACGAATTCCATCGCGATGAAATGGAGTTCGGCTTCCTCGCCGACCGAATAAATCGTGACGACGTTGGGATGACTGATCTGGGCGGCGGCGCGCGCCTCGCGGTAAAAATCGGCGACGAACGCAGGATTTTGCGAAAGCTTGTCGGAAAGAACCTTCAGGGCGACGGTCCGGTGAAGTTTCCCCTCGACGGCTTTATAGACGACCCCCATCCCCCCGCGCCCCAATTCGCGCTGGATTTCGTAATCCCCCAAGGTTGCGCCGACGAGATTGACGTTCAAGGAACCGCTCCTTCGCGACTCAGAATCCGATCGTCATTCGATCACCACCAAAATGTCCCCCGGAAGGACGGGGCGTTCGTTCTCCACGCAAATTTCCCTGATCCGCCCGGTCATGTGGGATCGGATTTCGTTGAACATTTTCATGTTTTCGAGGAGCGCCAGCACGGTTTCATCCTCTCTGACTTCGTCGCCGACGCGAACGAAGGAGGGTTTGTCGGGGGAAGGCTTGAGGAAAATCGTTCCGGCAAGATGAGCGACGACGTTCGGACCGCGCACGACCCGAATCGCGCGATTGACCTCGGTCAGCAGGAGCAACTCGACTTCGGCGGCAAGGCTCCCCTTCCGAATCGCCCATTTCACGCGGTGCAGATTTTCATAGAACGCCTCGAACGCCGAAGGGGGCATATGGGAATTGGCCTGAACCATTTCCACGCAGGCATTGAGGGTCAGCGAAAGTTGGTTGAGCAGGGTCGCGTCGCCGACGTGCTCGATCATCTTATTCTGCAGGACGTTGAGGACACGCTTGAGATCATCCACCTCGCCGATGGAAAGATGGCGGAGCGCGATGGCTTGAACGGTCGCGTCGCGCAGTTCCTCGATCAGAATTTGCCGCTCGCGCGGGTTGCGGACGTTCTCCGGAATGAAAAACTCAAGGTTGGCTTCCTCGCGCCGGAATTCATAAATGCCGGATGACTCGACCGCCGCGAGAATCTTGCCCAGAATCGGCGGACATTCCGAAGAGGAGTTCTCGATAGATTCTTTTTCCTCGCGGAAGAGAGGAAGCTGAATCAGCCGCGCAAGATGCAATAAGAGATCCGCGATTCCTTTGCCTTCCTGTTCCCGGCGGCGATTGTAGAAACCCAAAGCGATGGCCAGCCCCGGTTCGCGTTGAAGAGCGCGCAAGGCATGGGCGAGAAGACGATGGAGCGGATCGTTGGCCTTGATTTCCGATGCTTTGATCTTGGCCAGCGCGTGATAAATCAACGCGCCGAACGCGAGCATGATCTCGCTGAAATCGGTCCGAATTTTGCCGTAGGGAGCCGACGCGCCGAGCAAACTCAGCACCCCCAAATGAAAGGGACGGGTCGTCAGCAACTGCCGATTGCCGCGAATTTCGAATTCCTCCAAGGCGCGTCGGGCGAAATCGAGCGATTCGGTCTGCGACCCACCGATGAAGACCGCCAAACCGAAATTGGAGTCGAAATTCGGGACGGCCCAGTTTTGCCGCCGTTCCTCCTCGAACAGCATTGCCGCGCCGCCGTCGTCGTAATAGAAATTTTCCGAGGTCGCCGGAATGTTGTATCGCTCGATCACGCTTCCCGACGCGCCGATCAGGAAATTCGGATTGGAGGCGTTGATCCGCAGTTCGGTCGAGTAGCCCGCGAACGAAATATCCTCCTGCGCGTAGCCCAATTTTTCCCCCGCCGCGACGCGGAACTGCTCGCCGACGAGCCGGACCGTTTTGCCCCGGACGCGCGCCACGGCCTCGCTGACGCGATGCTCGACTTGAATGCGGGAGTTGATCTCCATGAAATGGGGCTTGCCGAAAATTTCCGGTCCGCCGTCCTCGGCGACGAGGAACTCGACCGTCGCCGCGCCGCGATACTTGAGCGAACGCATGATCCGCACCGCCGAATCGCAAACCTCCTCGATCCGCTTTTCCTCTTCCTTCAAAAGCGCGATCAGTCCGGCGTCGCGTTTGGCTTCAAGCGATTGGAGATAGGAATCGAATTGGCGCGGATGGAGGCCGACCTCGATGAACTTTTGGCTACCGCTGTTTTGGATCGAACATTCGCGCGCGCCGAAATGGACGAACGTCTCGCCGTCGCTGAAAGTCTGGACCTCCCAATGGCGCGGGTGGGCGAGATTGGCCTCGACCAAAATTCCCTTGTCGCCGTTCTTGCCGCGCGCCGAAATTTCCGCCCAGATTTGCCGCACGGCTCCCGCGGCCTGACCCGCCTGCGTCACCAGCCTCTGCCCCTTGCCCCCGCCCCCTTGAACCGCCTTGAGGCGAATGATTTGATTGGGCGCGAGTTTGAGGATCGCCTCGACTTCTTTTTCCACCGAGCCGATCAGTTGCTCGTCGGTCGCTTCTTCCTTCATGGCGAGTTCGGCGGGGCGGTCCGATCCCGGCAGAACGCGAATCCCCAATTCGTCGCGAACCCACTTTTTGGCTTGGAATTTCGAGGCGGTGAACGCCATGACCGACGACGGCGGCGCGACCGGAGCCAATCCCGCCGCTTCGCACTTGCCGATGAATTCGGCGTTTTCCGCGTTCAGTCCGTAGCCGACGTAAATGCCCCTCAGATCGTTCGCCAGAGCGATCGAGAGAATCGCTTCCTGATCGCGGTAGTCATCCACGATGTGGAGCCGTTCGTAGAGTTCATGATGCTCCACCCACGGAGCCAGCGCGGGGGCGGATTCATAAACTTCCCGCTTGGAAACGATGATGTGAGGAGGCGGCATTTCCAATTCTGCCGCCATCTCCAGCGCTTCCATCGCAATCGGCCCTCGGCAGACAATCAGGGTCCGGAATTGGCGCAGGGAGGTCTTTTTGGTCTTGGCAACCGAAAGAGGATTCATCGTCGTCCCGAATTCAGAGGATAGGACTATGAACCAAACCCCGAAAATCTGTCAAGTTGCGCGTGATTCGACCGTTGCTCCCGGGCGCGCCTTGCTTGCGTCACGGTTTGGCGCGGCGGCGCATCTGCTTGCCGGAGAATTTTGCCCGTTGTCCGGAGCGGAGGCCTCGTCATTCCCCGCATTTCTGTTGCGTCCTCGGGATGTTGAGCTTGGACCGCAAGGCTCACGACGGTTGGGAAACGCCGCCTCTCGCCTTCTATGTTGTTTTTTCCAAACGGACACTGGTGAGATGCGTCCTAAATCAACCTGAGCTTGACAAGAAGGGCGCAAGCGGAGACCCTAAATAGGAGCGGTGAAAGGACGCGCCCGGATGAAGATCATTCATCGCAAGCTTGGAGCGGGTCCCCAAGGTCGTCTTTGACTCGCGTCCCGCAGGGGACGCGATGAATATTGCCCAGCCTTTCCAGATTGGGAGTCCGGTCGCCCGCGATGGAAAACAAGTGCCGTAGGCACGACTGAAGGGACCTTCTGGACACGTTTTTACGGAGAGGAATTATCGTGAACGCACAAATCGGCGCTCAATTCAAACTTTGGCTATCGGCGACCAGCCTCGTGATTTTGGGAGCGGCCTGCGGAGGGGTTCCGCATGATCGCGCTCAAAAATCGGCCCGCGCCGAGGAAAGAGTCAACATGACCCCGCAACCGTCGAAGCAGATCGCGGAGAAACAGACCCCGGAGAAACAAACCTCGGAAAAGCTTGTCTTGTCCGACGCCGAATGGCGCAAGCGGCTCACGCCCGAGCAATACGGCGTCCTGCGAAACAAGGACACCGAATGCGCGTTCAACAACGCATTCTGGAACGCGCACGGCGACGGCACGTATGTTTGCGCCGGATGCGGCCAAACCCTCTTCGACACGCGGGACAAATTCGATTCCGGAACGGGGTGGCCGAGCTTCGGGAAGACCTCCAGCGCCGGAGCGGTCGAAACCGAGTATGACGGAGGTCACGGCATGGTCCGCACTGAAATCCACTGCTCCCATTGCGGCGGGCATCTGGGGCACGTGTTCGAGGACGGCCCCCCCCCGACCGGACTCCGCTACTGCATCAATTCGGCCGCGCTGAAATTTGTGGAGCGCGATCCCAAGGGGGACGGCGGCCAGCCTCGGGAGAAAAAGTAGGATTTTTTAGAAGGACCTAGGCGACATGATGGACATCGGGTCGCCAACCATGCCCGTTTAACGGTTTTTTGCGCATAGATGCGTGGACATACGAGAGTTTCACGGTGGAGCAGAGGGATTTGATCGTGTTGTGATCGAGCCTCGTTCTTCGAGCATGCCATCGTCGGGCGCGGAGGAAATCATCCTCGTTCTACCCGAAATGAATATTTACCGATTTACTCTCCTCCTTTTCCTCCTATTCGCAATTTGGCAGACCGCGAATGGAGAAAACCCGGCTCAGGGATATTCGCATCTTCCCAAGGAATGGCTACTTCTAGCGGATTCCCCCAAGCTGTGGCTCGAACCGGATGGCGCGCGGGACGAAACATCACTCTCAGCCAAGGCATTGGATCAAGTGACAGCGGAGGAAAAAGTCGAAAAGGGAGACGCAAGAATTTCGTGGATCAAGGTGACTTGTCAGGGCAAGAGCGGCTGGCTACCCGAGGCGCTTCTCGCGCCGGTTCCCGAAATCAAGATCGAATCGCTCGAAAAGATCGGGCAGGAGCCGGTGGATCGGTTTCACGGAATTCCCGCCTCCTACGTCCCGCAGGATTTGGCGACGATTTCCCACGGCTACGAAAAGGGACCCTACAGACTGCGGAAGGAAGCCGCCGAGGCGTTGGAGAAAATGATTCGCGCGGCCAGACATGATGACATCATGCTCAAGGTGGTCTCCGCTTATCGAAGTTATGATACCCAACGCTCCGTTTATCTGAAAAAAATCGAGAAATCCGGATGGGGACAAACAACCGTCGCCAAGCCCGGCCACAGCGAGCATCAACTCGGAACGGCCGTGGACCTGACCGACGGCAACGAGGAGACGTTGCTGGAAGAATCGTTCGGCGATTCGCCCGCCGGAAAATGGCTTCTCCAACGCGCCCCCGATTTCGGCTTCGCCATCAGCTACACCGCCGCCAACGGCCGGACGACCCACTACAGCCCCGAACCGTGGCATTACCGCTATTACGGACCGCAAACCGCGCGCGAACGCCACGATACGGCAATCAAGGGGCCGAAGCGGGAAGATCATTAATGTATTTCCAATGCTTGACGGGGACGCAAAACCATGTTCAACTTGCGTTGAACTTGGAGAATCAACCATGAACGCCGTCATCAACGCCAAACAGTTGCGCGCGTCGTTGCCGAAGCTCGTCAAGCGCGTGCGCAAGGGATCGCGATATACGGTCCTTTACCGGAGCCGTCCCGCGTTTCAAATCGTGCCGGTGGAGGACATCGGCGGTTCCCGGTCCGATCTGAAGAGCGATTCGCTCTATCGGGCCAAACCGCTTGGACGTTCGTCTGACGGCCTTCGCGCCTCCGAACACGACGTCCTCCTCTACGGAAAGTGAAAGCCGTCTTCGTTGACACCGCCGGATGGATGGCCTGCGCCGACGAAGCGGACCCGGCGCATGAACCATCCCGGGCGGCGCGGGACGGGGCGCTTGAGCGGGGTTGTCTCTTGGTTACGACGGATTACGTCGCGGATGAAACTCTGACGCTGATTCGCAAACGGCTGGGCTTGCGCGCGGCTCAGGCGTGGTGGGAACAGGCGGAAGGGAGTTCCCGTCTACGCTGGGAACGGATAGACGAGAACCGGGCGGAAAAAGCGCGCCGCATTTTCTTCGGCCATCGTGACAAAGATTACTCCTTCCCCAACTGCACGAGCTTTGCCGTGATGCAGGAACTGAAACTGAAACAAGTTTTAACCACCGACGGCCATTTTCAACAGATGGGTTTCCAACTCCTGTCCGGTCCCGTTCCGAAATACAGGTGACTTCCATCCACGGCGCGACGCTCGCCCTCGAAACGAACGCTTACTTTACCTCGTTACCGCCAGCGCGCAAAATTCTTTGCGCCCTGTCGAGATTGGCCCGCGCATCATCGAATGCCGGTTGGATTTCCAACGCTCTGGAAAATTCCTCTTTGGCTTCCTCCATGCGCCCCATCTTTGCCAGCGCGATGCCGAGAAGATTGTGCGGCGGGGCCTCGCGAGGCTCAAGTTGAATCGCGGCGCGGAATTCCTCCGCCGATTCTCCCAGCTTGCCAATTTTTCCGAGCGCGATGCCTAAACTGACCCGCGTCTTGAACGCGCCGGGTTTCACGCGCAATACTTCACGATATTGCTCGATGGCCTCGTTCGTTCTTCCTTTCTTTTGCAGAACTTCGCCGAGATTATGCCGCGCTTCCGGGAAATCGGGTTTGAGCCGGACGGCTTCAGTGTAAGCTTCAATCGCCTCGTCGAGTTCCCGTTTTTCCGCGAGCGCGGTGCCCAAGGCGTGATGCGCGAAAGCTGTTTGGGGATTCTTGGAGATGCTATGACGCCACAGTTTTTCCGCATCATAATAGGTTTGTGATTGCGCCCATGTCATCGCGCCCAATGTGAATAGCAAAATTGCGGCGGCGACAACCCCGACCGGAGCCCGCGTCACGCGAAATTGTTCGGTCGCCTTGGCGACGGTTGCCGTCACAAAAGCGATCAACCCCACGCTCGCCAAATACTGAAAATGATCCGCCACGAATGAAAGCCGGAAGAACGCCTCGGTCGAGAATCCGAGCGCCGGAGCGATCATGGCGGCGTAATAAATCGCGGCCATCAGGGGTTTGTCGCCGAAGCGTTTTCGCTGAAAAAAAAGGAGCGCCGGAACCGCAACCGACATGAAGAGGAACACCCACGGCATGAGTTCCGCCGCGTGAATTTCCCATCTTGGATAAAGCGTCATGAGCGGAGTCGGAAGCAGGATTTTTCCGATGTAAAACCATGCCGCCCGTCCGGCAACCAATAAGCGGGCGACAAAACTCCGCTGGTATTCCGCCGGATTTCCGACGAGATTTTTCTTCTCCATCACCGCGTGCGCGATTCCCATGAACAATCCCAATACGAAAAGTGGAATCGTTGAAATGGAATAGGCGCGGGAAAATGTTTTTCTCCTCCACCACAAAATTAGAAGCAACACAATGGGCAACGGACAGGTCGAAGCTTTGCTTAGAAGAGCACAGACGAACAGGAGAATAGTCGCCGTGTAATCCGATTTCTTCTTTCTTTCAACAAACCGATCCCATGCCAGAAAGGTAAGGAAAAAGAAAATTCCGGATAGAACATTCTTGCGCTCGGAAATCCACGCGACCGATTCAACGTTCACGGGGTTCAACGCGAAGATCATCGCGGCGAGCCACGCGCCGGCGACATTCCATCTGCGAAGCAAAATCCAAAGTAGCAGGGAGTTGACCGCATGGAGAAGAATGTTATCGAAATGATAGCCGAATGGTTTCAACCCCCAAAGGCGGCGCTCGATCCAAAACGAAGTGAAGATCATCGGGTAATACTGAATCGTGGCCGCCGGCTTGAACCAAATCAATCGGAGCGCATGGGGCGATTGAAGCGCGCGGTTCTCCGTCAGATAGCGGTTGTCGTCCCAAACGAATTGGGCTTTCGTCGCGGGCAGATAGGCGATGAACGTCGAAGTCATCAGCAAAACCGAGCCGAGTATGAATCTTTTGGCGTTGGATTTCGCGTTGATTCCTTCCCTTTCCATCGGGCCATGTTCCTTTATTTTCGGTGATAAGAAAAGAGCGGATCACATCCCCGCCTTGCGCCCGTTGCGAGGGTGTAATAAGATGACGGCATGGGGAATGGAATTGCGGATCGCCGCATCCCCTTCCCGCGTCGGGCAAGTTCAGATGTCCAAAATTCTCGCCTTGGGAACAGGTCCATTGTTGGAAAGCGGCGTGCGCAGTTTCAGCGCGCACTGCCTTCGGACTTGGCATTTGGTCAAGCCGCTCTTGGACGCCGGACACGAAATCGCGCTCTTTACGATTCCCATTTACACCGACCGCCCCGAGACGCAAATCGAGCCGCGAACGGATGAGAAGCAATTCGAGGGATTGCGCTATCATGCTTTCAATAATTGCGACGACCGATTCAATCTGGCGCGCTTGAATGAAGCGGCGGCGAGTTTTCGCCCCGACGCTTTGTTGGGCATTAATTCCTATCCGTGCGCTCTTCTTTCAAAAGTCCAGTCCATCGTACCGATGTGGGCAGACCTCAACGGCTCGGTCGTGGTCGAGGGACAGATCAAGGCCGCCGTCTATGGGAACAATTCCATGCTCGGATTTTATTGGAACATGGAGGAGACGCCGCTCAGGCGCGCCGACAAGTTCTCCGCCGTCTCCGTTCGACAGCAATACGCCTTGCTCGGCGAGCTTGGCTCCGTGGGACGGATGAATCGGCACACGTTCGCTTATCCTTTCGCGACGCACATTCCCAACGCCTTCAATCCGCATTTCGCCGATCCCGCTGGGCGGGAAGGGGGCAAGCTCAACTTGCGCGGAAAAATCGTCCCGCAAGAAGCGTTCATCCTTCTATGGAGCGGAAGCTACAATTCTTGGACGAACATCGAGATTCTTCTTTCCGGGGTCGAACAAGCGATGCGGGTTTGTCCCAATCTCCATTACGTCTCCACCGGCGGACCGATCCACGGCCACGACGATCTGACTTATCCGCGGTTCAAACAAATGGCGCGGTCGGGCGAATTCAAGGAACGCTTTCACTTGCTCGGCTGGATTGACGCGGCGGAATTGCTTCCGCTTTACGCGCAGGCCGATTTGGGTTTGTGCGTGGATTCGGGAAACTACGAGACGATGTTCGGCGCGCGCAATCGGACGATCAACATGATGGCCGCCGGATTGCCCGTCCTGACGACGACCGGAGCCGAGATCAGCGAGGAACTGGTCAGGGCCGGTTGCGCGCGCGGTTGCAAAGTGGACGACGCCGAAGACTTGGCGCGCGCGATCAAGGACGCCTATGATTATCGCTCCGACCTTCCCTCGCTTGGCGCGAAGGGGCGCGAGTATGTTCTCGATCATTTCACCTATGAGCAAACGACGCGCGAATTGATCGCATGGGCCGCCAAACCCGAATTCGCTCCCGACAACAAGGTAAAAATCGAGCGCGCCACGGCGGGAATCAATCCGTTCGCCGTTCCGACCAATCCGATTGAGGAAAATCGCGCCAAACTCGAAACGCCGCCACCATCAACGAATGGCTCCGCCAACGGCTCGACCCATCCGCTCAAGCAGGCGGTTGAACAAATCATCGGAACGGAGCGTTACGACAAACTTCGTTTTCTCCGCAGGCATTGGTGGCCGGAATATCGCCCGCGCTATCTGGAACGCCGAGCCGAAATCAAGAATGGGCGGATGGGGAAATTGGAGGACCTCTACATCTTCCTCACCAACCAATGCAACGCGCGATGCAAGCATTGCTTTTTCATAGACGAATTGGGGTTTGTTCCGGGCGAATTGACCCTCGCCGATTACGAGAAACTCGCGCCGACGATTCCGCCGCTCAAAAAAATCACTCTCACCGGCGGCGAGGCGATTCTTCATCCGCAATGCAGGGAAATCATCGAAGTTCTCGGACGCGAAACCCGCGCCGAGCGATTGACGCTCATCAGCAACGGTTTCCTTCCCGGCAAACTTGAAGCCCTCTGCGCTGGAATTCTTGAGGACGCACGAATCCCCGGAATCCTCGACATACTCATTTCGCTCGATGGGTTGGAGGAAACTCACAACACGATTCGCGGCAATCCGCGATCATGGCTCTTCGCGAATCACTCCCTCGAACTTTTGCGCGGTCTCAAGGACAAATACCCGCATCGTTTCGATTTCGGCGTCATCACGATCATCAACGACAAGAATTACACGCAACTGGAAATGCTGAACGATCACCTTCAAAAGCATATCCGATGCAGACACGGATTTGAGTTTTTGCGCGGCTCCGAGTTCAGCGTCTGGGGACTTCCCGAAGAGGTCCGCACCGACTACAACCCCGAAGGGGTCTCTCTTCCGCCGGAAGAAAAATGGGATGAAATTCTCGAATCGCTCCGCCGAATCAACCGCCGCTCCGGCATCGGCAACCACGCCTTCCATCTGACCAATGATTTCACCGTGCGGATGCTCAAGACGAAAAAGCGGATCATGGATTGCGTCTCGGCGGGACAAAACGTCGGCGTTCTTTACAGCGTCGGCGACATTGCGATGTGCGAATTCTCCAAGCCTGTCGGCAACGTCCGCGATTACGGCATGGATTTCACGAAGGTCTGGAACTCGGACAAGGCGAATGAAATGCGCGGCAAATTGCAATCTTGCCATTGCACGCATGGTTGCTATCTGTCCAAGAACATCGAGTATTCTCTCCAAGGCCAAATGGCCATGTTGACCCGCCTCTAAACTCGCTCTTTCTTACTTATAATCCTAATCTTGCTCTTGCTCTTGCTCTTGCTCTTGCTCTCAAATAACGACCGAGATGCCTCCCGCGACGTACCCCTCTCCGCCCATGGTTTCCCTCATCCTCGTCTCTTGGAATCGGCGCGAGGATTTGGCCGTCGCGTTAACTTCCGTCCGCATGCAGGATTATCCGAATATCGAAATCATCGTGGTGGACAATGGCTCGACCGACGGCACGGAGGAAATGATGCGGGACGAAAAAAAGGGACCGCTCGTTCTTTATCGCGCGACGAGAAATCTAGGGGCCAGCGTGGCCCGCAACATCGGCTTGCGATTGGCCGAGGGAAAGTTCGTCGCTTTCATGGATTCAGACGCCGAGTTGCTCGCGCCGGACACGATTTCGATTCTCGTTCGCCGAATGACGGACAATCTTCGCCTCGGAGCCGTCGCGCCCGCGATTTATCTCGATGCGGAGCGCAAGGAGCCGTGGTTTTTGGGAGGTTACTACGTCCGCGGCAACTATTGCGACCAACTCCGCGCAAGGAAAGAATGGAAAAACCCCGAATACCTCAGCACTTGTTTCTCGGTTTGGGACCGCGATCAGGTCGTTCATCTCGGCGGTTTCGATCCCGCGATGCCCTACGGGTTCGAGGACAACGATCTTTCATGGCGGACGCTTGCCGAGGGGCGCGAATTGGCCGTCGAGCCATCCTGCGCGGTCCGACACCATCTCAGTCCCGCCTCGCGGATTCGCGCCGAACGGGAAGGATGGAACCACTTTTATTACGACGAGCAATGCCGCAATCGGATTCAAATTAAGAGATTGGGCTTCTGGGGCTATCTGAAGGAAGAAGCGTGGCAATGGACGCGCCAAGGAAGGCTTCAACGCCATTACATTTATCTCAACGCGCCCCTGAGCCGTTGGCAAAAGTTACGACTATTCGTCTTTCCATCACTTTCGACGATCCTGTGTCATCCGTTCCGACCCAGACGAACCAACTGGATCGAGCAAGCCTCGTTCGACCCAACGCGTGCGGAGAAGATTGCCCCAGACGAATCGAAATAATTTTTGGCTTTGGACTTGCGCCCACCGCCGCTAATTTGATATAAACTTGGGTTCCCCACAGGATGAACGGCAGAATTTGAGGGGAGCAGGGAGTCCAGAGTCCGATGGCATACGTCGTGATCCGCGCGGGCGGAAAACAATATCGCGTCGCAGAAGGCGACAAATTGCGGGTGGAAACCCTTCCCGGTGACGTCGGGCAGGACGTCGAATTCAAGGATATCGTCATGGCCGAGCGCGACGGCAAGGTCATCGTCGAGCCGAAGGCGTTGGCGCAGATGAAGGTCACCGCCAAGATCGTCCGGCATGGACGGGGCGCGAAGGTGATGACGCTGAAATTCGCCCGGCGCAAGGGGTATCAGTTGCGCAAAGGGCATCGGCAGAATTTTACCGAAGTCAAAATTGCTTCGATTGGGTGAATCTGAGAGCGAGGGCAACAACTAAGGACGGTGAATAAAAATGGCGCATAAAAAAGGGGTAGGCTCTTCACGAAACGGGCGGGACAGCAATTCCCAACGGCGCGGAGTCAAGGCGCATGACGGGGCCGTCGTCACCGGCGGAACGATCGTCGCGCGCCAGTCGGGCAACAAGTTTTGGCCCGGCTTGAACGCGGGGCAAGGGCGCGATTTCACCATCTACGCGCGCGTCGCGGGGCGCGTCGAATTCAAGATGGCCAACAAGCGCAATTACATTCACATTCATCCCGTCAAATAGTTTCCGCTCATGATTCGCCGGAGCCTCGCGTCTGGAAATTTGGGGACTGGCTCGCGGGGAATTGTCCGCGTGCCTGTCCCACGAATTTCAGTTCTCGTCTTGCTCCTCATCGCTTTGTTCGCGGCGACGGCGTCGCGCGCGGGGGCGGAAAAGGTTTTGGTCAAGGCCGAGACCCTCTCCCTTCGCGCCAATCCTTCCGGCGACGCGCAAAAACTCGAAACGCTCGCAACCTTCGACGCCGTGGACGTTCAAAAACGCCAAGGCGAATGGGCGCTCGTCAAAACCAAATCCTCCAAGCTCGGCTGGGTTCTTGAAAAATATCTCTCGCCGACTGTTTTCATCACCGCCGACAGCGATCCGATGAACGTCCGCCGGGGACCGGGGGACAATTACGAAGTCATCATGAAGGTTGGAAAGCACTATCCGCTCAAGGTTTTGGATCACGCCGAAGGTTGGCTCAAGATCAGCGATTTTGAAGGGGATCGCGGATGGATTCAGCAAAAACTCGCATCTTTCGCTCCCTACGTCATCACGAAGGGGGACAAAAGCAACGTTCGGACCGGACCCAAATCGGACAATCCCATCGCCTTCACGTCGGAAAAAGGGGTGCTTCTCAAAGTTTTGGAGCAAAAAGAGGGATGGCTGAAGGTCAAACACGAGGACGGCGACGAAGGCTGGATTTCGGCGAAGATCGTTTTCGGCTGGCTGGACGCCGAGAAATCCGAACCTGAAAAAAAGGAAGAAAAGAAATCCGAGAAAAAGCCGGAAAAAAAATCGGAAACCAAGGACGAAGGGAAGAGCGGCAAGACTGCGGAGAAAAAGGCGGAGAAGAAATCCCAATAAATTGCAAAATTCTCTGCTCCATCGGAACGCGCCCCGAGGCCGTCAAAATGGCTCCGGTCGTCATGGCGCTCCGGCGCGAGCCGTGGGCAAAGGTTCGCGTCCTCGCCACGGCCCAGCACCGCGATTTGCTCGATGACATCCTGCGCGTCTTCGACATCCGGCCCGATCTCGATCTGAACATCATGCGTCCGGATCAGAGTCTGGCCGAATTGAGCGGACGGCTTCTCCCGGCGCTGGATCGCGTTCTGGCCGAGGAATCTCCCGATTTGGTTCTGGCGCAGGGGGACACTTCGAGCGTTTTCCTGACCGCGCTCGCTTGTTTCTATCGCACAATTCCGTTGGGCCACGTCGAGGCGGGATTGCGGACGGGCAAACGTTACTATCCTTTTCCGGAGGAAATGAACCGCGTTCTGGCGGGGCGTTTGGCGACTTTTCATTTCGCGCCGACTCAAACCGCGCGCGCCAATCTCTTGCGCGAGGGGATCGAGGAGGGTTCGATCCACGTCACCGGCAACACGGTGATTGACGCGCTTTTTTACACCTTGGAACGCAACCGCGCCGGAGGAAAGAAAGGCGAAGCTGAGATTCCCGCGGGGCGGCGATTGGCGTTGTTGACCGCGCATCGGCGCGAAAATTTCGGTCCGCCGTTCCGCGAGGTTTGTCAGGGCGCGCGCGATTTGGTCGAGGCGATCCCCGATCTCGAACTGATCTATCCGGTCCATCCCAATCCCAACGTCGTCGGCGTCGCCAACGAAATCCTCGGCGGCCGTCCGCGCATCAAGCTGATCGAGCCGGTGGATTACGTTCGATTCGTCGCGCTGATGGATCGCGCCGAAATCATTCTCACCGATTCCGGCGGGATTCAGGAGGAGGCTCCCGCGCTCGGCAAACCGGTCTTGGTTTTCCGCAACGAAACCGAACGCCCCGAAGCGGTCGAGGCGGGCGTCGTCAAACTTGTCGGTCCAAATCGCGAGCGAATTCTGGCGGAAGGCAAACGCCTGCTGACCGATCCCGTCTATTACCGCTCCATGGCCAAGGGAATTTCCCCCTACGGCGACGGCCACGCGGCGGAAAGAATCACGGTGATTCTTAAAGACGCGTTGTCACGCGCATAAAACAATTGAGTTGAATGGGTTTCTTCATTCCATCTCCGCGATCCACTTGCGCACTTCCGCCGCCTGTTCCCCTCCGAGGTCAACGTATTTACGATAGGCGGCAAGCGCGGCGGCTTTGTCCCTTTTGCGCTCCTGAGCGATGCCGAGATTGAGATAGGCAAGCGAATAGCCGGGATCAATTTGAATCGCCTGATTCAAAAGCTCGACCGCCTTGTCGTAGTTCTTCTCGCGGATTTCGATGGCGGCGAGGTTGTTGTAAGGCTCGATGTATTTGGGATCCTTGTCCCGCGCCTTGCCGTAGAAATCCCGCGCCGCGTCGGTCCGCTTGATCGCCTCGTTGTAATTTCCCATCTTGAGCAAGGGTTTGGGCGAATCGGGAAATTGCTCCAGCGCGCGCGTGTAATGAAAGAGCGCCTGCGGGAATCGCTCCAGCCGCAACATGCAGTCTCCCAAATTGAGCCGGGCGTCCATCTGCGCGGCATCGAGCGTGATCGCGAGTTGATATTCCTCGGCGGCTTTTTCGAATTCGCGGTTCTTCTGAAGCCGCAACGCGTTGGAAAAATGATACGGATACGTGTTGAGGATGATGCTTCGGTCATTGGCGTAGGTGGGATCGGTTGCCGAGGGCATGACCTCCTCGGTGGAGACGGTCGCCGGGAAAAGGGCGGCGCGAACCTCGGCGGCGGTCGGAATGCGGTGTTCCGCCGATCCGGTCTCGCGAGCGCGAATGCGGTCCCGCAACGCCTTCTTTTGTTCCTCGGTCAGCTTTTTTCCCTTGGCCGCTTCGACTTTTCGCGCCTCGCTTTCGACTTCAACTTGCTTGGCGAATTGCTCCAGCGCATCCTCGTCGGCTTGAACGGCGGCGTCATCGGGGGGGGTGTAACCCAACTCCATCAAGGCCAGACGCGCTTCCTGATAGTCGGGAGCAAGCTGAAGCGCCTTGGCGTAGGCGGGCGCGGCGGCAAAGTCGTCTCCCAACCGGCGTTGCGTCTGGGCGACTTGAAAATATCCGGCGGGGCTGGGTCTGATCTCGACCGAGCGGTTGAACCGCTCCATGGCCAACTCGGTGTTCCCCGCCTCGGCGAAACGGCTCCCTTCGTCGTAGCGGTGAAGCGCCAACTCGCGCAGTTCTTCGCGTTCGTGTCGCTCGGAAACGAGAATCGAACCGGAGCATCCCGCCAGAAAAAAAATGGAAATGACGGCGACGGAAAATTTAGCGGCCACTAATCGCTTCCCTGCGAGTTATGAACGATCCACCCGTTGGCCAGATTGAACGACTCCAATCTGCCGGGCAAAATCACGTTGCCGTAATAGAGGAAATGTTTGACCACGCCCGATTCACTGAGCGTCGTGATCATTTGATCGGGATAACCCAGCCGGATCAGCAACTGCTCCAAATCGGTCAACGGTCCCTCGAACACCAACTGATGATTCACAAATTGATAAACGTGTTGATGATCGAGATAAACCCACTCCTCGACCTTTTCGTCCTCCAGCGACCAGAACGGCTTGCGGATGTAATCGGGGCGTCCCCACGTGTCGAGAATCGTCTGTTGCTGGGGTCCGGCGAAATCCAGATCGCTCCGCTTGGCCGACGAATACGCCTTGCGGACAAAGTGGTGGAGAAAATCGCGCTCGGCGCAACGCTCGTAGCGCTTGTAGGCCGTCGGCTCCTCGGCGCGGTGAAAAATCAATTCGGGTTTGGGCCGGGTGTGGGCGCAAGCCAACGCGAACGGCAAAAATGCGAGGACCGACAACGATCCGATTCCGCGAGTCAAAAAACGCCGATGATTCATGGACGATTCCAATTTTGCTTCCCCACGCGGGGAAATGCCGTTTCGTTATCGGATCAAGCGCGACCCGAAGTCAAGAAGAGATCGGAAAAATCCGCGGTTTCTTCTTGGTGACTTGGTGTCTTGGTGGTGAACAAAACCCGAACGGCGTTTAGATTCGCTTCATTTTCGTCCGTGCGATAGCCTTTTCTTCATTCTTGGCCTCGCGCACTCCTCCACGCGGATATGGATTCGTTCTTCGTTTCGGTCGAGCGGAAACACGATCCGTCGCTGATCGGCAAGCCGGTCATCGTCCCCCGTCGCCACGTCCCCGGTCGCCCGTTCGGAAAAAATAAAAAATTACGAAACGAAGCCAATTTGAACGGAGATGGACAGGATGAACGGGATTTGAACAAGGAAAATTTTTTTTGCGAAACGAAGCCAAATTTAGGGCGGCTCTTGGCGGAGAGTATTGATTGGATTGGGGTTGCGATGACGAAAAAAGGGACAGGCACGGCGGGAGATGAGCGATCTGATTTTGCGGAACCCGCCGAGCCAGTCCCCATTTTCGCCTCGGATTTCAAAGATGGCGCGGATTTTGGGGAGGGAATGGGAGCGAGGGGATGGCATGGGAGCGATGATAACCGGAGGGACCTTGCGACGGGATTCCCTTGAAGGCTCTTATTGGCGCTTATTGGATTGAAATGTGAGGAATTTTTAGCCGCAAAGGAGAACAAAGAAGAAGTTCGGATTCGGGCAGAAGGAGAGCGGAGAAGGAAAAATTGATGTAGGGTCGAAGAGAGCGTGAGGACGCGAGAGTCAAAGCGAATTACTTTTGTGGTCAACGCCCCAATTACCAATTACCAGTTGTTTGGCGGCCGGGTCCACTCCACGCGCCGGGCTGTGGACGCCCATATTATCGGTTGCCTTTGGCGCGATTGTGGGTGACACAGAGCATCTGGCAGTTCTTGGCTGACGAGTCGCCGCTCTTGCTCCATGCGGTAACATGGTCGGCGTCCATCTCGTCGAAATCGTAAATCCTGCTCTTGTTCGTGTTGTTCCCGACTGCGCACAGCGGGCAGTTGGAGACGCCCTTCGCTTCGGCCGCCTGTGTCTGCTTCGTGTAGGCGGCCCGCGCCACCTTCTTGTCGAACACGCGCACGTTCAGCAACTCCGTATCCTTTGACCCGCCTAACAGATACTCGAAAATTCCCCGGTTGTTCGTCACGAAGTCGTCGGCCATCAACTTTTTCACGTCAGCCGACATCTTCTTCGGATCGTAGCTCTTGCCGTGGTGTTCCTCGTAAAGCCTGCCCCACTCCAACCCCTTCATTTCCGGCAGAACGTCGGCAAACACCGTCGAGACCCAGTCGATCACGCTGTTGAAGTAATGCTTCAGCTCGTTGATGTTTTTGTCTCTTCGGTGAGCAGTCATGTAAGCGCCGATGTCGCCCTTGCTCACCCAATCCAGCGCCGCCGCAAGAAAGTCCTGCCGGTTGGCGCTACCGCGGATGTAGGCGCTCCACTTCTGGATGTTCGAGTTCTGGCTGTTGCTGAACTCTTCCTTGGCCTTGGTGACAAACGGGCCGGAATAAATCGCGTTCAAGAGCTCTTGCGGGTTGAGCGGCACACCGGCAATGTTGATCGTTTCAAACCACTTCCTGATCTCGGTCTCCTCCCCCTCGCACTCGTAGATCAGCAGTTTGCTTTCGCGAATCTTCTTCTGCTGATCGGCGGGCATGGTGCTGAACATCTTCGGGTTGCCGTTCTCCATGATCGCGAACTTGTCGGTGACGAACCGCCCGACGCTGGTGATGCGCTGCTGGCCGTCGAGCACCTCGAACTTGTCCTCGGCGACCTTGTTGAAGTAGATCAATCCGAGCGGGTAGCCCCTCAACAGCGATTCGATGACTGCCTGCTCCTTCTTGCCGCCGCCGTCGGCGTAGATGTAATTGCGCTGATACTCCGGCTGAATCGTGAGCTTTCCGCCGAGGCCGAACAGGCCCTTGCCTTCCAGTTGGTTGTAGACGAAACCGTCGCAGATTTTGGCGACGGTGATGTCGGTTTGTAGCGTGGTTTTCACTTTTTCTTCCCGTTGGCGCGACGGCGGATCAGGATGCGCTTGAAAACTTTGACACCTTTCACGACTCCAGACGCGTTTAGGTCATAAGTGCCCGGCTCGCCGAATCGCTTCAAATACGCGGCGCGGCACTCCTTCGAAGTGTAGAGACGCGTCCTGCAGGCGTTATCCGGGTCGTTGGACTCCGTTGTCCCCACAATCTCGAATTGTTCTGGGTTATACTTGTCGAGAAATGAGATAGGGACGCCCATCACGCCATCGAGGTCGCTGGGAATCGCGTCGGTAAACGGCACTTCAATCGCGTCATAATTGTCGTAGCGGTCGTAAACCTTCTTGCCTCTGACCTCTTTGTGTTTGCTGAACTTCAGGTTCTCCTCCATCGTCATCAGCGGTAGCCTCTGATGACGACGCCCATGGTCCAGATTCGTAAACCAAACGGAAGCAGACCGGCCCATTACCTTGCCATTGACGACCCTGTAGTTGCTGCCCTTTTTCCCGGACTTGAGCATAACCTCAGCTACCTTTGGTGGAAGGTCGAAAAGCATGTCGACACTCATTGGGGTGACACCCATCCACAGTTTCCCGTCCTTGATGAGTGGAAAGAATTCCTTGTAGGTAATCCAATTCTTGTTCCCGATGATCAGGAACCGCTTCTCGTGCGCAACGAGCTGTGCGACGTATTCGTGAAAAAGCGAGAACGGCGGGTTGGTGACGACGATGTCGGCTTGTTTGAGGAGTTCGACGCACCCGGTGCTGCGGAAGTCGCCGCCGGGGAATTGGTCGTCGGCCTTGAGGGGGGTGCGGGCGGCCTTGTTGCGCTTGAGGAACAGCTTGACGTCTTCGATGTTCGTCGCGCCGTCGCCGTCCTCGTCTTTCACGTGGTCGAGGATGACGCAGAGGGCCTTGGGCTTTTGCCGCTTGCCGTTCCCCTCGCTGTATTCCGGGAACAGGGACATCTGCCCGGCGATGGGGGAGCCGTCGTAGCTGGTGGTGATGAGCTTCTTGAGGCCGAGCTTGTTGAAGTTGGCGGCGAAATACTTGAAGAAGTTGCTCTCGAAGGGGTCGTCGCAGTTGCAGTAGACGACCTTGCCGCGGAAGGTGTCGGGGTCGAACTCGAGGTACGCCTCGACTTCTTTCTCGATGTCGACATACTGGGTGTAGAACTCATCCTGCTTGGCGGCTTTGGCGGCGTGCAGGCTTCGATTCAGCGATTTGCTTTCCGCCTTCGGCGGCGCGTCCGACAAACGGCTGGACCTTCCGAGCCTATTGCGTGTCTGTTCCCGCGATGCTGTCTTCGCCATGGCCTTAGCGCACTCCATCAGGACGTATGGGACGTTTACTACAAAAGTAATTCGCTTTCCATTCATTTTGGAAAAAAGGGGATCAAGGATTTCACGGCGCGGTCGAAGCCAACTTCACTTTTCAGAACCGATTCCGGGATCATGCTTGATTTCGTCGGGCGCGCATCATCGTTGGCGGAGAGCGAGGGGAATTAAAGATCGCCAGCGCCAAAAGAATCAGGAAGGAAGTGATTCGCATGAAAGCCCGCCAAAAATTTGGCGCAGTCGCGCCCCGACTGCGCCGGATTGATTCGATCATTCCACAGCCGGGGACGGCTGTGCCAGATGGTCATTTCGGTTGAATCATCGGTTTTCCGTCGGCAAAGGAAAAGAGGAATCTGTGGCGATCCGCCCGCAACCGCATCCACGGCGAATTGGGCCGGTCGGGGGAGGCTTCGGATCGGAACAAGGTTTCCCCCTTGTCGAAGATCCAAGTGCTGTGGCGACGCGAAAGCGTGAGGCAGACGTCGCAGTTGTTCTCGCGGGCGACTTCGGCGGCGTAAGCTTCCAATTCCTCTCGGGTCCAGTCTCGATCAGGCGGCGTTCGGGCAATATAACACCCCGCAAATGCGCGCATGACGATCTGAACCGGGACCGGCTGATCCACCCAATTCTCCCATTCGGCGAGGAATGCCTCGCGGTCCTGCCGAGCCAAATCGCTGATTTTGGCCCGGTCGAGTTGGAGCGCGTTTGCGATTTTCTCGTAGGCGTTTTTGTCGACGAATTCCCCCCGTTCGAGAGTCTGGATTCGCCGCGCTCCCCGATTGACGTTTTTCCAGCCCGCAAGGCGGGCCAAGTCCCCGTAGCGGAGTTTCTGTCTCAGCCGCTCGGATTTCACGTAGTTTCCGGCGTGATTGCTCATTTTTGACCTCCCGCGCGGGCCAAAAAGAAAAAACCGCCTCGGCCACATCGAGCCGGGCGGTTTGAATTTCCATTCTCGCCCACGCTTTAGCTGAATTTATTCCGCGCCCGCAAGTTGTGGCTTAAATCGGCGCGCTGATCATCTTAATATCACAGGATTCATCTCCGGAGCAAGAAAAATCGGAATTGCGGAGGGATCCGTCATCGGACGCCTTCACCGCCAAGTCACCAAGACGCCAAGCAAATAAACTGACCGCACGAAAAATCAAGTCGGATTGGCCGCGAAAGAACGCAAAGAGCGCGAAGAGTTTGGCCGAACGGGTGAGATCGGCAGAGCGGGCGGCGTGTCGCCGCACGCGAATAAGTATAGGGGAAGATGAGGGCGGAGGAGGATTCCCTTGGGGGCGCTTGGAAACGCGATGAAGGATCAAGTTGATGGTCGGTTGAATTTCTTAGAGCGTGTCCAATAAGTCCTTTCAATCGTGCCTACGGCACTTATTCCCGTAGCGGGAAACCGAAATCCCAGCCTTGTCAGGCTGGGCTATTCTCATCGCGTCCCTCACGGGACTCAGAGCAAAGAGCACTTTTTGGACACGCTCTTAGCGACGATTTTACAAGTTCCGAATCCGACGCCCATCTTTTTCTTAACATTACTGGGGATAGTTCTTGACGACCCGATCCCTTGGCGGCGAAAAAATGCGCGCGGGATTCATTCGCTTTTCTTTCGTTCCCGGTTTATTTTGACGGCATGAATTGGCCTCGCGCAATCCTCCACGTGGATATGGATTCCTTTTTCGTTTCGGTCGAGCGGAAACATGATCCGTCGCTGATCGGCAAACCGGTTATCGTCGGCGGAGGTCCGGGAGGTGAACAACGGCGCGGCGTGGTCGCATCCTGTTCCTATGAAGCGCGCGCGTTCGGCGTCCGTTCGGCCATGCCGCTCGCGCAGGCATTCCGTCTCTGCCCGCAAGCCGTTCTCGTTCCGGTCGGCACGTCGGATTACGGCGAGGCGACCGATCAGGTCCGCGAAATTTTGGAGTCCTTCACGGACCGAGTGGAAATGTCCTCGCCCGACGAGGCTTACGTGGATTTGGAGGGGACTCAACTGTTGCACGGTCCTCCCATCGAGGCGGCGGAAAAAATTCGGCGTCGGATCGCGAGGGAAACGAGTCTTCCTCTTTCGGTCGGGTTGGCCGCTTCCAAGACCATCGCGAAAATTGCGTCGAAGCTCGCCAAGCCGCTCGGACTTTTTGTCGCGTTCCCCGGACAAGAAACGGCGCTTTTGCGTCCCTTCCCGATCCGACTTCTGCCGGGCTTGGGGCCGAAGACCGAGGAGTTATTGAAGAAGCGGGGCGTCCAAACGCTTGGCGAATTGATCGCCTTCGGAGAAAAAAATTTGGCGGAGTTGCTGGGAGAATACGGATCCGATCTTCTTCGTCGTGCAATGGGCAACGGCGCGTCCCCCGTCGAGCCGTCGCGCGAACGGGTTCAGATCAGCACGGAGGCGACGTTTCCCGAAGACGTCGGCGACGTTCGGCAACTTCACGCGGAACTGGCGCGGATGACGATGAAAATCGGCGCGCGATTGCGTCGGCGCGACCAATGGGCCGGAACGCTGACGCTCAAACTGCGCTACCCCGATTTCCGCACCCTGACGCGCCAGACGACGCTCAAGCCCGCCTCGCACGACGATCAGGTCTTTCTGCAAACGGCCAAGGAGTTGCTACGGCGCGAATGGGACCATCGGACGCCCCTTCGCCTGATGGGCGTCGGCGTTTCGGGATTGGTGGATTGGACGCAGGAGGAACTTTTTGAGTCCGCGTTGGAGCAAAAGCGCGAGCGATTGCTCAAGACGTTGGATGCCGTTCGGGGGGATCAGGGAAAAGGCAAATTATTCTGGGGCGGCGCGATGGAAGGGGAGGAGCCATTGAAATCGTAAAAATTTCAATTCGCGCAATCCGTGTTCATCCGCGTCCCAATTTTTGGACGCGGATTTTACGGATAAGCGCGGACCATTCAGATTTCATTGCGCAACCCGACAATGATCGTGTTTATTCTTGGGCGGAAGGAAGAAGATTTTGCCGACCGTGATTGACCGCATCCGTGAGCGCGCGCCCGAGTTCGGCTCCAATCCCGCCGTCATCGAGGGGGAGCAATCGTGGACGCACGCGCAACTTTGCGACCGCGTGGACCGACTCTCGCAAGCCCTCCTGAAGTTGGGATTGGACAAAGGGGAAGTCGTGATGGCTTGGCTTCCCAACGCGCACGAGGCGATCGAAGCCGAACTCGCCTCTCTGCAAATCGGCGCGATTTGGGTTTCCATCAACACGCGCCTTACCGAGCGCGAAGCGGCGGAGATCATCGCCGATTGCGGGCCGAAGTTTCTCATCGCGGATCAGGAGCGCGTCGCCAAATTTCATTCTCATTCTCCAATTCCTTATCATTCTCCGCGTCTGATTCACACACGGGAACCTGCATCCGAAGCTCCGCGGGATGCCCTGATCTACGAATCGCTCCTCGCCTCAAGTCCGGCCGAGCGTCCCCGGGTCGAAATCCAACCGGAGGACATCGCCCGACTTCGATACACCTCCGGCACGACGGGAAAGCCAAAGGCGGCGGTTCTGCCGCATCGCGTTTATCTGGCGTCGCTCAAAAATCTTCAAACCGAGCTTCATCCGCTCGGTCCGACGGATCGTGTTCTTCATTCCGCGCCGTTGACCCACGCCAGCGGGGCGATGGTTTTTCCGATTTTGGCGGCGGGCGGCGCAAACGTTTTGATTCAGCATTTTGACGCGGAGGAAATCTGCGAAATCATCGAACGATTGCGCATCACGACGATGTTTCTCGTGCCGACGATCCTCCACCGTCTGTCGGCGGCGGAGGGATTCAATTCCCGCGACCTGAGCAGTTTGAAGACGATCATGTATGGCGGCGCGCCTATGCCCGTGGAAAAATTGCCCCCAATCATTAAGAGAATCGGTCCCGCCTTGGTTCACATCTACGGCATGACCGAAGCTCCCTATCCGATCTCCACTCTTCAACGCGCCGACCATCGGATTGGAAATCCCAAATTGGGTTCCATCGGCAAGCCGGCCACGATTTGCCGAATGAAAATTTTGGATGAATCGGGGCGCGAACTCGGCGCGGGCGAGACCGGCGAAATTTGGATCAGCGGCGAAAACGTCATGCGCGGTTATTGGAAGGACGACGAGGAGACAAAAAAGATTCTCAAGGACGGCTGGCTTGCCACCGGAGACTTGGGCAAGCGCGACGCCGACGGCTACTATTGGATCGTGGATCGCAAGAAGGACGTCATCATCAGCGGGGGATTCAACGTCTATGCCAAGGAAGTGGAGAGCGTTCTCTGCGCGCATGAAAACGTCGCCGAAGCCGCGGCGGTCGGTTTGCCCCATGCCGACTGGGGAGAAACGGTGATCGCGTTTGTTGTCCCGCGCTCTGACGCGTCGCTCGACGCGCATGAAATCCAACAATGGTGCCATGAAAGACTTTCAGGCTACAAATGCCCCAAGCGGATCGAGATCGTCGGCGAACTTCCCAAAACCTCCAGCGGGAAAGTCATCAAAAGAGACCTCGTTCAAACCGCGTCCGCCAACGCAAAATCGGCGACGGAATGATTCGATTCGTTCAGTCCGCCCGGCGCTCGCTTGCGGAAAATTCCGGTTTTCTTTCGCGTCCGGTTCCGACCTTCCCCAAATTTTTTCCCGTGCTGGTTTACGCGATGATTTTCTGCGCGGTTCCGATCCTTGGCTACAGAATGCAAATTCCCTACGGGTTCTATCAACTTTTGAGCCAAGACCTATTGAAGCGATCCTTCGCGCAATCGCTCTGGAATCTTCATTCCCAGCCCCCCGCGCTGAACTTCGTCCTTGGTTTGGCGCTGAAACTGCAACTGTTCACGGGGTTAAAGGCCGAAGTCACCCTTTGGACGCTACACTTCCTTCTCGGCGCGTGGGCCGTCGCGGCTCTGGCTCGCTTCATCCGCGAATTCATTCCGCATCGTCTCCCCGCGCGAGTCTGCCTTACTCTGATCGTCCTGCATCCCGTTCTCTATTGCGTCGGTTATCACTACTTCTACACTTTTCACGAATTCGTGATTTTCTCTCTGCTCGCCCTGTGGGTCCGGCGTTTTTTTCAAAGTGGAAGCCCGCGCGATTACGCGCTCGTTTGCGCCTTATTTGCGGTTCTGGTTTACACGCGCAGTCTTTTCCATTTTGTCTGGGCTATCGCCATGCTTGGTTGGATCTTGAAGGTTGGCGCGACCGCCGCGATGGGAGACGGCGACTGCCGCCGAAAGCTCCACCAAAGTTTTGCGATCACGTCGCTGGTTCTGCTTCTCTGGCCGATCAAGAACCTCGCCCTCTTCGGAGTTTTTTCCTACTCAAGCTGGCAGGGGTTGAATTTCTCGCAGGGCTTGAGTCTCCCCCCGATTCCGCATTTCGATTCCGCCGGGCTTCCCGCCCAATTCCCCTCTGTCCCCGCCGTGACGCGCCGAAGCAAGAGCGACGGAACGATCAACTGGAACCATTATTCATTCATCCTCGAATCCCGATGGCGGCAGAAGGAAAGTCTCCGTTCCCTTGAGAACGACCCCATGCAGATCGCTCGAAAAGCGAGCCGCAATTACTGGAGCTTCACGCGCTCCACGGCGCTCAATCCATACAAGGGAGATTACGCCATCCAAGACGAGCTCGGACCGATGGCCGTCCTTTGGGTGACGCTCTACAACACGGTTGTCCTTCAGGATTTTCGGGTTCCCGAAACTCTCCGCCTGCGAAGCGACGGGGTTCCTCCCCCGGAACTTTGGCCCGCCGGAATTTCCGGTTTCGTTTTTCTCTTTCCGCTGGTCCTCGCGGCGACGGTCTTCAAAATTTTTCGTTCATGGAAAAGTGATCCGACCGAAGCGCGAACGGCGGCGTTTCTTCTCGCCTGCATTCTTTGGGTGTTGATCGCGGTTCTCTTTATTGACGGATGCGAAGGGAACCGAATGCGGTTCTCGACCGAGCCGTATTGGATCATTTTGTTTTTTGGGAATTTGCCTTCGGAAGCGAAATTCCGCCAATTTGTGGGGCTTCCTCGAAAACGCGAGCCGCACTAAAACCTCGATAAACCTTTTGCTTCTGATTACGATGAGCGGGGTTTGTCCGTCGCCGGAGATATTGATTTGTCGCTCGTGCTTTATCTGACCCTCTTGGAAATCGGCCTCGGCATGGGGGCGGTTCACCTTTTCATTCCGCGCTCCGCGCTCGGACCGGGATTCGGCAAGACGATCTCCACCTCGATTTTCTTCTCCCTGCTGTTCGCCATGCTGGGGCTTCGGCGGTTTTTGCCTTCGGACGAGGGAGATTTGTTCTCCGCCGTCCGAGCGGCCGGTTGGAGCGCGATCGGATTCTGGTTTGCCTATTTTGTCGCGCTGAATTATCCCCGCGAGGGATTCCAAAGGATTCTAATACTGATCGCCCTCTTTTTTCAGGTCGCGCTCGTTCTCGCGACGAGCCTCCTCATGGCGCGGCATTATTGGGCGCTGGGTCATCCCGCGGCCCAAGCTGAAGTCCCGGAGGAATTGGGAACCACCGTTCCCCAACTGTTCCTGTCGCTGGCTGTCGGCATCTCGAGTTCGGGTCTGCTCTTGGGTTCGGTGACGATGGCCATGTTGATCGGCCATTGGTATTTGGTCATTCCGGGTCTGGCGATCCGATGGCTCAAGGGTTCGTGCCTCGCCTTCGCCTTTGCGATTGTTTTCAAAGCCTTGTCCGTTTGGCTTTCGATGACGATCGGCGTCCGAAGCGATCCCTTCGGCGCGGAGGGATTTCTCGACCGCGCGATTCTGAGCAATCTCATTTTCCTCACCCTCCGTTATTTCATCGGCCTGCTTCTTCCGGCGGTCGCGTGCGGCATGGCCTACAGATCGGCGGCGATCCGCTCGACTCAATCCGCGACCGGCATCCTCTTTCCCGCGATGATCTTGGTTCTACTTGGCGAGATGATCGGGTCTTATCTCATCATTGGGCTGTGGGGATTGTGCCTTTGAAAATCCGTGTTCTTCCGTGCAATCCGTGTCCAAGATGGATGGGACACGGAACAACACGGATGACACGGATGAAGATTCGGGTCTTGATCGGTGATCCAAACAGCGGCAAGGAAAACGGGCGATCAACGGATTCGGACAAGCTGATTTGCGCCATCCGTAAATTCTCTCCAAATTAGGAGAGCGTTAGGATTGTGGGAATCTTTGAAACCATAGGCGCTACGTATCGTATAGTTGTTCTCCTTGGGCAATCGTTCCAACCCATAGCCGATCTTGGCATAGTGTTCCTGAAACCAACTTGTCCGTCTGGTTATTCCTTCATCCGTGCATGATTCCAGATATCTCGATATCTCATCGTCGCGAAACATTTGTTCGAGGCAGTCTGCCCATCCACCCGGGGAATATCCCGGATCCGACCAGCCAATCAATTTGGGTTCATCCCAACTGAATAAACACACGGGGAGCCGCCATAGGAATCCATAACCAAATTCCCATTCCGCGCTCTGCCGAGCGAAAAAGGTTTTGGCCGATGCCGGATCGGACGAGACGTTCAATTGTTGTTGTCTGCGCACCTTGCTCTGCTCGGTCGGCACCACCGATCTCGGAATCGGCGGAGGCCATAGAAATCCCCCAGTTAGGTACGTGGGAACTCCGAGGAACGCTCTTACACTTCCTTTGAACAGGCCGGGTGGTGGGATATTAAGATCATTAACCACCCAAGATAGCCGGATGATGGGTGCATCCGGCAACGGAGCGGGGGGGTGGTCGTCAGCCGTCATTTGCATTTCATGGAAAATTAGACAGCGTGGTAGAGGAATGCCTTCCGTATGGATGTCGCGGATATCGACAAATGGAACATCGGTTTCATTCCATAAATTGGATGCAAATCCTCCATTCTTTTTCTCTCTTGGCATTGCCACGACAAAACTCTGTGGGTAGCGCTCGGCAAGGAGAAAAGCAAACTCCGAAGCGGGCATCTCCTCCAAGATGAAAACGGCTCCACGGAAAGACTTGTTTTTCGGTAGTCTGGTTCTCCACAGGGGCCGGTTGCTCCACGGACAGCGTGAGGCCAGCACACACCCGCCGAGCTGACACACAACCAAGCAACAAATCATAGTCCTTGCAATACGTCCCGATCGCGCTCGTCCGTTATTCATGTTCCTCACCCATCAAATGGAAATCTTCGTGCGCGGTGATCTCAACGTCAATTTCGTCGCCCAAAGCGAATTTCCCATCAACAATAACCGGACGATAATCCCGCGTTCGACCGAGATTCATCCCGTTGCGCAGGATTTGTTCGATCAGGACCGTAAACCGGCGACCGCGATAGGCGGCGAGGGAACGGGCGGCGACGCGGCGGACTTGTTCGCTGAGGATTCTGGATCGGCGAGAAATGACGGCGGAGGGAAGCGGCTTTAATTGAGCCGCCGATGTTCCGGGGCGCGGACTGAATTTGGAAATATTCACGAATCCCAAGTTCAGGTGTTCCACCAGATTTAATGTTTGCTCGAAATCTTCCTCCGATTCGGTGGGATAGCCGACGATGAGATCGGTGACGAAACATCCATCCGAGTATCGCCGGATAAATTCATCGTGAATCAAGGCGAACTGCGCGACATCTCCCTCCCGTTTCATCTCGCGCAGAACCCGATCCGATCCCGATTGAATCGGGACGTGCAGAAACCGGAACATTTTCGGATGCTCAAAAAGCCGGAGGTATTCCTCCAGCCGCCGGGCGATCCATTGCGGACTGCTCATGCCGAGCCGGACTTTGAAATTGCCCTCCAATTCAAGAAGCCGTTCCAGCAGGCGGGGCAATGGATAACCGCTGTCCTCGCCGTAGGCTCCGGCGTCCTGCGCCGTGACCCAAAATTCGCGGACCCCTTCGGCGAGGGCGCGCCGCGCTTGGGCAAGAATTTCTTCGGGCGGAAACGAAGCGAGCCGACCCCGCGCCAGACGGGTCTGGCAGAACGCGCAGACGCTCCGGCATCCGCGCGCGATGGGAAGAATCTCCACGACCGGATTGCGCCGCAGAACGGGGAGATTGGAGCGTCCGGTCCCGTGACCGCCGTTGAGCAGATGGACTACGTGGCCGCGCAAGGTTTCGCGCGCGACTTCATCCACGCGACCGACGGCGTCGGGACCGAGCGTCGAAACATCGCGCAAAAAATCGGCTCCCGCGTGCGACTTGGGAATACATCCGGCGACGATGACGCGCGGCGTCGCTTCGCCGTTCGGGGATTGCCGAATTTTTTCCAGACGCTTCCGAAATTCGCGGAACGTCTTGTCCTTCACCGTGCAGGTATTGAGGATCACAAGATCGGCGTCGGCGGGCGTCGGCGCGATTTGATAACCGGCGCGAACGAGCGTCCCGGCCATCGCTTCGGAATCGGAGACGTTGAACGCGCACCCGGCGATTTCGATGTGAATGGCGGAGGTCATCGTGATGTGCCGTGTGGATCATGGCACAGCCGGGGGCGGCTGTGCCACATTTTGAGGATGATGTTTACGTAGAGTGAATAGACCGGGGCGACTTCCTCCTCATGATTCCGCGTCATTTCTCGCCCACGTTCCGGAATGGAGCGGCGAACTCCAAGCTTCGCGCTTTTTTTCTTTTTCGCCATCCACTAAACTCCGGCTCAATCCTGACATGGATGCGTTACGGCGCCCCATGCCACTTTTCAAGGAGATGCCATCATGTCCAAACCCCACCCCAAAATCAGCGTCTTCCCCAAATGCTACTTCGACGAGCTTTGCTCGCGGAAGATGGATTATCTCGAATGGCTCCGTGACGCGGCGACGCTGGGGGGCGAAGGGGTCGAGCATTACGACGGATTTTTTCTCAATCTGGATGAGGACGGAATCGCGCCGGTGCGCCGAACGATGCGCGAGACCGGACAAACCTCCTCCATGCTTTGCTTCTCTCCCGATTTCACCCATCCCGATCCCGACGAGCGCGACCGCCAAGTCGAACGCCAAAAAAAAGCGATGGACGCCTGCATCGCGCTCGGCATCCGGTTTTGCCGGACGCTCAGCGGACAAGCCTTCCCCGGCATGACGCGCGAAGAGGGAATCGAGCGGACGGTCGAGGGGATTCAACGCTCGCTCGAATACGCCGAACGCCAAGGCGTGACCCTCTGCATGGAAAACCACTACAAGGACGGCAACTGGAAATATCCGGAGTTCGCCCAGCCGGAGGACATTTTCTTGGAGATTATCGCCCGGATCGAGTCGCCGATGTTCGGCGTCCAATACGACCCCTCCAACGCGGTTGTCGGCGGGTATGATCCGATCAAGTTCTTGGAAAAGGTCAAGCATCGCGTCGTCACGATGCACGCCTCCGACCGCTATCTGGTCCCCGGCGCGACGCTCGACGATCTCCGCAAGGCCGACGGAACCATCGGCTACTCCGACAAACTCAAACACGGCGAAACCGGCAAAGGGATGAACGACTACGATGCGATTTTCAGGATTCTGGCGTCCGTCGGCTATTCGGGTTGGATTTCCGTCGAGGACGGCATGAACGGGTTGGACGAATTGAAACGGTCGGTCGAGTTTCTCAAGCGCAAACGAAGGCAATACTACGCGGAAGATTCAAAATAGGGCCGATTGGCTTCCGGTTCGGCTTCGCTTTGCGTATTTGCCCCGAATTCCGCTCTTGAGCAATTTGCTCACGTCGTATTCGGGAGGCAGATCGTCGCCCATCTCACTTTTGACTTTGGTCTTCATGAACTTTTCACTCCACTGGGCAAGCGTATCGTTTTGACTGCTGTTCCGCCGTCAGGATTTCCCCCTTCGAAGAGATGGGAAGCGCGTCAAGAAGTGGAGTAGAGGCGGGAGAGTGCGGATCAGTGCCCCAATTTTTGAATGGCGCCCGCGATTTTCGCCTTGTGAATATTGGACAAATGCCCGCGCATTCTTCAAAATGGCGCGGCGGGTGTGAAATGAGTCCGAAAACCGGCAGTTTCGAAGACAAATTCCTTTCCAAGCTCGGCAAAATTGATCCGCGCCAAATCCGCGACTATCTGGCCGAGCTACTTTCGCGCAAGCATTTCTTCGAGGCGATCTTCGATCATCTGACCGAGGGAATCGTCGTCACCGACGAGCGGTTGCGCGTCATCTACGCCAATCGCGTCGCGCGTCGGATGATCGAGGGCTCCCAGCGCAAGCCGATTTTGGGGGAGGATTTGGCCGAGCGATGTCCCCCCGGAGAAATGCGCGATCTTTTTGTCGCAATGCGCCGCCACCCGAGACCGATTGAAAATTACGAATGTCCGTTCGGGTCGGCGGGAGAGCGCGTCTTGGCCTTGACGGCGATTCCGATTCGCGCGGAGGACGAAAAGGAGGAGGCATCCTCCGGCGGCGAAACGCGATGGGTTTTCATCTTGAGCGACGTCACCGAGCATCGGCGGCGCATGGAGGAGCAGGCGCGGTTCCAGCGATTGGCGTCCCTCTCGCTCCTGACCAGCGGCGTCGCGCATGAAATCAAAAATCCGCTCAATTCGCTTCACATCCACGCCCAACTTCTCTTGCAGGAAATTCAGGAGGCGGAAAATGAAACGCAAATCGCGGATCATGCGCGGGTCGAAAAAGCGGCCAAGGTCATCCTGGAGGAGACCGGGCGGCTGACACACATCATCAATGAGTTCATTCAGGCCGCGCGTCCCCAAAGCCCGATCATCGAGCGAAAATATCTGAATCGCGTCATCGAAGATTTGGCGGGGCTGTTCGCGCCCGAATGCGAGCAGGCGGAGATCGAATTGAAGACCGATCTGGAACCGGAGCTTCCGCCGATGGACATGGACGCGAGCCTGATTTTTCAAGCGCTTCGCAATCTGGTCCGCAACGCTTTGGACGCGCATCTGGAAGCCGCCGCCAAGGAAAAAACCGAAGCCGAGGCAACTTCTCTTCGCCGTCTCATTCTCCTGCGCACCCGGCTGTCCGGCGATCAGGCGACGATTGAAGTCGCCGACAACGGTCCGGGCATCTCGCCCGAAAACCTCGCCAAAATTTTTGAGCCGTATTGGACAACCAAATCCGGCGGAACGGGACTCGGTTTGATGGTGGCGGATCGAATCGTCACGGAGCATCATGGCACGATCCACGTGGATTCCCGTCCCGGCATGGGAACGCGCTTTTTGATTTCGCTTCCGTTGATCGAGAAGCCGCGCCGCCTGCTGGGAGGTCCGGACAAGTCCACCGCCGAAGGCATCGCCGAATCATGAGCGCCAAAAGGAAAATCTTGATCGTCGAGGACGAGAAGAACGCCCGCGAGGGGATGAAGTGGGGTTTGGAGGGAAAGACTTGCGATGTCGCCCTCGCCGCCACCGCTGAGGAAGCGCTCCAGCACGTCAACCGGAACGAAACCGATCTCATCATCACCGATCTCAAGTTGCCCGGCATGGACGGTCTTCAATTGTTGGAGCAAATCAAAGCCAAGGAGCCGGGGATCGAGGTGATCGTCGTCACGGCGCACGGGACGGTCGAGAACGCCGTCGAGGCAATGCGCAAGGGAGCGTTCGATTATCAAACCAAGCCGATCCGCCTTGACGAATTGCGGATGGTCATCGAGCGGGCGTTGCGCAGTCAAAGCCTCGCCCGCGAAAACGAAGAACTCCACAAGGCGGTCGAGGAGCGATACGGTTTTCAAAACATCATCGGCCGCTCGCCGGCGATGGAGGCCGTTTTCCAAACGGTTCGGCAGGTCGCGCCGACGCGCGCCACGGTTTTGATTCAAGGCGAAAGCGGAACCGGCAAGGAACTGATTGCCCACGCGATCCATTTCAATTCTCCCCGCGCGCGGTTCCCCTTCGTGCCGGTCAACTGCGGCGCGCTGGCCGCCGGATTGCTCGACAGCGAACTCTTCGGCCATGAAAAAGGGGCGTTCACCCACGCCATCCGCTCCAAGGCCGGGCGGTTTGAAATGGCCGACGGCGGAACGCTCTTCCTCGACGAGATCACCGAAACGTCCCCCGATTTTCAGGTCAAGCTTCTTCGGGCTTTGCAGGAGCAGACGTTCGAGCGCGTCGGCGGAACGGAAACGATCCGCGTGGACGTCCGCGTGATCGCCGCGACCAACCGCAATCTGGACGAATTGGTCCGCGAGGGAAAATTCCGCGAGGACCTTTACTGGCGTCTCAACGTCGTCGGGATTCATTTGCCGCCGTTGCGCGACCGCGCCGAGGACGTTCCCCTTCTGACTGCGGCGTTCCTCAAGGAATTCAGCGCGCAAAACGGGAAGGTCGGCTTGCGCCTTTCGCCCAAGGCGATGGCGCTCCTGCAGGAATACGATTGGCCGGGCAACGTCCGTCAACTGCGCAACGTGATCGAGGGCGCAGTGGTCATGTCGTCGGGAAAGGAAATTTTGCCGCGCAATCTGCCCGAGCCGATCCGCAAGGGGGACCCTTCGCGCGGGATCATTCCGATCCGTCCCGACTCGACGATGGCCGAGGCGGAGCGCGAAATCATTCGCGCCACGCTGGCCCGGCTCGGCGGCAATCGCGCCCGGACCGCCAAACAGTTGGGCATCGGAAGAAAGACGCTCTATCGAAAAATGGAGCAATACAAGATCGAGTAGATGGACCAACTGCTCACCCACCCTTCCCCCGCCGAGGCGCATGACTCGGCTTGGTATCGCAAGGCGTTTGGCGCCGGGTATCTCGATCTCTACGCGCACCGCGACGAATCCGACGCCGCGCGCGCGGTGGAATTTCTCCGCTCGACTCTCAAGTTAAAGCCGGGAGTCCGCCTCCTCGATCTCTGTTGCGGTCCCGGGCGGCATTTGGGTCAGTTGGTTCCGTTGCTAGGCTGGGGGGTCGGACTTGATCTTTCGCGCGCGTTGCTCTCGCAGGCGCGTCATTACTGCCGTTCCATGGCCCGCACGTCCAGCGACGGACTGCCCCATCGCCACGGCTTGATCGAAGGGGACATGCGTCACCTGCCGTTTCATTCCGCGTGCTGGGATGTCGTCGTCAATCTCTTCACCAGTTTCGGCTATTTCGATTCGGACGCCGAGAACGCGCGCGTCATCGGCGAGATCGCGCGAACGCTCAAACCTTCCGGCATTTTCGTTCTGGATCACATCAACCGGGGGCACTTGGAAACGTATTTGACCGACGCCTCGGAGAAAATTTTGCGCAACGGCATCCGCGTTCTGGAACGGCGGCGATTCGATCCGGCGGCGCAACGGATCCGGAAGCGGGTCCAGTGGAGCGATGCGTCCGGAGAATCGGTCGAGTGGACCGAATCGGTCCGCGTCTATTCGGTGGAGGAGCTTGCGCGGATGTTTGAATCGGCGGGCCTGCGGTTGGAAAAACAATTCGGGGATTACGACGGTTCTCCCCTTCGGTCCGATTCTCCGCGATTGATTGCCTTCGCCGTTCGGCAATCGCCTTGATCCGTGTCTCCAACTCGAACCAACATCGGCGATTCTTTCCTCAAACGCTGAACCGTCCGAACGCACAACTCGGCGGTGTAATCTATATCCTCCTCGGTCGTGAACCGATGCAACCCGAACCGGATGGAGGAATGGGCGACAGCCTCGCTTGCCCCCAACGCGGCCAAGACGTAGGAAGGCTCCAGCGTCGCCGACATGCAGGCCGAACCGGACGATACGGCGACGCCGCTCATCCCCGACAACAGCGCCTCGCCGTCCACGCCGGGAAAAGAGACGTTCAGGTTGTTCGGCAAACGATGCTCCATCGAGCCGTTGATGACCGTGTCGGGAAGCGCGGTTGTGATTTTTTGTAAAAGCCGGTCGCGGAGTTGTTTGATCCGTTCGGCGTCTTGCTCCCGTTCCTGCAAGACGATCTCCGCCGCCTTACCCAGCCCGACGATGCCGGGGACGTTCAGCGTGCCGGATCGAATGCCGCGCTCGTGTCCGCCGCCGTCCATCATCGGCTCGAGCCGGATGCGCGGATCGCGCCGCCGGACGTAAAGCGCGCCGACCCCCTTCGGACCATACATTTTGTGGCCGGAGATCGAGAGCAGATCAATCCCCAAAGCCTGAACGTCGCAGGGGAGATAGGCCAGCGCCTGAACCGCGTCGCAATGAAAGAAGACCCCTTTGCGTTTGCAGAGCGCGCCGATCTCCGCGATCGGCTGAATCGTTCCGATTTCGTTGTTGGCAAACATCACGCTGACGAGGATCGTGTCGGCGCAAAGGACTTTCTCCACGTCCGCGGACTGGACGCGCCCATCCTTGCCGACGGGCAAATAGGTGACGCGGAAACCTTCCTTCTCCAACCGCTTGCAGGTATCGAGCACCGCCTTGTGCTCGATCACGCTGGTTATGATGTGTTTGCCATTGGGGGCGTGAAAATTTGGGAACTGGTCCGCCGAGGGTGAATGTGGCACAGCCACCCCCGGCTGTGATGCGCGTGTCTGTCCCTCGAATTTCCGGAAATGCGCGACCCCCTTGATGGCCAAATTGTCAGATTCGGTCGCGCCCGAAGTGAAGACGATCTCCCTCGGATTGCAGTTGATGAGCTTGGCGATTTGCTCTCGGGCATTCTCGACGAGCGCCTCCGCCTCCCAGCCGAAGGGGTGATTCCGGCTGGCCGCGTTGCCGAATTTCTTCGTGAAGCATGGCAACATCGCCTCGACGACGCGGGGATCGCAAGGGGTCGTCGCATGGGAGTCAAGGTAGATGGGAAGTTGAAGAGGCATGGAATTGAGAATTGCGAATGGCAAATTTTCTCGGGCGTTTTGCCCGTAGTTGTTCGCAATTGGTCAATTTCATCTTAAGCCGAGTTCGGAGCCGATTCAAGCGTCGGGGACTTCGCGCCGAACCGAAACGCCCTTATTTTTGACTTTTAAGATTTCGGACAAAATGAGATAAGACACGGGTGGGTTTTCCACGTATGATGAGGTAAGAAGACAAGAATGAAGTCGCGCCATTTGGCCATGTTCAACGGGAACCGCAAGATTTCAGATGAATTTGCGCTCTCAAATCATGCCGTCGTCTATGCAGGAGATTGTCTCGATCTTCTGAGGACGATTCCGTCCGAATCAATCCGGCTTGTCGTCACCTCGCCTCCCTACAATATCGGCAAAGAATACGAAAAGAAGCTCCACCTAGATCTTTACCTGCGTCAGCAAGAACAGGTCATCACCGAGTGTGCGCGCGTTTTGTCGCATCGAGGAAGCATCTGCTGGCAGGTGGGCAATTACGTTGACGAGGGATCCATCATCCCTCTGGACACCGTGCTCTATCCCATATTTTCGGGGCTTGGCCTCAAGATGCGCAATCGCATCATTTGGCATTTTGAGCATGGACTTCACTGTAGCCAACGCTTTTCGGGACGGTATGAAACAATCGTCTGGTTCACAAAGTCGGATGATTACGTTTTCGATCTCGATGCCGTGCGCGTCCCTCAAAAATACCCCGGCAAGAAATATTTCAAAGGGCCGAAGGCCGGTCAGTATTCCTGCAATCCTCTCGGCAAAAATCCCGGCGACCTTTGGGTCATTCCAAATGTAAAAAGCAACCATGTCGAGAAAACAATCCATCCCTGCCAGTTTCCAGTGGAGCTAATCGAGCGATTGGTGCTTTCCCTGACGAATGAGGGTGATTGGGTTTTGGACCCATTCCTAGGCACGGGAACCGCCGTCGTTGCGGCCATTCGTCATGCGCGACGGGGCGTTGGGGCGGAGACGGTCCCCAAATACGTTCAAATTGCTCGCGACAGAATTCGACAAGAGATTGAAGGGACTTTGCGAACCCGGCCGATGGACAGACCTGTTTATGACCCCATTGAAGCGGGAAATAGTCTTACCGTCGCCCCTTGGAAGAAAACCGGACAAATGACGATGCTCGAGAAGAGAGTGAAATACGGGAGAAGAAGCCACCGATGAAAATTGCGGAGACGTATTCGCATTTGAACGGACTCGAATTCCTTCTTGTTCACAAGCCCAATCTTTGGCGGGAGATTCAATTTGTCATTTCTCAAGTGGATGCGAACAAGTGCCGCACGAAGGTTTCCAAGGAAAAAACCATGAGAGGGAAGCTCTTGTTCAGTCCGATCGACATGAACGCCTCGTTCAAACACTTGCTTCGGGAAAAGTCTTGGGAAGAGAGCCGTGTGAGCTATTGGGTTACGCGAGGTGAGAAGCTCATTCGTAAAACGCTCACGATGTCCGCCGAAGAACAAAAGCGCGAAATCGAGGCCGCTGGCGAATCCCCGATCTTCAGTTATAACCAGACGGATATCGTCAAAGATCGCGTGGCAGTTGAGGTTCAGTTCGGCAAATACGCGTTCGTCGCTTACGATCTCTTCGTCAAGCACCTCGCATTTTACGTTGGGGATCGAATTGATGTGGGGATTGAAATCCTCCCCATGAAGTCCCTCCAAAGCCAGATGAGTTCCGGAGTCGCCTACTACGAGGGAGAATTTTATAATGTCGTTCGCCAAGGACGAGGTGTACCAGCCGTTCCTCTCGTGCTGATCGGAATTGAACCCTGACTAGGAGATCGCGCGAGCTGGGCGGTTCCCAATATCCTTCCGATATTGCATCCCCTCGAAATGAATTTGGCTCAATCGCGCATAGGCATGGGCGCGGGCGGAGGGCAAATCTTTTCCCAAGCTCGTCACGCCGAGGACGCGACCGCCGGAGGTGACAATCCGCCCCTGCGCATCTTTGGCCGTCCCTGCGTGGAAGACGATGGGTTCCGTTGCCTTTTCCTTCTCAGCCGAGGGCGGCTGTGCCACATCGCCCGCGTCCAAGCCTTCGATGATTTTACCTTTTTCATAGGAGCCGGGGTATCCCCCCGACGCCGCGACGACGCAGACGCACGCCTCGGATCGCCAGCGGAGTTGGATTTGATCCAGCGTCCCGCGAACGCAGGCGAGCATGACCTCGACCAGATCATTCTCAAGACGCGGCAAAAGCACCTGCGTTTCGGGATCGCCGAACCGGCAGTTGAATTCGATCACCTTTGGTCCTTCGCGCGTGACCATCAGGCCGGCGTAAAGGACGCCGCGATAATCAATCCCGCGACGGCGAAGCTCGGTGACGCACGGCTCAAGAATTTTGACAATGGCTTCCCGTCGGTGCGCTTCCGTCATGCGCGAAGGGGAGATCGTTCCCATGCCGCCGGTGTTCGGTCCCTTGTCGCCGTCCAAGAGCGGTTTGTGATCCTCCGCCGAGTCCATCGCGCGGACGGTCCGGCCGTCGGTGAAGGCCAAAAGGCTCGCTTCAAACCCCTGCAGATATTCCTCGATCAAGACTTCGCTTCCGGCGGACCCGAAAACTTTTTCGTCCAGCGCGGAGCGAATCGCGCCGACCGCCTCCTCGCGCGTCGCGGCGACCGTCACTCCCTTGCCCGCCGCGAGTCCGTCGGCCTTGATGACATAAGGGGGCGAAAAATGGTCGAGATGCGCGATGGCTTCCGCCGAAGAGGCGAAAGTTTTTGCCGATGCGGTCGGAATCCCCGCCGACGCCATGATCTCCTTGGCGAATTTTTTGGAGGCTTCGATCTTGGCGCCTGCCGCGCGCGGCCCGAACGCCTCGATCCCCGCTCCGGCCAGCGCGTCCACGATCCCGTGCGCGAGCGGGTCTTCCGGTCCGACGACGACCAAATCAATTTTTTCCTTTTTGCACCAATCCAAAAGCGAACCGTAGGGCGGCTTAAGATCAAGGTCTAGGCACTCCGCCAATTCCGCGATTCCCGGATTCCCCGGCGCGCAATAAAGCGTCCCGCAAAGCGGACTTTGCCTGATCTTCCACGCCAGCGCGTGTTCCCTTCCTCCTCCGCCAATAATCAAAATGTTCATTCGTATCCCACCGCGAAAATCATACTTGCACTTGCTCTTACTCTTGCTCTTGCTCAAAAATCAACCGGAATTCAAGCAGGAAGGGGATTCATCAATGCGAACCGCTCATCTTTCCGGAATCGCCGTCATTTTTTCGATCATCGCCGCTTGGGGGATCCCGGCAGTCACCGTGGCGCAAAGTCCCGCAATCCGCATCTGGCCCGGCCCCCCTCCGGGTTCCGAGGACTGGATCGGAAAGCGGACCGAATCCGAGATTCTGCTCAACCACGAGAAGGTCATTCACAACGTCGTCGAGCCGACGCTGACTCCGTTTCTTCCCGATCCCGCCAAGGCCAACGGAACCGCGATCATCATCTGCCCCGGCGGCGGATTCAGGATTCTCGCCTACGAGCATGAGGGCGTTCAGGTCGCGCGGTGGCTCAACGAGCGCGGCGTCGCGGCGTTTGTCCTGAAATACCGTCTGGCCGACACCGGCGTCACGGAGGAGGACTTGCGCAAGGGGATGTCGGCGCTGATGGCGGGAATCGCCAAAGCGGAGGAGACGGACAAATACGCGGGACTGAAAGACGATCCGGAAACGATGCGGGTCGTGCCCCTCGCGGTCGCCGATGGCAAACAGGCGATCAAACTCGTCCGGAGCCGCGCCGCCGAGTGGAAGATCGCGCCCGACCGAATCGGGATCATGGGATTCTCGGCGGGGGGAGGGGTGACGACCGGCGTCGTGCTGGAAAGCGACGCGGAGAGCCGGCCCAATTTCGCGGCTCCGATCTATGGCGGCATTTTATCCGAAAAACCGGTCACGCCCGACGCGCCGCCGCTTTTCGTTCTAGCCGCCAACGACGATCCTCTCGCCGGATCGAGCATCGGAATCGCCTCGCGCTGGAAGGCGGCGCACCGTCCCGTCGAATTGCACATCTACGCCAAGGGAGGCCACGGCTTCGGGATGAAGAAGCAGAATTTGCCCGTGGACGGATGGATTGACCGATTCGGCGAGTGGCTGGATTACATGGGCTACTTGAAGCCGGCGGGAAATCCCTCAAAGCATTTGCGCTGATTGGCGATTGCGCCGTTCGCGGAATTTGTGAAAGAATAGCTTTGTGGAAAAGGGAAAGGCCGCATGAATCAAGGCGCCGAACAGCTTTACGATCAAGCCATGAAAAAACTGGCCGCGCCCGAGCGTTTCGAGCTGGCCTCGAAACTTCTGCAAAGCATCCCCCCGGAGTCCGTCGTGGATTACAGCGAGGAGTGGAGCGAAGAGGACATCCGCGACTTCGGCGTTCATTGCAGGAACCGGGCGATCAGCTTGATGGAAACGGATGAGCAATCCTCTCCCTCTTGAACCCGGCGACGTGGGGACCGTGGAGTTCGCGGGCGCGCGCGTCACCAAGCGTCGCCCCGTCGTCGTTGTCTCAAGTCGCGCTTACCAATCGCATCGGCCTGACGTTATTGTTGGACTTTTGACGAGCAATCTTGCCGCCGCCGCTACCCCAATGGATTGTTTGCTCGAAAATTGGCATGCTGTCGGGTTGCGTCGGGCCTCGGCCTTTCGATCCTATTTGCAGACTGTCTTGCAATCCGAAGTTCAGCGGATCGGTCGTCTGAGCGAACGGGATTGGGCGGCGGTTCGAGCTTGTCTCTCCAAAGCGTTTGAGGGTGACTGAGCCGACATCTGCCTGTCTGAGAATCAAACAGCGGGTTTCAAACGTTATGTCCAGCTACCTCATCACCGGCGGCGCGGGATTTATCGGTTCCCATTTGGCGGAAGCCTTGCTTTGCCGCGGCGATTCCGTCCACGTCCTAGACGACCTCTCCACGGGCACCCTCAATAATCTGCAAGGGATCATCGGCGACAAACGATTCGGCCACACGATTGCGAACGTCACCGACGCCAAGGTGATGGACGGACTGATCGCGCGCGCCGACGGCGTGTTTCACCTTGCCGCCGCCGTCGGCGTTCAGCTTGTTTTTGAACATCCGATCCACACCATCGAAACCAACATCCGCGGCGCCGAAGTGGTTTTGGAATCGGCGGCGCGGCACAAGAAAAAAGTTTTTCTCGCCTCGACCTCGGAGGTTTACGGCAAGGGGGTGAAAATCCCGTTGGCCGAAGCCGACGACCTGCTTCTCGGTCCGACGACCTGTCCGCGCTGGGCCTACGCCTGTAGCAAGGCGATAGACGAATTTCTCGCGCTGGCCTATTGGAAGGAGCAAAAACTTCCGACGGTGATCGGGCGGTTTTTCAACACCGTCGGCCCGCGCCAGACCGGACGCTACGGCATGGTCGTCCCAAGATTCCTCGCCCAAGCGCGCAAGGGGGAGGCGATCACCGTCTATGGCGACGGAACGCAGACGCGCTGTTTCACGCATGTCGCCGACGTCGTCCGCGCCGTGATTGAACTGATGGAGCATCCTCGCTCGGCGGGAGAGGTTTTCAACATCGGAAGCGATCAGGAAATCAGCATTCTGGATTTGGCGCGCAAGGTCGTCGCGCTGACCGGGAGCCCTTCCGAAATCCGGTTCGTGCCGTTTGAGAAGGCGTTCGGTCCCGATTTCGAGGACATGAGCCGCCGCGTTCCGGATTTGATCAAGTTGCGGTCGGTGATTGAATGGAAAAAGCCGAAGGGGATAGACGAGATTTTGCGAAGTGTGATGGAGACATTTTGAGTCCCGGTGTTTTTTTCACCACCAAGTCACCAAGACACACAGAAGAGAAGATCAAATATGACAAGTCATCTTTTATATCCGTTTTTATATCCGTGGCATCCGTGCAATCCGTGGCTTCTTCTTCGTGTCTTGGTGACTTGGTGGTAACCGGCTTTGTTGGGAACATGCAAGGCGCGACACAATATCATGACTAAACTCACACCCGACTCCTTTGCCACATCCTATCCTAAGGAGATGGATTTGTCGGCGCGATGCCGACGTGAACTTCCACCCCCGGCGTGATCGGCGTCCCGGCTTCCGGCTTTTGCCAATGGATGGTCCCCGGTTCGACGCCGTTGGCCGCTTCTTCCTTCACTTCGACCAAACTCAACCCGCATTTTTGCAGTTCGGCCTTCGCCAATTCGAGCGTCAGACCATAAAGATCGGGAACGGAAGTTTGGCGATTGGGAAGGTCGGAGGCGACCAGAAGATTGACGGCGGAACCGGGCGGGACGCCCGTTCCCACGGGAGGATCAAGCGCCAAGACGGTTTCGTTGGCTTGTCCCGGAACCGTGACATAAGCGACGTTTCCCACGCGCAATCCCATTTCTCTCAGCCGAATTCCCGTTTCGCGGCGATTGATGGCGGTTAGTTCGGCGGGCAAGGGAAGATGCTTGGGTCCGCTGCTGACGATCACCCGAATCGGGCTACGCGATTTAATCATCGCTCCCGGCTGGGGATCCTGCCGAATTATTTCCCCCTGAGCCACGGCGTCGCTCGGTTCCTCCCGTTCCATGCTCAACGTGAGGTTCCATTTCTTCATGATGTCGAGCGCTTCGGTCACCGACCTTGCTTTGACGTCGGGAGCGGGAATTTCCTGCCCCTTGATGAAGTAACCGATGACGTAGTAGCTTGCGACGACGAGGACGGCAAAAAAGAGGGTCGTCGCCAGAATCAGGCGAAACAATCCCGATAGAAAACCAAGAAAGCCGGCAATGAAACCCTTCTTTTGGTCTTCGGCGCGTCGTCTTCGTGCTCGTGGAGTCGGTCCCTTTGTTCGTTGGAGAGAAGCCATGATTTCTCTTATACTTTAATCCAATAATATGTAAAGACTCCATCATAGAGACTGTGAATTTGTGAAAAATTAGGCCAAGTGAAATTTTATCAAGCGAAGAGAATAAAAAAAGGAAGGATCCGATTTCCAAAATTCACTCACAGACGGACGAAAGAAGAGAAGGTTGGGGAAAAATAAGCATGTCGAATTGGAGTTTATGAGGATTTGGTGTGAACAACTGTGGAAGAAGCGTAATGTATAAAAAAATCAATCATCTAAGGGAATCCTTGGGCAAGAACAACTGGAAGGAAAAACGCAAAACTTACACACAGGTTTATCCACAAGGTAATTTCCGTCCAAGCGCCAAAAAATCGAAGTGATAAGTCCTTAAAAGACAAGGATTTATGAGTCCTTCAAGACCAAACCCAAAGCAAATGAAACCGATCCTTCACACAACTATCAACAGCTCTGTTTGCCATCGGGAAACTCATCAATGACCGAAAAATCCTCCACCCCGCACAACTTCGCGTCGTTGGATTGGGTTGTTGAGACCCATTTTCCCCGAGAAACGCAAAAACTTGCGAAAAAGGTGGCCGATAATCTGCGCGGCGGGGAAATAATTCTTTTGAGCGGCGAACTGGGGGCGGGCAAAACGTGTTTTGCCAACGCACTGGGTGCGGCGCTTGGCGTGGACGAACCGCTTGTCAGCCCCAGCTACATCCTTCTGCGGTCTTATCCCGCGCGAAAGGGATTGACGATTCATCATCTCGATTTTTACCGATTGGAGAGCTCGCGCGATCTGGAGACGATGGGAGTGGAGGAATGCGTTGGTCCCGATTCCATCCTCCTTGTCGAATGGCCGGAGCGATGTCCCCATGCTTTTGAAGAATTCAGTCTGGCCTTGAAATTTCATCTAACCGGCGATCAAACAAGGCGAATCGAGGGAACTTGGGGCAAGCTACCAATGAAACGAGAGGATTATTCCTCATTGAAATGAGCTTCCCCAGCTATGGGAGACTCCCTTACCTTGCCTGTTGCACGGTCCTCTGGAAAAAAGCATCCAACGCCCTCAATCGAGCCTGCCCTTCCGGCTTGGAGGGATCGCCGTCGGATTGGGCGACCTTCAGATAGGCGGTCCGCGCGCGCTCGATGAACCGCGACCAATAATTGAGGTCGAAGCCGGTCCTCGCCGGGTCGCGGGATAAGGCGTAATCCCGCGCCAAGTCCTCATTGAATTTTCCGAGCAAAAGCAAATTCTCCCCCCGGCGGCAACTCTCGCCGTTCTCGTCCGCCAATTTTTGGGCGGATTCCAAGGCGCGCTCGGCTCCGCGCGGAAGGACTTGGCGATTGGAAAAAAGAAACGACGCCTTGCGCGACAGAACGCTCTCTTTTTCTCTTTTCAGCAAAGATTCGTAAGGAGCAGGAGGCTTGTCTTCGCTCATTTTGGACAGCGCGCCAATCTGATCGTCCAATCCCGCGACGACGGCGTCGAGCGTTTGAGGCGCGCTGTTTCCCTCAAGCGCGGACCCGATTCGCCGGTCCCATTGCTCCCGATCAGACGCCTCATGGGAAAGGCTCGTCCCCGCTTTCGCCGCCGACTCAAATGCCTCGCCGGCCTCTTTCCATTGTCCCAAGCGTTCCAGACATTCCGCGCGGGCGAAAGCCAAAACGTCGGCGTATTCCGCGCCGACAAGCGGCTCCAGTGATTGAATCCGGGTCAGCGTGACCCGATAAATGTTCCGTCCGTTCAAATCTTGCCCGGGCGGATCGCGGTAGGGGTCTTGCCGTAGATGAATTTTCATCTCCGCCAAAACCGACAGGACCGATTCATGAGGATAGGGAGCGGCCGGTTTTGAGAAGGAGGCACAGGCCGAGGGAAAACTCAAGATAAGGATGAAGGATAAAGGAGGAAGGATTAAAGATGAAAAGCGCAAGTCGCAAGCCTCGGTTCTCGTGCGGAAATCGGATGGATTTTACCCGCCTCCCGCCCCCTTTTCCAAGGACGGAAACTTGAGGGGGCGCATGCCACAATTGTTTGTAATTGGCCAAATTTCGTAAACAACCCGTTCTCAGCCGCGGGAGCGGCGGAACAATTCGAAAGGGACAAAGAAGAATCGTTGAAAATTCTTGACAAGGATGGAATCGCGGCGTAGGGATGGAGCGTTCGAGTGAAAAATTCTTCGTGGGAAATTTTGTGAACGGAACAGTTATCCCCCCCCCAGAATGGTTTGCGCACGGCATAGCCGCGCCCCTCACTCATGACGCAAACGTATCTCATTCTCCGCCGATTCTTCTGGCTCCTGCCGCTCGCGCTGTGCGGTTGCGGCGGATGCGGTTGCCCGCCGCTGGTTTGTCCCTCGACCTTTAAGGGAGACCCGATTTCCGGCGAGATTTCCTACCACCCCGACTACAGCCACGTGTATTACATTCCGAGCGGAACCAGCGCCCCCATTTTCGTTGCGTTCACCCCTGATCCGCCGGCGGATTCGGAGGGATGGACCGCTTACGACTGGGCCTACCACTACGGTTTGATCGCCAACGGTCACGCCGATCGCGACCAGTATCAAGTCACTTTGGAAGATCCCCAGAACAACTGCTCGGCCATCAACGGACCGGTGCAGGACAACACCGACGGCGCCAATGTCGCTTGGAGCGGCAAAATAGACTGGACCCCCGGTGTTTACACCCTCACCGCCACTTGGGACGACGCGCCCAATCCCCTTCCGATTCAGATCATTCCCGGGACGGTTTGTCTTTCTTACGACGACATGAGCACCTCGGCGATGGCGAATGTCAATTTGTATAAGACGACTTTCACTGCGAGTGCTACATCGGTTGAGCGGGGCAAGTCGGCGACTTTCACAGCGACCATTTTCGGGCTTCAGAGCCAATATCTCCTTGGTTTTCTTTGGACATCCAATTATTACGACCGGACCAACGGCACACCGATTTCCGACAGTTCGTGGAGCGGGGTGATTGTCGATGACACGACGGTATCCTGCGACGCGGTTATCAACAGCCCCTTGCAAGGGACTTTCTCCATTCATCTGGGAGACGCAACAGTCAACGTCACGCCAAGGAATTGGTCGCTTACACCGCCCGCAGAGCCACGACAAGACAATGACGCCAATTGGCCGGAAAGCGATGACTTGGTATATTCATGCGCAGAGACGACAGCGAGAGGTGGACTTTTGCGCGACACGGCATCAAAATTAGCATGGATATTTACCCCCAACCCACCCAAGTTGGACGGCGCCTACGGGACTTGGTTTGAGGCTGGCGCGTATGTTGTGGCGCGGGTAGGCGACGGTGGACCGGACGATCCGGTTTGGTGGGTCACGAGCAGTGATTTGAAGATAGACCAAGAGACGGTCCTGAATAAATACTACAAGCCAAGCGGCCCATCGCCAGCTGGCGCCCCTTACAATTGGTATGTGGCGAACACAACCCCGGTTCAATGCTTCCATGTAGACCTGTATTTGCAAGCACTCAAGCTCCACGAGGCACTTGGCGCCTATACAACGGCGAACGGTTACGGCAGTGGTCATTATGCACAGCTCCTCTTTGGCGAAGCGACGACCCGTGATGTGCTGACCCTGCTAGAGACAACGCTCGCTTCGACTAGACAAGGCATTCTTACTGGTTGCGAGGGAACAATTCAGACCATTAACGATCAAATACATCAAATAAGCGGCGATCATAACGTGGTTAAGGGCAACTTCGCCTATCTTTTGCAACAGAACGGTTTAAATCCAACAACAGAGGTCCCGGCCCATCCGGAAAATTGCTGGCGAAGTCCGGCAGGACCTTGGACAACTGGTTGCCCAGCCACAGTTACCGAGGATCCGTGAGCTGGCTCGTGAAAGGAGATCGCACGATGAGAAAACTTTTATTGAGCACTATCCTGCAAGTCGCGCTTTTGGCCATCTGCATTGGCGGGGATCAGCAACTGAGCAACCAGGTTGAGCAATACGTCGAGGCAATCAAACGAGAGGACGCCAGTGGTCAAACCTGCACGAAACTTTTTGATCTCTACATGAGCGGACGATCCTCAGATCGCGAACTTGCCGAAAGCGTAATTGAAGCCTGTTGGGAAACAGAGGACACCACGGTTCAGGCAAAAGTCGTCATGATCTCTCAAAGATTTCTCAAGAGAAAATCGCCCAAGACGAAGAATGTCATCATGCACATTTTGGAAAAAGCGACTGACAGATCACTGATCTTCCAAGCGGTTGGGGCGATAGGATCGCAGGATCTGACGAAAGATGACGCAAATCGAATCCTCGTACTTTCGGGCCAGCTGGATCAACGGACATGGACGGCAAGCGACCGTCTGGCCCCTGACAAGAGTCCGGAGTTTGAGACCGAGTCACTTTACGCCGTCGCTGGCGCCATTGGACCGGACGCTTATTCCATGCTTAAAATCCACGCCGGGCAACATCCCGACGTTCCAAAGCGCATTTGGGAAAACTGGGACCTTATTCTCATCACGACGCGTCATCCCGACGCCGTTGCCCAAGCAATGGAGAAAGTTCGCGCCAACAAAATTCCACCTGAGCAAGATGCCAAAGGAGAGTTAAAGTACACAGAATACACGCGTTACTTGCGGACCCTCGAAGGAGTCTCCAGAAGCGCACTCCATCATTCCCCACAGTCGCAACAGGGACTAAAGCAAGCAAGAGAATTGGGGCAATTTTTTCGAAGCGTTGCCGAAGACGAAACCAAGCCTCCCCCGGTGCGAAGCTCAGCGATTTCGAGTTTGATCGGCCTCGGGTTCGAATCCGATGAATTTGCCGATCTAGCCTCGCAAACTGCGAAACGCCACGAGTCATGCTGGAGAAGTTTGGAGGAAAGGCATGCTATAATGGCGAAATTGCAAAATATGGACTCCGAACGGAAAGAGCGATCCAAAGTTAAATCGGAGACGCAAAACACGGCGCAGTGAGTATTGAGATTCGGGGGTTCGAGAAAACTAGGATCGCAAAGTTAGGGTGGACTATGAAGAAAAACGGGATTGAGAAATCGGTTTTTGCTAATGTCGGCGTCATCGCATTGACTGTTGGCGTGATCGTCGTGTTTCATCCCTCGGCAAACCAGAGCCAAGCGACGGGAAGCGGGAATCCGGCTAGTCCGACGCCGACGGCGACTCCCACTCCGACGCCCGCGCCGCTTCCGCCGCTCGATTTCTCGACGCCGCAATCCATCGAGCTGGTCGCGCAGGCGCTGAGCGTTCCCGGTTGCGTGTTTCCCTTCCGCGACGGCGTGTTCAACGCGCTTCTCAACCGGATGCCGGGCGCCAAGGAGTGCGTCCTGCGCGCCCTGACAATCATGGCGTCCGCGACGGGCGACACGAAAAAAGCCCGCGCGTGGTGGCTGGAGCATTTGGCCGTCCTCCCCATGGACCCCGACGTGAAGCAACTTTACCTGAACCAGATCGCCGAACCGTGTTGCTACGCGATGACCCAAGCCGCCGCCAAGGGGATCAACGGCCAAAGTCTCGGCCTCGACGATCAAAGTTTCCTCTTGGACCGCGCCCCCGTGATTGACGACGACATCGAGCGGGCGGACCCGATCGGGAGCGACTTCACGCCGGATCTGCTTCCGCCGCCGTCGGTGGCGCCGGTCCGGACCTGTTGCCTCAAGGCGGACGAGGCGATGAGCCACAAGGTTTATCACGCCGCCACTGTCGCCATCGCCGCCGATCCCCTTTCCGAGCCGATCCGCGATTTGATCCCGACCCTCGAGGCGGGATTCGATTCCGACCTGCTCCGGCTCCCGATCACGACGACGCTCGGCGCGACCGACGATCCGCAAATCATGGCGGGGTTCCTGCGGATTCCGGCCGAGGCGTTGCGGATGCGCGCACAACTGAACCGTCCCCACGCGACGCTTCGCGAGGTCGTTCTTCAGGAACTCGACGCGAACATGAACGCGGCGAACGGCCTCTCGATTGCCATTCACGAATTGTTGACCCACCTCACCGACGAAGAATTGTTGCGGATTCTGAACGCGCTGATTGCCGCCGATCCGCCCGGGTTGAAGCGGCTCTTGGAGAGGACGCGCGGGGCGATTTTCGACGAGGTGAACGCCGAAGCGGCCGAGGCCGCGCGGCAACGAACGCTCGAACAGGATCAAGGGATGTATCGTTTGTGGTTGCAGGCCAACGAGCGCCAATCGGTCGGCGACATGTTGGTTCAAACCGTCGCCAACAAACAAACGCCGCAGAACTGAATTCGCGGAATCAAGGTCCCCCTCAAGGCAAGAAGCGGGGAATCAGGAAGGCCCCGGCGGCGTGCCGCCGCATTCGCGGATCCAATCGGCGACTTGGGGATCGGATCCCCCCTTTTTGAAGTAGTCGAGATAATAGGGGAGCGCGCCTTGCGTGTCCTTCTTGAATTTGTGGTAGAGGACTCCCAAGCTGAGCGAAAACTCCGGATTGGTCGGATCGGCGGTCAGCGCCTGCTTGAAAAAATCCTCGGCTTGGGCCAGTTGCCCCAATTCCCGATACGCGCGTCCCTTGCCGTCGAGCGATCGGGGATAACCGGGGCGGTAGCCGAGCGACTTGTCGAAAACCTCAATCGCTTCGTTATACTTCTTGAGCGCGACGTCGGCCAGACCGATGTAGGAATGAACCTCTCCCAACCGTTGTTTCACCACGGGGTCGTTTGGGTCGCGGGTTTTCATGAGTTCGACGACCTTGTCATAAACCTTTCGGGCTTCCTCTTGGCGATTGACGGCGGCGTAGGTCAGCCCCAATTCAAAGAAATAATCGGGATTGTCGTCCTTGAGCTTGATGAGTTGCTCATACATGGTGACCGCTTCGGGGAGACGGTTGACCCTGCGCAGGGTCCGCGCCGCCCCCAAGTAGGCGCGATAAGTGGAAGGCTCGACTTTCAGACCGGTGTTGAATTGGGTCAGGGCGTTGGTGTAATCCCCCAAGCCGAAATAAATTTCCCCCAACTCGCAAATCGCCTCGTAGCGGGTCGGCTCCAGCTCCAAGAGCGCCCGCAATTGTTGGACGGCGTCCTTGTCCCGTCCGCTCTTGCGATACGCGATCCCCAAGTAATAGCGGCAATCGGCGAAAATGGGCATCCCGAAACCGGTCCCCATGTTCTTCAGCGCGGTTTCCAGCATCGGGATCGCGTGGGGATAATCGGAGCGGTCGTAATAGATTTTCCCCAGAATCAGGTGAGCCTTGTCCTCATAGGGATGCGCGTCGGCGATTTTGGTCAGAATCTCCAGCGGCGTGCGGTTTTCCTCCTTATCCGGGACCAGCTCGCTTTGAAGCGAGGAATAGCACTTGACCACCAAGTCCATCGCCTGCGGGAATTTCTGTTGCTTGGGATCGGCCTGCGCGATGTCCCAATAGATCAATGCCGCCTCACGGAATTGATTGGCGTCACGGTATAGCTCGGCGTAGGCGTAGCGATACCGCAACAACTCGCTTTTGTCCACGAGCGTCGGATCCTTCGCGGTCAATTCAAGCGCGTGCTTGAAAAGCTCGAACGCCTCCCTCTTGCGCGTCGGATACCCTTGGACCAATTCGGCCAACTCAAACTGCGGGCCGGGACCGGCCGGATACGCGGCGATGGCCGAACGATACGCTTTTTCCGCCTCCGGATAATTGACCAAGTTGCGCGATTCGCGCGCCAGCGCGACGTAGGCGTCGGCGACCTTCGAGAGGCAACGCCGTTTGCCGGAGCCTTCCTCGGTCTTGTCGGCCAACCCTTGGGCGAGATCAATCGCCGCCTGAAACTTGCGGTCCCCCATGAGCTGATCAATTTTGGCGAACTGCTGGCCGAACCGTTTGTCGTCCCTCTCTTTAATCCGGGTCTTCATGTCGGCGACCTTGGCCGCGAGGTCCTTGTTTTCCTTTTCGCCGGCCAGCGCCTTGAGATAGGACTCCAGCGCGCGGTCGTAATCCTGCTCGTGCGCGGCCAGATCCCCCTGCCGTTCGTCCTCGCTGATGTTCTGGCGCGATTCGATCCGGTCAACTTTGTTTCGCGGAATCCGGAACGTTCCCGCCGAGGAGTTGATGATGACCTGATTTTGATCCGATTTCTTCGGATCAATGATGCCGGAGACGGTTTTGCCGTCCTTGAGGTAGATCGTGTCCGCGCGGACCGCCGCCGCCAATAGCCAGAGGACCACAAGCCAGAGGGTCGGAAGCCAAAGGATCGGCCGCGCCGCGCCGCGTCCGCCCAAACGACGCCATCTCAAATTTGAAATCTTCCCTCTCAAATTCACGCGAGCCGTCCGTCCTTCGAGGCAAATTTGGGCCACCATCCCCGATTCATGGCTTGATTGAGTATATACCACTCCCTCGCCCCCTCCCGCATCAACATTATCTTGACCCCATCCCATCCTGTTTCCCGATCGCAGAATATAATTCAGGGTGAGGCATCCTTCGGATGCCGGATTGGCATTTTTTGATGGTTGTTATTGGGCGCGAATCGACAAGGAAGTCGCGGATTGATTCTATAACTTGATCCGCACAATCGGCGTTTATGCATTTCCCAAGGAACTCAACCGCGCGCGTTGACGGTAGCGAATCCAGCCCAACGTGAAAACCGCCAGCGCGGCGATCTGATAGCCGCTCACCAAACCCCAAAATCGCGGCGTGTCGCGCTCGAATTCATGCGCGAATCGGAAAATTCCATAAGCCATCAGATAAACATGAAAAAGCTGATGCGCGAACGCGCGTTTGCTCCACGCGACTCCGGCGAAGATCAGAAAGAGCGCGTTGAATCCGAACTCCAATGGCACGGCGGGCCAACGCGGAACGCCCTGCGCGTCGCGCAGGGCATACCACGCCGGTTCGCACACGCGCCCCAAACAGCACCCCTGAATAAAACATCCGACGCGCCCGAGCATGAGGCCGACGGGAACGACCAGCGCGAACAAATCGCCCGTCGCTTTATCGTAGCCGAGAAGTTTCTTGGCAATTTCGACGGCGGCGTAGCCTCCAAACAGCGCGCCGAGGATCGTCTTGCCGACGAGCCAGCGGCGAAAAATGTCATGCCAAGCGAGCGATGGATCGCGCAGGTCGAGCCAACCCTCGGCGGCAACGTAGAGCGCCTTTGCCCCGACGACCGCGCCGATCAACGCGCAGAGGTAAATCAACGGGACACGCGAGTCCGAACCCTCCGGTCTCCGACGGATGACCAAACTCCAAAGCAGGGTCGAAACGATGATTCCGACGATGGCGAGAAGAGGGTAAGTCACGTCAGCGTCGCTTCTTCACTGTGTTTCCGCGGTGAATTCCCCGCGCTGAACCCCGAATAATACCTGCAAAACGAATCCAGTTTTCCGTCGGGCCGGATGACGTGCGTGCAACAGCGGTCAATGCGATCCTCATCCCACGACGCCGCGTCCATGAACGGTTTGATGAAAAGCCGGAACGTGCGCGAGGGATCCAATTCCAACTTCTTCAAAATTGCGCCGAGCGGCTCGGACTCGCACCCGCAATGAGCGAGGTCTTGAAGATTGTAGTTGAGCCGATCATGGAGGAAATCCTGCACCCGAGAGAAATCGAAAAATTCGGCGAGCGAATGAAGTCCGCCGGGGAGTTTCAGAAGATAGCCGATCGTCGCGCAGTTGGGATCGCCGCACGGGAGCGGCGTGAAATCCTCGTATTTCAATTTGCCGTCCGATTGTTCGACGAGATTGAGAATGACGTCGGCGGTGTTGAGACGCGGGAGAGCGTTTGGAGGATGAGAAGGAGTAGGAGAAGGAAAAGAATTAAAATACCTCCCCGAAAAGAACATCGGCTGAAACGCCACGCCTCGAACGTGCGGAAACTCCAAACCGAACCGGACCGTCTCCCAAAGATGCCCGAGATTTTCTGGCGTGACGGTCATGGCGAGCGTGATCGGCAATCCGCCCCCTTCCATTTTTCCCGCCGCCTCGATCGCGCGCCGACGCAACTCGCGCATATCCGCCCCGCGCAACTCCCGTTGCCCAGTCTCCTGCGGTCCGTCAAATTGCAGATAAAGCTGAACCTTCGTGCGGCGGAACCGGCGGTTCATCTCGCCCGCGAACGCCGGATCGTTGGCGAGCCGGACGCCGTTGGTATTGATCAGAACGTAGCCGATTTTCGGGTGGCTCTGCGCCCATTCCAGCAACTCGAAAAATTGCGGATGAAGCGTCGGCTCCCCGCCGGAGAATTGCAGAATGTCAATCGCTCCCTTGCGCGCAATCACCCCCTCGACGCGCGAGCGAAAATTCTCGAATGAAATATGCGCGACTTCTTTCTGATGCGGCGAATCGGCGTAGCAGGTCGGACAGGTCAGATTGCACGAATCCACGATTTCAATGAGCGCGAGGCAAGTGGAAAGCGTGTCGAAGGGGTCGGGAGAGGGAACCGTTTGGCTTGTGGAGTGCGGGAGCTTGCTCCCGCTTTCGTCGAGGCGGCTTGCCGCCGACGGAGCCGGAATAACCGAAGGCGACTTAAACCCCTCTCCCTTTTCAAGGGAGAGGGTAGGGTGAGGGTTGGTCGCGCGTTCTCGATCCTCCCCCTTCCTCCTCCCTGACAGGGAAGGGAGTTGGGAGTCGGGAATTTTCGGAGAATGAGAAGGAGTAGGAGAAGGATCATCGGAAGGAGTAAGAGAGAAATTATGACACCCGCACTCCGGCCCGCAACACGCCGCGTCCTCTTCCTTCCGGCTTCCTTGCGAAAGATAATAAAACCGCTCGTCACTGCTGATGCAAAACGTCCGCTCCCCATGCTCGGCGCAGATTCGGCTCAGATAAACCTTTCCCCCCTGCGCGATCACGCTCGCCGGCGCCGGAGCGTGGCAAACCGGACAACGGCTAGTGGTTTGCTTGAGAAGGCGGGGCAGGTTGGAAATTTCGTCCTTCATTTCTTCTTTCCGGCATCCTTCTCTTTGCTCCGGTCTGAATTACCATAGTTTTCCACTTTTTCAATTACCTCTCGGTTTGGCGGCAATATCAGATACTTCGGAGAGCGCAGTTCAACAGGCGCATCGTCGGGCAAACCCCACCATCCAAAAGCGAGCCAAAAAGGATCGCCCAGAATTGCCGAACCCACGTAACTGAAGGGAAACGCTGGTGCGAAAATGACGCTTGCTGTAATATCCTCATTACCTAGCGGCGGAATGAGATGGGGATATTTGGAATCCAGCGGGATTGTCACGGGTAAACATACAATCTCAGCCGGTATTCCCGCTATCGCCCCAAGAACCGCGCCCGCGCTGGCGGGAATGCTGACCACAAGCTTCGGATGGTCAGGCATCAGCGTCGAGCATCCCGGCGTCACGGCTAGCGCCACGGCCCCCAGCGCGAGGGACGCCAAGAGCGTCCGGACGCTTCGATTGAATTTTTGGAAAGGAATTGGAATTCGGCGTGGTTTCATCGGCGGTTGTGTTCCATAAAATACATCAAAGCCGCGTCAGCGGCGGCATAATTTTAGCCCCGCGCGGAAGCGCGGGGTTTTCGGCGCCGTCTTGCGATGCCCAAGCTCCGGCAGGAGCGACATAATCATTCCGATTCAAATTTATGCCGCCGCTCCCGCGGCTCAAAATCGGGACGGTCGGCCCCCCGTCCCCGCGCTTCCGCGCGGGGCTACGGCTATTTCGCCTCTGCCGAGGCTGGGTCAATCTCCGTCGAAACTCAATGCGGCATCTTTGGGCGACCCACCGGGTCGCGCCTACTAAGCGTGAAATCCTTGTGGTAGGGGCGAGCCGTTGGCTCGCCCGATGAAACTCTCATGGTTACCTTCTCATCAACTCGACGACCCCGCATCCGGCAATCGCGAGGAGAACATTCAAAGCATACATCAAGAAAGCCAAACCCGCCGCCCGAATCAACCGACTCGGCTTACTTTTTCCCGATGGCAAGACCGCCAGACTCCACCCTGTAAGGATCAACGGACCGCCTAAAAGACCCGCCCCGAAAAAATAGAAACCGAAGCCCTCAAGCGGTGCTCCTCCATCACCGCGACGTTTATCAAATCCGGAAATTACGAATAGGATCGCCGGCGAGAGACCGGTCAACACCCTCACGAGAAGATGGTCCCACCATGGCTTATGCGACGGCGCAATCGGCGGTTGCGAATCAGGTTCGGCGCTCATGATGCGGGTTTCCTATTGCGGTTGTGTTCCATACCAAATTCTTCTCTGTGTCTCCGTGACTCTGCGGTAAAAACTAAATCTCCTCATTTCAGATTTTGCCGCCCAAGAATTTGCATCCCGCCGCGCCGAGAAAGACATTCAAAATGCACATGCCGACCGTGAGCGTGATCGTGGAAAAAATCCCCGACGCGATTCCTTCCGAGTCGCAAAAGTGAAGGTAGCTCCAGAAAAACAAATAAATTGGTCCGCCAAAAAGGGTTGCCATGACAAGAGGCCCGCTCCAACTCGATTGGAGTCCGCCCAATCCCGAGATCACAAAAAGCAGGGCGGGGAGCAAACCGGCGGGAAGTCTCAGGAGCGATTTCATGGGGTTTCATCTTTCCTTCTTCACCGTTCATCGGCGAATCGGATTAAGCACGGAGCAAAACATGGTCCGATCCATCCGCTTTTTTTCAGAGGCTTGAATTGAAACGATTTAAGGCTTGGTTGTCTCTCCGGTCCCGATGTCAGGGTTGTTGAAAATAGGACATCTTTTGGATGCGGAGTTTGCAAATTTTGATGTTTTATTGGACACGGAACGACACGGATCAACGCGGATTACACGGGTTCATTCCTCCGCATTTTATCCGTGTAATCCGCGTGTTTCCGCGTCCAAAAAACTTACTCTTCCGCGCTGGCCCCGGCCGGCGCGCCGACCTTGCCCGGATCGGTCGTCATTTTTTCGCGGACCTTGGTTTCGATTTGCGTGGAAATATCGGGATTTTTCTTGAGCCACAATCGCGCCGCGTCGCGTCCTTGGCCGATGCGGTTCCCCTCGTAGCTGAGCCACGAGCCGCTCTTCTCGATGATCCCGTCGGTCGTCGCCAGATCGAGCAAGTCGCCGTGGAAACTGATTCCCTCGCCGAAAAGAACGTCGAATTCCGCCAGACGGAACGGCGGCGCGCATTTGTTTTTCACGACCTTCACCCGCACGCGGTTGCCGATGTTGCGGTCTCCATCCTTGATCGCGCCGATGCGCCGGATGTCGAGCCGGATCGAAGAGTAGAATTTCAGCGCGCGGCCGCCCGGCGTCGTTTCGTTGCTCCCGAACATGACGCCGATTTTCTCGCGGATTTGGTTGATGAAGATGATCGAGGTTTTGCTTCGCGCGGCCGCGGCGGTGAGTTTTCGCAGAGCCTGCGACATGAGACGCGCCTGCAACCCGACGAAGCTGTCCCCCATTTCCCCCTCGATCTCCGCCTTGGGCACGAGCGCGGCGACCGAATCCACGACGATCACGTCCAGCGCGTTGCTTCGGACCAGTTGCTCGGTGATGTCGAGCGCCTGCTCGCCGTTGTCGGGCTGGGAAATCAGCAACTCATCGAGGTTGACGCCAAGCTGGCGGCAATAGACCGGGTCCATCGCATGCTCGGCGTCTATGTAGGCGCAGATGCCGCCGGCCTTCTGCGCGTTGGCGACGACGTGAAGCGCGAGGGTCGTCTTGCCGGAGGACTCGGGGCCGAAAATCTCGACGATCCTGCCGCGCGGCAGGCCGCCGATCCCCAGCGCGGCGTCGAGCGAAATTGAGCCGGTCGGAATGCTCGGCACGTCCTGCACCTCGACCTCCCCCATCCGCATGATGGAGCCCTCGCCGTGATTCTTGGCGATTTGTGAGAGGGCGAGATCGAGCGCCTTCAATCGTCCGTCGTCGGCCGGTTTGGCCGGTGCTTTGCGTGCCATGATAAAATTCCTCCCCTCTTCAAATCGGAAATACTTAAACACGAAGACACAAAGAAGGCACGAAGATTGAATTCTAGGGAAGCGAAACGCTCTGCGCCCGCCGTATTTCTTCTTTGTGGTCTTCGCGCCTTCTTTGTGTCTTCGTGTTTAACTGTTAATTCTCTTATTCCTTCGGCATGGCCGCTTCGATCCGGCGGATCATCTTTTTCACCCGCTCCTGTTCGTCCACGAATCCCCCGGCCTCGGTGCGCGTGTCGAAAAGCTCGATGGCGATCTGAAAGGCGGTCATGGCCCAGACCTGCGGTCCCCCGACGACGCCGTGCTTGCGGACGTCGGCGTGCGCCGTCTCGACGTATTTGGCGATCCGGTCGTAGTAGGATTTTTCGTCGGGGTGAATCCGGATGCTGAAGGATTGGTCGCCGATGGAGATTTTCTGGGAGATGGTGGATTTTTCGGCCATCGGAATTTACTCGGCGGCGGCTTGGCCGGCCAGCACTTCCTCCATCGTGTCAATTTTCTTGAGAATGCCCTGAAGGCGGTCGCGGATTTGCCCCTCGCGGTCGCCGATGGAGTGGATTTCTTTTTGAAGTTTTTCGATTTGCGAGAGCAGTTTGTGGTTTTGATCGCGGAGCGCCTTGAGTTCGCCCGCCTGCATTTCCAGCGCGCCGTTGCGCTTGCGAAGTTCCTCGTTGCTTTTCAAGGCGTCGCCCAGATAGTCGAGCAGACCTTCGAGGCGGTCCTCCAAAAGACCCAGATCGTCAACGCGCGTTTTCAATCTTCGTCATGCCTCCGCAAATTTTGGAAGCGAAGCCCGGTTCCCTTCGCGGCTCAACATTTATCGCCACGATGGGGCGTTTGCAAGGGGCAAATGGAGGCCGAAAGAAATTAACGCAAAGGCGCGGAGACGCAATGAGGCAATTCAGTAGATTCTGTGTATTACGGCTGGCCGACGACGGCGTAAACTTTAACCTCGCGTTTAAGGCGCGCGCTCAACTTGTCCTCGGCCACGTCCAATTCATATTGGCTTTGCAAACCGAGCCAAAATTGCGGCGAGATGCCAAAATAGCGGCCCAGTCGAAGCGCCGTCTCCGCCGTCATCCCGCGTTTGCCCGAGACGATTTCGTTGATGCGACGCGCCGGAACGCGAATGTCAGCGGCCAAGCGGGACCGACTCAATCCCATCGGCTTGAGAAATTCTTCCGACAAAACTTCGCCGGGATGAATCGGGGCCATTTTTTTACGCATGAATTTGCTCCTCAGTGGTAGTCCACGATTTCAACATTATAGGCGTCGGAGCCGCGCCATTCAAAGCAAATACGCCAGCGGTCGTTGATGCGTATGCTGTATTGACCCGCTCGGTCGGCTCCAAGCTTTTCCAAATGGTTCGCCGGTGGAACGCGCAGTTCGTTGAGCGTCGGAGCGTTGTTCAACATGCGGAGTTTCCTCAAGGCGACGCGCTGGATGTCGGCGGGCAATCCGCGCGAATAACCGCGAGTCAGAATTGTTTCAGTGTCTTTGTTTCTGCAACTCCGAATCACCGGTCAGGTCCTTTTTTGATTCCGATTCCCTCCGAGACATAATGCAACCCAAAAACCAAGTGACTTCATAGAATCTTAAAAGCCACACTGAGCCACAGGGGTCGTCATCCGCAAACCGATGCCAATATGTAAAGGTTCCCCTACCGATGGTTTTTTCTTCGCCGGAAAGCGCAAAATCGGCAAGTCTCTTGGTCGCGGAGTGAAATCGGTCAGGAGAAATTCCAGCACCGCAATAGATAGACGCTCCCGGAATGTAGTCGTCGGGCAGTCGCCTGCCGACATGATGCCAAAAGAGTCCCAAGATGATTCGCTCGGCGACTTTGTTCAGGCGTTTGGAATCGGCCTCGTAGGTTTGGGATTTTCCAACGTAAATCCCCGATTGAGTGAAGAGATCAACAAGTCTGGATTTCTCAAAGAGACTCCGAGTGAAACCGCGTTTTTCCGGCCTCTTGAGGCTCCTCACGATTTTGTCTTGGAGTTTTTCCGCTTCCGGATGTTCCGAGGCTTTGATTTCCATCGCAAGCATCGTTCTAAAATCCCCGTCGTCCTTCGAGAAGGATTGGTTGCACGAATCGCAAGACGGAACCGTGATCAGATCGGCAGGCAGAGGATCGGCAAAAACACAGCGTGGCGGAATGTGATCCCTTGATAGGGGTCCCCTACTTCCGCAATAAACGCACTGCTCCTCTTTTCGATTCCGATTCATTGCCGCATGACCGTCCGTTTTGAACGCGACCATTTCGCCTGCGGGCGGCGACCCGAGGCGACGCACTCGCGCAAATAAAGATGAATCAGATGACGGTAGGAGATTCCCATTTCCTCAGCCACCGTTTTGAAATAAGCGATGGTATGAGGGTCCAAGCGAATCGTGACTGGTCGCGTTAAAAGCTTGTAATAGGGATTCCTTTTGCACTTCTCTTTGGAAAAGTCGTAATGCGCTCGCATCTCAGGCTACATCTCCGGTGGGCTTCACTGCCCGCCGACTTTCTCCCACTTCCCGCTCCTCCCCGATTTCAGCACCGCGTCGCAGACGTATTGCGTCTCCAGCGCGTCGCGGAAGGTCGGTGAGGTCGGTTTGCCGGCGGCGAGGTTCTCCAGAAAATCGGCGACCTGATGGACGAACGAATGTTCGTAGCCGATCTGCAATCCCGGAACCCACCAATGCCCCATGTAGGGCTGGTCGCCGTCGGTGACGTGAATCGAACGCCAGCCGCGCACGACCGATTCGTCGCGGTGATCGAAATAGCCGAGCCGATGTAGATCGTGCAGGTCCCAAGAAATCGAGGCGTGCTCGCCGTTGATCTCGAATGTGTAGAGCGCCTTGTGTCCGCGGGCGTATCGCGTGGATTCGAACGTCGCCAGCGAGCCGTTTTTGAACCGCGCCAAAAACGCGCAGGCGTCGTCAATTCCGACCGGCTCGACCTTGCCCGTGAGATTGTGCTGGCGCTCCTTGATGAACGTCTCGGTCATCGCCGTCACTTCGCCGATGGAGCCGTTGAGCCAGAGCGCGGTGTCAATGCAATGCGCCAGAAGATCGCCCGTGACGCCGCTTCCGGCGGCGTTCACGTCGAGCCGCCAAAGCCCCTGTCCTCCCTGCGGCAGATCGGCGGAGATCGTCCAATCCTGCAGAAACACGGCGCGATAATGGAAGATGCGCCCGAGTTTGCCTTGGTCAATCAACTGCTTGGCGAGCGTCACGGCGGGAACGCGACGATAATTATACCAAACCGTGTTCGGAACCTTGGCCTTCTCGACCGCCTTGACCATCTCTTCCCCTTCGGCGGGGTTCATCGCCAGCGGTTTTTCGCAGAGGATCATCTTGCCGGCTTCGGCGGCGGCGATGGCGATTTCCTTGTGGAGATTGTTCGGCGTGCAGATGTCCACGGCGTCAATGTCCTTGCGCTCGAGGAGTTTGCGCCAGTCGGTCTCGATGGATTCATAGCCCCACTGATCGGCGAACGTCTTGATTTTCTCCTTGTCGCGCGCGCACGCCGCCTTGAGGACGGGACGGTGTTTCAGCTCGAAAAAGTTGTTCACCTTCCGGTAAGCGTTGGAATGCGCCCGGCCCATGAAGCCGTAGCCGATCATGCCTATTTTTGAGGGTTTGGGAGCCATAACTTTTCTTCCTTTCCCCTTTGAA
>CAZRCZ010000010.1:0-159854 GCA_964598765.1 uncultured Candidatus Sumerlaeota bacterium | reverse complement strand
CTCCACAATCCCTTCCGAATCTCATGCGCCGCCCGTACCCATGCGGACGGAAAAAAACATCATTAAACGGGGCGCAAAAAGCTCTCTTAACTTCCCCAAGAGAGACTCCTCCCCAACCATCGTATATTGATTTGTATATCACGAATTAAAACTGTCAACAAGAAATTCACTTCGGGGAGAATTTTTTTTGGCCTTTGCCAATCCAAATGGAACGCGGCGTCCTGACCCGCAGGCAGTGGTCATCTCAACGGAACGGTTTGATCGGCGGTTGTGCCGACCGAGGGTTGGGATCGTCCGAGCGACGGGTGCGCGCGCGCTCCAGATTCCGTTTCACCCCCTCGTTTTCCGGATCGAATTGGAGCGCCTTGAGGAATTCCTGAACGGCATCGTCCCATCGCCCTTGTTTGGCCCGGATGATCCCCAATTGATTATGCGACTTGGGATCGTCGGGTTGGAGTTGGAGGGACTTCTGAGCGGCATCCTCGGCCTCGTCAAGCTTCCCTTGGAGGAGGAGGGCTTCGGCCAGATTCTTCCACACGGCGGGAGTTCCGGGCTGAATTTCCGCTCCTTTCCGGTATTGGGCGATGGCCAAATCCAATTGCCCCTTGATGGCCAAAATGTTGCCGTAATTGATCATCGCGTTGACCGAATCGGGCTTCAACCGGAGGGCTTCGAGGAAATGGGTCATAGCCCGATCCACATGCCCCGCCTGATACTCGTAATTGCCCACCTCATTCCATGCCACCCAATTGGATGGATTTTTCTTCAGAATCGCTCCGAAAAAAGTCGGGTCGTCGCGGTAAAGTTCGCATCGTCGCCATGTCAGAAATGACAGTAAGGTTAATAATAAGAAGCATCCGAGTCTGGCCGATAGACTTAGACTTCTAGAAAGGCGCACGACCGATACCGACACCGGAGCAATCGCCACAAACACCCCCAAACTTGCCAGATAGGCGAACCTTTCAGCGACAAAGGAAATGCGAATGTAGCTATGTTCAATAAATCCAAGGATTGGAGCCAGCGTAAGGACAAAAAAAGCCAGCCCTCCAAGAACCTGAAACCCCAATCCGCGGCGAAACAGCCAAAGCATGGCGACAGCCGCCGCCAAGATCGTTGGAAAAAGAACCCACCCAAGAATTGAGGATTCCAGTTCCCATCGGGAGTAAAGCCCCATGAAATGGGCCGGCCAAATCACCCTGCCGAGATAGAACCATAGGGCGCGAGCGGCGATCAAAGCACGGTCCACCGGAGAGCCGATGCTTTCGGCCGAGGTCAATTTGATGAAGTAATGATGAATCTTGAAGTCCGCAAAAATCGTGAGGCCGTCCAGCAGAAAGAAAGGGAGCAGTCGAAACCAAGGGTCCCATTTCCAGCGTCCCTCGCGCCCGATCAATCCCAACCCTAATACCAGCGGCAGGGTGACCACGATGGATTTGCTCAACAATGCGCAAACAAAGAAAGAGATTGAAATCAGGTAGGAATGCTCTTTGGATCGTCGGAGAAAATCAACGTAGAGGAGCGCAGAGAGGAGATAAAAGAAGGTGGAAAGCACATCCTTGCGTTCAATGATCCATGCCACCGATTCGACATGGATGGGATGGACCGCGAATAGCGCGGACGCCAGCCAAGCCCCTCGAACCTTGAGACGGAGCAAGAGACGCCAAGCGAGGAGGACATTGGCGGCGTGTATCAAAACATTAATGAGATGGCTTAGCCATGCACGGAGTCCACACCATTGCGCTTCGGCCCAAAAGGAAGTGTAAACCACCGGCCAGTAATGTTCTTCCTTCTCGTTGGCAAGCGGCTGAGTCCAGATTCGGATGAATCCGCTGGGTTCCAAGATCAGCGAATTCTGGGTAAGCGTATTATCGTCCCAGACGTAGCCGCACCATAAGGTTGGAACGAAGGGAAAGACGGAGAATCCGATGAGGAGAAGCGGGGAAAGCCATCGAGGCGACGGCTTCGATTGGATCGTTTCAGGATTGGTGACAAGATGCAACCTCATCGGACGATTCGCAAGATCAGAGCAAGAACATGAAGAAACACGATTGGGGACACTTGATCCTTGGCGGCGGACCTCATTATGATCTCTCTTCTTGACGCCTCGCAGGGCGTCTTCGGGTAAATGTAGGCAAGGATGAACCTTCAGGATCAAGAAAAAAAAACCGTTTCTCCTTCTTCCGCGAATGACATTTCGACGTGGAATGAGTCATGGAACCCGTTGGCGTGGTCTCCGCGAAAGCTGGTTTACGCCCTGTGCGCGGGGTCCACGGTCTTTCGGTTCCTCTTTCTGGCTCTGCCGACCATCTTGGGATGGGACGAAAGGGGACCGGTCGAAGCCACCCGCTACCCTACGGCATCGGAGTATTTGCTGACATCGAATTGGGGGGAGCGATGGCGGATCGTCGAATACTACAGCGAGGGGGGACGAATCCTCTGGCTGATCGGCCATTTGCTTTGGGCGAATTTGTTTCCCGGCGCGTCCAACGAGGCTTTCGCGCTTTCCGCGGTGGCGTCGGTGATCGCCATGCTCGCCCTAGCGGGAGCGGCGAGGAGGCTCTACGGCGAACGTGGTTTCCTCCTCGCGCTCCTGCTCATTTCGCTTTCTCCCTTCTTTCTCAATTATTCGGTGCGTGTGCTGGCGGTGATTCAATCGGTGATGTGGCTCTGCGTCGCGCTGTTTTGCTTTTGCTCGCGCCGGTGGAGTTTGGGGGCGTGGCTGGGGGGAGGCGTCTCATTGGGATTGGGATTTGGAACATATTACGGCGCCGGGCCGACGGTGGTAGCCATCGCGTTGGGATTGGGAGTCTCGGTCTTGATCGAATTATTCAGGCGGGGACCTTTTTTCCCGTGGAGGCCGTGGAATTGTCTCGTCTGCCCCGTCTTGGGAGGAGCCGCGGCGCTTCTGCCGCTCCTGACGCTGGAGTATTGGGCGCAAGATTCGGGGACTTCCTATCTGAATCGTCTATTTCACCATGAAAATCTGACATGGGATTACTTTCCGGGTCCCTACGGATTGTGGCTCCGGGAATTTTTTGAGTGTGAGCCGTTGTTTCAAATTTTGATGATCCTCGTCGCCGGATGGGTTTTTCGCGCGGTTTGGCTCAAGCTTCCCCTACGCATCCTGCTTGAGATCGCAATTCTTGGCGCGGTGATCTTGGCGGCGATTTCAATGCAATACGCCTTCTTGAGGGCGTGGATTTCGGTGTTCCTTTTTGTCGCGGTTCCAATCGCGGTTTTGAACTGGAAGATTCTGGATCGGGAATGGATGAATACCCGGGCCGATTCAATCACGGGCGAGGCGCCTGTGCCGCCCGTGGGACGCGCGCCGTTCGGCAGAGTGGCAACGCTTGTCAGTTTTTGCGCGTTGTTCGTTGTCTACACCATTTGGCGTAAGGTAAGCGACATGCCGCGTCTGACCTTTGCGGGGTGGCCGGTTCTTCTATTGGGATTCTGCGGATTGCTGTTGGCGGTCTTTCGGGACCGATGGGAGGCTTTGCTCAGGACATCCGCCGTTTTGGGAATCGCCATTTTGATCATTGGAGGGGGAACAACATACTACTACAAGAACGGCTACGTCCGGATGATTTTCCACAGCTCGACGCATCCGGGCACACGAACGGTGGACGTTTTCGATTTGATCGTCAACGACCGAGGCTACGAGCCATTGCGTCGGCGGGCCAGCGATGATTTCAAGGTGGTCGCGGCGTCGGGACGGCTCTATCCGGCGACCGGATACGACGACGAGCTTTACAAGGTTTTGGACTTGCGCCGTAAATTGCAGTTTAACAATCTGGGTTCGCTACTGCACGGTCACGAGTTGACCTACGGTTTTATCCTCTTTGATGAAGGGGATCCATCGGGCAGGATTTTTCCTCCCCCCGGAACGCCGATGGTCCCGCATGAGAATTACGGATTGAACTTTGAAGGCAAACCTTACTTCCCCCGAATTCATCCCTTTAAGGGAATGGAACTGGCGTTTCCCGCGTCGGACCAAAGCGGAGACCGAACTCTGACGGCGGTTTTCGCTCTTCCGGCACTTGCGGGAAGACCAACGACGTTCGGCATGGAATTCCAAGCCGGAGGAGGGATTTATGAAACCAAAGCGCGCCTTGCCCTTCAAGTCTTGTGGCGGGATCAGGCGATCCTGAATCTGGCTCCCTCGCTCGGTCCGGTTTTGGGCGAGCCGCAAGTCGTCACCGTTCCATTCACTCCGAAGGCGGACAGAGAGGAATTCAAAGTCGTGGCCACGTTGCAACTTCCCGAAGACGAGCATTGTCCCCCCGTTTCCTGCTACCTCCGAAGACCCTTTATTCAAAAGCCCTACGTCATCCCCTCCGTTCAAAGAATCTCAGGCTATGCAGAGTTGACGGACGCGGATCAAGTCGTTCAAAACGTCGCGTTCAATGCGGCAATCGGCGCGACGCTGGCGCGGACGCGACAAACCGACGGCCCGGACGCCAAGGGTGTAAGTTGGAATACAGAGCCGTGGAATGGAGACACGAAGACCCCATTGGTTTTTGCGTGCAGTTCCGAGATGGATCCCGACTGCCAACTGTTCATCAATGGAAAGAAGATCATGCAATTTGTTCCCGGCGGCCAGTGGAAGCTTTGGGACGGACATGGATTTCTGATGGAGTTCCGATACCTTGACACCAGGCAGGGGACCAACGGCGTAATGTCCCTGAAAATCCCCAAAGGGGGCGCGCCGACGGGAGAGCCGTTGAAACTTGCGGTCAAAATGGGGCCGCAGTCGCGGCAATACAGTTGGTTCGGCATCCGCGAGATTCAAAACGCGCCGGAGTTATTGCCGAAATGAACGCGAAGATCGCGCCAACTTTCAATTTCCTGCAATGGCCCGCGCGTAAATTGGTCTTCGCGCTTTGCGGCGCGACGTGGGTGGTCCGATTGTTGTTTTTGGCCTACCCCACGGCGTTGGGGCATGACGAATATCCCGTGCTCGGAGTCGGCAGTTACGTCGCGGCGTCCAATTTCATGCACACCAGCAACTGGGCGGAACGATGGGAAATCGTCGAGCGATACAGTTACGGGCGCACATTTTGCGTTATCACGCATTTGATCTGGGCGTATCTCTTTCCCAGCAAGAGTCTTTCCGCCTTTTCGCTCTCCGCGTTATCGGCGATGATCGCCATGGGGGCGTTTGCCGCGACGGCCAAGCGAATTTACGGCGAGCGGGGATTTCTTTTGGCTCTTCTGCTCGCCTCGCTTTCCCCTTATTTCCTGACTTACTCCATCCGGCTCTACGCCACAATGCAAGCGGTCATGTGGGTTTGCCTCGCCATGCTTTCGTTCAGCTCGCCTCGGTGGAGCCTGAAAAGCTGGTCGTGGGGCGGGCTGTGTTTGGGATTGGCCTTCACCACTCATTATGGGACGGGTCCAGCCATTGCGGCTCTGGCGATCGGCATGACGATCTGCCTTTTCCTGTCGCTATTCGAGTCGGGCGTGTCAATTGGACGGCGACTTTGGCGCTTCTTCCTTTGCCCAATCCCGGGTGTTGTTGCGGCGCTCCTGCCGATGGCCGTTCTCGACTATTGGTCACGCTGGGCCGGAGCCTTCAACGCCTATCCCTCCCAAGCGTATTCGGATCGTCTGTTCAGCCATGAGAACCTCGTCTGGAACTATTATCCCGGGCCTTATGGCATGTGGCTTCGGCATCTGTTCGAGTTCGAGCCGTTTTACCAAATTGCAACAGTCGTCGCACTCTGCTTGACGTTCCGCGCGTCATGGATAAGCCGTCTTTCGCGCGCGCTTCTTTGCGTCATCTATTTGACCGCGATCGTTCTGGTTGGAGTTTCCATGTCCCAAGCCTATCCCCGCGCATGGGTCTCGATCCCCCTCTTCACCTTGATCGGCCTTGGGATTCCCTATTTTCGAATTCTCGACCGCAGTTGGCTCCGACTTCGGATTCAGGCGGGTGAAGATGAGAAGGAGAAAGAGAAGGATGAAGATGGAACTCGCCCTATCCCTCCTCCGCCCTTCAATCCGCAATCCCTCTCGGCTCCACTTGGCCGCTGGGCCGTGCCTGTGAGTCTCATCGCGTTGGCCGTTTTCTACACCTTCTTTCGAAAGTTGAGCGACATGCCGCGGCTGACCTTCGCGGGGTGGCCGATTCTTTCTTTGGGACTGTGCGGTCTGCTCCTATCACTTTTTCAAAAGCGATTTGAGACGCTTGTTCGATTCTGTGCCATCTTCGGCCTGCCGATTTTTCTCATCGGCGCGGCGGGAACACTCTACAGCCGCGACGCCGCCTCGCGCAGGGACCTCTTCGGATGGAAATATCCGGAGAAGAAATTCGTCGAATACGTGGATTTGATCTTGAGCGACATCGGCTATCCTTATCTGGATCGGCGGGTCAACGACAACGTCCGCATTTACGCCGCCTCAAGCTGGGTTTATCCGGAGGTCATGTATGAAGAGGAAATCTACAAGATCATTGACCTCCGCAAACGATATTATTTCCACAGCGTGGATCGTATCATGCGCCCCGAGGAAATGATCAATGGGTCGGTTCACTACGACGAGGGGGACCCGACCAACAAAATTCTTCCTTCCCCCGGCACGCCCCTTACTCCCCACGATCTCGTCGGACATAATCTTCAGGGAAACATTTTTTTTCCACGAATCCACCCTTACCGGGGAATCGAACTGGATTTCCCCGCCTCGGAAGGGAGCGTGAAAAATGAACAATCCGTGGAATTCACCCTGCCCGCGCAAGCCGGAAGACCTACGATTTTTGGATTCGAGTGGGAGGCGATTTCGCCCAACCTTCCGGACGACACGCGATTGACCGTCACGGCGTTCGCGGGACATCGGGAAGTCGCCGTCATGGCTCCATTGGTGGAATTCGGCGCGACGCGACACAAACTTTTTCAGTGTCCTTACACGCCGACCAAGGAGCGGGAGGACATTCGGCTGGTTGCCAAATTGGAGGTGACCCAATCCAAACACTGCCCGCCGGTCTCGCTTTACATCCGCCGTCCTTTCATTCAAATTCCTTGGGTTCCTTCGGGACACCCGAAAGGGGTTTCGGGTTTCGCCCGGTTGATTGAGGCTCCCGACCTTCAACCCGACGCTCCTTATACGGAGAGCGTTCGCGCGCTTCTTGCGCGGGCGTATAAAATGCCCGAGGGTCAGGACAAGGAATTGCGCTGGGAGACCGCCCCTTGGAGCGGCGACGACCGCGACTGGATCGCGATCGCCTGCAGTTACGACGCGGGGCCGGCCTGCCAACTGAGCGTCAATGGCGAAGTCATCATTCCCAGCTTTCAACCCGACGGCACTTGGAAAGTTTGGGATGGAAAAGGCTTCGTTCTTGAATTCAAGTATCTGTCGGCGCGTCTGGGGGTCGGGGGAATCCTGCGGCTGAAACTGCCGCCCGGCAAATTCCGCGCCGGAGAACCGTTGGAACTGGGAATCAAAGTGATCGGCGGACGGGACAATCATTCTTGGTTCGGCGTCCGCGACGTCGCCAACCCGATGGAGTTTTTGACGCAATGAGACTCGCTGGAATCTTAACTTTCCTTCCCCGCAAAATCGGCGGGATCGTCCGCGGCGTCTCCGTTGAGGGATTTGTCGCGTCTCTCGTCGTTTTCTCATGGCTCGTTCGGTTCCTGTTTCTCTCCATTCCAATTCCGCTCGATGAGCAGGAACGGGCCGGGATGAACGCCGCCTCCATGCGGCAGGCCGCCGAGTTCGCCTGCACCGTGAACTGGGCGGAACGATGGCAGATCGCCTACAAGAGCACCGATCACGTTCATCTCCTTTGGTCGCTTCCGCATCTGCTCTTCGGCGCTATTGCGCCCTCCCCCGGCGAAAACGCCTTCGCGGTGAGCCTCATGGCGGCGTTGGGAGCGATGGCGGCGCTCGCCGGAGCCGCGAATCGGCTTTACGGTCGGCGTGGACTTTTGTTCGCGCTTCTCATCGCCGGACTTTCCCCCATGTTTCTGCTTTATGCTCTGCGGGTTTCGGGAACCATCCTCGCCGCGCTCTGGATTTGCGTCGCGCTTTTCTGTTTCAGTTCACCCCGCTGGAAGAGTTGGCAATGGGCGATCGGGGGACTTGCCGTCGGACTCGCCTTGGGAAGCGCCGAGGGAACCGGAGCGGTCGCGGTCGCGCTCGGCGTGGGTCTGGCCTTTTCCGCGCTTGCCGGACTTTTCGCTCGAAAGGTTTCCATCTGGCGCCGATTGTGGGGAAGTTTCGTCTGTCCGGCGCTCGCCGTCGGGTTTGCAATTCTGCCCGTCTGGCTAATCTCTTATTGGACCCGCTATTCGGGAGGTAAATTTGCGTTCCATCTCTTGGAGGCATGGGACGTCCGCAAAGAATTGTCGCGGGAGGAATTTCTCGTCCAGATCGTCTGGTGGAGACGATTTTGCGAACTTGATCCTTTTCTGATCTCGGCGCTGGTTGCGGCCGCTGTTTTCGGAGTTCGTCACGCCTCCATTCGAATCCCGAGCAAAATTTTATTGGCCGCGATTTTGTTGTGCGTCGCCTCCGGATTGTCGCTCGCCTCTCATTCCGCTCAATCGCGGGTTTGGATTCCGTTGCTGATTGCCGGCGTCGTCGGAGCGGCATGGGGATTGGGATTGGGATGGATGAAGGAGACACGGACGGACGCGGATGACACGGAATCTAAAAAAGAGTTATCGCCACTTTCCGCTCCGGCTTTGCTCATTGCCATCGCGGTTTGGATCGTCCTGCTCACGCAACAACGGGAGTTGAGTTTCGCCCCGCGCATGACGTTCCCCGGCTGGCCTCTGCTCGCGCTGACCTTGAGCGGTTTGTGCGCGGGAACGCTTCGAGAACGAATGCGCCCGGCGATCTTTGGCGCGGGGTTGCTGGGAATCATTTGGTTTCTCGGGGGAGCCGTTGTTGCATTTCAGACCAAGAACGTGGAATTCCGCAAACTGGCATTTGCTTCGGAGCATCCCCAACTCAAGGAACTCGAAGGGGCGTCGCTCATGAACGAAGCCGTTTATCCCGCGCTTGAACAACGCGCCAACGACAAGCTCGTCGTGATCGGTCCGGTCTGGCGGTATTACCCCGGATTCCTCTATGACGACGACCCCTACAAAATCGAGACCGTCCGCGAAAGACTCCGCGCGCATAAGCTCGATCATCTTCTCCAACCCGAGGATTTGGCCTACGCGAGCGTCTTCTTTGAATCGTCCGATCCGACCGGACAAATGTTGCCTCCTCCCGGGACGCCGGAATGTCCGTCGGGCGTCCGCGCGATTGACGTAAGCGGTAAACGCTATACTCCTCCCATCAATCCGTATCGTGGTTTGGAATTAAAAATTCGCGGATCGAGAAAGGGATTAGTCCTGAAAATCCCCGGAGTGAAACGCGAGTTTGAATTTTTTCAACCTCCGGAGCAGAAGGCCAAAGTCGCCGAGGTGACGGCCTTTGTTCCGCTCGTCGCCGAGGGGGACGAAAAGACCACCCGGACCTTCGGCTTCGAATGGCAGGCGATTACTCCCTATGTTCCTGACGCCGCCAAGCTGATTCTCTCGATCTATCAGGACGATCTGCGGTTGGGTTCGTTCCCCGTGCCGATTGCGATGAACACCCCCGCCGGAGCGATCGGGAGCACGGCGCAAGCGACGCGCCTGTTCCGTTGTCCCATCGCGGCCGGCGCCGGAACGCACGAAATCCGGTTCGTCGCCCAACTTAACATTCCCGACAAAACCTATTGTCCGCCGGTCTCGCTTTATATTCGGCGTCCTTTCATTTCGCGGACCCCTTATCCGCCGCAACCGGTCTCCGGCTACGCCTATCTTCTCGAAGCCGACATAACCGCGCCGAAATACGCCAATTTCGACGGCGAGTATCGGATGTTGGCCTATACCCGCCGTTCGTTCGGGATCAACGGCAAGGGGGTGAGTTGGAAGACCGCGCCGTGGACGGGCAAGAGCGCCAATACGGTCGTTTTTGCCGCGAGCTACTACCTCGCCCCGCAAATTCAGCTTAGCCTGAACGGCAAGGTCATCCTGAACTTCACGCCGCACGGCGAGGATGAATCGTGGTCGCAAAACGGATTTCAACTCAGCATGAGGGCGATGCCGATGGCCGTCGGGATGCACGGCATTTTCTCGCTCAAACTCCCCGATGGCTGGTCGCCGGCCGGTGAGCCGCTGACGATCTCGGCCAAGGTGCTCGGCGGCGTGGACGATTCGGCGTGGTTCGGCGTCCGTGATTTGACGGATGCGAAGGATTTGTTGCCGTGACGAAGAAAAATTAACCGCCGATGCATGCGGATTCACGCCGATAGCATCGAAGATCACAATAATCTGATCGGCGTGAATCCGCGTGCATCGGCGGTTCTTTATTCTGGACAAACATCGCGGAAAACAGCCAGCAGGTTCGCGGCGGCGCGTTCCCAGCTAAATTCCGAGGCGCGCCTGCAACCTAATCCTTTGAGCGTTTCGCGGAGCGAAGCGTCATTTGAAAGACGGTTCAAATTGTCCGCCAGCGCGTTAGCGTCGCCCGGAGGGAAATAGAGCGCGGAATCGCCGCAAACTTCGCGCAAGGCGGGAATATCCGAGGCGATTACAGGCAAGCCAACTGACATCGCCTCGAGCGGCGGCAAGCCGAATCCTTCATATCGCGCCGGATGGACGAACGCAACGGCGCGGCAAAGGTAATCGGCGATGGCTTCATGCTCTTGGAATCCCAGCAAATGAAAATAGGGGGCGGCGGGAGATGCGGCGTGGCGTTCCACAAATTCGCGGCTCTTGTGTCCCAACCCGCCGATCCAGACCCAATGGAAGAGATTGACGGGCGGGTCGCCTGCCCCTCCTTGATTCAAAATTTCCAACGCCGCCAACGCCGTCGCGGCGTTCTTGCGCGGTTCGAGCGTTCCGATGGAGAGGAAGAACCGGGACTGCGCCGGCACAAGATCAGCGGATGAAGCATTGTCCTCTGCGCCGATTATCCGACTGTTGGGAAATGCAGGAACTGGCTCGCGGGGGTTCGTCCGCGTGCCTGTCCCTCGAATTTCCCCAACGAATCCCCCCCGCGTTGGCGCTTCGGGAACGACTCGAATCTTCTCTTTGCATGTCGGAAACAATTCGGAAACTTCTCCGGCGACAAAACGGGACGGGACAATGATCCGATCCGCCCATCGAACCGACCGCCGAATCCGCCAACGCATGTAGGCGTTGAACCGCCACGGGTAATCCCCCGGGCGGCTGAATACCCCCGCGTCATGAATCGTCACGACGCGTGGAAAAGGTTGCCGTCCCTCCGGAATCAGAAACGCCGGACCGTGATAAATCTCGCCGGGTTTCACCAGTCGCGGCACTTGAAACCGCAATCCGAAGTCGCCGCGAGGGTGATATTCGTAATCCAGATCGGTTGCGAGCCATTCGACATTTTCCAAATCCGGATCTGCTCGCAAGGTGGATAAGGATGAGTTTAACGCCAAGGCGCGAAGGGAAAGCCTCTCGTCCCCTTTTTGTTTTTTAGCCAGATCCGCCAATCCGCGCAACAACTCCAAGGTCGAACGACCCACGCCCGTCATGCCGGGGCGGATCGTCCGGGCATCGTAAAATACTCGAATGGAAGAAACGGTCATGGGTGGGAAACTGGCGTCGTCGAGGCCGCTCGGTGACGTATCGGCGAATCCTTCGGCGTTTCCAAGACCGCTTCGGGCGGAGAGGAAATCACTCCGGCGCCGGGATAATCGGACAGCGAGCCGGAAGGTCCGACCGTCGGAGTTTGTTTGGGTTTCTGCGTCGGGGTTTGATCGGCTCCGCATGATGCGAACACGGATGCGACTCCAATGACAAATAGGATTTGAAAAAATCCGCGCAATGGTCGGTTCCTCCCTCAAAAGGTATCCAAGCTCGCGTCCCAATGTCCAGCGGCATGAACGCAAAATGCTTGAACTCGCCAAGCCAACAACCGCACAATACTTCAACCGCGCCTCGACCGGACAAATTTCCGTCGCGCCGGCCCTCCCGAAAGCCGATAAGGCCAATAAGCCGATGTATTGCCAGTTTTACGGTCTCGCCGAACAACCCTTCAACCTGACGCCGGACTCGAAATTTTTGTTTTTGAGCAAGCGGCATCAGGAGGCCTTGGCGGCGTTGCTCTACGGCGTCCGCGAGCGCAAGGGATTCATCTGCCTGTCGGGCGAGATCGGGAGCGGCAAGACGACGCTTTATCGAACGCTCCACGCCCAGCTCGATCACGACCGGATCAAGACGGCGGTCATTCTGAATTCCTATCTCTCCGATCTTGAATTGTTGAAGACGATCAACGAGGAATACGGCCTTCCCGCCGATTCCAGTTCCAAGAAAGAGTTGTTGGACAAGTTGAATTATTTCCTCGTCGAGCAATTCCGGAAGGGAAACAACTGCGTGCTGATTTTGGACGAGGCGCAGAATCTCCGCCCCGAAACGCTCGAACAAATCCGCATGATCAGCAATCTGGAAACCGAAACCGACAAGCTGATTCAGATCATCATGGTCGGCCAGCCCCAACTTCAACAAACGTTGGCTTTGCCGGAATTGGAACAACTTAATCAGCGGATTACCGTTCGGCATCACGTCACGCCGCTGTCCGAGGAAGAAGTCGGCGAATACATCCGGCATCGGCTCCGCGTCGCTAAGTCGCAGGTCAATATCGAGTGGACGCCGCAAGCGCTTCGGTTGATTTATCACTACTCCAAGGGCATTCCGCGCAAGATCAACGTCATTTGCGACCGATGTTTGCTCTTGGGTTACGTCACAAGCCGCTTCGACATTGACGGCGACATGGTTCAGCAGGCGGTCAACGAAGTCCGCGGCGAGTTGCAACTGGAAGACGAGACGATTTCGGCAACCGCGGCTCCCGCGAAAAAAGCTCCAAGTGCCCTCTGGCGCGTGTTGGGACAAGGACTGCTCGGCGTGGGCGCGTTGGCGATTGTCGCGGCGGGAGTTTGGCTCGGCGCGACGCTCAAGGACGTGACGAGCGAAAAAGCGCGGGCCGCTTCGGAGCGCGAGCGACAAATCGCGCTAGATTCCCCGTCGTCGGCTCAATCACCAGACAAGGAATCCCCTGCGAAGATCAAGTCGCCGGAGGGCAAATCGAATCCAAAAATTTTGGCATCGGCTCAAACTAACCCGCCGACGGCTCGAGCCGCGCCCGAGGAAAAAAAGGGGAATGCGGCCTCCGACCCAAAACCTGCCGCAGATCCTGCGACTCCCGCGGCGGTCGCCCCATTCGCAACGCCCGCTCCTCCCGAACCGACCGCTTCGCCAACTCCCAAGCCGACTCCGCTTCCCCCAAATCCTTGGGAGTATGATTCGGATCGCGTCGTGCGGGTCGAGCGTCGCGAGCACGCCGCCGCCGCCGCGCACATCAGCTTGATTCGCGCATGGGGAATTGAGGTTGAACTCTCCACCTTCGCGCAAGCCCCGCCGGAAAAAGTCACGCAGTGGGATTTGACCGAGATGATCAAGCAACTCCATTTTTTCGTGTTCAAAACTCCCGACCTCACCGAGGCATTGAAATTGGATTTGCCCCTGCTGATTCAATTTGACCCCGACGCCAAGGATTTCCCGCCATGCGCGGCTTTGCTCCGCACACAGGGAGACCTTTTCACGCTGGCCGATCCGATCAAGGGACTGCGAACGGTCAAGCGCAAGGAATTGCTTGCGGCCGTTCGGGAGCTGTCGGTTTTGTATCGGGACCCCGATCAACTGACCGGATTGCGGACGGGAACACAAGGAGAAGCGGTCGCGCAGTTGCAACGGGTGCTCTTGCAGGACGGACAAAAGATCAAGGAGATTGACGGCAAATTCGGATCGAAGATGCTCGACGCGCTACAGGCGTTTCAGGAAAAATATCATCTGCCGCAAACCAACAGTGTTGACCCGTTGACCGCCGCGTTCATTTCGACCCTGCGGGAGTCGGGTAGGCCGAGGCTCTATTCCTGATGAGCATCATCTCGAAAGCTCTTGAAAAGGATCAGGGGTCGCAACCCGCCGGAACCCCGGCCCTCCCGCCGGCGCCCACGCCCGCCCAACTTTTGCAGAAAGCGCAACCGCCGCGCAATCCGGCGGAGTTCGCCCCGCTTCCCCCGATTGCCAAAACGCTTCCTCCGCAAACCCGATCCAATCGGAAAATTTTCGCGGGGGGAATCGTGATCGGCGTGGTTGCGGTGGGCGCCGGATTTTTTATGAATGATCGATTGAGAGGCGAGAAACGGGAATCAAATCAAGATTACAGCAAAATTTTGCCGTTGCCTGAAAAGAGCGGGGCGAACGCCCCCGGGACACCCAAGTCCCAAGAAGCGTCGTCATCGCCGAAAACTGAACCCGATGCAATGGCGGCGGTCGCTCCGATCCCTTCCCCGGAACCGCCCGTTCCGGCCCAAACTCCGGTTGTGGTTAAGGTGGAATTGTCGGTGAAAGCCGAAACGACGCCGTCGCCGGTTTCTCTACGCCCAAAACCGGAGAAGAGCGCTTCGCCAAAATCATCGAAATCAAAATCCGCCGCCGCGCCGGCCAAGCCGACACCCGAAAAAGCCAAGCCGACCCCCGCCGAGGAGAAACCGACCCCGGTCGAAACTAAAGCGGAAGCCGCGGAATCTTCAGAACCTTCCCCGCCCCCGAAACCCGCGCACAAGTCGTCCTCCTCGGAAATCCGGGAGAGCTACAAATTGGAAGGGATTTTTTGGAGCGAGAAGGACCCAATGGCGATCATTAACGGCGAGATCGTTCAGGAAGGCAAGCGGCTGGAAGGCGTCTTAGTAAAAAAGATCAATAAATCTTCGGTCACGCTGGAGGCCGACGGCGAGGAATTTGAGTTGAAATGACGCGACCGATCGAGAACTTAGGCTTATTCCAATTTTAGCCCCAGCCGGTCCGCCTCGGCTTGCGTGAGACCTAGCGCGGAAGCAATCTTCATGATTTTCTCCCGTCCCCATTTCTTTTCGTAGGCGTCAAGAATGATTCCGCTTCTTGTCTCGGGACCAAGATCTTTCCACCTCTCCCAAACGACGGTGACGTGGCTGTAGTCGCTCCGCGACAACGCTTCCTCATAAATTCGCGGCGCGCCGGGATCGGTGGATGACACCCGGTCGAATTCATCAAAGATTGCTTGGACTAACTCCGGATAGGTTTTTGCTTCAGACGGAAGACGGCGAGTATACGGCATACGGAATTCTCCTAGATCCTTTGACGGTGATTATACAACCAATTGACCGACGAAAACATCTCTTCTATTTCGGCCGCAACGGCAAGCGTGCTTTTATATCGCAAGGTCTCCTTCCAATTGCTTTGAGCGATTCCCACATTTCTCCGCAACTCCGCCGCAACGGCAGGGTTGAGCATCATTCCATTCGCGCTTCTTACGTCGAAAATCAGATGCATCCAGCCTTCGAGATCATGGAGATTCTTTTTCTTCATCAGAGAATGACCCTTAATCGCATCCAGCTGTTGAGCGAGATTCTGCGCGCTCGGAACTCCGAGGAATCGAAAATAAGCGACCTTGAGGATCATTTCCACCGTGTAACCCAACAAATAGATCGCGCCCGTCAGACGGTTGTCACGTCCCACGGCTAAACTCAGCCCGTCGAAGAAGCGCTCGCTTAAAGCCGCTTCCATTGCCCCCCATGTGTCGAACGGTTCGAGATCTTTCACCCTATTCCAGAACGGCATCTGAAGAATCCTCTCCCGGCGGCGTTCCTCCGGCAGACATTTGGAGATTACAATGACACATTGTCGCGATGCTCGCCGAAGACGCCGCGCAGGACATCGCAGATTTCGCCCAGCGTGGCGCGCTTGCGGACGGCTTCGACGATCGGCGGCATGAGGGACGCCTTCTCATCGCGGGCGGCTTGGCGAAGATCGTCCAAGGCTTTTTGCGCCCCCGCCGAATCGCGTCGGTTGCGAAATTCCTTCAACCGCGCAACCTGATCAGCCTCGATCCGCTCGTCCAAGGCGAACGTTTCGATTTCCTCCTTGGAGCCGTTGGCCGTCGAGCCTTTCGGAAAATTCACGCCGATCACCTTGCGATCCAATCGGTCAAATTCCTGCGCGTGTTGATACGCGCTTTCGGCGATCATCCGCCGCGCCGCGCCGCAGGAAACCGCCTCGACCATGCCCCCCATTTTGTCAATCCGCGAAATAATTTCGTTCGCTTCGGCCTCCAGTTTGTCGGTCAAGTTCTCAATGTAGGGCGCGCCGCCGAGCGGATCGGGTTCGTCGGCGATGTGGGTTTCATAGCCCAAAATCTGCTGGGTCCGCAGGGCGAGCTTGGCCGCCGCCTCGCTCGGGAGCGAAATCGCTTCGTCGCGCCCGTTGGTGTGGAGCGATTGGCACCCCCCCAAGACCGCCGCCATCGCCTGATACGCGACGCGAATGGCGTTGTTCTCCGGCTCCTGCTGGGTAAGCGTTGAACCGCCGGTTTGCGCGTGGAAGCGGAGTTTTTGCGCGCGGTCGTCGCCGATGCCGAAACGATCCTTGACGATCTTCGCCCACATGCGGCGCGCCGCGCGGAACTTGGCGATTTCCTCAAAAAAATTATTGTCGGAGCTAAAGAAAAACGACATCTGCCGCGCTATCTTTGCGCCGTCGAGTCCGCGATCCACCGACGCCTTCAGATAGGCGATCCCGTCGCCGAGGGTGAGGGCAAGCTCCTGCGCCGCCGTCGCGCCCGCTTCTCGGATGTGATAGCCGCTGACCGAAATCGGGTTCCACTTCGGGACGCGGTCCACACAAAATTGCATCACGTCCACCGTCAGTCGGATGGAAGGTCCGGCGGGATAGATGTAAGTCCCGCGCGCGGCGTATTCCTTGAGAATGTCGTTCTGGACCGTCCCGCCGACCTTGTCCCAACTCACGCCGCGCTCTTCGCTGACGACCAGATACATCGCCAAGAGGACCGAGGCGGGCGCGTTGATCGTCATGGAGGTCGTGATCGCGCCGGTGTCAATTCCCTCGAAAACGCGCGCCATGTCCTCAACCGTGTCAATTGCGACGCCGACCCGCCCGACTTCGCCGAGCGCGAGTTCGGCGTCCGAATCCATGCCGATCTGCGTCGGTAAATCAAAGGCAAGCGAAAGCCCCATCATCCCTTGGCTGAGAAGCTGGCGGAACCGGGCGTTGGTCGCGGCGGCGTCGCCGAATCCGGCGTATTGCCGCATCGTCCAGAGCCGCTGGCGATACATGTCGGGATGAATCCCGCGGGTGAACGGATACGCGCCGGGAGAAAGTTCGGAAGTCATGGAGAAAAATCCTTGTCGCGCCGATTTTGCGCCAATCATCGGCGGGTGTCAATCGAACGTCGTTTTGAACGGGGATGAACAGGATTGGCAAAGTAACCGCCATCAGAAATTCAGGGACTGGCTCGCGGGGGTTTGTCCGCCTACCTGTGCCTCGAATTTCCTAAAAGTTATGGTGGGAGGGGCGCTCCGCGCCGCGATGTCCGGCAGAATTGATGGCGGAACCGTCGCCGCGGGGACCGCGCCTCCCACCTTCACGTTCGGCTGTTCTTGAGAAAAAAATTCGGGTTTTGGAGTGCGGCGGCAAGCCGCCTCGACGAAAGCGGGAGCAAGCTCCCGCACTCCACATTCGCCTTCAAAAGGCCCCGACGACACGCTCCTTCCCTCCGAGGAAATCTATAAGGGAACGCTGGACCGCGCGGGATTTGACAACGTTCGTGTCACTCAAATCCGCAAACGCAATTCCAAGGCGGAACTTTTTGAGTTTGGGGTGTTCGGGATACGAACGAATTGCTGACGGGATGTAATGCGCTTGCGGCCAATGCCGCTCGTGTCCCGTCCCAAGCACCTCTTGGATTGAGGACTTTTTGCTTTGTTTTTTTGGTGTTTATGAAATTTCCGTAAGAGGATTCAGTCGGTTAAGTCTTCGGGTCGCAACTCGGCGTCGCTCATGATGCTCTCAGGATTTTGGGATGCAGGATTTTTGAGCCATGAACGGGAACCGTGACTCTCAAGGCGCGGGAATTTTTGTAGATGTGATGGCTTCCACTGCTTCTTGCGAGGGAAAATCCGCGGCGTTCCAAGATGCGAACGATTTCCTTTGCCGTCACCCTTGGCAAACGCGGACTCAAACGGCGATCTCCAGCGAGGTGAGATGGACGCTTTCGGCGGTTCTGACTTCCTCGCCCGACGCCAACCGATCCTCCACGTGCAATTTGATCGCGTCGCGCATATTGGCCAAAACCTCTTCATAGGTGTCGCCCTGAGTGTAGCAACCCTGCAACTCGGGACAGGATGCCGTGTAGCCGTCTTCATCTTTTTCGATCACAGTGGCGAAACGGTAGTTTTGCATGTTTGTTCTTCCTTCAGGCCATGAAACAACTTTAACATGATCCTCCACGCCTTGCATAATTGATTTCAATGAAAAATTGCCTAGCGCGTTCCATTTCTAAACGCACGTCTGACAAGGTCCCCGAAGGGGACCAATGTGAATAGCCGTAGGTGAAACCTACGGAAAATGGATTGTCCTGAGAGAGGAACCCCAAAGGGGTTCAACAAGTTCGACCCCTTCGGGGTCGCGGAAAAGCGGCGGGCGGTTTCCGTGGGTTCCGCTTCGCTCCACCCACGGCTATTCAAATTCAATCCCTTCGGGATTGGAGAAACAATTGCTTGTCGCTTCCCGGTTTCCGATCTTTTCGCACCCGTTCTCGGTCTCGATTCTTGAATTCTCGCTCCCGTTCTCGATGCTTGAATGTTCGACCGCGCCGGATTTGACGACGTTCGGATCAGGCAAATCCGCAAACGCAATTCCAAGGCGGAACTTTTTGAGTATCAGGTATCGGGAGTGCGAATAATTGTCTGACGCAGACAATTGCAATTGCACTAAACAATCAACGCGCCCGAACGGAGAATTCAATCGCTTTCGAGCGCCTTCAGCCGTTCTTCGACTTCCTCCCCCGTTATGCGGCGGTAGGCGTCTGAAAATCGTGAGCGCACGCTCTCTCCTTGGGCGTCTCTGTATGCGGAGACGATTCTGTCCGTATCCTCGAGAAATTTGAATCGTTTGACAATCCCGATACTTTTATCAATCTCGGCTTGGGAATCGGATTGCACGGCCACAATCAATTTTGTGACGGCATGATGGATCGCCACGTTCGGAATGAAGGGAATGACTATGATAATAACGGCTATGCTGAACGCCAAAATCCGCGCCTTCCTCGGCTCCAATTTTGACGAAGAATTTCTATAGCAACGATATGCGTTCCGGGAGAAAACAAAAGCCGTCAGGAAAGGGGCGAATCCCAAAATACCGATGACAAAAAGCAATCCTATTATTGAGAGCGGAAGCAACCGAAGCCCCAGTAACGAGGCGAAAGTTGCCGATCCCCAAAGCATTCCCGAGAGAACCAAAGAATGGCGTTGCGATGCCGCGTAAAAGAGAAGTAGCGCAACGCCAATCACGATTGAAAGATAACCCGTCAAGTTCCATCGAGCCAAGAGGCCCCCTTCGGAAAAGACCATGCCTTCGTCCAAATCGCGGATGACGCAATAAGTTGGAACCAATACACCAAAGATGAGATCAAAAACCAGTTGAGGGCGTGTCCGAGGCAAACCGAACTGTCGTATCCAAAAACCTGCCTCAACCGTGCTAGGCGATCGTTCGGCAGGATCCATGGCGGGTGGGACCTCCTCTTCGTATCCTTCGTTTATATACGGTTATGACCTTCACGGATGATTTTTGAATAAGGGCGGTCCGCCGGATCGGCCCTACAACATTCGCTGGGCTCACACTACCCAATTATCGCAATTATTCCCCCGCTCCCGCCGCCTTGGTCTCCGGGGTTTGCGCCGGTTTTTCATCCGCCGGTTGAGGCGCGGGTTTGGGTTGGGATTGCAGTTTGGCTTTCCGTTGGGCTTCCTTCTGCGCGCGGCGTTTCAAGGCTTGCTCGCGGAATTCCTCGCGCATCTTTTGCTGTTGGTTTCCGTTGCCGCCCAGACCGAACGGATCAATGTGCAGATCTTCGGGAAGGCCGTATTGCGCTTGGAACTGCTTCTTGTTGACGTAGGTGTAATCCATGAACCCGATCATCATCTCGTCGGTCGAGGCTTCGCCCCACGTCACTTCCTCGTTCGGATCGGGATTGTTCGGATTGGCGGCGCTGTTGTCCCAATGCGCGACGACGCGAATGACGGTTCCTTTGGGAATTTCCTTTGGCTCGTTGAAAATGTAGGACATTTGCCAATTAAAATCCCAATTCGGCACGCTCAGGAGCGTTTCCTTTTTGCCGTCTGGATAGGTCGCCTCGAAGAGGAAATCCTTGCCCCGCAGGTGAAGATGCGGAGCCAGCGCGTAGATGTGGCCGTCGTCAATGAACTTGAAACTGGACCGCGCCTCGATGTTATTCGCGCCCGGCGCAAGTTTGAACGTCGGATTCACGAGCCACGCGGTCGTGATCGGATGCTCGACCGGACCGTCGGCGTATTTCACCGCCAGACGCGAGCGATCCGTCCGCGCCGTTCCCGCGCCGGCCTGCTTGTGATAATGAATCTGGAAAAGAATGTCGCAATGGGCGGGCATGAGGCGTCCATGTCCGGCAGGCCAGATTTCGGGATTGGCTCCGGGGGCGTATTTGGCGAAAAGCCCTCCGGCAAGGATCGAAGGATCGGGATCGCCTCCCTCTTGATTGGCGTCACGCAGGGTCCTAAGTTTTTCGGAATTCAATTTGCCCGGCTTGGCGATGAAGACGAGAATGTGATGGACCACGTCGGGCGCGCCGGGGATCAATTCCGTCGCCGTCACCCACTTGTCCGTTTCCAATCCGGAGGGAATCAGCACGTTTTCGTAGTGGTCCTCGACGTCGTCCTCAACCTTGTAAGACTCGAGCATCGTGAAGACCTGATCGGGTTTGCCGAGGCGCCACTCATTATCTTTGCTGAACGCGGGAACCGGAGGCGTGGCCGAACGGTCCCCCTCGGGCGCGCCTTGATCCACCCAATTCACGAGCGTGGCGATTTGCGCCTCGTTCAGATTCATGGCATTTTTGAAATGACCGTAAGCCGGATCGGCGTGCCAAGGGGGCATCTTTTTATCGCCGACGACCTTCTTGATGGATTTGGCCCACGGCCGGACCTCCTGATAACTCAAGAGCGACATCGGCCCGATCTGGCCGGGGCGATGGCATCCGGCGCAGTTGTCGAAGATGATCGGCGCGGCGTCCTTGGCAAAGGTCACGCTCTTCGCCGACGGGGCGTCATCCCCCCGCGCCGGCAGAACTAAGCCGACCGCGGTCAACAGGCAAACCCACAGCGCCGAATCAACCCGGCGCAGAAAATTTTGCGATTTATGCGTTCCTCGCGGTGAAAATTCCATCTCTCGAATCCTCCAAGCTTCTCAATCTCTTCTGACCGACAGTTTACTCTGGGCCCCTTCCGCGCTCAACCACGGTTTTTGGGGAGTCCGCCATGTTCGAGGCAACCGAGCCGCAAGCGTGAGCGAGCGTCCAATAACAATCATGACGCGCGCTGGGCGCTCCCTGACGGTCGCGGCTCGGACCGGATCACCCTCCGACGACGGAGGCAGAAACCCCCAAGATATTCGGCCTGTGCGCCCCAGTAATTTTGACTCCGCTACCGCCTCGCGGGTTTGGGCTGAAATTCGCTCGGTTCGGGAGAGGACAGGATTTTTCCGCCATTCGAAGCGGGCGTCCGCGTTGCGGAGGGAGAAAGTCGCGCTCCAGAACTGGATAGCGAACTGTCCACCCTCAACAACCATTGAGTTTCACCGCTCGGCGCGTCCAAAATGAAATCAGGATGCCAAGGCCCGTCGGGTCGGATAGGAAAATCACCATGCTTACTTTCTCTCTTTCATCCGTGCCTCGTCGAATTATGGCGCTGGCGCTCGGATTTTCTTTCGGTTCCGCTGTTTTTGGCGCCGATCTGCGAATCGGCATGATCGGATTGGATACTTCCCACTGCGTCGAGTTTGCCAAGCTCATCAATGACCCTAAGAATAAAAATTACGTTTCGGGAGGGAAAGTCGTCGCCGCCTACAAAGGGGGAAGCCCCGACATCGAGGAGAGCGCCTCGCGGGTGGATCATTACACCGATCAACTCCAGAAAGAATTCGGCGTCAAAATCGTCGGAAGCATCGAGGAACTTTGCGGCATGACGGACGTCGTCATGCTGGAGAGTTTGGACGGACGCCCCCATCTCGAGCAGATTCGCCCCGTCATCAAGGCGGGCAAACCGGTTTTCGTGGATAAACCGATTGCCGGATCATGGCGCGACGCGATGGAAATTTTCCGCCTCGCCAAGGAAGCCGGTGTTCCCTGCTTCTCCTCTTCGGCATACCGCTATTACGACACAATGACCGAACTCAAAATGCAGGACGCAGGGGAGATTCGGGGAGCGATTTCCTACGGTCCCTGTCCCTTGGAGCCGCATCATCCCGATTTGTTCTGGTATGGAATTCACGCGACCGAGGCGCTTTTCACGGTCATGGGGACCGGATGCGAATCGGTTTCGCGCGTCTCGACGCCCGACGCCGATGTCGTCACCGGCGTATGGTCGGGGGGGCGCGTCGGAACGATGCGCGGACTGCGCGACGGAGCGACTCCGCACAAAGTCATCGTGTTCGGCAAGAAAGCGGTCATCGAGCAAAAGGACGGCGGGGACAGCTACGCGCCGCTCGTCCGCGAGATCATGAAGTTCTTCCAGACGCGCGTCGCGCCGGTTACGCCGGAGGAGACGTTGCAAATTTACGCCTTCATGGAAGCCGCCGACGAAAGCAAGCGACGGGGCGGAGCGCCGGTCAAAATCAGCGAGGTGATGAAACACCCCGCGCCCTCCGGTCAGTTGTCGGACATTGCGCCGGGGATTCAGCCGGGAGTTCAAAAGGTTGACGAATCTCTCCGTCAAGGGGTGGACCAAACACGCGAGGTCGTCCGCGAAGGGCTGGACAAACTGGATCAAGCCCTCCAAGACCTCCGCGCGAAGATCAATAAGAAGTAAACGGCGAACGATGCAGGCCCGGAACTTCAAGAATTGACGGCGAACTTGCATTTCCGATTCATTGCCGAGTCGGAGATGGGAGGTAAGTTCCCTATTTTCAATGCAGTCCGAAATTGGCGCGTATTGGCTTCCCTTTTGCTCTATGAAGCGTCGCCATGGCGACGGGTACTGCATTGAACGAAAGGGGATAAGGCATGATTTTCGGAAAAGAGTATTGGTGGATCGGTTTGATGGGGGGAATGGGAATGATGACCCTAAGATCCGGAGGAGATGAGAATGGGACCTCAACGTTGCGGGAAAATTCCACGGCTTCCGAAGAATCCGTGATTCTGCTTCACGGCATGGCGCGGAGCCGGGCTTCGATGTGGGTTTTGCAACGGCGGCTGACAAGCGCCGGATACGTCGTCCTGAATTTTCCCTACGATCCGGCGTTCCAATCGCTGGATCAAATCTCGGACAAATTGCAAACTTACATCCGCGATAAAGTCCGCACCGAGCGGTATCATCTCATCGGACATTCCCTCGGCAACACCATCATCCGCAACGGGTTCAAGAAGGATTATCCCCCCGGCTTGGGACGGATCGTCATGCTCGCTCCTCCCAATCATCCGCCGAAGTTGGCGGAGAAGTTGAAGCGAAATTGGATTTATCGTCTTCGCGCCGGAGACAGCGGACAAAAACTCGCCCAGCGCTCTTTCTTTGACTCCCTTCCGATCCCGCCGGTCGAGTTCGGCGTCATTGCGGGAAGTCGCGGACAGAAGTTGACCTTCAAGGAACCGAACGATCTGATCCTGACCGTCGAGAATGCGAAATTGAACGGCATGAAGGATTGTCTGATCATGCGGCACACGCATACGTTTCTGATGAATCAAAAGGACACGTTTGACCGGATCGTCCGATTTCTTCAACTGGGAACATTTTCCTTGGCTCCGGCGCGGATCCAAACTCAGGCCGGTTGAGAACGATTTTATTTGACGGGATCGGGTTGCATTTGAGAGGGATGAAATCCGGAGAGGCTCTCCTCCGCGCAATGCTCCCGTAGGATGAATCGTTCCTTGGAAAATCGGCTCGATCCCAAAAAGGCAAAATGGTTTTTCGGTTTTGTCGTGATTGCGACGACACTCATCGCGCATCGGGGGATCGTTTCCTGCGATTTTTTGGATGAATGGGACGACAAGCCGATTTTGCTCGCCAATGAGAACTTTCGGGGTTTGAGCTGGGAAAATCTGCGATGGATGCTGACGACAACCGATTTCCCCGCTTCTTACATACCCCTGAGTTGGATCGCGTGGGGAACGACGTATCTCCTCTGCGGGATGAATCCGAGAGGCTATCATCTTCTCAACTTGCTCCTTCACGCCGGTTGCGCCGCGCTAGCGTATATCCTGATCGTTCAGATTCTGGAGGAAGAATCCGATGGAAACGAAAAGAAATCGGGAAATTGGATTTTCGTTTACGCCGCTCTTGGAGCGTTGATTTGGTCGCTCCATCCCCTTCGCGTCGAGCCGATTGCGTTCGCCTCCTGCTTGGTTTATTTGTTGGCGACTCTTTTCGCGCTGGCCTCGTTTCTATTTTACTGGAAGGACGCTTGCGCCGCGCGAAAGGGCGAAAGACGCGGCGCGTTCTACCCGCTGGCCGTTGTGTCCTTTGCCGCCTCCATGCTCTCGTATCCGCTCGGGTTGGGACTCGCCGTCGTTTTTCCTTTGATTGATTGGCATCCGTTCGGGCGACTCCAATTTGGATTCAACCTTGGACAAAAACGGTCCGCCCTTCGCGCATGGTTGGAGAAGATTCCGTTCTTGGCTATTGCCTTCTTGGCAGGTGTCGTCACGCTCATCACGCACAAGACGGGTTCGGTGATGGGGCATCTGCCGTCCTTGAAGGGAATCGGCCTGTTCGCCCGCGCCATGCAGGCGTTTTATCTCTGGGCGTATTACCTTTGGGTCTTTTGGACGCCGCTCCGTCTGACCCCTTTGAATCCCGTTTTGATTGACTTTAACCCCCTTGCGCCGACTTTTGTTCTTAGCGCGGTTTTGGTCATCGGCGCGACGATTCTGCTCTTCGCGCGCCGCGTCCATTGGCGGTCGGCTTGGGTCCTGTGGGCGAGTCACCTTGTTTTGCTCTTGCCGGTCTTGGGAATTCACCAAAATCCGCATTTCCCAAGCGACCGACACTCTTATCTCCAAGGGATATTATGGGGGATCGCGTTGGCGCTCGCCCTGTCTTTTCTTCACGATCAACCCGCATGGAGGAAGTTTCGCAAGGAGGCGGTCGGGGTGATCTTCTTGGCTTGCGTCGGTCTTGGCTGGGCGAGCGCCCGCCAAGGGCTTGTCTGGCGCGACAGCGTCAGCCTCTTCCACGCCATTCTAGGAAGGATAGGTCCGCATCATCCCTGCTCCGAAGACGTCCTGCTCAGACTGGCGGTCATGGAGCAAAAGCGGGGGCATTACGATCTGACCAAACAGGCGTTGGACACCGTGCTTGAAGGTGATCCCCAATCGGCGTTCGCCTTGCGTCTGCGCGGACGGGCGCGTTTGGCGCTGGGTGATCTGGTCGGCGCTGAAGAGGACTTCGAGAAAACGCTGGCTCAGGATTCGTCGGATCACGAGGTCGTTCGCTTTTACGGGAAGGCTCTGGCGCTCCAAGGGCGGTATGAGGAGGCCGCCGCTCGTTTTTCGAGTTTGCTGGGAACACCGGAAGAAGATGCCCGGCTTCACTTCGACTTGGCGACGGCGCTCTTAAAATCGGATCACGCCGCCGAAGCGCTGAGCCATTATGAGCAGGCGATCCGAATGAATCCCCAAGACGCCGACGCCTATTTCAACGCCGCAATCGCCTTGGAGCGATTGGGGCGCGTCGAGGAAGCCCAAGAAAAATATCGCCGCGCCGCGCAACTCAATCCTCAGGATCCGGAACCGCAGAAAAGACTCCATTCGTTGGAAAATCATTCCACGATCAAATAGATGAAAATCGGTTGCAAGCTCTCCGGAACTTTGAGAGGAATTGGGAATCGAGATTGAGTTTTTGAAATAGGAAGGAAAGGAATTTTCGATGCGAAACCCCTCATTCATCAGTCAGGCGCGGACATTGGTATTCGTTGCAACGGCATTGGCCGCCGGCGGCGTTTTTAATTCGGCGCGGGCGCAATTCGGCGGAGGGGGTCGGGGCGGGCCGAGGCTCGCGCCCGAAAAGCAAGAGGCCGCGTGGACGATCGAGGTCAAATGCGTCGCGCAGGAACTCAAGCTCTCCGATGAAGTCGCGGGAAAGGTCGCCGAACTTTACAAGGCGTCGCGCAAGAGTTTGCAGGAAGCGACGCAGAAGCTTCTCCAAGATTCGCAGGGGGATCGCATGGCCATGATGCAGGGGATGATGGACCTGCGGACCGCCGAAACCGCCAAACTCGAAACCGCGCTCAAGGGAAAACTCGACGAGGCGCAAACCAAAGCCGCGATGGCGTCGCTCGGCACGTTCAATCCGATGTGGGATTTGATGGTGGATACGCTGTCCGAATTCAAATTGGAAGCCAAGAAGCAGACCGACGCGCTCAAGGCGATCAAGGTTTACGTCGAAGGATCGGGCAAGGCGCAAGCCGACGCGATGGCCAGCATGGATTTTCAATCCCTGCGCGACGAAATGCAGAAACTCAAGGAAAAGCTCGACACCGACTTGACGCCGATTCTTTCCGCCGAACAATTGGCTCAATGGAAAACCAAGACGACGCCGCAACGTCGCGGACCGGGTGGTCCGGGCGGCCCCGGAGGACCTGCCGGATCGGGCGCTCCCGGTGCTCCGGCCCAACCTCCGAAGCCTCCTGCGGCGAATCCGCCGCCGAAGGGCGATAAATAGAGAACAGAATTTTTGCCGCCGAGATCACCGAGAACTCGGAGAAAAACCGACAGGATTTATCGGATCGTGCCGCTCATCGTTCTGAGCGTTGCCACATCCGGCTGTGTAACGGAGAGATACTTCGATTCTCGCGTTGTACAGGAGAAATTGAAACTCGAAAAAGTGCTCATCGCCAAGGATGGAACGACCGCCCTTGAGACGCGACATTCTTGTTTCCGGTACAAGATGGCGCTCGTCCGCGATCACGGCCCGGAAACCGGGGTGAAAGAACAGGACCGACGCCGCTACATCATTCTTAGCGCTCAACTGATGGATGCGATTTACAAAACGCTTCAGGGTGAGCAAACCGATAATGTCTTGCTGAGCAAAGCGGGAGTTGCGGTGCGGAGGGAATCGGTTGTTGATCCGCGGAGTCATGTCTATACAAACAGCGGCGAGTGGGAAATCTTCATTGATGTCAGCGACCACACGGATCAATCGTCCGGCAAGAATCTGATTCCAACGGAGTTTTTGGATCCGGACACAACTCCGGACTCGTTGCCGGAAATTTTCCATTCCCAGCCCTATTTAACGCTCGATCCCGAGGACGATCCCACTTACACAAATCAAGGCGTCGAGCGGCAGATGCATTTCTCAAGATGGAAACCCCGATCCTTCCGCTCACATGACATGCCGGGTCGCTACAAGATGGTCCCGCTCACCATTCTCGGTGATGTCTCGTTTGGCGTGGTCACCTATCCCTTGGTTGTCGTGGGGGCGGCCATCAGCATCGTCAGTTATGCAACAGTGATTCCCTTTTATTATTATGCGCCCAGAATAACCGGCGGATTCTCATCGTTGAATGACCGAATTCATCCTCTGCCGACCGAATTGCCTCAACCGCCCCTTCCATCCGCCGCATCGTTAAAAACGGGAACCGAATACGCGCTCGATCTTGGCCCGGGCATCAAGATTGAGATGGTATGGATTCCTTCCGGTAATTTTATAATGGGATCGGAGGAGAATGAATCGGATCGCCGCAAGGATGAATCGCCGCTACACCCCGTTGAATTGGACGGCTTTTGGCTTGGCAAACATGAAGTGACGCAACAACAATACCGAAGAATTTTGGGGGCAAAATTTGGACGTTTCCACGGCAGTGGCCGACTACCGGCGGATACGGTTCGTTGGAATGATGCGGCGCAATTTTGCGCGAGGCTCTCGGTTCTTACGAATCAACATTGCGCGTTGCCCACCGAAGCGCGGTGGGAATACGCCTGTCGCGCGGGAACGACGACGCGATTCTTTTTCGGAAACGAACATCGTTTAAGCGAATTTGCATGGACTGTAGAGGACTCAAAGAACAAACCCCACAAGGTCGGCCAACTGAAACCTAACCCTTGGGGTTTATACGACCTATACGGCAATGTCAACGAGTGGTGCGCGGACTGGTATGATCCTGCCTTTTATCAAAATTTTCCGGCCAAGAATCCGATGGCCCGCGCGGAGGGACAAGGCCACGTCTTCCGCGGCGGTTCTTACATGACGATTGGCGCCGGCATCAGATCAGCTCGACGCGATCACGGAAATGAAACCGACCGACTTTGGGGTCAAGGATTCCGAATTTGTATTATTCCACAATCCGAGCTTCAGGACTCGCCTCTCGAACCAAAGGGAGCAAGTCCAAACCCGCCACCAAAGAGCGATAAAGGAGATGGGGTTTTTTAGGTTTATGCCCTTTTGTAAATTTTGCTCCGATGACCTAGGAACAGAAGTTCGATGCGGTTTTTCTCAACATCAAAATCGTATAGCACGCGATAGTCGCCAACTCGCAAACGAAATTCATCTCGGCCCGTCAGCCGATGATGAGGGAACAAGCCCAAACGATTCCCCATGCCGTCCACTTTTTCCTGAATTGCTTCCCGGATATTGGTCGGGAGACGATCAAATTCTCTACAAAAAGTGTGCGACCAGACCTGTAGAGCAGGAGGCATACCCCAACATTACTTTGGTTGCCGCGTTCGCATTCGCCCTTCGACAATGTCTTGACGGGCTTCCTGAATTTTCTGCTTAGTTTCCTCTGAAAGCTCAAGCCGGTCTTCCACGTAGTTTTCAAACCACTCCCGGAACTCGGTCAACTCCGGAGTCGAGAGTTTGTCAATGGCGGCTTCGAGTTGTTGAACCTGCGTCATGGAAAAATCCTATCAGAAGTGAACCCCAAATTGAAGCCCCTGTGCCGGGCGGCCGTCGGGGTCGGTGATGCGGAAAATAAATCCCCAGTTGTGAATCCCGTTCGTGATCTTCAGCAGGATCGGCGTCGTCCCCTTCGGGAGCGTGACGGGGATGATGTCGCGGTCCAGTTCCGCCATCCCCTCGTATGGATAATCGAGAACCAAATCCTTGCCGAGCCAGACCTTGCCCGCGTCGTTCGTCCCGACGCGCAACTGGACTTTCCGCTCGCTTGGTGAGGTGACATAGCAGAGCGCGTAGGCGCAGACCTTCTCGTTCGGTTTGAAAACCGTGGTGAGGTCAATGCACGCCATAGTTCCGGGCGCCTTGTGCTCAATCCAGCGGATCTTTCCGTTCACGCCATCGCATTCCGCCTTCAAATCAATCGCGCCGAGATTTTGCTCCGGAGGATATGCGACGTTGTGACCGCCTCGACGGTCGTCGCTCGGGAAAGGACCGAGAAGCATCCATTGGGTTTGCGTCTGAAAGTGTTTCCGGAGATCAATTTCCTCGCCGCGATAATACTTCAGGGCGAGGTCCCAGCCGGTCTTGATTTCGTCGGGATGAACCGACTCGAGGGGAACCAAGCGAAGATAAGGGGTCTCCAAGGGGCCGTTGAAACCGAGCGTGGGGATCAGCCCCAAATCCTTGGAGTAGTCGCGCAATTTCATGTCGCGCAGGTCGCGGGCGAGCGCCGCAAATTTCGGCGTGGTGATGATCTCGCGGTCGGTTTGCGCCTTGAGGTAGGCCGGAATGTCGGCGGTTCCGTGGTATTTGGCGGCGGCGCGCCCGATGAACTGGTCCTTGGCGATGTGGGCGAAAACCCAGTTGTAACGGCGCGAAACCATGAGCGACGCGGCAATGGCTTGGCGGTATTCGTCGAGCGTCAGGCCGGGATCATATATTTGCTGATAGTCGAAACCGTAGGGCCAGAGTCCTTCGGCGATGGAGCATTTGGCGACCCAGTATTTTTGCCCGCGCTTGCTCAGGACTTTTTGGAAAAGCTCGTTGCACGCCCAAGCGTGGCCGAGCATGTGGCGCAGATTGGAATTGCGATAGGTTCCCTCGGTGCAGTAGTGGAATCCTCCCGGGGCGTTACGCCGCGCCATTTCCTCGATCCACGCCTCGTGAACGATCCCGCCAAGGTTGAAGCCCTCTTCGGGAAGCGAGAGAAAAACCATGTTCGGAAATTCGTCGAGCATGGCGGCCATGACGCCCGTCATCCGCTCGCGGACCTTGGCGGCCAAATCCTTGCGCGTGTAGCCCTTGTAATCGTAGCCCGGCCATTCGTAGGCGTATTGGTCCCCGTTGTATTCGATGTCGAGCGCGAGTCCGACGCAACCGGTGTCGCGGGCGAAAATCGCAAACTGCCGGAAGTTGTTGTTGATCCGTTGCCAAGCCGTGTCGTTGAACCATTCGAGGAAATGGGCGTAATGGATTTTGAGAAACGTCTCGGAGCCGATTTTTTTGCAGACCTCGTTGGCCTTGCGGGCTTTTTGAAAGTTTTCGTCGCTCTCGCCGATCGTCCACGGTTTGCCGTCCGCGCCCCAAATGTCGCTGGACCACTCGCCGGCGATGTTGTCGAGGAAGAAGGCGTTGAAACCGTGCTTCGCCCATTCCTCGGCGTCGGCGGCGATTTCGTCGGCGGTCGCGGAAAAAAGGGCGGTCTTCGGCAGGACGAGATTCGGATCATGCCCGTAGGTCACATCTTTTTCCGCGACCTTGGACGGCAGATTCGGCGGCGAGGGATCCTCCGCTCCCGCCATTGCGGCGAGGATTAAAACAATTACCGCCGCCGCGCGGCTTGTCATCTTTTCAGAATTGATTCTCATGGCTCTTCCTTCCCTTCCTCCTCGTCGTAATCTTAATCCTAATCTTAATCATAATCATAATTTTGCTTTTGTTCTTGCCTTTGCTCTCATTCCCTTTCGAAAACCGCTCGCATTTTGCTCAAGAACCGCGCCGCTGTCACCAACCTTTCGGCGTCGGAAGCCCAAAATCAGCTATTTTGCCCACCATGAAAATCCATCATTGACTGCTGGATTTTCATGGTGCATAATCCGGTCATGATTCAACGCAAAACGGACATTTCATTGATTCGTTCGGCCCTGAAGCGGAGCCGCGTCGTCGCGTTGCTTGGTCCGCGCCAGTGCGGCAAGACGACGCTGGCCCGTCAGTTTGTGCCGCCGGACTCGGACAACTACTTCGACCTGGAAGAACCGCGAAGTTTGGCCCGGCTCGCGCAACCGGAAACGACCCTGCGGCCGTTGCGGGGACTGGTGGTGATTGACGAAATCCAACACCGCCCCGAACTCTTTCCCTTGCTCCGCGTGCTGGCGGATCGCAAACCGTTGCCCGCGAGATTTCTGATTCTCGGAAGCGCCTCGCCGGATTTGTTAAGACAATCCTCCGAATCGCTCGCGGGCCGACTCGAAACCGTTCCCCTTGAAGGTTTCCGTCTGGCCGATCTCGGCGCGGCGTCGCAAACCCGCCACTGGGTGCGGGGCGGTTTTCCGCTTTCCTTCACCGCGCGCGCCGAAGCCGATTCGGTCGTCTGGCGACGGCAATTCCTCCAAACGTTTCTGGAACGCGACGTGCCGCAGTTGGGCGTGACCATTCCGGCGACCACCTTGCGCCGGTTTTGGAGCATGGTCGCGCATTACCACGGACAGACGTGGAACGCCGCCGAACTCGCCCGCGCGCTGGCCATCAGCGAATTCACGGCCCGCCGTTACCTCGATCTGATGACGGGACTGTTCATGGTCCGTCAACTTCCGCCGTGGTTTGAAAATCTCGGCAAGCGCCAAGTCAAGTCGCCGAAAATTTATATCCGCGACAGCGGTCTGCTTCACGCCTTGCTCGGCATCGCCAACCAGCGCGACCTTGAACTCCATCCCAAAGTCGGCGCGTCGTGGGAAGGCTACGCGGTCGAGGAAGTTCTCAAGGCGATGCGCCCCGATGAAGTTTACACTTGGGCCACGCATCAGGGGGCGGAACTCGATCTGCTCCTGTTCAAACGCGGACGCCGGATCGGCGTCGAATGTAAGCGAATGGACGCGCCCACGCTCACCCCCTCGATGCGGATCGCGCTCGCCGACCTAAAACTCGACGAACTTCGCGTCGTCTATCCCGGCGAAAGACGCTACACGTTGGCCAAGAACGTTCAGGTCGTCCCTCTGGCCGAATTTGTCAACGCGGCATGAATTTCCACTGGGAACTCGTCGGATTTCCTCACATCTTCTCGTTCGAATTCTATCCGCTCATCTCCAACATCCGCTGAATCGGCTTGAGCGCGCGCAGGCGCAACGCCTCGTCCATGACGATTTCCGGCGCGCGGTCCCTCATGCAGAGATAAAGTTTTTCCAGCGTGTTTCGCTTCATGTGCGGACATTCATTGCAGGCGCATTGATTGTTCGGCGGACAGGGATAAAACGTTTTGCCGGGACACGTCTTTTGCATTTGATGAAGGATCCCCGATTCCGTCGCCACAATGAATTCCTCCGCGGGCGAAGTTTGCGCGAATTTAATCAGCCCGGTCGTCGAGGCGACGTGATCGGCGTGACGCAGGATCGCCTCCTCGCATTCCGGATGGGCGATGACCTTCGCGTCGGGATGGAGCGTCTTCAACTGGATCAACTTTTTCTCGCTGAACATCTCATGCACGATGCAGGTCCCGGGCCAGAGAACCATTTCGCGCCCCGTCTGCTTGACCAAATACGCTCCAAGGTTTTTATCCGGCGCGAAAATAATCGGCTGGTTCGCCGGAATTTGCCGGATGATCTTTTCGGCGTTGGACGAAGTGCAAATAATGTCGCTCAACGCCTTGACCTCCGCCGAGCAATTGACGTAGGAAACGACCAAATGCCCCGGATGCCGCGCGATGAATTTGGCGAACTCGTCGGCGGGACACGAATCGGCCAGCGAACATCCGGCGTCCATGTCGGGAATCAGAACCTGTTTGGATGGATTCAAAATTTTCGCCGTCTCGGCCATAAAATGAACCCCGGCGAAGACGATCACGTCGGCGTTGGTCTTGGCCGCCTGTTGCGCCAGTCCCAGCGAATCGCCGATGAAATCGGCCACGTCCTGAATATCCGGCTCCTGATAATAATGCGCGAGCAGGACGGCGTTCAGTTCCTTCTTAAGCGATTGGATTTCCTCAAAAAGGTCCAATTCCGGATCAATCGGGGTTTGGATTATGGTCGTCGCGGTTGTCATGGTTTCATTTTCTCACGCATTCATCCGACGCGCAAACGGGAATCGAACGCCGCGTCCCGCAATCCCCAATCCTCAATCTGCAATTCTTCACTCCACTCCCGCCGCATCCCCCAGCGTCGCCCCGATTTCCGCGTGAATCACCAAATCCGCCGCTTCGTCCATGTCGGTCGGATCCCGATTCAGAATCACCATCCTCGCGCCGTTTCGCTTCGCCATGAGCGGAAATCCCGCCGCGGGAAAAACCACCAACGAGGAACCGACGGCCAGAAAGAGATCGCAGTTCCTCGCGGCTTCCTCCGCGCGCGCCATTTCGCGCTCCGGCATCGGTTGGCCGAACGAAATCGTTCCGGTCTTGATGATCCCGCCGCACGCCCCGCAGACCGGGAGCGTCTCGTCCCGCGCGAACGCCTCCAAAATCGGCGCCAGATCATATCGCCGCTCGCACGCCAGACACCGCGCGTATGTTCCGTTGCCGTGCAATTCGATCACCCGCTCATCCGGCACGCCGGAACTTTGATGAAGCCCGTCAATGTTTTGCGTGATGACGCGCGCGACTTTCCCGCGCCGGACCCATTCGGCGACGGCGCGATGCCCGCGATTGGGCCGAACCTCGGCGAACGCCTCGTCCAGCTTGATCTTCCTCCGCCATGACTCGCGCCGCATTTCCTCCGACGCCATGAATTCGTCGAAATAAATCGGCTGATATTTCGTCCAGATTCCCCCCGGACTCCGGAAATCCGGAATCCCCGATTCCGTGCTGATCCCCGCGCCGGTGAACACCACCGCGCGCTCCGCCGCGTCGAGCATGGCCTTGAGTTCGGCAATCACGCGGAGATTTTAACCCGCCGGACTCTTGAATCCAAGGTTTGCGATCCGTGTTTCTCCGTGTTCATCCGTGTCCAAGAATAATCTGATCTCCCCACGCTTCCGCCGGAACCCCCGCGCGCCGAATTATTTTTGTGGCCACGTTTCCGAATCGTCCGGATTGCCAGATTCTCGCGTGCTACTCTGGACAAATACGTTCCGCAGGGAGCATGATTTCAGGAATCCATTGATCCTCGAGAAGGATGTTTTGCAGGACATAAAATAAGGGAAGCGGACGTAGAATGCTCGATTATCGACTTGACGACCTCGGGTGGTATGAGTTCGAGCGACTTTGCCAAGCGGTTCTAAAGTTTCGACTTGGCTTAGGAGTAGAAGCATGGGGTGGATCGAGCGACTGGGGCAGAGATGCGTTTTTTGACGGAAAATTGAAGTATCCTACGAATGACCTAACGAATGGTCCTTTCGTCTTCCAATCCAAATTCATTGACGCCGCAAACGCGGCGGGGGCAAAACCGCATCCGTTGATCATCGCGGCTGTCCGCAAAGAACGCGAGAGAATCAAGAAGCGCCTCGATTCGGTTAGAGAACGAGGAGAAGCTCCCAAGAATTACGTTCTATTGACGAATGCCCCAGTTTCACCACATTTGCGGGAAGAGATTGCGCAAATCATTGGTTCAGTGATTCCGAAAACGCAAGTTAGGATTCACGATGGAAATGATCTTTGCCAGTGGTTGCGGCTGAGTCCGGATATTGTCAGGAGTTTTCCTCAACTCCTTTCCTTGCGTGATCTTCAAGATCTTCTCCATGACGCCGTCCATGCAGATACGCTTTCCCGAAGCGAGAGCGCAATCTCGCTGGCATCCGCCTATGTCCGAATCTTCGTTCCAACGAAGTCCTATTTCACCGCATTGGAGAAATTAGACAAGCACCATTTTGTTGTCTTGGAAGGCCCTCCAGAAATGGGGAAAACAACAATCGGTCGCATAATTGCCCTGAACAAAGTTTATGCAGGTTGGGACGCGATCGAATGTCGAAAGCCTACCGAGGTTCTAGCCAGCTTCCATCGTCCCCGATCGCAGGTGTTCGTCGCCGACGATTTTTTCGGGCGCACCGAGTACGATCCAACGGGAGTAAGCGATTGGCAAAGCGAACTTCCGTACATCCTCACGCATTTGGATTCGAACCACTGGCTCATACTGACCTCTCGGGCGCATCTCCTTGAAATGGCAAAGAGCAATCTGGACATCCCAGGTCAAGACGGACGTTTTCCTGAACTCGGTCAGGTTGTCGTAAATGCCAGCGAACTTACTCTTCAGGAAAAAGCTCGCATCCTCTATCGACACGCCAAGGTTGCAGGTCTGAATGAAAATGCGCGAAATCTCATCAAGCAACAGGCGAAAAAAGTAGTTGCGAATTCGCATTTCACACCCGAGCGCATTCGCCGTCTTATTGAAGAAGTCGTCCCTGTTTTAGGATCTCAACATTCACTTTCTGAGACCGTCATTTCGGATAGAATCGCTGACGCGTTGCATAACCCAACCAAGGGAATGCGAGTAAGCTTTAGGAAACTGCCAATTCCTCACCGCTGGCTATTGTATGCGCTACTTGAGGCTGATCGTGTTGCAGGATTGGCGAAATCACGCCGTAGTTTGGTCGAACGTTATCGGGAATTGTGCCCGAAGGGGGATCAACATCCCTATGAAAGAGTCTTGGATGAGCTGACTCAAGCTTTCGTGCGAAAATTCTCCGCCATTTATGGACAAACCATCGATTGGATTCATCCCAGTTGTCGGGATTTAGCCATCGAGGAGCTTTCAGAATGTGAGCAGGATCGCGCACGGTTTCTGCAGAACTGTTCCGAGACCGGACTCGTCTTGGCATCATCGGTCGGTGGCGGCCTGAAGGGTGAAAGGGACCTTCCACTTCTACTTACGAACAACGATTGGGAATACTTTCGATTACGGGGGATGAAAGTTCTATCGAGCACTCCCATCCTCCTCAACTCGATATGGAAAAATTACACGGCCCTTCTGCAAAAAAAACAAACGGGAGAGGGTTTACTGTCGGCCGCCGGTCGCTTGCGATCCATAATCCAAGACAATCTGTTGCCAGTTGCTGTCCGCGTTCTTAATGAGTACGCATATTCAAACGTTCCGTGCTTGGCCGCATATTATGAAATCTGTGAGAAATTGGAGATTACGCCGGATCTTACCCTCCACGGATGCTGGGAAGGGGTTTTGGAGGATGCCGACTCGTGGAAGGCGTCAACTGATATTGTTCTTTGGGACGATACAAGCAACCCCAAAGCAATAATGGGATTCCTCAAAGTTGTTGGTGATAATCAACCTGCCTTATTCCAAGACCACACCACCCGGACCATTCTTCACCGTGTCGGTTCCCTATTGAAATGTCGCGCTCAAGAGGAGGTGGGGTCCAGTTATGCTTGTCCAAGTGATCGTGATGAAATTTCCAGCATGATGGAGGGACTCGAGATGCTAGAAGAAGCGTTCAAGGAACTGGCCCAACTGCCAGTCTTCGAAGAAGAAGACAGACGATGTTTCGAAAGGTTTGCGAGTTCTTGCGCGGGCGAGGCTTCCTCCTTGGGTGAACACCTCCCACAGGAGCCGGATTGGGATGATGAGCTTTTTTCCTCCGAACCCTCGGACGACGTGGCCATCGAGGAGATTTTTAAGGATTTATGATCCGAACAGCGGAGTAGCGATGACATTGACCACATTCGCAATTAGGTTTCGGGACGAGAGATCGGAGCAATTATCCTTTCGCTCTCTGCGCTCTCAGTGCCCTCTGCGGCTAAAAATTTCCCCCTCTTTCGGCCCGATAAGAGCCAATACGTTCCCCCACGGGAATTGCCCGGCAACAACCTCGCCCCTAAAATCCTCCCCGGCCGATGGACCCCCGCAGGCTTGGCATGATCCTTCTCTTTCTCGCTCCCATGTCCAATCCGCGCAATCGGCGTAATCTGCGGCTAAAAGGAAACCCGATGAGCTAACTTCATTTCTATCAATGCTCTGGCCATCAAATTGGCTTCGTTTCGCAAAAAAAAAGTTTCGTCGGCTAAATCCCGTTCATCCGGTCCATCCCTGTTCAAATTGGCTTCGTTTCGCAATTTTTTTTGTTTTCAATCAGCCGCCATGTTCCGGAAACTGAATCCGCGCGATTGTCCCATGCGGCTGAACGGAGTTAAGCGAGATCGTCCCGCCGAACGACTCGACGATCCGCTGGGTCATCGGAAGTCCCAATCCGGTTCCGTGCGGCTTGCGCGTAAAAAACGGATCGAAGACGTGATCCATGTCTTCCTCGGAAATGCCGGGGCCGGTGTCCTCGATCTCGAAGATCACGCCGGAAGGACGGCGCGCGTGCAAAATGCGCGCCGTGATTTTGCCCGCTTCCTTTTCCGGAATCGCCTGTCGCGCGTTGAGATACAAATTCAAGAGCGCCTGCTTGATGAGATTGGGATCGGCTTCGAACGCCGGAACGTTGGCGGCGTAATCCTTCGCCACTTCGATGTGTCCGGTCCGACCGCGCGGAAAAACAAATTGTAAAACCTCATCGTTGATCGCCGCCGGATCAATTTTCGTCATCTGGCTCGGTTTGGGGTTCGCATACGCCAGCATTTGCTGGACGATTTCCTTGCAACGATCCGTCTCGCGTCGGATCGCCTCGATGTCCTCCCCTCGCGGATCGTCCGCCGCCGTGATTTTTTTCAGGTATTCGGCGTTGGCGATGATGATCCCCAGTGGATTGTTGATCTCGTGCGCGACGCCGGCGGCCAGTTCGCCGATGCGGACCAGATTCTCCGACCGCATCACCCGCTCGTGAATTTGGATCAAATCCATTTTTTGCTGATTCAACACGACCATGATAAACCATCCCATCAACAGAACGAGCCAGATGAGAACCAGTCGAACCGCGAACGCCGGCTCGGCGATGAACGCGAAACTGGCCTGCTGAAGCCGGATCATTAGAATGAAAATGACCGAAATCAAAGCGTTGACCAACACGGTTTCGGCAATGGTCGTGAAGAGCGCGAACCCGCGCATGACGAGCAGAAAATAGAGAATGTAAAAATCGCTGTAGAGCTTCTCGCCGTGAAAGTGAAGCGTCAGATTGAAATAAATCAGGAGCGTGACATAGACGACGTCAACCAAATAGGAAATGAGCGTCGCGGGGCGAATCCATTCGGACTTGATCTTTTCCCGAAAAAAGAAATCGGTGTTAAAGAAATTCAGAACGGCATAGGCGGCGAAAAGAATCGTCACCGGTCCGGAGGGGATCGGCTCGAGAAGCGCGACCCAAAGTCCGGCGGTCACGAGCAGGACGAACCACTTGAGCGGAATGATCGCCCGCCGCTCGGTGCGGTAAAGACTCTGCCGGTATTCCCGTTCTTTGAGAGGAAGCGGTTTCACCTGCGACCCACGATTTGCCCCGCTTTCCAATTCTTAGTCGTAATCATAATCATAATCTTAATCCGAAATCTCGCTCTTGCTCTTACTCTTGCTCTGAAACATTTTTCGCCAACGCCTCAACCAAACTTTCCGCGTCCGGACTTTCGCAGATCGCATGAACCTTGAACCCCAACTCGCGCATGGCTTGGGCCGTCGTCGGACCAATCGCAACCCACCGCGCCGCATCCGCCATCGGCGCGTTTCCCTTTCCGCAATTTTTCGCAATCGCCTCGGCGGCGGAAGGGGAAAAAAGGACAATCGAATTGCGAGAACCGTGCGCCAAGGTGACGTTCAACTCCTGAATCCCCGCCGCGTTTGGAAGCGTGACATAGAGCGAATGATGCTCGACTGAAACTCCGCGCTTTCGCAACCCTTCGGCAAGTTCAGGGCGAGAAATGCTCGATCCCGCAATGAGAGCCATGCGATCCGCCGAACTCAGCGGAAGAGTTTCGGCGAGCGACGCCGCATTGGCTTCGTCGGGAACAAAATCCGCCCGGATGCCGCAAGGCAAAAGATCGCGCGCGCTTCGTTCGCCGATCACCGCCACGCGGATTCCTCCCAATGCGCGGGCATCGAGGCCAGATTCCTTAAGCGCCTCGAAAAAAAACCTGATGGCCGTCGGACTGGGAAGAATCAGCCAGCCTCCCGATTGGCGCAGACGATTTAATTTCTCGACGAGTTCGGCGGAAATGCCCGTCGCCTCGAATTTCAATAGAGGAACTGAAACAACCTCGGCTCCCGCTTCGCTCAGGCTATCCGCGATTTCCCAATCCTTCTCTTCATCGCGGGTCAGGATGATCGAGCGCCCAAAGAGAGGCCGCCGCTCGAACCAATTCAATCCCTCGTCCAATCCCGCGGCCTCGCCGATCACGGTGATCGAAGGAGGCGGCAAATAAGCGGACGCCGGATCTTCCGCCGCTTTGCCGAGCGTCGAGCGCAACGATTTCTGACACGCCCACGTTCCCCGTTGAATCGTCGCCAGCGGAGTGGAATCGGAAAGACCCGCGACGCGCAGACGCATCAGAATCTTGTCAATCCGCGAAGCCCCCATGAGAATGACAATCGTGCCTCCCGGCCGGGCGAGCAAATCCCAAGGGATGGAGCACTTCGGATCGTCGGGGTCTTCGTATCCGGCGATGACGTGGAGAATGGAGTTAATCCCGCGCCGCGTGACGGGTATCCCCGCGCTCGCCGGAGCGGCAACGGCGGAAGTCACGCCGGGCACGACCTCGAATCGAATTCCGGCGGCGAGAAGCGCCTCGACTTCCTCTCCTCCCCGGCCAAAAACGAAACTGTCCCCGCCTTTGAGCCGCGCGACGATTTTCCCTTTTCGCGCTTCGGCGATCATCAGGTTGTTGATCCACTCCTGATCGGGGCGCGGACCTCCGGCTTTCTTGCCGACGAAAATTTTTTCCGCCTCCAGCTTGGCCAGTTTCAAGAGTGAGGGATTGGTCAGCGAATCATAGAGGACGACGTCGGCGCGGCGCAAACACGTCTCCCCCCGCAGAGTGAGCAGGCCGGGATCCCCCGGCCCCGCACCGATCAGATAGACTTGAGGTTTCCATGATGAAGGCATCGGTGATTACAATTTTGGTTCTTGATTCTCACGCAGTGCCGTAGAGATCGCGGAGATGCAAATTTCCCACGCGCCCTGCGGCTTTGCGTAAGGCGGAATCCTTGTCACAAGTCGGTTTCATTCGTCCATCATAGAACGCAGAGGCGGAGCAAACAACTGTCGAGCGTCAGTTGTAATGCCACCAGTCCGGCATTTCGTCCACACATTTCAAAAAATCCAAGATTAGGCCGTATTTACCCCCTTCATCCATGATTTTCCACCTTTCCTCGTCCGGGGCTTTACTCTCCCATGCCTGCCAGTATGCCCGATGATATTGCTCGTATTTCTGGTCAATCTCGGCGACTTCGGGAACGTGATAAATGCTGATCTTGGGATTTCGCATCCGAGCCAAGAGAACGGCAATCGCGGCGCGCATCCGAATATCATGGTGCCCTCGGTAAGGTTCGAGAAACGGCCCAGCCCTCTTTCCGAGGCGCGCGATGGCGTAGAGCGCCATTCCGTCCCTTCTTTCGAGCCGCGGGATGAGAATTTCCGCAAGCCGATCCAGTCGTCCTGACCTTCCCGTTGATCCAAGAACGAATGCGCAAAGCCACCGATACTGCGGATCCCTGTCGTCCAAGCCAGCTTCAAGCTCCGGCGTTGCAAGGCTCGGGTGAGCGATCAAATAAAGCGATGTATCCTTGGCGTTGAACCAAGGGTAGCTATCAACGGGAATATACACTCCCTCCGGTATCTCTTCGTCCACTCCTCGATAGAGGGAGCTTTCGTCATCATGCAGGTTATCCAAGACCACGCTCGCCAATTCATGGGGCATGGCCTCATAACTGCGGGATTTCCGAAGGATCAAAGCGGCGTAAAGTCGTTGCTGGCGGTTGCGCGAATGCAATGCGGCAATTATAGGTCCGTCTGACGAAGGATCGCGTGGACGTTCAAGCGCTTCGATCGCGTCGCCAGCATTTCCGAAAAAGCCGTCGTCATGCAGAGACTCGACAAAGGTTGGGATCGTTTCTGTCGAAGGAACATAATGAGGATCCAAGCTGAGCAGATCCACTATCCGAGCATTCATCAAGGGTTCGTTCGAATTAACCTGAATAAGACGCTCGAGGCTGGGATTCAGTAGTTTGCGATCCGTCTTCCTCAGTAGTGTCAACGTCCTTTTCACTATCGCCGGATCCTTCCGATAATCTGCCTTCAGGCAAAACTCAAGTTTTCCAATGAGATCCGAGTTCGGCTCCGCGAATCCTCCCTCAAGTACTCCGAGCGCCGCCAGTCCTCGCGCCTGCTCATCGTCACTCTCTAATGCCGTCAACAGCCTTTTTGTCGCGTTTGAATTGTCTTGACGCGATAGGACATCAAGAGATGTCAGACCGTTAGAAGGGACCTTGTCGGATTGTAGATTCTCAGCCACGAGGTCCAGAAGTCGGTCGTCCGAAGGGTATTGACGATTCCACGCCAACGCTAGCGCGGAAAGCCGACGCGTCTGGGCGTTCTTGGAATGGGTGGCTTCCTCCAGCAGGCGCAATCGAATTGGCTCCGCGTCGCCCGACTGAACGTCGCGGAGCGCGCGAAAGGCGATCGAGGGAATTTCATGCAGGGAGGGATCGCCTAAATCTTGGATAAGAAATTTCATGATCCGCTCATCCAAGGATTGAGGCCAAAGATGAGCGAGCAGGGCGGCGCTCAAACGCGCCATCTGCACATCACCCGCGCGAACTCCCGCTTCCAACGCCGCGCGATTCCGCGCTGGCTCCTCCCAACCGTAAACGATGCGTTCAATCAACTTGGCCGCATCTCCCGGAATATCGTTATCGGCCAACGCAAGAATGGGTTGAATCAGCGTGGAATCGGAGAGTGTTGCGGTCGGAGTCGTCACATCAGTCGCGACTTGCGGAACAGACAAAGAATCACCAAGATTGGATTGAAGTTGAATCCAATGCCCCTTCAGCGCCTTCCGCATGTCGGGCAAAAGTCCAATCATGCCGGGTTTGAGACTTTCACCCGAAGCCGGTATTAGGCCGCGGACAATCATGTAAAGAGCGAAGGAAGCGCAACTTTGAACGAAGCTGTCCGAATCATCCAGCAATGGAATGAGGGCTTTAATGACGGCGCGTTGTCTTACATCCGAGGATTTCACTGCTTCCGAACTTGTGGATCCTAACTCGAAGGCCACTGCCCCCCTTATGCTCGGCGATTCACTGGGAAGCATTTCCAAGTCAAGTTTCCACCCTCGATCGCCCAAGGAACCCAGCGCCGTCATTACTTGGAAAGGTTGAAGTGTTGTCGTTCTCAAAAATTCCCGCATCCCCTCAAGAAGTTGATCGTAGGAATACCCCTCGCGGGCGAAGACATCCGGCAGTTGCACCCGCGTCTTCCCCTCCTGCGCGTCCTTCATGTATTGCGCGATGATCTCGACCGGCGCGGATCTGCGCGGCTCCTCGGCATGGAGAAAGGATGCCGAAATCGGCGCAAGGAGAACCAACATTCGTATCTTGAATTTCAGCATCGGCTGCTTGGGTTTCATCGGTTACTAACGCAGAGTCGCGGAGGCCGCAGAGAAGCACGTATAGAGAGTTAGGCCAAGGCATTCAGGATGCCCAACGGCAACCGATGATACCGCAAGAAGCGGCTTTTTAACAGCTTCTCGACGAATCTTCGCGGCCTTGCGCGAAGATTACATTTCGATCCATTTCATCAATTTAAGCGCCCGACTTGCGGATCCATTGCCAAAAACCGCGCGGGTCAACAATTTCAATGGGTGTATGCCTCCCCATGGTCAAGAGATCATGATCTCCGGTCACAAGGATGTCGGCTTTGCCTACGATGGCGGAGGCCAATATCCAGCGGTCATCGGGATCCCGAACGGCGGGAGCAATGGAAGAGTCCGGTTTGGGAACCACTTCCTGCTCGCGCAGGAGCGCTTCGATGTCGTCAATCGTTCGGGCAGGAAGGCCGATTTTCGCCCGAAGAACGCGGCGCAATTCCCGCAGGACGACTTCGCCCGTGACGAGTTGATGTTCAGCCATCACGACCCTGAACAGGTCCGCACAAATTCCGCGCGTTGCAAAAGCGCTCACGAGGACGTTCGTGTCGAGGAAAACCCTCACGACACATCCCGGAACACATCCTCATCGGTCAGGTAACCGCGAGCCTCGGCGAACGGGAGGGCCTTGCGCCGCAGACGCTCGAAGCGCAAGATATTCAATTGACGCCGCAGAGACTCACGCGCCAAATCGCTCCGCGTTCTGCCGCACTCGCGGCAAAGGCGGTTGAGCAAGTTCTCCAATTCGGAATCAAGCCGTATGGTCAGGGTGGATTTCATGTCGGACAATGTAACACATTTGCAAAGCCGGTTCAATACGGAAGCGCGTGAAATCAGGGATGAAGCGTCGCGCGGATGGCGGCGTCGGCGTGGGCGAGCATTTGGTCGGCGAGTTGGAGGGCGGCGGGATTGAGATCGTCGGCGTTTGTGGCTTCGCGGGAATGGCGAAGAAGCGATTTTCCATCCGGCGACGAAAGCACGGCGGTGATTTTCCAATTTCCGTTTGAGATCGGTTCGGCAAGAACTCCGGCGGGAGTTTTACATCCGCCGCCGATCCGTGAAATGAAGAGGCGCTCCGACTCAATCGCGCGGCGGGTCGGGGCATGATCGAGCGATTTCAGAAGATCGGCAAATTCGCCCGAGCGCGATTCAATGCCGATGGCTCCCTGACCCATCGAAGGCGTCACTTGATCGGGAGAAAAAACTTGCGCGATTTCCTTTTCCATGTCGAGCCGCCGGAGTCCGGCAAGCGCGAGCAAGGTGGCGTCGGCGGAACCTTCCTGGATTTTGCGGACGCGCGTCGGGACGTTGCCGCGCAGGGGAAGAATTTGCAGGTCGCGGCGCATGGCAAGAACTTGCGCCGCCCGGCGCAAACTTCCCGTCGCAATCGTCGCGCCCAAGGGAAGTTGATCCAGCTTCATTCCCTCGCGGCTCACAAGACCGTCATAGGGGGATTCGCGCTCCATCGCCGCGCCAAGGACAAGCCCCTCGGACAATTCCGTCGGCAAATCCTTGAGACTGTGGACGGCCAGATCAATCCTGCGTTCAAGGAGGGCGGTCTCGATCTCCTTGACGAAAACTCCCTTGGCCCCGATCGCGCCGAAATCGCTATTCTGGTCTTGGTCGCCCATCGTTTGAATGACCTCAAAAATGGACTCGACGCCAAGCGACTTGAGTTTGCCAGCGACAAGCTCGGCCTGCCAAAGCGCCAACCGGCTCCCGCGCGTGCCGATGCGAATCATGGGAGACATATTCCCTCTCAGCCTTTTCCCGCCTGTCGAGCGGCATGAAGCCGAACCGGCAGATGCCGCGCATAGCGTTTGAAGTCCGCGTCGGTTGTGAAAATGGGTATATCAAGGCGAACGGCAACGGCGCACAGGAGAAGGTCAATGGCCGTGCCCGTGACCCCATGCGCGCGGCATTGATTGAACATTCGCGCCGCGCACAGGTAGTCCTCTTCTCCCGCCGCAATGATCGGAAACGACAGAATTCTTTCTTCGAGAATTCGGTGTTGCGATTCGTGTTTTATCCCCGACAAAACTTCTTGAACAACCGGTCCAATCAAAACGGCGCGCCTCTCGCGGAGAAGTTCGGTCCATTCGTCAACAGCCTCTCTTTCCCCATCGTTCAAGAAGGCATAATCACGGCGAAGAGCCACGGACCAGATTGAGGAATCCACGAGGACTCTCAATTGCGTTTTCTCCTTCGCAATTCCTTGAAATCATAATCGGGGTAATACTCGATGGTCCCCATGAGATCGAGGATTTTGAGTTGCTTCCGCTTTTGCACGTATTCCTCCAACGCCGCATTGACCGCTTCCCGCTTGGTCTTGTGTTTCCCCATTCTGCGGGCTTCGTTAATCAGCCGGTCGTTTAGCGCGAGATTGGTGGCCATGATGAAATCCTCCTTGGATGCGAGTCAATTCTCACACATTGGATTGTGTAGATCAAGGATGGTCAGCCCGGAGGCCACTTCATCGCCCGGCCGCCGATCAGATGCAAATGGATGTGATAGACGGTTTGGCCGGCCTGCGGGTTGCAGTTGAAGATGATCCGATAACCCGGTTCCGCGATTTTTAGTTCGGCGGCGATTTTCTTGGCAAGCGTGAACATCCCGCCGACCAGTTTTTCATCCTCCGGCGCGAGATCGTTCAGCGTCGGGATGTGTTTGCGCGGGATGATGAGAACGTGCGTCGGCGCGACGGGATTGATGTCGTGGAAGGCGTAATAGGTTGCGTCCTCATGAGCGGGTTTGGAGGGAATTTGCTTGGCGGCGACTTTGCAGAAGACGCAATTATCGGTCATGGGTTGGCTCCCTTTCCTGAAGTTTCACCACAAAGGCACAGAGCGGGTATCCGACAGCATCGGTGCGTCAGATCTCCATTGCGCCCAACGGGTTCAAGCATACGAATTTCATGTCTGGGATTCATGGAAAAAATCGAGAGGCGACAGGATGGGAAATCCGCAGATTTCGCGGATGCCGCAGATTGCGATTTTCCATTTTATTATCAAATTCGGGGGTCCGGGGGCTTGTAAATTCTTGTTTCTCGTCTGCGTAATCTGTGAAATCTGCGGATGATAATCCCTCATCAAGGAATCCCTCGGCGCAAAAGGCGCGCGAATTTTGCGGTGCGGACCATCGGCTCAACATCGTGAACGCGGACGATGGACGCCCCGCGCAGGATCGCGACGACGGACGACGCCAACGTCGCGTCGAGGAGGGCTTGATTGACTTCGGCGGAATGTTGGTCGTGTGGAAGATCGAGCAATTTACGCAGGAACGATTTGCGCGAAAGTCCCATCAGCAATGGAAAATCCAAAGCGCAAAATTCGTCGAGGCGGCGCAAAATTTTCAAGTTATGCTCCAGAGTCTTGCCGAAACCGATGCCCGGATCGAGGGCGATTTGCTCCCGCCTGATTCCCACTTGCTCTGCTTCCTGTACGCGTTCGGCAAGGAACCCCATAATTTCAGCGACAATGTTTTCGTAATGCGGCGCCGATTGCATGGTGCGTGGTTCGCCCTGCATGTGCATCAAGACGACGCCGGCCTTGGCGCGGGCGACCACCTCTACCATGCGCGGGTCTCCTCGCAACGCCGTGATGTCGTTGATGATGTCGGCCCCGGCATCCAGCGCGGCTTGCGCGACTTCGGCCTTCACGGTGTCAATCGAGATCGCGGCGTCGGTCTTCGGACGGAGCAATTTCAAGACCGGCAGAACCCGACGCAATTCCTCTTCGACCAAGACCGGTTCTGCCCCCGGACGGCTCGATTCCCCGCCGAGGTCAACGATGTCCGCTCCTCCGCTGACCATCTCCAAGGCGCGCGCGACGGCAACTTCGGGATCACAAAACTTGCCCCCGTCGCTGAACGAATCGGGCGTGACGTTAAGAATCCCCATGACGAGGACCCTATCCGTCAATTCAAACCGGCGATTTCGACACTGCCAAATCAAGTTTGACCTCTAGCGACGAATCCGCCGTGGTAGAGTTGCTCCAGATACATTTTACTTTCTCGAGAAATTGCGCAACCCCTGTGGGGGTTGCGGTGATGTGGCCGATGGCCCAAGGTAGCTTCGCTCTGCTCGGCAACCTTGGGCTGTGATCCGGGACGCCCTTGGCGTCCTCTAGCGCTTTGGCTCGCCTCCCTCGGAAAAGTGAGATTCCTCCCCTAGGTAGAGGTAAACACGCTTTCCTTCGTGTGCCAGCTCGTTGAGGCTTGTTTTTCCCCAACGAATTCACCTAGGATTCTACCATTCGGTTCTTCCCGGCATCAATGGGATGTCGGCTGAAATTTTCGGTTTCCAAACAGAGCGAAGTCAAAAAGGGTCCTGAAAGATGGAACTTGATCTGGAGAATACACAGAAGAAAATCCGCGGCGCTTGGGTTTGCGGTTTGGTCTTTGCCGCGCTCTTGATGGGAGCAGGCATTATATTGGGGGCGAGCGAATCCATCCGCGACGAATTCGGATTGAGCGAGGAGGCGGCCGCTCGCTTCGGAACAATCGCATTTCTTAAAGGAGTTTTTTGCATCCTCCTTTCGATGGGAATTCTGCTCAAGAGCCGCCTTTGTTCGGTTCTGCTGTGCGGCGAAGCCATCATGTATGAGGTTCAGCAGATCGTGAATGGCGTCCGGGGAACCTCGGCTCTGCTGATCTCCTTGGCGTTTACCTTGATCTTCATCAACGGCGCCGTCGGCGCCTTCAGCTATCACATCATTCGTAGCCGGTCCGAAGCCCCCGTGCCGTCCATTCTGACCATGTTGTTCCAATTCGTCGGAGCGATGGTCGTTCTGATTCTGTTCGGAGTGGACTGCGTCATCTTTTGGGAGGGTCCCCAGAAGCTGGATTTGGATTTTCTATCGCCGAAGATCGGACAGGAATTGAAGGCGAGGGTCGCGGAAATCGAGAAGAAAGTCGGTTCGTCCGAAACGCCCGAAATAGAACTTCCCGATGAATACGCGGATAAAATCAAGGAATTGAAGATGCTCGACGCCGGAGAGCGGGTCGTTCATCTTTATTCGATTCCCGATCTTAAGCCCGACGATGGGTTCTACATCGTCACCAGTCGGAAGCTGGCAATTTACAACAGCAAACTAAAAAATCCGATCGTGACTCTTCCCTTTTCTTCCATGAAAGAGATCCATCTCGAAAAGAGGGATACGGGAAAAGGGGAAGACAGCCGGATCAAAATCGCTAAGACCGACGGAAAAACCTTGACCATCCTAGCGACTCCCAAGGAGGGACGGGACGGCAAGTTGCTCGATGCATTGAAGAAAAATTTGGAAGCCTCCCAATCGGATGGAGAACAAAAGAAAGCCGCGCTGGAACCGCAAAAGACACGGAAAGAGCAAGAATAGGATTCCGTCGCTTTGCGCTCTTTGTATTCTTTGCAACTCACTTCTTGAGTATCCGCGCCAAATCTTCCTTCGCAATCTCGTGCGCGTCGTTGTGCATGGCTTTGTCCAGCGGAATGAATTGAAGACCGTTGCCCGGCGTCGCGGCAAGTTGCTCGCCCATCTCGAAGGGAACGATTTCATCCTTTCGTCCATGAAAAAGAATGATCTCGGCTGGGCGGTCCGCTGGCGGACGACGCATCAGCCCGGCCAGCCGCCGGTCGTTCGGCCAATGATTCCAACAGAAATAGGGAAACGGCCAGATAATGGTCCGCTTGGCCATGGCGTCAATCGAGGTGAACGCGGAAATGGTAATCAGCCGATCCACATGGCGCTTTTCGGCGACGGCGAATCCCGCCGCGCCTCCCAATGAATGGCCGATTACTCCAACTCCATTTTCAAAGCGCCCCTCCTTCTTCATCGTGTCGTAGGCTCCGAGCGCGTCGGCAACCAGCCCGCTCTCGGTCGGTCGTCCGCCGTTGAAACCATAACCTCGATAATCCACGATGAAAAAGCCGCATCCGGTTCGCCGCGCAAGGTCTTCGAAGAAATCCGCCATCTGCATTGCCGTCCCGGCGTTGCCGTAGAAGGCGAGATAAAAGCGGGGGCGAGAAGAGTCCTGATTCTTGAGACTTGAGTCTTGAGTCGGTTCGATCAGATAGCCCCACTGCTCTCGGCCATCAAGCGTGCGGTAAGGATGAAACGCCTTGATCTGGCCGACGCCCGGCTTGAGGGCCGGATCATAGCGGCTCGGGAAGTAAATCATCTTGTTCTGCAAAACGACGGGGATCGAACCGAGCGCGATAACGCCGAAAAATACGCCGCCAATGATCATCTTGAGCCGGACCTTTTGCCTGCCGTTCCCCATCTTTCTTTATCTTAATCCTAATCTTAATCTTAATCTCGCTCTTGCTCTTGCTCTTGCTCTTGCTCTTGCTCAAACACAAAGACTGAAAGACACAAAGTCCCACAATGAAGAAACACAAATTTTCTTCTTCGTCATTCTTGGTGTCTTGGTGTTTAATCTTCATTCTCCCCCACCCGCCTGTCACCGTCCCCGTCCCCAGCGATATAGCAACAGCGCGTTCCCGACGACGCTCACGCTCGACGCCGCCATCGCCGCCGAGGCGTAGATCGGTTGCAGAAGTCCGAATGCGGCGATGGGAATCAACGCCAGATTGTAAACGAACGCCCACGCGAGATTTTGGATCATCTTGCGCCGGACGGCCCGCGCCAATCGGATCGCCGACGCGACTTGGCGCGGATCGCCGCCGAGCAGAACGATCCCCGAAGCCTGCTGGGCGATGTCGCTCCCCGAAGCCATGGCGATTCCCAATTCGGCCTGCGCCAAGGCAGGCGCGTCGTTGATGCCGTCGCCGACCATCGCCACTTTTGCGCCCTCTTTTTGCATCGCCTTCACCGCGTCGGCCTTCGCCGACGGCGCCACGCGGGCGCGGTGATCGTCAATTTTCAGCAACTGCGCGACGGCGAGTGTGGCACCTTCGCTGTCCCCCGAAATCAAGACGGTGCGGAGTCCGAGAGCGCGAAGCTCCTCAATCGCTTGAGCCGAACCCGGCTTGATTCGATCCGCCAGCGCAATCGCGCCGACGAAGGGACCGTTCGGAACACCCACGCCGATGATTGTTTCTCCCCGCGATTGCCGATTGAGGACATCCGGCGCGAACTCCGACATTTCCACTTTCTCCGAGCGAAGAAACTCCGCCGAGCCAAGCGCGAGCGCGGGCGAGCGCGAACGAAGCCCCTGCCCGGTCACGTTTTCGATTTTGCCAAGCGGGCGAGAAGGAATTCCCTTTAAGCGCGCGGACGATAAAATCGCCTTGGCGATGGGATGCGGACTTTCGGCTTCCAGCGATCCGGCCGCGGCGAGCAATTCGGTCTCATCATGATCGGGCGTGGGAAACAATCCGGTGACTTCCGGCGCTCCGACCGTCAGCGTTCCGGTTTTGTCGAAGACAATGGTCTTGATCGAATTGGAAATTTCGAGCGTCTCCGCCGAGCGAACGATCATTCCGCGCCGCGCGGCGACGCCCACACCGGCCATCACCGCCAGCGGCGTCGCCAATCCCAATGCGCAAGGGCACGCCACAATCAAAACGGCGACGGCGCGACTGATGGATTCGGCGGCTCCCAACGAGAAAAGCAAACTCAGCGACAACGTTGCCGCCGCGAGTGCGAGAACGACGGGAACAAAGACGGCGGCGACGGCGTCGGCCAACGCCTGCATCTTGGGGCGCGTGTTTTGCGCTTCTTCGACTCGACGCGCGATTTGTCGGAGCGCCGTCGCCGAACCGACTTTCTCCACGGCCAGCGTCAAGGCGGAGCCGACGTTGACCGTCCCTCCGAACAGCGGATCGCCCGGCCGCTTGAGCGCGGGAGTGGATTCCCCCGTCAACATCCCTTCGTCAATTTCAGCGGGAGCGCCCCCCAATCGCCCGTCGGCGGGAATGCGCTCGCCGGTCCAGACCCTGCAACGATCCCCCGGCTTGAGCGCGAGCGATTCGATCTCGGCCACTTCGCCGTTGGCCGAAACCAGATGCGCCTTGGAGGGGGCGAGTTCCAGCAACATCCCTAATGCCTGTCCTGCGCGAATCCGGCCTCGCCCTTCCAGCCATTTTCCCAGACTCACGAACGCGAGCAACATCGGCGCCGTCATGAATTCATGCGCGGCGTGCTCGCCTTTTGCCATCATCCAAAAACCCTGCCCCCATGCCGCCGTTGTCCCTAGCGCGATGAGCGTGTCCATGTTGGCCGAACGAGCGGCCAATCCGCGCCATGCGCCGCGATAAAATCGCCCCCCCGCCCAAATTTGAATGGCGCTGGCGATCAAGGCGTGACCCCAACTGAAAGCGTGAAGCGACGCCGTCAACATGAGAACCAGCGACGCAATGGCGGAACCGATAAATTGCGTTCGCCATGCGCGGTTTTCGGCTTCCGCGCGCTTGCGCTCGGCTTCTATCGCCTCGGCGGGATCGGCTTCTTCCTCTTGCGTCAAAACTTCCGCCTTGTATCCCGCCCGTTGGACGGCGAGCGTCAACGCCTGCGCATCCACGCTTTCCACCGCCTCAACTTTGGCGTGGTTGGTCGCAAAGTTGACTTCGGCCTGCCGAACTCCCGCGACGGAGGCGAGCGCCCGCTGGACGTTCGCCGCACATGAAGCGCAGTGCATTCCTTCGATGCGGAGTTCGTATTCCGTTTGATGATTGGTTGTCGTTGGGTTCATCTTTTTGTTCGCCGTGTCGAGGCAACGGTAAAATTATAGTGCCAAAATTCAAAAAATGCGAAGACTGGTAAATGAATGTCATTTTGTTTATTCCCGATTCATTTTCACCACCAAGTCACCAAGAAATCATTCCGGCATCATTTCGTCTTGCTCTTGCTCTTAATCTTGCTCTTAATCTTAATCATGATCTTGAAAGACCTCGGAAGAGGCGCACAGGAGAACAAACCATGTCCCGACTTTTCAGCATGATCACCCGCGTCGCAATCTGGGCGGCGGTCGGCGCGGGAATCGGATTCGCCCTTGTTTTCGCCGTCGAGGTCGCGCTGATGCACAGCGCGCTGAACTTTACTTCGCCGCACGCGATTCTCGGCGCGGAGATCGGCGCGGGCGTCGGCGCGGTTCTCGGATTCTTCAAAAGAATCTGAGGATGGCGGTCACATGAAGCGTCCCGCGACCTTTGCCCTAGCCATCTTCTCGGTCGTATCCTCCTCCCTGGCGGGAGACATGAAGGACAACCTGAGCTTTTGGTTGGATAACATGATCCGCCACCACGGCTACACCGTCGAGGAAGCCGCGGCGGGTTTGGGCATGGAGTCTTCGGTAATTCGCGACAAGTTGCGCGAATTCAATATCACCCCTGAAATCGCGCCGAATCAAATACCCAATTCCCCGATCAAAGTTCTTCCTTGGCCCCCGGGCCGCCATCCCCGAATCGGATTTCTCGAAGGAGCCGTGGATCCCCAACGCGACACGAAAATCAGCGTCTTTCTCCCTTGGAAGGATTCCGGCTACATCGTCTTCGATCTTCCTGAGGCGGTTTTCAGCAATCTCGGCTTGCTCTATCTCGCCCACACCCACGTCCCGACGATCTGGAGTCAGAAGGGAATCAAGTTAAAAACGATTGACTGGACGCGCAATCCCGATGGCACGCTGGAAACGCGCCGCGATCTGCCCAACAAGGTTTCCTTCGGCGCAAAGGTTTTTCCCCGCGACGATTCGGTTGAATATGAATACTGGCTCGAAAACGGGACCGACTCAACCTTGAGCGGTTTGCGCAATCAGCTTTGCGTCCTTCTCAAAAATGCTCCCGACTTCAACGACCAAACGGGCGAGAATAAAGTTCTCCTCGACGGAGCCTGCGCGGTCCATTCCCGCGACGGACACCGCTGGATCGTCACCGAGTGCGAACGCTCCAAGCCGTGGCAAAATCCTCCGTGTCCCTGCATGCACGCCGATCCGACTTTCCCCGATTGCCCTGCCGGAAAACGAGCCAGCGTTCGGGGACGCATTTGGTTCTGGGAGGGCGCGGATATTCGAGCGAAGATCGAGGGGAGCAAGACCCAATAACCTTTCCTTGACGATCCGACAGACTGACCGAAACTATTTGTATTGTTCCATGATCTCCGCCAGCGCGGAATCGGGAGGCCGAAGGCGATCCGACGCAAGCGTGGACAGCGGTTCGTCCACCAGATGCAACTGATCGTCCATCGGGCTGAGTCCGGGATGATAATAGATCAATCCGGTCAGGAAGAGTCGTTCCTCTTCGGCCTTGTGCAGAAGCTCCAGCGCTTTGGCGCGGTTGGTCGGGTCGTAATCGTGTCCAAGTTTTTTGAGCGTGATCTGCGAGCCGTCCTGAAGTTTCACGACTTGCGTCGTCCCCGGATCGTAATCCACTCGGACCTCGTCGAAATACGGGACGAATCCCAATTCGTGAAGCGGGTCCTCGTGCGCCTTGGCGTATTTGTAGCTCTTCGTCGAGCCTTCGTGGTTATTGAAGGTAATGCAGGGGGAAACGATGTCGAGTATCGCGGTTCCCTTGTGGGCAATGGCTCCCTTGATGAGCGCCGCCGCCTGTTTGAAATCGCCCGAAAACGAGCGGGCGACGTAACCGCAACCCATTTCAATCGCCAGCGCGCAACAATCAATCGGCGCCATTTCGTTGACCGCGCCCCCTTTTTGAACCGAGCCTTTGTCCGCCGTCGCGGAAAATTGTCCCTTGGTCAGGCCGTAGCAACCGTTATTTTCGATGACATAGACGAGGGGCGTGTTGCGGCGGATCATGTGCAGGAAATTGCCCAGTCCGATGGATGCGGTGTCGCCGTCGCCGCTGACGCCGACGTTGATCAGCTTGCGGTTGGCCGCGTTGGTTCCGACGGCCAACGCCGCCATGCGACCGTGAACCGCGTTGAAACCGTGCGAGCGGTTCAGGAAATAGGCGGTCGTCTTGCTGGAGCAACCGATGCCGCTCAACTTGGCGAGCATGTGCGGTTCGACGCCCAAATCATAGAAGGAATCAATGATGGACTTGGTGATCGAATCGTGGCCGCATCCGGCGCAGAGGGTGGATTCCCCTCCTTTGTATTCCTTTATTTCCAATCCCAACCGATTGAGTTGGGGCGGCTTGGGGGCGGACGGGGTCGGGGGCAACGTCGCGGTGGTCATGATTTTCCATTCTCCTTGTGTTCCTGAATCAAAATTTCGTCCACGATGGATTGGGCGTCAATCGGAAGCCCGTTGTAGTGCAATACGTTCTTGATCCGCAGGGTTTGCTCCGGACATTCCAGCTTGAGAATCGCCGCGCATTGGGCGTCGCGGTTTTGCTCGACGACGTAAACAACGCGGTGGCTCCTGATGAATTCGCGGACCTCGGCGTCAATCGGGAGGGCGCGAAGACGAAGGTAATCGGTCTCAATTCCGTCGTGGGTGTGCAACATGTGACGGGCTTCTTCAACCGCAGGATCGCTTGATCCAAAGGCGATGATGCCGATGTCCGCGCCCGGCGTTGTCTTGATGACCGGCTTGGGCATGAGTTTGCGCGCGGTGTCGAATTTGCGCGTCAGTCGGTCCATGTTGTTTTGCCAATCGTGCGGCTTCTCGGAATAGGTCGCCTCTTCGGTGTGTCCGGTGCCGCGGGTGAAATAAGCGGCCAATGGATGCTTCGTTCCGGGAAGGGTGCGATAGCAGATGCCGTCGCCGTCCACGTCCTTGTAGCGGGCGAATTTGCCGATTCGATCCAGATCGGCGGCGGAGAGAACCTTGCCGCGGTCAATTGGCTTGGCAAGGGGTTTGAACGGATCCGACATCCAGTTGTTCATTCCCAGATCGAGATCGGTCAGTTCGAAGACGAGCGTTTGAAGTCGCTCGGCAAGATTCAGCGCCTCTGCGGCAAACTCGTAGCACTCGGCGACATTGCCCGGAAGCAGGATCGGATGTTTGCAGTCGCCGTGCGACAGGTGATAGGCCTTCCAAAGATCGCTTTGGCAGGTTCGAGTCGGGAGGCCGGTGCTGGGACCAACCCGTTGAACGTCAATAATGACCGAGGGGATTTCGGCGAAATAGGCCAATCCGGCCAGTTCGGCCATGAGGGAAATGCCGGGACCGGCGGTGGTCGTCGCGGCTCGCGCTCCGGCCCAACCCGCTCCCACGACGATGGCCATCGAGGCCAACTCGTCTTCTCCCTGAATCACGGCGTAGGTGGCTTTGCCCGTCGCGGGATCGTTGCGATAATCGTGGAGATAATCCATCAGCGATTCGGCAAGGCTACTGCTCGGCGTGATCGGATACCAACCGACGACCTGTATCCCGCCGAACATCAACCCCAGCGCGGCGGCTTGGTTTCCCTCGATGATGATCTTGCCCTGCGTCGCCGTGGAACGTTTCAGGGTGAATTGGGTTTGCCTTTCGAGATTTTCCTTCGCCCATTCATATCCGGCGACGGCGGCGTCGGTGTTCAGTTGCGCGGCGGAGGCCTTCTTGGCGAATTGCTTGGCAATCGCTTTCTTGACCTCCTCCATGTCTATGTCAAGCAAGTAGGCCAGCACTCCATCATACATGATGTTGACGACCATTTTGCGCAGACGGGCGTCCTTGCAGACCGGCACGACCAGCTTGTCGAACGGAATAATGTAAGTTTGTAGGTCGGTGCGGGTCAGAAAGGGCTTGAGGATTTCGTTCAGGATCAGGATCGCGCCCGGGCGCAGTCCGGCGACGTCCTCGACGACCGATTCGGCGTTCATCGCCACGAAAACGTCGGCGTCGCGCCGTCGCGCCGTCCATCCCTCCTTGTTGACGCGGACCGTGAACCACGTCGGCAAACCCTGAATGTTGGAGGGGAACATGTTTTTCCCGCTGACGGGAATCCCCATGTTGAAGATCGAGCGCATGAGGATCAGGTTGGCCGATTGGCTCCCCGTCCCGTTGGAGGTGGCGACGGTGATGACGACGTCGTTGACGACGGTTTTCGGCGCGGATTGGGCGACTTCGCCTTGGGTTTCGGTTGCGGTTAGTGACATGGATTGCCTCCCGGGCAAAAAAATGGCCCTGATGGGGTCAAACCACAGGGCCGGAAGTTGTTGTTGGATTGGAGCGGCGACGAAGAGAGGGATAGGGACTTCCCGCGCCGTCCAGTAGGACGGACCGGATCGGCTTTGACAGCCCAAATTTGCATTGCCCCTTGGCTCATTTCTTCAACAAACGCTCGCATGGGCCGCAGTCTTTGCCGCGTGCCCAAACCATTTGATCTTATCACGCGATTTTGATTTTTCAAAGCGAAAAGAGATTTTCGCGGCGTTTCTTTCGCGCATTATGCGCGCTTCGCTTGGGAAAAATTCCTTCTACCGACCGCTCAACATTTTCGAGAAAATTCCGCCTATTTATCGCGCGGTGAGTTCAACATGAGCCGCGTAGCCCAACTTTTCGAGAAGAAGCTCGCAATCCTCCCACGTCAGGCCGAAGGCGCGGACGTCGGCCAAGCCCAGACGGCTGATCACGTCGCGAAGTTTGTCGTGGTCGCGGGGGTCAAATTCCCCCTCCATCATGGCGTTTTCGGCCCAATCCACAAGTTCGGCTTGGTTGGCCTCGTGCTTCAAATAAGCCGCCATTTTTTGGGCAACAAGCTCTCTTGTGATGGTCATCTCTTATTTCTCCGGAATCGGTTGATGTCCCTCATCCACAGGATATTTTTCATGAATTTCAACCTTTTGTCCATCGGCGTTGTATATTTCCTGCCAAATTCGCAGAGTATTTTCGGCGGAGTCAACTTCCTTCACATAACGCGCTCGCCAACCGCTTCTATCGGCCACTTCATACCAATATCGTCTTCCGCCTTCGGGCGATCCGATCCAGTTGGCAAATTTCCTTTCGTTTAGGGTGCGGCGCGCCAAATATTCGTTCATTCCTGAAGATCGCCTACGCCGCTGTGACAATCGCCGCAAACGAATCGGTCTTAAGGCTCGCCCCGCCGACCAGCGCGCCGTCAATGTCGGGTTGAGAAAGAAGTCCGGCGGCGTTGTCGGCCTTGACGCTTCCGCCGTATTGGATGCGGATCGAATCGGCGAGACCGGCATCGAAAAGTTCGGACAGCAAATCGCGGATGAGACGGTGAATTTCCTGCGCCTGTTCCGGCGTGGCGACCTTCCCCGTCCCAATCGCCCAGACCGGCTCGTAGGCGATGACGGAGTTCAGCATTTGTTCGCGCGAGAATCCGGCGAGCGCGCCGTGAATCTGCCGTGCGACGACTTCGCGCGTCCGGTTCGACTCGCGCTCCTCCAGCCGCTCGCCGACGCAGATGATCGGCCGCATGTCGTTTGCCAAAACCGCCAAAGCCCGCCGATTCACCGTCTCGTCGGACTCATGAAAAAATTGGCGCCGCTCGGAATGGCCGACAATCACGTAGCCGACGCATAACTCGCGGAGCATCGGCGGCGCGATTTCTCCCGTGAACGCCCCTTCTTTTTCCCAATAAACGTTCTGCGCGCCGAGGATCATGTTCGATCCTTCGAGCGCGCGGCCGACCCGATCCAGCGCAGTGAACGGGGGGCACACCACCGTTTCGGCTTTGGCGTCCTTCACCAACGGCGCGAGGGCGCGAACGAGCGCTTCCCCTTCCGAGGGAGTTTTATACATTTTCCAATTTCCGGCGATGATCGGTCGGCGCATGAACAAGGACTCCGTTTTATTCTCCCGGATGGTAAGTCCGCTTGGCGTGCGCCGTCACGTCGGTCTCGGTGTAATAGACGTCCTTGAACCGATGTTTGGCGAATAGTTCGGATTGATCGGTGAAATGCGGAGAATTCTCCCGCTCGGTTTCGCCGTAGGCCGTGACGCTGAACGCCTTGGGGGGATCGGTGAATTCAACCGCCATGACGAAGCTGTCCCCGCCGACGGCAATGCGTTCCCCCGGAACTTCCGCTTTCTCAGGCGGAGAGGGACGGAAGGTTAGAACCCGGAATAAACCCAACTCGCCGGGTCCGCCCGCCATCGGCAAATTGAGTTTGCCGCGCTTCAATCGGCTGACGTCTCCCCAAGCGGCATCCAGTTTGCCGCACTTATCCTTCATCTGGCCGATGGCGAACTTCATGGCGTCGGTCGCGCCCACCTCAAAGACGATGCCGCGCGGGGTGTGAAACGCATTTTCCGGCGTCCAAGGCTCCTTGAACACACCCGCTCCCCGGCTTTGAAAAAGGGAGAACCAATAGCTGTAGAGCAGAGCGCCCTTGCTGTCCACGTCGGCCCGACCGTCCCATTTTTTTAACACGTCGGCCGCTTGGCGCATGTCCTCGGAACTGATCGCGGCCCTTTCCAAGATCGCCACCAGATCGTCCTTGCATCGCTCCGCGCTCAACATCTTCGTGTTGAATTTCAAAGTCTTCACGTCTTCCAGCGTGAACAAGTCCTTCGATTCGAGCATTTGGACCGACATTTGCGTCCGCAATCCGAGAAAATCCTCGCTCATGTATTTGGGGAAAAGCGCTTTGTCTATCAACTGCTGGGGAGTCGTATACCACGGCGCGTCGTTGCAATTTTGCACGTATCCCCCCTTCGGATTGAGCAACTGCGGCAGTTCCGACTCCCGATGAACGCCCGACCAATCGGCCTTGGAGGTGTTGCCCGGCACGGTCCCGGCCCAGTCGTAGCCGTCGGGGCGTTTCGGGATGCGTCCATTAAAAATGTAGAAGCAATTTCCCTCGCGGTCGGCGTAGCAGATGTTGAACATCGGAATCGCCTGAAGGTCGAGCGCGGATTGGAATTCCTTCAGGTTCTTCGCCTTCGCCATCAAATTCCATTCCTCGATCATGCCGGCCTCTTCGAGGTTGGGGGATTTCAAGGCGTAGCGTTTGCCATCGCGCTCAAAGACGACGGGACCGAAGCGGCTGTCGTAAACGGTCTCGTTCCGTTTCTCGACCCCCGTGTCGGTTTTGACTTCCAGCGTGATTTCCCGTTTTTTCAGGGGGAGCGATTTCCCGTCAAAGATGTAGTTTTCAGGATTTGCCGGATCGTTCTCCAACTCATAAATGTCGTGGGAATCGAAGCGATTGACCGTGTGCGACCAGCCCAAATTTTCATTGAAGCCGATGGTGACGCCCGGACTGCCGATCAGGGTCGAGCCGTAGATGTTCTCGACACCGGGAACGGTCAACTGCGCCTCATAGAACGTCTGCGAGCCGGACCACTGCAAATGGGGATTGGCGAGCAAGATGCCGCGCCCCGATTTGCTCCGCTCCTTGCCGATGGCCCACATATTGGAGCCGGGAAGAATCGAGTATCCATAGGCGTCTGCTCCCATTCCGGCGGAAGCGTAAAGCTTCTCCGCGCCTTCGTTCCACGGTTCGGCTTTCGCGTGATTTTGGCCGTTGGCTTTGGCGGGAGGGGTTGAAAACCGATTGATGCTCAGCGTGAACTCTAGGACGACGACGTTCCTGCCGTGCGCCAGCACGTCGGCGCCGGTGATCGGTCGAACCCACGGATCGGATTTGCCGCCCGATTTTTCGAGCGCCATGTTGTATCCGGCGGCGTAGCCGTTGAGAATCGCTTGAATGTTGGGCTTGAGCGTTCCAAACCTTTCGACCGAATCCTCGTAAATCCTGAGTTTCTTGATCCGAAGATCAAGCTCCTTGAATTGCGCGCCGAAGTATTTGGCCGATTCCCCACGCCCCGCGACGAACAACTTCGGCAGAAGCTGGGGATAATCCTCGGTTTGGGCATACCCCATTCCCAACGACGCCCCTTCCTCGGTCGGCGCGGTGATGTGCGGCACGCCCCATTCGTCGCGCCGAATTTGAACGGACTTGGCCAATTCCTTGTAATCGGTTTCCGCTTGAGAACGCGCTCCGCCGAGCCAAACCAAAATCGCAAGCCCCGTGGCCCGCGAGACTGATTTCAAGAATGAAGTTGAATGGCGTTGAGCGCCGCGCCGAATCGGTTTCATGTCAGGATGTCCCTTCACCCGCGACCAAATTTCAAATCCGCGAAGTCGGATCAATGATCGGCCATCATAAATTTCGGAATGGAAAATTGAAATACGAAAGATGCGATTTGTGATTCCAAATCTTAACTCGAAAAAATCGAATCTCTTTTATTCGTAAATTTCCCAATTTCGCGTGGCGTTGGGCGTCGGCGTCGCGGACTCGGTCGGCGAGGCGGTTGAGGTTCGCGTCGCGGTCGGGAGCGGTGTGCTCGTGGAGCTGGGAGAGGGGGTGGCGGTCTGCGTGGCCGAGGGCGTGGATGTGGATGAAGGAGTCGTCGTGGCGGATCGCGTGGGCGAAAGAGTCGCCGTCGGGGAAATGGTGGGCGTCAGTGTGGCGGTGTCCGTCGGCGTGGGGGTAAGGGACGCGGTCCGAGTCGGAGAAGGGGTAAACGTGGAGGAGGGTGTTGGAGTCGCCGAACGGGTTGGGCTGGGGGTAATCGTGCCGGAACCGGAAACCGTCGCAGTCCGAGTCGGAGAAAGGGAAGCCGTCGTGGTGGGCGAAGTCGTGGCGGAGCGGGTTGGCGAGGGGGAGCCCGTGCGCGTCGGCGTTGGCGTCAGCGAGGCGGTGCGCGTGGGCGAGAGGGTCGCGCTTCGCGTGGGGGAGAGCGTGGCGGATCGCGTTCCCGTGCGCGTCGAACTTCGCGTCGGGGAAATCGTCGCCGATCGCGTGGCGGTCAACGAGGCCGTGCGAGTCCGCGTCGCCGTCAGGCTGGCCGTGCGCGTGGCGGAGCGCGTGGAAGATCGGGTCGCCGTGCGGGTGGAGGAGCGGGTCGGAGTCGAAGTTTTGGAGCGTGTCGGACTGGGCGTTGCTGTCCTCGTCGGCGAGCGGGTGGAGGATCGCGTCGCCGTCGGAGTGGCCGTCGGAGTCGGTGTCGGATTTCCCTCCAAGGCGGCGCGATACGCTCCCCGCCCATGCGTAAAAGCAAAGAGTTGATACTCATTCAGGAAACTCAAGGCGGAGGTGGAAACATTGGCGAATCCGGGCGTGTTCATCTGCGCCCACGACCCGCCCGTGTTCTTCGAGACGAAAACGCCGAGGTCCGTTCCGACGTAAAGATTCGTCGGGTGATTCGGCTGAATGGCCAGCGTCATGGCAGGCAAATCGGGAAGGTTGTTCGTGATGTTCGTCCAACTGGTTCCCCCGTTTGTTGTCTGATAAACATGGTTGCCCGATGAGAAATACGATTGCGTCGCGTAAACGGTGTTGCCGGTTGAGTCAGATGGATCCACTTCGATCCAGCTGATGTATGCGCCGGACGGCAGTGTCGGGGTCACATCGGTCCATGTGGTCGAGCTTGTGGAGGTCAATCCGGAGGTCGTCTTATAAATTTTACCCGCGTATGAGGGAGAGCCGATATTGGCCCCCACGTAAACGATGTTGCCATTGGTGGGCGCGATCCCCCATGCGGAAATTGAACCGGAGGCGATCAACTGCGCCCCCCCCTGAGTCCACGTCACCAACGGCTCGGAGGACGCCGACGAGGCGTTGTTGCATCGCCACGGGGAACGACCGCCATACCAAAGGACGTCGGAATTGCTCGGGTCCATCCGATAGGGAACGATGAAGGGAAAATTGGCGGAGGTTTCGGTCACTTGTCCCGCCCCGTTCACGATATCGGCGGCGCTGAGTCCACCTGTCGTGGACCGGCGAAGGTTCTTATTCTGTATCTCCAAGAAAACCGTAGCGGTGTTGCCCGGATTAAAGGCGACCCATCCGCCGTCGCCGCCGTTAAGCGAAATCCACCCATTGATGCCTCCGCCGTTGGTTCCCTCGATGGTTCCATTGTCCTGCGTGCCGCCGAAATAGACCGACCCGTTCGGGAAGGGCAATCCATGATAAAACTGCGTGACCTGATAATTGTTGTTGAGCGTCGCCCAACTCAAGAGACACGTCCCGTTTTCACAGATGCCGTTGTTGCTTCCCGAAGCCGTCGCGGCCAGCGCGTTGGCCGTTTTGAAGAGCCCTCCGTCATTGCCGACGTAGAGCGTCTGATTGGACGTTCCGTTCCATCCCGGATCGAACGCCAAAACGTGTTGATCGGCGTGGCAATAAAGATTTCCGCTTCCCGATGTCCACCAATAACTGGCCAATCCCCAATTCGCGCCGCCGTCGTCGGATCGGAACCAGTCTATGCCTCCCGCAAAGACGACATTCTCGTTGTGGGGCGCGACGGCGATCGTGTTGTCATACCATCCTTGGCTGGCCACAACATTGGTTGCTCCAAAGCAGGGATTGTAATTTGCCGCCAATGGGTTGGTCAGGAGAAGCCAGTTGGGAGAAGTCTGATCGAAGCTTGCCGGGCTGGTCACGCGCGCCGTCCAAGTCCCGCCGCCGTCCGCGCTTCGATAGACGTTGAGCAGACGATTGCCGTTGAGGCGGTCGGCGCAAAGAGCGTAGGCGACGGCTTGGTTGCTCGGAGCGAACGCGAGCGAGGCCCGCCCCATTCCCGACACGGTCAAAACCCGCGACCACGTCGCGCCGGCGTCCGTCGAGCGGTAGATTCCGTCCGTCTGCGAAGTTCCGTTGTGGACAAGCAAATTGTCGGTTCCCAAATCGGTCCGCACGACGACGTCGCACAAACCGGAGATCGTGAGAACCGAAGTTCCGCTGGTTCCGCCCAAGCCATCGTTGCGCAGGACGCGCGACCAGTTTGTCCCGCCGTCGGTGGTTTTCCAGATTCCCGTTCTCGTTGCGGCGTAGATGACGTTTGCGTCGTTGGGGCTGGCGGCCAGTTTATTGACGTAATAGAAATCGGAGGTATTGGTCGCGGACAATTGGGTCCACGTTGCTCCAGAATCGGTGGATTTGAAAATCCCCGCGCCGCGCACCGCGTCTATGTTGAAAAATCCCTCGCCGGTTCCCGCGTAAATCGTGGCGGGATTCACCGAAGCCGATCCCTGCCGCTCGAAGACCATGGAGCAGACGGCCAAATTGGCCATGAAATCATCCAGCGGATTCCAAGTCGTCCCGCCGTTGGTCGTTTTCCAAATGCCGCCCGCGACTCCCGCCGCATACATCGTCGCCGGCGTCGTGGGATGAACCAGAAGGGCGCGGGTGCGGCCGCCGATGTTGCCGGGGCCGAGCGCGGTCCAGCTCGTGATGTCGCCGATCGCCTGCGGCATGTAGCGGATATGATCCTTGGCCTTGAGATAGAGGCCGTAATCCAGCGGCTTGCCCGCAGTGCGCTGGAGCATATAAAACTTCATCGCCTCGTCGGGTTGATCGAAGCGCGCTTTTTCTTGCGCCTCCTCGATTTCTTCCTCGATCACCTCCCTCTGCTCTTCCGAAAGCGCGGAGGCCCGATCGGCGTCGTTCTTCCGGAAATCGTTGCTCTCGCGGGTCTGACGGGAGTTGTTCTTCTCTCGCTCTCGTTCTTTCTTTTCGTCGTCGTCGCGGAACCAATGGCGGGCATACCCCTTCGTCCCCGAAGCGAGCAGAAGAAGCGACGCGACCGTGGCGGAAACAAAGAATTTCCGGAGCGTGGAGGATCGAGGGCGGACTGGTTTCATGTCGGAGGTTGACGCACCATCATCCAAGATTTTAATTGCCGGTACCCGAACCGCCTTTCGGCTGACTCCCATCTCTAGCACTGCCTCCGGTAAAAAGTCCAGCGCGGGTTAAGCCACGCAAATCCGAATTGTCAACGCAAAGCCGCAAAGAGCCCATCTCAGGAAATTCTTGGCTCAAGCACGCGGACGCCCCCGCGAGCGGATCCCCGAATTTCCCAATGGATTCTCACCTCGCTCCTTGCGACTTTGCGTCCTTGCGTTAAATTTCCGAGGATTAAGACAGGAATCAATCGCCGTCGCCGAAGTGGGCGTTGTGTTCCTGAACGACCAATTCGCCGACGTGGTGAATGGCGGCTTTGAGATCGCGGTTGTCCTCAAAACCGGACGAGGTCGTCCGCGCGCGCTGGGCGGCGCGATCCTGACGGCTCCGCTTTCTGCGCAATTGGATTCGGAGTTCCTCGACCGATCGGGCGATTCGGTCTTCTCCGAGGGAACCCTCCGGAATTTTGAATTCCCCTCCGGCCAATCGGCTTTCAAGAAACAGAATTTCGGTCAAAAGCGTCTTTTCTTCGTCGGAAGAAGAAATGACCAGCCAGTTTTCGGGGCGCGATTCTCCTTCCCGAATGTCTTGAGCCTTCTCCCAAATTTTGTTGAAGAGCGCGCGGGTCAACTCGTGGGCGAACAACGCCGCGTCAATCCGCTCGAAAAATTCGAGCCGCTCGACGTGAAACAAAAGAAGGTGTAGGAGACCGAGTTCGCACCGGTCAATCGCTTCGGCGCGAGACGCGGCGGGTTTTTGGCTCGCGGAGTCGTCGCCGACCCTGTCTCCTTTTCGTTTGGCGAGCGCTTTGCGCAGGACGGCCGCATCAAGCCCGAACCGCCCGGCGGTTCGATGAAGATAGGCGTCGTTCAAAACCGGATCGCGGATCGCCGAGAGGAGCGGGGAGAGAAATTCCACCGCCTCCGATTTTCCTTCAGGCTTGGTCGTTGGAAACGACCTCATCGCGCGCTCCAGAAAAAAATCCATCGCGGGCTTGGCGTTCTCCAAAAGCGCGCGCGAGGCGTCCGCACCGTTTTTGCGAATGAAACTATCGGGATCATCGTCGGCGGGGAGATCGGCGACGCGGACCTTCAACCCCTGCGCCAAAAGAAACGCGGCGGCTTTGTAGGAGGCATTTTGCCCCGCCTCGTCGCCGTCGTAATGCAAAACGACCTCGGCGGTGATTCGGCGTAAGTAGCGCGCATGGTCCTCGGTGAACGCCGTACCCAATCCCGCCAGCGCGTTGCGCAAGCCGTGGCTGTGCAGAGCGATCCAATCCATGTAGCCTTCGAGGAGAATCACTTTCTTCTCGTCGCGGATCGCCTCGCGCGCCGAAGCCAAACCGTAAAGCAATTTGCCTTTGTGAAAAATCGGCGAGTCGGAGGAGTTGAGATATTTGGGTCCCTCCCCTTCCATCAATCGTCCGCCGAACGCGACGACCTGCCCAGCGGGATCCGTGATCGGAAAAATGATCCGATTGCGGAAACGATCCATGAATCTGCCGTTGTCCTTTTGGATAGCAAGTCCCGCCTCGGCGACGCGCGCGGCGGAATAGCCGCGCCGTTTGGCTTCGCGCAAGAATGCCTCGTATTCGGCGGGGGCAAAACCGAGCCGGTAGTCGCGGATTTGCTGGTCGCTCAGGCCGCGCGAGTGTAGATATTCGCGCGCCGCGCCCGCGGCGGCGTGATTCCAAAGTTGGCCGATGAACCAAGCCTCGGCCAATTTGCAAACGGCCAAGAGCGTCTGGCGCGTTCGTTCGGCTTCGTCCCGTTGCTCGCCGGTTTGTTCCCGTTCAAATTCCGGGATCGGAACGTTGAAACGCCGGGCGAGACTTTCCACCGCCAGACGGAAATCAATTTTCTCGAATTCCTGAACGAACTTGATGACGTCGCCGCTGGCCTGACAGCCGAAGCATTTGTAAATCCCCATCTCGGGGTTGACGTGAAAGGAGGGAGTTTTTTCGTCGTGGAACGGGCAGAGACCCTTGTAGTTTCTCCCGACCCGCCGCAGGTTGGGGATCGAATCGCCGATCACCTGCTCGATGGGGATTTGATTCTTTAGTTCCCGCGCGAATTGGACAAGATTGGCCACCATGCCCCGACCTGATTCCGAAAATCCGATGGGTTCAAAACCCGTCTCCGACTATGGATCAAGGATACGCGGAGATGCAAGTCCGGAAACATCGGAAGGATGGATCACCTTCGAAGCGTCCGACAGAAAGGTCTTGAACGATTGGCCGGGCGTCATTGACACTTGGCATTGATGGAGAATCGGAGAACCGTTTGATGCTAAAGCAGACCTATCCTTACTATCTGGCCAACAAACCTGCCGCGCCCAACGCCGATCTGGAGGTCGTTGACAAATACACCGGCAAAACCGCGACGAGGGTTGCGATGGCGGATGCCACGGCCATTGACGCGGCCGTCGCCAAAGCGGTCGAGGCGACCGAACCGATGCGCCGACTCGCCGCATACGAGCGTCAGGCGATTCTCCAACACTGCGTCGAGCGATTCAAACAACGCGCTGAGGAATTGGCGATGACGCTTTGCATCGAGGCGGGCAAGCCGATCAAGGACAGCCGGGGCGAAGTCAGCCGCTTGATAGACACCTTCCGCATCGCGGCGGAGGAATCGGTTCGCAATACGGGCGAAGTCTTGCCGCTCGACGTCAGCCCGCGGGCCAAGGGGTATTCCGGTATGTGGAAGCGCGTTCCCATCGGACCGTGCTCGTTCATCTCGCCCTTCAATTTTCCGCTCAATCTGGCGGCGCACAAGATCGCTCCGGCGCTGGCGGTCGGTTGCCCATTCGTGTTGAAACCTGCCAGCCTGACTCCCATCGGCGCGTTATTGATCGGCGAGGTTCTGGCCGAAACGAATTTGCCGAAAGGAGCGTTCTCCATTCTGCCCTGTCGGCGCGAGGGAGCCGACTTATTCACGACCGACGAGCGGCTCAAGTTGCTCAGCTTCACCGGATCGCCGGAGGTTGGTTGGGATTTGAAGGCGCGCGCGGGCAAGAAAAGGGTCGTCTTGGAATTGGGAGGCAACGCCGCCTGCGTCGTGGACGCCGACGCCGATTTGGACGACGCCGTTCAACGGATCGTCTTCGGCGCGTTTTATCAATCGGGACAAAGTTGCATCAGCGTCCAGCGGATCATCGTCCATGACGCGATTTATGATCCGTTACGCGAAAAACTGGTCTCCGCCTCGAAAAAACTCAAAATGGGCGATCCCAAGGAAGAAGAAACCTTCATCGGTCCGATAATCTCCGAGCGCGAAGCGGCGCGCGTCGAGACGTGGATTCGCTCGGCGGTGGATCGCGGCGCGAAAATCCTCTGCGGCGGAAACCGGCGCGGCGTGATGGTCGAGCCGACGCTCCTCGAAAATGTCCCCCGCGATGAAAAAATTTATTGCGACGAGGTTTTCGGCCCGGTCGCGCTTCTTTCCCGTTTCAAAAAGTTCGAGGACGCTCTCACCGAGGTCAACGACTCGATTTATGGTCTCCAAGCCGGAGTTTTCACCCGCGATCTTTATCGCGCGCTCCGGGCTTGGGATGCGCTGGAGGTCGGCGGCGTCGTCATCGGCGACGTTCCCTCATGGCGCGTGGACCACATGCCCTACGGCGGCGTGAAGGACAGCGGCTTGGGACGGGAAGGCATCCGATTCGCCATGGAAGACATGTCGGAGATTCGGCTGATGGTCGTGCGGGAGCGTCCGGCGGAGTGAACTCAAACGGGGGAGTTCATATAACCAACCCCCAAGACGCCAAGAGCGCCAAAATTGGCGGCCACGCTCCGATCCGCTCAATCCGTGGATTCATATTTCTTCTTGGCGCTCTTGGTGGCTTGGCGGTTCCGAATCCTTCGAGCGATTGTCCTTTCGGATTCGCATCACCTCCCGCCCTTGCCTCCAACGTGAAATTTTGATTTAATCGGATTACGGTCAAAGGTGGATTTACCGCGCCGAGGTTGCGACAGGATGGGCAACAAAGAACACGTCGAATTTTTATCGGGCATTTTGGGGGAGCCGGACGGGCGTAAGCGGTGGATCGAATACAAACTCAAGCATCCGTCCCCGGATTTGAGCGGAGCCGATTTTTCCAACAAAGACCTGCGCGATTTTGACTTCAGCGAGGCGGATTTCAGCAAGGCGAATTTCTTCAGCGCGGACTTGACCGGCGCGGATTTTTCCGACGCCCAGCTTGGCGGCGCGGATTTTCGCCGGGCGACGCTGGCCAATTGTTGTCTGGATCGCGCCGATTTAAGTCTGGCGTCGCTTCAGGGTGCGTTGCTGACCGACGCCTGCATGGAGGACGCCGATTTCTCCGAGGCGAAACTTCAGGGGGCCGATTTGGTCGGAGCCGATCTGGCCTCCGCGAATTTGACCTCGTGCGACCTGCGCGCCGCCTGTCTGAAATACACGCGCCTCTCCGGAGCCAAGCTTCAAGGAGCCAACGTCGCCGAGGCGGATTTGACCGGATCGGTCATGGACGACGACGCCCCCGTGATCCTTCGCAATTTCGATCTGGCCATCGTGGACGACCGCAAATACCGGATGATGAAGAGTCGCGTCAAGGCGATGGTCGCGCCTCAAGAAGGGCGATTCGAGGACACGGCCAGAACGCGGACGGCGGATTCCACGACTTCGTCGAGGGATGCGACTCAAGACCGCGCTGAAACCACTCAGACGCAGACCGAAACCAAAGGGGCGACCGGCTCGCGCCCTCCTTTCACCTCTCCGCCCACAGAGGATTCCAAACCGCAAATCAAACCCGAATCGGAACCCAAAGTTGACAAAGGGGATTCTTCCTTCATTCGGAAGCGGGACGCGACGGGAACGGGCGCGGGCGCGGCCAAGGGGAATACGTTCGGCGTTTCCTACGTTGCCGTCGAGGCGGACTTGAAAAGCGACGAAGGTTGTTGCCGCGTCTTGGGGGTCCGCGCCTCGGCCACCTACGACATGATCACCAAGGCGTATCGGACGAAGGCGAAAGTTTTTCATCCCGACAAGGTGCGTCATCTTTCGGACGCCGAGCAGAAATTCGCGCGCGAACAATTCGAGCTGGCGCGACGCGCTTATGAAACCTTGACCCGGCGAAAAGAAGGCTCGATGGACAATATCAAGTGGGTCGAGGGCGTGCCGCGCCGGGCGTCCCCCTACGAGCACACGATTGACGAATTGGTCGTTCTGGTCGCCGCCAATCCGAGCAACGAGACGTTGCTCTACAACCTCGCCTACAAATACGCGGAGATCGGAAAATGGGACGATTCGATCCGTCTTTACGAGCGGGTCTTGGGAGTCAATCCGAACAACGAGGACGCCCAACACAACCTTCGGGTGGTCAAACTTCAAAAAGCCTTCAAGCTTTCTCCGACGCGGTAATCTTGAAATTTTTTTTTCATAGTCTCCTAATCTGCGCCATCTGCGAAATCTGTGGCTTCTTCGGCGTTTCAAAAGCAACCAGCGCGGATGTGTTGCCCGGCGTCGAAGTTCTCGCGCGCGATTTCGCGGGGGACCTCGCCGGCAAGCGCGTCGGCATCCTGACCAACCCGACGGGAGTGGACAGCAACCTGAATTCAACGATTGATGTTGTGCGCGGATTAAAAGGCGTCAAGGTTGTTCGGCTGTTTTCGCCGGAGCATGGATTGCGCGGCGGATATTACGCGGGAGAAAAAGTGGACGAGACGCGCGATCCGGTTTCCGGTCTCCCCATCGCCAGCCTCTACGGCCAAACGCGCCGTCCGACCCCCGAAATGCTGAAGGACCTCGACGTCGTCCTCTATGACATTCAAGATGTCGGTGTTCGCCATTACACATTTGTTTCGACGCTGACCCTGATGATGGAGGAGTGCGAAAAAACGGGCGTCGCGGTTTGGGTGTTGGATCGTCCCGAACCGACCGGCGGCAAGATCGTCGGCGGTCCGATGATCGAAGATCGTCTGCTCTCCTTCATCGGCATCCACAACGTCCCGCTGGTTTACGGCATGACGCCCGGAGAATGGGCGCGGATGATTCAAGCCGAGCGGACCCCCAAAGTGAAGTTGCGCGTCATCCCGATGAAAGGTTGGCGGCGGGGCATGACCTACGGCGATTTAGGTTGGGCGTGGGTTCCCCCTTCGCCCCATATCCCGCGCTGGGAGAGTTGCTATTTTTACGCGATGACCGGAACGATCGGCGAGTTGGGGACGGTGAATGAGGGAGTGGGAACGCCTCTGCCGTTTGAAATGATCGGCGCGCCGTGGCTGGACGGCGTGAAATTTGCGCGCGCCATGAACGCCCTGCATCTGCCGGGGGTCCGATTCCGCCCCGCGACGTTTACCCCCCACTATGGAAATTACGAGGGGAAGACCTGCCAAGGGGTTCAAATTCACGTCGAGGATTTTAGAAAAATTGACCCGCCAAAAATCGAGTTTGAGTTGATGGCGCAACTGGCAAAAATCGCTCCGGAGCAGAAGATTTTCAAAGCGGGCATGGAAAAGGGGAAGGAAACTTCGGGATTTTTGCCGGCCTTGGGGGACAGCCGCCTCGCCGAATCCCTCGCCCGCAATGAGGACCCCCACGTTCATTCGGATCGCATCGGGAAGGAACTTCAAAAATTTCTTGAACGGCGGCAACGTTGTTTGCTTTATCCATGAGCGAAAAACCGCCAACCTTTTGTTGGGTTAAACGGGTCTTAATAAATGGCGTGAGCGGAATGGATGAAACACGAAGACACAAAGAAGGCACGAAGTTGAACAAAGTAAGAGATTATATTTCACCCATGGTTGACGGACGACGGAATCGTTCAGCCCATCTTCGCGCCCTTTGTGTCTGCTTTGTGTCTTCGTGTTTCATCTTCATTTGCCACGTCGCTCGCGCGCACAAGGCCATCACCACCAACCTGACGTGGAGCGAGGACGTTCGTCCGGTCCTGCAAAAGAAGTGCATGTCTTGCCATCATCCGGGGGGCATGGCTCCCGAATACGTGGACCTGACCACCTACGGCGGGAAGCCGGGACACAGCGGCGCGTTCGATTGGGCCAAGGCCATCGAAGAGGAAATCATGATGCATCGGATGCCGCCGTGGCGCGCCGATGGGCGTTTCGGCGAGTTCGCCAATCAAAGGGGACTGACCAAAGAGGAAACCAACATCGTCATCGGTTGGATTCAGGGGGGAACGCCGCAGGGACCGCGCCGTGATCTTCCGCCGCCCGATGAATTTGTCCGCAAGCGCGATTGGGAATTGGGACCGCCGAGCATGGAGATCGCCGCGCCGGAGGAATACACCGTTCCCAAGGGGACGCGCGACGGGTTCTATAGCTGGAAATTCAAAATCCCCGACACGTTCGGCAAGGACGCGACGGGCAAGGAGCGCAAGGAGCAATGGATCACCGGCTACGAATTCTTTCCCGGCAATCCGGTCGTCGCCCACACGATGACTGCGTTGATTCATGATCCCGAGGGATTGAAAGAGGAAGCAATCAAGGTTGAAGTTCAGAAACCTTACGATCCTCTTGCGGACACGGAGCGAAAAATCGAGGAGACGCGGCTTCGCAAAATGCCCATCGGGACACACTTCCTCGGCCAATGGGTGCGCGGGGACGCGCCGACGCTCTATCCCGACGAAGCGGGGCGCAAATTGCGCGGCGGATCCGTCATCGAGATTCAGATCATCTACCGCAAGCAGGGGGTCGAGGACGTCGGCGTGGAATACAAGGACAAATCGCGGCTCGGGCTTTATTTCGCTCCCCAGCCGACCGATTTGCTGATCGAGTCCAAAAAAATTTCCAACGGCGATTTCGCCATCACGGCGGGAGAAAAAAATCAGGAAATCAAAACCGACCTCACGCTCGATGAGAACGTCCATCTGATCGGCGTTCACCCGCACATGGGGTTTCTCGGCAAGGATTTGGAGATTCGCGCCGATTATCCGGATGGCAAGACGCAGACGCTTCTTTGGATTCCCGAATACAAGAACAAATGGGAATCGTCGTTTTTGTTCAAAGCCCCGATTGCCGCGCCGACGAACACGCGCCTCCATCTCGTCGGCCATTACGACAATACGAAGGAGAACAAGGATAATCCAAATCGCCCTCCGGCGGACGTGAAAAGCGGCGACGGTCCGGCTCAGGAACGATTGACGGCATGGCTTGATTATTACCTCGACGACCATCTGATCGTCGCCACCCCTACGCCGACGCCCAGACCGCAGGTTGCGGACCAAGGGGGAATGTTGGGAACGGGGTTGGCGACGGGAGGCGTGCTATTTGATCTGCCGAAAGACCCGAACGCGCCCCCCGCTGAAAAGCAAGTCGCGGCCGTTCAACCCAAACCCGCCGAATCTCAACCTCCGAATACCGATCAAAATGCGGCCCAGCCGCCGTCGGCTGGGAAAGATGAAATATACTGGTGTCCGATGCGCGGTCCGCGACCAGGGGATTGCCCATTGAAAGATTACCACGCGCCCGGCAAATGCGAAGTCTGCGGCATGGAATTGAAACCGAAGAAATCTTTTTTCGAGAAAATCGAATCGGGCACGGTTGCTTCCAAACGGGGGAAATGGGACCTGACAAAAGAGGGAAGCGCGAAGGTTTATTGGTGTCCCAACCGGGGGCGCGCCGACCACGAATTGAAAGCCTATTCGGAGCCGGGCAAATGCGAGGTCTGCGGCGAGACGCTCATTCACATGAGCCAATTCAAGCCGTTCAAAACCTATATGTGCCTGACGCCGGGATGTCCTTCGGAATACAAAATGGACCAGCAGGAAATAGTTTTCTATTCCCCCGGGCTTTGCCCCGATTGCGGCCAGCCCGTCCAACCGATGGGACACATGGACCACAATCCGCTTCACGGCGGACAATTTTTCATGGCGGAAAATTTGTATCATCATTTGGAGGGGACATTGCCCGCGCCGGATCAATTCCGACTTTATTTCTACGACGATTGGAAGAAGCCGCTCGATCCGAGGAACTTCTCCGGCAAAGTGGTTTTCTCGCAATACAACAAGAACACGGGCGAGACCGCGACGCAGGAATATCCGCTGGCCTATGCGCGGCAGGAGGATGAATTTCTGACGGCGAAAATTCCGCCGCAGGAAAAATTTCCCGCCGAGTTCAAGGCGGTCGTTTCGTTGGCGGGCGAGCAAAAGGGCTACGATTTTGTATTCGACGAATTGACGAGAGAACCCTTGCCCGGCGAACTTCCGGCTTCGGTTCGACCCCACATCCACGTCGTTCGTCCCCCCGTTCAGGTTCCCGAAAAGGCGGCGGATGCCGTCAAAGAAATCTTCAAGCGCGACAAAATGCTGATGGATCGGATCGCGGCCAAGCAGTGGTATGACTTGCACATTCCCGCCTTCGACGCGATGGATTTGGCCGAGGCGATGAAGCTCAAGCAAGAGGGCCTTAATCCGCGCTCGCGAGGGAAACTCATGGAGGCGATTTCCAAGATCACGCAAGGGGCGGTCCTGCTCGACCGCTACGGCGACGCCGCCGACGCCGCGCGCGTCAACAAGGGATATGAAACCTTCGCCGAAGGAGTGAAAGCGCTGAAGGAACTCTACCTCGACGCGGCAAAATAAATTCGTTTCGTTCGGCACGTTCAAACGGAACGCGCCTGAGGATCGGTTGGATTCAGAAGCGCGCGAACCTGATCGTCGCTCAAGCTTTCGATTTCCGTCAGGAGGCGGTCGAGGGCTCCGTCTGGACCTTTTTGCGAAAGTTCGTCTTGGTTGACCAATGCCAGTCGGGCGATCGTCGGAGACTCGAAAAAGGATCGGATCGAAAAATCGCCCGTCAATCGCGCGTTGATCCGCGAGATAATTTGCGCGGCCAGCAGTGAATTTCCCCCCAATTCGAGGAAATGGTCCTCCACGCCGATGCGATCCAACTTCAAAACTTCGATCCAAATCCCCGCCAGAATCTCCTCCATCGCATTGCGCGGAGCCACATAGGGATTGTCCAAAGCGGGCCTCGTCGCACCGGGGGACGGAAGCGCGCCGCGGTCAATCTTGGAATTGTGAGTGAGCGGAAACCGTTCAAGAATCACGAACACGGACGGAATCATGTGCGGCGGCAGGCGCTCGGAAACATTCTTGCGCAATTCCGAAACCGTCGGCGCGACGGCGGATCGCAGAGTAAGATATGCCACGAGACGGTCGTCTTCCGGTCCGAATGAACGCAGAACAAGCACCGCCTCGCGGATTGCCGGGTGATCGAGCAGAACAAATTCAACTTCGGAAGGATCAATTCGCATCCCGCGAAACTTGATTAAGAAATCTTTGCGCCCGCGAACTTCCAAGCATCCGTCCTCTCTCAAAAAACCCAAATCGCCGGTTCGATGAATCTTGAAAGCGTTCGGGTCGGCGTTCGCGGATCGTATCCGAGTCGAGGTACTCCCAGTGTTGCCAACCTCCGCAAGTTCGCGGGTCTTGATCACGATTTCACCGATCCCTTTGGAGGGCAAGGCCTTTCCTCCTTCATCCTCCACGATGATTTCGACTCCCTCCAGCGGATACCCGGCGGGAACGCGTCCCTCGGGAAGTCTGGTTCGCTCGTCAACTCGGAAAAAGGCGATGTTGGCCGTCTCGGTCATGCCATAGCCGACAAGGATGACGCAGTCGGGGGGGAGATGCCGCCGAGCCATCTCAATGTCGCGTTTGAGCAATGATTCGCCGCTCAGGCGAAGAATCCGCATGTCGGAAAAAATTTCGCCGTCTCTCAGGGTGGCCGTCAAGTTGCGGAAAATTGTCACGACGGAATGATAAAACGTAATCCGGTCGCGGATGACGGCCTGAGCCATTTCCGTCGCCGATTGTTTTCGCGCGTCGTAGAGATGGAGCGAAGCCCCGTTGAGCAGGGCGCAAAAACTGTCAATCGCCGAACCGATCACTCCCGGACGGGGGATTTGGGAAAGGCGATCCGAGGCGAGGATGCCGCAGGCGCGATCAAGCCGGGCGATGATCTCAAAAAGATTGCGATGACTGTGAATCATCCCTTTGGGACGCCCCGTCGAGCCGGAAGTGAAAAAAACGCACGCCGACGATTCGGGCGAAACGGAAATCGAAGGATTTCCGTCGGAAAGATCGGAGGACAATGTCTCGACGCTGATCCATTCCCCATCCGATCCGGCCACTCGCTCCGCCAAATCGGAATGAGCGGTGTCGGTCAAAATGGGACCGCGCGGAAAATCCCGCAGGAGTTCGGCGATCCTGGCGGGGGGATCGGAAGGCTCCAGCGGAATATACATTCTGCCTGATTTCAAAACGCCCAGTATCGCGGCGATGGACTCCACGTTCTTTTCCATGAGAATGGACACCGCGCCGGCCTGCGCGCCCCGTTTGCGAAGAAGGGCGTTCGTAATCCGGTTAGCCGTTCGGTTTAATTCGTCGTAGGTGACTCGCCGTTCTCCGGACTGCACCGCGAGGTCATCGGGTTTCAGCCGGGCTTGTTCCTCGAACCGCTCAAGGACGGTTCGCGCAATCGTTCGTTCCGGTTTGGTCATCGTGACTTCCGATTCAACTCGCGCGCGTTTCCTCACTTCGCAAAACCGATGGAGTATTGACCCTTGGCGTAATCCTTGGTCTTGATCCAAAGTCTCGCGCTCGGAATGTCGTATCGCCAATCGGGTCCCTCGTTGAGCGGCTTGCCATCAAGCGAGACCGTGACGGGATGCGATTCGGCGAAGACGCGCAAGATGTGCGGCTTGTGTTCGCCTGTGAGCGCGATTTGCAACTCTTTCTGTCCCTCTCGCATTTCCGTCGTCAGAGTCGTGTCGCCCGAGCGGTCGGGATTGTGGACCGTAAAGCCGTGACTTCCCTGCGCGGGATAAATGTTCCAAGTCGCGAATCCCTCCGAATCCTTGTCCCCCAAACCGGTGTAGGGGCGGCTGACGTTCATCGGAATAATCGCGCCGTCGCGGATGTAGATCGGATATTGATCGAGCGGAAAGTCGCTCTGCAAATCGGCGGGACCCACGAGCAACTTTTTGTCGTCGTAAAAATAACGCCATTTCCCTTCCGGCAATTTTACCGTCCAATTCGTTTTGTCTTCGTGAATCGGCGCGATGAAAAAATCGTCGCCGAACATATAGAGATAATTGCGATCCACAAACCCGTCCTTGGCCGATTGGCCGAGCGGTCGCATCAGCGGCTTGCCGCCGTTGTGACAATCCACAACATGGGTGAACATATAAGGCACAAGCTCGTTGTGAAGCCAAGCGGCCCGGCGGATCAGTTCAAACTCTTCCGGCGTCCGCTTCCAGAGCATCCGCTCGCCGTGGCCGCCGTTCAGAAACAATCCGCAAAAGGTCGAGAATTGCGCCCAGCGAATATAGACGTGCGGTGGGATCGGCTCATGCCCGTGATACCCCGCGACGTCCGAACCGATGACGCAATAGCCAGACTTCGCGGCGGCGAGAATGTAATTCAACGCCTCCTCGATTCCCTCGTCCTTGGCGGCCCATGCGTGATTTTGGTCGCCGACCCACGTCACCGGCGCGGCGTCCAGTGGCGCGAAGCCTTCGGGATGAACCCGTCCGTCAATGGACCGCGCCAGCGTGATGAATTCCTTGTTTTGCGTGAGGCCGTGTTGATATTCGTCGCGGTAATAATGGTCCATGTATTCGCGGGTCGTCATCCAACCTTGTCCGGTTCTCTGATCGCTCGGCGGCATTCCGTGTCTCCCGACCATCGCGCCGATGGGGGAATTGAAGTAAAGCGCGGTGTCGTCGAGCTTGAATCCGTCAATGCCCCAAGCGAAAACGTTTTGCTGGAGACCGCGCCACCATTTCATTGCCACCGGACTGGAGTAATCAATGTATCCTCCCTCTCCCTTCCACCACTTCTGCGAATAGCCGCCTCCGGCCAAATATCCTTTCCCTTTCGCCTCTTCGAACCAATCCTTCGAGTTCTTGATTTTCGTGTCGTCGCTCTTGCTGTTCACGTTCGGAGTCATCCAAAGAACGATGCGGTAACCTTGGTCCTTCAATTCCTTGAAGAACTCGGCGGGTTTCGGATAAAGACTTTCATCCACGATGAAGTCGTTATATCGGGTGGTCCATTGGCTGTCTATGATGATCGCGCGCGCGGGAATGTCGTGCTCGCGGTAGCCGCCGAGCAACTCGCGGACATAATCGGCGGTGTGGTGATCGTCCTCCCAGACCCAACATTCCAGCGCCCACGGGGGCGTGATCGGAACGCGGAGGGAGGAGGATGATTCGGCGGACGCGCCGCCATGCGGCAATCCGACGATGACGATTCCCAGCGCCAGGAACAAAAAGATTCGATGAGCTTTGTTGATTCGCAAAACGTTCATTTAATTTGTCTCCTATGTTTCACCACAGAGACACAGAGAGGTTCGCGTGAATGAGAACGCGCGTCTGCTACTTCTCTGCGCCTCCGTGGTGAATCTTATTCCTTTATTCCAAATTTCCTTTTCTGCTCCGGAATCCAACGATCCAAAAGATCTCTGCAATTCAGGACCTTTTCGGCCAGATCGTTCGGCACGTAAAAATAATGGTTTGTCGCCTCAAAGCCAAGACGGGAATCGGACGATTGCAGTTTGCGAAGCCCGGCCGCTTGGATGATCTCATTGCGGAGCGCCGTTTCCAGATTCTCAATGGCGGATTTGGCCTGATCCCCATTTTGAGCCGATGCCAGCGACCGTCGCGCGAGGATGAATCGTCCCTGCCACGCGGAGCTTCGGTAATGGAGCGTCAACGCCGAAGCAAAGGTCAATTCCTGAGCCAGATTGTCCATGTAACGCGGTTCGAGGGAAACGCCCGAAGATTGAAGTCGGGCATTGAAGGTCCGCAGAGTCTTCTCGAACCCCGCGGCAACCTTCTCAAATTGCGCGACGAGAATTTCGGAAGGGTAAACGCCCCGCCAACCATCCAAATCATCGTAGGGAAATCCGGTCATTGTTGATTTGTAGCCAGTCGGTTTTTCCCAGAGGAGATTGGCCGGGCCGTATTGCTGGGGACCATTGTAGAGCACCGCGCCGTCGTAGGGAAATTCGGCGAACGCGGCGCTGAAGTCCTTCCAAACTTGGACCATAAGCGGGGCGACCGTCGGACCGAATCGCCGCTCCGCCACTTTCATCATCGCCTCGTCGGGCGTCGCGTTCCCGTTTCCGATTTCCGCGACGACTTCGAGGTTGGGCGAAGGACAGCCGCCGAGCGTCCAGCCGAGCATGAGACCGTCCACCTTTTCCGCGCGCAGGTTGGCGGCGTGTTGCGCGACGTTGGCGACCGCCGGAATATGCGGCACGGCGGCGAGTTCCCAAGTGTTGTTGGCCTGAATCTTGGCGATGGTTTTCAGCCCGCGTTCGCGGGCGATTCGCCAGTGGCGTTTGGCCCGCGGACCGGGACCGATTTCGGAAATGGAGTATTCGCCGATCGCGCTTTTGATCCCGCCGCGTTGGATCGGAATGCTCCACTCGCTGACGCTCATCAGCGCGGATTCCTTCGGCAGAAACCGGATCGCCGAATCCGCCCAGTCGTCGTTCCAACCCCAATCCCAAGCGATGAGTTGGGTCTTCGCTCCCGCTTGTTGAATCCCCTTTTCAATCAGCGAATTGACCTCGGCGATCACTTCGGCGGGGGAGCGTTTGGAACATCGCGGGCAATTTTTCCCCGCGCCGTGCGACCAGCAGTTGGTCAGATTTTCCGACGCGGTGATCGTGAAAATTCCCGCAAGATCGGGAGCGGCGCGACAGATCGAGGCAACGGCATCGGCGACATATTGCTGAACCTCCGGCGCGCTCGTGCAGAGCGTCGCGTCCTCGCCCTCGGTCACTCCCTTCAAATTCGGACGGGAATCGAAAAACCGGAGCGGCATGGCGCGCGGCTCGTTGAGGTAAAGATAAACGCCGATGCCGTTTTTCTTTGCCCGTTCGACGAGCGATTTCAAATTTTTCAATCTCGTCTCGTAATGCTCGCTCAGCTTTGCGTCCCACGGAAACGGAGCCAATTTGTATAGGACCCCCTGAAGCCAGACGCCGTCCACGCCCGATTGCGCGAGACGTTGTAAATACCCGTCGGGAAAAGGATCGGTTTCCTGATCCATCAACGGATCGCCGTAGAGGGCAAAATAGGAATAACAGAAACGGGGGGAAAGACTGGAAGCAGCGGATTTCGATTCGTTTGACGCGCGGAAGTTTTCGGGTATTTTCTCCGAAAGCGCCGGAATAAAACCGAAGAGCGGTTCCTGAAGATGGCCCAATACTTGAGCGAATCCGCCAAATTCCTCCTTCAAAATCCGCGCCATTTCTTGCTCTCGCGCCTTCGCTTTCTCATCCGGCTCCGCGAATTTCAGCGGCTCGCATTTCGGCTTGAGCCGTCCCAATTTGATGTAGAGAAAATCATCCTCGCGCAGAGTGTAATCCATCCGCTCCGGCGTCCAGCCGAGCAACTCGATCAGCTGGTCATACGGAAGAAGATGCCAGTTGCGCCGGATGATGGAGATGTAGGATCGGCGCCGTTGGTCTTCGGAAATCGGCGGCGGTCCATTCAACCCCATCGCTTTGCCGACGCGCAAAATATCCCCCTTCTTCGCTCCGACCACCTTCGCCATCCGCTCGGCGGGAACCAACTGCCAATTCCGCCAGACAAAGGCATGAAACCGGTCGGGAAAATGAGGAAGGGGAACCGGCTCCGGCGCGGGGCCCGTGGGCAAATCAGAAGATGCTAATAGGAGTAAGCCGACGAGCCTGATCAACATGAGAATTTCCTCAATTGCAGTTTCAATGCATTTCAATCACCACAGAGACACAGAGAAGTTTGCGAGAAGAAAAAACCTTGTCTGCAACTTCTCTGTGTCTCCGTGGTGATTCTTCATGAAGTCGAAAGCCTCTTGACCGCCTCGCCTCCCAGAAATTGATGCGCTTCGGTCAGCATTCGCGGAATTTTTTCGGCGTGGGGACTTTGGGCGAGGCAGGCGCGCAGATCGAAATCCCCGGCCTTCGCCGCGTTCAACCCGGGGAACCAATGCCCCCCGTTGCCGAGCAGGTTGTAGCGCATTTTGCCGTAGTCAATCATGTCGTAGGCCAAAGCGAGATTGCGGAGCCAAAGCATGATCGGGATGTTCATCGTCCCCGGAGATTCTTCGGGTTTGGGAAGTCCGACGTGCCAAGTGCGGAACCATTCTTCTCCGACCGCCTCGATCATTGTTTTTTCCAGCCGCTCGATGATCGGGCGGATCGTCGCCTCTGCTTTTTCCAGAAGCGGAAGCGATTTCAAATGCTCGTCGAAATCGGTCGGGCGCGACGCGCCGACGCTCAAGGTGTGAACCTGCGGATGACTCAGACAAAACAAATCATTGAACACCATCGGGCTGAGCGGCGCGCAGAGGTCCACCAGCTTTTGCGGCGGTTTGTAGAGCATCCCTCCTTTGTCCGAGGGGCTGATGATGAAAACCCCCATGTCGCGCTCGGTCGCGGCGAGAACGGCGGGCCAATTGAATTGATAAATGTAATACCAATGGAGATTGACGTATTCGAAAGCGTCGGTCTCGATGGCCTTCACGATCACGTCGGTCGCGCCGTGGGTGGAAAAGCCGATGTGCCGCGCGCGTCCCTCGGATTTGATTTTTTGCGCCGCTTCGAGGCATCCCCCCCTGCGAATCGTCCAATCGAGCAATTCCGCGTTGTTGATCCCGTGAATCCCCAGCAGATCAACGTAATCCAATTTCAAATAGGCCATTGAGCGATCAAATGACTTGAGGAATTTTTCCGACTCGGCGAAGGGAGAAACCTTGGTCTGGACGATGATTTTTTCGCGCGGGAGCGTCGGCAGAATCCGCCCCAGTTGCATTTCCGACGTTCCATATCCCCGCGCCGTTTCGATGTGGTTGATCCCGACTTCGACCGCGCGCCGGATCGTTCCCTCCAGATTGTCCTGATTCGCGTCGGGAATGTCCTTCGGCTCAACGTCCTGCCACTTGTGCTGATAACGCATCCCGCCGCAGGAGAAGACGGGCATTTGAAGTTCGGTTTTCCCGAAACGACGGTAAATCATGATGCTGATAACCTTGAAAGCGTCTGTTGCAATCTGGAGTCCGCATTCGGCGATAGAAAGAAGACTCGTCCCTCGCCCCCGTTTGCGAGCAACTCTGGAGGAGTTTCAGGATTGGAGTCGGAGTTGTCAAACACCCAGAAATTGGAGGCTCGCTCCGCGAACCATCGCAATTGGACAAGGGAGCGTTCCCATCGGGCGATGATGCGATCATGCGGCACGTCGTGTCCTCCCTCCGCTACCCGTGACGCGACGCGCTCAAGAGCAAGTTCGGGTGAGTTCAACCACACGTAGATCAATCCGACGAAACCGCCGCGCGACAACACGAACTCGACGGCGGGATGATACTTGTCACTGCTTAAAACAGTTTCGACGCCCGCGCTTTCTCCGGATCGCAATTTACGCGTCAGTTCGTCCAGAGAGAGATTTGCGGCTCCACGATAGGCTTCGACTATCTCCGTCCCGGTTGCATCGGCGAACCCGCGCCGCCCGCGTGATTTCAGAAGTTGGAGCGCGATGTCGTCAGGGTTTATGAACGAGACGCTTGGAAGGAGCGAGAAGATCGGCTCGACTTGCAGGAACGTTGTTTTTCCCGCGCCGTTCGGCCCCGCGACAATCCAAAATTCCTGACGCCGCATCGGGCCGGATTACTCATCGGCGTTCGCGCGAAGCGAGCGCGCTTTGGGATTTTCGTCGGGCTTCAAGGGCTTTGCGCTTAGCCCGATGGAAATGGAATTGCAATTTCTCGGCAAATTCTTGGGACGCGTATCCTTCGCTTCGATTCGGCTTGTCGGTCTGCGTTCCTTTGGCTGAAGTTTGATTCAACTGTCTCACTGAAATCCTGCCAGTTTGATTTCTCATCGGTCTGATGGAAGTTTAATTCCAAGCAGGCGGTGAAGCCAAGACATTTCCGACGCTCTTCCATTTGGTCGGCGGATCCTTGACAAATAAGGCGTGACTCCGCAGTGGCCTCCAAGCAAAATTCACACGGCGGATTGCGCGTTACCGGAGAAACATCAATATGACTCGCCGTTCCTTGATTTTTTTGTCCCTTGCCGGCGCCTTGGCGTGCGGAAAGGAATCCAAGTCGGAAAAAATTGCGGCGCCGAAAGCCGAAGATCGCATCCTTCTCGTCAGCCAAGGGTCCGACGTTCTTTCGATGGACCCCTATTTCAAACTCGAATCGCCGACCTTCAACGTCCTCATCAACATCTTCGATCCGTTGACCGACATCTCGCCGGAGATGAAGATCGTCCCCGCGCTGGCCGAGTCGTGGCGCAATCTCGATCCGACGCATTGGGAATTCAAACTGCGCCAAGGAGTGAAATTCCACGACGGCCAATCGTTCAGCGCGGAGGACGTCCGCTATTCGCTCGGCAGGGCGCGCGATTGGCCTCAATCGCGCCTCCGCTCCGAAATTCCGACGTTCAAGGAAGTCATCGTCGTTGATCCGACGACGATCCAGATCGAAACAACGGTCCCCGACGCGATCCTTCCGACGCGGCTCGCCTCGGTTTTGATTCTGAACAAGGCGTCCTCCGAGGCGGGCATCGCAAAGGAGGGGGAATCGTGGCTCGCCACCCACGCCAACGGAACCGGAGCCTACAAGCTGACCGAATGGGTGAAGGACGATCATTGCCTTTTGACCGCGAGCGAAAACCACTGGCGCGGCGCGCCGACGATCAAGAAAATCAATTTTCTTCCGATGAGCAACGACGCGACGCGGATCGCGGCATTTCTCAACGGCCAACTCGACATCATTTGCAACGTGCCGGTGCGCGACGTGGAGCGGGTCCGCGCGACGCCCGGGTTTCAGGTCTTGAGCCGACCCAGCCTGCGGCTGATTTATCTCGGCCTCGATTGCGGACGGGACAAAACGCCGGGAATCGAAAATTCGCCTCCTAATCCGCTCAAGGACGTTCGCGTGCGTCAGGCGATTTATCAGGCGATCAACGAGGATTTGATCGTCAAACAAATCATGAACGGTCAAGCGGCGACGGCGAATCAGTTGTTCCCCGAGCCGATCACCGGATTCGATTCCTCCATCACGCGCCCGGGCTATGATCCCGAAAAGGCGAAGCAACTCCTGAAGGAGGCTGGCTATCCGGACGGATTCAAGGTCCGGCTCGATTCGCCGAACGACCGCTACGTCAACGACGCTCAAATCGCACAAGCGGTCGCCGCGCAACTGGCCAAAGTCGGAATCACCGTCGAAGTCAACGCCGTTCCCAAGGCGCGGTTTTTCGCCGATGAAGAACAGGGCAAATGCTCGTTCACGCTGATCGGCTGGGCCAACACCAACGGCGACGGCAACGGGACGTTCGATCACTTGCTCCACACGATTGACCGCGCGAAAAACCTCGGCGACGCCAACACGACGACCAATTACAACAACTCCGAAGTGGACCGCCTGAGCGAAGCCGCCGCCGGCGAGTTCGATCCGGCCAAGCGCGTCGAGTTATTGCGCCAAGCGGTCCGTCTGACGATGCGCGATCTCCCCCATATTCCGCTTCATTATCAGATGGACATCTACGCCGTCTCGGACAAGATTCAATGGAACGCGCGCTACGACACGCAAGTCCGCGGGACGGATGTGCGGTGGAAGTAGGAAAATAAAAAATTACGAAACGAAGCCAATTTGAACAGGGGTGGACGGGATGGACAGGGTTTCCGGGCCAAACTTTTTTTTGCGAAACGAAGCCATTTGGACGGGGATGGACGGGATAGGCAGGATGGGAGAGCAACCGCCAAACCGCCAACAACGCCAAGAATGATGAAATATGCCGACCCGAAATAAGTCTCCTTTCAGGATTGGTTTTGGGATCCAATCCGCAGGGAGATTTTACGGGAGGCGGCGTTTGGGGGCGATTGCCGTAGGTGAACGTATTGGGTCTTATTGGACCAAAAGAGGGAGTGTTCTTTAGCCGCAAAAGGAAGCAAAAGGCTCGAAACCAAGAGGCTCAGTTCAGGATTTTGTCATATTCCGCGTGGGGGCCGATCCAAATCCACAATAATCCGTCGGGCGCTTCGACGGCAATGGTTCGGTAATGAATTCCCACTCTTGCGGTATAAAATCGCCCGGTTTTCTTCAGATGAAGCGAGGGATGTTTCGGATCGCGCCTGAGGGTTTCAAAGCACCGATCCGCCAGCCGCCGGATCGGTTCGGGAAGGTCGTGGTAACACTTCCAGAATTCCGGCGAGGCGAAGTGTTTCAAAGCTCTTTGCTCCGCCCGGCGCGGTGATCGGCCAGTGCTTGATCGGCCAAGCAGTCCAATTTTCCGGCGCGGATGTCGCTTTCGATCTGGCGATCCCACGCTTCGGCGTCGAATTCAAGAAACCAACGGCGAAAGACGCTGAGTTCGTTTGGCGCAAGATTTTTAATTTCGGTTTCGATTCGTTGAACTTTTGTCATGGTTTCATTCTCACCTTTTTGCGTTTCAACACGCTCATTCTATCAGATGGAGGCCGGGAGTCAATGATTCGCGGGACGATTCCCATAGGGGAATGTATTGGGTTTTGTTGGATCGAAAAGAGGGGAATTTTTTAGCCGCAAGAGGACGCAAAAGACACAAAAGGAGGGTCTGCCGGAAGCATTTGGCGATGCGGCGGAGAATGTCATTTGAAGGTGGGAGGGGCAGTCCCTGCCCCGACCCGACCAAACCGGATCCCCGCGTGGACCGCGCCTTCCATCGCTGGGCTTCTCAAACTGGATTCAAGCTTGGTGGTCCACAGGTTCTATAGACTGAATAAGGATTGAAGTGAACGTCCTGCCACACCCGATCTCAGTCAATCAACAGCCAAGCACAAGCTACGCCAATAATCCGGTGCGTCATACCCAACCTTGACACCGTAATAACCATCGAGTTCAATGTTTATAGCTAAAGCGATACACACATGCAAGATACGACAACCGATCACACGCTTACGACGACCGAGAGCACAACATCCCCGCCACATTTGACCCAACCGGCGGTCAGCATCACCGTGAAGCCTAAAGAGGGGGAAGTGACTGTCGGTGCGAAGGGCAAGATCGGCATTGCGGCCGTAATTCCCATCCTTGCCTTTGTTGCGTGGATTTGTCTTCGCAAAAAGCCGGCAAATGGAAAGTCGCAACCGGACCAGAAACAGTTGGCCGTCGGACACTCAAGCACCCAACTGCAAACGGGGTCCGTGGGGGGCAACTTGGCAGGTCGCGACCAAATAACGCATGGACTCGATCCGAAAACCCTTCTCGATAGGATCGAAAAACTAACGGAAGAAAAAACAATGATTGCGATCCAGTTGGGCAACGAACGAGAGGAACGACAGAGAGCGGAAGCCGCCATTAAGCGGGCACAGATAGCCGAAGCTCGCCACGATACCAAAGCCGCCGAAGCCCTAAAACGTGCGGAATTAAAGGGAAAACCCGACGCACTGATCCAATGGCTGGTAGGCGAAGCCGCCAAATCGGAGACGGATACGATTAAGCGCAATCGTGAAATCGCCTCGCTGTCCTACCTTTCAGGCGAGTTTGAGATTGCGAAGAGTGCCCTCGATAAGATCTTGACCATCCTCCCAGATGACGTCGAAGCCACTAGCAAGTTGGGGCGTATCCACTGGGAGAGGGGAAACCTCGCTGGTGCAGAACAGTCGTATGGCAGGATCATGACCGTGGCACCCGGTGACAAAGAAGCAAGCGCGACAGCGAGTCGTGGTCTGGGCAGAGTCCACCTCACACGAGGAAATCTGGAGCAGGCCGAGGAGTATTTTCAAAAATCGCTCGCGTTGGAGAAGGCGCTCTCCAGCAAGGACGGGATGGCCATTACCTACGGCGACTTAGGCAACATTTGCCTAATCCGGGGAGATTTAGGCAAAGCTGAAGAGCATTTTCAGAAATCGCTCGCGCTAGCGAAAGAAATAGGAGACAAGAGGGGAATGGCCAGCTGGCATGGTAGTTTAGGTAGTGTCTACGCAAAGCGTGGGGATCTTAAGAATGCCGAGCAACAATACAGAGAATGCCTCGTGTTCAACGAAGAGTTTCAAAACAAAGTAGGTCTGGCCGCCACTTACGGTAACCTTGGCGTCGTTTATGAATTCCGTCGAGACTGGGACAATGCAAAAATTTATTACAAAAAGGCGCTCCTTCTGAACGAATCATTGGGACGCAAACAAGGCATGGCCAATAATCACGGCAACCTCGGAAGCATCGCTACGAAATCTGGACAATTGGATGAGGCTGAGAGCCACTACAAAGAAGCGCTGGGACTGAGCAAAGCCCTAGGAAACCGAAAGAATATGGCTGACTATCTCAGTTGCCTTGCAAATGTATACCGAATACGAGAGGAAACTGGCCGGGCATCGGACCACTACAAGGATGCACTCATGCTGTACGAGGCGCTAGGCGATCAGGAGTGCATGGCCTCTAATTACCACAATCTTGCCAATGTTCAACTGACGCGGGGAGATTTGGACGAGGCCGAAAGACTCCTAGAGACGGCGCTCGCGGTCAATGGATCCCTTGGCAACAAGGTCGGACTAGCCGATAATTATTGTAGCCTCTCAATCATCCATCAAAAACGCGGCAAGCTGGATCGAGCCAAATCCTATAACGAGAAATCACTTGGGCTGAACGAGGCCGTTGGAAATAAGGAGGTAATGGCCAAGAACTACAGTAACTTAGGCAACATTTGTTCGGCACGGAATGAACTGGACGAAGCCGAGCAACACCACAGTAAAGCACTGGCTCTCAATCAAGAACTGGGACGCCTAGAGGGAATGGCCGCGAACTACACCAACCTCGGCGGACTCGCCGCGCAACGTGGCGATTTAAGACAGGCGCGAGGAAATTTCACCAAAGCACTTGATATCTACATTCAGCTCGGAAATAGACAGATGATCGAAAATGTTCAGGGCTGGCTCAAGAGACTTCCGTCGGCAAAGTGATGCCACCTCATGCCTTGCTGGGACCAATGAGGACGGCCAATGGGGATATTCATCTCATTCCTGGCCAATGGGGACGTTGGGGCTGTTGAAAAAGCCTTTGTGGCGCAGGCGTCCCGCTTGCGAACTCGTCGTTCCCACTAGGGAAAATCGCAGGCAAGATACCTGCGCCACGGAAAAGAAAGGGTTTTTCAACAGCCCCACGTTCACCTCATTCCTAATTCAAACCGCGTCTGGAGGGATTCTTTTCGCTCCATCCCGTCGCTGGGGACGGCGCCTCCCGCCCGATAAAAAAAACAGCACTCCGCTCTTCATCCTGTAAATCTTGCTCATCCTGTCCAATAATTCCCCGCGTTCTCCGCGTCTCCGCGTGAGATTCATCTTCCTGATTCGTGCTTTTTCGCGTCCTTCGCGGGCAAAAATCCTCTCTGTGCCTCTGGGTCTCCGTGGTGAATCCTCTTAATTAAGGCCCACTAAGCGCCCCTAAGGGTCCGTAAGGGAATCGTTCTCCCGCTCCCTCCATTCTATCCTCATCCCCGCGCGGCGACACTCCGCCCGCTCCGCCGATCCCCACGTTCGGCCGAATCTTTTGTGCTTTTCGCGTTCTTTTGCGGCCGAAAATTCCTTTTTTTCGATCCACCAAGCGCCAATGAGAACCCGCAAGGGAATCTCGTCGCAATGTCAATTCGGCTATCATGCCCTGCGCAATCCCGCCGCCAATCGCTATCCCTTCCCCTCCGCAATCCGCGTCATCAGCGAAATCCGCGGATGAATTTCTTCTTGGCGTCTTGGCGGCTAATTTGTTAGATCACAACCATAATCCACTCATCGCTCCATGCCGAAAAGTGCGTCAAAAAATGGGTTCGTTCTGTCAAAAATGCAATTGGCTTACTCCCCACATCCTGCCTGCCCTGTCTATCCTGCCCTCTCCTGTCCAAATTGGCTTTGTTTCGCAAAATCTTTTTGGCGAGAAACCAGAAGGTTTTGGGGCGGATGAGGGGACTCGAACCCCCGGCCCTCAGATCCACAATCTGATGCTCTAACCACCTGAGCTACATCCGCCGCGCGTTCCGCCACGGTCGCCCATGACGGCATCAGTCTTTAGGGTAAAAGAGATTTCAAGGCGCGGTCAAGGGCATTCCCGAGACTGAATGCTTTCCATCGCGCTTGAACACACGCTCACCCCAAATGACCGACATCCATCCCTCTTTTCCTTGATGGAAGGGACGGGAGGGAATAAACTAATTGGCGACGATCCGCGGAGAGGTGACCGAGTGGTTGAAGGTGCACGCCTGGAGAGCGTGTGCGCTGGCAAAACCGGTGCCGTGGGTTCGAATCCCACCCTCTCCGCCATATATTCATAACTTATGTAATATCAATATAGTATAAATAATCCGTTGACAACTGGCTGACATCACGCAGGAGTCTTTGGAGAGTTTCAGAGGTTTGAGGCTCTTTCAGGATTTCGTTGAGGTCGGCCGTGGCATTCGTTTGGAGAGACAGAAAATCAGGCACTTCGTATCTGGACTATACCCCGCCCGGGGGAAAGCGGACCCGCAAACGGATCGGCAAATCCAAACAGGCCGCCGAGCTTGCCTTCAAAAAAACCGAATACCAGCTTTCCTTTGACCGAGGCGGGTTGAATCTGCCGAGCTTGTCCTTGGGGGCATTTTTGGCGCGCTACGTGGAAACAGCAAAGCCGTCCATGCGCCCAAGTTCGTGGAAACGCTACCGAGCGATTCTGGACCACTTCAGAACGTACCTCGGTCCCAAGGGGGAGGAGATTCCGCTTCCAGACCTTTCGACGGAAAAGCTTCAAAGGTACGTCGCATGGCGACGCGGCGGAAACGGCGCTTTTGCGCGGAATGGGCGTTCATCGAAGCCTGCCTCGGTCAAAGCCAAAACCATCAATACCGAGATTGACAGGCTCCGAATCGAAGCTGGTTGCCCCACGGACGCTTGATCGTGGCCTTTTTGCTTTCAAGCGGCGCGCGAAAGGATGAACTCCTTAATTTGGAGTGGTCGTGGCTCGATTTGAAGCGCGGGCTTGTCGCCTTTCGGAAACGCCACAATTGGATTCCCAAAGGAACGGAACGGGACGTGGGTTTGAAACCCGAGATGATTCGGCGATTGAAAGCGTTGGGCCGCAAAGCTGGTGATGCCAGAGTTTTCATGAGCGAAAAAGGCAAGCCGATTTCTCCGCGGACTCTGGAACGGGCCATTCAACGGCTGATCGCGCTGTGCGACGTTCCCCATGCGACGATCCACGATTTCCGGCATACTTTTGCAAGCCATCTGGCGATGGCCGGGCTGCCGTTGCCAACTCTGCAAAAGCTCCTCGGGCACAAGGACATTCAGACCGTGATGATTTACGCCCACTTGTCGGAGAAGCACATACAGGAATCCGTGAAAGCCTTGCCGTTTTAAGCGACCGAAGGCGCCATTTTATAATCACGGCGAATTCCAGTTCCAAGCGCACATACTTTTACTCTTACTCCCCCAGCCGGCGCATTTTTCCTCCTCCGTCTACAGCTCTTATTGGTGTTTGAACGAATAGGTGGCTACTGAAATCGTTCCCGCCGGATTGGCCTACGACATGCGATTGCCGTTCACGTCAAAGCCGTATTGCGATGCCGCCGATCCATTGACCGTCACCTGCGTCAACCGCTCCCTATTCATCGTAAACGTAACCGGAAGTCTTCCTTGCGCCGCCCAGCACCGTTTCCTATTTCTCCGTGATAGGCCCGAGCACGTCGCGGGCGGAATAAACCGCCTTGAACCCCTCGCCAAGTCCCGTATAGGAGGCCGTGTATTGCGCCGCCTCAATCGGGGCAGCCAGCTTCTTTCAATGACCTCTCCCGCGAAAATTCCGCGCCGCGGTCCTTACTAAATCCAATCGGAATTTTCATTCTGATCTAACTTCGCTTCACTATTCTTATCCATCGAGGCAGGCCGCGCCGGCGGCCGACTGAGCGAAAGGAGCAACTTATGGCTCAGCTTTTTTATCCATCGCTGGAAAAGCCCCGCATCGGCTTGCTCGATTCCATCTCCGACTTGACGCAGGAATGGAACAAGAAGGATCTGCTGATTCTCCAAGCGCAACGCCATCCCCGTTATCTGGTCGGCTTCGCGTGCTCGGATCAATTTCTGGAGCAGTCGTTCCGTCTCCGCTACGAAGTTTTCAATCTCGAAATGCGGGAGGGTCTGGCGGCTTCCCATCTGACCGGGCTGGATCAGGATGAATTTGACCCGCAGATGACGCATCTGACGCTTTTCGATCAAGAGACGGCTCGCATCGCCGGAACCTACCGTCTCCAAACCGCGCGAAGGGGCGTGCAAGGAAGGGGACTCTATTCGGCGCAGGAATTCGACCTCATAGGGCTGGAATCGCGTTTCGCAAACGCGGTCGAGTGTGGGAGAGCCTGCATCGCCCCCGATCATCGTTCGTTAATCACCCTGCGTCTGCTTTGGTTCGGCATTGCCTCCTTCATGAAATTGCATGCCTGCGATCTTCTCTTTGGCTGTTGTTCGATTCGGAGCAACGACCCGGATGACGGCTGGCGCGCCATGCGAACCTTGCGCCGATTGAATTACCTGCACCCCGAATTGAGTCTCTCCGCCAAACCCCGGTATTCCTGCGGCGCGCCGACTCGGGAGGCCGATCCCGCGCTGGGTGACGCTCCTCCGCTCCCCACGCTCTTCAAGGCCTACGTGCGGCAGGGAGCTAGGGTGATTTCCGAACCGGCGCTGGACTGTGAGTTCGGAACCGTGGATTTTCTGGTGATGACCGAGCTGGGGAAGGTTGATTTTTGAAGGATATTTCAATCCAAACCTTGGATTTGGCCGACGCCGGGGCTGAGACGAAAATTATTGGCGATTGCTCGGACCGCGCGTCCTCCAATTTGATTCTCGCGGTTCTTCGCTTGATTGGCATCATTGCAGTCGGATTTGGCTTCTCGATGATCTTAATCGTCGCGCGGTTGCTCAAAAAAGATAAACGAAACCGATTTGCCCTTGCGACTTTTTGGGGAGAACGGATGGCGCGGCTCGGATGCGCCGTTGCAGGGATCAGCGTCGTCCGGCGTGGCGAACTTCCCCGCAACGGCGTCTTGCTCGCGCCCAATCACATGAGTTACGCCGATGCGCTGGTCCTCAATTCGATCCTTCCCTGTTTTTTCGTGCCCAAATCCGAAATCGCCGATTGGCCGTTGGCCGGCGCGTTGATGAAGGTGTTTGACCAACCCATGGTTGAGCGTCGCGCCGGACGCGGTTTAATCGGGGTCAACGATGAAATCAAATCACGTCTTCAGGCGGGTCAATCGGTCTGTGTGTTCCTCGAAGGGACCTCCAGCGGCGGCGACCGCGTTCTTCCATTTAGCGCATCTCTGCTTCAACCTGCCGTTGACGCGAAAGCTCCGGTTGCTCCCGTGGCGATTCGGTGGATTGCCGAAGATCCAAAAGTTGTCATCGAGGAGGACATCGCCTACTGGAAAAACCACCGGTTCCTTCCGCATCTGATCCGCTTTCTGGGATTCCGCGGGATTGGGGTTGAGATTATTTTTGGCCCGGCATTGCAATCGAACGGAGTCTGTCGAAAGGAATTCCGCAATGCCCTTCGGCGCGAGGTTGCCGCGCTGGCCGGTCTGCCGCTGGGACATTCGTCGCCGATCGCTTCAGAAAATCACTGACTGGTCCTTGCCGGAACTTTAGTCTTTCTCCCTTCTTCCTTGTTTTCCTCCTTCCTCATGGACTTGCAACCGGTGTGCAGTTGCGTCGCGTGGCGCCCGGCGCAGATAGTTATGGGCTACCTTCGAAATCCACCCCGATGGGTTTCTCGGAAATCCTCTCTTGGGCCAGATATCGAGCGCCGCCTCAAAACTCTCATGCAGGGCGTCCTCGGCCAAGTCGAGGTCACACGTGATGCGCAGGAGGACGGTCAGAGTCCTCTCTCTCTCCCGGCGATAGATCCGTTCAATCGCTTTTGGGGTGACCTTCGGGGGCATCGCGCTCTTAACCTCATGCTAACAAAACTTCAATGAACTACACATCACTTCCAATTTTGGCGCGGGATTGCAAACTGCTAACGAGAGTTAGGTTAGAAATAGATTTATACGCGGGCGACCGGCTGGTTCGTTTTGTTCAGTCATCGCATTGCTGTAACCTTGCTATGAAGGCGGCATGCTGAAGTTCGTCTGACAAGCCCGTTCGATTCGCTTAGCTGTCGAGCTTCTCAATCACCTGCGAGGTGACGTCAATCGCGGCGTCATAATAGACGACGTCCTGCGTGGTCAGAACCACCGTCAAGCCAAGCTTGGTTGACACCTCCTTGATTGCCCCTCTGACCTTCTCGCTCATGGGGCCGACCATGCCTTCTTGCGATTTCTTGATCTCCCTGCCAAGTCGAAAATCGAGCACTTCAATCTCGTCGCTGAGTTGTTGAATGGCGTCCTCCCGCCGTTTTTTCTCGTCGGCGGCAAGGACGCTCTTCTGGCGCGTGTAGGCGTCAATTCGATCCGTGAGTTCGGCTTTGCTCTTTTGCAATTCGCCGCGAAGTTCCTCAGCCTTGCGGGCCGCGTCGCCGATCATCGCCCTAATGGTTTTGGATTCAGCGGTGATCTGCTTGGAATCCACGACCCCGATTCGAGGGGCCGGGGGAGGGGTCGCCGCCGCGATCAAGATCGCCGTTAAAACAACAAGGACGCCAAGTCTTGTGGTCCAATCGAAAAATGAAAGCGCGCGGCCGCGCTTGGAATTTCCGTGGTCCTGAATGTCGTTGATTTTCATTGTATTCCCTTCCCTTACGTTTTGATCCATGGCGAGTAGCTTCCTAAGATTTTATCGGGTCTTTGCGATCCGCTCAACCTGACTGAGATATTGGGCGACGTCATCGCGCGGTTTGATTTCCTGCGCCCTGCGGAGCAGGGGAACAGCGTCGCCGTAGCGCCCCATGCTCACCAAGGTTTGGGCGTGTCGGATTTTGGCGTTGGCTTCATAACTCTCAATGCTCTCGGCCCGTTCGTAGTAAAAGATTGCGCGATCAGGCTCATTCCGCCGTGAGTAGTGCTGGCCCAGTAGCATCAGCGCTTCGCCGTCGAGCGGATCCAGCTTGATGATCTCTTCCAAGACGCCCGCAGTTTCCTGCGAGCTTGATCCGTCCGCCATGCTCAGGCGCGCTTCGAGTTTGAGCAATTTTCGCCGGTCGGCTTCCTCCATCCGGTCCTTCCATACTTCTTGAATATGCGTCGTGAGTTTGCGCGATTGGGGAAGCGCGCCGCGCCCCGCCAGCATCTCGGCGGAACGCAGGGGCCGCGCGAGAGATTGTTTGGAATCCACGTCAATGGCGCGAACATACGCGGCGGAGGCGAGGTCCATCAAGTTCTCATTCAAGTAAACGTCTCCGAGCGTGTGGAGGCTGTCCACGGTCCCCTTGCCGAGGCGATCCAGCGCTTCGAGGTCTTCGGCGGCCTTGATCGGTTGTTTCATTCCAAGGTAGGCTTGCGCCTGCAACAACCAGAAATCGGCTTTGTCGGGATAACGTGCGATGAGAACTTCGAGCAACGTGACCGCGTCTTCGAATTTCTGCTGTTTGAAAACGCAACGGGTGACTCCCAGCCGCCATTCCGTATTTTCAGGTTGCAGAAGGAGCGCATTGCGATAGGCCGCCTCGGAAGCTTGGTAATCCTGCTTGGCGGAATAAGCGAAACCCAGCAGACCGTAGGAATAAGCATCGCCGCCGCCAAGTTCGATCATCTTCGTAAAGGCGGCGATGGCGTCGTCGTATTTGGCGTCCCGGGCATAGATCAGACCGAGATTGCGCCAAGCCCGCCGAAAACTCGGAAATTTGGCGACGGCCTTGCGATAATTTGCCAAAGCATCGGGCATTTTGTCCTGTTGGTAGTAAATGCTACCAAGGGTGAAATCGAGAACGGCGGAGGAGTCGGGCTTAATTTGTTTTTGGAGCGTGGCCTCGGCCTTTTTCAGATCGCCCGGCATCAGAGGCCGGATTTTCTCAAGGATCGCCACTTCCTCCGGCGTGACCCGCGGCTCGATGTCCGAGTTAATTCCATAGCTCGCGACGAATTGTTTCTGAAAGACGGGGTCGTTCCAAATGTTCAATTCCTGATTGCCGGACGCCAACGGGACCGACTTCTCGGGAGACTTTTCCCCTTTGGCCAAGGTGAATTCGTGGATCGCCATGATTGCAAGGCCGAGCGCCACGGACTTTGAAACGCGGCTGGATCCGACTAATTCAAGCAAGCTGGGGAACATATTTTTCTCCATTCGTTGACTCTTCATGCTCGGGTTCAACTTTTTTTGCGTTTGGGTGCATCAACAATTGCAATTGCGTGGCCGCCGTTTCGATTTCCAGACGCGCGTCCTCCATTTTGGTATTCAGATAGTTGAACGGAATCAGCGACGTGATCGCGATACCCAAACCGAATGCCGTCGCGATCAACGCCTCCGCGATGCCGCCGGTGATCGCGCCCGGCGCGCCGAGGTCGCCGCCGATAAGGGAAAAGGAACCCATCATCCCGGTGACCGTGCCGAGCAAACCGAGAAGAGGAGCCAGAGTGATGACCGTATCCAAGACCGAGATGCCGCGCCGGAACCGTTTCATCTCCTGTTCCTGAGCATAGAGAAGCGCGCCGGTGAGCGATTTCCTGCTGTGAGCCAGACCGTAACTCAACGCGCGAAGGACGTAGAATTTTGACTTCAGGCCGATCCCATTCGCGGTCTTCATGTCTCCTTCCGAAACGGCCTTCAGGAATTTCTCCAAGGCTTTCGGATCGCGCTTGCGTTTTTCATTCAAGAGGAAGAAGAGGCGGTCCAAAATTGTTCCAAGCGCCAAAATGGACGCGATCAGAAGCGGAATCATGATCGGTCCTCCCTTCCTGAGAATCGGAATCAAACTGGTGTCTCGAACAAGCGATTCAAGTTCGTCAAAATCTCTCGTTTTGATCGCCTTGTCCGCTTTGCGGAGAATACCCGCGATGGATTTGATGCCGGCGTTGCTCACCGGCGGGTTCTGTTTCGGCGCATCTTGGGGCGGCGACTGCGGTTGGATTCCACCGGTCGCGCCGGTCTTTGTGTTCGAAGCAATTTCATCCTCCACCGCAATCGGTTTGTCCAAACCCTGAGCCGAACAAAGGAGAAGCGGGGCAAAGATCAGAAACGAGAGAATGGCGACTTTCAAATTCATCGTCCTTGCCTTGGTTGAAACCGGATGGGAACGCGCATCTTGCAGGCAACACGCTTGCCCCCCTTCACGGCCGGCTCAAATTTCCATTGTCTCACGGCGTCGAGCGCCGGTCGCTCGAACTCGCGATGCGTGGACTTCTCGACTTTCGGGTTCATTACCTTACCGCGCTCATCCACGACGAAAATCACGTTAACCACTCCTTCGACCGATCTCATGCCGGGGGGATAAACGGGCGCGGCCTGAAAAACGGCGCGGGGCTTTTGGTCAATTTCAGCCAGACTGAACGCCTTGTCCAACTCTTGCTCCTGCGCGCCCGCCTTGCCCGTCCCGCCGATCCTGCCGCCGGAAGCAAAGCTCATCGCTTCGGCAAAATCGCCTCCCTCTCCGGCCTGTCCGCTGAGCGCCGCCTCGATCGCGCTCAGGCTCGCGGCTTCCAATTTGGGCGTGTTGTCCGTCGCCGATGCCTCAAGATTACGGATGACTTCCGCCGAGTCGGGAGCCTGTTCCGTTTCCGTTTTCAATTCTTCCTTTTGTTCCGGCTTGGGTTCCTCTTTTTTTTCCTTCTCCTTTTCGGCGTCTTTCTCGCTCAGCAACTCCACCTTCTGGAGTGTGCCTTGGTCCTTTTTTCCGTGAGCGACGATGAGTCCGCCGAACGCGATGACGCCGGCATGAATCAAAACCGCGCAGGCAATGCCGAAAAACCAACCGAATCTCATGAGGTCATCCCGTTCGCGCTCATTTTTTGTCCGTGTTGATTCCGACTTTCGCGATGCCGATTTTGCGGACTTCGTCCAAAACGGCGACGACGTGCTTAAAATCAGCCCCTGCGTCGCTGTTGAGAATCACCTTCGGGTCCTTCGAGGAGGACTTGAAGGTCTGAAGTTTCAGCGGCAATTGCGCCAGCGTGATTTTTTCCTTGTTGTAAAAAACTTCTCCCTTGGCGGTGACGCTGAGCGTCACGGCTTTGTCAAGTTCCTGTTGGTTATCGAGCGCCGACGCGCTTGCGGCGGTCGGCAACGCGACCTGAACCCCCTGATTCTTGGTCATGGAAAGCGAGACCATGATGAACGTCGCCAAGAGGAAAAAGATGATGTCAATGAGGGGAATGATTTCGATTCGGGGACGCTTCTTGTTCCCGCCGCCTGAAGATCCGTGCATGGTTCGATCCTCCTTTAGACCGTGACCTCGGCGAGGCGACTACCGGATTCCGCCGCCGCCGACTCGGCGATTTCCCCCGGATGGAGGAGCAATTCCACCTGCGTTGCCGCCGTTTCGATCTCGATCCGGGCCTCCTCCATTTTGGTGTTGAGATAATTGAAGGGAATCAAGGATGTGATCGCGATGCCCAGCCCGAACGCCGTGGCGATCAGCGCTTCGGCAATGCCGCCGGTGATCGCTCCCGGCGCGCTCAACTCGCCGCCGATGAGCGAGAACGATCCCATCATGCCGGTAACTGTTCCCAGCAAGCCGAGCAGGGGCGCGAGAGTGATGACCGTGTCCAGAATGGGGATGCCCCTGCGAAACCGTTTCATTTCGCGCTCCTGCGCGTAAACCAAGGCGTTCGCGATGGATTTTTCCTTGTGGGTCAGCGCGTATCCCAGCGCGCGCAGAAGGTAAAACTTGGACTTGTTGCTGATTTGAATCGCGGCGTCGGAGTCCCCTCGGCTGAGCGTCGAGAAGAACTTCTCCAACGCTTTGGAATCCCTCTTCCTCCCCTCATTGAGCAGGAAAAAGAGTCGCTCCAAGACAGTCAACAGGGACAGGCTTGCGATAAAGAGAAGCGGCCACATGATCGGCCCCCCCTTCTTGAAAATGTGAACGAGGCTCGTCTTCTGAACCATCGCCTTGAGCGCTCCGCCGCGAAGGGGATCGAGCGGCAGAACTCCTTCCCCTTTTTCAACGAGCGAGGCGATGCCCGTTTGCATGGGACCCTCCAGCGGACGGATCAGGGGTTTGGTTGATCCCGTTTGCGGAAGCACCAAACCGGCGGCGCTACCGTCCTTCGAGCGGAAGAGCGCGACCGGACCGATGAGGGCGAATTGCCCCTCCTGCACGCCTCCCTGCATGTCCACGCCTACCCCGGGAAAACGCATCCCGCCGACGGCGTCGAACAACCGCTTGACCGAAGCGCTTACGAGCGCGGTCTGGCGGGTGAATTTATCAGGCATCGAGAGCGTCGTGTTCTCCGTCGCCTGCTTGGCGGCGTCGAGGACCTCTCCGGCGTATTGAAGCTCGCTGACGTTCACCTTGGATTCGAACGAGCGCGCGTATTCGTCGAGAAGATTGCCGATGTAGCCCAATTCATCCTGCCGGGCCTTCATTTCGGTTTTGATGACGGTGATCTCCAGATTTCCCGAATCCACGAGGCGCGTGATCCGGTCGTATTCCCGCCGAAGCTGGAGGATCTTTTCCTCCGACGCGGTGAGTTCCTGCGCGAGCGGCAATTTCTCAGCCGAAATCTGGTCCCGCAGTTGACTCAGGTCCTGCGTGCTCTTGGCAAGCTCCTTCTCAATCGAAACCGAAAGGCGATTCATCGTCTCTCCGGTTCCCGTGGCCTTGTCCGGGGGTTCGGGCGCTTGACCGGCGGCGTCAGCCGCTTGGACGAATCCTGCAAATGCGAAGCATACGAAACAGATGGTCAGGGTGAAAAATTTTTTCATGATTATCCTCACTTGATTTTCACCGGCAAAGGCACAAAGGCGGGGCTTTGTTTGCCTTGCAGAATGTCGAGCGCCATCAGGACTTGAGACGCGCTGGCTTGGGCCGGTTCCCATTTCCATCCCTCATCGAGGGGACGACCCACTCCCGCCTCGCCCCTCGCGCTCACGTAATAGGCTTGCGCGAGACCGACGTAAATTGCCTTTACCTCGGAGGGCTTGCCGTCCGCAAGGTTGTGAACCTCGTAGCTGACGGTAATCTCATTGTTGGTTTTGTTGACCTCATTGAGAATTCCAAGAACGTTTTGAAAGCGTTCCGCCGTCGAAACGCGCGTCTTGCCCGGGTCTTCTGGAATTCGCTGATAGAGGGGTTGCAATCGGGTTTGAACGGGTTCGGGAAGACGCTTGAAAAGCCGCCGGATTTCGCGTTCCATGCCGCCGACGCTCTCGGTCAACTGCGCGCCGGCGGTCTTCAACTGTTCATTCTCGGCGTCGAGTTCCTTGTGTTTCTTGTTGGCCTCCTCGATTCCGGTCTCGGCCTGCTTAATTTTGTCTTCCAGCGTGGCGATCTCCTTCTTCACCAGCTCCAGCCGTCCGGTTAAAATGTCCTTGCCTTGTTGCCAATCCTTCCTCTCCTTGGAAATGATCTGCTGGGTTTCGATCCATTTTTCCATTTTGAGGCGGGTTTCCTCGAGGGTCGTTTGCGCGGACGCGACGGCATTCGCCCCTCCTTTGGCGTCTTCGCCGAATCCGATTGATCCGATGGCAACGAAGAAAGCGCCGGAAAACAACAAGCGCGCCGCTTCTCTCCAGCGATTCCGAACTTTCAATTTTTTCCTCATCCTTCGTGCCTCCGTTCTTATTTTTCTGTGGTTTGAGATTTTTTATGCGCGGGTCCGAACGTGTAGCTGAACCCCAAGGTGAATTCCATGCCCTTCTGGTAGGAGCTTTTGGTGACGTCCGGACCGATGTATTGGGATCGGTAAACGGTTTGAATCATCGGATTGAGCAAATTCTTCGCCTGAAATTTGATCGCGAAGTTCTCGCCGAATTTTTTCACGATGCTCATGTTCAGCGTGCCGTATTCCTTCTCGTAAACATTGGGAATGAATTTGCCGTTGGACTGACCCGCGCCCGCGACAAGCGCGTCGCCTCGAACGGTGTAGAACACGTTCAACTGAGTCTTGGGCAAGCGCAACTTGTCCAGATCGTAGATCATGTAGATGTTGTAGAGGTGATTCGGCGCGTTGGTCATGTCCCGCGTTTTCATCGGCGCGTTGATGTTCGGTTGGCTGAGGAGCGCCGCTTCCTCGGGAGGCAATGTGACCTCGGAACTGATGATGGTTCCGTTGGCGCCGAGCGTAAGTCCTCCGAGCGGCTTCCAGAGCTTTCCGATATCTTGTCGGAATTCCAGCTCGAACCCGCTGATTTTTCCCTTGGGATAATTCACGGGAGTGGTGTAGGGAAAATCCGCAAGTCGCTGGACATACTCGATCGGGTCCTTAATCAGCTTGTAGAAATATGAAGCGGAAATGAGTCCCCCTTCGTAAGGCGTGTAGTCCAAACGGAGATCGTAATTCTGAAGCGAGCTCATCTTGAGGAACGGATTGCCGACGAACACGTCGCTTCCCAGATACTCCTGCTGTTGAATCGGCGTCAGTTCCTTGAAGGTCTGACGGGCGACGGTCTGACTATACGATCCGCGCAGGGTGATCTGTTTGAGGGGATTGAACACGAACCCGATGGAAGGAAGAACATCTCTTTGCTTAAACGCCACGTCGGCGTCGCCGGGGTTCAGTTTGACGGGACCGGAAGATCCCGGAGGAATCCATGTGACATCCTTTTCCGGGAAATTCACGACGCTTAACTCGGTGATTTCGTATCGCGCGCCGCCGATCAACTTGAAGAAGGAAGTTATTGGAAATTCGGCCATCCCATAGGATGCCGTAATCTTTTGCTCCCCCACGTAGTTCACGTCAATGTCCGCCGCCGTGACGGGGTGATTCTCGTGAGGGAAGCGGGAGCTCCAAAAGTCGTCGAAGTCACTGAGCAAACTTGAAGAGTTATCGTTGAAATTGCTGAACGATTGTTGATTGTATTCGCGATGAACGTCGTCATTGAACACGCCGAATTTCAGATAGCCTTCGGTTCCCGTCCACTGACGGAACGGAAACTTGAGGTCCACCGCGTATTGCTCGCTGTCCTCGGAGATGTCCTTGAAGATTCGTTGCAGGTTTCCAAGGGTGAAGTTGGCGGCGGGTTTGAAGGGCAACCACTCCGCCGGATCAACGTGCGGCTGGACATAGGGAGGAAACCCCGGATTGTAGGACGGCCCCCACCACTGCGAACCGAATTGCGACTTGTCCTGACTCAGCGTGGCGGAACTGCGGGAAAGTCGCCAATTCAATTCGGGCGGCAGAATCGTGAAATACTTCGTCACCGGCACGTCGGGAATCGGCAACTTGTGCCGGCCGCTCAGTTGCAGGGTTTGAACGGTCCGCTCGGTGTATTGAAGCGTTTCGGTTCGAAGGTAAGGAGCCGCCTGCCTCGCCTGATTCCCCGGATCCATCGGATCATAAGGTTTATATCCGGGGAAATAATAAGCTTTGCCGCGGGTATCCTCCGCCAGCGTGGCGACGTCCTCGGCGACGCGCGTGTATAAATACAGCAATGATATCGAATTGTTTTTTGTCTCCACGCCGACTGATCCCAGCGCGCCCCATCGGACTTGCTCGGCGGCTTTGGTCACGTCGAATAGCGAGGTTTTGAAGTCCCCCTGACTTGGAGTGCCTTGGGAGTATTGCGGCGTCATTTTGTCGCCGGGATGCTCAACCCAGTATTTGTCGTCTATCCCGTGGGCATACAACGAGCTCTCATGCTCATAAAAGAAACTCGCGAATCCGCCGATCTTGATTCCGTTGTTGAATTCTTTCTTGCCCCCGCCGGACGCTGACCACTTGTAATCCACGGGACCGTCGGTCGGCGTCACTCCGACCGCGCCCTTCCAGCTTCGGCCAATTCGATCGGTTTGGATGCCCCGACTGCCGTCGTCAAAACCGAAGAGGCTCACGCCCCCTCCGTCGTAACTCAGGAAGTCGCTCTTGCCCGTGACGTTCGTCTTGAAGCCGGACTGCCCCTCAATTTTGAAGGATGTTTCGTCCGGAATTCCCTTGAGAACCAAATTCACGGCGCCGCCCGAGGCGTCTCCTTGTTGATCCGGAGTGAACGTCTTGCTGACTTGAATGCTTTCGATGGCGGCGGCGGGAAATAGGTCCAGTTGGACGGCGCGCTTGTCGGCGTCCGCCGTCGGGAGACGAACCCCGTTCAATTGAGAATTGACGTATCGGTCCGGCAGTCCGCGAACCACGGCGTATTTTCCTTCCTGCACCGTGGCTCCGGAAACCAGTTTCAAGGCTCCCGCCGCGTCGCTCGCGCCCGCTTGTCCCATGAGGGCCGAGCTGATGGAATCCATGAGCGCCGGGCTTTCCTCGCGAAGCTGAAGAAGGGCCGCCTCCGTTCCGCCGGTGAGCAATACGTCTTGGACGAGGAATTCCTCCATTTCCGAAATCTCGCCGGCGAGCGATCCGTCGCTCTCCGTCATTTTGCCTTCCGTCACGACGACGTTGACCTTGACCTGACGGCTAAAGCCTTCCTTCGAAAAAACCAAGGTATAGCTTCCCGGCGCGACCTGCGGGAAAACGTAATTGCCGTCTTCGGTCGTCTCCGCCTTTTGTCCCGTTTCGGTAATCACCGCCTGCGCGCCGGAGATCGGCGCATCGAGGTCCTTGTCGTAGATCGTGCCACGGATGCCGCCGGCTTGTTGCCCGGACGCGGTGGCGGCAATGAGGTATGAAGTGAGCATGAATAATAATCCGTAAAGCCGTGTGCTCACCATGGCGCCCTCAGCCCTTGGCGGATCTGACGTATTTGCTCCCAGAGCTTGGCATCGGGTTCGACCGCGACGGAGGCCATCGAGACGCACGTCGCGGACAAGTCCTCCGCGCGGGGCCGCGAATTCGGATTTTCCATGCCTTCCAGCAGGGCTGTTTTGTAAACGGAACGCGCGGCGTCGGCGTCCCCGATGGCTTGATAGGCTTCGGCCAGGGGTCGAAGCGCTCCCGCCCGCCAGATATTGACGATCGCGTTCTTCTTGGATTCAAAGAGGGCGAGAACCGCGTCGGCGTCCTTTCGCGCTTTTTCCTTGTCGCCCGCTTTGGAGCGCAATGCGGCTAATTTCGCGGCTCTGGGAACTCGCTCTTCCACCGGCCAATTTGCGGAGTCCATCATCGTCTGCTCTTCGTCGACCAACGCCATCGCCTTGGCTTGATCGGCATGGTCGAGGGCAAAATTCACAAGCTCGTTCAAGAGGTCCATCCGGACAAAAATGGGCAACTTCGACCATGAGGCTTTGATTTTTTCCTCGGCCTGTGAGCGTCTCGGGATGTCCGCGTAAAACCGGTTGAAGAGTTCCGCGCAGGCTTGCAGGGCGTTCTTCACTTCATCGAATTGCCCCGGAGCGATCAGCGCGTCCAACGCCTTCATCTGCTCATCGAAAGAGGCTTCGTTTCCCAACGCGGCCTTGGTTCGCGCGACTTTGCCTTTTTCGGAATGATCCACGCCCGCTTCCAAGGATTCGGCTTTCTCCGTCTGCCCCAAGAGCACGCGCGCCTGCCCGATTTTTACCCGGATGTGATCCTTGCGCCAATCCTCGGTGGTTTCGGAAATCTTCAGCGCGAGATCGAGAAGACGATTGGCCTCCCTTCGATAACCGCGCTTCGCGCAGTAGTAGGCCAAATCGGCATAGCCGGAACCTTTCACCCAATTATCAATTTTTTCAAGATAGGTTTGCGCCCGTTTGGGTTGATCCAGATTCAAACACGCCACGACCACTCCCTCCTGCGCCTTCGAGCGATCCTTGATGTGCGGATTGACTGGAATTGCCGTGGCCGTGTCCATCGCCATATCGAGCAATTCGATCTGGAACGGAGCCAGAGGTTTGTCCGGAGCTTCCTTGACGCAACCCAGCAAGAATCCAAACAGGACGGGGCCAGTCAGGATACAAAATGAAATTCTCAACGTTGCCAAATTCCTTCTTAACAAAAAATTGTTGATGGCAGGACCACGAAATCCTGCCATCAACTTGCGCCCGCGCCGAAAGGCGCGGGCGCTTTGCTTATCGAGCTTTACTGATAGAGCAACCAATCCCTGACCGCATTGGCCGTGGGAGTGGGGGTGGGGGTGACAATGTCCACGCTCAGAATCAACGGCGTTCCAAACGTCGTCGAGTTTTCCTGCATCTCCAATCGCAACGAGCAACCCGCCGATGGAACGGCCGGAGCCTGTAATACGCCGGAGAAGATATAGGTTTGTCCCGGATACGTGACCTGTCCCGGCACCATGTTGAGTTGCGCGGCGCCGGAGAACAGGTTGCAACTGTCCGTCGTCACCTTGAAGGAGTAGAACGCCTCCGGACTCCAAGTCGTGCCTCCATCATTGCGGACGTAGAACCCGACCGTAAGTCCTTGGTTGACCAGCAACTGAGCGGGAACCGTGTGAGAGGTCACCGTCGCGTCGTTGGAAGGAGGCACCGTGCAGACCATTCCGTAAGCATCCGCCGCCGTCCAACCCAAGAGCCAGTCCTCGCTCGGGCTGAACGCCCCGCGATACATGGCCGGCGTGAAGAACCCGTCGGCCGGAGCCGCCGCGAAACTCGCCAAGGCGTCATTGGCCGGAAGGGGGTTGATATTGGTTACCGGAATAACGGTCAATCCTCCCTTGACGACGGCCGGTCCGCGCGTCAGCGACTGAATCGGACTCGAAGTCGCCACCACGTTGTGAAGCGCCGCATTGCTCCCCCCGCTGATCGTCACCCCGCGATTGTCCGACTCCGCATACGGCGTCCCGCCCGCCGTCGCCCCCAAGTTGTTGTAGAACACGCAGTCGGTCATCTCCGCCAAAAAGCCCGAACTCTGCGCCTGATACAACACCGCCGGATCGTTGAACGCCCCCGGACTCCAGCTCCCGGCGTTGACCGCCGAATGGTCCGTGTAGGCCGTCGTCCACGTGTTGGCCCAACTCAGCGTCCCGTTGTAGCCGTAACCGTTGGCTCCGTCGCCGTCGGAGTTGTCGAATTTAATCAACTGTCCTCCCAGTTCCATGAAGATGCAGTTGCGATACTGAACCCGCGCGTTGTCGCGCCAAGCCGTCCCGCCCCGCGCCGACAACGGCTGGCCCACCGCCGTGAAGTTGTAGATCGTCGCCGTGGTCACCGGCTGGGCGTCCGAATCCTCCGCGCCGTCAACCTCAAAGCAGTTGTCGCTGACTCCCGATCCCCGGGCCGCGTTGGTGCTGTAGCCTTCGACGATCAGTCCGAATTGCGCCTTGCCGCGCCATCCTTCGTCCACGTCGAAGCCGTCGTCCCCGGCGTTCCAGATCGTCAGATACTTGTAGTTGACCGTGCCTCCCCACGTCTCGATGCCGTCGTCCACGTTGTTCATGATCTCGACGTGGTCCACGTCGGTTTCACGTCCGATGGCTCCCATCGAGAGTCCGTTCAACTCGTTGCCAAGACCCAGCACTTTGCCGCCGTAGCGGAGCGAGAGGTAGTGAATCGCGCCGCTGTTGTCGTTGTCGTCGTTGCCGCCGTAGAGAACATTGCAATCCCCGGTGTAGGCGGCCGTCAAGCCTTCCATCTGTTTTTGGTTCAATCCGTCCGGAACGCTGGTGTTGACGCGCACGGTGGTCGAGCCGCCGGCGGTGCAGTCGTCGTCGGTGGTGACCGAGACCGGGAGTCCGCCGAACATCGAGGCCGAGATTAGCCCCTTGCCCATGACGGTCAGGTTGCCCCATTCGTTGCATCCCTCGTGCCATGTCCCCGTCTTGGGATTGTGGCCGGTCGGATGACTCGCGTCCGCGGCCCATGTCGCCACGTCCGTCGAGGAAGTCATGATGACCGGACTGCACGCCGTCCCATTCACATAGATTTTGCCTCCTCGGCAAACCGCCAAACTCCCGCCTCCTCCCGTCGTGCTCGCAATCACTGTCCCGGCTTCGATCGTCAACGTCGCACCGGGTTTCACGTAGATCTGGTTCTGCAGGTTGTATGTATTATCCGCCGTCCACGTCGTCGAGACGCTGATGTCAGAAGAAACCAGAATCGGAGTTGCCGTCGCGAAAGTCGGCGGTGTGACCATGCCGTAAGCGTCGGCCGCCGTCCAACCCAAGAGCCAATCCTCGCTCGGGCTGAACGCCCCGCGATACATGGCCGGCGTGAAGAACCCGTCGGCCGGAGCCGCCGCGAAACTCGCCAAGGCGTCATTGGCCGGAAGGGGGTTGATATTGGTTACCGGAATAACGGTCAATCCTCCCTTGACGACGGCCGGTCCGCGCGTCAGCGACTGAATCGGACTCGAAGTCGCCACCACGTTGTGAAGCGCCGCATTGCTCCCCCCGCTGATCGTCACCCCGCGATTGTCCGACTCCGCATACGGCGTCCCGCCCGCCGTCGCCCCCAAGTTGTTGTAGAACACGCAGTCGGTCATCTCCGCCAAAAAGCCCGAACTCTGCGCCTGATACAACACCGCCGGATCGTTGAACGCCCCCGGACTCCAGCTCCCGGCGTTGACCGCCGAATGGTCCGTGTAGGCCGTCGTCCACGTGTTGGCCCAACTCAGCGTCCCGTTGTAGCCGTAACCGTTGGCTCCGTCGCCGTCGGAGTTGTCGAATTTAATCAACTGTCCTCCCAGTTCCATGAAGATGCAGTTGCGATACTGAACCCGCGCGTTGTCGCGCCAAGCCGTCCCGCCCCGCGCCGACAACGGCTGGCCCACCGCCGTGAAGTTGTAGATCGTCGCCGTGGTCACCGGCTGGGCGTCCGAATCCTCCGCGCCGTCAACCTCAAAGCAGTTGTCGCTGACTCCCGATCCCCGGGCCGCGTTGGTGCTGTAGCCTTCGACGATCAGTCCGAATTGCGCCTTGCCGCGCCATCCTTCGTCCACGTCGAAGCCGTCGTCCCCGGCGTTCCAGATCGTCAGATACTTGTAGTTGACCGTGCCTCCCCACGTCTCGATGCCGTCGTCCACGTTGTTCATGATCTCGACGTGGTCCACGTCGGTTTCACGTCCGATGGCTCCCATCGAGAGTCCGTTCAACTCGTTGCCAAGACCCAGCACTTTGCCGCCGTAGCGGAGCGAGAGGTAGTGAATCGCGCCGCTGTTGTCGTTGTCGTCGTTGCCGCCGTAGAGAACATTGCAATCCCCGGTGTAGGCGGCCGTCAAGCCTTCCATCTGTTTTTGGTTCAATCCGTCCGGAACGCTGGTGTTGACGCGCACGGTGGTCGAGCCGCCGGCGGTGCAGTCGTCGTCGGTGGTGACCGAGACCGGGAGTCCGCCGAACATCGAGGCCGAGATTAGCCCCTTGCCCATGACGGTCAGGTTGCCCCATTCGTTGCATCCCTCGTGCCATGTCCCCGTCTTGGGATTGTGGCCGGTCGGATGACTCGCGTCCGCGGCCCATGTCGCCACGTCCGTCGAGGAAGTCATGATGACCGGACTGCACGCCGTCCCATTCACATAGATTTTGCCTCCTCGGCAAACCGCCAAACTCCCGCCTCCTCCCGTCGTGCTCGCAATCACTGTCCCGGCTTCGATCGTCAACGTCGCACCGGGTTTCACGTAGATCTGGTTCTGCAGGTTGTATGTATTGTCCGCCGTCCACGTCGTCGAAACAGTGATGTCGGAGGACACCAAAATTTGCGCGGCATATCCCGCCTTCCCCAATCCGATCAACATCATCGCAAGCCATAAAATTCTTTTCATGATTCCACGCTCCCATCCCTTCCCTGAGTGGCATGTTTCGTTGACTTATAAAAAGCCGAACGAACGCATTTATTCCAACGGGGCGGAAGCATACTTTTCCGAAATTAGATTCAAATGCGTTCAGTATTAGAATTCGATTACGCCAATTCGGGAAGTAAAACCAGACTCCGCCGACGAACCCCTCGGGGAAGAGGTTGAAGGACGGTCTGGATTTCCGAAGTTATGCGCTGGTGCGATTTTTTGTAAAACGCGGTTGAAAAATGCGCCACGGTGCGGAGTGTAAGAACGCCGCTTAGACACGGACGGAGAGGATTGAAGTTTGTCTGAACACCCTTGGCGGGATGCCCATATGCTCAGAGCCAAAGTGCTACATTTTTCGACCGCGATTCACCCCCAAAGTGGTGCACTTTTCGACCCTCATTTACAGTTCTGCGCCTTGCGCTACTGGCGCAGATTCCCACCCTCTCCGCCAAAATCATTGTTCCTGTCTCTTCTCTTCGCGGCGGGAAAATCTCTCAAGCCATCAATTCCCGCACGACCCGCCCCGAAACATCGGTCAGGCGGAATTGGCGTCCCTTGAAACGGTAGGTCAATCGCTCGTGGTCCAGTCCGAGAAGATGCAACATCGTCGCGTGGAAATCATGAACGTGAACGCCGTTCTCCGTGACGCTGTAACCGAAATCATCCGTTGATCCATAGCAAAGACCCGGTTTGACTCCTCCTCCGGCCATCCAGAGCGTGAAGCAACGAGGATGATGATCTCGGCCATAGTCGGTCGCCGTGAGCGTTCCTTGCGAATAGTTGGTCCGGCCGAATTCCCCGCCCCAGACGACGAGCGTGTCCTCCAACATTCCGCGTTGCTTGAGGTCGCGCACCAACGCCGCCGTCGGCTGATCGGTCTCCACACACTCCTTGCGGATTGCCGCCGGAAGTCCGCCATGGTGATCCCAACCCCGATGAAATATCTGAATGCACCGCACGTTGCGTTCGGCAAGCCGCCGCGCCATCAGGCAATTGTAGGCGTAGGAGCCGGGCTTGAGCACGTTCGGGCCGTAGGCATCCAGCACGGATTGCGGCTCGCTGGAAAAGTCCGCGACCTCGGGCGCGGAGGTCTGCATCCGAAACGCCATCTCGTATTGGGCGATCCGCGCCTCAACGGGAGACTCCTTCTCCTCGATTTCGTGAAGCTGGCGGAGCCGGTCGAGCAACATTTTGCGCGATTCTTGACCGATGTCGCCCGGGTTTTCGAGGAACAACACCGGATCCTTTCCCGAACGGAATTGCACCCCTTGATATTCGGTCGGGAGGAATCCGCTTCCCCACAACCGCGCGTAAATCGGTTGGTCCGCTTTATTCTTGGTGATCATCACCACGTAGGAGGGGAGATTGTCATTCAGCGAACCGAGACCGTAACTCAACCACGCTCCGAGGGAAGGACGCCCCGACCGCTCGGAGCCGGTCTGAAAAAAGGTGATCGCCGGATCGTGATTGATCGCCTCGGTGAACATGGATTTGACGAAGCAAAGGTCATCGGCCAGTTCCGCCGTGCGCGGGAGCAATTCGCTCATCCACGCGCCGCTTTGCCCGTATTGCGTGAATCCGAAGATGGACCCGGCCAGCGGGAGCGACGCTTGATTGCCCGACATGCCCGTGAGACGTTGGCCCTTCCGCACTGAATCGGGCAATTGTTCGCCGTTGCGTTGATTCAAAAGAGGTTTGTAATCAAAGAGATCGAGTTGCGACGGTCCGCCGCTCTGGAAGAGATAAATCACGCGCTTGGCCTTCGGGGCAAAGTGCGGTCCCTTCAACGCGCCCTCAACCGTGCCCTCTGGCGGCGGACCTTCGGCCTGCAAACCTTCGGCTTGGAGGAGTTGCGCGAGAGCGATCCCGCCGAATCCCATTCCGGCCTTTTGAAGAAAAGAACGTCGGGAGAGCCTCGCCGCATCCCACGTTCCCACGCATTTTTCGGACATCCTGCAATCCTCCTAATGATCCATCTGAAATTCGTCGTAGTTCATCACCAGTTGGGCAATCGCCGTCATGGCGGCGAGTTGGACCGCATCCTGCCCGGCGTCAACCGGAGATTCGCCCGTCTTAAGATACGCCGCCGCCTGTTCGGCATGGGTCGAGAACCATTCTTTCTGCTCTTTCTGCGCCGTGAGCAGAATTTCCATTTGCTGTTGCGACGCCCGCCGGCTCGTGAGCGACTGAAAAATCATCCCGGCGGCGGGAGCGTCGTCCCCGTGATTGCAAGCCAACGCCCGTTGGGCAAGCGCGCGGGCGGCCTCGACAAACTGCGGGTCGTTGAGGAGTTCCAAGGCTTGGAGCGGCGTCTCCGTCCTCTCCCGTCGCGCCAGACAGGTTTCGCGGCTCGTCGAGTCGAATATGAGCATCGAGGGTGGCGGCGTCGTGCGTTTGAGAAACGTATAGACGCTCCGCCGGTAGAGCGATTCCCCCTTGTCCTGAACATATTCAACGCCGCTCGAATCCTTCCAGATGCCCTCCGGTTGATAAGGCTTCACGCTTGGGCCGCCGATGCGCGGCGAAAGCAGACCGGATGCCGCAAGGGCCGCGTCCCGAATCTCCTCGGCGGCAAGGCGGTGGCGGGATCCTCGGGCGAGCAGGGCATTTTCCGGATCGCGCCGGATCGTTTCCGATGACGCCTCGGAGGAACGCCGGTAGGCAGAGCTTAAAACCATTTCGCGCAATATCCCTTTGGTGTCCCACTTCAACTCCCGATAGCGGACGGCGAGGTAATCGAGAAGTTCGGGATAAACGGGCGATTCCCCTTGAACGCCGAAATCTTCCGGCGTCGGCACAAGGCCGCGTCCAAAAAGTTGCGCCCAGAGGCGATTGACGGCCACGCGGGCCGTCAGGGGATGCTCCGGCAGGAAAAGCCACTTGGCAAGCCCCAGACGATTTCGGGGCGCGCCGTCCGGAAATGGGGGCAAAAATTTCGGGGTTTCCGGCGTCACCGCTTCCTTTTTGTCCAGATAGTTCCCTCGCCCCAAAACGTGGGTCTGGCGCGGTTGGAGAAGCTCCTTCATCACCATGATTTGCGGGATGGTCTCGGTGAATTGGGCTTCTTCCGTCCGCGCAGAGCGAAGTTCCTCGCGAAGTTTGGCGAGAGGCTCATCAACCGCCATCATATAAGCCGAACGCGCTTCCATCACGTTGGCGGGCGCGCCGGCGGGCCGCTTGAACGCCGCCGCAATCAGATCGTCCGCGGGAACTCCCGACGCGAGCGACTCAATCTCGACGGCGGAAAGCTCGGAATCGTAAACTCGGAAATCATCGAGCCGTCCCCCTTTGAATCCGTTATCCCGAAAGCGCGCCCCAAGGCGAAGCGCCGGAGTCGCGCCCGAGCCGTAGCGGATCGTTCGGTAAAGGCCGTCGCGTAGAATTTCTAAGGGAACGGACTTTCCATTCACGTAAATTTTCACGCCGGAGGGAGCGCTGGAGCCATCGTAGGATGCCGCGAGGTGAACCCACTGTCCGGTTGGAATCGGCTCCGCCGTTCGGACGCAGAGCGCATCCCCCGGCCAAAAATGAATCAACCCGAAGACCGCGTGACCGTCATCCAGACGGAGTTCGTATCCCCGGCTTGCCGCGTCGAGCGCGGCCTCCGAGCGATGGCAGAGCACCATCCGAGGCTCGCGGACGGTTGCCAATAGCCTCATGCAAATCGTGAAGGGATCGGACCGCTCGAAATTCCCCAGCTTCTCAACCGCCACCGAATTATCCCCGTCGAACACCGCCGCTTTTCCCCAAGGACTGTCCTCGGCCACGTAAGGTCCGGAGACGGAAGCGGGGGCCGCTGGATCGGCGTCATTGGGAATTTTCCCTCCATCGGGCGGCGCGTCGAAGGAAAGCTGAATCAGCGGTTTGCGAATCGGCAGGGAGCGTTCCGGTTTCGCCGCCCATTTGAGAAACCGATACGTGCCGATTTGATCGGCGGATTTCATCGCGGCGATTCGCGCGCCGACTTTCAGTTTGAATCGAGCAAGCGCTTCCAGTTGACCCGGCTCAAACAGCATCATCGCGGGGGTCGGCGCGGTCTCCGTGAAGTGCGAATACTGTCCCGACTCATCAATCGAGCAGAAGAACGCCGAGAGTTGATAAAATTCCTTCTGCGAGGTCGGGTCAAACTTGTGGTCGTGGCATCGGGCGCATTCCAGCGTCAGTCCCAGCGTCGCCGTTCCGAGGACTTCCGTCCGATCCGCGACGTATTCCAACCGGAACTCCTCCTCGACGCTTCCTCCCTCGTTCGTTTGTCGGTGGAGGCGGTTGAACGCGGTCGCCAGCTTCTGCTTGGCCGTCGGCTTTTCCATCAGGTCCCCCGCGAGTTGCTCGGTGATGAACTCATCGTAAGGCATGTTCTGGTTGTAGGCTTGGATGACCCAATCGCGCCATGGCCAGACGTGCATCTCGCGGTCGTTTTGGTAACCAAACGTGTCGGCGTAACGTGCGACGTCGAGCCAGTTGGCCGCCATCCGCTCTCCAAAGCGGGGGGATGCGAGCAGGCGGTCCACGGCTTTCTCGTAGTAGTCGGGCGAGGCATCGGCGAGAAAATCGTTGAGTTCCTCGATCGCCGGAGGCAGTCCCGTGAGATCAAAGCTCAGTCGGCGCAGGAGAACATCCCGTCCGGTCTCGCGGGCGGGCGTGAGACCCTCGCGCTTGAGACGGGACAAGATGAAGGCGTCGATAACCGAAACAGAACTACCATCCGCGCCCGCGTCGGGAATCGGCGGTTTCACAATCGGCAGAAACGCCCAGTGCGCCGCGTGCTTGGCTCCGGAAGCGACCCAATCGGCGAGCAATCCTTTTTCTCGGTCGGTGAGGACCTTGTTCGATTTCGACGGAGGCATCCGGAGACGGTCATCGGCCGATTGAATGCGCGCGATCAGCGGACTGGCCGTCGGGTTGCCGGGGATGATCTCCCCTTTTGCGATGGCGTCGTCCATCTGATCCCATCGCAATTCCGCCTTGCGCGCCGCCGCATCCGGTCCATGGCACTGATAACATTTTTCGGCGAAAATCGGCTGAATATCGCGGGTGAAATTCGGCGGCGCGGCCTCGCCTCTTTCGAGCGCCGCAAGGAGCAACAACGCGAAGAAGAGGATGATGGAATAGCTTCGGGTGCGTTGCATGGGTAAATATCTTGGTACGCTCCGTCCGGTTCGCAATCTTGTATCCGAGACGTTCAGTTATTTTCCCGCTCCGAATCCCTCAATGCAATAGACAAACGATGGGTCTCCGACCGTCATTTGCCAAATTTCTTTCGTGCTCGTGCTCGTAATCGAAATATGGAAATTTAGGGAACCGCCTCGCGGGGATTTCTCATGTGGCGCAGCCGCACCCCGGCTGTGAGCGGTTTGCCTTTCCCTCGAATTTCGATCATCCGTCCCATCCGTGTTCATCCGTGTCCGAAATATTAAGAAGAGAATCTCGCGCCGAGGCGTAGCGTCCGCGGAGAAGATCACAAATCCCCCGCCCCTTTTGCTTTTGGCGGTCTTTCCTTCATCCTGCTTCCTTCATCCTTCCGTCTTCATCCTTTCTTGCAAGTTGGGAGGGGCGCTCCGCGCCGCGAGATCATGCAAGCGCGACCACGAAACCATCGCCACGGGAACTGCGTTTACCCCAGCGTATCCATGGTGGAAAAAAGAATTAATTTGTAGTAAACGTTTCCCATGGTCCCGCAAGAGGAACCTTTGCGTTTCCGATGGAAAAACGAAAGGGAAGAATTAAAATCTTAGTTAGACGGCAATGGAAATCAGCTTGAAAAGTCCGGCCCCGGTTTTGGAATTCTGCGTGGCCATTTTTCTAATTATTTTGCCCCCGTTGGCGTTCATCGAATTTTATTGCGCAGGCATAGCGCGGGGCATTGCAGAAGCGCGAAATGCGCGGCATCGGCTCACATCGCAAAGCCCTTGGTTCTTGTTTGACCGTCAGTTTGTCCCTTCAACGAATCGCGCTTGCCTCATTCCCGTGGGGCTTTTCGCGCTCCAAGCTGTGGCTGTTTGGATCTTGTTCGCTTCAAACGCCAATCCCGGCGGCTTCCTCAATGACGCAATGGAGGGAAGATTCCTCGCTCTTCAATTTACAGCCGCGTGGAGCGTTTTGATAATTGCGCCGTTTCTTGGCCCGCATTGCAAAAGTCCTTGGTTGCTGATGACGCTGAGTTGCCTGGTCAGCCTCGTGCTTTGGCTTCCGATAGTTCTTCTGGGCGAATTCATTATCAGTCTTCTTGGACCGCAACCGGCGGCAAAACTCATGGGGCTTGGCTCAGGATTGCGGGTTCTGGTCTTTTTGGCTACCGCAGTTGTGGTGGTCATTGGTTTCTCGGTTCCCCGATCTTGCTGGCGGTATGTTCGCCATGGCCTTGGCGATCGCTGGTTTCGGTTTGATCGTCCCTGATTGAATAAGATAAGGCGGTTTGTAAATAGCTCCTCTGTTCGGCCTTCGAGACCAATCTGTGCAATCCGTGAAATCTATGGCCTCTTGATTGGCGATGTTGGCGTTTTGGCGGTTTTTTTCCCAATCCCGTGTTGCGCTTTTTTACGCGGCGGCATACGCTCGCGCGAGATGCGACCAATGCCGATGCCACAAGGAAGAATTTTGGCGATTGCCTTGTCTTTTGTTGCGCTCGCGCATCTGAGAGCGACCGTCGGACCCATGAATTCCTCCGCTGAAAAAGAACTTCAACGACTCGTAGCGCGCGGCGTTCGCGCCGATCCGTATCGCCCGGGCCGAACGATGACGATGAGCCGGAACGGAATCGTCGCGTCATCGCAGTATTTCGCGTCGCTCGCGGGATTGGACATGCTCCGAAGCGGCGGCAACGCCATGGACGCCGCCATCGCCGCCGCCGCAACGATCAGCGTCACCGAGCCGATGATGACCGGCATGGGAGGCGACGTTTTCATTCTCTTCTACGAAGCCAAGAGTGGAAAAGTTTACGCGCTGAACGGAAGCGGTCGCTCGCCGAAAAATCTGACGCGCGAGTATTTCCATGCCAAACTTTCCGCGGGCAAGTTCGAGGCGATTGATGGAAATTCGTGGGAAGCCGTCACCGTTCCCGGAGCGGTGGACGCATGGACCACCGCGCTGGAGCGATTCGGCTCGAAACCGCTCAAGGAAGTCCTCGCTCCGGCGATTCGATACGCCGAGGAAGGATTTCCGGTCACGCAAACCATCGCGCAAGATTGGGCCGAAGGCGCGCCCGCGCTTCACAAAGACCAATGGGCCAAGCAGACTTATTTAATTGCCGGCAAGGCTCCCGAGCCGGGGAGCGTTTTCAAGAATCCCAATCTGGCGGAATCGTTGAGGCTCGTCGCCGAAGGAGGACGCGACGCCTTTTATCGCGGTCCGATCGCGCGGGAGATCGTTCGTTACGCAAGTGAAACGGGCGGTTTTCTGGCGATGGAGGATTTCGCCGAGCATCACTCCGAATGGGTCGAGCCGATCAGCGTGAATTATCGCGACTACGATGTTTTTCAATGTCCGCCGAACGGTCAAGGCATCGGCGTTTTGATGATGCTGAACATTTTGGAGGGCTTCGATCTCAGGAGCATGAAGCATAACTCGCCGGAGTATTTGCATCTTTTGATCGAGGCGAAAAAACTCGCTTACGCCGATCTGCATCAATTCGTCGCCGATCCGGAAATGAGCCGAGTTCCGATCCGGAGTTTGCTTTCCAAGGATTACGCCGCGCAAAGGCGAAAACTGATCGATCCTAATCACACCGCGCCGGAAGTTCCGCACGGCATTCCCGAAGGGAGCGACACGATTTATCTGACGGCGATAGACCGCGAGGGAAATGCGGTTTCCTTCATCAATTCGCTCTACGCCGCGTTCGGCGCGAAGATCGTCGGCGGATCAACCGGAATTCTGCTTCAGAATCGCGGCGCGGGATTTTCGCTCCAACCCGGCCACCCGAACGAATACGCCCCGGGCAAGCGCCCTTACCACACGATCATCCCCGGCATGGTTCTCAAGAACGGCAAACTTTACATGAGCTACGGCCTCATGGGGGGACCGATGCAACCACAGGGACACGTTCAATTTTTGCTGAGCCATTTGGATTTCGGGATGACGGTCCAAGAAGCCGCCGACGTTCCGCGCTGGCGGCATCTGGAGGGAAACAAGATTTTGCTGGAACACGGGACGCCGCGCGAAACGATGGACGCGCTCCGCAAACTCGGCCACGACGTTCAACCCGCGCCCGGCGGCGAGTTCGGCGGATGTCAGGCGATCATGGTGGACCCGGCGACCGGAACTTATTTCGGCGCGTCCGATCCGCGCAAGGACGGCGCGGCCTTGGGATATTGAGCCGCTATTTCTTTCTCGGAAACTTTTGATCCAGCGTCTTGTTCCACTGCGCGACATCCGCCTTGGATTTCTCAAGCACGGCGGCGGTGTCGCCGGTGATCGTGACCTTGGTGATTTTGTCCCCTTGCTTAATCGCGTTGACCACCTTTTGATCCTCCGGTCCGATGACTTCTCCGAAGACCGTGTGATGATCGTCGAGCCAAGTCGTCGGGACGTGGGTGATGAAAAATTGGGAGCCGTTGGTTCCCGGTCCCGCGTTGGCCATCGAAAGAATGCCGGGCTTGCTGTGGCGAAGATCGCGGACAAATTCGTCGCGGAAGCGATAGCCGGGACCGCCGGTTCCGCTTCCCAGCGGGCAACCTCCTTGCACCATGAAATCGGCGATGACACGGTGGAACGTAAGGCCGTCGTAAAATCCGCGCGTCGCCAAATTCACGAAGTTGGCGACGGTGAGGGGAACTTTATCGGGAAAAAGCCGGAGACAAATGTCTCCCTTGTTGGTTGAGATCGTGGCTGTCATCGCGCCGGTGGACATGGATTTCACTCCTTCTGGTTTTCACCATCCGAACATTTCCGACTCAGCATAGGGATAAAAATGATTTTTGCAATGGGACAATGCGGGGATTTTCACCACCAAGACACGGAGACACCGAGAAGACAATGAAGACAATAACGCCCCGACAATAAGTACGCGCCTTTGTTCGAGCTTTTTTAATCTGCGCAATCCGTGCAATCTGTGGCTTCTCGTCTTGGTGTCTCCGTGTCTTGGTGGTGAAAATCTAACGTCCTTCTTCCGCCCGCCGTTGCTCCAATGCCGTTTCGAGGTTGCGCCGCGCGTTTTCGGAATCGGGGCGGATGCTCAGGGCGATTCGAAATTGGATGATGGCTTCATCCAATCTTCCTTGCTGGGCCAAAACCGCTCCGAGATTGACGTGCGCGTCGAGGAAATCGGGACGGATGCGCGCCGATTCCCCGTAGAGCCGTTGAGCCTCCGACAAATCGCCCCGCTCGTCAAAAACTTTCCCGAGATTATACCAGCCCATCCATGAGTCGGAATTTGTGGCAACGTTGCCGCGCCAAAACGTCTCCGCGTTTTGATAGTTCCTTGCCTCGATGAACGTGTCGCATCCCAACATCCCGAGCGCGGCGGAGATGCAAACGATCTTCCATGCCGCGGATCGAATGATGCGATTCGTCGTCCTCACGATTGCGGAGGCGAAGAGAACCGTCAACGCGACTCCGGCGGGATATTGGAGATGGTCCCCAACGTAGGATAGCCTGAACCACGCGAACGAGAAAAATCCAAGCACGGGCGAGAGCATGATCGCAAAGGCAAGCGCGGCGGTCAGCGGACCGCGTCCGAACCTATTTCGCAAAAGCCATGGCGAAAGCATCGCCAATGCCGCGAACAAAGGGAAAAAATATGGGATGGTGGAACCCGGTTCGATCTTCCAGAGCGAATAGATCGACGTCAGCGCCGATGGCCAGAGCGCCTTGCCCGCGTAGAACCAGAGCGCGCGCCCGGCGATGAGATAACGCTTGAGCAAAGGGAAACTCAACTCCTCGCGCACGTAGCTGAAATTTCGCTGTTCGTTCCAGACGTGAAAAAGGCCGATGGCGAGCGAGAGAAGAAAGAACGGGATCGAACGCGCGAGGTCGCGACGTGAACTCCGGCCGTTTTGCCACCATGCGCCCAAGAGCATGACCCCGGGCAAAGGGGTGGTCGAGGTTTTGCTCAGGAGCGAACAGGCAAACCAAACAAGCGCGACCGCGAGCGATTTCCATTCCTTGTCTTTTGCGCGGTCGAACCAAGACAAGAGAGCGAGGAGAGCGAAGAATCCGGAAAGCACATCCTTGCGTTCGGTAATCCATGCGACCGATTCGACGTGCGTGGGATGCAGAACGAACAAAGCGGCGGCGAACCACGCTCCGGCGACGCGCCAACGCCGGAGCAATCGCCACAAGAGCCAGCCATTCAAGCCGTGAAGCAAAACATTGTTGAGATGATACCAGAACGATTTCAGTCCCCAGAGATGATATTCGATCCAGAAGGAAGTGAACGTGAGGGGAAAGTATTGGAGGTTGGAGCGGGGATGAATCCAGATGTTTTTTAATCCCTCGAGCGACCGGAGCGTGGCGTTCTCGGTCACGAAATCGGTGTCGTCCCAAAGAAAATCGCCGTTCAACGCGGGGGCATACGCCGCCAATGCGAGAAGAACGAGCGCGATTCCGGGGACCTGAGATTTGGGGCGAAGATTAAACACGAAGACACAAAGAAGACGCAAAGAGCACCAAGTAAAAGATGAAACGAAACGGAAATCCAGCTTCTTTGTGGCCTTTGGGTCTCCTTCGCGCCTTTGTGTTTAGTCTTCACAAATGATTCCCATTCCCTTTTTTCCCCGGCGCTGGTCAAATTTGAAGCATGGCAATACGGAAACATCTCCCCGCCTGCCTGCTTTATCTCGGCCTTGCGCTGTTGGTCACTTACCCGCTTTGGATCGAGCCGTCGTCGCGCATTCAAAGCCTCGGCGATCCGTTGCTGAACAGCTACATCCTTTGGTGGGATCATTACGCGCTGTTTCACCAAATCACGGAATTCTTTCAGGCCAACGTCTTCTGGCCGCACGCCGACGCGCTGGCCTACGGCGAGCATCTGCTCGCGCCGGCGATTCTCGCGCTTCCGTTTTGGCTTTTCACCTCGAGCGCGGTCGCGGTCCACAATTTTTCGCTGATCCAAGCCTATTTCTTCTGCGCGCTGGCCGCGCACGCCTTGGCGTTTCATTATTTCAGAAACCTCAGTTCGGCGACGGTCGCGGGCATCGCCTATGGCTTCGCGTCGTATCGGATCGTGCAAATGGGGCATATCCAACTCGCCCACGGCGAATTCTTGCCGTTGGTCATTTTGGGATTCGAGAAGGCGTTGCGTGACGACCGCCGACGCTGGAAATGGTTGATGGGGGCCTCCGCGCTGGGGCAATGGCTGACCTCATGGTATTGGGCGATTTTTTCGTTTTGGTGTCTCGTTCCCTTTTTTGCGAGAAGATTATGGCAATCGCGGCGGGAATTATCGGGAAAAAAAGTTCTCGGTTTTGCCATGCCCTTTCTCATCGCCGCCTGTGTCGTCATTCCCGTTGCTCTTCCTTATTTGAGACTGAAAATGAACCATGTTTTTTATCGACCCAAGGAAGTGACGCTGATGGGTTCGGCGGATTTGTCGCATTTTTTACGTCCTTATGGACAACACCCGTTGTTTCTCCGAGGAGGACATTTTCACTATGGGGCAAAATTCGGCTTCGCATCAGAAAAGGATTTGTTTCCCGGATTCCCTGCGGCTCTGGGGCTTTTCGTCACTCTCATTTTGTCCGTCAGGAAAACGGCCGTTGGAAACGACGAGATAATCTTCCCGCGAAGGCTATGGCTCGGCCTAACTGGCTTGCTATTCCTCTTTTGTCTTGGACCGCAATTCACTTGGTGGGCGGACGATCACGGGGATCGAACGCCCTACACGCTGGCACTGCCTTACGCTCTCGTAGATGCCTATTTTCCGTTTGCCGGCGGAATTCGGGTTCCTGCGCGCTGGATGCTACCTGCTTTATTGGGTATTTCGATGTCGCTTGGGTTCGTCTGTGACTTGGCGGTCAGAAATTTAAATTCCTTTCAACCGTGGGTTGTCGGATTCGCAGGTTGCGGTCTGTTTCTGGTTGATTCTTACATGGGAGGCCCGCTGGGGGCGTCGCCTTGGTTTGCCACCGTCTCAGTTCAACCATTTGGAGAGTCCATGGTCTCGCTTCATGGGAAAGGAGCCATGATGATTCTTCCATCCCAACCGCCCGAGGTCTTCACTTGGCTGGCGGAACAGCGGTTTCCTTCTCCGCTCGTCGAAATCCCACTTCTCCCCGACGACGACAATCTTCCGATGCTCCATGCGACGTGGCATCATCAACCGACGATGAACGGAACGAACGGTTTTTTTCCACCCGGACATCGCGCGGATTTGAAGGTGATCGCAAATTTTCCAAGCGTCGAATCCCTGCGACTCCTGAAGGAGAAACAGATTCGATTTGTTATACTTGACTTGGCACAAATCTCGCCTCAATCACTCGCGATGATCGCCTCACAATTCAGAATGCAACATTTCGGACAATTTGCGTTGGTGGATTTGGCGCCGTGATTTTGATTTGATGCCGAGTTTGGAGAGAATATGGAACCGCCGATGAACGCCGATACGCGCCGATCCGAAGAAATTACGCCGTGGCACGCCTTGAGCGCGCCGGAATCGGCCAAGCGATTGGCCACCGATCTTGAGCGCGGCCTATCGGCGAAAGAGGCTTCGGCGCGGTTGGCAAACCACGGTCCGAACGAACTGGCCGAAGCGCCGCCGGAGCCGATCTGGAAAAAATTCCTCGAACAATTCAAGGAACTCGTCATCTGGATTCTGATCGCCGCCGCCGTGGTTTCCGGCGCGCTCGGGGAATGGGTGGACACGGTCGCCATTCTCGCCATCGTTTTGATGAACGCCATCCTCGGATTCATTCAGGAGGAGCGGGCGGGGCGCGCGCTGGCCGCGCTTCGCAAACTTTCCTCTCCCAATGCGCGGGTCGTTCGCGGCGGGACGCTCAGCGTCATTCCCGCGCGCGAGCTTGTCCCCGGCGACGTGATCGAAATCGAAGCGGGGGATCATCTCTCCGCCGACGCGCGGATCGTGGAGGAGTTCGGACTTCGGACGCAGGAGGCCGCGCTGACAGGCGAATCAACTCCAACGGATAAGGACGCCGCCGCCGCGATCCCCGAATCGGCTCCGCTTGGCGACCGCAAAACCATGCTCTACATGGGAACGGTCGTCGCGGGAGGCAAGGGACGCGCCGTCGTCACCGGAACCGGCATGAACAGCGAATTGGGGCGCATCGCCGGATTGCTCGAACGCTTTGAGCCGGAGCCGACGCCGCTTCAGCGTCGCCTGACCGAACTCGGCAAGGTGCTCGTTTATGTTTGCCTCGCGGTCGTCGTCGTGATTTTTGCGATGGAGCTTTGGGAAGCGGTTCGCGCGGGAGAAGCCGTCGGCAAGGCGATGGCGGATGTCTTTTTGATCGCCGTGAGCCTCGCCGTCGCCGCCGTGCCGGAGGGATTGCCCGCCGTGGTGACGGTCGCGTTGGCGATCGGACTTCAACGCATGGTGCGGCGCAACGCGCTGGTCCGCAAACTTCCGAGCGTCGAGACGCTCGGAAGCGTGACGGTCATCTGCACGGATAAAACGGGAACGCTCACGCGCAACGAAATGACCGTCCAAAAAATTTTGGCCGGAGGACGGCTCTATGACGTCGGCGGCGCGGGATATATTCCGCAGGGCGAATTCAGGGAAGGCGACCAAAAAATTGATCCGAATACGCGCGCCGATTTGCTTCTCGCGCTCAAGGCCGGAGCGCGTTGCAACAACGCCAAGCTTGTTCCGGGCAAAAATGAGCAATGGGAGGTGATCGGCGATCCGACCGAAGGTGCCTTGCTTGTTTCCGCGATGAAGGCGGGCATCGGTCCACAGGCGGGCGATCACATCATCTACGAAATCCCGTTTGATTCGGAACGCAAGGCGATGTCGGTCGTCCTGCGCGATTCCTCCGGCGCGATGGTTATGTTCGCCAAAGGCGCGCCGGAAGTCATGCTGGGCAAATGCACCCGCGCCTTGATCGAGGGAAAAGAAGTCACGCTGGATGAAAATCTCAAAAAGCAAATTCTCAAAACCAACACCGAACTCGCGAGCCGTGCGCTTCGCGTTTTGGGATTGGCTTACGCGCCGCTTGCGAAATTGGACGGACCCTACGAGGAAAAAGACCTTGTCTTCCTCGGGTTGACGGGGATGAAAGACCCTCCGCGCGAGGAGGCCAAACTCGCCGTCGCCAAATGTCACGAAGCGGGCATTCGTCCGATTATGATTACCGGCGACCATCCGAAAACGGCGTCGGCCATCGCGCATGAATTGGACATCGCCCACGCCGACGACCGCGTGGTCACCGGACAGGAACTGGACGGCTGGAGCGACGGCGATCTCGCGCGCGAGGTCGAGCATATTTCCGTCTATGCCCGCGTGACGGCGGAACACAAATTGCGCGTCATCAAGGCGTGGAAAAGCCATGGACAAGTCGTCGCGATGACGGGCGACGGCGTCAACGACGCGCCCGCGATTCAATCCGCCGACATCGGCGTCGCCATGGGAATTACTGGAACCGACGTCACCAAATCCGCCGCCGACATGGTGTTGACCGACGACAATTTCGCCTCCATCGTCAACGCCGTCGAGGAAGGGCGGTGCATTTTCGACAACATTCAGCGGTTCGTGCATTACCTTCTCGCCTGCAATTCGGGCGAAGTTATTTTCATGTTCTTGGCCGCGCTTTTGGATTGGCCCGCGCCGATGGTGGCCGTTCAGCTTCTCTGGATCAATCTGGTGACCGACGGTCTTCCCGCACTCGCGCTCGGATTGGAGCCGCCGGAGCGCGACATCATGCGGCGCAAACCGCGTCCCCCCCGCGAGCCGGTCATCACTTGGCAACGCGGATTAAAGATGTTGGGAGAAGGGGCTTTGTTCGCCATGGTCTTGGTGATCGGTTTCGCCTGCGTCTATAAAGGACCCGACGATCCGGTCGCACTCCGCCACGCCCGCACGACCGCTTTTTGCATCATGGCGTTTTCCGAATTGTTTTACGCGCTGGCCTGCCGGAGCCAGACCCGGACGCTTCCGGAACTGGGATTGTTTTCCAATCCCGCCCTCTTGGCCGCTTTTGCGCTGTCGGTTCTGCTTCAACTGAGCGTTGTCACGCTCCCCTACGCGGAGAACGTTTTCGAGACTGCGGCGCATCTGAGGTCGGAATGGATTTTGATTATTGTTCTGTCGCTGACGCCGGTGACGGTCATCGAGGCGGGCAAATTGATTCGCGCTTTGATTCAACAGCGAAGGACCAATGCACCCGCATAGAATTCAAAAGGAAGATGCACTGACGCAAGAGAGAGGTTGAAAATTTTGAAGGCTTGACAGTCGGCTTTCTCAATTTGAAGTTGACCTCGTTGCGTCCATGCGTATTGTGTTTAGGTCTCGACCAAGGAACCTAATGTGAGCGACCTCGACAAAATCTACCGATCCAAACTGGTCACCCCGCAAGAATTAATCGCCCAATTCAAGCCGGGAAGCCTCATTCATTTCGGGATTTGGTATGGCCAGCCTTATGGGGTAATGAAAGCCGTCGCCCAATACGGACGCGAGACGCGCCCGCTTTACATCTCCGTCGTCTTCACGACCGGCCCCGCGCAATTCCTCACCCTTCCGGGCGTGAGTTGCTTGACCGCGTTTCTCGGTCCGTTCGAGCGGGCCGCGCAGAAGGCGAACAACAACATCTACTTCTGTCCCGTTCAATTCTCCGACGCGAACAAGATGCTGACCGAATGGCACACGATCAATTTCATCGTCTTCCGCGTCGCGCCGATGGATGAGCGGGGCTATTTCAATTTCTCGCTCACGAGCAGTTGGGAGGACGCCGCGTTGCGGCGCATCCGCGAGGTTTCCCCCAAGACGCGCATCGTCTTCGAGGTCAACCGCAACATGCCGCGCATTTGCGGACTGGAGGAATTCGGCAATCACGAGCTTCACGTTTCCAACGTGGATTTCATCATCGAGGATGACGCGCCGATGCTCGATTTCGGCACGCCGCCGCCGACCGAAACCGAACAAGCCATCGCCGCCAACGTCGCCGCTCTGATCGAAGACCGGGCCACGATTCAGTTGGGTTTCGGCACGATCCCGATGGCCATCGGCAAACTTCTGACTTCGCGGCGCGAACTCGGCATCCACTCCGAAATGATCTGCGAGGCGCACATGGATCTGATTGAAGCCGGATCGGTCACCAATGCGCACAAGGGAATTTACGACGGGATTTCCGTGGCGACCTTCGCGCTCGGCGAGGAACGCCTGCGCCGCCGCATGAAGGAGAACAAGGCGTTCGCCATGCTTCCGGTCGAGGCGATCAACGACGTGCGAGCCATTTCCCGAAACAATAAAATGATGAGCATCAACAGCGTCCTGATGGTGGACCTCGCAGGTCAAGCCTGCGCGCATTGCATCGGCTCCAAAACCTACAGCGGCGTTGGCGGGGCGTTTGAGTTTTGCTACGGAGCGCAGATGTCGCCGGGCGGCAAGGGAATCGCCTGTCTTCCCTCGACCGCAACACTCAAGGACGGCCGCGTTGTTTCCAACATCGTCGCGCAGTTCGAGGCGGGGACGCGAATCACCATCCCCGAACACACGGTGGATTGGGTCGTCACGGAATACGGCGCGGCGCGTTTGAAGTTGATGAACATGGACGAACGCGCCGCCGCGTTGATCGGCATCGCGCATCCCGACTTCCGCGAGGAACTTTCGCGCCAAGCCGCCGCCAATGGAATTCGGCTTTCCAAGTTGTCATCGCTTCCAGCCACCCCCGCGCAATTTTTTTTGAAGCGGACCGCGGCGCGACCGATGGTCGATTGAGTCCGAGAAAAAGTCCGCCTGCACCCGCGAGCGCGCCTTTCACGTTGAAATTCGCGGCGTACGGGACTAAAGTGAGTTCAGCGGCGACTGAAGCCGTTTTCATAGGGAGACAACCGCCGATGGCTGATAAATCCGCAAAACTGGCCGACAACGTTCCCGGAAAATTTTACGTGGACGACACCTGTATTGATTGCGACGCCTGCAGGGCGAGCGCGCCGGACAATTATTCCCGCAACGATGACGCGGGCTATTCCTACGTCTCCAAACAGCCTCAAAACGAGCAGGAAATGCAACTCTGCAATGACGCAATGGAAGCCTGCCCCGTCGAGGCCATCGGCGACGACGGCGATCAAGAATAAGCCGAAACGGGCCGTTGGTATTTTGAAGCGTTGAACGCCGCTTCAACCGCTTTCGCCATTGCGCTTCCCTTCAATCCACATTCCTCCGCCTCCGCTGTCGGATCGGAATCGGCCACGATGGCTCCGCCGGTGTGCAAATCCAAGAACTCGGCTTGCTGAACAAGCGTCCGAATCGCCAAGTTGAAACGGGATTCGCCTCTGGGCGTGATCCATCCGATGGCTCCGGTATAAACGCCTCGCGGGACCGTTTCCAATTCGTGAATGATCTCCATGGCGCGGATCTTCGGCGCGCCCGTCACCGACCCGCCGGGAAAAAGCGCGGCCATCGCCTCGACGGAACCGACGCCGGGGCGTAACTGCCCTTGCACGCCGGAAACCAAATGATGCAAACCCGTATAAGATTCCAAGCCAATGAGCGGATCAACGCGGACCGACCCGTAACGGCAGATTTTCCCCAGATCATTTCGCTCCAGATCCACGATCATCAGATGCTCGGCGCGATTCTTCTCGTTTTGCATGAGCCTCCGCGCGTCCCTTTCGTATTCGATCCCGACGAGACCCTCGGAACGCGGCGCGGTTCCCTTGATCGGGCGGGTTTGAATTTCCCCGTCGCTCCGCGAATCCAGCAACAGTTCGGGCGAACTGCTCATGATCGCCCACTCCTCGCCGCGCAAAAAAGCGGAATAGGGAGCGGGATTGAAATGAATCAGTTGACCGAAAAGCTCGGCGGGGTCGGCTTGGATCTTGCGACGATGACGAACCGTCAAGTTGACCTGATAAACATCTCCGGCTCGCAGATAATGAAGCGTCCTTTTCACGGCGCGTGCGTAAGCCCCTTGATCCAACGAAGGCTCCCAATCCGCCCGCCAATCCCCCTCTCCCTCGTCTTCCGGTTCGGCACGGCTCAGCCTTGACACAGGTTCGAACTTGTGCGCGATCTCCAAACACGATTGAAGCTTCTCCAAGACCGACCCGTTGCTCGCTCCACCGCTTCCACTCTGTCCACCCCGTCCACCTTTTCCAACCCACCACGCCCGCTTTTCAACTTGATCCGCGACGTAAGCAACCGGGTAACTCCCGAACCAAAGCGAAGGCGTTCCGCTTGTTGCCTTCCTACTTGGCATCCGCTCGAACCGCCCGCCGAAGTCGTAGCCGACGAATCCAATCAGACCACCGGTGAAGGGCAAATGGCTTGAAGACCATGGGAGCGCGTTTCCCCAATCAGACGGGGATACAAACGATAAGGCGGCTTCCACTGATTGATCGAATCGGGAATAGATTTGCCGACGATTCCTTACGATAAGCTCAATTGGCGATTCCGGACCCTTGCACGAAAGGATTGCCGTCGGTTCGGCGGCGAAAACCGCGTAGCGATTCAGAATTCCCGAAGTTCGCGGCGACGAGACCAGCAAAACAGAATGAGCAAGGCGCGTGGCGGCCCGCGCGAGCGCGCCGAAGTCATCCACGTAGGGGGCAGACTCAATCACGACCGATTACCTCAGCCGCAGATTGCGCAGAATTCACGGGGAAATTCAAGAGTCTAGGGATTCGTCGGCAATGATTTTCGCTCGTGCAGTTTTTCAACGTCCTGCCGCAATTCCTCGATCTCCTCGTTTTGCCGGTGGATGAGTTCCGCCGCGCGGCGATTTTCCTGCTCCAATCTCCGCACGCGATCCGCCAGACGCTGGAATTCATCGGGAGGATGAGGACCGTCCGGTTGAATTTCCAATCGGGGCGACGCATTGGGCGGAGGGGAAAAACCCTCCGGCGGCGGTGTTTTCATCGGTGGAGTGGCGGAAGGATCGAATTTTCCCCCTCCTTGATGTCTTCGCGGCGATCCGCGTTGCGCGAACGTCTGGGCGATGGGTCCGCCGATTTCATCTCCGAGGATGCCGGCGAAGACTTGGGAAGGTCCGTCCTTTTCGGACCGGTTCAGTCCGTTGAGCCAACGATGAACGCGATCCAAATCCTCGCGATCCTGATCGGATTGATTGGACGGCGACGTTCGCTCGATTTCCTCTTTCCGCGCGCCGAGCATCTCGTTCAGATCCCGGCGCGAGCCATAGATCGAGCGCAAGGCTTGTCCCAGTTGCTCCCGCAACCCCCGCGCTTGACCCGACGCCTCGTCATATTGCGACGCGATCTCCGCCATGCGCGGGCGAAGGAGGACCGAGCCGGGGGTCACGTCCCCCTCCGCGAATTTTTCCTTTAACTTGTTTTGCTGGACGAGCAATTGGCGCCGCCGCTTCTCGACGGTGAGGAATTGTCCTCCCACTTGATGCAATTGTCCGTCCATCCGCCGCCATTCATCGAGCGAGCGAATCAGCGGCGGCTTTTTCTCTTTTCCGTGCGCCTCTTTGGGCGGCGGTTCGAGAGAAGCGGGCGGAGTTTCTCCTTTCGGCGTCGAATCTTGAGAGTCCAACCCGACCGGAACGAGAATAAGGGAGAGGAACGCGAGAGCGGTTCCGGCGCGAGAGAGAAGCGGCGACAAAGGTGAAATCGAAATCATTGCGTCAATCCCTCCGCATCCTCAATTTCTTCGGTCTCGCCGGATTCGGATTCCGGCAAAATTTCACCATTGGGTTCGATGTCCCCGCCGAGGCGTCGCGGGATGCCGTATTTGTCAATTCGGTATCCCAGCGTCCGGCGCGTGATGCCCAGCTTGCGCGCCGCCTTGGAATGATTCCATCCCGTGGATTTCAGTGTATCGAGAAGCATCTTCTTCTCGATTTCCTCCAACGTGAGATTCTTCAAATCGGTGCTCGCGACGACGCCCGAACCTCCGACGACGCCGGAAGAATTGAAAATCGCGCTCGGCAAATCCGCCGCTTCGATATTTTCGCTTTCGCACATGACGACGGCGTGCTCCAAGGCATTTTCCAACTCCCGGATGTTGCCCGGCCAAGGATAGGCAAGCAGGAGATCGTAGGCCCCTTTGGAAAGGCGCTTTGGTTTGCCGTCAGACCCCTTCAATCGCGCAAGAAAATGGTCTATCAACGCGGGAATGTCCTCCATTCGCTCGCGCAGGGGGGGGATGACGATGGGCACGACGTTCAGCCGATAATAAAGATCGGAGCGGAATTTGCCGCTTTCGATCAATTCCTCCAGCGGGCGATGCGTCGCCGCCAGAACGCGGACGTTGACCTTGAACGTCTGCGGATCGCCGACGCGCTGGAACTCGCCGCATTGCAGGACGCGCAGGAGCTTGACTTGAAGCGCGGGAGTGATCTCGCCGATTTCATCGAGGAAAATCGAGCCTCCGTCGGCGGCTTGAAAAAGACCTTTGCGCGTCTCCACCGCGCCGGTGAACGCGCCGCGAACGTGGCCGAACAGTTCGCTCTCCAAAAGCGTTTCGGGAAGCGCGCCGCAGTTGACGCGAATGAACGGACGGTCCCGCCGCGCGCCGGCGGTGTGAATCAACGACGCCAAAACTTCCTTCCCCGTGCCGCTCTCGCCGCGCAGAAGAACCGAAACGTCGGTTCCCGCGACCTTCTGCGCCCGTTTCAAAACATCCTGCATCGCCGGACTGACGGCGATGATATCGCCCGCGTCCAGCGGCGTCGCCAGCGTTTGCTTGAGCGTCTGGTTCTCCTGACGCAAACCGCGGTTCTCGGCCAGACGATTGACGAGCAAGATCAATTCCTCGTTGTGAAACGGCTTGATGAGATAATCCGCCGCTCCTTTTTTCATCGCCTCGACCGCGTTCTCCACCGATGCGAAGGCGGTCATCAGAATCACGTCGAGTTCGGGATTGATCTTGCGCGCGCGCTCCATCGCTTCCAGACCATTCATCTCCGGCATCTTCAGATCGGTCAACAAAAGATCAAACGGCTCGGCGGAAAGAAGTTGCAGGGCTTCGGAGGGGGAGACTCGAAATTCCGCCCGGTGTCCCTCCCGCGCCAAAACGCGCGTCAGGATTTTTCCCATCTTCGGCTCGTCGTCCAGAATGAGGATTTTAAGCGGCTCGGCCATTGCTCACTCTCTTTTGTTCTTGCCGCGATCCCAATTCCGCGATCCGCAATTCCGTGGGGCGATCGGCCACGCGCGGCAACGTAAGAACAAAGCACGCTCCCGTCCCCTCTGCGCGGTCCTCGCACTCCAACGCGCCTCCCGCGCCGACGGCAAATTGATGCGCAATCGCCAATCCCAAACCGGAACCTTCGGCTCGCGTCGTGAAAAACGGCTCGAAAATTCGCGGGCGAATTTCGGCGGGGACCCCGGGGCCGCTGTCGCGGAATCGCAGTTGGATCATGCCGGAATCGGCTCCCGCGCCGATCTCAATCGTTCCCCCCTTGGGGGTCGCTTGGATCGAATTCATCATCAGATTGACGACGATCTGGCGCAAATTCGCCTCGGAAATCCCCGCCTGAATCTCCGGCGCGAGATTGACCGAGGCGGCATTGATGCGGATGCTCTTCTTATCAGCGGTGTGTTTGAGCAAGGCCGTCGCCGATCCCAAACTCTCACGCACCGAAGCCCTCCCTTGATCCCTCTTGGGCGAATCGGCGCGGGAGTATTGAAGAAATTGATTCACCAATCGGTTGAGCCGCTCGACCTCGCCCGTGATGTCCCGACACGAATCGAGCGCGTCCGCCGGAACCGCGCCGCTTTGCGCGAGCGTCCGCTCCAAATCCTCGGCGCAGGCCCCGATGATCTCCAGCGGATTACGGACCTCGTGGGCAAATCCGGCGGCGAGCGTCCCTAGGCTTGTCAGCCGATCCGCGTGCGCCGCCTTGCGTTCGTAGGATTTCTGCCGCGCGAGAAGGCCATAGACCAACCAACCGATCAGCAAAATTAGAATCGTCGAGATCGCCGACAGAATGCCGGAATTCTTGACGAGCGTTTTCATTGCGCCCAGATAATCGCGTCCCGCCGTCAGGCAGATCACCGCGCCGACTTCCCCGCCGGGTTTTTCGAGGATCGGGACGTAAACCCGCTTGAGCGGAGCCGACGCCACGGAATAAGCGGGAGACCCTGCGATTTTTCCCTTCATCGCCGATTCAAATTGATCCCGATCCAATTCCAGAAAATCGAACATCGCCAGAACCCGCTCCGGTTCCGACGTGCTGAACAAAACCCGTCCCGTCTCGTCCAATAGGGTGAGGTTTTCCAATCGCGCCTGCCGGGCGAAATCCTCAAACAATTTTCGCGATTCAGGTTTTAACGCGGTCTGATACGCGACCGCCAACGGTGAATCATTGCCGGGCAACGCCGCCGTCGGGTCGCTCTGAAATTCCTGCTCCAACTTTTCAGCGCGGTCGGCCAACTCCAAGGCGGGCGGTCCGGCGAGCGGTTGCAGAATTCGCCCCAAATCCTCTAAATGATTTTGAAGCCCCGATTCCTGCGAAATTTTCATCATCTCCAAGCCATACCACGAGCGTCCGGATTGAACGGCCAAGACCAGAACAATGAGCAAAACGGCCACAAATCCCGTGGATCGAAGAAGGGAAAATTTCAGCTTGGATGGCATCCCACATGCACCATAACGCACACTCATCCTCTTCAACAACCGCATTATTGAACGAAATAGAACGGTTGAAGGGAGAGATTAAGCGCAATAGATGGGAGTTGCAAAGGGCGTTCCCGCTTGTCTTTAAGCGTTGGACGCCGTCCATTGTTGAAGGCGATCCATGCTCTGGCGGAAACGTTTGAGGCCCAGCCAGAGGATCAAGGCGGCCAGATATTGTGCCGTCGCGCAGACGATCATCATCGAATAGCCGACGGAGTTGTCCCATTTGAAAACCTTTTGCGTCACCGTGGCAATGGCGGTCGGACCGACTCCGAGACCGATCAGGTTGATGATGAAAAGATAAATCGCCGAGGCTTGGCCGCGCATTCGGGCGGGCATCATTTCTTGAATCGCCGCCGGCGCGACGCCGAACGGAATGCTCGCGCAAAAAACCGTCGGGATTAAAAACAGGACCGCCAATTTGGGATTGGGCATCATTGGAAAAAGCAACCCGCAAGGAATCCATCCCATCGCCGCGAACATGCCGACGCGCATTTTGGAGTCCCGGCAACCTCGCCGCGCCAGCCAATCGGCGAATCGTCCTCCCAGCGTCACGCCCAGCGTTCCGGCGATCATCGTGATCGTTCCATAAACTTTTCCCGCGTCGGCTTCCTTCCAATGATGAACGCGGACAAAAAAAGTCGGAATCCACGCGCTTCCGCCGTATCCGGCCAACGCCAAGAGGCCAAATCCGACCCCGTGGCAAAGAAAAGTTTTCCAATTTTGCCCGACATATTGGCCCACCTCGCCGAGGGAAACCGACGACGCGGCTTTCAATCCGCGCCGAATCGGCTCCTTGATCGTCAGGAGCAGAAGCGAAAGCGCCAGACCCGGAAGCCCGACCATGAAGAAGACGACCTGCCACGGGCGCGTCGCGCCGACGATGGGCAAATTCCAGCTTTCCTGATCGCCCGCGTAGCTGATCACGATGCCTCCCAACAGAGAAGCAAGTCCTTGGCCGAGGTAAATCCCCATCGAGTAAACACTGATCGCGGTCGCCAATTTCTCCTTGCGGAAATTATCGGTGATGATCGAGTAAGCCGAGGGGGAAAGCGCCGCCTCGCCAATCCCGACTCCCATGCGGAGAATGGCGAGTTGCGTGAACGTCTGCGCCAAACCGCATCCGGCGGTCGTCAAACTCCAAAGGATCAGCCCGACGCCGATAATGAGCCGGCGACTCAGGGAATCCACCATGCGTCCGATCGGGATTCCAAAAAAGGTATAGAAAACCGCGAAGGTGAATCCCATGAGGAGACTCATCTGCGTCTCGCTGATTCCCAAGTCCCGGCGAATGAAGCGAACGAGAAGATTCAGGATTTGGCGGTCAATGAACGAAAAGACATAGATCAGCGTCAGAACGCCGACGACATACCAAGCGTAGCCCGGGGAGGGATAGGGAGGTTCTTCGTCTTGGCGGTTCACGGCGAGTATCCTTTCGTGCTCTTACTCTTGCTCTTGCTCCTGCTCACGCCCATAGCCGGATGTCTCTTTGCAGTCAGATCGAGCACGGGCACGATTACGAGCAAAAGCACGAATTGATCCCGAGCGAACCGTTTTGATAAAAGTTAAAGCGAAACTGAAACGCGAACGCGCTTACCAGCGCTGTTCGCGGTCGCGATCCCGGTCGCGTCCGCCGCCGCCGTAGCCGCCGCGTCTTCCGCGATCCCGGTCGCGATACCCGCCACCGCCCCCTTCGCGCCGCTCGGGCTTGGGACGGGCTTGATTGACGGTTAACGTCCGTCCGCCGAAATCTTTTCCGTTGGTTCCTTCAATGGCCGCCTCCATTTTGTCCGAAGGAACATCCACGAATCCGAATCCGCGCCGATTGGCCATGCGGACGTCGGTCACCGGTCCGAACGCGGCGAAAAGCTCGCGCAGTTGCTCGTCCGTGGTGTCATACGGCAGATTGCCGACATACAACGATGCGGTTTGAGACATAGAAACAAAACCTCGTTCTTGGGAAGCCTCCGCTCCCCGAATTGACGGTTCCCACCGATGGGTTCGAAAGCGGACGTTCCCAGAGGAGGCTCTGCAACGGACCCCGACGCGTAACCGGCGCGGGGAATGTCCCCGCGCTGGGTTTTCTTCTAATCCACTTAGCCAAAGAACGCAAGGGTTAAGGTGGGGATGTCCCCCCGTGAGGGGCACCGGCCCACAATTCGTCTCTTCGTTTCGTGCTCGTGCTCTTGCTCGTGCTCGTAATCGTAATCGAAGGTTTCTTCAAATCTGCAAGTCGGATCGAGCACGATTACGAGCAAGAGCACGAATTGAGGGATCGAAGCCGCGCCGTCTTGCGCCCTTCCCCTCCTTCTGATATAAAATTCCGGTGCGGTGGCATTGGCATCTTGCCCGTGGATCATTCGCAATCCGAATTACGAGCGGGGCGTTTTCGCCGCTTTTTTAACGCGCGATCCAAGGAAATGACATGACGATTCTTCGAAGCCGGAAGGAAGAACCCTTGAAATTGAGTTCGGTCGCGGAAGTCCCACGCGGTTCACGCTGGCCCGGACGTTCCATTCCTCAAGTCTTCGATGAAGTCGTCTCCCGGCTTCCTAACCATACGGCCATCCGAGGCAACGAGGCGCACGTCAGCTACGCCGAATTGGACGCCCGGGCCGGGGCCATTACCCATGCGCTGAAGGCTCTCGGTGGCGATTCGCCGCGCCAAATCGCGTTGCTCTTCGAAAAAGGTCCTGCCGCTGTCGCCGCGCTCTACGCCGTCCTGAAAGCGGGACACATTTACGTTCCCCTCGATCCGACCGATCCCGCCTCGCGGATTGAATTCATCCTTCAAGATTCCCATGCGAGCGCGATCCTGACTCATTCCGCCCATCTCGAACAGGCTCGAACGTTGGCAGGAAGTCATTGTTCGGTCCTCAATGTGGATGATGTCGCCTCTGATGCAACCAGCCGCTTTCAAGGTCCGAACATTTCTCCCGACGCGGTGGCTTACCTTTATTACACCTCCGGCTCGACCGGCCAACCCAAAGGCGTGATGCAAACCCATCGCAATCTGCTCCATTTCGTCGGAACTTACAGCGAGAAACTTCGGATCGCCTCGGAGGACCGCGTTTCGCTTCTTTTTTCGCTCAGCTTCAGCGCGGCGAACACCAATCTTCACGGCGCGATTCTCAACGGCGCGACCCTCTGCCCCTATGACGTTCGCCGTCAGGGAGCCGCCGGCCTTCCGCTATGGATTGAGAACGAAGGGATCACTGTTATTCACACGGTCCCGACGCTTTTCCGTCATCTCTTGGAACACGTATCGGCGGATAAACGCTTCGGCAAAGTTCGCTCAATTGACATGGGGGGCGAGCCGGCGTTCGAGAGCGACGCGCGCCTTTTTCGCGCCCATTTCAACTCCGAGTGCGTTTTGGTTAATCACTTTGCCGCGACCGAAGCCAGCGTCATCGCGCAATACGTCGTCGAGGGGAACCGCGACGGACGCGAAGGAGCCTTGTCCGTCGGACGCGCCGCGTCCGGGGTTGAGGTTCGGATCATCGGCGAGGATGGAAAGGACGCGCCGCCGGATCAACCCGGAGAAATCGTGTTGTCGAGTCCCTTCCTCAGTCCCGGTTATTGGGGACGTCCCGATCTGACATCGGCGGTCTTCAGCGACGACGCCGGACGCGCGGGATGGCGGATTTATCGGAGCGGCGACCGGGGCAAAATGAGCGCGGAGGGACTCTTGTTCCCTCTTGGACGGAAGGACGACCGCGTGAAAATTCGCGGCCATTCCGTCGCGCTCCCCGAAGTCGAAACTGCTCTGCGCGATTTGGAGGGGGTTCGGGAAGCGGTTGTCGTCGCGGTGGAAAACGAAAAGAATCCCGATGCGGGAAAACAACTTGCCGCCTACGTCGTCGCGGGCGATGCGAAGATCAAAGGTTTGCGCCACAAACTCTTCTCCAAAATTCCCAGCTACATGATGCCGTCGGAAATCAACGTCGTCGAATCGCTTCCCCGCACGGCAACCGGAAAAATTGACCGCCGAGTCTTGACGGGTCCGGATCGTCCGCGCCAACCGCAGGCGCGCGACGCCGAGCCTCCCGCCGACGACGTCGAGCGCGCGATCGCCGCGATTTACGCGAAATTGCTCGAATTGAGCGAGGTCGGACGGAATGAGGATTTCTTTGAGTTGGGAGGCAACTCGCTCAAAATTGCCGATTTGCAGGTCGAAATCCAGCGCGCTCTGAGCGAAGAACTTTCGTTGGCGGATTTTTTGAAAAACGCGACCGTCGCGGGCGTGGCCGAGACGCTCCGGCGCAAGGCGAGCGAAGTTCATTCGGCCACCGCCGCGTCTCCCGTTCTCGTTCCGCTCCGCGAGAGCGGATCGCAACCGATCCTCTTTTTGGTCCATGGTGCGCTGGCACAGGCGTTCGTCAGTCCGAGTTTCTTGGAGGCGCTCGGCGACGATCAACCCCTATACGGATTTCAGGCGCGCGGATTGGACGGCAAGGATCGCCCCAACGTCCGGATTCCGGTCATCGCCGCCGATTACGTCTCGGCCATGCGGAAGGTCCAACCCAAGGGGCCGTATCATCTGGGGGCGATTTGTTCCGGGAGCATCGTCGCGCATGAAATGGCGTGTCAACTCCGCGAGGCGGGCGAAACGCTTTTTCCCCTCTTGCTCATTGATCCGCCGTTGCCGCCGGGAGAAAAAAATTTGCGGACGCGATTCAAAATGCTCGCGCAACTTTATGGAACGCGGCTCCCGATTCAACCCAAGGGAAGCAGGAAGGTCGTGCGCAAGATCAACACGCGGCTTCGGACCAAGAATTTTCAGGGGCGGATCGTCGCCCCCGCCGAGGACCGCACGCGGCGCGAGGCCGCCGACCGGGCGGCGGTCAATTTCAAGATCGCGCTCCAATGGCACAAGCCGCGCCTTTACGACGGATCGGTCCACGTCATCGCCAGTCGGAAACGGCTCGATTCGGATTGGAAATCGGGCGTTTGGAAAAGCCACATCGCCGGGGAAATTCTATTCCTCGAAGCCGCGCTCAAACACGCCGAAATTCTCGATCCCAGCAACGAAGTCTTCGTCGTCCAACTCCGCAGGCATCTGGACCTCGTCCGCAACGCCCTTCCGCGTTCGAGTTAAGGTCCCATAAAGTCCAATAAGGGCCTCCAAGGGAATTTTTTAAGATTCCAAATTCCCTTATTCTCAATCCCGTCGGCGCCGGAAAGTCATCGGCGCGGAGGATCGAACGACGGCCATGAGTTCCAAACGTCCCATTTCGCTCAAGCGTTACCACGATTGGCTTGGCCGGGCCGAAAATCGGGTCGAAGCGTGGTTCAAAGGAACCGAAGGGAACGCGGAGGAAACCCCCGACGTCCGCGCCTTGACCTCAACCGTCGCGCTCATCCGCAAGATGATGGAAGTCCGGCAAGCGTTGTCGGAGTTGGATGAACATGAAAAAGAAAACAAGTCTCAAGGATTGGGCGCTCCTGCCGAAACAAGCCTTTCTGAACGAATTCGGCGAATTAAGGAATCAAAATGCGATTCGGATGATGAAGGAGCGGTGTCGGCGTGATTTGCCCATGTTCGCTCATTTCTTCTTCCCCGAAATTTGCCGTCTCAATTGGAGTCAACTTCATTGTTACCTTTTCAAGCGCCGATTGGCGAAAACGGAGGCAACGCCGCCGGACCGGCGCGGCGAATTGGACGTGGTGCTCGCGCCGCGGGGATCGGCCAAATCGTCGCTGGTGTCGCTCGTCTTTCCAATCCACGCGATGCTGTATCGGACGGAATTCTACATTGTGTTGGTCTCCGCCACGGAGCGCCAGGCCAAGACACGGTTGGAGAACATTCGCGCCGCCTTGACTGCAGACGGCAAATTTCAACAATGTTACGCGGAAGAACTGAACCGCCTCGAACGCGAAACTCAAACCTCCATGATTTTGAATGGCGTCAAGATGGATGTTTTTTCCGCCGGATCGGAGTTGCGCGGCGTGACGTTTGGCGGCTGGAGACCGACGTGGATCGTGCTGGACGACGTGGAGAGCGGCGCGCGGGTGAGGCGCGCCGATTACCGCGACGATTTGGCGCGGTGGATGAGCGAGGTCGTCGAAAATCTCGGCAACGGATACACCAACCTCGACCTCATCGGCACGCTCCTGCATCCCGACGCTCTCCCGATGCGTCTGGCGAAACGCCCCGACGCGCGCCTTCAAAAATATCGTTCCATCCTCACCGAGGCGGATCACGCGGGATTGTGGGAGGAATGGCGCGCGCGTCTTTTCGATTTGTCGGACCCCGACCGCGTCGCCACGGCGCGGAAATTTTTCGAGGAACGTCGCGGAGAAATGCTCAAGGGGGCGCAGGCGCTCTGGCCGGAGAAGGAGGACTACTATCATCTCCAGATGCTCCGCGCCACGCGCGGCGTCGCCTCCTTCAACCAGGAGAAGCAAAACGAGCCGCCCGCCGAGGGGGAGGCCATTTTTGCTCCCGCGACGCTCGCGCGATTTTCGGTTCGCGGCGACAAGCTCGTCCTGCAAGCCGATCCGGAAAGCAAAGACGCCCCGACGCGCGGACCCGAACGCCCCGAAATTCCCCTCGCCTCGCTCCGCGTCTTCGGATTTCTCGACCCGGCGATGGGCGAGTCGCGCTCCGACGGAAAGTCGGGTTCTTCGGATTTTGCCGCCATCGCCACGGTCGGCGTGGACGAGCAAGGATTTCTCCACGCGCTTGACGTTTGGATGGATCGCGCGGGACCGTCGCGACAAATCCAGCAAATTTTCGCGCTCCACGAAAGGTGGAATTACGAGTCGTTCGGGATCGAGACCAACGCCTTTCAAAAACTTCTGCTTGATCCGCTGGAGCAGGAGCGCGAACGGCGTCGGAGGCAACGCCGATCATGGATGTTGCCGGTCCAAGGCATCCGTCACCGCGCCGCCAAGGTCACGCGCATCGCCGCGCTTGAGCCACTGATCCGCAACGGCTGGCTCCTCTTCGCCGACGATTTATCCCCGGAGTTCATGGGACAACTGGGCGATTTCCCGCATGGCCGCCACGACGATGGTCCCGACGCGCTCCAAGCCGCCGTGGCTCTGGCGCGGTCCAGCGGATCTAAATCGCAACTCGCCCCGGCTCCGAAAAGAGGCGCGGGAACCGACGCGCGGAGCTTTTGATTTTGTGGAGGAAATTCAAAAAAGGATGTATGATCTTGTCCGGCCAGATTTTTTACGAGAGGCCCCCGGGGATTTGAGGCGTTTGATTTTCGGATGAGCGACAACCATTATCAAGTTTTGGGCATTCCGCGCGACGCCGACGAGCGGGAAATCAAGAGGGCTTATCACCGGCTCGCCCGCGAGTTGCACCCCGACAAGGCCGAGACGCCGGAAAAAGCGCGCGAGTCGGAACAAAAATTTGCGCTCGTGTCAACGGCTTACAATCTTCTCAAGGACCCCGATCAACGACGCGAATACGACCGACGAACCTTCGGCGCGCAGGCTCCGGCCCCTTCGGCAGGTCCGACGAGTCCGACGACTCCGACCGCTTCGGTCATCAACCCGCCGCGACCGACCGTTTCCCAATCCCCCTCGGCTTCGTCTCCTTCTTTAACCTCCTCGCCCGCCTTGTCCATGGCGGACATGGAAGCCAAACGGGTGGCCATCGCGCAGAAGGCCTACGTGAAGGGGCTTCAATTGATGAAAGAAAAGGAATATGCGAAGGCGGCGGAATTTTTCGAGGCGGCGATCGGCAACTGCGGAACGGAGGCCAACTATCACGCCAAGCTCGCGATGGCGTTGATCGAGGCCAAGAAATCGGCGACCCGCGCCATCGAGGCCGCGCAAAAGGCAATTGAGTTGGACCGCTACAATTTGGATTACAAGTTCACGCTGGCCCAAATTTACGGGGCGATCGGAAGCAAAAGCAACGCCGTCAGAATCTACGAGGAAATTTTGAGATGGGACAAGGACAATCCCGTCGCCAATCAAATGCTCCGGGAAATGACCAAAAAGGGGGGGCTGATGGGGAAACTCGGCGAGTCCGGCGGGTTCCTCGGCTCGCTCTTCAAGAAAAAACCCTCCTGAGATTCGCGATCCGATGCGGCGTTTGACGCTCCTTATTTCCTCCGGTTTGGGAACGGGTTACATTCCCTTCGCGTCCGGAACTTGGGCGACCGCGCTGGCCATTCTTTTTTATTGGCCGATGGCCGGATGGAACCGCTTGCCGAGTCAAGGCGGAAATCTATGGATTTACGGGGGAATCATCGCGGCGGTCTCCGCGTTGGGAACTTGGGCGGCCGATTACGCGGAAAAACTTTATCAGGAAAAAGACCCACACCGCGTTGTCATTGACGAAATCGCGGGATATTTTGTTTCCATGACCCTGCTTCCGTTTCACTGGGGTTGGCTCGTGGCCGCGTTTTTTGTTTTCCGTTTGTTTGACGTGTGGAAACCATATCCGATTCGTCAGTTGCAACAACTTCCGGGGGGCGTCGGGATCATGATTGACGATCTCTTGGCGGGCGTTTACACCTGCGTCGTGCTTCACGTCGCCAAGATTTGGGTTCCCGGCGGTCCGGCTATTTGACGGCGATGGATTCCACCGGCGACGGTTCGGGAGTGAAATCCTCACCGGGATTGATGAAACGATCTTCCTCCAAAGCGTGTTGTTTGTCGTAGAGGGTTTTGTAGCGTCCCCCGGCGGCGAGCAATTCGGCGTGCGTTCCCCGCTCGACGATTTCCCCCTGCTCCAAGACCAATATCTGATCCGCGTTGCGGATCGTGGAGAGACGGTGCGCGATGACGAAGGTGGTGCGTCCCCGGCGCAGGGCGCGAAGTCCGTCCTGAATCATCGCCTCGCTTTCGCTGTCCAAACTGGAAGTCGCCTCATCGAGAATGAGGATGCGGGGATCGGCGATGATCGCGCGGGCGATGGCGATTCTCTGCCTCTGCCCGCCGGAAAGCTTGACCCCTCGCTCGCCGACGATGGTGTCGTATTGTTCCTTGAACTCGCCGACGAACTCATCGCAGTGGGCGATTTGGCTGACGCGCAGAATTTCATCCCGCCCGGCGCGGGGACGGCTGTAGGCGATGTTCTCGGCGATGGTCCCGTCGAATAGAAAATTATCCTGAAACACGACGCCGAGGCGGGAGCGGTAATCGCGGAGTTTGATCGTCCCCAGATCGCGTCCATCCACGAGAATGTGTCCCGCCGTCGGGCGATTGAATGCCATGACCAAACTGATGAGCGTGCTTTTGCCGGAGCCGCTGGAGCCGACCAGCGCGGTCGTCGTTCCGGCGCGCGCGGCGAACGAGACGCCCTTCAAGACGGGAACACCGGGATTGTATTCGAAACTGACGCTCTGAAACGCAACCTCGCCGCGAATCTCGCCAAGCGGCTGGAGACAGTCGTCGTCCTTGTCCTCGGTCGGTTCGCTCATGATGCCGTGAATGCGGTCAAGACCGGCAAACGCCTCGGTGATTTGCGTCCCGATGGCGCTGATTTGGATGAGCGGCGCGATGACGAGGCCGGTGAAAAAAGTGAACATGAAAATATCGCCGACGCTCATCCGTCCGGCGAGAACCTCGCGCCCGCCGATCAGCATCATCATCACGGCAACGCCGCCGAAGAGAAGCGTCGAGGAGGCAGTGACGGCGGATACGCCGGTCATCGAGGCGGCGACGTTGCGGAAGAGTTTATGCGCCCCCTTGGCGAAAACCATTTCCTCCCGTCGCTCGGCGGTGTAAGCCTTGACGACGCGGATGCCGCTCAGAAATTCCGCGAGGCGTCCGGTGACGTCGGCGGTGATTTTGCTTCTCTGCCGGAAAATCGGGCGCAATTTGGAGAATCCGACAAACATCAGCGCGCCGAAGACCGACAAGACGGCAAGAGTGATGGAGGTGAGCCGCCAGTTGAGAAAAAACAAAACCCCCAGTGCGAGAAGGGCGGTGACGAGTCCGCCGATCATCTGCACCAAGCCGGTCCCGACCAGATTGCGGATGCCCTCGGCGTCGTTCATGACGCGGGAAATCAGGACGCCGCTTTTGTTCGCGTCGAAGTAGCGGACAGGCAAACGCGCGACGTGGCGCTGAATCCTCATCCGCAGTTCGTTGATCGAGCGTTGCGCGGCGACGCCAAGCATTTGCGATAGAGTAAAGGAGGTAATCGCCTGCATGATCGTCGCCGTGGCGGCTCCGACGGCGATCCAGACCAAGAGTTCCTTGCGTTGCTTAAGTATTACTTCATCAATGAGGAACTTCGTCGAGGCGGGCAGAACCATGCCAGTTAGGCGGTTCAGCAGAAGCAAAACCAGACCGAGCGCGAGACGATGACGTCGCGCCCAGATCAAGCGTCGCGCTTCGGACCATGCGTAGGATTGGCGTTGGGGTTTGGTTGAGTTCATGGAGATCGAGAATCACTAATTTTCACTATTTCACACTAATTGAAGAAATAAAAATTAGTGAAGATTAGTGTGGATTAGTAGTTTGTTTTTCGGTCACCGCCGCTCCCACACGATTGATAATTTGATCCCGCAAGGATTCGTAATTCCCTTTTTCCACCGTCGCGCCGGAGGCGTTCGGATGTCCGCCGCCGCCGAACTCCTGCGCGAGCAGACTTAGATTGACCAATCCATCGCCGCGCAAACTGACTCGCAATCCTTCCTTGGGAGTTTCAATAAACAAGAGGGAGACGCGCACCCCCTCGATTCCGCGCATCTCGCCGACCAGATTTTCGGGCATATTCTTCGTTCCCCCCGCGCCGTCGAGCAACGTCTTGCGCGCTTCGCCCCAAACGAGGCGTCCGCCGCAGAGATAATTCAGCGACGCCATGATTCCCGCGCCGAGCCGGACCGATTCCGGCGAGCGGCTTTCGTAGGCGGCTTTGGCAATGAGCGTGACATCGGCTCCGGCGCGGAGCAATTGACCGCACATCTCATAGTGATCCGGACGAACATTGGAATAACGAAGCGAGCCGGTGTCGGTCAGGATGCCGAGCAAAAGCGCGTCGGCGAATTCGGGATTGAGCGGGATTCTTGCGTGGGCGGCGAGATGAAAAAGCATTTCGCACGCCGCCGCGCATTTCGGGTCCACCCAATTCAGGTCGCCGAACCGCGTGTTGCTCGCGTGGTGGTCAATGTTGATGACCCAGCCCGACGCCTTCCAATCGGGGAAAGCGCGTTTTCGGTCGCCGCAATCGAGAAAGACAGTCGTGTCGGCGTCGAATCCCGAACGCGGCGAGGCTTCGATCAGAGAATAGCCCGGCATGATGACGTAGCCGGGATACATCAATTCCTCGGCGGCAAGCGCGTGAGGCACGCCGCAATGTTCGAGGACATGGTGGAATCCCAACAGCGATCCGATGCAATCGCCGTCGGGACGAATGTGGCCGATGACCTGAACGCGGCGCGCGGCGCGAATTCGCGTCATGATCCCGTCCAGCAACGATTTTGTTTCGGTCGTGAGTTTGAAAAGGGGCTGGACGGGATCGCTCATCGTTTAATCTTACTCGTTCTCCTTCTCTTTCTCATTCTCCATCTCCAACCTCCTTTCCGAAACGAATTCGGAGAACGAGAAGGAGCAGGAAAATGAGAAGGATTCAAAGCGGATGGAAATTCGCGGGACAGGCGCGCGGACAAACCCCGCGAGCCGGTCCCCGAATTTCCTTCGCGTCAAAGGGTCGCTCCCCTTGGGGACAACGCTGAGGCGGGAATCGTCCCCATCGTTCTGCCTTGGGCGTCGGTCAAATTCAGATCGCCCTTCTTGGTTTTGAGGACCATTCCGTTCAACTTGCCGTCCGCCGAGCGAACTTCGATGTCTCCGTTCGCCATTCGGATGAAGCGCTGTTCGGCCAGAACCTTGCCGTCCTTGGATACGGTCAGCACGGCTTCCTTGCCGTCGGCGGAAGGAACCAGCATGGTCGTCTTTCCATCTTGAGTCGTCATGTTGATCTCGATCGATCTGCCCGACCAAAAATCAATCAGGTTGAAGACGATGGCGTCAATAAGCGCCGCAAAACCGTAAACGGGAAACCACGCGAACAACCAAAAGACGACGTTTCGGATGATCGGATTCTCGACGTCGCCGTTGAATTTGTAAACGGCCTTCGTCAGCGGGAACCGGCCGTAGCATCCTCCGGCCACGGGGACGAGCGCGAGCAAGAGCGCGAACCCGACGGTTCGGCTTCGGTTGCGAAGCCGCGTCATGAGGGGCAACGATGTTGTCTTGTTCATTTTCGTGATCCTCCATTTGGATGAAATTGGCGCCGCCGCTTGCCCGGACCGCTTGCGCGGCCCGTTTGCGCGGATTCAACGGCGCAATTAAATTTTCACCCTGTTGGTCGCCTCCCGTCAAGGATTCGATCCGCGATATTCGCCCTACCATTTTTGAATCGGCTCGGCTAGATTCGAATTTCATTGCATTTGAGGAGCAACCGTATGTCCGCCTCCCGTCTCAAATTCGGAATTTTTCTGGCCCCGTTTCATCCCGTCGAGGAAAACCCGTCGCTCGCCTTGCGGCGCGATTTTGAGTTGATCGAGGTCCTCGATGAACTCGGCTACGACGAGGCGTGGATCGGCGAGCATCATTCCGCCGGATATGAAATCATCGCCTCGCCGGAAATTTTCATCGCCGGAGCCGCCGAGCGGACCCGCCACATCCGATTCGGGACCGGCGTCTCCTCGCTTCCCTATCATCATCCGCTCATGCTGGCCGACCGGATCATGCAACTGGACCACCAGACGCGCGGGCGCGTGATGCTCGGCGTCGGCCCCGGTTCGCTTCCCTCCGACGCCTTCATGATGGGGATTGATCCGCTCAAGCAACGGGACATGATGGACGAGGCGATCGGCGTGTTGGTTCCGTTGTTGGAGGGGAAAGTCGTCACGCACAAGGCCGATTGGTTTGAATTGCGCGAGGCGCGGCTCCAGTTGGCTCCCTACGCCGAGCCGCGCGTCGAGATTTGCGTCGCCTCGACGATTTCTCCTGCGGGGGCGCGCGCGGCGGGGAAACACGGCTTGGGATTGCTTTCGGTCGGCGCGACGACCAAAGGAGGGTTCAACGCGCTGGCGGCGAATTGGAAAATCTGCGAACACCGAGCCAAGGAGTTCGGCCAGACGCCGGATCGCGCGCGGTGGCGGCTCGTCGGGCCGATGCACATCGCGGAAACGAAAGAGAAGGCGCGGCAAAACGTCAAATTCGGATTGGAAAAATGGCTCTTTTATTTCCGCGAGGTCGGCGCGCTTCCGCTCGCGCCGCAAGGGGTGTCGCTTGAAAACGCGATTGAGGCGATCACGCAATCCGGCTTCGCGGTGATCGGCGATCCGGACGACGCCGTCGCGCAACTCCGGCGGATCGAGGAGCAATCCGGCGGCTACGGCTGTTTTCTGTTCATGGCAAACAACTGGGCCGATTGGACCGAAACGAAGCGGAGCTACGAATTGATCGCGCGCTACGTCATGCCGCAGTTTCAGAATCTCAACGCGGGGCGTCGGGCGAGCATGGATTGGGCGATGAAGAACCGTCCGGAATTCATGGGGGCGCTGACGCAGGCGCTCAAGAACGAAAACGTCAAACACATGGCGGAAGTGGCGGAGCGGAAGAAACAAGCGGCGGCGGCGGCGGAGAAATGAAGATTCGCCACAGAGGTACAGAGAGGTTGGAGAAACGCGAATAGCATTTCTCCAACCTCTCTGTACCTCTGTGGTGAATTCTAACGCTTCATGATTTCATTCGGGTAGGCAACTAACGAGCCTTTGCGCTTAAGAAGATGAATCCGCTCAATGGTTCGGAGCGCGGTTCCTTCTTTGCCGCGTTCGGCGAATTTCAATGCCTCCTCCACCGCTTGAAATCCCGGAGGATGGGGCGCTTCGCGCAAATTCCAGAGCCATTGGCGCAAAAGACGGCGACGCAGAGGTTTGCCGGCGCGACGCCAGATTGGATCACGCAATGAAAACCGGCCGAGCGAGGGGAAGGACGTGGAGCCGACGATCTGCTCCAGAAAAACCGCGCAAGCTTGATCCAGCGCCGAGGATTCCTCCTCGATCAAGTCGGCGGCGCGGGTGATTCGCGGGACCACGTCGGTTTCGATTCGCCTGTTGAGAAGCGGCAAAAGTTTGTGGCGAACCCAAGCGCGCTTTTTTTGCAAATCATCGTTGGTCGGATCGTCGCGCCATGGGATTTTTCGATCCCTCAAATAATTGCGCAACGCTTCGCGCCGAATCGAGAGCAACGGTCGAACGACCGCCATTCCCTCGATCTTCTCAACGGCGCGGATGGAGGACAACCCGGTCGGCCCGCTTCCGGCCAGAAGGCGGATGAAAAAAGTTTCGGCGCGGTCGTCGGCTTGGTGAGCCAAAATCAACGCGGACGCGCCGCACCTTTTCATGGCTCCGCGAAAAAAATCGTGTCGGGCGTTGCGCAAAGCCTCCTCGGACATTGTTCCCTTCGAGGATCGGGACACGCGAAGCCGTTTGGAAATGAAACGAACACCGAGTTTTTTGCATTGCAAGGCGACGAACTTCGCTTCCGCTTTGCCTTCGGGGCGTTGCGCGTGATCCAGATGCGCGACGGCGAGCGTCCAGCCGCGTCGTTGGGATTCTCCCGCCATCAATTGCAATAGCGCCATCGAGTCGCCACCCGCCGAACAGCCGAGCAACAATTTTGAGTCGGAGCGCAAGGGTTCCAGCGCCTCGCAGGCGCGCGCAAAGGCGATGGCAATATCATCTGCCACTCGATCCAACCGAGCCTCGACCGTCAGGGAGCGCTCCCTTCGCGGCATGTTTGTAATCGGTCGCTCCCTCACGGTCGCGGCTCGGTTGGAATTCGTTTTCGATGCGTGGCGAAGGGCCGTCATGTTTCGGCAGGGACGATGCGCCGATTGTAATAGATGATGAACGGCGCCGATCCCAGAGCGCCGATAATCGCGCCGCCGACGGTATCGAGCGGAAAATGGACCCCCATATAGACGCGCGAATAGGCGACGCCGAGCGCGACCAGAAAAGTCCAAAGCCATTTGCGGCCAAACAACAGCGTCAAAACGGTCGCCGCCGAAAAGGCGCTCATCGTGTGGCCGGAGGGAAACGAGCCTTCCTTGAGGGGCTTGCCGACGACGTGCACCTCCCGCCCCTCCGCCGAGTCCTTTTGTTGCTCGAAAAATTTCAGGGGACGCGAACGATCCACGCCGATCTTGGCGGTTTTGCTGACCACGGCCGTCGCGATAAAAGCGGCAATGACGATCGCCGCGACGGGAAGGAATCGCCCGCCGCGTGTCTTGAGAAAAATGATCGCCAAAGCGAGGGGGGGGACGACAAAGCCGCTTCCAAGAAACGTAAGGAGGTGAAAAAAATAGTCGAAAAGCGGCGCGTGTCGGGAATTGATCGCCCAAAAAACACGAACATCGAGGTCGGTCAACATTTGCAACATGACAAGCCTTTCATTCCTTAACGTCGGCCATTGTCGGATTCCGAACAGAGGTTGATCATTGGGGAGTCCGCGCCTACCCCGCCACGGTCTCGAAAACGACGCGCTCGAATTTTCGGTCGCGCGTGTCGTAAACGCAAAACGAAGGTTTGCCCATGAGACCCAACAATTCGCCCGGGTTGAGAACCAGAATTCCGCCGATTCGTTCCTCGTAAAATTGGTGGGTATGCCCGAAAAAGGCGACTTCGCATTGCGCCGAGGCCGCGAAGCCCCGCGCATATTCCTTGTAATGCGTGAAACCCACGCGGTGCCCCTCGGCGTCCACAAATCCAAACTCGCCGTGATGCGTCACGTTGCCGGCCTGCTGTCCGGCGACCTTCAAGGCCAGAAATCGGTCCCCGTCGTTGTTGCCGAAGACCGTGTGGACGGGACCGGGAAAAAGCCCAAGCTCGCGGGTGACAAACGGCGAAATCAAATCGCCGCAATGAAAAATCATTCCGACTTTGCGCGCCTTGAGTTGAGCCAAGGCGTGGCGCAGATTGGGGAGATGATCGTGACTGTCGCTGATGACGCCGATGAGCATAAGAATCCGCCGCGACACCGCGCAGTCGGAAAATCATCATAAGGTTTGGGATGGTTACGCACAAGGTTAGATCGGGGTAAGTTTTCCGGTGGGCGAGTTTCATTTTTCCGGGGAATTCCGCAACATCTTTGGGGTTAGGTGGTTTCTTCCTGAACCCAAGGTAGCCTCGCTCCGCTCGGCAACCTTGGGCTTTGATCCGGAACGCCGTTGGCGTCCTTTAATCTTTGATCCGCTCCGCTTGCGCGCCGGAAAAGTAAAATGAGGTCTCCCGCGAGTTGGTTCATCGTGATTTGTTCTTTGTGTATTCTTTGCGTCTTTGCGTTTAATCTTCTCCCGACGATGAGCATCCCTCCCTCCGACATTCAAGCCATCGAGGCGCATTTTGATCAGATGATCCGGATGCAACGGGAGAAGGTGTTGAAAATGGCGCGACGGCGCGTGCCGCATCTCACTTCTGATGACATTCTCAATCCGCACGATTATCCTGAGCTGATGCGCGACGCCGATTTCCAATTCGAGGACGGCGTGCTAGGGGGATTGATTCAGGCGCAAATCAGCTTGAGAGCCGGGTTTTTTCGATGTCGGAAAGAGGAAGCGTAGGCGGAGCAAGGAAGTGGACGACGTGGCTTTGGGCCGCGGTGTTCTCCGCGCTCGCGGTCGGGACGGACATGGCCTCGCAGGGGATTCAGCGGCGCGCCGCCGACCGCGCGCTCCTGCTTCTCCCCAAGGACAAATTGGACGAGCCGCGCCGCAACGCGGTCTTGAATGATCTCAAGAATCCGCCGGAAATCGCGTCGGCGCGTTGGATTTCGCCTAATGTTCTGGCGCAGGAAACGGCGCAACTTCTTCCGCGCGACCGCTGGTCCGAACTTTTTTCCGAGGAGGAGGCGTGGCTTCCATGGGTCGCGGAATTGCAATTTCGCAATCCGGTGTTCTCGCCTTCCGCCGCGAACGACCGCGTTCGTTCGCTTCGGTCCGATCCCACGTGGCGTTTGGCTCTTTGGGACGACGAAGCGCTGGAGCGCGATGTTTTCCTTCTGAGAAAAATTTACATTCTGGCGGCGGTCGGCGGAGGCTTAATCTTAATTCTTGGATTCAACGCGCTTCGGCTGACCCCTCGGCCGGAGGCCGGACCTTGGCGCGAGGCGGCGGTCAATGCCCTCGTCGCTCCCGCGATGATCGCAGGATTGGGACTGATCGCGTTGAGCGTCGGAGTGGAACTCCTCTTGCGCTCGTGGTTAATCGGCGTCGGAACCAGTTTCGCGCTTGCCGGAGTCCTCGCCCCCATGATAAAAACGCGAAGTTCAACGAGACAATCCGCCGCCCAGAAAAACGGCGGTCCATCCGAAGGTGAAAAACATGAAAGCCAATGACAAAGTCGTTTTGAAAACCGACGCGGCTCCGGCGCCGGTCGGTCCTTATTCTCAGGCGATTCGCGTCGGCAATCTCCTCTTTCTCGCCGGACAGATCGCGTTGGACCCGAAGACCGGCAAAATGGTCGGCAATGACGCGGCGACCCAAGCGGAACAGATTTTGAAAAACATCGAGGCCGTGCTTTCGTTCGCGGGATTGACGATGGGGCACATCGTCCGGTGCGTCGTTTACATCGTGAATTTGGGAGAAATGGCCGCTTTCAACAAGGTGTATGCGGGCCACTTCATTTATGAGCCGCCGGTTCGGACGACCGTGCAGGTGGCCGCGCTTCCCGGCGGCGCGCTCGTCGAGATCGAGGCGACCGCCACGATTCCCGCGCGTCAGGAAGAACCTCGGAATCGGGATTAATCGGCATGAGTTCCCGGCAAGAATGGAAAATTTCTCTCTCCGAACTCGCCTACGGCAAGGAAGAGGAGGATGCCGTTCTCGAAGTTCTGCGCTCGCGCTGGCTGACGATGGGACCGAAGGTTGCGGAATTCGAGCGGCGCGTGGCGGAGATGGTCGGAGCCGAATTCGCCGTCGGTCTTTCCTCATGCACGGCCGGACTTTATCTTCTTCTCGCGGCGTTGGACATTGGGCCGGGGGATGAGGTCCTCGTTCCTTCCATGACTTTCGTTGCGACGGTCAACGTGATCGTCAATCGCGGCGCGACCCCGGTTTTCTGCGACATTGTTTCTCCCGAACTTCCGCTGATTGATCGCCACGAAATCGCGCGCAATCTTGGTCCGGCGACCAAGGCGGTCATGCCGATGGATTACGCCGGATACCCCTGCGATTACGACGGAATCGCCATTGCCATCGCCGATCACGTCGCGCGCACACCCGGCCCGCGAATCGGCACGCGCCACGCTTCTCTCTCGTTCGAAAATCGTCGGGTGATACATCTGCTCGAAGACGCCGCGCACGGCATCGGGGGATCGCTCGACGAGCAACGGAGCCTTGGCAACTGCGCCGACGCCGGAGTCTTTTCTTTTTTCTCCAACAAAAACGTCGCGACGGGAGAGGGAGGAATGGTCGTCACCAATCGCTCCGACATCGCGGAAAAGGCGCGGTTGCTCCGCCAGCACGGTTTGACCCACTCCACGTGGGAGCGTCATCAGGTCGGACCCATCAGCTACGACACCGTCGAGCCGGGATGGAATTTCCGCCCGACCGAAATTCAGGCCGCTCTCGGTCTGGCGCAGATTGACAAACTGGAGGTCAATCAATGGAAACGGCATGGATTGGTCCGGCGTTATCAATCGGGGCTTGCCGATGTGTCGGAGGTGACCGTTCCCTTCGCGCAGGTGAAGACGTGGTATTTTCCCGCTTGCCATCTTTTCCCGATTTTGCTTCCCGATTTGGAAACGCGGGTGAAGGTGCGCGAGGCGTTGCAGTCCAAGGGGATTCAAACGTCGCATCATTATCCCCCCGTGCATTTGTTTGATTATTATCGGCGATTCGTCCCGACGGCGCGGGTCTCGCTTCCGCGAACCGAGGAATTTGCCGAGCGGGAAGTCACCCTTCCGCTTCATCCCGCCCTCACGCCGGAGGACATTGATTGGATCGTCGTGACGATCAAGGAAAGTCTCGCCCACTGATGCTCCTGTCCGTCATCGTGCCGGTTTTCAACGAGCGGCGGACGATCAGCGTCATGCTGGAAAAAGTGCGGGCGGTCCCCATCGAAAAAGAAATCATCATCGTGGACGGCGGCTCGTTCGACGGCACGCGCGAATTGCTCGCCTGCGAAGAAACGCGCCCGGGGACGCGCGTCATTTACGAGGAGCGGCGCACGGGACGCGGCAACGCGCTGAAGCTCGGCATCGCGCAGGCCAAGGGGGACGTCATTTTATTTCAAGACGCCGATCTGGAACTCGATCCCGCCGATTATCCGATGTTGGTGGAGCCGATCTTCAAGGGAGAATGTCCGGTGGTTTTCGGCTCGCGCTTTTTGCGCGGGAAGCCGGTCATGCGGCCGCTTCAATACTGGGGCAACCGCGTCATCACCGGCATGGTGAATCTGCTCTATCGGACACGCCTGACCGACGTGGAGACGTGCTATCAGGTTTTCAAACGCGAGACGCTCGACGGCATGGTCATCCGCAACAATGATTTCGCCTTCACCGTTGAGTTGACGGTGAAGCTTATTAGGCGCGGCTTTGGCATCCGCGAAATTCCGATCCAATACACCCCGCGCGGCAGAGCCGAGGGAAAAAAAATCTATTGGGGAGACGGCTTCGTGTCGCTCTGGACGCTGATTAAATATCGGTTTGTGGATTGAGGAAGATTTCTTCCCATCCGCAAGTTTCGTAGTGGAATAAGATCTGCATAATTTGCGAAATCTGCGGATGATAGTTCTCTTTAACGCGGGAACGTGTCATCGCCGTTCCTCCAAAAGTGCCACCCAATCCACCGGTTTCTACGGGTTGAGCGATTAGGCGGACTATTCGGCGTTCCGGCATTTGCTTTTTTAGCCGTGGCTGAATAGAGCCGCCCATTGTCAGGTCCTGATTAACCTTGAAGCCAAACTGTTGGCGTTGTAGCCTCTCGCGCAGTCGTAAGCAATTATGGTGGTCCATGTATCGTCCATGGCGCGCAATTCACCCGGCGAGATTAAGCGATGCGCTGAAAAAGCACGGGGTTGGCGGATTGGCGTCCCATACGCTTCGTCGGGCCGGAATGATTCGTGGGCGGGCATGGGCAGGACCCTGTCTCCTCCGCATCAATCCGGTCAACGCGGCGTGCAATCACAGATGTCCGATGTGCTGGCTTCAGCATGAGCCTCCCGAAACACTTAAGGTTGCGAGAGAAGTTGACCGCGACGCGCGGATGTCGCTCTCCGATTACGCAACGATATTCAATTCGATTCCGGCGGGACTCGAGGCGGTCGAGGTGGTCGGCGGCGGCGAGCCGCTGTTGCATCCTGAAATCGCCGGCATTTGCAGGGAAATCAAACGTCACGGATGGCGGGGAACGATTTACACCAACGGCACTCTGTTGAGCGAACCGCTGGCGCACGAGTTTGTCGCCATGGGTTGGGATTATCTGCGGGTTTCCATGCACGCCGGGGATCGTGAGACCTACCGGGAGACTCAAGGGGCTGACCGATTCGATGTATTGCTCTCCAACCTCAAGGATTACGACCGATTGCGAGATCAGTTGGGAAGACGACGGGACTGCCGCATCGTTGTTTTTCACGTGATTCAGAGGGAAAATCTCCCTCAAACTGGCGCGCTGTTTGAAGTTGCATCCCAATTTCACGCCGACGAAATTCTCTTTCACAAACTGATCGCCTACAACGACGCAATGCGGTTGACGCCGGATGAAACGCGCCTTGCATGCGGACAATTGCGCGCGGGCGCGGAACGATGTTCCATCCCCAACAACGCCGCCGATCTCGCGCGCCATCTCGAAGGGGAAATTGCCGCGCGGGATCATGCGGAGAGCGCTCCGTTTCGCCCGGCCCGTTGTTGTTCGGTCGGGTTCGATCAGGTTTTCCTCAGCGCCACGGGAGTGGTCAAGCCCTGCTGTTACAGCGACGAAATCATGGGAGAGACCGCAAAGACTACGTTCCGAAACATCTGGCAAGGAGAACGGTATCACGAGTTCAGGAGTAGGCTTATGCGGGGCGAGTTTGCCTCTTATTGCCTTTCCAATCGTTGTTCGATCCGGGAGGTTTTACATTCGTGAGCAGTTCGGGTCCCATTTTCATCGTCGGCATGGATCGTTCGGGAACGACGCTCATGAGCGCGTTCCTCGACGCCCATTCCCGCGTCGCAATCGCGCCGGAGACGTGGTTCCTCAGCCACTGGGCAAATCCTTATCGTCATGCCGATCTCACGAATCGCGCCGTCTTGGAGGATTTCCTCTCGCAATACATGGGTCATGATTATTTCGCGCATCTGGGATTGAATGCCGAATCGCTTCGCGCGCGGATCATCGGTCCGCCGGTTCCGACATTCGCTTCCGTTTTTCAGGAAATTTTACGATCCTACGCCGAGCGTTTCGGCAAACCTCGTCACGGTGAAAAAACGCCGCATCATTACCGAAATGTCAGCGCCCTCATGGACTGGTATCCCGACGCGCGCGTGATTTTTATGGTCCGTGATCCACGGGCGGTGTATGCCTCGTTTTCAAAGACGCCGTTCGGCCATCCGTGGACCGATCAACACGCGCGCGAGTGGCGCGATTGCGCGCGGCTTGTTCGGAAATCGGCGAGCGATCCGCGAATCTATCCCGTCAGGTATGAATCCTTGATCGCGCGTCCGGAAGAAACGCTTCGCGGCGTCTGCGCATTCCTCGACGAATCTTACGAACCGGCCATGCTGGATCGTTCGAAATTGGTCCACAGACTCGAAGGCCACGACGGTTGGAGGCTTGAGCATGAGAAAAAGGCCATCGCTCCGATTTCAACTGAGCGTCTGTCGGCGTGGAAAGGCGAACTTTCGCGCTATCGCATTGCGATTATCGAGTATTACGCCGGTTCGATGATGGATCTGTACGATTATCCCCGCTTGACGCGCGGGATCGGTCCGAAGTGGTTTTGCCGGATGCATCTGGGGCGCGCGCGACGCGCTCTCCGCCATCAAATCAATCGCTTTGCCCTCCCGTTGCGGAGCGTCTATTTTCGGGAGCGTCGGACATGAAGCGTTCCTTGTATCGCCGCGTGGTTTCGCGCGCGCGGCATCCTTTCCGGTCCCCGGCGCCTCCCGAGCCTTTGAAAGACTGGAACCTCAATCCTTACTTGCATCCCTCCGAGGCGTTGCGGGGCTATGCGGGGCATTTTGTTGACATGAACGGGCGCGATTACGTGGACATGCATTCGGCGTGGGGAGCCAACATCCTGGGATACGGTTATCCGCGCGTGGCCGACGCCATTGCGGAACAGGCGCGAGAGTTTGCGGGCGTGGGGTTGCCCTACCCGCGCTTCCGGGAATTGGCCGCGCTCCTGACCAAAATCATCCCCTGCGCCGAGGAAGTCCGGTTCGGCAAAAACGGTTCGGATGCGACGCTCGGCGCGGTGCGCGCGGCCCGCGCGCTGACGGGGCGCGACATCGTGCTTCATCGAGGCTACCACGGTTTTCACGATTGGTGGATGGCCTCCCTCGCTTGTCCGGGTGTTCCGGCGTCATTGCGGGATTTGATCGTCACGCTGGATCGTCTTGCTCCCGATGCCGTCGCGGAATGTTTTGGGCGAATGCCCGATCGAATCGCAAGCCTGATCCTTGATCCCATACTTCCGCCCGTTCCCTCCCGCGATGAAATAGTGGAAATTCGCCGGATCGTTCACCGGCGCGGGGCGATCCTCATTTTCGATGAAGTTGTCAGCGGATTCCGCGTCGCGCCGGGTGGAATGCAGGAAGTATGGGGAGTCGCGCCAGATTTCGCCTGCTACGGAAAGGGTGTCGCCAACGGCATGCCGCTTTCGGTTCTGGCCGGACCGACGCGTTATATGGCGCGGTTGCCGGAGACTCATTATGGAATGACGTTCGAAGGGGAGGCCGTCTCCATCGCCGCCGCCACCGCCACGATCTCGGAGATCGTGGAAAAAGACGTGTGCGGCGCGCTCGGCGAAATGGGACGCCGACTGAAAGAGGAGTATGAACGGCTGGCGCGCGAATATCGGGTCCGCTCCGAACTGGCCGGACCTGATGCGCGACCCTATCTCTATTTTGAAGATCAAAATGGAATTCCTGAGCGTGAACTCCGATGGTTGTTCGTCCAAGAGATGGTCGGCGAAGGAATTTTGATGCTCGGAACGTTGAATCCGTGCTTCAGCCATACGGAATCCGATTTGGGGCGGGTCAGGGACGGTTTCGCAAAAGGGATGAAGGCCGTCAGGGAAGTGCTCGACGCGGGAACCGTTGAAGGACGCCTCGACCCGCGCGTGCTGGCGTCCATGAGAGTTTGAGTTCTTTACGGCGCGAGGATGGTTATTCGGGATGTTGATGGGATGGAAATATCTGACGCCGGAGGATCGGCAACGCATCGAGAGGGGCATCGTTGAAAACCGCGTTCTGGGGGGACCGTGGCACATCGAGCTACAGCCGACTAACCTGTGCAACGTGGATTGTTTCTTCTGCATCTCGCGTAGCGCGCGCCACGGCGAGTCGTTGGAGTGGCCTCTTTTGCGTGAAACGCTGACGCGCGGAAGAAGGGGCGATTTGAAAATGATTCGCCTGACCGGAGGGGGTGAGCCGCTGGCGTATCCGCATTTGCGCCGACTGGTCGAGCATTGCGGCGAGCTGGGGATCATGCTGGAAAACGTCAACACCAACGGCGTGCTTTTGCCGCGCCACTGCGAAAGTCTCATCCGCGTCGGTCTGGATTGGGTTCTGATCAGTCTTAACGCCGCCAATCCGGCCGACTACGCCCGCATGATGAAGACCAACGGGCGGCATTTTGAATGCGCGTTGGAAGGAGCGCGGACGATGGTCGCCGCCCGCGACGCCGCGCCGGACGGACGACGCCCCCGCGTCTGGGTTCAATTTTTTCTCTGGAAGGATTCGATTCAGCACATCGGACGCATGTATGAAATCGGACGGTCGCTGGACGCGGACACGATCTTCATCCGCACCATATTCGGGAATTACTGGGGGCACGAAAAGATGACGCCGGCCGATCTGCCCGAGGTCAAAACGCGTCTGGCCGAAATCATCCGCGAGGATTGTGAAAGCGGCGAATATCGCCTGCATTTTGAACTCAGCAACGAACTCGGTCTGCACCACGTCACGCGCGCGGAAATGGCGAAGCACAATCCGCCCATTTCCGACAATTTTCCGGACTTCCATCGCGCTTCGCCGCGAACCGAGTATTGCTACGTCGGATGGTTCACGACCTCCATCAGCGCGGCAGGGGAGGTCTTTCCATGCTTTCAATATCACGACATGAAGAGCAAATCCGCGGGCAATCTGGTAGTGTCTCAGTTTGAATTTTCCAAAGGTCCGTCGCGTCTTGCGCGTTCCGGTTGATCGTGCCATACTTGGGGCATGACGGCCAGACCTAAACGCCCCCGCGACCCCAACCAACGCGCCTACCTGATCGGCCAGATTGCGACGGGGGAAATCGAAGACGCGGACCCGAACGCGGGGAAGAATCCCCACGCGGTCGCGCTGGGGCGATTGGGGGGATTGAAGGGGGGAAGAGCGAGGGCGGAAAAACTTGATGCCAAGCAAAAGTTCGACATCGCAGTTGTAGCCGCAATGTCGCGCTGGAAGCTCAAAAAACGTCAGCCTAACTAGCCTTTGCGTCGCCCTCTCTGCTTTTAGGGATGTCCTCAATTTGCGCCAACCGTCCGATTTCTTGTGGATTCCAGAAAAGATGGATGGCTATTCCAAATTTCCTTGAAATACGATGCACGATTTTCCTCGCCACCTTTTCCTCTAAACGCAGAGATTCTACATCTTGGTCACGCACAAAAATTGCCATACCATCTTGGCGTATGGTGACGGTAATTCCGGCTCTTTCTGCCAGATCAATGACCACTGATTTAGAGACGAATGAGCCGTTGGGCATTAAGCCGCCACCTTTTCCATAAACGCTATGCCCTCAAATGGCATCTCTCTTGCGGCGCCCGAGTCTTTTTCAAGCAGGATTTTATGGAACGAAATGCAATCTACACTCCTTAAAAGAGATCGGTTTTTATAGGCGTCCCTCAGAATCTCATCCGGGGCGGATATGAGCATTTTCTCAATATGCCCATTGATCTTGAGGTTCTGATGGATTGTTTCAGCGAGACCATCCTCAAAGTTCTTTTTTGCGTCTTCCAAAGAAGTCCCCTGTGAGGTATAATCAATCTGGAGACCTTGAGCGATCCAAAATTCAGCATCTTGCTGAATAATGACGTTTAGGTTTCCAAAGTATACCAAATGATTATTGCCACAATTAACATGATCCGCTTTTGCCCCAGAAGTATGCTCATAGGCATTCGCCCGTAAGGGCGTCTTACCCCTCGGCCTTGCTCCCGAATGAGCTTTTCCTCTATTAGACATATCAGATTCCCTCCACAGTCTCTGATTCAAGCCGCATAGGCTAGAATAGGCGGCTTTTGATCTTATTTAATACTCCATTTATCGTCAAGTCAAGAATTAGAAGGTGGGAATTTGTCAAATGAAAATTAGCAACAAGCATAAGCTTAATTCATAATGAACTTTATGCTTGACAGATCAAGGATACGGTATTATGCTCTATTTCATGAACAAGAAATCAACCCAAGCCCGCGCCCAAATCCTCCACCTTCTCTGTGAGGGGAACTCGCTCCGGTCCATAAGCCGACTGGCCGGAATTTCCATCAACACCGTCACCAAATTGCTTGTGGAGGCGGGAGAGGCTTGCTCCGCCTACCAGCATGAGCATCTTCGGAGTCTCAAACTGAACCGAATCCAGATAGATGAAATCTGGTCGTTCTGCTATGCCAAAGCGAAAAATGTTCCCGAAGAAAAGCGCGGTCAATTCGGTTTCGGAGATGTTTGGACCTTCACTTGCGTTGACGCCGAAACGAAGCTGGTTCCCGCGTTCATGGTGGGGGATCGAACGCTTTGCGATGCGCGGAAATTCTTGGAGGATGTTCAGGCGCGACTTGCTGGCCGCGTTCAGCTGACTACCGACGGCCACAAAATGTATCTCCAAGCGGTTGAAGACGTGTTCGGTTGCGAGATTGACTTCGCCCAACTGCAAAAGCACTACGCGGGGTTGGAGGGAAAGAATCCCGAAGCGCGATACAGCCCCGGCCAGTGTTGCGGGACCACCAAGGAACGGGTAGAGGGGAATCCCGATCCGGCGCATATCTCCACGTCCTACGTTGAACGGGCAAACCTCACGATCCGCATGAGCAATCGGCGGTTTACGCGCCTCACCAATGCGTTCTCAAAGAAGATCGAAAATCACGTCCACGGCCTTGCGATTTACTTCATGTATTACAATTTCGTGCGGATTCACAAGAGCCTGAAAGTCACTCCGGCAATGGCCGCTGGCGTCACGGAACGGCTTTGGGAGGTTGAAGACGTGGTGAAGATGATTGATGATTATTGGGCGAAAAAGTCAAACTGAGACACTACCGGCAATCTGCACCGCGACGCGCTGGAGGACATTTGGACCGGTGCGGATTATCAATTGTTCCGCGATCAGATGCGGGAGTTGGTCTTGCTCCGTGGGCGGATGGAACCGAGCGACCGATACAATCGGTTTATCGAGCATAAATGCGGGCGTTGCGACGGATGCCAATACACCCACAATTTGGCGTCGCCCGATTTCTACGAGCGCGCCACTCGCGGGATTGAGGCGGAGTTCACCAATTGGGATCGCTTGCGCGGTTGGCTTCGTAACGCGGCCATCCATGGGACGCACCGATTGCTCCGGCGCCCCCCGTGAGGTTTGTTGTGGAGTTGGCGCGTTTTCAAGCGGAGGCTACTCCAACGATGGCGCGGATGATTTGAATCTGTGTCATCTGGGAAATCTGTGGCTTCCGAGTCCCACGTTCACCGCCGTTCTTCCAAATACGCAACCAAATCCACCAATTCCTCCGGCTTGAGCGATTTGGCGATGTCCTCGGGCATCCCCGACAGGCTGTGCGCCCGGCGCTCCTTGATTTGATCCTTGCGGATGGGAATCGTTTTCCCCTCGGCGGTGACGAGGAAAACTTCGTCCGGCGATTCGCGGTGGATGTAGCCCTCGTAATCGCGGTTGTCCTTGGTCGTGATCGTCATGCCGCCGTAGCCCTCGGCGATTTCCTCGCTGGGATGGAGGATCGAGCGGACGATGTAGCTTTTCGGATTGTATCGCGCCACCTGCGTGAGATCGGGACCGACGCGGCCTCCCTTGTCGCCGACGGCGTGACAGCGATGGCAACCGACGGATCCGAAGAAAACTTTTTCGCCGCGGGCGGGATCGCCCGAAAGATAAAGCGCGCGCTTTTCGAGGTCGCCCGGATCGCGCGCGACTTCGGGCGGGAGCGTCGCGATCCGCGCGTGGAAATTCCATCCGCCGCCGTTCTGGCCGCACTTGAGAAGGATCGTGTTTTCCCCCGCGCGAAGATGAACCGGAGCCTGATCCTGATCCACCGAAAGCCCGCGATCAATCAGGTTGTCGTGGACAAGTTTGCCGTTGAGCCAGACCTTGATCGAGTCGTCGCTTCCGCAATAGAGAACGGCGTCGCGCTCCTCTTTGGAGGGGAACGTCGTCCAGCCGTAGGCAACGACGTGATCGTTCGGTTTCATCCAAGTCAAATCCACGATCCCCCAGCGGTCCTCGGCTCTGCGATTTTGCCAGCGGATTTTTTGTCCGAGCGATTCGTATTCGGCGTTCGCGTCGAGCGCGGATTCGGGGGGATACGGCGTCGAGTGTCCCTTCGTGTCGGGATTGGGAAAGGGACCGATGATTTTCCAATCGCGCAGGATGCCCTCCTTTTCCGCGAGGATTTGGAAATGCCTCCGGCGATTTTCGCCGTCCGGCTCGGATTGAATCCAGTCGGAAAGTTGCTTGGCCGTCGCGTGATTGACCACGAATTGATCGGCGTTGACTCGCTCCAACACGCGATCCAACAAATTTTTTTCTTTCCCCTCTTGGGAAAATCGGCGCAATCCGGCGAGTCCGTCGCCTGCGGTGTCGGGATCGGCGAGCGCGATGAGAAATTCTCCGACAAGCATCGGCGAATCGCCGACTTTAGATGACGCCTCGACCGCCGCCCATTTCCGGCGGCCATTGCTCTGTTTTACGAGGTTTATCCAGAGGTCCGGCCTGATTTGAAGTTGTTGATTGTCGCTCTTGGGTTTGATCTCTCCCGCCGCGAGGATGGCGGCTTCGGCGATTTGTGATTCGGAGTGCTCAAACGCTGAAAAAATTGCGTAGGCTAGATCATAATCATCGGAATACTCGACATTGATCAGCTTGCCGACGCGGGCGGCTGTAAGGAAAACTTCCCGCAGAAGGCCATCCTTCCTGACTTTGGCCAAGGAATGGAGGGTTTGCATTACAAGCCTCTGATCCGCCTCGATTTCACTGAGTGGACGACGTCGCAAATCGGCCAGAATCGGCTTGGCCTGATTGATTTCCAAATTGGGGTGGCCAGCGAGAAACTGAAGGACGGCTCGAGCGACGATCGGGGAATGGTAATCCTGCAAACCGGTGAGAACTTGTTCGGCGACGTGCGGCTTCAGGTCCGAAAGCTGAAGGAATGCCAGAAAGAAGGGTTCCAGCCGCGGATCGCGGAGATGAATCAGCGCCTCGATCAAGCCGTGGTCGTCCGCGTTCAGCCCTTGCGCGCCAAGCACGTATGCGCGGGTTAGAAGCTGATCCCGCTGAGGTTCAATCGCCGCAGTGAAGGCATGGGAGAGAAACGGATCCTCCCAGTCGGCGTGAAGGATTAAATCCGTCGCCTTCTCAATAGGCATTGACGAGGGCAATTTGGAGATTAAGGTGGCGGCTTCAAATTTGACAAAATCATTGGAATCTTGGGTTAGACCAAAGACTTGTTTACTGAATCCATCCAGTTCTTCACCAACGAAAAATTCCATATGAGCGCCAATGACCGTGCTTTCGGTCTCCGACAGAATGGCGAATTCCCTTCGAGGATCGGCGTGCTGAGCTATCCGCAGAGCCACTGCTCGAACGTGCGCGTCCCCATCATCAAGGGATCGTTGGATGGAGTCGTCCAAATCCCGAAGGGTGGTTGCCGCTTTAATCAATTCAACATCGCCGTGATGAACTTCTTCGAGCGTCCAGAGAACATGACAACGCGTTCGGGAAGTTTCATCGGCTTTGAGTAGCCTCAACAGGTTAGATTTTTCAATATGTTCCGACGCGAGTCGCTCCGCCAACACCCGTTGCGACGTTCGCCGGAGCCATTTGTTGTCGGATCGCAGATTGGCGATCAGATCTTCGGGCGTCGCCTTGCGCAGATCGGGAGGCTTGAACTTCGGCGCGGTTTTCCACGCGATCCGATAAATGCGCCCCCTCGTTTTGTCGCGCCGGGGACTATCGAGCGGATGCTCGACGTGCGCGAGGATTTCGTTATACCAATCAATCATATAGACCGCGCCGTCGGGTCCGACGGTCAGCGCGATCGGGCGATGCCAGAGGTCGTCGCTCGACGTCAAATCCCCCTCCATCGTTCCGAAGAAGGTCGCGCCGCGCTCCTCCAGCGAATCACGGATGACCTTGTGCAGGTTCGGCGCGCCCTGCAGGACGTTCCCCTGATATTCCTTCGGGAAGGCGTCGCCGGAATAGATCGTCAGCTCCGATTGGACGAGATAGCCGTAATGTTGCGTGTGGTCGGTTTCGATCCCCGGAAGCGTTCCGGGTTTGCCGTCGTGGCGGTTGGTGAGGGAAAAACCGTAATCGCCCCCCTCGACCAGATGAATCAGATGAGGGCCTTCATTGTCGTTGCAGATCCAATTGCCGTAGTCGTCCCAATCGTAGCCCCAGCAATTGGTGAATCCGTGAAAGATGATTTCAAATCCGGTTCCGTCGGGCCAACAACGGAAGAAATCCCCCTCCTTCAGATCCCATTCGCGCTCGACGCCGTCAACGCCGACGGCGCGGATTTTGGAGGTCGTCGAGCATCCCTGATTCATCATCAGTTTGCCCTCGGGCGTCCAGACCAGTCCGTGGACCAAGTGATGCGAATCCTGCGTGCCGAAGCCGGTCAGGATTTTTTTTTTACGTCCGCTTTGCCGTCGCCGTCGGTGTCCTGCATGAACCAGAGATTGGGGGCTTCGGCGACGTAGATGCCGCCGTGGCCGCACGCGACCGCGTCGGGGATGTTGAGACCGTCGGCGAAGACGCTGATCTTGTCGGCCTTGCCGTCGCCGTCGGTGTCCTCGAGGATTTTGATCGTGTCGGACGGTTTTTCTCCGGGAGCCGGACCGAGAGGATATTCATGCGCCTCGGCGATGACCATGCGCCCGCGCTCGTCGAACGCCATGGCGATCGGTTTGCGGATTTGCGGTTCGGAGGCGAAGAGCGTGATTTCAAATCCTTCGGGTACGCGAATTCCGGCGAGAGCCTTTTCGGGTTCCGTCGGCGGGACTTGATGTTGGGAATCTGGGGCGTCCGGCCCGGCGGCGATGCAGAAGCCGGAGAGGAGCCACAGAGAGCACAGAGCGAAGAAAAGTTTCATGCGGGGTGATTTTGTGCTTTTTGCGATCTTTGCGGCAAGATCAAATTCTTTTGGATTTGCGGCGAACTTCAGTCCAAGGAATGGCCGATTTGGGATCGGAGAGATGCTCGCGCCAGCGGCGATCCAAAAGCGCGGTCTGCTCCGGTGAAAGCCGAAACTCCGCCTCGCGTTGGCTTTCATCCAGACTTTCCCAGAGCGCAAGGGCAAGGTCCGCCCGCTTGTCCGCTGAAAGTTTGAAAAGATTATTCAGGACCGCGGAAGTCACGTTTCAATCTTGCCCCGCGCCGGAGGCGTTTGCAAGAGGGATCAAAATTTAGCCGTGTGGTTTCACCGAGATTTATTGCGCGTCTCCAAGGGTTCCTTCCGCCCACTCAAGAGCTTGGGATTCGCGCCCTCGATCCTTGGCCATATTTTGGTAAGCCTCGTCGGATCGCTTCATTTGGATTTTTGAGGGAATGTCCCGCCTCATTTGCTCGGCGAGCGCTGTTTCCTCCCAGACACTTTTCATGATTTCCTCGCGGTGATCGTAAAAATCGCTGAGAGCGTGTCCAACAAGTCATGTTGACGCATAAGCCTTGGATATTCAATGATTTCGGTGGCCGCGCGTTGGCGCGGCGTCTTCATCCTGTTCTTGCTGTTCTTCAAGGAATTCCCGCTGATGTATCGTCCCCCTTACTCGACCGATCTGACCGACGAGCAATGGGCCGTTCTCGCCCCGTTGATCCCCGGCCCGCTATATTCATCAGGTCTTGGTTTCGTTAAAGGGTTCCGCTGTCACTTGGAAATCATCTTCATACACAACATATCCGGGACGCTGAGTTACAACCATATCAACCTGAAGGCCGTGGGCTTCAAGGATCCTTGCGAGATCGTGCATCCGACGAATGTGCTCTTTTGAAGTTTCTTTGAACCAACTGATGGCGACCCTTTTTGCGTGCGCTTTCGATGAGCGTGAGAACTTGCGTGGCTTCCGTTCTCTCGTCCTGAAAAAAGTTGACGGTTCAGAGTAGGGGTACCGCCAGGTGA